>CAVYNE010000020.1:0-193500 GCA_963769715.1 uncultured Actinomycetes bacterium
CCCTTCCAGTACCGCGCGTCCGGCGGGATCCCCGCCGCCGACCTGCACTTCAGTACCTTCCAGCCGACCTTCCTCTACGAGCTGATCTTCGACTTCGCCTGGGCGGCCGTGCTCGTCTGGCTCGGTCACCACCGCACGATCAAGCCGCCCGGCCTGTTCGCGCTGTACGTCTTCGGCTATTCCGCGTACCGGATCTTCGAGGAATCGCTGCGCATCGACTCCTCGGTGTACATCTTCGGCTTGCGCCTGAACATATACATCGCCTCCGCGCTGGCGGTGATCGGCGCGGTCTGGTTCTACCGCAGCCAGCGCCGGGCGCTGCCCGAAGGTGCCGCCACCGCGGCGGGTCCCGTCGCGGCCGTCGCTCCCGCCGTTGGCGGTGACGTCACCGACGGTGGCGCTGGGCCGCCCGGTGATGCCGGGCCGGCGCAGGACGCCGCGTCCGAGAGTTCCCCGGACGACTCCTCCGCCGAGGATGGTCTCCGGGCATCCAGGGACTCCGAACAGGCCACGTCCGAGCCTTGACCGGCGCGGACGACCCGGCCGACGCTATTAACGCTCGACCGTCGCCAGCACCCGCCCGGCCAAGATGGCTTCGAGCAGCCGCCGGTAATCCTGCTCGTTCTGGTCGGCATAGGCGATTGCGAAATCCGCGATAGCGTGGTCGAAGTCCTCGCTGCCGCCCAGGTAGCCGGAGATCAGGCTGGCCCGCCCGGTCCGGGCGTGCGCCCGGGCAAGCGCCCAGCCGCAGAGCGTGCCGTAGTAGTTGAGCTGGAGCGGGTCCATCAACGGGACGCTCATACTGCCTTTCATGTCGCGCAGCTGACGCACGTAGTAGTCCTTGATAGCCGCGCCGCTGGTTCCGATGCCGCTGGTCCAGCCCAGGAACGGGTCGGTAGCGGCCTGCGTGAGCCGCTGGCCCCTGACCACCCGCTCGCCCTGGTGCTGGTACTCGCTCTTGCCGGCGAAAGGGGCCAGCACCGACTCCTGGGCCTCCTTCACCTGCAGGAACAGCGGCTCGTCGGCGCGGTCGCCGAGGAGCAGCAAGACGAACGCCTCGGTGCCGACCGACCCGACGCCCACGACCTTGCGCGCGAAATCGCCGAAATAGTAGCGGCGCAGCACCTCGCGCCGGTCCTCCTCCACCGTCTCCTGGTACCGCGCGACGGCGTGCCGCAGCTCCTCCAGGACGCCTGGGTGGCGTTCGATGGGGAAGCGGACGATCACCGGGTGGGCCGGCCGGATGCGGTATTGCCCCTCAACCTGGTCGCACATCTTCAGGAACGCCTTCAGGCTCGTGCGGCGCTGCGCCTTGGCAATGTCCCGGTGGCGGCGGCGCACCGCCTCCTTCGGCTGGAGCGTGTCGAACAGCCTGCTGACCTCGTCGATATCGATCCTGGAGTACCAGACCTTCAGGAACCGCATCGCGGCATAGTTCGCCATCTCGGTGCGATAGCTGCGCACGGCCAGACGCGCCGCGGTACGGGCCTCGCGGTCACCGAAGCCATTGTCTCGCGCGGCGATCGCGAAGCTCGCGGCCAGGCGCTTGACATCCCAGTCGAACGGCGCCGGAAGCGTCTCATCGAAGTCGTTGACGTCGAAGACCAGCCGCCGGTCAGGCGCGGCGAACATGCCGAAATTCAGCAGATGCGCGTCTCCGCAAGCCTGCACCCGGATGTCGGTCGTGGGCGTGTGCGCGAGATCCCATGCCATCGGCGCTGCCGCGCCACGGAAGTAGGCGAACGGCGAGGCCGCCATGCGCCCGTAGCGGATCGGTACTAGATCCCGTACCCGGGTCCTGGCCTGCTCCTCGAGAATCGCAACCGGGTCCGGCCGGTCCTGCGGCGGCGTCCACTGCGAGTGGCTCGAGCGGCCCACCAGCCTGCGCCGCTCGCGGCCCCTGGAGCGCCACTCATCCGGCGTGAGTATCTCGTGCGGCGGGGCGAGAACACCCGGAGACATCTTGCTCATGAAGCCAACGCCCCGATCATGACCGCTGACGGCAACCGAACAGCCAGGCAAGCCCGCCAGGCCACGGCGCCACCTGATAACTGAAACCTTATGTTTACCGCGTCGTCACGCATAGTCCCAGAGCCGGACGCACCTGCACCTCGGTCCACAGGACCTGGCTCTTCCACCGTCGCACGGCCTGATCACGGCGGGCTCAATGCGCACCATTATGATACCATAACGGTATGGCTATGACTCTTCGTTTGCCGCCCGAGGTTGAGGACCAGCTTAAGCAGGTGGCTGAGATTGAACACCGCAGCGTGCAACAGACGGTTCTGGTCGCAATCGAGGAGTACCTTTCGATGCGCGAAACCGCCGAGATCCTCGCCGATCCGGCCGCGCTCAGGGGCCTGGCCGAGGCCCGCGAATCCGAGCAGGCTGGTGATGTCGTCTACGGGGTCGAAGCTGCGCGTGCACTGCTCACTGAGCGCAAGCGGTGACCGCGGAGCTATACGAGCTCGGAATGACCCGTCCGGCCCGGCGCGCGATCTCTGAGCTACTCCCGGAGGACGTGGCCGCCGCAGCCGTCGAGTTCATCACCGGACCGCTTCTCGAAGCGCCCTACCGTGTCGGCAAGCCGCTCCGGGACAAGCTGGTTGGCTTCCATAGCGCCCGGCTCGGTGCCCAGTGGCGCGTCCTGTACAGAATCGATGAATCAAAGCGCATTGTGGTCGTCCAGGACATACAACATCGCTCCGACGCCTACCGTCGGCGGTAAGGATTCGGGAGCAGGAACGAGTCACGATCCCGGCCGGCCGATGCTGGCGACCTTCGCGTCGGCGGCCCGGACCAGGTCGGCGGGGGCGAGCTCGATCTCCAGGCCGCGCCGCCCGCCGCTGCAGAACACGGTGGCGAAGCTCATCGCGGACGCGTCCAGCACCACCGGGAGGCGCTTGCGCTGGCCGACCGGGGAGATGCCGCCAGCCACGTACCCGGTGGCCCGTTCGGCCGCCGCCACCTGGGCCATGGCGGCCTTCTTGCCGCCCGAGGCCGCGGCCAGCGCCTTGAGGTCGAGCTGGCCCTCCACCGGGACCACTCCGGCCACCAGGGTTCCGTCCACCTCGGCGATCAGCGTCTTGAACACGCGGTCCGGCGAGACGCCCAGGGCCTCGCTCGCCTCGTGGCCGTAGGACTCGTGCCTGGGGTCGTGGGCGTACTCGTGCACCGTGAACGCGATCCCGGCCCGCTCGAGCGCCATCGTCGCCGTCGTCCCGCGTCCCGCCACGGTCGGCCACCTTACGGCATGGCGCCAACCTGGCTGGCGCCGACCGGGCTAACACCGTCTGGCGAAAACCATTAGCCGCGCCGTCCGGTGCGTCCGCATAGTGGGGATATGCGCGTGACGTTTCCCCGGCTGCCTGACCACCAGCACGCCTACGCGCTGGTGGAACGGGACGACGGAGTGGTGTACCGGCTGTACGGCGGAACGGCCGGGCCCCGGCTGCCGCACGACATCATGTACTTGGTCGTCGAGCGGGAACTGCGTATCCGGGACGGCATCTGGGGCGGCATCGCGGCGGGTGTCGTCTTCGACAGCATGCGGTACATCAGCGGCCGCCGCCCGCCGCACGCGGCCGAGCGCTCGGCTCAGCTGCTGCGCAGCGGGCGGCGTCAGGGCCTGCGGGCCGAACTCCTCGCCGACCTGGTGTCCAGCGCCGCGGCGCTGGACCACCTGACGCCGGACAAGATCAGGCGGCTGGCGGACGCCAAGCTTTCTGTCCTGCCCGAGACGGACGTGGATCCGGCCGTGATCGCCGCCGCCGCGCGGGCGCTGCAGGTGGAGGCGTCCCGCTGGGCGCGGCTGCGGGTCGGTGAGGAGCTGTGCTACGAGTGGCCGGGCCGGCGATACCCGCCGGGGAAAGGCATTGTGCTCCCCCCGCCCGACCGCGAGCATGAGCGGATGAGCGCACGCCCGGAAGAGCAAATCGAGCACGGTCCGGTCCTCTTGCGGCGCTACCGCGAGGATGACCTCGACGCGATCGTCCAGGCGGTGACCGACTCCGCTGACCACCTGCGCCCGTGGCTGCCGTGGGCGGCGAACTACAGCCGGGAGTCGGCGGCGGAATTCCTGGCCAGCTCGATCCAGGACTGGGAGAACGGCACCGCCTACAACTACGCCATCACGACCGGAGGCGTCCTGGCGGGCGGCATCGGCCTGATGGCCAGGATCGGGCCGGGCGGGCTGGAGATCGGCTACTGGGTGCACCGGGCCTACACCCGCCGCGGCCTGGCCACGGCGGCCGCCGCGGCGCTGGTGGAGCAGGCGTTCCGGCTCCCCGGCGTGCAGCGGCTTGAGATCGTGCACGACGAGCTGAACGTGGCCAGCGGCGGGGTGCCGCGCAAGCTCGGCTTCACCGAGGTCGGGCAGCGCGCCATAGACCCGCTCCCGCCGGCGGGCACCGGCATCGGCGTGGTGTGGCGGCTGGTCCGGTAGCGTAAGCCGGCATGGGATACGGGCAAGCCGATCAGGCCGATCGCGAGATGATGGCGCTGGCCCTCGGCCAGGCGCGGGTCAGCCTGGACGCCGGCGGCGTGCCGGTCGGGGCGGTGCTCGCCGCGGGCAGTGCTGGCCGAGGGTGGCAGGTCGTCGCGGCCGGGCACAACGAGCGGGTGCAGCGCGGCGACCCGGTGGCGCACGGCGAGATCGCCTGCCTGCGCAACGCCGGCCGGCGGCCGTCCTACCACGACACGACGTTGTACACCACGCTGTCTCCGTGCCAGATGTGCAGCGGCGCGATCCTGCTGTTCCAGATCCCCCGGGTGGTGGTCGGCGAGGCGGAGACCTTCGAAGGCGACCTCGGCTTCCTGGCCGACCGCGGCGTGGAGATCGTGCTGCTCGATGACGAGGACTGCGTGGCCGCCATGCGCGAGTTCCAGCAGCGCTACCCGCAGGTGTGGAGCGAGGACATTGGCGGCCGCTGACCGCGGCCGCCCGGACCTGGCCGGATTAGCGAAGGCTTAAGCGCGGTTGCGCAATGCCCACCCAGGCCGAATGATGCATTACATGCAGGTCCCGTCGCAGGTCGAATACGAGCGGGCGACCAGCGTGGAGCATGCGCTGTCGCTGCTGAGCAGGCCGGACACCCGCGTCGTCGCGGGCGGCCACAGCCTCATCCCGATGATGAAGCTGCGGCTGGCCCAGCCCGAGATGCTCGTCGACATCAACGGGCTGGCCGAGCTCGCCTACATCAGGCTGGACGGCGGCCAGCTGCGCATCGGCGCCCTGGCCCGGCACGCGGACCTGCTCGACTCGGCCGTCGCGGGCGAGCACTTCCCGATCTTCCACGACGCCGAGCGGGTCGTCGCGGACCCGATCGTCCGGCTGTGGGGAACGGTCGGCGGGTCGCTGTGCCAGGCCGATCCGTCCGAGGACCTGTCCGCGGCGTTCGCCGCGGCTCGGGCGACCGCGGTCATCCGCGGCCAGGACGGCGACCGGCTGGTCCCGGTCAGGGAGTTCCACCTCGGTCCCTACGAGACCGTCATCGGTCGCGGCGAGCTGCTGGCCGAGGTCCGGGTCCCGGTGCAGCCCGGCACGGGCAGCGCGTACGAGAAGGTGGCGCGGCGGATCGGTGACTGGTCGGTCGCCGCCGCCGGCGCGGTGCTCCGTGTCGGCGAAGGCGGGAACCACGAACCGGTCATCGCCTCGGCCGGCCTCGGCCTGACCGCGGTCGGCGCCGAGCACTTCGTGGCCGCCGAGGCCGAGGAGTTCCTCGTCGGCCGCCCCGCCGACGAAGACAGCTTCGCGGCGGCCGGGGCGATCGCCGCCGAGCACTGTCATCCCGTCGCCGACCAGCGCGGACCCGAGGACTACAAGCGGCACCTGGTCGCCGAACTCACCGCCCGCGCGCTGCGCCGGGCCGCCGACGCGCGGGCCGCCCAACATGACCATGCGGGTGGCGGTGACCGTGAACGGCACCGAGTACGCGCGCGACGTGGAGCCCCGGCTGCTGCTCATCCACTTCCTGCGCGACGAACTCGGCCTGACCGGCAGCCACTGGGGCTGCGACACGTCGAACTGCGGCAGCTGCGTGGTGTGGCTGGACGCCACGCCGGTCAAGTCGTGCACGGTGCTCGCGGCGATGGCCGACGGACGTTCGGTACGGACTGTCGAGGGCCTGGAGCAGGACGGCAGGCTTGACCCGGTGCAGGAGGGGTTCATCGAGTGCCACGGCCTGCAGTGCGGTTTCTGCACGCCCGGCATGATGATGACCGCGCGCTGGCTGCTCGACCACAATCCCGATCCGGCCGAAGCCGAGATCCGCGAGGTCATCTCCGGCCAGATCTGCCGGTGTACCGGCTACGAGAACATCGTCAGGTCGATCCGCTGGGCCGCCAAGCACTCCCGGCGAGACGACCGGACGACGCGGAGGCAGCCGAATGAGCGCCAACAGCAGCGCCAATAACGGGGCCCCCGCGGGCTTCGGCCGGATGCTGCGCAAGGAGGACCAGCGGTTCATCCGCGGCAAGGGCACGTACGTGGACGACGTGCAGCTGCCCGGCATGCTGTACGGGGCGGTGCTGCGCAGCCCGTACCCGCACGCTCGCATCGTGTCCGTCGACACCGTCGCGGCGGAGGCGCATCCCAAGGTCGAGGCGGTCATCACCGGCGAGACGCTGCGACAGCGAGGAACCTGGCCTGGATGCCAACCCTGTCCGGCGACACGCAGGCGGTGCTGGCCACCGACAAGGTCCGGTTCCAGGGCCAGGAGGTGGCGTTCGTGGTCGCCGAGGACCGCTACTCCGCCCGGGACGCCCTCGAGCTGATCGACGTGGAGTACGAGCCGCTGCCCGCGGTGGTCGACGCGCGCCGCGCGCTGGACGCCGGGGCGCCGGTCATCCGCGACGACCTCGGCCGCGCCGACAACCACATCTTCGACTGGGAGGCCGGCGACGCCGCCCGCACCGAGCAGGTGTTCCGCGACGCCGAGGTGACGGTCAGCCCAGGACATGCTCTACCCGCGGGTGCACCCGGCGCCGCTGGAGACCTGCGGGATCGTCGCGGACTTCGAGCGGGTGAGCGGCAAGCTGACGGTCTGGGCCACCAGCCAGGCCCCGCACGCGCACCGGACCCTGTACGCCATGGTGACGGGCGTGCCCGAGCACAAGATCCGGGTGATCTCGCCGGATATCGGCGGCGGGTTCGGCAACAAGGTGCCCATCTATCCCGGCTACCTGTGCGCGATCGCCGGCTCGATGCTCACCGGCCGGCCGGTGAAGTGGATGGAGGACCGGTCGGAGAACCTGATGTCCACGTGTTTCGCCCGCGACTTCCACATGCGCGGCGAGCTGGCGGCCAGCCGGGACGGCACGATACAGGGCGGTGCGGGTGACGGTGCTCGCCGACCACGGCGCGTTCAACGGCGTCGCCCAGCCCAGCAAGTACCCGGCCGGGTTCTTCGGCGTGTTCACCGGCTCCTACGACCTGGAGGCCGCGCACTGCCAGGTGACCGGCGTGTACACGAACAAGGCGCCGGGCGGGGTGGCGTACTCCTGCTCGTTCCGCATCACCGAGGCGGTCTACCTGGTCGAGCGGATGGTCGACGTGCTGGCCTTCGAGCTGGGCCTGGACCCGGCCGAGGTGCGGATGCGCAACCTGCTGCGGCCCGAGCAGTTCCCCTACACCTGCCAGACCGGCTGGGTGTACGACTCCGGTGACTACCCGCGGACACTGCGCCTGGCCATGGACATGGCAGGCTATGACGAGCTAAGAAAAGAGCAGGAGGCCGAACGAGCCCGCGGTCACCTGATGGGTATCGGCATGAGCTTTTTCACCGAGGCCGTCGGGGCGGGTCCCCGCAAGCACATGGACATCCTGGGGTTCGGCATGGCGGACGGGGTGGAGCTGCGCATCCACCCGACGGGGACCGCGGTGCTGCGGATCTCGGTGCAGACCCAGGGCCAGGGGCACGAGACCACCTTCGCCCAGATCGTCGCGGAGGAACTCGGCGTTTCCCCCGATGACGTGGAGGTCGTGCACGGGGACACGGACCAGACGCCGTTCGGCCTCGGTACCTACGGATCCCGGTCCACGCCGGTGTCCGGTGCGGCCACCGCGATCGTCGCCAGGAAGGTCCGCGAGCGGGCCCGCATCGTCGCCTCGGCCATGCTCGAGGTCGACCCCGCCGACCTGGAGTGGGAACGCGGCCGGTGGTTCGTCCGGGGCGACCCGGACTCCGGCCACACGATCGCCGAGATCGCGCTGGCCGCGCACTCTCACCTGGAGCTGCCGGAAGGCGTCGAGGGCCAGCTGGACGCGACCTGCGTCTACAACCCGCCGAACCTCACCTACCCGTTCGGCGCGTACATCTGCGTGGTCGACGTGGACCCGGGCACCGGCGAGGTATCGCGTCCGGCGGTTCATCGCGGTGGACGACTGCGGGGTGCGGATCAACCCGATGATCGTCGAGGGCCAGGTGCACGGCGGGCTCGCGGACGGGATCGGGATGGCGCTGATGGAGTCGATCGCCTTCGACTCCGACGGCAACTGCCTGGGCGGCTCGTTCATGGACTACCTGCTGCCCAGCTCGCTGGAGTGCCCGTCCTTCGAGCTCGGCATGACCGTCACCCCGTCGCCGCACCACCCGCTCGGGGCCAAGGGGGTGGGGGAGTCCGCCACCGTCGGGTCGCCGCCGGCGGTGGTCAACGCGGTGATCGACGCGCTGCGGCCGTACGGCGTGCGGCACGCGGACATGCCGCTCACCCCGGCCCAGGTCTGGCGGGCCATCCAGGGCCGCCCGCTGCGCACGGACCTGGCCATCACCTGACCGGCCTGGTGGGCGCGGAAAGATAAACTCGCACCTTGAGCGTTATTGCGAACTGACCGTCTGGATAACGCCGACTTCTGACAGGACACCTGTGAGCAGCACAGTGACACATGACCTCGATGACCGGTTCCCGCAGGTCGGCGCGTTGTCCGCCGCCCTGGAGTCGGTCGGCTACCTGGCGGGCGACCAGCTCGGGGCGGCGCTCTTCCTGGCCGTCCGGATGGGGCAGCCGATCCTGCTCGAGGGCGAGCCGGGCGTCGGCAAGACCGAGGCCGCCAAGGCCCTGGCCGCGGCGATCGACACCCCGCTGGTCCGGCTGCAGTGCTACGAAGGGATTACCTCCTCCGAGGCGCTGTACGAGTGGAACTATCCGCGTCAGCTGCTGGCCATCAGGCTCGCCGAGGCGGCCGGTGAGCACATCCGGGACAAGGACCTGTTCACCGGGGAGTACCTGCTGCCGCGGCCGCTGCTCACGGCCCTGCTGCATCCGGGTCCCCGTCCCGCCGTCCTGCTCATCGACGAGGTAGACCGGGCCGACGACGAGTTCGAGGCCTTCCTGTTCGAGCTGCTGGCCGAGGCGGCGGTCACGATACCCGAACTCGGCACCCAGAAGGCCAACCTGCCCCCGGTCACCGTGCTGACCTCGAACCGGACCAGGGACCTGCACGACGCGCTCAAGCGCCGGTGCCTGTATCACTGGATCGCCTACCCGGACACCGCCCGCGTCGCGGAGATCGTCAGGCGCCGGGTGCCCGAGTCGGGGGAGCGGCTGGCCGGACAGATCGCCACCGCGGTCAACCGGCTGCGCAGCCTGGACCTGACCAAGCCGCCCGGCATCTCGGAGGCGATCAGCTGGGCCTTCGCGCTGAGCGTCTTCGGCGCCACCGAGCTCGCCGCCCCGGTGGCCGACCAGACCCTGAGCACGGTGCTGAAGTACCCAGAAGACGAGGAAACGGTGCGCCGGGCGGGCCTGCCGGCGGTGATCGGCTCCCTTGAGTGAGCCGGAGACCTTGACCGAGCTGCAGCCCCCGCCGGATGTGGCTTCGATGGCGGCGGGCCTCGGGGTCGCCCTGCATACCGCGGGGCTGCCGGTCGGCCCGGACCGGTGCGAGCGGCTGGCCCGCGCCGTGACGGTCATGGGCGCCTCCTCCGTGGCCGAGCTCCGCGCCTGTGCCCTGGCCACGATGGTGTCTGACCCGGGCCAGATGACCACGTTCGACCGGGTGTTCGCCGCGCTGTTCGGCACCCCCTCGCCGGTCCGGGATCTACTGCCGCCCGTCCAGCCCGCGTTCCAGCGCGCCGATACCGACGGCGGCCCGCAGCCCTCCCGGTCCCAGGGTGATCCTGGCGGCTGGACGGCGGGGATGCAGGTATCGGCGAGCGGCTCAGCCGCCGATGACGGGGACGAGCCGCTGGCCGAGGCGCGGCGCTTCGCCACGTCGCCTCGGCCGCCGAGCGGCTGCGCGGCCGTGACTTCACCGAGCTGTCCCCGGCCGAACTGCGGCAGCTGGTCACGCTGATGCGCGAGATGACCCTGGCCGTGCCGCCCCGCCGGACCCGCAGGTACCGTCCGGCCCGCGACGGCAAGCGGCCGGATCTGCGCCGGACGCTGCGGCTGGCGCGGCGCAGCGGCGGCGAGGCGATCCGGCTCGCGCGCCGGGCGCGCCGGGTCCGGCCGCGCCGCCTGGTGGTGCTGTGCGACATCTCGGGCTCCATGGAACCGTACGCCCGCGCGCTGTTGCTGCTCCTGTACGCCATCAACGGCGGCCAGGTGCGCGGCGGGTCGTCGGGTCAGAACCGGCCCGAGGTGTTCAGCTTCGCGACCAGGCTGACCAGGCTGACACCGGCGCTCGCCGCGGCCAGCCCGGACACGATGCTGGCCAAGGCGGGCGAGGCGGCTCCCGACTGGTCGGGCGGGACCAGGATCGGCGCCGCGCTCAAGGAGTTCAACGACCACTACGGCAGCCGGGGGATGGCCCGGGGAGCGGTGGTCCTCATCATCTCCGACGGCTGGGAGACCGGCGAGCCCGAGCTGCTCGGGGCCCAGATGGCGCGGCTGTCCCGGGTGGCGCACCGGATCGTGTGGGCGAATCCGCGCACCCAGTCCCCGCGTTACCGCCCGGAGGTCGGTGGCATGGCCGCCGCGTGGCCGTACTGCGACGCGGTGGTGAGCGCGCACAACCTGGACGCGCTCGATGACCTGCTCTCTGCCCTGCGTGCCCGCTGAGCCCTGCGTGCCCGCTGACCGCCACCCGAGCGGGGGTGGGCGGCGGCCAGCGGGCCCGAGGAATAGCCGCTGGTGCGCAAAGCGGGTGCGCGCCAGCGGCTGGCTTAGGTGACGGTGACCCGGATGGTGTGGTACCCGGTCGCGCCGTTCGGCTAGAGTCTTCTGCACCACCGCGGTCTGGGTGTAGCCGGTCTTGTCAGTGGCCCGGACCTGGAGTACATGCTGCCCAGCGGTAGCGTTCCAGACGTAGTACCACTGACGCCAGGTACCGATCGTGTCCTGAGGGGCGAGTTTCGCCTCGTACCAGATGCCGTCGACGGATACCTCGACGGCTTCGATGCCGCGGTGCTGCGCCCAGGCGACGCCGGCGATGGTCACCTGGCCCGCGGTCAGGCTGCTCCGACCCTTCGGCACATCGATGCGGGATTCTGTCTTGATTACCCCTTGCTGGGACCAGCCTTGCTTCACCCAGTAGGCGTTGAACGCGCCGAACGTAGTGAACTCCATGTCCACCACCCATTTGGTCGCGGACACGTAGCCGTATAGTCCGGGTACCACCACCCGCACCGGGTACCCGTGTTCCTGGGGCAGTGGCTGCCCGTTCATACCCACCGCGAGCAGTGACTTCCGGCCGTCCATGACCGGCTCGGTGGCCACGCCGATGGTCATCCCCTTGACGTCGCGCATGACGATCTGGTCGGCACCCGACTGTATTCCCGCCTTGCGCAGCACGTCAGCCAGGAGCGTGCCCTGCCAGCGGGCGTTGCCGATGTAGCCGCCGCCCACCGCTTCCGAGACGCAGGTCAAGGTGATGTCCTGCTCGATCATGGGCATCTTCATCAGCTCGTCGAACGTGATCGTCATCGGGTGGTCGACCATGCCGTGGATCTTCACCTGCCAGGTCGATGACGAGAGCTGAGGGACGACCAGAGAGGTGTCGACCCGGTAGAAATCCGCGTTCGGCGTGTAGAAGGGGGAAATGCCCGGGATGTTCAGCGAGGTGGCCAGGGGCGGCGGCTTGTACGCCGCGGCGGGCAGCGCTGTTGGCGTGGCGGTCGCCGTCGGCGTGGCGGTAGGAGCGCCGAGCTTGGCCGTCGACGTGTTCGCGGGGGTGTGCTTGCTGGTCAGGGCGCAGCCGCCGACCCCGGCCGTGACCGCCGTGGCGGCGGTGACGCCGCTTACGGTCAGGAACTTACGCCGGTCGAAGGTCGTCATCATGCCCTCCTTCGGCCGTTGCCGCGCGCTGGCCTTAGCGGCGGGACTCTTTGGAGCCTTTGGGACGGGGCCGACGCCTGCGTCAGCCACAGCAGCGCCACGACGCCGGCGATGCCGCCGATAATCGCGGGGGCGACGTCGCTCACGCGGCCTCCCGGCCTGGTGATCGTCACGAAGGCGGCGATCAGGCTGAACGCCGCCAGGGCGGCCACGCCGGGCGCGGCGGCGTGCCGGGCCAGCACCCCGATCCCGACCGCGAGGGCGGCGATGGCGACGTACATGCCGAGCAGCAGCACGGTCCGGCCGTGGGTGCCGAAATGCTGCACCACGGCGTTCTTCAGCGCCGTCGGCGTCCGGTCGATGAACACGTTGCCCAGGGCGGCCATCGGCGAGGCCTGGGGCCGGACGAACCCCGCGGCCAGGGTGGAGACGCCGATCGCGACGGCCGCGGCGAGGAACCCCGTCACCGCGCCGACGGCCAGCCCGCGCCGACTCGCTTCCCGCCTGCGGTCCTGGTCGGCCTGCCAGCGGTACGGATCGACACCGGCGTCGGGAGCCACCAGCATGGGATCGGAAAACCCGGGCTCGGTGTAACTACCCGGGCCCAGGTAGCCCGCCGAGCCCGCGAAACCATCTGCAGCCCCAGCGTATCCATCTGCAGCCAGGGCGTATCCATCCGCAGTCTCGGCATAGCCGTCCGCGGCACTGCCGTAGCCGTTCTTGCTCCAGTCGTAGCCGCTGGCGTCGCTGACATACTCGTCGGTGGCCTGACCGTAGCCACCCTCGAGGCGGCTGAAGGGGTCTGGGCCCCCGGCGAAGCTGTCTCCTGCGTCGGCGTAGCCGTCGGCGGCACCTAGGTATCCGTCGACGGTTCCGGCGTAGCCGCTGCTGGGGCCGCCGTAGCTACTGCTGGGGCCGCCGTAGCCGTTCGCGCGCTCTCGGCGAAGTCGTCTGCTGCCCCGGCGTAGCCGTTGATACCCCCGGTGTAGCCGCCGCTGGGGAAAGCGCCCGGACCGTAGCCGTTGCCGGTGTCGCTCCAGCCATTGCCGTTGCCGTTCCCGGTGTCGCTCCAGCCATTGCCGCCGTAGCCGTTTTCGGTCCAGTCGGACCCGTCCCGCCCGTCGCCGTAGCCGTCGGCCTGGCCGTAGCCGACCGAAGAGCCATAGCCGTTCCTGGCCGGGGGAAAGGTATCCGTGGCCACGGCCGACTGGTAGCCGCGGTCGCCCGGTTCGCCGGAAGCGTCTTGGTAGCCGGCGGCCTGGCGCCGGTAGCCAGCGGTCGCCGGGAAAGCACCGCGACGATCCGTTGCGTACCGGCTGTCCGCTTGCTGGCCGTCCCGGTGAGCGTCGTCGTCCCGGTAGGACGGCCAGCCCTCGGGCGGGGTCGCCTGCGGCCAGCGCTCCTGACGAGGCGGCTTGCGGTGCGACGGGTCGTAACTCATATCTCTATTCACGTTCCTGATGGGCGGTGCCGTTTGATGTTTGCCCCGCGGGTAACCAACCGGTAAGAAAGCCCGGAATCCCGGCGGTGCAGGATCACACCCGCACCTCTCGTGATTCTTCGGGTCGCGGCTCCTCGCCGGACAGGACCGGACGCCGAGGGAGATCGGTGAAGGTTTCCTCGCCCACGTCAAACACCGTGAGTCCCGAGGTGGCCACCGGTTCTGCCATGACGGGCAGCGGCTCGCTGATGTCGGCGCGCCTGGCGAGCTCGTGGCGAATCAGCCAGCCGACGGCCACGATGACCAGGGGCATGCCGTAGCCGACGGCGTCGTCGAGCCGCCAGGGAGGGGTGTACCGGCCCAAGTTCGGATAGGCCGCGTAGTACCCGCCCGCGGCGAAGGCCAGCCACTCGGGGCGGCCGTCGAGGGCGACCAGCATGACCAGCAGCAGCGAGTACCACTGGTAATGCGGTGTGGCGACCGCGAGCGCAGCCGCGGTCATGTACAGGGCGCCCTCCCAGGGCCGGTCGGGATCGGAGAACTGAAGCACGGCGAAGGCGACCGCGGCCAGAATGAGCGCGGCCATCGCGATGGCCAGCGGCCCGGTGACGAACAGGCCGATGATCCCGAACCTGGTCCCCTTGGTGTAGCCCTCCTGCTGCAGGTAGCCGGGCAGGAACCCGATCACCTTGCCACCCACCCGGATCACGTGCGGGACGTAGACGGCTACGAACGCGCTGCTCGCGGCGACCGCCACGGTTACCCAGCGGCGCCGCAGCAGCGCGGGCACGGTCAGCGCGGGCGTCATCTTGGTCGCGATGGCCAGGCCGAGCAGGATCCCGCCGATGATGGTCCGGCGGGTGGTACGGGCCGTGGCCAGCACGAGGATCGCGGCCGCCGTGATGCCCACCGCGACCACGTCGACGTGGGCGCTATTACCGGCCTCCAGGACCACCGTCGGGCACCAGGACCACAGCGCGGCCATGCGGATGTCCCGGCCCAGTCGGCCCAGGCCGAACAACAGCAGCACCGTGACGAGCACGGCGACCAGCGCCGTGGTGGCCTGGATGGGCCTGCTGGAGTCGCTGGCGGTCGGCAGGTAATGCACCCCGAGGAAGTACGCCTCGGCGACCGGCGGGTAGATGGTGGGCACCGTCGGCCGGTTGATCCTCGTGCAGCCCGGGGTGAGGTCGGCGGCCGGATGGCGGCTGACGTAAGACGACGAGACGCAGTACTCGGCGCCCTTGTGGAAGAGGAACTCGTCCCGCAGCCCGGTGAGCTGAGTGGCCGTCGGGACGTACTGATACGGGTCGATGCCAGCGGCCTGCACCTGGCCGTCCCAGATGTAGCGGTAGAGATCGTTGCTGCCCTGCGGCGGCGCGGACACCGCGGCCACCTGGAGGGCGATGCCGCCGAGCAGGATGAGCACCACCGAGGTCCGCCGCGGCACCTTCCGCAGCAGCCAGGCGGCGGCGATGAACGCGATCCACGCGCCGATCAGCAGCGGCAGCCAGCGTATCCGGGCCGGGTTGAGGCTAGGCTGCACGAGCAGCAGGATCATGGCCGCCGTCACCGACAGGGCCACAAAGATCGCAGCGACCCGTAGTTTTCCGTTCATGGTGCGAAGAGTTCCATCTATCTGGGCGGATGGGTCATCCGCGGGCCGGGCGGTAAGCATTCGGTAACAGCGCGACAGGGATTCGTTCGGAACAGACCTGGCAACCGCTGATGGAGGCGAACCACCGTCCGTCGACGGTCCAGATCTCCACCTGGCCGAGCCCGGCGTCGTACGCCACGTCGGTGATGTGATCGGCGCCGACGTAGGCCCACGGGAACCACGCGCTGGCCGACCCGGCGTGACACAGCCGGACCTGCTCCTGGCGGAGCGGCGAACCGGGCGGCTCGAGTTCGACGATGGCGCGGCCCTGCGGCGCGAGCAGTTCGGACACCCGGCGGAGCAGGGCCGCCGGATCACCGCCGATCCCGATGTTCCCGTCCGCGAGCAGCACCGTGGTCCAGCGGCCGGTCCCCGGCACGCGGTCGAACACGTCGCGCAGCATGACCAGCGCGCCCGAGGACCGGGCCATGTCAACGGCGTACGGCGTGATGTCGATACCGAGGGCGGGGATGCCGCGTTCGGCCAGGGCGACGGTCAGCCGGCCCGGTCCCGAGCCGATATCGAGCGTGGGACCCTCGCAGCGGTCCAGGATCGATTTGTCGCCGGGGCTTTCGCTCAGCCAGCCGTCCACCGGGAGTGGCTTGCGGCTGCCGTCGGCGTGCTCGATCTCCGGCCGCGCCCGGCCGGCCAGCGCGTGTTCGTAAAGTTCTCCGATCACGCGGACTCCTCCCATGAAACCCTGGATTATCGCGAGGCCGGTCAGACGCTCCACCCGCGATCGCTCGATCGCGCCGCCGATCCCGGCGGCGCGGAGCATTCCCACAGTGTTAACCCAGGCGGGATCTGATGGCGCCGATCAGGCCGGATCTCACAGAATCGTCACTGTGCTTACGGAGTCGTGACACTTTTGCCCTGTTTACTGGCTTCACCGGCTGTTTACGTCTTACCTTGGAGGCGTAATCATTGCCTTTTTCACAGGAACGGGAAACAGTTGGTAAGCAACCCCGATCCGCCGGGCCGGATCGTCGTCGTCGACGACGATCCCACGGTGGCGGATGTCGTCGGGCGTTACCTCGTGCGCGACGGCCACACGGTCGAGTGCGTGCACGACGGATACGAGGCGCTGCGCCGGGTGGCCGAAGAGCCGCCCGATCTCGTCGTCCTCGACCTCATGCTGCCCGGCATGGACGGCCTCGAGGTCTGCCGCAGGCTGCGGGCGCGCTGGCCGATTCCGGTGGTCATGCTGACCGCCCTAGGTGATGAGACCGATCGCCTCGTCGGCTTCGAAACCGGTGCGGACAACTACGTCACCAAGCCCTTCAGCCCGCGTGAGCTGGCCCTCCGCGTGCGCTCGGTGCTGCGCAGGTCCCGCGGCGCCGGCCTGCCCGACAAGCTCGACCTCGGCGCCATCACCGACGGCAACCTGGTCGTGGATCTTTCGGCGCACGAAGTCAGGGCTGACGGCAAGCTGATCCAGCTGACCTCGCGCGAGTATGACCTGCTCGTCTTCTTGATGCGGAACCCGCGCAAGGCCTTCACCAGGGAGCAGCTGCTCACCGAGGTGTGGAGCTGGACGTTCGGCGATACGTCGACCGTCACCGTGCATGTGCGGCGGCTGCGCGAGAAGCTCGAGCCCGATCCGACCATGCCCAGGCGCATCGTGACCGTATGGGGTGTGGGGTACCGGTACGAACCGGAGGCAGCGTGAGCGGCGAACCCGTCCTCGCCTCGCAGCTGCTGCCGTTCGGCATCCAGGTTTCGGACCTGGAGTACATCGCGATGGGGACGCTGGTCGCGGCCGTGGTCATCAGCGCTATCGGGATCGTATTCCTGCGCCTGATGGCCGCCCGCTCGCTCGGCCTGATGATCACCATCGTGGTGGTCGCCTCGGTGCTGGCCTCGATGGCCGGAGTTGGCGTCATCGCCTACCGGATGATGGCCACGCCCAGCGATCGCGACGTGATGCTGACCCTGATCCCGATCGGCGGGCTGGCTGGCCTCGCGGTGGCCCTGGTCATCGCCCGGCGGCTGACCAAGGCCAGCCGGGCGCTGTCCTCGGCGGTGCAAGGTGTCGGCGACAACGGCGTCTACGTTCCGCCGACCCGGACCCTCCCGGCGGAGCTGTCCGAGCTCTCCGCCGAGCTCACCGCCACGCACGAGCGGCTGGCCCAGGCCCGGTCCCGGGAGCGGGCCCTGGAGGCCAGCCGGCGCGAACTCGTCGCCTGGGTCAGCCACGACCTGCGCACTCCGCTGGCCGGCCTGCGCGCCATGGCCGAGGCGCTGGAAGACCAGGTGGTGATCGATCCCCGCGAGGTTTCCCAGTACCACTCGCAGATCCGCCGCGAGGTGGACCGGCTGACCTTGATGATTGACGACCTGTTCGAGCTGTCCCGCATCCACGCGGGCGCGCTGCGGCTGTCCAAGCGGATGGTCGGGCTCGAGGACCTGGTCGCCGAGGTCGTGGCCAGCGCCGAGCCGGTCGCCCGGCACAAGGGCGTCAGGCTCACCGGCGCCGCCGTCCGCGGCATGCCGGTCTTCGTCGACTCCGCCGAGATGGGCCGTGCGCTGCGCAACCTGGTGACCAACGCGATCAGGCACACGCCGTCCGACGGCGGTGTCGATGTGCTGGCCGAGGTGCAGAGCGGAATGGCCTGCGTGAGCGTGTCGGACGCCTGCGGCGGGATTCCGCCCGGCGACCTGCCACGGGTCTTCGACGTGGCGTTCCGCGGCGAGTCGGCCCGGACGCCAGGGCCGCAGGAGGGCGCCGGGCTCGGCCTCTCGATCGCGCGCGGCATCGTCGAGGCGCATTCCGGCCAGATCGCCGTGCGCAACGCGGGTCCCGGCTGCCAGTTCCTCATCAGGCTGCCGCTGGCCCGCCCGGGTGTGCCCGCCATCAACCGCACCGTGCCCCGGCGGCACGCTGGCGGACCGCCCTCCGCAGGCCCCGACCAGCCCCGTCCCGACCAGCCCCGGGCCATCACGGCCCGCTGACGAAGAAATGATCCCCTGGCCCAAGGCCGCCAGGACCGCGCGGCGCGATGCCGTACGCGGCCACCAGCGCGACGACCTCAGTCCAGCCAATCCCGAGCACCCAGTCACCGGATAAGACCCCGCCCTTGCGCGGGATTACCCCGCTAGCACGCGAAGCGAAAACGCAAGTCACATTAGCGGGCGGCAACAAAGCGCGCCAGTGAGCCCGCATAGCCGACCGCGAAAACAATAGCGTTAAAGGAAAAGCGACTGAACAGTCTTGCCGCAGGTAGAGGCCCTGTTTCAGGGACAGGGCCGCGGACTCGGTCACGGCCGCTCGCTCGCGTCGGCATAGACGGCCGCAGCGGGCTCATGTAATGATCCTAAATGGGACGCCGCGTCAACAAAGGAGTTACGCGGCATGGGAGGGGAGAAATAATGAAGACTCTTTCGATCGTAAGAGCGGCCTTGGGGGGCGGCGCGGCAATTCTGGTCGCGGGGCTCCTGGCGGCTGCCCCGGCGGCGCAGGCCTCCACCGGGTCGACGGTGCCCTGCAAGTCGGCTGCGCTCATCGCTGCGATCAACGCCGCGAACAGGAGCGGCGGCGCGACGATCAACCTCGCCCCGTGGTGCACCTACCACCTGACGGCTGCCAGCAGCCCCAACCCCCAGTTGGGCGACACCGGGCTGCCCGCAATCGCCAGCTGGATCACCGTGAACGGCTTCCATACCACGATCGCAGGCAACAACAGCACCTTCCGCATCTTCCTGGTGACCGGCTCCGGGAACCTGACGCTGCAGGGCCTGACCATCACCGGGGGCAAGACGCCCGGGCCCGGCGGCGGCATCTTCAACCTTGAGGGCAGGCTCACCCTGAACCACAGCCGGGTCACCGGTAACGCTTCCGCAGGCGGCATGATGAGCGCCGGCGGCGGCATCGCCTCCGGCACGCTCGGCGCCGGGCCGCTGGGCACGACCACCCTTAACTTCAGCCAGGTGGACGGCAATACCACCTCGGGCAGCGCGGGCGGCATCTTGAACCATGCCGGAACGCTGATCCTGAACGCCAGCCAGGTCAACGGCAACACCGCGGCTGGCGGAGGCGGCGGCATCGCCAGCGGCACCGGTGGTAATGGCGGCATCGGCGGCAGCGTCCTGGTCCTCAACTTCAGCCAGGTGAACGGCAACACCTCTAACGGCGGCCCGATGGCAGGCGCTGGCGGCATCTCCAACGGCGGCACGGCGACCATCAAGTCCAGCCAGGTCAGCGGCAACACCGCACCCGGTGCCGCCGGCGGTGGCATCCTCAACCACGGCGTGATGACCATCACCGCTAGCCAGGTGAACAACAACACGGTTCCCGCTGACATCTCCGGCGACCAGGGCATAGGCGGCGGCATCGCCAATATCAACCTGGGTAACGTCGCCCCCGGCGCCGTCAACGGCGGCGTGCTGACCATCACTTTCAGCCAGGTCCGCAACAACGTCGCGTCCGGGCTAGGCGGCGGGATCCTGGAAGCCAGCCCTAACCCAGATGGCACGCTCGGCCCAGGTAACCCGCTGACCCTGAAGTTCAGCCTGGTGACGGGCAACTCTGCCGCCCAGGGCGGCGGCATCTACGCCGTCGCGGGCAGTCCGGTGACACTCAAGATCACCTTTGTCATCAGGAACGTCCCCGACAACTGCTTCCCGCTGGGAAGCATCGCGGGCTGCAAGAACTAAGAATCCGCCCCGGCCCGGAATCACGCAGCTCGCCCGCCGGATTCCGGGCCGGAAGGATCTGGCCCAGAACGCATAGAGCTACCTACGGGACGACGGCATCACGACCAGGTCATCGAGGATGACTTATCGGCTGATGTTTCCGGATCGGGTTCCAGCTCGCCGCCGTGCCCCCACGCGCTGGCCGACTTGGCCCAGGGCTGACCAGCTTGGCTGCCGGCGGCGGGGTCACTTCAACCCGGACCATAGGTACTGGACGGCGATGGCGATGGCGAGGATGCCGAGGATGCGGCGGATCAGGGTGTCCGGGAGCCGGGACTGCATCCGGGCGCCGGTGTAGCCGCCGGCGATGCCGCCGATGCCCAGCGCGATGCCGGTGGGCCAGTTCGGGGCGACCGGGCCCTCGCTGATGGACAAGATGGTGAACGTGATCACGCCGGCGAGGGAGGTCACGAAGGTGGAGGCCAGGGCGGCCGGGGCGACTTCGGAGGCCGGGCGGCCGGATCCGATCAAGATGGGCGAGAGGATTGCGCCGCCGCCGATCCCGTAGATGCCGCCGACACAGCCGGTCAGGGCGGCCAGGAAGATCAGCACGGGGGCCGGGATCTGGCGGGCCGGGCGGGCCGGGTCGCGGTCGCGGGCGGGCCGGGTGGCGGCCAGCCAGATGCCGAGCGGCAGCAGCAGGGCGGTGATCATCAGGTCGAAGACGCGCGGGCCGGGAACCAGCTCGACGCGGATGATGGATCCGGTGATCACGCCGGGCAGGGTCCCGATGATCAGGAGCAGGGCCAGCCGCCCGCCGGTCTGGTGCTGCCGCCGGTACCGGTACAGCGCCCCGGGCGTGGAGACCACGTTGTAGAGCAGGTTGGTGGGGGTAACGGCCGGGCTGGGCGTGCCCAGCACGCTGACCTGGAACGGGAGCAGCAGGACCGCTCCGGAGATGCCCGCCGGGGTGGCCACGGCGGAGACGGTGAAGGCCGCCGCCAGGGCCACGGCCTCGGTCCACCCAGCGCCGAGCACCTGGCCACAGTAACTGGCTCCGGGCCGCCCGCGCACCTGATGACTGGCAAGTTTGCGCAGGTCAAGTACTGTTAGCGGGTCGGGGTGCGGCTGCCTTGCCCGGCCGGGCGCGGCTCATATCGCCGTCGCATCGGCTGGTATGGCGTGGTGCTGTGGTGGCTGTTTCAGGCGGTCTCTGGTGCCGCCGGGAAGATGCGAACGCAGCCGGGGGGACCGTTACCGTGATCGGTTCGCCGGCCTGCGGGCGGAGCGATTCGAGGTCTCGGTGCAGCAGTAGCGCGGTCAGGGGCGGGTCGGCGGCCAGGCGAGTCAGACATGCGGGGATGATAGTAGGACACCAGAGCCCGGCCAGGTCAAAACGAGGATCAGCAGCGTATCCCTGCGACTAGTGCCGATCGTGCAGCCATTACTACGCCCCCCTAGGAGTGGGCGGAGGTTCTAGAGCTAGGAGCGGATGGAGCCTGCTAGAGCGGGCTCGCGGAGGGGGGCCTGGGCGAATTCGGCGATGCCCTCGGCGAAGCGCGTCTGCGCGCGGAAGCCGAGGTCGCGGGCGGCGGTGGCGGGAGAGGCCACGATGTGCCGCACGTCGCCGAGGCGGTACTCACCGGTCACCACGGGCTCGATGTCGCCGAACGCGACGCCCAGGGCGCCGGCCATCTCGCCCACCGTGTGCGGCTCGCCGCTGGCGACGTTGTAGCACCGCAGCCCGCCCGCCCCAGCCGCTGTGGCAGCCTCTGCGCCCGGCGCGTTGCCGACCGTCCGGTCGACCGCCTCCAGGGCCAGCAGGTTGGCGCGGGCCACGTCACGGACGTGCACGAAGTCGCGGCGCTGGCCGCCGTCTTCGAACACCCGCGGCGGCAGGCCGTTCTCCAGGCAGGAGCGGAAGATGGCGGCCACTCCCGAGTACGGGGTGTCGCGCGGCATCCGCGGGCCGTACACGTTGTGGTAACGCAGCCCGATCGCAGCCCCTCCGGTTAGCCGCGCCCAACTCGCCGCTAGGTGCTCCTGCGCCACCTTGCTCGCGGCGTAGGCGTTGCGCGGGTCAAGCGGCGCGTCCTCGGCGACCGTCGCCGTGGTGAGCGGCTGCGCGCAGCGCGGGCAGCGCGGCTCGAAGCGGCCCGCGGCCAGGTCGCCCGGATCCCGGGGCGACGGCCGGACCCGGCCGTGCGCGGCGCAGTCGTAGGCCCCCTCGCCGTAGACGACCATCGAGGAAGCGAAGACCAGCCGCGGTATGCCGTGCCGGCCCATGGCCTCCAGCAGCACCGCGGTGCCGGTGACGTTGACGTCCGCGTAGGCGGGCAGGTCGGAGAGGTCCACGCCCAGCCCGACCAGGGCGGCTTGGTGGCATACCGCGTCCATCCCGGCCAGCGCCTCGTCCACCGCGGCCGGGTCGCGCACGTCGCCGACGACCAGATCGTCCGGGACGTGATCGGGCCTGCCGTTGTGCACGGCGGGCGTGAGGGAATCCAGGCCGCGGACCTCATGGCCCGCCGCCCGCATGGTCTCGGCGATGTGCGATCCGATGAAGCCGGCCGCACCTGTGACTAGAACGCGCATGACTGTAGCCAACCATGTGATTACCGCTGGTCGGCCGCGCCGGCGGAGACCGTCACAGGTTCGTAAGGGCCGATCAGCCACTTTACGGACCTAAATCGCCTGCCGCGCAAGTACTGTCTGGCGCCATGGAAATCGATGTCGTCCTGCCGTGCCTCAACGAGGCAGGCGCACTCCCCTGGGTGCTGTCCCGGATGCCGTCCGGCTACCGGCCCATTGTCGCGGACAACGGCTCTACCGATGGCTCGGCTGCCATCGCCGCAGCCTATGGGGCGCACGTCGTGCCCGTCCCGCAGCGCGGTTTCGGCGCCGCATGTCACGCCGGGCTGCTCGCGGCGAGCAGCAACATCGTCTGCGTCATGGACGCGGACGCCTCCTTCGACCCCGGTGACCTGCCCCGGGTGTCGGACCCGGTAGCGGCCGGCGATGCCGACCTCATGCTGGGGCGGCGGTCGGTCCAGGGCAAGGGCGCCTGGCCACTGCACGCCAGGATCGGCAACCGGGTGCTGGCCGCCGAGCTGCGCCGCCGTATCGGCGTCCCGGTGCGGGATCTCGGCCCGATGCGCGCCGCCCGGCGGGAGGCCCTGCTGGCCCTGCCGATGTCGGACCGGCGGTTCGGCTACCCGCTCGAGATGGTAGTGCGCGCCGCTGAGGCGGGCTGGCGGATCACAGAAACCGATGTGCCGTACTACCCGCGGACCGGCAAGTCGAAGGTCACCGGCACGCTGGGCGGCACGGTGCGGACCGTGCGGGACATGCGGCGGGTGCTCGCCTCCATCGCGACGCCGGCCTCGTCAGTGCCAGCCTTGTCCGGGCAGGCCTCGTCGTGACCGGCGACATCTACCTGGGCAGGCACCGGCGCGACGGTGCCCTGAGAGGCCTCGGAGCGGCTGGCGCGGCGAGCCCTGACGCGCGGGCCTGGAGCCGGGCCGGGCGCCTGCTGCCGGCGCAGGTCGTGGTGATCGCCAAGGAACCCGTTCCCGGCCGGGTGAAGACCCGGCTCACGCCGCCGTTCACGCCGGAGGAGGCGGCCGCCCTGGCGGAGGCGGCCCTGACCGACACGCTGGCGGCCGTGGCGGACACCACCGTCGCCCGCCGGGTGCTCGCCCTGGACGGGACGCCCGGGCGCTGGCTGCCGCCCGGATTCGACGTGATCGGGCAGCGCGGCGCGGGTCTGGATGAGCGCATCGCCTGGGCGCTCGCCGACACCAGGGTGACGCTGCCGCTGCCCGTGGTGCTGATCGGGATGGACACCCCGCAGGTGACACCGGGCCTGCTGGCGGCGGCCGTCGGGCCGCTGGTGTCCAGGGCCGCCGACGCCACGTTCGGCATGGCCGAGGACGGCGGCTTCTGGCTGCTCGGATTGCGGGAGGTCGATCCCGCCCTCATACTCGGCGTCCCGATGTCGCAGCCGGACACCGGACCCCGGCAGCTGGCCCGGCTGGAACAGGCCGGACTCCGGGTCCGGATGCTGCCGGAACTCACCGACGTGGACACGGTCGCCGAAGCCGAGCGCATCGCCGCCGTGACGCCAGGCTCCCGGTTCGCGGCCTGTATGGCCAGGCTGCGCGCCGGTGCGGAGCAGGCGGTCGCGGCCGCCCGGTGAAGACACTTCCGCCGGTTCGGAACACGCTGGTAGCCGCGGGTGGTTAAATAGTTCTGGTTGCACGAAGTTCGTGTACGTGTCACAGCGCCTGCGAAATTCTGACCGCGGGCGTCTGCATTCCAGAACGCCCGGCCCGCCAGGGCAGTCCACATGGGCAGTGGTCGCAGCAACCCGGGGCACACGACCGTGGTTCCCGAAATCGTCTCAGTAGGAGAAGTACATGCCTCAGGGCACCGTGAAGTGGTTCAACTCGGACAAGGGCTATGGTTTCATCGCCCCGGACGACGGCTCGGCCGACGTCTTCGTCCACCACTCCACCATCAAGATCGACGGCTTCCGCACCCTTCAGGAGAACCAGCGGGTTGAGTACACCGCTGGGCGCGGCCCGAAGGGCCCGCAGGCGGAAGAAGTGCACCCGCTGTAACACGTCACACGAGCAGCTGCGGGGCGGTCCTTCGGGACCGCCCCGCAGTGCTGTTCACGGGTATCTAGGCCACGGGGCCGGTGACGGTGACGAGACTGCCGTAAGTCAGGTACGGCCACGCCTTCTTGGCGGCGTCCCAGGGCAGCTCGACGCAGCCCAGGCTCTGGTAAGAGCCGTAGCTGTAGCGCGAGAAGTAGTGCACGGCGTCGCCGCCGTTGAAGTAGGACACGTAGTAGACCGGGTCGGCGTACTTACTTCCGTCCGGGTTGGTGCCCTGCATGACCTGGTAGTAGTACCGCAGGTACACCGGGAAGGTGCCGTCCACGGTGGGGGACGCGGGGATGCCGGTGTTCGACGGGCTGCTGAATACCAGGCTGCCGTTGTGCCAGATTCTCAGGTTCTCCGGGGAATTCTGGCTGGCGAGCGCGTAGGTGTAGCCATTGGGGTTGTGCTTGCCCTGTGCCACCGCGGTGAGCAGGCCCGACCATACGGTGTGGCCAGCGCTACCGTCCATGGTCAGGCCGTGGACCGACTCGAAGGCCCGGATCGCGCCGACTTGAAGCATGTTGGCCGAGCCGGCCTTCCACTGCTGCTTCAGGTTCCACGGGTAGCTGCCCTGCCAGCTGAAGGCTCCGGCGGGCGCGCTGTAGGCGGCGGAGAGCTCGGCCCTGGCGTTGGCCGGGCTGATCGCCGGGTGCGACGTGGACGTCCAGGTCATCGGCAGGTACCCGAGCTGGGCGAGCAGCTGCTGCAGGCGCATGGTGCTGAACGAGCCGGTGGTGAAGCTCTGGCTCAGGTCAGAGCCGAGAGTTCCGCCGGTGCCCGCTTTTGCTCCCGCGGCTGACATCACGCCCGGCAGGCCGCCGGGGATCTTCAGCGTGACACGGGTGTTCTCGAAGTACCCCACCGTGGGGGTGAAGACCGCGGCGTCGCCCTGGATCGTCCAGTGGCCCGCGATCGAAGGGGACAGGGTCGGCATCGGTGAACTCGCGGCCAGCGGCGCGGAGAACTGCACCCGGATGGGGCTGGCGCCATTGGCGCCCCGCGCGCCCGCGGCGGGGGTGACCGAGACTAGCTGCAGGTCGGCCGCGGGCTGTAGCGGCTTGTGCGTGGTCGCCGGGGCGGCCGACGACACCAGGGAAGCGTGGCTTCCCGGAGACGCGAACGCCACGATCGCTACGCCGGCGCCGAGAACGAGCGCGGCGCTGCTGGCGGTCAGGGCCGCCCAGCGCTTCTTGGTCGACTTAGGGGCACCGGAGGCCGCACTTCGCTGCCAGATCCGTTTAGCTGCGGAAGTCTCGCCAGTCGCCTTAGCTGCGGAAGTCTCGCCAGTCGCCTTAGCTGCGGAAGTCTCGCCAGTGGCCGGCAATGTCGGCTGTCTGCGGAACCATCCGGATCCCGACACGGCACCGTCCCCTCAAACGTGATTCCACAATTGGACAAAAGTAAAGGCCGGAACTCTCGAAGCAAGCAAGATCAGATAACGACTCCTCCTACACAGACGCGTACGCGCAGGAAAAGGTTGCCGCCCTCAGCCGGTCTCCGCCCGCCGGCGAGGCGTGCTGACCCGGTCTCGGTTCGTTGCTGTCGGTAATCATATGAACGCGCGCTAGCCATGGATTGGCCAGCACCTACTCAACCTTACCCAGCCACCGCGACCGGCAAGCCAGGCGACGTGGACCCCGACGGCCGCCGCCCGGTGGCGGAACCCCGCCGTCCCGCCCCAGGCCTCCCAGAGTCCTGCCGATAGTCCTGCCGAGGCGACCGCCGAACGGGCCGCAATGAGCCGTCTCGCAGCACGTCCTGGCCATTCTCCGCTGGCCGGATCCCGCCGCCGCAGCAGTTATCAGCGGGAATTCATAATCCAGCGATAATGGTTAACTGCGGTAATGCGCGGCTCGGCGAATGGCCTGGGCCAGTCGCCGTGCATGTCCCGGTCACGGGACCTGCGGCAGGCTAATTAGCGGGGCGCCTGCGGGCTGCCGTATTCCATCTCGGAATACGGTGACCGCCGCCGCGGCCGCCTGCAGGCAGCCGGCTGCGCAGCGAATCATCAGCCGTTCCAGGCCACCGGCCGCGGTCGGCCTTCCTCGCCGCCGACCAGTCGCTAGACAGGTACTGGACAGGCGATACCGCCGTGACCTGCCAGGCGGGCTACGCAGGCCGCAGCTCGTAACCTCCCCGCAATATCTGCTGGTCACTGTGAGAGCCGTAATAACTACTGAACGTCCTCAAGATCGGCCTGACAGCGGGGCCGCACGGCCCGCTCGTCTATCACGGAGCAATCTCGGTTTGCGTAGCTGTCTCTTCACCTGCGGCGTAAGGACTTAGCAATGAATTACAAAGGTTTCGGCGTGGCTTCAGCCAAAAAACCGGACAAAATACGAATCCGGGGAATTCCCTAATCTCGCCAGCACCCCGGGTCTAGCGTGATCCATCGGGAGCGTCACAGCGGACATCCATGGAGGTGGATTGAATGCTCAGCGGGCATAGGTCCGCATGGCGCCGTCGCGGTCGTAACAGTCGCGCGGCGCGTCTTGCGGTCCCCCTCGCCATCCCGATGGCGATGGGCCTGACCCTCGGGATCATTCTCGCGGTCTCGGGAGGACATGTTTCGAAGATCCAGCAGTCGGCCCTGGGGGCCTCGGCCAGCCCGTCCGCGGGCGCATCCGGAGCGGCCGCCGCGGCGGCGACGCCAACGGCCACGGCCGCCGCAGCCGCGGCGGCGGTGCCGCCTGCGGCCACGTTCGCCAACGGGCAGACGGCCTTCCGTCAGCTCGGCAACCTGGCGACGGTCCCGGTCGACGGCGCGGGCAACGCGATCAACCTGAACCAGACGGCGGCGCAGGCGGCCGCGTCGATGAACTGCACCCTGACCGTGCCGGCCAACCCGCTGAGCGCGCAGGGCCTGGCCACGCCGTGGCAGCTCGGCGACGGCTGCTCGATGGCGAACGCCGCCACCGAGGGCGCGTTCGTGGAGGCCACCATCCTCGCCCCGAACGGCCAGGTGCAGGTGTACAACCCGCTGGTCATCACGGCGGGAACCACAGCGGCCGCCACGCCGGCGGCCCCGACCATCGCGCGCGGCTCCCAGGTGATCATCGACGTCGGCTTCAACGGCACCAACCTGGTCCTGCAGGGCCGGGGCGCACGGCAAGGCCGCTGCGTCGACGCGCTCGGCCAGTCCGTGATCGGTCAGGTGTCGGCGTGCAACGCCGTCAACTTCTACAACCTGGCCAACGCCGAGATCGCGCGTGGCACGCTGACGGTTCCGCCGGCGGGCACCTCGCTCGACGGCCAGCCGTGCCTGACCACGCGTAGTTTCGGGACGGTCGACCAGGACCAGAGCGACAACGTGGTCACCACGTACCTGATCAACGGCAACGGCCAGACCGCGCAGAACACCGCGGCCAACGCGGCCGCGATCGCCGGCGCGACCACCCTGGTCAACGGCAGCGACGACAAACTGCTCGCCGCTTTCCTCGACCCGGCGAACGGGTGCACCGCGTTCAGCGCGCCCGACGCCTCCGCCACGGGCGGTACCTCCGGATCGCAGGCGCTCAACGAGCTGAGTGCCCGTGTCAACCAGCAGGGGCCGATCGCCGTAGTGCCGCCGAACGATGAGATGACCCTGGTCGGCGCCGCGTTCAGCGTCGCGAAGACGAACGTCTACCGCTCGCTGGTGGACCAGCCACTGCTGGCTGGCAACGTCAACGCGACGACGGTCGCGATGGATTACTGCCAGAACCTGACGAACATCCAGCCGGCCCGCAACCAGCTCGACATGACCAGGGAGCTGAACACCGGCACGCCGGTCGCGGCGGTCGGCAACACCCTGGCGACCTTCATGGGCAACCGGCTCAGCATGTCGTTCGTCAACCTCGGCTGCGCCAACTTCGGCCTGACCAACCCGGTGACCGTCACGCTTGACGGCAACCAGGTGGCCACCGCGGTTACCTTCAACACCGCTCAGCAGGCCGCGAAGGCGCCGGCGGCGGTGACACCGACCGCCAGTCCGACGGTCGGCACCGGCGGTCCCGGCGGCGGCACCGCAGGCCCGCCGGCCAGGCAGCACCGGGTGGGACACCGGTTCGACAACCCGTCCCGTATGTAGCTAGGGGGCTGGCGCTCCCCTGAGCACCAGCTCACTCCATGGCGAAGGTGGCCCCGAGGAAACTCGGGGCCACCTTCGCCATGTTGGGCTATCGCGGCAGCCAAACCCGGGGCCGTTCCTGCGATCGGTCGCAGCGCGAGACCGGACCGCGTGCTGCCTATCACGGGACAATCTCGGTCTGCCCATATGCCCGCTGACCTGCGACGTAAGGACTTAGCAATGGATTGCTCAGGTTTCGGCGCGGCTGCCGCCGAAACCTTAAAAAAACCTTACATGGAGCAAATCTTCTGAATTCTCCGATCTTGCCGGCGCGCCGGGTCTACCGTGATGCCCCGGGAGCGTCATAGGGGACATCATGGAGGTGTATTGAATGCTCAGCGGGCATCGGTCTGCAGGGCGCCGTCGCGATGGTAAGAGCCGCGCGGCGCGTCTTGCGGTCCCCCTCGCCATCCCGATGGCGTTGGGACTGACTCTCGGGATCATCCTTGCGGTCTCGGGCGGTAACACTACGCGGATAGATCAGTCGGCCCTGGGGGCCGCGGCCAGTCCGTCCGCGAGCGCTTCGGCGATGGCCGCTCCGTCGGGGGCGGCGACCGCCGCCGCGCCGGCCGCGGTGGCCGCCGCGGCAGCCAACGTCAACTGCAGCATCATCGTCCCGGCGAACCCGCTGAGCGCGCAGGGCCTGGCGACGCCGTACCAGCTCACCGGCCCGGACGGGACGACGCCCGCAGCGTCCGGCTGCACCATGACCAACGCGGCCAACCTGGGCGCGTTCGTCCAGGCCACCATCCTGAACACGCGCACGGGCCAGCTTTCGGTCTACAACCCGCTGGTCATCACGGCGGGAACCACGCCGGCCGTCGCGCCGGTGGTGCCGAAGCTGCCACGGCACGCGATCGTCACCATCGACTTCGGGTTCAACGGCACGGACCTGACCCAGGTGGGTGCGACGCCCAACGCGCTGGCGCAGGGCAACTGCGTCAACGGCCTGGGCTCGGTCTTCGGCCAGGTCTCGTTCTGCAACGGCATCAACTTCTTCAACACGGCGTTCCAGCTGATGCGCGAGGGGCGGCTGTTCGTTCCATCGGCCGGGAGGTCGGCGAAGATCGTGCCCACGGCGGGCGCGCTCGGGACGGGCAACGCCTGCCCGACCGTCCGTAACTTCGACATGGTCGACCAGGACCAGAGCGACAACGTGACCAGCATTTACCTGCTCAACCCGACCACCGGCCAGACCGCGGTGGACACCGCGGCCAACGAGGCCAACCTGGCGGGCTCCCAGAAGCTGGTCAACGGCAGCGACAACGCCCTGATCGACGACTTCATGGACCCGACGCTCGGGTGCACCACCTTCACGGCACCCGACCTGGGGAACAACAACACGCCGGCCACCTCACAGGCGCTCGACGAACTCCTGGCCGCCAGGAACCAGCCGAGGATCGCCGCCCTGGTGCCGGAGAACGACGAGATGATGCTGGACGCCAACGGCCAGCTCGACCCGGCCAAGACCAACCTCTACCGGGCCGAGGTCGGCCAGGCGCCGATCAACGCGCAGAACAACAGGAACGACAGCCCGGTGATGTACTGCCAGAACCTGGTCAACATCCAGACCCCGTTCCTGGCGGCTAACCAGGCTCTTCTCGCCACTGGCGGTACACCGGTACCGGCCGTGGGCGAGAACCTGCTCACCTTCCTGGCCAACCGGCTCAACATGTCCTTCACCAACCTCGGCTGCCAGAACTTCGGCCTCACCAACCCCGTTACGGTCGTCCTCGACGGGGCCGGCGCGGCCATGTCGGCCACCTTCAACACGACCCCCCAGACGGCTACCAACACCACCGGACAGGGCGGAAACATGACCGGCACTACAGGCACCGGCGGCGGAAGGCAGATGGGCAACCCGTTGCCGGTCCAGCCGCTGCCGGGACAGACCGGGTGGCGCAAGGGCCGCGGGCATCACCGGCTGATGGACCCGTCGGGTATGTAAGGTCCAGATCCAGCGAGCACACGGCCTTAATTCCGATCAGTCAGGCCAGCTGGGCCGTCCCCAGCACGGTGACCCCGGGAGGTTTCCCGGGGTCACCGTGGCGGCGGGCCCGGCGGCACCACACTCCGATCGTTTCCCCGGTCAGGGGCCTGCTGACCAGGACCATGCAGACGCCAGAGGCCTTCTCAGCATTAGGAGCACGGCGCGATGGATGAAGGCAGGAATCCCCATAGCGACGAGCGCCCGGCCGGACGGGACGCCCCGGCCGCATCGTCTGCGGCGGTCACGGACTCCGGCCAGGCTGCCGAACTCAGCGGTACGGGTAGTACAGCCGAATCCGGCCAGGACGCGATTCCGGTCAGCCCGCGCCGTACCGGAGCGGCCCGGGGAGCCAGGATCGCGGCGTACGTGGCCGCGGCGGCCCTGGCCCTGGGCGCGGGCTTCGGCCTCACCAAGCTGGTCGACCCGTCCCGGGCCGCGTCCCTCTCGTCGGACATTCCCTCGCCGGCCAAATCGGTTAGCGTGTTCACCGAGGACGACGACGGCACCGGCCAGGACAACGAGAGCAACATCTTCGGCTCGACGGTACCCGGCCTGGTGCACGTCATCTTCGGCGGGAAGTCCGTCGGCATCGGCCTGGTACTCACGCCGTCGGGCAAGGTGCTGACCACCTACCAGCCGGCCGGCGGAGCCGGCCGCCTCAGCGCGAAGTACGTCCTGTCCGGCCAGACGTTCAATACCACGGTCCTGGGCACGGACGCCGCCGCGGGCCTGGCCTTGCTCCAGCTGCAGGGCGGCCATGGCCGGGCCTTCCCCACCGTGGCGGTCGGGAACTCCGATACCCTCGTCGCCAGCACGTACGCGTCTAAACAGCTCTCGTACCACATTGCCGGCGAGGTCTTCGACACCGCCGTCGGCACCACCGGCACGAAAGACGCGGTGATCATCGACACCGGCCTGCTGACCGCCCTGAACCGGACCGTCACGGTGGACGGCAAGACCCGGACCGGGCTCATGCAGTCACGCCTGCAGTCCGTATCCGCCGGCGAGGTCGGCGGTCCGCTGGTAAACCTGGCCGGCCAGGTTATCGGCATCACCGTGGCCGGCGGAGGGACCGGCCTCAAGATCAACGGCTACGCGATGCCCGTCAACCAAGCCCTCGCGATCGCGAGGCAGATAGACGCTCAGGCGCGGCATACCTCCTAGTGCCGCCGCCTATCCGGGCTGCGGGGCTGGCCGGTCCGCCACCGGCCAGCCCCGCAGCGGCATGTCCGGGCGGTTATCGTGGAATCCAGGCAGCCGTATTGGTCGGAGGTAGACGTGGTGAACTCTGTGTTCGTAGTAGACGCATGCCGGACGCCCATCGGCAAGATCAAGGGCGCGCTCGCCGAGGTACGCCCCGATCACCTGGCCGCGGACGTCATCACGGCCCTGGTCCGGCGCAACCCGTGGCTGGACGTGACCGCGATCGAGGATGTCTACTGGGGCGCGGCCAACCAGGCCGGCGAGGATAACAGGAACGTCGCCCGGATGGCGGTGCTCTTGGCCGGACTGCCGGTCGAGATACCCGGCGCCACCGTGAACCGGCTCTGCGGGTCCGGAATGGAGGCGGTCTGCGACGCGGCGCGGACGATCGCGGCCGGCGAGGCGGACGTCTGCCTGGCCGGCGGTTCGGAGTCGATGACCCGCGCGCCGTTCGTGCTCGGGCGTTCCGCCGACCCGTTCCCCCGGGCCATGGACCTGGCCGACACCCGGCTGGGCTGGCGGCTGGTGAGCCCGCGGATGAAAGAGATGTACCCGCCGATCACGCTGGGCGAGACCGCGGAGAACGTCGCCGTCAAGTACGGCATCACCCGGGAGCGGCAGGACGAATGGGCGCTGCGCAGCCATCAGCTGGCCGCCGCCGCGCGCGACGCGGGCCGGTTCGACGCCGAGACGGTGCCGGTCACTACCTCCCGCGGCGAGGTCAGCCACGACGAGGGAATCAACGCACGTCTCACCCTCGCGGACCTGGCCGCGAAGGCCCCGGCCTTCCGCCAGGGCGGCACGGTCACCGGCGGCAACTCCTCGCCGCTGAACGACGGCGCCGCCGCGCTGCTGCTCATGTCGGCGGACGCGGTGCGCCAGGCCGGCCTGACGCCCCTGGCCCGCTACGTGGGCGCCGCGGCGGCCGGCGTGCACCCGGATTACATGGGGATCGGGCCGGTGCCCGCCATGAACCGGGCCCTGGGCCGGGCCTGGCTGGCAGCTGGACGAGGTGGACCTGCTCGAGGTCAACGAGGCGTTCGCGGCGCAGTCGGTGGCGGTCGTGGACGAGCTCAAGGCCGATCCGGACCGGGTCAACGTCAACGGCGGCGCGATCGCCATCGGGCATCCGCTCGGCTGCTCCGGCGCGAGGATGGTGACCACCCTGCTGCACGAGATGCGGCGGCGGGGCGTCGCCCGCGGTGCGGCCAGCATGTGCATCGGGGTGGGCCAGGGCATCGCGTCCCTCTGGGAAGCTGCCTGAAACCAAGGGGGGCTACCCCAGGATGTTCGCCGCGCCGGCGTAGGAGTTCCCGGTCGCCGAGGTCCCGAGCGGGGCGGTGGCGTTGTCCGCTGGCAGTGACGAAGGCGAAACGAACGTACTGCCCTGCGGGCCGGCCATCACGGCCTGGCCGAGCGCGCTGCCGTGCAGGTACTGGGGCCAGGGCAGGAACCACTCAGTCCAGCCGTCGTCCCATTTGCCGGCCGCCGTGCTGTTGGTGACGGTGATCGGGTCGCCGGGGATAGACATGGTGTAGTAGGTCTGCGCGGCGACGGGCGGCAGGTTCACGCAGCCGTGGCTGACGTTCGTGCTGCCCTGGTTCACGACCGACCAGGGGGCCGAGTGGTAGTAGTCGCCGCTGAAGGTGAACCGGACCGCGTAGTTGACTAGCTCGTCGTAGTAGCCGGCGCTGCCAGGCGCGCCACCGCCGACCATGCGCACCGGGTTGGCCTTCTCCACGCTCACGTAGGTGCCGTCCGGGGTCGGCAAGCTGGCCCGGCCGGTGCTGATCGGCCACTGGTAGGTGAGCTTGCCGTTGAGGTAGATCTGCGTGCGGTGCGTGGTCGTGCTGGCGACGGCGATCAGCGACCGGCCGATGGTGAACGACTGGGTCAGGTTGGCGGTCGCGTACACGCCCTTGGCGCCCTCCACCCCGTTCAGGTGGCCGTCGAAGCTGACCGTGGTGTTGGCCGGCCAGTAGTCCCGCGGCCGGAAGTACAGGTGCTCGTCGCCGTCCCAGTACCAGGCGCCGATCACCGGCTTGGACGTGGTGAGCTGGAGCGACCGCTCGACCGCCGCCTTGTTGGTGATGGGCGTGCTGAAGGTCAGCATGATCGGCATGCCGACGCCGTACGTCTGCTGGTACCCCTCGTAGATCATCGTCGAGAAGGTCTGCGAGGGCGTCATGGTGCGGAAGGTGCTCGTCGTGGTGATCTTGTCGCCGCTGCCGTCGATGACGGTGGCGGTCACCGTGTAGCTCTGCGACACGTTCAGCTGGCGCGCGCTGTGCCAGGTCTTGCCGCCGTCGCCCAGACTGCCGGATACGGCGTCGCCCGAGGTCCGCACGGTGACGTTTGTCACCTTGCCCTTAAGGGCGGTGACGCTGATACCGGCCGAGGGATCGACGCCGCGGCTGCCGTTCGACGGGGTGATCTTCAGGTCCGCCGCGAGCGACGCCGCGTGCGCCTGGGCGGAGGCGGAGGCCTGCGCCCTGGCCTGACCGGGAGAGGGGGCCGGGCTGCTGCTGCACGCGGTGGCCAGTAGCCCGATGGCGGCGCCCATCACCGGTGCCGCGATGGTGACGTACCACCGCGCGCGCCGTGCCAACCTGCGCTCTGTGCCGCGCACAGTGACCCTCCTTTGCGCCGGAGCCAGGGCTCAGGGGCGCGCGCAATGCCCGTCTTGCGTGTCTGGACGCATAGTACGTGGTGCTTACCTCAGCGAGTGGGCGGCCGGCATGATGCGTCCCTCGCCTATACAGACGCCCGAGGCGTCCCAGCGGTTACGGATTCAGGCTATCTCCGCCCAGGGCGCGCCCCCGGCGGAACCTGGGCCTCACGATCGCCCAGGCGAGGGCGAGCACGGTGAGCATGATGATCAGGTACTCCGGCCAGGCGCCGACCCGGTCCGCCAGCGTGCGGTAGCTCACCAGCGGCACCCGTGCGTCGAGGATCGCCTGCCGCCAGACGCCGCTGTGCGCGATCAGAGCGCCGTCCGGCGCGATGATCGTGCTCTCGCCGGTGGTCGAGGCGTACACCACGGCGCGGTCGCTTTCGATGGCCCGGATCCTGGCCATCGCCGTCTGCTGCTCGGTCTCGCCCAGCTGGCCGTCGATCTCGAAGTCCGTGTCGTTGGACTGCACCGCGAGCAGGTTCGCACCGGCCGTGACCTCGGACCGCACCAGGTTGTCGAAAGCCACCTCGTAGCAGATCACGTCGCCGAGCCTGATCTTCCCGACGTCGAAGACGACGGCCTGATGGCCGGGGGTGAAGTCCACCGGCTGCAGCGACGGGAGGGAACTGAAGCTGGCGATGATGCCGCGGAATGGGATGTACTCGCCGAACGGCACGAGCTGACGCTTGACATAGGCCGTGGTCGGGCCGCGGCCGGGCACCCAGAGCTGGCCGACGTTGCGTCTCGGGTTGTTCAGGACCTCCCCGACCAGGACCGGGCGGCCGACGGCGGCCACCGTGGCGGCAAGCTCGTTGTAGATGTCAGGGTTCTGGAACGGGTCCAGGTCGGTAGAGTTCTCCGGCCAGATCACCAGGGCGGGCGCGGCCAGCCGCCCGGCCTTGACCTGCGCGGCCAGCTTCAGTGTGGCGGCGACGTGGTTCTGTGTGACCTGGGTGTCGTTCAGTTGCTGCGACAGGTTCCTGGCCCGCGGCACGTCGCCCTGGATGGCGGCCACTGGGACCGTCGGCGCGCCCGCGGTCGGGTCGACCGGCAGCAGGCCGCCCGCCAGGACCAGACCCGCCGTCACCACCGCGGCCAGCGCATGACCCCACGCCTGACGGGACCGCAAGCGGGGGCCAGGGGCCAGCAGCGCGAGCGCCGCGCGCGCGATCATGGCGCCGGTCAGGGCGAGCAGGAAGCTGAGCAGTGGCACGCCGCCCACCGCGACCCAGCGCACGTCCGGCGCGACCGACTGGCTCATCGCCAGCCGGCCCCAGGGGAAGGCGTAAGGCCACCGGTCCCTAACGGCCTCGACGCTCACCCACCAGCCCGCCACCGCGACCGGCCAGAAGGGCAGCCGGAGCAGCAGTCGCTGGCCGATGGCGAGCACCGCGAAGATAAGCGCCAGCGCCGCGGCCAGCGCGAACCACACGTACCAGGCCTCGTTGACCAGCCAGGACAGCAAGGGCACGAACAGCGCCAGGCCGAACGCCAGTCCGCACGCGAACGAGCCCCGCAGGCTCCGCCCGGTCAGCGCCATGACGAGCAGCGCCGGCCCGAGCACCACCAGCGGCCAGGCGCCGACCGGCGGGAAGGAGGCGTACAACGCCAGGCCACCCGCGACCGACAGGAGCAGCGCCCACCAGGTGCCGAACCCGCCGAAATCCCCCGCGCGGCCCGTCCGCGCGCCGGAGGCGGGGACGGCCTGGGCCGAGATCACTGTGCCTCCCGCTCGCTCACCCTGGCAGCCTAACCGCCCGAACGCGCGCACGTCACGCCAGCTGAGCCTGGGCCTACCCTGGGTCAAGCAAACGGCCTGACCTGGTCCGAGCGAGGGAGCCTGGAGTTGAGTAGGCGCGGGTGGCTGCTGTTCGCCGCGATGGGCGTGATCTGGGGAATCCCCTACCTGCTCATCAAGGTGGCGGACGGCGGCGTCTCGGTGCCCGTGCTGGTCTTCACCAGGGTCGCGCTCGGCTCGCTGCTGCTGCTGCCCGCGGCCGTCCGCGGCGGCCACCTCGGCACGCTGAAGGGGCACGTCGGCTGGCTGGCCGCGTTCACCCTGGCGGAGATCGTCGGACCGTTCGCGCTGCTCTCCAACGCCGAACGGCGCCTGCCTAGCTCCACGAGCGGCCTGCTCATCGCGGCGGTGCCCATCTTCAGCGCGCTGCTGGCCTGGCTGACCCGCAGCGGCGGCCGGCCCAATGAAGGCCGGCTGAGCCCGATCCGCTGGGCCGGGCTGGCGATCGGGCTGGGCGGCGTCGCCCTGCTGGCCGGCCCGGGCGCGGGCCACGGTGACACGCTGCCGGTCATCGAGGTCCTGCTCACCGCGCTCGGCTACTCCATCGGCCCGCTGATCGCCAATCGCAAGCTGGCCGACCTGCCCCCAGTCGCGGTCAACGCGGTCTGCCTGGGCGCGGCCGCGCTCCTCTACGCGCCGTTCGCCGCGCTGACCTGGCCGCACTCGGTGCCGTCGGTCCAGGTCCTCGCGGCCCTGGCCGCGCTTGGGGTCATCTGCACCGCGGCCGCCTTCCTGATCTTCTTCCGGCTGATCGCCGAGGTCGGCCCGGCCCGCGCCACCGTCATCACCTACGTCAACCCGGCCGTCGCGGTAGCCCTCGGCGTCCTCGTCCTGGGCGAGCACCTGACCCCCGCCATCGGCGCGGCGTTCGTGCTCATCCTCGGTGGCTCCGTGCTGGCGACCCGCGCGGGTTCGGACCCGAAGGCCAGCAGCGCGCCGCCGCCAGTGGGGCACGAGGTGGCGGACGATGGTGCAACCCCGCCCGTTCGGACTAAGTTAAAGGTCTTACTGATACCGAACGGTCCGGGTGGCACGCCACGGGCATGATCTGCGAGGAGTCCCTGGGGAAGGGCGCATGAGCCAGACTGCCGTACCGGATGCGGGCAGTTCCGGCCTCCGGCTGTCGAGCGCGCAGGGCCGGTGGGTGGTGACCGCCACCGTGCTCGGCTCGGGCATGGCCGCCATCGACGCGACCGTGGTGGGCATCGCCCTGCCGGCCATGGGGCGGGATTTCCACGCCAGCGTGTCCAGCCTGCAGTGGGTGGTGGACGCCTACACGCTGACCCTGGCCGGGCTGCTGCTGCTCGGCGGGACGCTCGGGGACAGCTACGGGCGGCGGAAGGTGTTCAGGATCGGCACCGTCTGGTTCGCGATCGCGTCGCTTTTGTGCGCGGTGGCCCCGAACGTCGCGGTGCTCATCGCGGCCCGGGCGCTGCAGGGCGTCGGCGGGGCGCTGCTGACCCCGGGCAGTCTGGCGATCTTGCAGGCGTCCTTCGCCCAGGACGACCGCGGGGCTGCGATCGGCGCCTGGTCGGGTCTTGGCGGCGTGGCCACCGCGGCAGGCCCGCTCCTCGGCGGGTTGCTGATCAACGTGGTGCCACATGGCTGGCGGCTGGTGTTCGTCATCAACCTGCCGGTGGCGGCGGCGGTGGTGGCCATCGCCGCCAGGCACGTGCCCGAGACCAAGTCGCCGGGTCCGGTGCCGCGGCTGGACATCAAGGGTGCGGTCTGCATCAGCGGCGCGCTGGCCGGGATCACCTACGGGCTGATCGCGGCGTCTTCGTACGGGTGGGGGTCGGTGTCGGTGCTGGCGCCGCTGGGCGCGGGGGTGGTGCTGCTCGGCCTGTTCATTCTGGTCGAGGCAAAGGAACCGCAGCCCATGCTGCCGCTCGGGTTGTTCAGGTCCCGGCAGTTCTCCGCGGCCAACGCGGTGACGTTCGTCGTCTACGCGGCCCTGGGCGGGCTGCTGTTCCTGGTCCCCACCGTGCTGCAGGTGGTGCACGGTTACAGCCCGCTGGAGTCAGGCACGGCCCTGCTGCCGGTGACCGTCATCATGCTCGTGCTCTCCGCCCGGTCCGGGAGGCTCGCCGCCAGGATCGGGCCGCGGCTGCAGATGTCGGTGGGGCCGCTGGTACTCGCCGCGTCGCTGCTCTTGTTCGCCAGGCTCGGGGGATCTGGCGACTATGTGACCACCGTGCTGCCCGCGGCGGTGGTGTTCGGATTCGGGGTAGCGATCATGGTGGCGCCGCTGACCGCCACCGCCCTGGCCGCCGCCCCGGCGGACCACGCGGGCATCGCCTCGGCGGTCAACAACGACGTGGCCCGGGCGGCCGGGCTGATCGCGGTGGCGGTGCTGCCGGCCCTGGCGGGCATCACCGGGGAAAGCTACCTGCACCCGGCCGCGCTGGCTCACGGCTTCAAGATGGCGGCGCTGATGGCGGCCGCGTTCTGCGCCGCCGGGGGAGTGCTGGCCGCGCTCACCATCCGCAACCCGACCCGGGCCGAGTCCGCCGAGGTGACGCCGCGTGACTTCAGCTGCAGCCTGGAAGCCCCGCCACTGCGTAGCCTGGAACCGGCAAAGGTCACCAACGTAGGGGATAAGCGATGACTGCTGAGACGGCCGCGGACGTCGAGACGCATGTCAGGGCGGATGCTGACGCGCTCAGGGCCGTGGAAACGGCCGCGCGGGCCGCCCGCGGCGCGGCCGCCGACTTGGCCAGTGTCCCCGGCGAGCGTCTCGACGACGCGCTGCGGGCGATCGCGGACGCACTCGGCCGCCGGGCCGGCCAGGTGCTCGCGGCCAACGAGGCGGACATGACGGCGGCGCGCGCCGATGGCATCACCGGCGCGCTGCTCGACCGGCTGCGGCTGGACGAGAACCGGCTCGAGGCCATCGCCGGCCAGCTCCGCGAGCTGGCCCAGGTAAGCGCCGAACCGTCCCGGCGGACGGTCAGGGAACTGCCCGGCGGCCTGCTGCTCGAAGAACGCCGCAGGCCGGTAGGGGTGATCGGGGCCAACTTCGAGGCCCGGCCCAACGTGGTGGTGGATATCTCCTCCCAGTTCGTCAAGTCACGCAACGCGGGCGTGCTGCGGACGGGCTCGGCGGCCATCCGTTCGGCCATCGCGCTGGCGGACGAGGTCATCGCGCCCGCCCTCGGCTCGGCCGGGCTCGACCCGGCCATGATCCAGCTGGTCCGCTTGCCCGGGCAGTCCTCCGCCCGGGCGCTGGTCAGCCAGCCCGGCCTGATCCCGCTGGTGATCCTGCGCGGCAGCGGCGACAGTACCCGCAGCCTGGCCGCCGAGGCGGCGCGGCACGGGGTTCGCACGATGGCCCACGCCGACGGCGGCGCGGTCATGTTCGTCGACGCCGCCGCCGACCTGGCCATGGCGGAACGGCTGATCGAGGCCAGCCTGGACCGGCTCGGCGTGTGTAACCGCCTCAACCTGCTGCTGGTGCACCCGGTTTGGTGGGATGAGCTGGTGCCCCGCGTTCGCTCGCTGCTCGACCGGCTAGGGGTGGTCGCGTCGCTGCCGCCGCACTCCCACCCGCTCGGCCACGAGTGGGCGCTCGACCCGGGGCGTGAGGCGACCATTACGGTGGCGCCGGCCGACGGCCCGCGCGCCGCGGCGATGCTGGCCAACGAGGAGACCTCGGGCCTGGCCGCGGCCATCGTCACCCGGGACCAGGCCGCGGCGGCCGAGTTCCTTTCTCGCTACGCGGGCACCGGCGCGTTCTGGAACTCCACCACGCGCCTGCTGGACGGCTTCAAGCTGTTCTCGGTGCCCGAGACCGGGATCAACATCGACGCGGTGCCCGGCCCGCGCGGACCGGTCACCTTCCGCGACCTGTACCTGCGCCAGTTCGTCGTGACCCCGGTGACGCCCTAGGACAGGACGGCCAGGGGCCCCGAGTGCTCGACGCGGTTGTTGACCATGTCCAGGTGGCGCACGGTGAACGTGCGCAGCGCGCGGAGCTGGCGCTGGGTGAGCCGGTCGCAGACCCAGTCCCAGTGCAGCGACACCCAGTCGCCCGGGCCGATGCCGCGGGCCAGGACCGTGCCGTCCAGGGCCAGCCGGGCCATCTCCTGGGCGGGCTCGCCCAGGGTCAGCAGCCGTCCGTCCCAGCCCAGCGGCCGGTACTCCACGGTCGCCTGATCGCCGTGGACCGCGATCACCTTCCCCCACCTGATCCGGCACCGGTCCAGGACCATCAGCGCATGCTTGGCCTTGCGGTCGTCGCCGAGCAGGCCTACCCACGGGTACACGCCGAAGACGTGGAAGCTATGGTGCGGCACGCCGCCGGCCAGCACGCCCTCGGCGAGGAACTGGAACTTGCTGCCCACCCGCTGCCGGAACCGGTCCGCCATCGAATCGCCGATCTCGGCCACGGGAACCCGGTCGAGCAGGTCGTTGCCCACCCAGTAGGCCTCCACCACCCGGTGATCCAGCGGGTCGGAGATGCCGCAGCCGGCCGAAATCAGCTCCAGGTACGGCCACGCGCCGGAGAATGCCCGGGCGAGCTGGACCAGCCCCTGGTCGACCACGCCGGCCACCGCGTACTCGCGGAAGGCGGCGAAGTCGTCCGGGCCGCAGTAACCGAGGGCGTTCGGCGGGTACGCGTACCTGACGAACATCAGCGGGCCGTCCTGGGCCGGCTCACCGCCGGTCGGCCCTGACCCGGTCGGCCCGGTCACGACATCCCCCCGGCGGCGTCCATCGCCTCTCGTAGGGCGTCCGCCTCGCGGTCTTCGGCTTCGCGCTCGGCCCCCAGCGCGTCCAGCGCGTCCCGCGCCTCCTCGCCGGTCATGGTCGAGAGCGCGAAGCCCATGTGCACCAGGACCCAGTCGCCGGGGCCGGGGCGATCGTCGAGCAGGCCGACGTTGACCGCGCGGGACACGCCGCCCATGTCGACCATGACCAGGTCGGGATGACCGGTATCACCCGCCACGAGCTGAGCCGGGATGCCCAGGCACATAACCCATCCCCCTCTCAGCCGGCTCCATGGGCCGGCACCGGCTCGTAGGTGATCGATTCGAGCGTCATCTCGTCGCCGCCGGTGATCTCGACGTCCTCCCCGGCGCAGCGCGGGCAGGTGGCCAGCACATCGCTGGTCTCGGCGACCAGGCCGCAGTCCCGGCAGGTGATCGCGGCCGGCACCGTGACCAGCTCGACCGCGGCGCCGGCCGCCTCCGTACCCTCGGCTACGAAGCTGAACGCCTGAGCCATGGATTCGGAGTCGACGGCGTGCCGGACGCCGAACCGGACCCGGATCCCGGCCACCTTGCGGCCGGCGGCGCGCTGGCGCACCGTGGCCAGCACGCCTTCAGCCAAACCGTACTCGTGCATTCCGCTCCCGTTATCTCTTACGCCGCGCGGCGGCTCTGGCGCCGCTGGATGAGCTCGTCCATCACGCTGCCGATCAGGGCTGTCTTGCCGCCGTTGGATTTTCCGTTCATCCGCTCCATGGCCGGGGCGGCCACCGACTCGAACGCGGTCAGGCCCTCACTCAGCAGCCGCCGGGTTTCCGGCGACGCCCAGATCGCCTGGGCCGAGGCCAGGGCCTTCTGCAGGCCCTGCCGCCCCTGGCTGGTGCCGACCCAGTAGCCGACAGCGAAGCCGATCACTACTTCCACGCCAATCACTTCCTTCCCGGCGCGGGTGGGTTACATCTCACGTAGCTCTAGGTACCGCTTGACGTCCGGTATCGACTCAATCACGAACGCCAGCACGGCGGCGATGACAACCGCCTTGATCAGCCTGGTCAGCATCCCTAGCACCTCCTTCCGGGGCTCAGAATCTCCTGCACCGTTCGCACCGCGTGCGGCAGGGCCTGGCTGACCGGCTCGGACAGCCCCATCCCGGGACCGACGTCGGCCGGCTCACAGGCCACCACCAGGCTGCGCCCGGGGCGGCCGCCGAGCGAGGCGAGCAGCGCGAAGATGGTGTCCGGCGTCAGGTCGTGCGCGTCCATGACCGGGCCGGTCAGCGAGGCGGGGTCCGGCACCTCGACCTCCAGGACGGTGACCGTGCCCGGCGGTTCGCCGTGCGGTGCCGCGTCCACCAGGACGAACAGGTCACAGCCGTCGAGCAGGTCGTAGGCCAGGTGCACGCCGCGGATGCCGAAGTCGCGGACCTGCACGCCGTCCGGCACCGGCTGCTCGGCCAGCAGCCTGACCACCTCGCAGCCGAAGGCATCGTCGCCCAGGAACACGTTGCCCACGCCCGCCACCAGCGTCCGCCCGGTCAAGCGGTATCCCCCGCCCACGCCTCGCAGGGCTCTACCTCGTCGGTGCTGAAGTACAGGAAGCGCCCGTGCGCGATCCGCAGGTCCTCGTCCGGCTGGTCGGCCAGCGACACGGCCAGGTACGGCTTGTCGTCCACGTCGTGCAGGACGGCCTGGACGTCGGCGATCCGCCCGATCAGGAACATGTCCTGGGCGTCGGCCCGGCGCGCCCCGGGCCGCAGCCGGACCCGGCTGCCGCGGCCGACCTGCTGGCCGTCGATGGTCACGGTGTCGGTGTCCGGGGACACGGAGGCATCCGCGTCCGGGTCCCACCAGGGGACGTCCGGCTCGGTGCCTGGCTGGCCGAAGGTGGGTACCGGGCCAAAGGCGGGTGGCTGGCCCGTAGCGGGTGGCTGGCCAAAGGCGGGTGGCTGGCCCATGACGCCTGGCCGGCTGGCCGGGTCCGGGCGCGCCGAGCGGATGGTGCCGTGCAGCCGCGCCATGGTCTGCGCGTCCATGGACTCCACCCGGTCCAGCAGCGCGGCCGCCCGCGGGTCGGTGGCCCGGGCCTCGGCCTTCTCGGCGTCGGAGAGCGCCAGCGTGCGCAGCGTCAGGATCTCGTCGATCTCAGTGCCGTCGTAAAGCTCGCCCGGGCTCTCCGCGGCCAGTTCCGGGTGGTCGTACAGGATGATCGGCGAGGACAGCACGACCTGGCGGCCGCCGCCGGGGTCGGCCAGCACCGGCCAGCCGCCCTCGTTCTGGCACTCGGCCACGGCCGGCTGCGCCCACATCGGCGGGTCGGTCATCGAGATGAACTCCCCGCCCGAGACGCTGATGATCGTGTGCGCCGCGATCAGCGCCGACGGGAGGGCGTCCTCCCGGCGCTGCGGCACCGGGCTGACCGCGGTCCGGTTCTCGACCCGGACCTGGAGCCGGACCGCGCGCCACGGGCCGGGGATACCGATCGCCCGCACCGAAACCGCGCCGGCCAGCGGCTCCCGGCGGCGGACCACGTACCGGGGTCCGGTGCCGTTCGGGCCGTCCGGCTCGGCGAGCGGCTCGCGATCCTCCCCGCCGGCGATGGCGAACTCCTCGACCACGCCGTCGGACAGGAGCGCGGCGGCCTCCGCGGTGACCTCGATCTCGCGCTCCACCGCCTCGTCCCAGCCCTGGCCGGATCCCTCGGTGGTCCGCCGCTGGACCTGGAGGAACCGCAGGATGACCTGCACGACAGGCGCCCCGGTGTGCTCGAGGACGCACTCGGCCTGGGTGAAGCTGGTCTCCGAGGGGTCGGCGGCGGCGTAGCCGGGCGCCATCACCACGCCGAACTGCCAGCGGCTCTGGTTCTTCGCCGACGAGGCCCGGTACGGGTACAGGATGTACCCCTCATACAAGACAGCGTCGGCGACGCTCCGGGCAGCGTCGAGGTTCAGGGCTGTGCCATCCCCGCTCATGGCTGTGCCATCCCCGCTCATGGCTGCCTCGCCTGCGCCTCCGCCGAGCCGCCGGGGTCCGGTGCGGGGGGCGGCTCGCCGGGGCCGCCGGCCGTGGCCAGCAGGGCGGTCAGGGTGGCGTCCCAGGTGGGCAGGGCGTTGCGCGCTTTGTACCCGGACAGCGCGTCGAACGTCTCCCGGCTGCAGCGCAGCCAGGCGCTGCCGGGGAAGTGCGCGTCGACGAGGCCGCGCCAGATAGCGACCGGCATCCGGTAGGAGGCCTCGGCGCTCCACGGCACCAGCTCGACGGAGTAGCCCGTCTCGGTGGCGACGAAGACGGTGCCGCTGAACAGCATCAACAGCGGGATCGTGCCATCGTCCAGGCCCTGCAGGTAGCGGGCCGAGGCCACCTCCAGGTCGTAGGTGCACGGCACCGGAAGGTCGACCTCGGTCACGTCGCTGAACGAGGGGACCATCGCCGTGACCGTGGCGAGCTGGATCGGCTTGACCGTGTCAGCCCAGCGGGACGTGTCGCCGAACAGGTCGTGCAGCCGCTCCGCTTCGGTGGCGGAGTACCGGCGGCGATGCGGCTCGATGCGGATCTGGCAGCGCAGGGCGATCGCGTGCACGCGCACGCCGGACCGTTCGGTGATGGCCAGCTGGAACGACAGGGTGGGCGTCACCGCGTACGGATCCGCGCTCGCGCCCGTGCAGCCGAAGATCAGGTCGGCCATGTCAGTACTCCCGTTCCAGCACGACCGCCCGCTTTCGCAGGCCTGCCAGGAACTCGGCCAGCGCGGCGCGGACCTCCGCCCCGCCGTCGAACCCCTGCCAGAGCAGCCGCAGCTCGCCGACCAGCGAATAGCACATGTCGATCGGGATCAGGAAGACCTCGTTTTCCTTCCGGTTCACGAAGATGGACTCGACGTCGGGCGCCATCTCCGCGAGCAGCGGGTACGCGGCCGCGAGCCGGTCCCAGGCCGCCAGGTCGAGCTCGCACTCGGTCGTGCCGCCCGGGCTCGGGTAACCCGCCACCACCCGGCCCAGCGCCGAGTTGAAGAAGAAGAAGGCCATCGCGACCGGGATCTGCAGCTCATTCCAGTCCATGTCGGTCAGCGGCCGTTCCGGGTCGTGGCAGATGCGCTCGGGCACAGCCCGGTACCGGCCCCCGGCTGCCCCTTCGTGCGTGAACAGCAGGTAGCACGCGCGGCAGGCGCAGGCCAGCGAGCGCTTCTCGGTGTCCACCAGGTGCCCGTGCCGGCTGGTCAGGACCTCGTTGCACATCTCGCAGTGTTCGGCTTCGGCCGCCTGGCCCAGGTCCTGGCCGGTTCCGGGCCCGGGGACGGTTCCGGAACCGGGGACTGGGGCCCCGTGACGGGCCCCGGCCGGAGCGGTCGGCGGCGGACCGTCGGGCCGCTTCACGAAACGGCGAAGCCCGGTAAGCCCGGGCGGGCCGGGATTTGCCATCGTCACCGGGCCCCCTGGACGCCCGCGGGACGCCTGCTGATCTGCAGCAGCGGCAGTTCCGCGGGCGCCTCGGTCACCTGGATGTCGACGGCGGCCGCCTCGGGCGCCGCCGCCGCCACGGCCTGCTCGATGACCGTCTGGATCGTGCCCGCCGTGGACTGGCAGCCGCCAGCGGTGCGCTCCAGGCTTAGGTGGACGATGCCCGCCTGGTCGAGCCCGTGATACTCGATCTCGCCCGCGCGGGCGCCGAGTGAGGGCAGGACCTCCTCGACCGCGCGCCGGATCCGGGTGCTGGTGTCGAGCGGGTGCAGGTCATGGACCAGCAGCAGGCTCTCCACCAGCGGGTCCGCTACCAGCTTGTCCAGCAGCCGCGGACCGGACCCGTCACCTTCGTCCGCGCCGACAATGGCGACGATCTGCGCCAGCCCGGCGCCATACAACTCGACCAGGCAGCTCACCAGTTCTTCCGCGGTGGCCGCGACCTGCGGCCCGGCATGTGTTCTCAGCTCGGCGAGCAGCGACTCGACCCGCTCGCCCGCCGCCTGCGCATCGTCATGGCCCGCGGCCATCGGCCCTCCCTGGCTCTAGCTGATATGCGGATCGTTCATGCCGGACCGCAGCCGGGTTTACATCGCGAGGGTTACCCCGGTCGGCGAGTGCGCCGTCTTGAGCACCTTGCCGCCGCCCAGGTACATGTGCACGCCGCAGGGCAGGCACGGGTCGAAGCTGCGCACCGCGCGCATGATGTCGATGCCCTTGAAGTTGTCCGGCGAGTTCTCTTCGAAGATCGGCGTGTTCTGCACCGCGTCCTCGTACGGTCCGGGCGTCCCGTAGCTGTCCCGCACGCTGCCGTTCCATGGCGTCGGCGGGTACGGGTGGTAGTTCGCGATCTTCCCGTCCCTGATCACCATGTGGTGCGAGAGCACGCCGCGGACCGCCTCGGTGAAGCCGCAGCTGTTCGCGTCCTGGGGCACGTTGAAGGATTCCCAGGTCTTGGTCCGCCCGGCCCGGATCTCGGCCAGGGCCTGCTCGACGAAGTACAGCGCGACCGCGGCGGAGTAGGCCTGGAAGTAGGTCCTGGCCCGGTTCCGCTCGATCGCGTTGGACAGCGGCTGGCCCTGCTTGTCCACCGGGATCGTCCACTCGAAGCTGGCTTCCGGCCGGGACATAGTCCGCGGCAGGTTGATCTTCACGCTGTGGCCGGTGGACTGCACGTAGCCGCAGTCGACCAGGCCGGCCAGCGCGGTCGCCCACAGCCGGGCGATCGGGCCGCCGCCGGTGTCCAGCGGCAGGAAGTCCTTGCCGTCGAACCAGCGCGGGGACATGGTCCAGCTGTACTTGTCGTCGAAGTCGCGCTTTTGCGGCCGCGGGATCGTGTGCTGGTTCCACGGGTGGCGCCGGTCGACCGGGTTGCCCAGTTCGTCGTGGGTGACGAACATCTCCTTGTCCTCCCAGTCCTCGTAGAACGAGTGACCGAGCAGGATCCGGATGCCCAGGTTGATGTCGACCAGGCTGGTAGTGACCAGCTTCCCGTCGACCACCACGCCGGGCGTGACGAACATCTTGCGGCCCCAGTCGGCCATGTTCCGGTAGGTGAAGTCGCAGTACTCGGGGTCGTTGAGGCTGCCCCAGCAGCCGAGCAGCACCCGCCGCCTGCCGACTTCCTCGTAGCCCGGCAGCGCGTCGTAGAAGAAGTCGAACAGGTCGTCGTGCATCGGCACGACCCGCTTCATGAACTCCACGTAGCGCATCAGCCGGGTCAGGTAGTCGGTGAACAGCTGCACTGTCGCGACCGTGCCCACCCCTCCGGGGTACAGCGTGGACGGATGGACGTGACGCCCCTCCATCAAGCAGAACATCTCCCGGGTGGACCGGCTGACCTGGAGCGCCTCGCGGTAGAACTCACCCTCGAGCGGGTTGAGCGAGCGCATGATGTCGCCGATGGTGCGGTAGCCGTGCTCGCCCGCATGCGGCGCCTGGGTGGCGTTGGCCATCTCCAGGACGCCCGGGTTGGTCTCGGCCACCATCTTCTCGCAGTAGTCCACCCCGACCAGGTTCTCCTGGAAGATGTTGTGGTCGAACATGTACTCCGCGGCCTCGCCCAGGTTGAGGATCCACTCCCCGAGGTGCGGCGGGCGGACGCCGTAGGCCATGTTCTGGGCGTAGACCGAGCACGTCGCGTGGTTGTCGCCGCAGATCCCGCAGATCCGGCTGGTGATGAAGTGCGCGTCGCGGGGGTCTTTCCCCTTCATGAAGATGCTGTAGCCGCGGAAGATCGACGAGGTGCTGTGGCACTCCGCGACCCTTTTGGCCTTGAAGTCGATCTTGGTGTAAATGCCGAGGCTGCCGACGATCCTGGTGATGGGGTCCCAGGTCATCTCGGTGAGCTGTGCCTGTTCGGCGGCCGGGACTTCGTTTTCTACTGTTGTCATCGGGTTCACCACGTCTTCTGGTAGCCGGTGCGGAGTTCAGATCCCTTCACACGCCACTTCGGCTCTTTATCCGCCGTGCGGGCGGTAAAGCCGCGAAGGCTGCGTATCACCGTGCCGTACATGCCGCTGGCCGTCGTAGATACGCGCGCTCCCGGCGGTTCGTCCATGAACGGCATGAACTTGTCGGGGAAGCCCGGCATGGTGCAGGCGATGCAGATGCCGCCGACGTTCGGGCAGCCGCCCACGCCGTTGATCCAGCCTCGCTTGGGCACGTTGCACTTCACGACCGGACCCCAGCAGCCCAGCTTGACCAGGCACTTAGCCGAGCCGTACTCGTTGGCGAAGTCGCCTTCCTCGTAGTACCCGGCCCGGTCGCAGCCCTGGTGCACGGTCGCCTCGAACAGCCACTTCGGCCGCAGCGCCTCGTCGAGCGGGATCATCGGCGCCTGCCCGGCCACCTGGTACAGCAGGTACAGGATGGTCTCGGACAGGTTGTCCGGCTGGATCGGGCATCCGGGTACGCAGACGATCGGCAGCCCGGCCTTGGACTTCCAGTCCCAGCCCAGGTAGTCGGGTACGCCCATGGCCCCGGTCGGGTTGCCCGCCATCGCGTGGATGCCGCCGTAGGTCGCGCAGGTGCCTACCGCGAGGATCGCCGTGGCCTTGGGGGACAGCCGGTCGAGCCATTCGTTGGTGGTCATCGGCTGGCCCGTCGCCGGGTTGTTGCCGAAGCCGCACCAGTAGCCTTCCGACTTGATCGCCTCGTTCGGGATAGATCCCTCGACCACCAGGACGAACGGGTCGAGTTCACCCCGGTCAGCCTTGTGCCACCACTCGATGAAGTTGTCGGCGCCCTGCTCAGGGCCGCATTCGAAGTCGATCAGCGGCCAATGCACGGCCACCTTAGGCAGGCCCGGCAAGGCGCCGAGCACGATCTCCTCGATGCTGGGCTGGGTCGCGGCGGTCAGTGCCACCGAGTCCCCGTCACAGCCGAGGCCCCCATTCATCCAGAGGATATGTAGGACTGGCTCCTCCGCGGCCTGGGTCATAGCGCCACCCCTTCGTTTGGGCGACCGCATTGTCGGGCGCCCTGGTTAGGTCACGCGCGAGCGCGAGGCGAGGCGTCGAGACTCCGGGCCAGCCCGGCCGATCTCGAACCCGCGCCAGGATCGCGCCAGTGCATGGTGAGGCCCCGAGCCAGCCGTGCGCCGGCACGGCCGGGACTGGGAAATGCGGCTTTGCTGGGCCACGCGAGACCATTCTCGGCGTGCCTCAGTAGGACACCGGCGAGATGCACCGGCCGCTGACCGCTCATCACATGCTCACAATAGGCCGGCGGATGGCACCGGAGCCATCACCGGTTCCAACAGACTATTCCTGCCCAGGTGAGATCTCAAGACAGAACAGTCGCCTTGCTGGACACATATGTCTATCGCTTCCGACTCGTCTGCGGAGTCGTTTTCCACGTACTCTCAATGACATGCCCGGTGACTGCGCGCACCGGCGGTTTACGGTGATCTGCGCAAAACCGGAGGGCGGCGATGGACAGGTCAAACGACTTGATCAGCGACAACATCGAGGTAGTACCCGTCGTGGTCCTGTCGCAGACGTTCCCCGCACGCCCGTCTTCCATCCCGGACGTTCGCGATTTCGTCAAGCGCTGCCTGGCTCAGTCCCCTCTGTCCGAGCAGGATAACCGCGAAGTGGGCGAGACCGTGGCCCACGCGCTGCTCGAAGCGGCGGGCCCGACCGGCGCGATCAACATCTCCTTCCGCATCTTCCCCGACCACGTCGAGGTCGACGTGCTGCGCTCCGGCGCCCAGGTCGGCACGCCCGCGGGCCTCGACGCGCTGGCCTCGCTGCTCAAGTCCCAGGCTGCGAGCATGGGAGCCGCCGCGACCGGCCGGGACGGGTCCGCCGTCGGGCACAACGGGCCCGACGAGGCGGATTTCGCCGACTGGATGGCCGCCGCACTGCGCCGCGAGGGCATGACCATGGAGGTGGCCGCCCGCCAGCTCGGGGTCTCGGTCAAGACGGTCAGCCGCTGGGTCGGCGGTGCCACCGAACCCCGGCTGCGTGATCTGCGCCGGATCCGTGAGCTTTTCGGTGATTTCCCGCTGCCCTAAAATTCGGCCTGCTCATTGTCCGGTTGCACGCGTGTCGTCCTGACGCTCGCGTGTCGCCCGGTTGTACGCGTTTCGTCCTCAGGTAAAAATGTTCTTTCCTAATGCAAAAGCGGCTCTTGATGTGATATCACCTCACCGCCCGCCGTCGCCTTACCGCCCGCCATGTCGTGTCGCCTTACCGCCCGCCGTCGCCGTCGCCGTGAATGGCATGGCAGGTGACGCGCCCGCTGGTCCGTAATCCGACATCGTGGACAGTTACCACCGGAATGGGGGAGGGGCCCGAATCCGGGCAGATGCTGGCGCGCATGGCTGGCCCGGGGCGTACTCCAGGGCGGGACCGCGATCGCGTGCTCGCCAGTGCGGTCTGGCCTGTCGCCTGGTCAGGCAGCCATGTAGTGATGGAAGGAGACGTGCCAGGGGTAGGTCTGGTCGCCGCGGTCGGGTCCCATGACCAGCTGGGTTCCGTTCGTAGTGCTGCTGCCGGGGTCGGTCAGCGCGGTGCCGGTGCCGGTGTTGATGATGGATCCGAAGTTGTTGGAGGACACCTGGCTGATTCGCCATTTCTGGCTGGCCGCCCCGGTGCACGCCGCGACCTTGGCGCTAGCGCCGGCCTGGGGGCCGGTGACGTCCAGGCACTTGCCGTTGGTCCGCAGCGTGCCGTCGCTGTAGCCGGTCCACTGCTGCGTGCTGGCGCCGGGGCTGCATTTCCACGCCGCCACGGCGATGCCGTCGGCCGCCAGGGTCATGCACATCCCGTTGAAGGGGCTGGCGACGGTGCCGGTGCCGGCCGGGAACGGCCCCGCTGGTGTCGTGCCCGGCGCCGTCGTGCCCGGCGCTGTCGTGACCGGGGTGCTGGCGGGCGCTGTCGTGGCCGGGGTGCTGGCGGGCGCTGATGGTGCCGCCGTCGTGCTGGTGCCGGGCGAGCGGTCGGCGCCCGCTCCCGGTGCCGTGCCGTGGCTGGCGCAGCCGGCCAGCACGGCCACGCACGCCGCGGCCAGCGCTGCCGCTGAACGTGTAGTAGTCATCGGTGTCTCACCCCCGATCGGGCACCGGGCCATTCCGGCACCCACGGTCCCTCAGGCTCACGGGTCAGGACCATAAGGAGCAGGGCCGATGGTCCCGGCGCTGGCCGCCATTTGCCTCTAAGACGAGTAGGTCCGAAGCTATGGCAGGCGCGGATGTCCGCACCGGGCGGCCAGGCGTGGGGAAGTGGGATGTCCCACACGATGGCGTCAGCGACGCTGTAGCTGGCGTGCCCCGGATCACTTCTCGCCGGCCGGCTCCGGGCGGTCCGCCGGTGCCGTGCTGGCGGGCGCCCACCGGTTGTCGAGGTTCCCGAACTTCCAGTAGGCGATGGCGACGCCCCAGACCACGACGAACAGCGCGGCGATGGCGAAGCCGGCCTTGTTGATGTTGAAGTTGGCCATGAAGTCCCAGAAGCCGCCGTGGATGTGCAGCTCGGCCGATAGCAGGCCGGTGATCTCGATGGTGCCGATGAGGAACGCGACGGCGATGGACAGGCCGGTGATGACGAGGTTGTAGTAGACCTTGCGGACCGGGCGGGCGAACGCCCAGCCGTAGGCGAAGTTCATGAAGCACCCGTCCAGGGTGTCGAACAGGGTCATCCCGCCGGCGAACAGCAGCGGCAGGGCCAGGACCGCGTACCACGGCAGGCCCTCGGTGGCGGCCGCGGCGGTGGCGGCGAGCAGCAGGACCTCGGTGGCGGTGTCGAAGCCGATCCCGAAGATCAGCCCGACGAAGAACATGTGCCAGGTCTTGGTGATCGAGCGCATGAACCGGCCGAAGAACCGCCACATCATGCCGCGGGCCTGCAGCTGGCGCTCGAGCTCGGCCTCGTCGAACAGGCCCGCGCGCAGGCCGCGGAACACCTTGAAGATCCCGGCCAGCACGACCACGTTGAGCGCCGCGATCAGGTACAGGAAGCCGGCTGCCATCGAGGTGCCGATGACCCCGCCGATGGTCTCATACCCCGACGTGGGATCGACCACCGCGCCGAACACGGCCCGGGCCGCGATCGACAGCCCGACCCCGACGACGACGATGATGGCGGAGTGGCCGAGCGCGAAGAAGAACCCGGTGCCGAGCGGCCGCTTCCCGTCGGACATGAGCTTGCGGGTGGTGTTGTCGATCGCGGAGATGTGATCGGCGTCGAACGCGTGCCGGGCGCCCAGCGTCCAGGCGGTGAACGCGACCCCGAGCCCGAGGCCCAGGCCCGCGTAGCGGAAGCGGTGCGGCTGGATCGCGAAGACGAAGATCCCCCAGCCGAGCACGTTGAGCGCGAGGATCACCAGTGCCATCGCGCCGAAGCGGCCCCATTCCGCGGGGGTCAGGGCGTCCCGTACCGTGCGCAGGCGGCTTCCCGTGCTGACGGTCATCTGGGCGGCATCCTCCTGGTGGCCGGCGACCGGACTTATCCCTCGCCAGAGGGCTTCACCGTTGCGGGACAGTGCCGGAATCTCACCGGGCTTCGCTGCGCTGCCTGCCGCCAGGGCGCGCGGCCCTGGCACTGTGGAAACTACCGAGCCCGCTTGCCGACGTCAAGGCTGATTGGATGATCAGCTATTAATCTGGTCATCTGGCAGACTGCGATCATGCACCTTATGCCCGCCGACCGGGCCGGCCACCGGGTCATCGATGAGGAACAGGTCTGCCGCGCCGTCGCCGCCCTCGGCGACCCCGAATCGATCCGCACCCGGGGCGCAGCACTATGCCGTGCTCGCCGATCCCACCCGACTCACCCTGCTGACATATCTCATCGCACCGGAACCAGAAGTAGACCTTTTCCCGCATGACCCCTTACGGTTGGCCCGTGACTGCATACACAGGCAATTTCCGGCTCAGGCCGGACACGGGGCGCGTCGTCATCAAGACGGGCCGGGCCGGGCTGGCCGCGAAGGCCGGCCATGACCTCACCATCGAGGTGACCCGGTGGTCGGCAGGAGTCGAGGTGCCTGCCGACGAAGACGGCGGCCTGACCGCCGCCAAGGTCACCGCCGAACTCGACCTCGGCTCGCTGGAGGTCCGCGAGGGCACGGGCGGGGCTAAGCCGCTCAGCGACGGGGACCGCGGCCAGATCAAGAAGCAAATGGAGAACATCCTGGGCGGTGCCACCGCGACCTTTGCCTCGTCGCGGATCATTGCCTCCGGGGCCAGCGGTGGCGCCATCGAGGGCACGCTCACCATTAACGGGAAGACCCAGCCGGTCCGGCTGCAGGTGACCACGCCGGGGCCCGGCCGGTACCGGGGGAGCGCCACGGTGGTTCAGTCCGCGTTCGGGATCAAGCCGTACACCGGTTTCTTCGGCGCGCTCAAGCTGCGCGACGAGGTCGGGGTGGAGTTCGAGGTGGATCTGTCCAAAGCGAAACCCGCCGGTTAACCCGGAACCCGCGTAAAGTTCCTCGCGTTTAGCGGCTTAGATCATGGTTTCGCAGCTTTATGGCGCGCTTGGTTCCGCCTCCACTATCGTCATCCCGCCACGCGGCTGTTCGCCAGAAAGCCTGGCGAGACGGACCGCGTTCGGGAGGACAATGTGAAGTTCAAGGCGATCGCAGTCATGGCCACCGCCACGGCGCTCTCGCTGGGTATGGCGGGCTCGGCAGCGGCCTCACCGCTCAGCCACAAGCCCAAGCCCGCGCCGCAGGTGACGGGGGTCCGACTGCAGTCCGCACTCCTGCCGACCTCGGCTTTCGGGGACGGCTTCACCGTGACGCAACGGCTCAACACCGGTAAGAAGCTCTGGTCGACGCGGAGTCGCATCAAGCCGTCGAGCTTGAGCTGCGTGAACTTCGAGACGTACGTCTACGTCGGAGGCTTCGGCAACACGGCCGGCGCGGCCAACAGCGTCGGCAACACGAATCCGGCCTGGGCTGATTACCCCAGCCTCATCCTGGGCGACGATCAGGCCGTGATCCAGTTCAAGACCGCTCAGGCGGCGGCCTCGTTTTACAACCAGGCGTACGCGAAGTACAAGCAGTGCTCGTACTTCACCGAATCCGACCTATTCGACACGAGCATCCAATTCGAGCTGACCACGCAGTCGCTGTCTAAGACCACTATTGGCAAGAACAAGGCGTTCCAGGTTATCCAGCTCGTCGACCTCTCCGCGGCGCCAGCGTTGAGCTTCTACGGGAACACAGCGGTCGTGCTCGCTGGCACGAACGTCTACACCATCGACGACGTGAACGGGACCAACGACCCGATTTCCGCTTCGCTCCTGGGCAACCTCATCAAACGCGTCCAGGCGCTCTACAAGCACCACTAGGAAGTGTTTCCCGTAGTTCCCGACGGGCCAGCGAGCGCTTGTGCGCTTCGTCTGGCCCGTCGGCCAAGCGCAGGCTCGGCGCGACGGCCCACCGCCGAGCCAGTGGCGTGTCCCGGCTGATGCCCACCGCGCGGCAGCCGTCGCGTTCCCCGGCGGTTCCGGCCCGGTTCGCCGGGTTTAGTTTTCTCCCATGGCCACAGATGAGGTGAAGGTTGAGGTCGGGAACCGGTCGGTGCGGATCTCCAATCCGGGCCGGGTGTACTTCCCGGCCCGTGGGGAGACCAAGCTCGACTTGGTTCGCTATTACCTGTCGGTTGGCGATGGCATCGTGCGCGCGCTGCGTGAGCGGCCGTGCATGATGCACCGGTTCCCGTCCGGGGTGGCCGGGGAGAAGGTGCACCAGAAGCGGGTTCCGCACGGTGCGCCGCCGTGGCTGGAGACGGTGCGGGTGGACTTCCCCCGCTACGGCCGGCACGCCGACGAACTGTGCGTGACCGAACTGGCCAGCGTGGTGTGGGCGGTGCAGATGTCCACCGTGGAGTTCCATCCCTGGAACTCCCGGCGGGCCGATGTCGAACGGCCCGATGAGTGGCGTATCGACCTGGATCCCATGCCGCGGTGTGAGTTCGCCACCGTGCGCCGGGTCGCCCACATCGTGCACGAGATACTCGGCGAGCTCGGAGCCACCGGGTGGCCCAAGACCTCGGGCGGCAATGGCCTGCACATCTACGTCCGGATCGAGCCACGGTGGGGCTTTGCCGAGTTGCGGCGGGCCGCGCACGCCTTCGCCCGCGAGGTCGAACGCCGCGCGCCGGACCACGTCACGACCACCTGGTGGCGCAAGGACCGTGACCCCGCCATGCTGTTCGTCGACTACAACCAGAACGCTCGCGACCACACCATCGCCAGTGCCTACTCGGTGCGCGGCGTGCCGGAGGCGACCGTATCCACCCCCATCACCTGGGATGAGATCGACGAGGTCGACCCACGCCAGTTCACGATCGCCACTGTGCCCGCCCGCTTCGCCGAGCTCGGCGACCTGCAGCAGGGCATCGATGACTCCGCCTACCCGCTGGACACCCTGCTGGAATGGGCCGAACGCGACCAACTCGAGTAGGACAGCGCACCACCGCGCCGGCGGGGCATTGTTACTGGCATCGTTAGGGGATGGACAAGCGTCTCCGCTTCATGGCGGACCTCATCGAACCGTTGCTGGTAGCGCCGGGGAGCGCGGTCAGGCTGAGCCGCGACCACGATCCGGGCTACACCGGCAACGTGACGCGAGCACAGGCCGACGCCCTGCTCGCCGAAGGCGTGGAGCTTCTGGCTGAATACCAGGACCGGCTCGCCGCCCAGGACACGTTCGGCGTGCTCCTAGTGCTCCAGGGACTCGACGCTTCGGGCAAGGACAGCACCATCAAACATGTGATGAGCGGTGTCAACCCGCAGGCGGTGGCGGTGCGTGCCTTCAAGCAGCCCGCTGCGGAAGACCTGAACCACGACTTCCTGTGGCGTCACCAGCGTGCCCTGCCCGGCCGGGGCACGATCGGTATCTTCAACCGGTCCCACTACGAGGAGGTCCTCGTCGTCCGGGTCCATCAGGACCTGCTCGCCGCGGAGCGACTGCCCCCGGAGGCCAGGAAAGGCGGCATCTGGGCTCGCCGCTACCGGGAGATCAACGACTGGGAGCGGTACCTGGTCGGCAACGGCATCCAGGTCGTCAAGATCATGCTCAACGTGTCCAAGCAGGAGCAGGCCGAACGGTTCCTCAAGCGGATCGACCACCCGGAGAAGAACTGGAAGTTCTCGCCCAGCGACGTCAGGGAGCGACGCTACTGGGACGACTACCAGCGGGCCTTCGAGGACATGCTGAGCCGGACCAGCACACGATGGGCGCCCTGGTACGTCGTGCCGGCCGACCACAAGTGGTTCAGCCGCCTGGCCACCGCTGCGGTCCTGGTGACGGCGCTGCACGCGATCGACCCGAGGTACCCGGCCGCTGACCCTGCGGAGAGGGAGGAGATGGCGAAAGCCAGGGCCGGGCTGGTGGCAGAACTCGGCCTCGCGCCGCCCGGCCAAGCCGTAACCGGCTAGCGTCGCATCCCGGTCGCGCCCTGGGTCTGCCGTGTCTCGAACGACAACTGCCAGGAATCGTCCTCGTGCCCGTCGACGTCGAGCATCCAGATGTAGCGCTTGTTCGGCGCCAGGTGCAGGATGATGTTGAAGCTCATCGGCACGCCGATCTCGGTGCCCGGCGTGATGTCGGCCGGGCGGCGGGCCTCGAAGCTGCCGTTGACCTGGACCGGGAGCCCATCCTGCGCTCCTGGCTGCATGACGCCGCGGCCGTCTTCGTCGACGAGCCGGAGCGAGAAGGAGACTTTCTTGTTGGTCTCCTCCCACGGCACGTGGAAGAGCACCGCGACCGCGCACGGCGTAGGCCCAGGGGGGCACGCCGACCAGCCGCCGCCGGAAATGAACAGCTTGCCGTCCGCGACCTGAGCGTGATCGGCAAGCATCATCGTGGCCCTCATGGGCGCTGCACCGTCATGGCTTCACCCTAGTCATGGTCACAACCTCCGCGGTCCGCAATACCAGGATCCGGGCCGGGGCCGTCAGGACCTGGCGGCGGCCTTGACGCCGTCGACGAACAGCCCGATGCCGAACCGGTAGTGGAACTCGGGGTCATCGCACGCGGTCATCGGCGCCGCGCACTCGACGAGCCGCGGGTACGTGGCGGCGGGCAGCATGGCCAGCTCGATCTGGCTACGCCGCTGCAGCTCGGCGCGCTTGTCGGCGGGCACCTCCGGGTTGAAGCCGGGCTCGCTCATGACCAGCGTGATCCCGGTCCACAGCGCGTTGCGGGCGACCGCGCTGGCGTGCTGCGGATCGAACCCCGCGCCGCGCAGGATCTCCAGGGTGATCTCGGTGGCGCGCAGCGCCGCCTCGTTCCGCTTCTCGTGCTCGAGCAGCAGCTGCGGGGCTGACGGGTGCGCGCGCAACACCCTGATCAGGGATTCCAGCAGTCCCTGGAGCTGGGCCCACCACGGCGCCGAGGCGTCGACGTTGACGTCGAGCTCGCCCCAGAGCTGCTCGGCCACGCCCTCGAGCAGCCGGGCGCCTGGAAACCAGGAGATGGCGGGCGCTACCACCTCGGCCTGATCGTCACGATCCTCCTGCTGGCGGCCGGCGTCCTGGTCAGCTACGTGACCCTGCGCCCGCGTGCACCCAGGGCCACGGCCACCCGGGAGAGCGCGGCGGTCAGCGAGCTCACCACCGTCGACGAACTGGCGGCCGAACTGATGGTCGCGGACGAGATGGCGCCCTGATCACAACCCGAACGGGCCTGGCCAAGAGCTCCGGCCAGGCCCGTTCGGCATATCCGGAATGTTCGGCCGGGACCTGGGGTTGGCGCGGTCATGACAACTGTGGGCATCATCGGCAGCGGGATGATTGGCGGTACGGTGGCCAGGCTGAGCGTGGCGGCCGGGCACCACGTCGTGGTGAGCAACTCCCGCGGGCCGGAGACACTGACCGAACTCGTCGCCGAACTCGGGCCGCTCGCGACGGCCGGCACCGCCGGGCAGGCCGCCGAGGCGGGCGACCTCGTGGTGGTCAGCGTCCCGGTGAAGGCCTTTTCCGAGGTTCCGGCCAAGCCGCTGGCCGGCAAGCCCGTCCTTGACACCGGTAACTACTATCCCGGGCGTGACGGGCACATCGAGGAGCTGGCCACCGGCGCGATCACGAGCAGCGGGCTGCTCCAGCGCGACCTGCCAGACGCCCACGTCGTGAAGGTGTTCAACAACATCTTCTTCAAGCACTTGCGCTCGCTGGCCCGCCCGCACGGCGCCGCCGGCCGCTCCGCCCTGCCCATCGCCGGCGATGACGAGGGAGCCAAGGCCGCGGTGACCGCGTTCCTGGACTCGATCGGCTACGACGCCGTCGACGCGGGACCGGTCGCCGAGAGCTGGCGCCAGGAGCCGGAGACTCCCGCCTACGGCACTCCCTACGGCCCGTTCTCCGACGAGGCTGGGACGCCCGCCAGCGCCGCGGAGATCCACGTCGCCCTGGTCGGCGCGCACCGGTAACCGCCCGCTGGCCATCGCCGCTTAGGCTGGGTGGTCTATGAGCACAGCGCAAGCCCCGGCCAGCGAAGCCGGCCTGCCCGGTACCGAGCCCGGCGGCGAGCCGGACGCCGTCATCCACACCGAGGACCTGACCAAGGTCTATCCGGGTACCGACTTCGCCGCGGTCGACAAGCTCAACCTCGACGTCCGGAGCGGGGAGATCTTCGGCCTGCTCGGGCCGAACGGGGCGGGCAAGACCACGACCGCCGGAATGCTCACCACCCGGGTGGTGCCGACGTCGGGCCGGGCCTTCATCGCCGGGGTGGACGTCGCGGCCCACCCGGCACTGGCCAAACAGCTGAGCGGGATCGTCTCGCAGCAGAACACCCTGGATCGTCAGCTCACCGTCTGGGAGAACCTCTACTTCCACGGCCGGCTGTTCGGCATGGGAGCCAGAGCGTCCAGGAAGATCGCCACGGACCTGCTCGAGCAGTTCCAGCTGAGCAAGTGGGCCAAGGCGTCGGTGTACGCGCTGTCCGGCGGCATGGCCCAGCGGCTCATGGTGGCGCGGGCCATCTTCCACCGCCCGTCGGTGCTGTTCCTGGACGAGCCGACCGCGGGCCTGGACCCGCAGAGCAGGCTCGCGCTATGGGACCTCCTCGGCGAGCTGCACGGCGCAGGCCAGACGATCCTGCTCACCACGCACTACATGGAGGAGGCCGACCGGCTCTGCCAGCGGGTCGCGATCATGGATCACGGCCGGATCCTGGCGCTCGATACGCCGGCCGCGCTCAAGCAGAGCACCGGCGCCGACACCATCGTCACCGTGCGGACCACCGGCGACCTCGCCCGGCTAGCCGAACTGCTCGCCCAAGACGTCGAGGGCGTGACCAGAACCCGGGTGACGGACGACCGGCTGGAGCTGCACATGCAGGGCGGCGACCGGCTGGTGCCGCGGATCGTGCTTTCGGCCGAACGAGGTGGGTTCGAGCTGGTCGACGTGTCGATCGCCGAACCCAGCCTGGAAACGGTATTCATCAGCTTGACCGGAAAGGAACTGCGCGACTGATGGCCACTACGACGCAGGCCTCGTCCCGAAATCCCCAGAATATCCGCCGGATCGGCGGCGGCCCGACCCGTTCGGTCGCCGCGGCCAGCTGGACCGCGCTCGGCGCGCTGCTGCTGCGCGACCTCGTGGTGCTCCGCAAGCACTTCTGGGAGTTCGCGCTGCGGACCATCATCCAGCCGTTCTTGCTCTGCTTCGTGTTCCTCTACGTCTTCCCGAAGATCGGGCAGGGCATCGGCGGCGGGAGCGGCACCGCGGCCGAGTCGGCCTTCGCCACCATCCTGGTGCCCGGCGTGGTCGGGATATCGGTCATGTTCCAGGGCGTGCAGTCGATCGCGCTGCCCATGGCCCAGGAGTTCGGCTTCACCCGGGAGATCGAGGACCGGGTGCAGGCACCCTGCCCGATCGCTCTGGTGGCGATGGCGAAGGTGCTCTCCGGCGCCGCTCAGGGCGTGCTGTCGGCGATCATCGTGCTGCCGATCGCCTCGGTGGTGCACGCGCCGGGCGTCCAGGCCCACCTGACGCTGCACTGGTGGATCATCGTCACGTTCGTGCCGCTGGCCTGCATCGCGATGGCCGGGCTCGGCCTGCTCCTCGGGACCAGCTTCGAGCCGCGGAACATCGGCCTGATGTTCGGCTTCATCATCTTGCCGATCACGTTCCTGGGCGGCACCTACTACTCCTGGACCAAGCTCGCGCCGGTCACCGTGGGCGGCTGGCACTGGCTGCAGACGCTGGTCCTGATCAACCCGCTCATCTACGTGAACGAGGGGATGCGGGCCGCCTTCACCAACGCCCCGCACATGCCCCTTTACGTCATCTATCCGGTCGTGGCCGGGTTCGGCGCGGTGTTCCTGGCCATCGGCCTGCGCAACTTCCGCCGCCGGGTGCTCTCCTAGGCCTCGGCGGGCCCTAGGCCTCGGCGGGCGCGTTCACGCTGGCCCGGACCTCGTCCATGTCGAGCTCGCTGGCCTTGGTGATCAGCTGCTCGAGCGCCGCCTCCGGCAGCGCGCCCGGCTGGGCGAACAGCACGATGTTGTCGCGGATGATCATCAGCGTGGGGATGGACGAGATGTTGAAGGTGGCCGCCACCTCAGGTTGCGCCTCGGTGTCGACCTTGCCGAACACCGCGTCCGGGTGCCGTTCCGAGGCCTTCTCGAAGATCGGCCCGAACATCCGGCACGGCCCGCACCACTCCGCCCAGAAGTCGACCAGGACCAGGCCGCCGCCGGTCACCGTCGAGTTGAAGTTCTCGGCCGTCAGCTCGACCGTCGCCATCATCTGCCTCCTCGCGTCTTGATACCCGTAGGGGTATGGACAACCGCGCCCGGGCAAAAATTCCAGGAGAAAAGACTTTTAGACCGAACGAACTATGGTGCGTGTTGTTCCTTATTCGGAACGAATCGTGACCCGCGTTATTCCGCCGGCCCCCCGCGCACCGGGCGCGGCGCGGCGCGCGCGGGCATATAAAGGAAGAAACTCCAGGAGGCCTCGATGAGCCTGCACAGCCTGCTATCGGTCACCATCGGCGTGCCGAACGTCGAGGAGACTGCCGCCTACTACGCCGAGTTCGGCCTGACCCAGGGCGCCGACGGCTGGTTCAGCACCGTCGATGCCGGGCGGCAGCTCCGGATCCTGCCCGCGCCCACCCGGCGGCTGCTCGCCCTGCGGGTCGGCGCCGACGACGCCGACGACCTAGCCCGCGCCGCGGCCAACCTGACCAGGCTCGGCGTGCCGCAAGACCTGGCGGGGGGCAGCCTGGAGGCGACCGAACCGGTCACCGGCGTGCGCGTCGGCCTGGACGTCGTCCCGCGCGGTGAGCAGCAGCCGGTTCCGGCCACCATCTACAACGGCCCCGGCCGGCTCGACCGCCCGGACTGCCGGGCGCCCGGTTTCAGCCGGGCCGGCCGGGTGCGCCCCCGCAAGCTCGGTCACACCGTGCTCGGCAGCACCGACTATTGCGCCACCTCGGCTTTCTTCACCGACGGGCTCGGGTTCAAGGTCAGCGACCGCATCAAGGACGTGGGCGCGTTCATGCGCTGCTCGAACGACCACCACAACGTGCTGGTCCTGGCCGCGCCGGTGAGCTTCCTGCACCACACGTCCTGGCAGGTCGACGACATCGACGACGTCGGGCGCGGCGCCTTCGCGATGCTCGAGGGCAGGCCCGAGCGGCACGTCTGGGGACTCGGGCGGCACTACGCGGGATCGAACTTCTTCTGGTACCTCAAGGACCCGGCGGGCAACTTCTCCGAGTACTACAGCGACATGGACTGCATCGTCGATGACCAGCTGTGGACGCCCGAGGACCTCGAGGGAGCTCGCGGCCTGTTCGCCTGGGGACCGCCGCCGCCGCCCTCCTTCCTGCATCCCGAAGACCTCGCGGCCATGATGACCGGAGCCCACTCGGCGCGCTGACCGTAACCGCACCATGCCCGGCGGCTGCCGCCGTCCCCTGCTTCAGCTGGGGACCAGTTCGTCTTTCAGGACTTTCCCCAGCGTGTTCTTGGGCAGCTCCGAACGGAACTGGAACACACGCGGGCACTTGTAAGCGGCCAGCCGCTCCCGGCAGTAGGTGACGAGCTCGGCCTCGAGCAGTTCCTTCTCGGGCCGCACGATAATCACCGCCATGACTTCCTCGCCGAGCCGCTCATCGGGGATGCCGACCACGGCCGCCTCGGCCACGGCCGGATGGGCGTGCAGCACGTTCTCGATCTCGCTGGGGTACACGTTGTATCCGCCGCGGATGATGAGCTCCTTCTGGCGGCTGACGATGAACAAGAACCCGTCCTCGTCGAAATAGCCCAGGTCACCTGTGTGCAGCCAATCACCGGTGAAGGCGCTCGCGGTCGCCTCCGGGTTGTTCAGGTATCCCTTCATCACGTGCAGGCCGCGGGTGACGATCTCGCCCACGTTCTCCGGGCCAGGAGGAAGCGGCCGGTCCTGTCCGTCCCAGACCTGGGTCTGCGTTCCCCAGATGGGCTTGCCGACGCTGTAGGCGCGGCGCTCGACCTCGCTGGGGTTGAAGGTCGTGGTCGATGCGGTCTCGCTCATCCCGTAGCCCTCCAGGATCACCAGCCCGAAGCGGTCCTCGAACGCGTCCAGGACGGGCGCGGGGATGGATGCCCCGCCGGAGATGGCGACCCGCAGCGAGGACAGGTCATAGCTCTCCAGGTCCGGGCAGGACAGCAGGTCGACGAACATGGTGGGCACGCCCTCGAAGATGGTGGCCCGGTCCCGCTGGATCGCGGTCAGCACCGCGGCCGGCGTGAACCGCGGGATCAGCGACATGGTGCAGCCGAACCGCACGCAGACGTCCAGGATGCTGGACAGGCCGAACACGTGGAACAGCGGCAGCACGGTGATCACGATGTCGTCGGGCTTGACGTCAAACAGGCGGCCGGGGATGTCGGCGTTCATGTACAGCTGGATGTGCGTGAGCTCGGCGCCCTTGGGCCGCCCGGTCGTCCCGGAGGTATAGACAATGACGGCCGTGTCCGTGGGCTGCCGGGAGACCATCTCGAAATGCGGTACGGTGACGGCCAGGAGCCGTTCGAAGGGGACGGCCACCCCGCCATCATCGGCGTGGCCGACGGCGTAGACCTGATCGAGCCCGGCGGCTTCCGCCCCCTTGAGCGCCTCGGCCAGCACTCCCGCCCAGGTGATCAGGACACGGGCCCCGCTGTCACCCAGCTGGAAGGCCACTTCCGGTGCCCTGAGCAAGACGTTCAGCGGCACCACCGTGCCGCCGGCCTTGAGGATCCCGAAGTAGGAGACGAGGAACTGCGGGATGTTGGGCAACTGCAGCGCGATGGGGTCGCCGGGCTTTACCCCCATACCCGCCAGGGACGCCGCGACGCGGTCAGACGCCTGATCGAGCTCCCGGTAGGTGAGCTGGCCGCCGTCGAACACCGCCACCGGCTGGTGTGGCGAGGAACGCGCGGTTTCACTGAGGATGACGGCAAGATTGAAGCTCACGGCCCCTCCCTTTTACGATGCGAGTTCGCGGGCCAGTGTCTTCAGCCTGTGCTTAAAGTCCGGTGTCGGCTAGGGGCGTTCAGCCCGATGGGCAGGGACCTTCGGCCGGGGATGAGTAACCGGCTGGCTGGCCTTATCGGAACCTGACCCGGTGCCTGTCGCTAGCCGAGCCCTCAGACGTGGTTCTCCGGCGGGACGATGAGGACGGGGCAGGCCGCGTGGTGGGCGACCTGGCTCGTCACCGAGCCCATCAGCAGCTGCCCGAACCCGCCCACGCCGCGCGAGCCGAGCACGACCATGTCCGCGTCCCGGCTCGCGCCGATGAGCACTTCAACCGGGAAGCCGTGAACCGCCGTGACGGTGACCGACTCGGGGTGCGGTTCGCCCACATCGGCCAGCGCTTTGTCGGTTTCCGCCTGGGCTGCCTCGCGGGCCCGTTCGGTCTCGATCTTGTCTTCCGGGTAGAGGACGGGGCCGCCGCCGAAGCCCACCACGGCCTGGTGCACAGTGATCACGGTGAGCGGCGCGTGATGAACCGCCGCCTCCTTGATGGCCCGGATCAGGGCCCGCCGTGAATGACCAGAACCGTCTACCCCCACGATGATGCCCGGCATTTCATCTGCCTCCCGCCAACAGCTCGGCCAGTCTTTTTCCGGGGCCCGCCCCTTTGCGGTCGACGTTACGCCTGCGGGGGTCACCGGTAATCCGCAGGATTAGTAGTAAAAGAGCCGTCTGGGTTGATCGCTAGGGACCTTGGTCCTTAGTCTCCGGTGAGCGAACTGCCTAGAGTTGAGGTGACGCACAGCCCGATCAGGCCTAGGTCTTCGGGCCCACTCCGTGAACTTCTGGAGCTACGGTGACCAATCCAGTAAGCGGTCCGGCGCTCGACGGCGAGGCCGGGAAGCCGATCGCGGTATTCCTCCTCGACGACCACGAGGTGGTCCGCCGCGGCGTCCGTGACCTGCTGGAGGCCGAGCCGGATATCCGGGTAGTGGGTGAGGCCGGGACCGCGTCCTCGGCGCTGGCCCGGATCCCTGCGCTGCGCCCGGACGTGGCCGTCCTCGACGTGCGACTGCCGGACGGGGACGGGGTGTCGGTGTGCCGGGAGATCCGGTCCCGGATGCCCGAGGTGGCCTGCCTGATGCTGACCTCGTTCGGCGACGACGAGGCGCTGTTCGACGCGATCATGGCCGGCGCGGCCGGCTACGTGCTCAAGCAGATCCGCGGCACCAACCTGGTCGGCGCGGTGCGCACGGTGGCCTCCGGCCAGTCGATGCTGGACCCGAGGGCGGCGAGCCAGCTGATGGCCAGGCTGCGCAATCAATCGGTCAAGCACGACCCGCTGGCCGGCCTGTCCGCGCAGGAGCGCCGGATCCTGGAGCTGATCGGGGAGGGCCTGACCAACCGGCAGATCGGCGAGCGGATGTTCCTGGCCGAGAAGACCGTGAAGAACTACGTGTCCGCGCTGTTCGCCAAGCTGGGCTTGGAACGCCGCACCCAGGCCGCCGCCTACGCGGTCCGCGTCTTCGACGACCACCATGACGCCGGCGACGGCGAACCGCACCACAGATCCGCGAGTCCCGGCAACTAGGGACCTAATGCTCTTGGTGTGCCGGTCCGCTGCCCGGCATCCTTCTGGCCATGTACTCCGACGGCTCCGCGTTGACGCAACTGCCCAGGGGGGAATGCCTCAAGCTGATGGCATCGGTCCCCGTGGGCCGGGTCATCTACACGCGGCGGGCGCTGCCCGCGGTGGAGCTGGTCAACTTCGCCTTCGACTCCGGCAACATCGTCCTGCGGACGGACCCCAGCGGCAAGCTCGCCGCCGCCGCGCGCGGTGCCGTGGTCGCGTTTGAGACCGATAGCCTGGACGTCGCGAACAAGGCCGGCTGGAGCGTGACCGCCATCGGGCCGTCGCGTGAGGTGACCGATCCCGAGGAGATCAGCCGGCTGCAGACGATCGGCCTCAGGTCGTGGGCTCCCGGGCCGCGAGAGCACTTCATCCGGATCTCGCCGGAGATCCTGAACGGCAGGTACCTGCGCGCTAACGGCCATCAGCCCACGGCCCGCGAGCCCGCCGGGGCCGTCACCTGATGATCATCCGCCGGTCACCTGCCCGGCGCCTGGCCTGACAGCAGGCCCGGTGACCTTCGGCCCTGCTGACGCTCGCGCCGGGCGCAGCACGATCTTCGATTTTCGATACCCGGGTGCACGGGCCTGCCGCAAGAGACGGCCCGGGCCCGCGAGTGGGGAACCAAGCTGGCCGTCACGGGATAGCGGCCCTCAGGGGTAGTGACCGACGTCCTTACGGAGTCGGCTGTCGGCCCGGGCGAAGGTCAGGAGACGGGGTATACCTACCGTGCATGATCAGCACCGGGCAGTGCGCGTGATGCACGCAGTGCTGGCCTACCGAGCCGAGCACGGCCTCGGCGAAGCCGCCGTGGCCACGACTGCCGACCACGAGCAGTTCCGCGCCGGTCGCGGCGTCAAGCAGGACCTGCGCCGGATGGCCGTTGACGACCTGACTCCTCACCAGCGTGCTGTCGGCTGGCTCAACTTCGTCGCTGATCACCGCTTCGATCGTCTTCCTGGCGTCTCCCCGGAAGTCCGCAGCCTCTTCCACGTAGATCGGTGCCCAGCCGTGACTCCGGAGCGCCGTCGGAATCTCCCAGGCGATGACGGCGTCGACGCTCCCGCCGGTGAACTTAGCTTGCCTGACGGCCCAGCGCAAGGCCGCTCGCGAGGACGGAGAACCATCCACCCCCACCACGATCCTGGGCACGCCGTCCGCGCTGCCTGCTGACATCGGTACCAGGTCCCTTCGTGTTCTTCGTCCGCCCCGCCGGCCGATCAGTACCTGGCTGGCTGGCTGGTGTCGCAGCCCGCTACGCGCTCGCATTCATGATCTCCTCCGGGCGGGTGCCAGAGGTCGGCCGGGCAACGGTTCGGGTGCGGCCGGAACGCCGCCCGGGCCGGCCGGGCCGGGCGGGCCAGACTGGCTATCCTGGCTGGCCGGGCCAGCCGGCAGCCAGGATAGCCAGCGCGGCAGGTACCAGTTCCGCTCGCCGAGTATGGCCATCACGGACGGGAGCAGTACGCCGCGGACCACGGTGGCGTCGAGCAGCACGGCGACCGCCAGGCCGACGCTCAGCTGCTTGAACTGCTGCAGGGACAGCGTGCCGAAAACCGCGAATACCGCCACCATGATCACCGCGGCGCTGGTCACCACGCCGGCCGTGCTGCGAACTCCGTAGGAGACCGCCTGCGGCGTGGGCATCCCGCGGTCGTGTGCCTCCTTGATCCGCGACACCACGAACACGTTGTAGTCCATCGACAGGCCGAACAGCACGACGAAGACGAACAGCGGGATCCAGGACTCGATCGCTCCCGGCGCCGTCGTCCCGAGCAGGGCGGCGCCCCACCCGTGCTGGAAAACGGCGACCATCACCCCGTACGCGGCGCCAATCGACAGCAGGTTGAGCCCGATCGCGGTCGCGGCGATCACGACCGACCCGAACGCGATCAGCATCAGCAGGAACGTGATGCCCATCACGAACAGGAACACCGGGACGATGCCGTGCCGGAGCTGGTTGTTGAAGTCCATCGAGGCAGCGAGGGTGCCGCCGACGAGCGCCTCGCCGCCGGCGATCTTTCCGAGGGTGGCCGGCACGATCGTGTCGTGCAGGGTGGCCAGCGCGTGCCGTGAGGCGGCATCGGACCCGCTTCCCGCCAGCGGCACCTGGAACTCGGCCAGGTTCGCGCCGCGGTACACCGTCAATTCGATCGGCTGGCCGAGCTCGCCGCTGCGCCGGGCCGCCTGCTGGAAGGCGGAGATGGCCTGCCTGGCCCCGGCTGACTGGATGTCCGGGGCCTTCACCACGACCAGCGCCGGGGCTGGCCCGCCGGGGAACGCCGCCGTGATGTGCTCGTAACTCTGCACGATCGGCGTACTGGACGGGAGCACCTGCGCCACGCTCAGGGTTTCGGTGCGCAGGCCGATCGCCGGCGCCGCCAGGGCCAGCAGCAGCCCCGCCGCCAGACCGGCCGAAATCCCGGGCCGGGCCAGCACCCGGTCCAGCACCATCTTCCACACCCGGCTGCCGCCCCCTCGGCGGCTGGCCCGGCCGAGGAACGGGATGCGCCCGAACTCGACCTTGTCACCGAGCAGCGACATCAGCGCCGGTAGCACGGTCACCGACCCCACCACGGCAATAAGCACCACGGAAATGGTCGCCACGGCGAAGCCTGCGAACAGCTGCATGCCGGACAGGAACATCCCGGCCATCGCCACCATGACGGTCAGGCCTGAGATCAGCACGGACCGCCCGGAAGTGGCCGCGGCGATCCGCAGCGCGGCGTCACGGTCCCGCCCCGCAGCGCGCTCTTCGCGTTCGCGCCGCAGATAGAACAGGCAGTAGTCGACGCCTACCGCCAGGCCCATTAGCAGCATCACGGAGCTGGCCGAGCTGTCGACGTGCATCGCGTGGCTGATGAGCGCGAGCAGGCCGTTGGCGGCGAAGAACGCGGTCAGCGCGAGCACCACGGGCAAGGTGGCGGCGACCAGGGCGCCGAACACCACGAGCAGGATGCCGAGGGCGAGCGGCACCGCCGTCCACTCGGCGCGCTTGAAATCCTTCATGATCGTGTCGTTGAACCATTTGTTGGCGCTGGCCTCACCGAACTGCTCGATCGTCACGTCCGGATGGGCGGCCCGTGCTCTGGCCACCGCGTCCAGGACTGGCTGCACCCGGTTCGCGGCGGTGTCGGGGTTGCCCTTCATCGCGAACTGGATCAGCACGTCATGCCGGTCCTTCGACACGGCAGGAGCACGGATGTCCTGAACTCGCCCGGTGGCCTGCAGGCCGGAGACGACGGCGTGGACAGCCGCCTGGAAACCGGGGGCCCCGGCGGTCGCCGTCGCGTTATGCACGAGCACGAGTTCCTGCGCGGGCTCCGTGATGCCCACATCGCTGAGCAGCTGCGCGGCCCGGCCGGATTCGCCCGTGCCGTACTCGGCCTGGGTCATGGTGACCTGGCCCACCGCGCCGCCGATCAGCATCGCTATGACCACAAGCAGCAGCCAGCCGGCGATGGCGGATATCCGGTGCCGTGCGCTCCAGCCGCCCAGCGAGGCAGCGAGATTGGGCTGGCGCGTCATGGTTTTCACCTCAACTCTCGGTGACCGCCACAAGCTTCCCGAGCGATGCGCCGGCCCGTAACGGGTCGACCGCCGCGGCAGCCATCGCGGTCATCTCCCTCCGGCCGAGTCCTTTCCATTGCCCACCCTGGCGCCGGCCCGGCCACAGCGCAGCCGCCGGAGGTCCCGTACGCCACGCCGTTGGTCCCGTCCCCGTTTGGAAGTGGCCACCCGTGAGCGCGTCGAGGGTGCGGAACGAGTAACCGCGGCCCGCTGATCACCCCGTTGCCGCACTTGCGCCAGGTCAGGCCGTAACACGGCTGGGCGCTCCGACCGGAGCCTGGCGATCATCCTGCCGGGTTGCGGCGGGTGCTGGGTCGTGGCGCCATGCATTACGCGGGCGTCCTTTCTCGGGGCAGGATCCCCGCACGCTCGGGTGGCTTCCTGACGATCTGCAGCAGGCGGGCGAGGGCGGCGGTCGCCACCGCGGCGGCGCAGGCCCATTCGATCAGCGCGACCCACCAGATCCGCAGGTCGTTGCCTGCTGTGAGCGAGTGCGCGAACGCGGCCGGCCAGGCCACCAGGGCCAGCCAGTGCACGGCGCGCCAGGCGCGGTAGCCCAGGTGCTGCCGGAACAGGCTGGTGATCAGCACGGCGCCGCCTAGGTCGACGGCCAGGGCGCCCAGGCCGATCGCGGCCGTCCGGTACGCAGACGTGAGCGGCAGCACCGCCGCCGCCCAGCCGATGGTGACGTACGGGTCCGCGATGGCGGTCACCACATGCAGGCAGAGGAAGGCGACCGAGAACAGCGCCAGCGCCCGGTGCAGCTCGCCGGTGACGAACCGCGGCCAGCGCCGGGGCGTGGAGCCGAGCCGCGCGGCGACGCCGAGGACTTGGACCGCGCTGAACGCGGCGAGCAGCGCCAGCCCGCTGCCCCGCGAGACGAACCACAGGCCCTGCGATCCGCTGACCGCGGCCGCGGTGCTCATCGCCGTCCCCCTGGGTATACGTGTGTGCCCGGCGGTACCGGCACGGGCAGGCCGTCGGCGGCCGGCCAGCCGCCGAGGTGGTGCACCTGCCCGTCATGGCGCACCAGCCGGGCCGGCAGCCCGGTGCTGGCGAGCCAGTCCTCCGCGTGCGGGCCGGCCACCATCGCCGCGGTGGCCGCGGCGTTAGCGTCAGCACAGGTGGCCGCGGCGGCACTCACCGTCCGCCAGGGCCCGTCCGCAGGCCGCCCGGTCCGCGGGTTCACGATGTGGTGGAGTTCCTGACCGCCGCGCCGCCAGTGCCTGCAGGTGACCGACGAGGTCGCGACCGCTCCTTCCGTCAGGCGGATGAGCTGCGTGCCCGGCGAGCCCGCCTGTTCCGGACGGTCGGCCACGGTTACCGGCCAGCCGTCTCGTGGCGGCGTCCCGTCCACGGCGATGTCGCCGCCGAGGCTGACGAGAACGCCGCCGGTGTGCTCGGTGACGGACATGACGGCGCGGACGGCCCGGTCCGAGCCCACGCCCTTGGCGGTGGCGCCCAGGTCCAGGCGGACGTTCGCGGGCAGGCGGAGCAGGGGCCCGTCGAGCCGCACCAGTTCCCACCCGGGCGCGGGGACCGGGGCGGGGCGCGGCTCGTCGGGCAACTGGCCGATGGCTGCGAAGTCGCGGTCGTAGCCCAGGGCGATGAGGGCGGCGCCGACCGTCGGATCCGCGAGCCCGCCGGTCCACCGGGCCGCCGCCAGCGCGACGCCGACCGCCTCGGCGAGACCGTCGCTGAGCAGGAACAGTCTCTCGCGGAGCGGAAGCTGGCCGCCGTCAGCGCGATGCAGCCAGCTGAGTTCGGAATCCGCCCGGAACCGGCTCGCCTGCGCGTCCAGCTCGCCGAGCACATCGTCCACGGCGGCGCATCCGGCGCGGAGGTTCTCCGGCGGCCACACCGCGACCCGGGCATCGGTGCCCAGCGCGTCGCGCTCGGCGACGGCGACGGTGTCGTCGCCAGTCAGCACCCGCCGCCACGACCCCGGGCCGGGCGGCTTCAGGCTGGCCGGCCCTGAGTCGGCCAGCTCAGGCGGTGAGGCCTTCCCTGTCATCAGTTGTCGCCGCTTACGGGACCGTTGCGGACCTGGGTGACGACGGCCTTGCCGTTGACGGTGCGGGTTGTGGTGGTCACCGTAACGCCGGACGCGGTGGTAGCCGCGACTGAGTGCGACACCTGAGGTCCGCTCGTTCCCGCCTGGCTCGTCCCGGACGGGCTTGTTGCTGTCGTGCCCGCCTGGGCCGCCGGTCCGGCAGCCGGAATCGCCTGGTGGGTAAGGGCGACCGCGGCGGCACCGGTACCGACAAGCAACACGGCTGCCGTCCAGTTCGATAGCCGCCGAACGTGCCGGATACCGTCGCCCCGCGCCTGCGTGCTTCCCGCCGGTTCTGCGGCGTCATATTCCGGCAGCCGCACCCACCTGCCGTGGTAGCCGTTCTCTGCGTCCATCGTCGCTTCCTCCCGCTTCAATGGGTTGTGATTCGAGAGTGCGTCCGCGGCGATGAACTGACCGTGAGAGGCGCATGAAAGCCTTCACATCTTTCGCGTCTCCTGCTCTCCCCGGTCGGCACCAGCGGCCGCCGCGGGGCAGCAGAGCGGGAGTACCCGATCAGCACGGACCAACGGCACCTGGCAGGCGCAGGCGAACGATGGCTCCGCCACCCGGCTCGTTGCCCGCGGTTGCCGTTCCGCCGTGCGCGACGGCGATGGCACGCCATGGCCGCCCCATCAGCATGAGGCCGGGACCGGCCAGGCCGGTCCCGGTCCGCTCAGGGCACCGCGGGTCATGATGATCCGTAGGTGATCTTGGTGATGACCCACGGGCCGGGAACGCTGACCGGCCAGGTGCCTGTCACGGTGTCCACCTTTCCGCCGGGCTCGGTGACCTTGAAGGTGCTGGCATCCACCTGGCGGATGACCGCGGTGGACCAGGGGCTTCCCGCCCAGACCTGGACGACCATCAGCGGGTTAGCGAGCCAGGGCTGGTGGCCGTTGAGCCACGAATACTGAACGGCCCAGTACTGCGGCCAGCTGGTGAGATTCCAGATGCCGGGAAATGCGCCGAGCGCGACGTGGCTGACGTCGATTACCACCCGGTCCGGGCCGGTCAGGGTAAAGACGTGGTAGCTGCCCTGGGCGGCTAGGCCGATTCCGAAGCTTAGGTAACCCTCGAAGTCGCCCGCTGCGCTCACCACCAGCAGCTGCGGGTAGTACGGCGTGAGCACGGACGGCCCGGTCCAGGTCGGCTGCTGCCGCTGCTGGCAGACCGCGCTGGCCCCGTGGAAGACCACGTGCAGATAGGATTGGCCGGCCAGTGGGACCGGGGTTCCCCTCGGATCCGCGTACACCGCCGGGACACGGTCGGCGGTGACGGCCGGGAGCCCGCCGGAGAACTGGAAGACCACCCTGTCATAGCCGTCGTGCTCCGCTACCCTGACCGAGGTCAGGTAACTGCCGGGCTGCGAGCATGCGCCGGACGTACCGCTCGGCGTGACGGTTGGCTTGTCCGTGGCTGAGGGTGATGGTGTCGTGGTCCGCGGTGCCGGAGTGCTGCTCGCCGGCGCGGGCGATTTCGCCGCGCCCGGTGAGACGGCCTGAGTGGTACCGCACCCGGCCAGCCCCGTCAGTCCCGCTATGATCAGCAACCCTGCGCCGCGCATGAGCTTAGACATGGCGCTCACCTCTTCAGAAGCCCAGTGTCTGTTGACTCTGTTCTCTTAGAGCTGCGCGGCGTCGTGTGCGGATGGGGTCGTAAGCCCTGAGTTGGCGAGCCCTTGGTCACGATGGCCCGGGCCGAAGCGACGCCACAGGGTGAGCGCGGCGATGGCCACTCCCACAGCTGGTCATCGCCCAGACAGTAGTCCCGGCTGACATCTTCAGCCGAGCGGTACCCGCCATTCCAGCCTGGTGCCCGGCCTGGCCGCACCCGGGAGGGCCGGCTCGAGCCGCAGTTCGCCGCCGAGCTTTTCGGCGCGCCTGGCCAGGTTGCGCAGCCCGCTGCGGCGGCCATCGGCCGGGATACCGATTCCGTTGTCGGTGACCTGCACGGCCAGCATCCCGTCGGGGTCCACGTCCACGGTCACGTCGACCTGGCCGGCGCTGGCGTGCCTGGCCGCGTTGGACAGTGCCTCGCGTAGCGCAGCCAGCACCTGCTCGGCGACCTCCGGGCCGACCTGGGTGCCGAGGCCCGCGCCCAGCCGCAGCGACGGGGCGAAGCCGAGCATGCCGGTCATCTCCTCGACCAAGACGACGATGTCCCCGCGCAGGTCCGGTCCGCCCGCGCTTTCCCGGGCCTGCAGCGCGAAGATGGTGGCGCGGATGTCCTTGATGGTCTCGTCCATCGCGTCGACCGCGTTGGTGATGCGGCTGGCCACCTCTGGCCGGGTGATCATCGGCATCGTGCCCTCCAGCGACATGCCGGTGGCGTATAGCCGCTGGATGACCAGGTCGTGCAGGTCGCGGGCGATCCGGTCCCGGTCCTCGTAGAGCGTCAGCCGGTTAGCCTCCGCGCGGGTGGCCGCGAGTTCGAGCGCGACGCCGGCCTGCGCGGCGAATGAGGCCACCACCTCGGCCTGGGCCGGGGGGAACGGCGCGCCGCCGTGGCGGCGCCCGACGGTGAGCACCCCGCGGACGTTGCCCGGCGCGCCGAGCGGGAACAGCTCCGCAGGCCCGATCTGGCTCATCGCGCCGCGAGCGGCCTGGGCGGCACGCCCGTCGGCGGCGAAGTCGGCGGACGTCAGCGGCTCGCCGGAGGTCAGCACCCGGCCAGACAGCGACTGGCCGGCCGGAAGCACCAGGCCGCGGATGGCCTCGGCGCCGTCGCCGTCGGCGTAGGCGTACGTCAGCCGGCGTCCTTCGTCATCGGGCAGGGCGAGCACGGCCAGGTCCGCACCGGACAGCTCCCGCGCCCGCCGGGTGACGTCGGCCAGCACCTCGCCGGGGTCGGAGCCGGACAGCAGCCGGGTGGTGACCTCGGCGCTGGCCTGGATCCAGAGCTGCTGGCGGCGCGCCGCGTCGTACAGGCGCGCGTTCTCCAGAGCCACGCCGGCCGCGGCGCCCAGGGCGACCAGGACCGCCTCGTCGTCCTCGGTGAACTCGCCGCCCCCGCGCTTGCCGGTCAGGTACAGGTTGCCGAACACCTCGTCGCGGACCCGGACCGGAACACCGAGGAAGCTGCGCATCGGCGGGTGCCCGTCGGGGAACCCGGACGATTCCGGGTGCGCGGCGATGTCGGCCAAGCGCAGCGGCCGGGGATCGGCGATCAGCATCCCGAGCAGGCCGCGTCCCTCCGGCCAGTGGTGGATCCGCTCGATCTCGTCCTGGCTCAGGCCGACCGGGATGAACTCGGCCAGCCGCCGGTCCTCGCCGATGACGCCCAGCGCCCCGTAGGTCGCGTCGACGAGCCCTACTGCAGTCTGGACGATGCGTCGCAGGGTGGACTCCAGGTCCAGGCCCGAGCCGATGGCGACGACCGCCTCGAGCAGGCCGCGCATCCGGTCCCTGGTCGCTAGCACGGCCTGCAGCCGTCCCTGCAGCTCGGCTAGGAGTTCGTCCAGCTGCAGCTGCGGAAGCAACTCCGGCTGGCTCCCGGGACCAGGTTCCACCAGGTGTTCCTTCCGATGACCGTATCTGGTAAGAGTAACCGGTGGCGCCTTTGGCAGGCTAGGACCTGACCAGTTCGTAGCCGGGATTGAGTCCAGGGGGTGGGACCTTTGGCATCAGCTGAGGTGAATTACGTCCCTTCCGGGCCGTGCGGGGGTCGGCAAGGCTGAGGTCATGCACGCATACGTGAGGGACGTCATGACCACCGGCGTGGTGGCGGTGCGGCCGGGGACGCCATATCGCGAGATGACCGGGATGTTCCGTAAGCACCGGGTCAGCGGATTCCCCGTCGTCGACCACGACGGGAAGGTGACCGGCGTCGTGTCCGAGACGGACCTGCTGGCTGTGGCGGCCGCCGATCCGGATCCCGGCGCTCGCCCGGCGCCGTGGCGTCCGCACCGCAAGCAGGTCACGGTTGGCGAAGCCACCGCGGGTGCCCTGATGACCCATCCGGCCGTGACGGTAGGCCCGGACGAGCTCGTGCGGATCGCGGCCCGCCTGATGCATTCGCTCAAGCTTCAGCGGCTTCCGGTCGTCGATCACGGCGGTCACCTGGTCGGCATCATCAGCCGGTCCGACGTGCTGAGCGTCTTCCAGCGGACCGACGACGAGATCCGCCGCGAGGTCACCCAGGACGTGATCGTGGACGGGTTCTTCACCGATCCGGCCCAGTTCACGGTGACCGTGCACGACGGGATCGTCACGCTGGAAGGCGCTCCCGGCAGCGCCGTGCTCGGCTCCAGCATCGTCAACCAGGTCCGGCATCTGGAGGGCGTGGTCGCCGTCCGCGACCGCTTCACCTATCCGGGCTCCGGCCGGTCCTCGTTACGGCCCGGGACCTTAGTCCGGAGATACGGCCGGAACGCCCTTGCCGGCTCGGATGGCGCTCGATCATGATGGCAGTGGGCGAACGACGTGCCCAGGACAACCCGGCGCATCCAGGTCCGCCAAGGAGGACGAAGTAATGGCAGCCAAGCCCATCGTGGCCGGTACGGACGGTTCTGAGGAATCACTGCGGGCGGTCGACTGGGCCGCCAGGGAGGCCGTGCTTCGCGGTGCCCCGCTGCGGATCGTGTCCGCCGCGACGCTATTGCCCCGGATGGTCTCGCGCGCTGGCCCGACCGAATCCGAATACGACACCGTGACCGACGTCCTCCTCGAAGAACGTGACCGGGCGCTGGCCGCGGCGGCGGAACGGGCCGCCAAGACGGCCCCCGACCTGCTGATAGACACCGACCAGCTGAGCGGGCAGCCCGCCCAGGCCATCACCGAGGCCGGGGCCGGCGCGCTGATGCTGGTTGTCGGCTCCCGCGGCCGCGGCGCCTTCACGGCGATGGTGCTCGGCTCGGTCAGCCGGTACGCCGCCAGCCACGCGTCCGGCCCGGTCGTGGTCGTGCGCGACGAGACCGCGGCCACCCACCGGCAGGTGGTAGTTGGCATCGGCGACCTGGACCACTGCTCCGACTCGCTCACCTTCGCGTTCGAGGAGGCGGGCGCGCGCCAGGCCAGCCTGCTGGCCGTCCACGCCTGGCACGCGCCGCAGACCGACGTATCCCGGGCGGGAGATACCTACACCGCAGAAGGCCCGCACGTCTTCGAAGCGGAAGCGGGCCGGCAACTCGAGGGACTGCTCAACGACTGGCGGGCGAAGTATCCGGACGTACCGGTCAGCCAGGATGTCGTGCACAGTCATCCGGGCCGGGCCCTGGTCGGCCTGTCCGCCCGCGCCGACCTGGTGGTCATCGGCAGGCACGTCAACCACACCGGGCGGCCAGGTCCCGGCTCGGTCAGGCACGCCGTCCTGAACCACGCCCACGGTCCTATCGCCGTCGTCCCCTCCTCCTGACCGGCTGCTCGCTGACCCTCGCTTTTCGCGACCTCCGCTCGGGAGGCGCCGTGACGACACCGGCGCCTCCCGGGCGGTACGGCCGGACGTTCCCCTAGTGGACAACTCCGACCGGGCAGGGGGAATGATGCAGGACGGCCTGCGCGACCGAGCCGAGGCTCATGCCGTCGAGGCCGCCCCGGCCGCGAGCGCCCACCACGAGCATCTGGGCGTCGGCCGAAGCGGCCAGCAGCGCCGCGCGCGGGGTGCCGACCAGAATCCGCTGTACCACTGTGACCCCAGCGTGCTCCTTGGCCTCGCAGGCCATCAGGTGCCTGAAGTCCTCTTCCACCTGGCGCCCTTCGCCGAGCCTGCCGGGCGCGTCGGTCAGGGCGCATACCGCCACCAGAGCCACGTCGCGCAGCGCGGCCTCCTCGAAGGCGAAGGTGATCGCGACCTGCGCCACCTGGGATCCGTCTGCGCCGACCACCACCGGGCCGGGGGGCTGATTAGCCGGCCGCCACTCGCCGCGGACGACGACGACCCGCCCGCAGGCATGCCCGGCTACCTGCCAGGCAACCGATCCGAGCAGCAAGCCGCGCAGCTCGCTGTGCCCGCGGCCGCCGACCACCACCATGTCGGCGGTCCTGCTGCGTTCGCACAGCACGTAGGCGGCCGACCCGCTGGCCAGTTCCGCGCGCACCCGGCCGGGGCCCAGCACCGACTCGGCGTACGGCAGGCCGCGGGCCAGGATCTCCTGGCCGTGCTGCCGCGCCAGGTCGCAAAGGTCCGACTCAGTCGGCAGCGTCATATGATCCGGCGTCCCGGCGAGGCAGACCGTCAGCGTCGTACCACGGGCCTTGGCTTCCCGGGCGGCCCAGCGCAGCGCCTCGCCGCTGCCGGGCGACCCGTCGTAGCCGACCACGATTCCGTAAGTCATCTCGGTCATGACGACCTCCTTGCCCTACCGGACCCGGCCCCCGAGCCGCGTCCTCAAGGACCAAATCTGGTCGCCACCCACCCCTGGTACCAGGGCTGAAGGTCCCCGCGCCGCCACCCGGACGTCGGTACCCGAGGTCATCAGTCCGCTGTCATTACCAGAGACCAACGTCCCAAGTACAGGGTCAAAGGACTCTGCCCGATCCGGCCCGGGCGCGGCAAGCTGGGACAGGCGGGAGGGGATCGTGATGCGTAGCCATGAAGACCGCGGGCCGGGAAGGCGCCTGACCCGGCTGGCCCGGTGGGCCGGCTTCGACCGCAACCCGCTGCGCCGGGGAACGGATCGGATCGAGGCGATCCTGCGGCTGGTCATGATGATCATGGTGGCGGCGGCGGTACCCGCTGCCGCGGTCTTCGCCGGCCAGCAGGCCGATCGCGGGGCCCTGAACCGGGCTCACGCCCAGCAGGCTGCGAATCACCTGGTCGACGCGGTCCTGCTCGAGCAGGCCCCGCCGACCGGGACCCCGGACCCGTACACCTCCGTGCAGACCACCTGGGTGCTGGCCCGCTGGCAGCCGCCGGGCCTGCCGCCCCGGACCGGGGAAGTCCTCGCCACGGCGGGAGCGCATAAGGGAAGCACGGTGCGGACGTGGATCGACCCCGCAGGCGCAATCACCAGTCCTCCGCTGGATCACCGCGATATCGTCGGCGACGTCCTCATCGCGGTCGTCGCGACCGGCCTCGGTTCGTGGCTGGTGCTGCTGGCGTTCGGGGCGCTCGCGCGCCGGGCCCTGGACCGGCGGCGGCTGAGCGCCTGGGATGCCGAGTGGCGGGCGAGCGGCCCGCTCTGGAGCGGCCACTCCCGCTGAGACCCTTACGTCAGGCTGCCGTCAGGCCGGCCACTGGCCTCATCTTCGGGCCCAACGTCTTCGAGCGCGGGCACGCCGAATCTCTCCGGCTCGTCACCCAACTGAAGGAGATCCTCGCCAAGTACCCGTCCTGAGGCTCGCCCTTGTGGTCCTGCCCCAGCGGCCGTGCAAGGTGTCCGGATTATCAATTTTCACGCTCCGGAGTTCCCGGCAGAATTCAATGAATGTGGCGCTCTAATGAATCTTCCGGGCAGAGTGCCGTTTCTCGCTGGGATCGCGCGTCCCCGCCTGGGGTGCCTGGGTCCCGTGGTGCCGGGCGGGCTGGGCGTGATCGTGGTGCGCTGCCCGGCGCGGCGGGTGCGGGATTATCCGGGTGGATCGGGCCCGCCGGGTGGATCGGGTACCCCCTGGGGGCCCAGATCCACCCGGCAGGCCATTTCCACCCGGTTATCTGCGGGCCCTGGGGCGGGAGGGGCACCGGGGCCGGCGGGGAGAGCAGGAGCCGGGAGGACGGGGGTTCCGGGGTCGCGGGCGTGGCGGCCGCCTCGCCGGCCGCGGGCGGGCGGAGGCCACGAGGCCACCACGGGGCTCATGGAGGTCCCTGGTCCCAGGCGGGCCGGACTTGCCCCGGTTACCTGGCCGGCGCCCTGGCCCCGTCTCCCCGGGGCCTGTGCGCCGCAAGCCGCGGATGGCCGCACCGGCCGGCCGTGCCCGCGGCGACGGGTCACACCGATCCTCCGGACACCCCGTTGGCTGCGGGAATGGCTGCCTGCGTCATGGCGGAGCTGATCCTCCGCCATGCAAGGCATCAGAGTGAGCAGGTCACCTTGATCACCAGGCGGCGGGCTTGGCTAGCTGGCTGGGTATGGGTATTAACCAAGTCCGCTCTATCAGGCAGAGCGCCACATTCATTGAATTCGCGGCCGCTAGGCCGCTAGGCCGCTAGGCCGCTGCGCCGCGGCGGCCCAGTCCGGGCGGCTGTCAGCGTTGGTGCTCAGAGCGCCGCACCGGGCGCATTCGTAGCCGGGCACGAGCCCGTCTTAGCGCCGCCCGCTCCAGTAGGGTCGCCCAGCGGCGAAATCCGGCCAAACAGGACCGCCAAACAGGACCTTGGTCCCTGGCTGCCGGCCGATGCCTGCGCTCAAATGAGGGCCGTTGCACATGGGAGGCCTGCACGCCATGACCATCGCGGGCGAGATCGAAGATCATCAGGCACGTTGCCAGCCACACGTGCTCCGGTTGCGGATGATTGCCCACGACGAGGCCGGGACGGCCCTGACCTGGCAGGCCGTGACCGACGTCATCCAGGCCACCGGGGCGATCCTGGCCGAGGCCAAAGCCGCGGACAGCGACGCGCGAGCAGCCGGGGGCGGCGGCCCGGGGGCCGTGACTCTCCTGGGCGTGCGGCTGAGTCGGCTCACGGCGGCGGCTAACGACGCGATCGCTGCCGCCGGGGACGGCGACTCCAGCCAGTTGCGCCGCCACCTGTACAGGTTCGAGGTGCTGACCTCGGCGATCTGGACGGTCCAGCAAGCCGTGTCCGGTCCGGATCCCGGCCGCCACCGGTAGTCGTGGCTCCGCTGCGGCCGGGACCTTGGTCCCGGTACCCGGTGACACAGCTACCTGCCCCCGCCTGCCATCGGGCGCGCAGACTAATCGGTAGGTATCCGCACCTCGGGAAGCGGCCATAGAGATGACCCACAAGAACGAGCGCGTCCTGTCCGTCGCCGAGCTGGCCCGGGTGGAGGGCGAGGGCGCCCTGTACATACGGACCAGCGGCAACAAGGTCGAAGAAGCGCGGCTCGATATCTACGAGCCGCCCCGCTTCTTCGAGGCGTTCCTGCGCGGCCGCGCGTACACCGAGCCGCCGGACATCACCGCCCGCATCTGCGGCATCTGCCCGGTCGCCTACCAGATGAGCGCGTGCGCGGCGATCGAGGCCGCCTGCGGCACAGGCGTCGGCGGGCCGATCGCCGACCTGCGCAGGCTGCTGTACTGCGGGGAGTGGATCGAGAGCCACGCGCTGCACATCTACCTGCTGCACGCACCCGACTTCCTCGGCTTCAGCAGCGGGATCGAGATGGCCACGCAGCGACGCGACCTCGTAGAGCGCGGCCTGGCCCTCAAGAAGGCCGGGAACGCGATCATGGAAGTGATCGGCGGCCGGGCCATCCACCCGGTCAACGTGCGCATCGGCGGCTTCTACCGGGCCCCCGCCCGGGCCGAGCTCGCCTCGCTCACCGAGCCGCTGCGCCGGGCGCTCGATGACGCGCTCGAGACCGTGCGCTGGGTGGCCGGCTTCGATTTTCCCGATCACGCCTGCGCAACGGCGGACCTGCTCGCGATGTCCCGCCCGGGCACCTACGCCATCGAGCAAGGCACGCTGGTGACCCGTTCGGGCCTGGCGTTCCCGGCGGGCGAGTGGGACGAGCACGTCATCGAGGAGCAGGTGCCGCACTCCACCGCGTTGCACGCGCACCTGGCCGGCGGCGGGCGCTACCTCACCGGGCCGCTGGCCCGCTACGCGCTCAGCTCGCAGTGGCTATCTCCGCTGGCCCGCGAGGCGGCCCGCGCCGCCGGGCTGGGGGAGACCTGTGACAACCCGTTCCGCAGCATCATCGTGCGGGCGGTGGAAACGGTGTACGCGGTGCAGGAGGCACTGCGGCTCATCGCCGTCTACACCCCGCCGGACCCGCCCGCCGTCGAGGTGCGCCCGCGGGCCGGCGTCGGCTACGGCGTCACGGAGGCACCCAGGGGGACCTTGTGCCACCGGTATGAGATCGACGCGGACGGCCTCATCACCACTGCCCGCATCATCCCCCCGACGTCCCAGAACCAGGCGGCCATCGAGGCCGACCTGCGCGCTTTCGTGCAGGCCCGGATCGAGCTGGATGACGCCGAGCTGACCCGTCAGTGCGAGCAGGCCATCCGCAACTACGACCCGTGCATATCCTGCGCGGCCCATTTCCTGGATCTCACCGTAGAAAGATCTTGATTCGACCGAACGGAGGATGGTTCCAGTCTCACCCCCCGGCTTCGCGCCCTCCGACGCGGTCGTGGTGATCGGCGTCGGCAACGACTTCCGCCGCGACGACGGCGCCGGACCCGCCGTGGTCGCCCGGCTGCGTGACCTGGCGCCGCCCGGCGTCCGCCTGGTCATCACCGACGGCGAGCCCGCCCGGCTCGTCGAGGCCTGGACCGGAGCGGCACTCGCCGTCGTCGTCGACGCGGTCCGTGTCCTGCCGCCGGATGTGGGGCCGCCGCATCCGGGTCAGGTCCATCGTTTCGTGGTGGATCAGCCGCGGGCTGGAATGGGACGGTCGGCCAGTTCGCACGGCCTCGGCCTGGACGACGCGATCGCGCTGGCCGTGGCGCTTGACCGGATGCCCGCGCGCTTGATCGTGCACGCGATCGAGGCAGCCGACCTGACCCAGGGCCCGGGCCTGACGCCACCGGTCGCCGCCGCCATCGGCGCGGTGGCCGCCGCGGTCCTGGACGACCTTGGTCCCTACCTCCCAGGGCCGTAGGCTCCTGGCCCGGTGGCATCGGGCCGGCTGCGCTGAAGGTAACGCGCAAAGGATGTGATCAGCATGCGGGCACTGGTGGTGTACGAATCGATGTACGGGAACACGCACGTCGTGGCGAGCAATGTCGCCGACGGCCTGCGCGCCACCCACGAGGTGACCCTCGTCCCGGTGGCCGGGGCTACCGCGGACCTCGTGGCCGGCGCCGACCTCCTGGTCGTCGGCGGTCCGACCCATATGCACGGGCTGTCGAGCCCGGCCAGCCGGCGGATGGCGACCCAGGCGGCGGCCAAGCCGGCCAGCGGGCTGAGCCTGGACCCGGACGCCTGCGGCCCGGGCCTGCGGGAGTGGCTCAAGCGGGACTGGCTCAAGGCCCTCGGCGGTCTCCGGGTCGGGCCCGTCCTGGCGGCCGCCTTCGACACCCGGTTCAACGGCGTCGCCGCCTTCACCGGCCACGCCAGCCGGGGCATCGGCAGGCTGCTGAAGCGGCACGGCTACCGTCTGGCCGCCGCCCCGGAGAGCTTCCTGGTCGGTCAGCAGAACACGCTGCTCGACGGCGAGGCCGCCCGGGCCCGCCGCTGGGGTGCCGCCCTCGGCGTCATCGCCACTAGCAGCAACCTCCCGGCCTCGGCCCAGGGTTAGAGCCCGGCCTTTGAGTCGTTCGATGTCACGAGCGTGCTCGCGCAGCTCGGTGTAGGCGGGCCGCTCGCTGATGCGGGTCAGCGCCCGGCGCATGGCCTCCGCGCGGTTGTTCGTGATGCCCGCGTTGATCAGCGTGTCCACGATTTCCAGCTCCGCGGGTTTGAGCCGAACCATCACATGGGTGACGTCGCCCCGACGGGCTCGCGCTCGTCGTCGAGGGCCCGGATCATGCCGCCCCGGCTGTGGCCGCTGTTGTCTTCGAATGTGACCCCGATATGCCGGATCTGCGGCCAGCGCTGCGACAGCTCGTGCCGGAATTGCTTGAGGCAGGCATCCGCTATCACCCATGAATGCGCTCGGCTCGCCGCGCTCGCCATCGCCCATCGTGGGAGCTCTCCTGATGACGTTGTCCTGTTCTGCCGTAACGCCACCGAGGTGATCCGTCACTTTGCTGATGCGTACCGGGGGGAAACAGGCCATGACACGCACGAAGGCCCGCGGCCGGATCATGATCGGCGTAGCCGGGTCGGCTGCCGCCGACGTGACCATTTCTTATGCCGTCAGCCTGGGCGTCCGGCACCCCGCCAGCACCACGTGCGTCATCCCCGCCCCTGCCACCTGGGACGGGCCGACGCTCACCGCAACACGGCCAGCCCACGGCGCTGGGCTCGCCGCGGCGGTGCGGCACGCCGCCGCGGCCGAGGCGCTTCGGGTCATCGAGGCCGAAGCGCTCGCCACCCGGCACCGGCTCCGTGCGATCAGGGACAGTGGATTCCCCGGCTCGAGCAGGCGCTGGCGGAAGTAACGCTCGCCATCGAAGAGCAGGAGCTGGCCGAGGCGGCCCGACTGCGTCTGGCCAGCGGGCCGGGGAACAGGAGCTGAGATCTAAGTGACCGAGGTCCCGGTGTACCGGTGACATCTGGCCGTGATGTTCGGACGGGCGAGGCGGAACGCTATTAGTAGGAAAATAGTGAGGGAGTGAGCATGATGTCCCGCACCGATGTATACCTCGATGCCATGCTTCGCCACCTTGGTGCTGCGTACTACGAGTCCCTGCACTGCAGGGCCGCCCGCTCTGACGTGGCCCGCGCGCTGGATACGGTGGAGGAACATCTCAAGGAGCAGGAAACGCGCTCTAGCGCCCAGCCGAAGGCCAGCCCTCACCCGGCCCACCACACCGGCGGACCGCGGCATAGCCGGTGGGCGCGCAGGGTCAGTGACGTGATGACGCCCTCGGTGGTGACCGTGGACCGGATCACCTCGTACCAGGAGATCGATCATACGCTGGCCCGGCACAAGATCAGCGGCGTGCCAGTGCTGAAGATGGGTCGGCATGTCGTGGGCGTGGTATCGGAGTCCGATCTGCTCGCTGCGGAGGACAAGACGGTCCGGCAAGCCAGGCTGGACGCGCAGTCGCCCCGGCGCTGGCGGCTGCGCCAGCCACGGCGGACCGGCCTGGTCGCCGACACGATCATGACCGCGCCGGCCATCACCATCCATCCTGACGCGACCATCCCGAGCGCGGCGCGGCTGATGAACACGCACCATGTCAGGAGGCTGCCGGTCGTCGACTCGGAGGGCAAGCTGGTCGGCATCGTGACCCGCCGTGATCTGCTGAGCATCTTCCTGCGCCCGGACGAGGACATCGTCCACGATGTCCGGCAGGTCGTGGAGGAGCTCCCGCTCGCCAATCCCGCGGACGTCACCGTGACGGCGCGGCACGGCGTGGTGACGCTGACCGGCGCGATCGAGTCCCCGTCGCAGCGGTATCGGGACCTCATCCCGGTCGCGCTCCGGCTGGCCTGGGATGTCGACGGAGTGGTCGACGTGGTGAACGAGCTCAGCGAAGCCAAGGAATCCAAGTTGGCCGCAGCTGCCGAGCAGCCAGCAGGCTGAGGGCATACGCCGACCACATCCGGCGCCCCGGGCCATGGTCGATGACGCTCGGCTATGAGTGCTGCGTGGCTCACGGCAGTGACCTCGATGCCGGGATCACCGCCTGGCTCGCCCTGGCTACCGTCATGCTCCTGAGGGTCTTATTCCGCGCGCCATCAGCTTGCCTCGGCGAAGTCCTCGGTGAACTGGCTGTTGTAGAGGGAGTAGTAGACGCCGTGGCGGCGGAGCAGGCCGGCTTGGTTGCCCTGCTCGATGATGTGCCCGGCGTCCATCACGATGATCGTGTCCGCGTTGTGATGGTGGACAGCCGGTGGGCGATGACCCGGCTGAGGATGTCGCCGTGCGGGTGGCTGTCGAAGTACCGCAGCGGCAGCCGAGCCAGCTTCTCCTCGACCTGCGGCGCAGCCCGTACATGGTGCGCTGGGTGATGCCGGCCATGATCAATCCCTGGCCCCAGCCGAAGGCCGCCCCGAGCAGGTACACCAGGGCCGCCAGGCCCAGGACCCGGCCGAGCTGCGTGACGTCGACACCGGCGCCGGGGATGATGTTCATGCCGGAGATCATGTCGGCGAGCTGGCCCTGGCCGTGCGCGCGCAGCAGCGCGACGGCCTGCTCCTTGGTGACACCAGCGGGGAGCTGCTTGCCCACCACACCGTCGAACAGGACATTGGTCGCGGCGCCGAGGATCTTCGGGCCGGTCACCAGGAGCGCGACCGAGATCACGCCGAAGACCAGCACGATCACCAGCCAGACCCGCTCGGGGCGCAGCCGGGCGAGCAGCCGCCGCACCGTTCCGCGCAGGTCCTTGCTCCGCTCGGGCGGCTGCCCCGGGCCCGGGCGTCCCATCCTGGCAGCCCGGATCATGCCGATCGCCAGGGCATGCCACAGTTCGGCCTCGGTGGCCTCCGGCCTGCCGAACCGCAGGTTGCTGGCGACGGTGCCGCTGAACAGGAAAGCCGCCTGCGGGACCAGCCCGATCCCGGCCCACAGCTCTTCCCGCTCCTGGTCCCGGACGTCCACGCCGTTGACCAGGACGCTGCCGCCGGTGGCGTCGGCGAACCGCGGGATGAGGTTGAGCAGGGTCGTCTTGCCGCTTCCGGTCCCGCCGATGATCGCGCTGGTCTTACCGGGCCGGAAGGTGAACGACAGGTCGCGCAGCACCGGCTGCTCGCTGCCCGGGTACCCGAAGGTGACGTTCCGGAACTCCACCAGGCCGGTCGCCCGCGCCGGAGTGACCGGCTCCGGCGGGTCGGCGATCGAGGGCGCCGTGTCCAGGACCTGCTCAACGCGCTCTGCGCTGGCTACCGCGCGCGGGGCCAGGATCACCATCATCACGGCCATCATCACCGACATCAGGATCTGCAGGATGGAGGTCGGAACGCGGTGAGATTCCCGATCGGCATCGATCCCTCGCTGACCAGGCGGCCGCCGAACCACAGCACCGCGACGCTGGACAGGTTCAGGATCGCCATCAGCGCGGGCATGGCCAGCGCGAAGACGCGGTTCACCCGCAGCGCCGTGGCCGTGAGGTCCGCGTTCGCCGCACCGAAACGCTGGCCCTCGGACTTGATGCGGACGAATGCGCGGATCACCCGGATCCCCAGGGACGGCGTGCCAAAGCGGTTCAGCTCCCGGGCGGAGAAGGACTGAACACCGGTGAACACCGCGGCCCGCATGTCCCCGCCGGCCCCATCGCCACCCGTGACGCCCAGTACACCGCCACGATCGCGAGGACGCCCCCGCCAGGGCGATGGCCAGCCTCGGCGGCCGCCAGGCCGGCCTGGCCGAATCGGTAGCGATCCGCCTGCCGCCGGCCACCGACGTGGAGGCCGGCGAGCTGATCGACGCCAGCGGTGGCGTCGCCACTCAGCTGGACGGGTTCCGGGGCGCCGCTGCCCTCGATCGTGCGGCGCTGCGCGAGCTGATCCTGCGCTTCGCCGTGCTGCTCGGGAGGTCCTCGAGGTGGTCGAGGCTGACCTCAACTCTGTCTGGTGCACGACGAACAGCTGCGTCGTGCTCGACATGCGACTGCGGATCGAGCGCCGGCGCCCCGCCGAGCGCGTCCAGACGTGGCGACCGCACACCGATCGACGACCTGCCGAGCGGGGGCACGGTCTCCAGGCCGCGTGGCTACGTCGCCCTGGCGAGGTTGTGGGCCAGCCCGGTCAGCGGTGCGTCCATGAACCCGGCCCGCAGCCTCGGGCCCGCCATGGTCGGCGGCGACCTGCACAGTACCTGGATCTACCTGGCCGGGCCGCTGGCCGGCGGGCTGCTCGCCGTCGCGCTGGCGTGGGCGCTGCGCGGTCCTCCCTCACCCGCGGCTAATCAAGCTCACCCGCGGCTAATCAAGCCGCCCAGGGATCCGCCGACGGCCACGGGCCAGATGCCGGCCAGGAGGCCCACCTGGGACCCGGGCAAGACCTGCGGGTTTAGCACATCAGCGCGTTCCTGGGGCCGCGTAATACCGAAACAGGACGCGGATGCACGCCTATCAGCCGACCGGAGCCGGTAGTGATGACCGCATAGCAACAGTTCGGTCTCATGCGGCCGCATTCGCCCGGTCCACGGCCTCGCGCACGGCGGCGAGCAGGTCCGGGTCCTGGCGCAGGTCGCCGACAGTCGCGCCGGCCGGCTTGCCCAGGCGCCGCTTCCAGCGGGCGAAGGCCGCCGCTCCGGGCGTGAGGAGGCGTGGCAGACACGCGCCAGGGGAGGAAGTCCCAGTTGGCCCCGAACCGTTCGCTCTGGTCCGTAGGCATCTCGGGACTTCGGGCCCTGGCGATTATCGCGGTGACGCGACGAGGTTAGATGCCGGAGGCGATGACGATGGCTATCGCAGACGATGCCGGGCCAGACGCCGCGGAACCGGCTGGATACCCTGCGGAGTGGGAATTCGACGGGCTGCTCAGGAACGGCGAGGCGGTCGTGGTCCGCCCGATCCGGCCGGCGGACGCGCCGGCCGTGGTCGGACTGCGCGAGGCCGTGTCGCCTGATACGCACCAGCATGTGCTCCTGGCCGGCCCGGCTTTCAGCTTCCAGGCCGCTGCTCGGTTCAGCGAGGTGGACTACGACGCCCGGATGGCCTTCGTGGCGCTGGTGTCGGATGACCCGGTCGGGCTGGCGAGCTATGACCGTCCCGACGCGCGGGTGCCGGCCGCCGAGGCCAGCTTCATCGTGGTCGGCGCCCGCCAGGGCCACGGCGTCACGACCTTGCTGTTCGAGAGCCTGGCGGAGTACGCGCGGACCAGGGGGATCCTGCGCTTCACCGCCGAGGTCAGGGCGCAGAACACGGCCCTGCTCGAGCTATTTGCCGCGACCGGCCTGCGCTGCACCCGGCGCAACGGCCCGGCGACGGTGAACGTCGAGATCGACCTGCGGCCGACGCTGGCGTACCGCGCGTCATGCGATCAGCGGGAGGCAATGGCGGAGGTCGCCAGCGTCGCGGCCATCCTCCGGCCTCGCTCGATCGCGGTGGTCGGAGCGGGACGGCACCCGGGCAACCTCGGGCATCAGATCGTCCGGGCCCTGCTCGTCGGCGACTTCTCCGGAACCGTCTACCCGGTTAACCCGGCCGCCCGGGCGGTTTGCGGCGTGCCCGCGTTCCCGGCGCTGCTGTCAGTACCCGAGCCGGTCGACCTGGCCATCGTCGCCGTTCCCGCATCAGCTGTCCCCGGCGTGATCGATGAGGCCGCCTCGGTTGGCGTGCGCGCCGTCACCATCATTACCGCGGGTTTCGGCGAGACGGGCCGCTCGGGCGCCGCGGTGGAGACCGGGATGCTGAGCGTGGCCCGCAGGCACGGGATGCGGATCGTCGGCCCGAACTGCCTGGGCGTGGCGAACACTGACCCCGAGATCCGGATGAACGCCACGTTCGCCTTCCCCGATCCGCTGCCAGGGCGGCTGGCCCTGGTCTCGCAGTCCGGCGCGGTCGGGGTCGTGCTCGGCGAGCAGACCCGCGCCGCCGGCCTGGGCCTGTCGGCCTTCGTGTCGGTCGGGAACAAGCTCGATGTGAGCCCGAACGACCTGCTGTGCTTCTTCGAGCACGACGACCGGACCTCAGTGATCGCGCTGTACCTGGAGTCGCTGGGCAACCCGCGCAAGTTCGCCCGCATCGCCCGGCGGGTCGGTGGGACCAAACCCATCGTGGCGCTAAAAGCGGGCCGGACATCGGCCGGCGCCCGGGGCGCCCGCTCGCACACCGCAGCCGCGGCGACCCCGGAGGTGACCGTGGCCGCCCTGCTACGCAGCGCGGGGGTCATCAAGGTCGACCGGCTGGAGGAACTGCTGGACGTCTCGGCCATCTTGCTGGCCGCGCCGCTGCCCGCGGGGCGCCGGGTGGCGCTGGTGGGGAATTCCGGCGGCCCGCTTATCCTCGCCGCCGACGCGTGCGAGGGCGGCGGGCTCACCGTCCCGGAACTTCCCCAGGCGGCACAGCGGGCACTCGGCGAGGTCCTCGTCCCCGCGGCGGCGACCGCCAACCCGGTTGACCTCACCGCCGACGGCACCGCGGCCATGCTCGAGCAGGCGCTCGATTCCGTCTTGGCCGACGATGCGATCGACGCCGTGATCACCATCGTCGTCGAGACCATGGCGATCTCGGCCGCGGAGGTCCGGGAGACCATCATCCGCGTCGCGCAACGGGCCGGCAAGCCGGTCGTGGCCTGCTCGGTCGAGGCGAGCGCAGCGCTGGTGCCCAGCGGTGCGGCGCAGGTCGCGGAGATTCCCTCACCGGAGCGAACGGCAGCGGCCCTGGCGCATGTCTGTGCCTACGCGCAGTGGCGGCGGCGCCCGCTGCTGCCTGCCGAGGAGCCCGAAGAACGGTCCGACCAGCCGGTGATCAGCCAGATCATCGCGGCCAAGCTCGCCAGCAGCCCCGAGGGGGGCTGGCTCGAGCTCGATCAGGCGGCCGGCCTGCTGGCGGCCTGCGGCCTGCCCGTGCTGCCGACTCGCGGCGCGGCGACCGCGGCGCAGGCCGCCGCGGCGGCCGAGGCGGTCGGGTTCCCCGTGGTCCTCAAGGCCAGGTCCGGCGATGTGGTGCACAAGTCCGACGTCGGCGGCGTCGCGCTGGGACTGGCCGACCCCGAGGCTGTCCGCGCGGCGTACGAGACGATGCAGGCCCGGCTTGGCGCCCAAATGGGCGGTGCGGTGATCCAGCCGATGGCGTCGCCGGGCGTCGAGGCGATCGTCGGGCTCGCCGCCGATCCCGAGTTCGGCCCAGTGGTGATGGCCGGCCTCGGCGGCGTCATGACCGACCTGCTGCAAGATCGCGCCTTTGCCGTCCCGCCGCTCGAGCCCGGCGCCGCCGACGCCATGGTCGCCTCGCTTCGGGCCGCGCCGCTGCTTGACGGCTACCGGGGCGCGCCGAAAGCAGACCGCCAGGCGCTCGTGGCGGTACTCGAGCAGGTCGCCCGCATCGCCGAGGAAGTTCCCGAACTCGTCGAGCTCGACCTCAACCCCATCCTGGTCAGCTCCGCCGGGGCACTCGCCGTCGACTGCAAGGCCCGGCTGGCCCCCCGCCAGCCAGGTCCCGGCCCGCTGTTCCCCGCGTTGCGCCGCCGACCGCAGATTCTGAGCAGCGAAACACGATCAGGGCCGCCAATCAGCTGAGGCCGTCACGCTCAGACACCGTAGCCGCCGCGGACGGCAGGCCAGTTCTGCGTGGGCGGTCCGCTGGCGGATAAGATGCGCGGAATAGCTGGGTCCTTCCCGATATCGGGATAGGACCCACTATGCTCAGACGTCGGTGACGAACTTGGCCAGCACATGGCCCCGGCGGACCTTATGCTCTGGTCAGCTCGGCGCCGACGGCGAACCCGGCGGCCAGGATGCGGAACCGCCTATGCCTTCCGCCCGTACACGGCCGTGTTCGCCAGGTCCACGGCCTCGCGCACGGATCTGCCCGGCATTGGATCCTCGATATGCTCCGGCAGCGCCTGTGCCCGTAATGCAAGGCCATTGGGCCAGCGCCCGCCAAGACTCGTGGTTCAGGTCTTCCGGCGTCACGAGGTTGAGCACTTCTCTGTTAACCAGGTCGAGGCCGGCCGCATGGTAGGCCTTGGCCACCAGCCCCGAGCAACTGGCCAGGGGGTCAAATACGTAGAGCTCCGATAGGTCGGTGCCCCAGTAGTCCCGGATGAGCACGGCAGGCCAAGCGGGATAGTCGTACGGCTGGCCGAGCCGGCTGATGGCATACCCGGCAACCCGGTCACGTCGGCTCTGCGGGACCTGCCCGCCGTCTGGCGCGCTGCGCACGCCGAACCAGGAGATATCTTGTGCCGGGTACTCGGCAACGGTGCGCTCACGCGGTGCGAGCGAAGGTGGCGGCGGCGCATGCCCGCGACCGGCTTGGCCATAGCGTCGCGATTTTCGCCTGTGCCGATCTTGGCCTGCTCGAGGCGCTACCGCTGCTAGGTCCCGGAATGAGCGGTGCTCGCGGCCAGGCCACATATCCGGCCGCTGCTGGCGGGCCAGGTTCGTCGCCCGTCCGGTGGGCCATGCTGCGGAGGCCTGCTCAACGCACGGCGTCTGCGGCGACCACAGCGCCATTCAGGGACTAAAGCCACTACGCATAACCCGCTGCGCCGGCAGAAGCTGGTGCGAAGAGAACGTCGGCCTGCCTGGTCCCAGTGGTGCCTTAGGAGGTAAGGGTCGTGGCGTACGGACATGCCGAACAGAGCTTGGCTACGATACGGCTTCTTGAAACCCAGACTGCGGAGTTGCTTTGCAGCCTGCCACGGCTCGATGGCTGAGCAGTCGAGCTGGCTGGAAGAATCGACGGAGGAGGGCCGCCGAGCCGTGAACGTGCCGGGCGGACGGCCAGATGGTTTCCCAGATGCTGACCCTTGACCATCAGCTCCATCACTGCGTTGCCGAGTCCGCGCTGATGGGATTATTTGGTCCTTAGTCAGAGGGCCTTGGGCAGGAACAGGAGGCGATCGGTTTGGACGCGCTCGCGGGGGCCGGGCAGTCCTATGCGCTGCTGGCCGATGGCACCACCATGACCATCCGGGCCCCGGGCTCTTCGGATTACGGGCCGGTCAGGCAGTTGCACGAGGCGATGTCGCCGGGCAATCTGTACCTCCGTTTCTTCAGCGCGAGCCGGGCATCGGCCGAGTGGGAGGCCCGGCGGGTGTGCCTGAAGGGCGGTCCTGGGCAGGTGGCGTTGCTCGGCCTGCTGGGCGACGAGGTGGTGGGGGTGGCCAGCTATGAGCTCACCACCGACGCCTCGGTCGCGGAGGTCGCGCTGGCGGTCGCCGACGGCATGCACCGGCGCGGTATCGCCACCTTGCTGCTGGAGCACCTGGTTTCGCTGGCCCGGGCTCGCGGCGTGAAGGTCCTGGCTGCCGAGGTGCTGCCGGACAACACGGCCGTGCTGCACGTGCTCAGCGACGCCGGGCTGGCCGTGCGGCGCAAGCTGACCGACGGCGTGGTCGAGCTATCCATGTCCGTCCCGCCCAACGCCGCCCTCGGTGCGGCCAGCACCTACCTGGACGCCGTGGCCGATCGGGAGAAGCACGCGAATGTGGCCAGTCTGGCGCCCCTGCTGGCTCCCCGGTCCACCGCGGTAGTCGGCGTGGACCAAGGCTCGATCGGGCGCACGATCTTGCTCAACATCCGTGACGCTGGTTTCTCCGGCGCCTTGTACGCGGTCAACCCGGACGGCGGCGACATCAGCGACATCAGCGACATCAGCGGCATCGGCTGCGTCCCGTCGGTCGCCGCGCTGCCCGAGGCCCCCGACCTGGCGGTACTGGCGGTACCGGCGGCGGGTGTCGTGGCGCTGGCGCAGGAGTGCGGGCGGCGCGGAGCCAGATCGCTGGTGGTCATTACCCCTGGCCTGACGCCAGTCCAGGAATCCGGCCTGCTGGCGGCCACCCGGCAGGGAGGCATGCGGCTGGTCGGGCCGGCCTCCTTCGGCGTCGCGGTGCCCGGGATCGGGCTGGGCGCCACGTTCGGGGTACCCCGCCCTCCACCAGGCCACACCGGCCTGGTGGTCCAGTCCGGCGGGATCGGCGCGGCGTTGGTGGAGCAGTTCTCCCGGCTGGGCATCGGGATCTCCTCCTTCGCCTCGGTCGGTGAGGAGCTGGATGTGTCGGACACTGACATGCTGCTGTGGTGGGAGGCGGACAACACCACCGAACTGGCCGTGCTGTACCTGGAATCCTTCGGCCACCCGCGTCGGTTCGCCCGGACTGCGCGCCGGGTGACCGCCAAGATTCCCGTCCTGACCGTCCATGCCGGGCGGTCGGCCCCGGGCCAGCGGGCCGCCGCCTCGCACACCGCGGCGGCCGCTGCGCCGCCGATCACCCGGCAGGCGCTGTTCGAGCAGGCGGGCATCATCGCCACCACCAGCTTCGGCGAACTGCTCGACGCGGCCGTGCTGATGGCGTCCCAGCCGATCCCGGCCGGCCGGGTGGTCGCCATCGTGTCCAACGGCGGCGGTGCCGGCGTGCTGGCCGCCGATGCGTGCGCGGAGGCCGGCCTGGCCGTGGCCACGACGAGCCAGCAGACCCGCGACCGCCTGCGGGAGGTGCTGCCGGCCGGCTCAGCCCTGGACGGCCCGGTGGACACCACCGAGGCCGTCAGCCCGGAGGCATTCCGCGAGGCGCTGCACGTCGCCGCCGCCCAGGACGGTGTCGACGCCCTGATCGCGGTGGTGGTCCGGCGCGGCCTCGCCGACCTGCTCCTCGCCGACGAGCGGTTGCCGGTCCCGGTCGCCGCGGTCGCGCTGGGCCAGCCCGAGGCCGTCCGGTTGCTGCGCGGCAGCGGCCCGGGCCTGCCCGCGTACGCCTACCCGGAAGCGGCCGCCCGGGCGCTGGCCCGGGCCGCCCGCTACGGCTCATGGCGGTCCCGGCAGGCCGGCACGGTGCCGGAACTGGGAAACCTGCGCATGCCGGACGCGCAATCGATCATCGATTCCTTCCTGGCCCGGATGCCGGGCGGCGGCTGGCTGTCCGCCGGGGAGGCCGACGACCTGCTCCGCTGCTACGGCATCCCGATGGTGGAGTTCCGCCGGGCCGACGAGGCCGGCGCGGCCGTCAAGGCGGCGGCCGACCTGGGCGGTCACGTGGCGATCAAGGCTGACGTGCCCGGCCTGCTGCACAAGACCGCCGCGGGCGCCGTCGAGCTCGACCTACGCGGGGCCTACGAGGTACGCGCCGCCGTGCGCCGCCTGCAGGCCAGGTTCGCCGGGCGGATGTCCGGAGTACTGGTCGAACCCATGATCACCGGCGGCATCGAGACCATCGTCGGCGTGGTCCAGGAACCAGTGTTCGGCCCGGTGGTGGTATTCGGGCTCGGCGGGGTGGCCACCGAGGTGCTCGGTGACCACGCGGCCCGGCTGGCCCCGCTCACCGGCGCCGACGCCGACGACCTGATCCACTCCATCCGCGCCGCGCCGGCCCTGCTCGGGAACGACGGCCACGCCAGGGCCGACATCGGCGCGCTGCGCGACACCCTGCTCCGCGTCTCGCGGCTCGCCGATGACCTGCCGCAGGTGGCCGAGCTTGACCTCAACCCCGTGATCGCCCGCCCGGACGGCGTCGTCGCCGTGGACGCGCGCATCCGCGTGACCAGCCACCACCTGGCCGACCCGTTCCTGCGCCAGCTTTCCTCTTGATCACCCGCGGCGAGCCGAGGCCAGGGCGGGGGACGCGGCGTTGAACGTGGCCAGCACCCGGTCCACGGCATCGGAGGTCATGCCGAGCCGCCGGAGCTGGGCGACTAGGGCGGCGAGGTTCGGCGAGGCCACCGGGCCGAAGCAGCCGTAGCAGCCCCGGCCGAAGGCGGGGCAGATGGCGCCGCAGCCGGCCTGCGTGATCGGGCCCAGGCAGGGCGTCCCGTCCGCCACCATGACGCACGACGTGCCGCGCAGCTTGCAGTCGTGGCAGACGCTGTGCGCGGGAATCTGGGGTTTACGGCCCGCCAGCAGGGCGGTCAGCAGCTCGAGCAGCTGGCGCTTGTCGATCGGGCAGCCGCGCAGCTCGAAATCGACCGTGACGTGATCGGACACCGGCGTCGAGGTGGCCAGGGTCGAGATGTACCGGGGGTGCGCGTACACCACCGAGGTGAACTCCGCCACGTCGGCGAAGTTGCGCAGGGCCTGGATCCCGCCGCTAGTGGCGCAGGCCCCGATGCAGACCAGCTTCCCGGAGGCCGCCCGGATTTCTTGGATCCGGCGGGCGTCCCGCTCGGTGGTCACCGAACCCTCCACCAGGGACACGTCGTACGGCCCGTCCACCACCGCGCCGGACGCCTCGGTGAAGTGCGCGATCTCGACCGCCCCGGCCACCGCGAGCAGCTCGTCCTCGCAGTCGAGCAGGGTGAGCTGGCAGCCGTCGCAGGACGCCAGCTTCCACACGGCCAGCCTGGGCTTGCGCACCGGCCCGGTCTTGGCTATTAGCACTGTCATCACAGCTCCCTTATCGCCATCACGGGCACGGCCTCGGCGTAGCTGACGACCGGGCCGTCCCGGCACAACAGGAGCGGCCCGAGCTGGCAGTGACCGCACAGGGCCACGCCGCACCGCATGTTCCGCTCCAGGGAAACCCGGATCTCCCGGGCCGGGACGCCGGCCTCCGCCAGCGCCTGGGCGGACAGCCGCATCATGATTTCCGGCCCGCAGACGAACGCCGCCGTCCCCGCGGGGTCGGCGATCGCGTCCTTGATGAGCCCGGTCACCAGGCCCACGCGGCCGTCCCAGCCGGCGTTGCCGTGATCCACCGTGACCCGCACGTCGGCGCCGCGCCTGCGCCAGACGTCGAGCTCGCGGGTGAACACCAGGTCGCCGGGCGACCGCGCGCCGACGAGCAGCATCACCCGGCCGTACCGGTCCCGGTCCGCTAGCGCGGCCAGCACCACCGGCCGCAGCGGCGCGAGGCCGATGCCGCCCGCCACGATCAGCAGGTCCCGGCCGTCGGCGCCGCTCACCCGCCAGTCGGTGCCGAACGGGCCGCGTATCCCGATCATGTCACCGGGCCTCGCCCCGCACAGGGCACGCGTCACCGCGCCCACCGCGCGGATCGTCTGTACGAGGACCTGGTCCGGCGCTTGGCCGATGCCGCTGACCGAGACCGGCACCTCGCCCACCCCCCACGCGTACAGCATGGTGAACTGGCCGGGGCGGGGCGCCTGGATCGGCCGGTCCACCGGGCGCAGCAGCAGCGTGACCGTGTCGTAGGTCTCCTGGATGCGCGCCGTCACCAGGTAGCGGGACGGTCGCATCGGCGGCGCCGGGGCCGCCGGCCCCACCGCGTGCTCCTGGACGGCGGTCATGACTCCTCCTCCGCTGCGTCCTGCTCCGCTTGCAGGGCCTTGACTTCCTCGGTCAGGTCGATGCCGACGGGGCACCAGACGATGCACCGGCCGCACCCGACGCAGCCGGACGATCCGAACTGGTCGTGCCAGGTGCCGAGCTTGTGGGTGAGCCACTGCCGGTACCGGCTCTTCGCCGACGGCCGGACGCTACCGCCGTGCAGGTAGGAGAAGTCCAGGTCGAAACAGGAATCCCAGCGCTCCCAGCGTTCGGCGTGCGCACCGGTCAGGTCGGTGGTCTCCTCGATCGAGGTGCAGAAGCACGTCGGGCAGGCCATGGTGCAGTTGCCGCACGTCAGGCAGCGTGCCGCCACATCGTCCCAGCGTGCTGCGCCGTGACTGCCGGCCATCAGCTCCCGCAGTCCGCCGGCCTCCAGCTGGCGGCCCATCCGGCCCGCCGCCGCCTCCACCGCCGACCGGGCCCGCCGCACGTCGTCGTCGTCGGGTTCGCTGCGCACCTGCGCCAGGATGTCGGCGCCGCGGGGGGAGCCGACGTCGACGACGAACCGGTGCCCCCGTTCGTCGACGAGCTCGGTCAACGCCAGGTCATAGCCGGCCGCTCCGTCGACGCCCGGGCCGGTGCCCATGGACGCGCAGAAGCAGGTCTCGCCCGGTTCGGTGCAGTTCACCGCGACGATGAACACCCGGGCGCGCCGCTGCGCGTAGCGCGAGCCGGGCTGGGCGAGCACCCGGTCCTGGATGGCGATCGCCCGCAGGTCGCACGGCCGGACGCCGAGGAACGCCTGCCGTGGCGGCTCGTCATCGTCGCCGGAAACCTCGAAGCCTGCCCCGGTGCGCGTGGCTGACCACAGTCGCTCCCGCGGCGGGTGCAGGAACCGCTTCCAGCTCTGCGGCCCGGCCGCGTGCCCGAAGGCCGCGGTGTCATCGCGGCGGCTCAGTTGATACCCGCCCGGCTCCAGCCGGACGCCCCAGCCGGATGGCAGCTCCGCCGCCGACGACAGTTCCCTGAGCACGATGGCGCCGTCCTGCACCGCCGGGCCGATCACCCGGTAGCCACCGGCCACAAGCGCCTCGAAGAGGTCGCCGAGCCCGTCGATGCTGATCAGCCGGGGAACGGGAATCGCGGTCGCAGTAGCCATGAGCCAAGTCCGTTCGGGATAAATGCGTTTTGTCCTTCCCTCCACCCTCGGTCGGCGGGGTCGGCCACGGTCATGGGCGTTAGTTACCGGTTCGCGGGTCTTTCGTCCCGCTCCGGGTGCGGGCAGTCCAGGGTGCCGGGGGTGGCGGCTGACGGTGGTTCGGTCCTGCCATCACCCACCAGGTCCGGCGGCAGCGCGGCCGGGTTCTTCGAGTCAGGGATCAGCTACAGCGCAGGCCGCCACCGTAACGGTCAGGGTGCCGCACCTATCGCGGTGCAGAGTACCGGGGTACTCTCAGAGAGAGAGAAACCCCCGCAGCATCCTGCCCCAGGCCGGGGCGCAGGTGACCGCGTCGCTCCGGACCTCGGTGGCACGGCCAGTTATGGCCGAATAGGACCCAGGTGCGTGAGCGATGCGCGAACCATCCATCGTGGCAACTTTCCCCGCGGAATTGAAGCCGGAATTGCCCGGGTCGGGCGTGCGGCCGACCCGCGGTCCCCCAGCCAGCCCGGCGGCCTGCTCGCTGGAGATGAAGCTGTACCTGGCCGAAGATCACGACCGGATCGCCGGGGGGCTGAACGACATCGTGGTGCGCCGGCTGTTCTCGGCGGGACTGGACTTGGAGGTCGTGCTCGGGCTGATCGGCGAGCACTGTGCGGCGGGCAGGGTCCAGCGCGCCGTCCGCGAGCTGGACCTGGCGATCAGGGATATCAGGGACGTGGTGTTCGATTCCGGCCGGCGCACTGCCCTGACGCTGTGATGGTGGAGATCTCTACGCACGAAATCAGGAGACACGAACGGGACCCAGGTCCTTTCTGAGCCGGCTTTCGCCCCTAGCCCGCCGAGACGCCAAGACGCCACATTGAGCGCAGCCGTCGATGGAGCGGCCGATGTTCGCCGATTCGGGCTGAGAAGATCGTGCCCGGCGCAGGAGAAGGGCTCGAAAATGAAGCACATCACGGGAACGGCGCTGAGGGTGGGCGGCTACCTGGTTCTGACCATCACAGGTGTAGCGCTGCTGGCAGGCAAGGATGACATCCGCAAGTTCCGCCGCATGCATAACATGTAAGCGCGTATCGGCCGGTGAATTTACCGTGCCGGAGCAGGAGAGAAGCAACTAAAAGCCGGAGGTGGAATGGCATGAAATTGGTCACCGCCATTATCAGGCCCGAGAAGCTGGACGAGTTGATCGTGGCCTTGATCGATAGCCAGGTGCATGGATTGACCGTGAGCGAGACCCGTGGTTTCGGCCGTCAGTTTGGTCAGCCTGCCCACGGTGCCGACATCGACCTCGGCCTGCCCGGTGCCCGGAAGGGGGCACTGCTGCCGAAGGTCCGGCTGGACCTCGTGGTCCCGGATGACGACGCGGACGCCCTGGTCGAGACCCTCGCCAAGCATGCCAGGACCGACACTATCGGCGACGGGAAGATCTGGGTGACCACGGTGGACAGCGTCCTGCGTGTCCGGACCGGCGACCAGGATCACGCCGCGATATAACCAAGGTCCCGGTGACAAAGGTCCCTTTTCGGTCATCCATTCGTCCCTGGTTACCTGCATGCCGCGGTGTGACACTTCTCTGGGAAGAGAAATGTTCCTCGCTAAGGAACTCAAAGCCGGAGGGATAAGGCCATGTACGACAAGATCCTCGTGGCGGTGGACCACTCAGAGATATCCGACCGGGCGGTGCTCGCGGCCCGCGATCTAGCGCTGCTCTCCAAGGGCGAAGTATGGGTCCTGCACCTGCGGGAGCGTGAGATAGCGACCAAGACCGGCGTCGTGATGACGGACGAAACAGAAAGCGAGGCCAACGCCAAGGTTTCCGCCGTCGTCGAGAAGCTGGCCGAGGCCGGCGTGAAAGCGCACGGCGACGTCAGGACCACGCTTTTCGGCTACGCCGCACGGGATATTGTCGATGACGCGATAGAACACGATGCCGACGTCATCGTGATGGGCTCACGCGGTCGCAGCGACCTGGCCGGGTTTATCCTCGGCAGCACGGCGCACAAGGTAATACACCTCACCGACCGCCCGGTCCTGATCGTCAGGTGACCTGCCCGTTGCCCGGCTTCCCTCGCCAGGCCAGCACCGACCATCGGGAAAGCGCCGACAGGATCGACCCGGCGCTCGCGGCCGAGGCGACCGAGAGCACGGACCCGACCGAGCCGACGGAACCGATCGACAAGATCGACCCCGCGGATCCGATCGACAAGATGGACCCGGCCGAGCCGATCGACAGGATCGACCCGCTCGAGCCGATGCTCAGGATGGACCCGCTCGTGTTTCGCATGGGGTCCATTCTCGCAGGGACGCAGGTCCTCGCAGGCCATAACGCTCGTCCCTACCGCGGGCCAGTTCGGCTTGGACCTGGTCGAGGTAGGCCCGCAGCGCCTGCTTCACGATTCTTTCACTGTCATGCAGCATCCTTATGCGGGTGAACGCAATGCCGCTGATCGCCTTGGCGGGCCTTTGCGTCGTGGCGGCGTGCAGTTCGCCGTCCGCAGCCGCACCGGCCGCCGTGCCGGAAAGCAGCGGTCACTCCGCCGCGGCCACCCGGACCGCCCCGGGAGCCACCACCCAGGCCAGCGCCACCGCCGTTGTGCAGGTGCCCGTGCCGAAGGTCACCGTCTCCCGGACACGGACACCAGACGGATCCGTGGTGACCGTGGCTACCTTCCGCGGCCCGGTGCAGTATGCCCTGCACAATGGCAGTGAGGACCCCGGCCCGGCGGCGGCCGGGCTGGTGCGCGCGGGCCCGGCCGTAGGCCGTGCCGAGCGCAAGCGACTGCTAGCCGCTTTCAACGGCGGGTTCAAGCTGGGCGCCGGGGCGGGCGGCTACGAGCAGGAAGGCCGCGTGATCAGCCCGCTGCGCGTGGGCTTGGCCAGCCTGGTGATCGACCGCTCGGGCCAGGCCCGGATCGGGGTCTGGGGCCGCGGCCTGCCCGCGCCGGGCGAAAAGGTCTACAGCGTGCGGCAGAACCTGCAAGCGCTCGTCATGAACGGGCAGCCCACCCCGGCAGCTGCGGACTGGGGCCTATGGGGAGCAACGCTCGGTGGCGGGGAGTACGTCGCCCGCAGCGCCATCGGCCAGGATGCCTCCGGCGACCTTAGCTACGCCGCCAGCATGTCCACGACCCCCGCCGACCTGGCGGTCGCGCTGGCCCGCAGCGGTGCGCGGATCGCGATGGAGCTCGACATCAACCCCGAGTGGGTCCAGCTGGATGCCGCTAGAAAACCGGGCGGCCCGCTCGCGGCCGAGGTGCCCGGCCAGTACCGGCCGGCCGATCAGTACCTGGCCGGCTGGACCCGGGACTTCTTCACCGTCCTGGCCCCAGTCGCCGGGCGGCCAGCGGCACCTCCTGTCAATCCGCGATTCCGGCCGTAAGCCCACGTCGCGGCGGTACTCGACCTGTGGCTGCGTCCAGGCGGCACCGAGGCACATGTTGCTGATATGGCGCTTCGGGGTCGGTGAGTGAGCCGAGCTAGCTGGGCAGGAGAACTTCTTCCTCGCCGTCGGCGAGCCCGTCGCCACCCGGACCGAGTCACCCCTACCGCTCGACGCGGCCGCCCGGGCCGCGTTTATCGCACAATCCCAGGCCCTTGCCCCGCAATACCGCACAGAACTGCTGCGGCCCTAAGGCGGCCCCGAACCAGGTGATAGGTATCAGCTGGCCCGGGCCACGGTGAGGGCGGCCTGATTGTGACGGGCCTGGCCGGGTGCCGGGTCCCACTGCTGATGGCTGCGGCTCATCAATGGCGAGGAGATCATGAAGTCTGCGGTGGCCCGGTTGCAGGCCACCGGGATATTGCAGACAACCGCGACGCGGAGCAGCGCCTTGACGTCCGGGTCGTGCGGATGTGGCTCCAGCGGATCCCAGAGGAACACCAGCAGATCGATCTCGCCCTCGGCGATGCGGGCGCCGATTTGCTGGTCACCGCCGTAAGGGCCGCTGCGGAAGCAGGTGACAGGCAGCCCGAGATGCTGCTGCAGGAGGTGACCAGTCGTGGCCGTCGCGAACAGCTCGTGACCGGCCAGCAGATCCAGGTTGTACTCGGCCCACTCGAGCATGTCCCGCTTCTTGTTGTCGTGAGCGATCAGGGCAATCCGTCGTCCGGCGGGCGCCGGCGCGTGGTCGGACATGCGAATCCTCTCAGACGTTCACTATCGGGGCTCGGTGCCCAGCTGGCTCCGAACTCCGCCGGGCCAGCTGTCATACCGGCCGGGCCCTAGTCTCGCTGCTCACAGATCATGCGTCCAATGACAAGGACTCAGGCAAGGCATGACATCCAGTCATGGGTGTGAACAGGCGGGCCGGATCCTTCCTGGGCGTGCGAGCGTCATCCAGGGCGCCGGGATGGCCCTGATGGCTTCGATCGCGTCCCGGGCGGCGTGCGGGTCGAGGTACTGGCCACCCAGGTCGTCCGGGCGCATGTCAGGCCCGAGCTCGTAGACCAGCGGGATACCAGTGGGGATGTCCAGCTCGGCGATCTGGTCGTCCGGTATGGCGTCGAGGTGCTTGACCAGGGCTCGCAGCGTATTGCCGTGCGAGACGACGAGCACGCATCCGCCGGCCAGCAAGTCCGGCACGATCGCGTCGTACCAGTAAGGCAGCAGCCGGGCGGAGACCTCCCTGAGGGACTCCGCGCGGGGCTGGGCCTCGGGCGGGAGAGTTTCGTAACGGGGGTCGCTGAGCTGCGAGCGCTCGGCCGCCGCGCCGAGCGGTGGTGGCGTGGCGTCGTAAGACCGGCGCCAGCCCATGAACCGCTGCTCGCCGTATTCGGCACGCACCTGGGCTTTGTTCCGGCCTTGCAGCGCCCCGTAGTGCCGCCCGTTGAGCCGCCAGGACCGGCGTACCGGAATCCAGTCGCGATCCGCGGCGGCCAAGGCGAGATCGGCCGTCCGGATCGTTCGCCGCTGCAGGGAGGTATGTGCGAAGGCGGGGAAAACCCCGTGCTCGGCCAGCAGCGACCCGGCGCGGGTGGCTTCCTCCACACCCGTGGCGGTCAGCTGGGCGTTCTCCCAGCCGGTGAAGATTCCGGCGGCGTTCCACTCGCTCTGCCCGTGGCGCAGCACGACCAGGCGGAAGTCGCTCATGGCTCATCCAGCACGGCCAGGCCGGGCAGGGTCTTGCCCTCGATGAACTCCAGGCTGGCGCCGCCGCCGGTGGAGACGTAGCCGAACGCGTCCTCGGGGAAGCCGAGAGCACGGATGGCCGCGCCGGTGTCACCGCCGCCGACTAGGGTGAATGCGTCGCTGTCGGTGATGGCCTGGGCGACGGCCCGGGTGCCCCCGGCGTACGGTGCCTGTTCGAATACGCCCATCGGACCGTTCCAGAAGACCGTCCTGGCTTCGGTGATGCTGGCCACGAACCGTGCGGCCGATTCCGGGCCGATGTCCAGGCCCATCTGGTCGGCCGGGATCGCGTCGGCGGCCACCACCTGGTGCGGTGTGCCGGCGACGGGTTCGGCGGCCGCGATGACATCGGACGGCAGCTCGATCTGGCCCGGGGCCGCCCGATCCAGGTAGCCTCCGGCGGCATCGATCTGGCTGACCTCGAGCAGGGAGGTGCCTTCCTTGCCGCCGCGAGCGGCGAGGAAGGGGAAGGCCATGGCCCCGCCGATGAGGATCCGGTCGGCGTTGTCAATCAGGTTGCCGATCGCGGCGAACTTGTCCGCGACCTTGGCGCCGCCGAGCACCACCAGGTATGGCCGCCGGATGTCCGCGGTCAGCCGGCTGAGCGCGGCGACTTCGGCCTGGACCAGGTAGCCGGCCGCGTGCGGCAGCCGCAAGGCGACGTCGTAGACGCTGGCGTGCCTCCTGTGCATCGCGCCGAAGCCATCCGCGACGTACAAGTCGGCCAGCTCGGCGAGCTGGTCGGCGAACCAGCCGCGCTGCGCGTCGTCCTTGCTGGTCTCCGCCGCGTTGAACCGCAGGTTCTCCAGCATGACCAGGCCGCCCGGGCGCAGCGCCGCGACCGTGGCGCGCGCGGCGTGGACGTCCGGGGTGAGCTCCACTCGCTCGCCGAGCAGTTCGCCGAGCCGCGCCGCGACCGGCGCCAGCGAGTACCGGGGATCCGGCTTGCCTCCGGGACGTCCGAGATGAGCGCAGACGATCACCTTGGCGCCGCGGGCCGTCAGCGCGGTCAGGGTCGGCAGGCTGGCCCGGATGCGGCCGTCGTCCGCGATGCGGCCGCCGTCGAGCGGCACGTTGAGGTCGGCGCGTACCAGGACGCGCAGACCGGCGACCGCGAAGTCATCGATGGTCTTCATCAAGATCTCCTTTGAGCCCTTCAGTCGCCCGAGGGGACAACCGCGACCGGGCCGTGGGCGTGGTTGAGGACCGCGTGCTGGATCGAGCCGATACCGGGGCCCGCGTCGGCGGGATGACCATGCCTGCCGAGTACCACGAGGTCGGCGCGGGCCGAGTAGCTCGCGAGCACCCGGGCGGGATGCCCGTGGATGATGTCATGCCGGACCGGCACGCCCGGGTACTTCTCGCGCCACCCCGTCAGCGCGGCCGCCAGGCTGCTGTCAGCCTCGGCCGCTATCCGGTCCGGGTCGGTCGACCGCAACTCCGCCGCCTCAGCGGAAAGGTGCAGGGCGGACGGGAACCAGAACCAGGTGTGGACCGCGACCAGGTCCGCGCCGCGCAGCGCCGCTTCCTCGAACGCGAACGCCAGCGTCTGGTTGGTGTCCTGCGGATCGCGGATGCCCACCGCGATCTCGCGGTGCACGGCCATGCTCTCCTCCCGGACCACGATGACCGGGCACGGGGCGCGGGTGGCGGCGTACCTGCTGACCGAGCCGAGTATCATCGCCGCGAAGCCGCCTGCCCCCCGCGCCCCCACCACGAGCATGGACGCCCCTGCGCCGCTTTCCACCACCGCGAGCGCCGGCGGCCCGGACAGCAGTCCGGTCGTGATGGGCAGGCCCTGGGCCACTTCCTCGGACCGGGTGATGGCCGCGTCGAGCGCGCGTGCGGCTATCCCGCGCAGGGCGTTGGCGATCGCCGCCGGTGCGGCGCTATAGGGGTGAATCCGCGGTACCAGCGAGGGCGCTGACACGATCCGGAGCGGCGAGGAATGCCGTTTGGCCTCGAGGGCCGCCCACTCGACGGCACGCAGCGACTCTTCGGACCCGTCCACGCCTACGACTACTGGCTTGGTTGTCATGACCGGGCCTCCTCCACTCGCGGCGCCGCGCCTGATCGCGGTCCTTCCAGCTCAGCGTGGCTGGCTAGGGTGCCGTCCGGCATGAGGCATCGGACACCAGATGACAGGACCTAGGACCCTGCCCGCCGGTCAGCGTGAGATGGGCGACTGGCTAGACGCCGTGATCAGCCTGACCCTGGTCGCCTGCAGGCGCTTGGCGACCACGTGCGCGAGCCGCTGGGTGACCTCGTAGCCGAGCGCGGGATCGGTGGCGCAGCGGGCCCGTACCATTCGCCCGTCGAATTCGAAGGCCTCGACCGGGCTCGCGGCCACGGCTCCGAAGGCCCATCTGTAGGGCGGGAACAGCCACGACCAGCCGAGCAACTCGCCCATGCCGATGGTGTCGATCTTCATCCGGCCCTGCCCCGGCACGTGCAGATCCAGGCAAACGTAACCGGACTGGAGCAGCCAGAAGCGGGTGGCGCTGCCGCCGTCTTCGAACAGCCGCTGTTTGGCCGGGAACGTGACGTCCGAGGCGGCCTCCGTGAGCACCGTCAGGTGGTCGCGGGACATGCCGTGCAGGAACGGATGAGTGGCTAGGGCCTCCGCCGTGACTTCGATCATGGGGTAACACCGCCCACCTAGAGAAAAGCCCAGCCTGATACCACCGCCCTAGTGCGGCCAGTGCCGGAAGTCCTCGCTGACCGGGACCATGGCCCGTTACGGCTCCGGCCGGAGCGCGACATCGCGTGATGGACGAACGTCCCGGCCGGACGTGGCGCAGGCCCCTCCCCGCCGGGCTTCGCCCTGATGAGGGTGGGTGATGTGAGGGTGACAACCCTTATAACAGCTGAAACAGCCGAGGAGGTGAAGCGGCGTCCGGCCTGACCGGGCCCACGGCGCCGCGACCCGATGACCGTTAACTACATATCCCGGCCAGGCCCTGAGGACGAGGCATCGGGGTGGCCGTCGCCGCCGGACCCAGGGGACCTGAGCAAGCGGATCGCGCAGCGGCGCGCGGAACTGGGGCTGAGCACGGCGCGGGTGGCGGCGCGCGCCCGGATGAGCCTGCGGTACCTGGAATACCTGGAGAGGTATCCGGCCCGGCCGACCTCGGCCGCGCTCAGGCAGCTCGCCGCCGCCCTGCAGACGACGCCGGCCGCCCTGCTCGGCGGCGGCGCGGAAGTCCCGCCCGGCCACCGCCGCCCGGCCGAGCTGCGGGTCATCAGCACGCTCAGGCCGACCGAGTGCCGTCGGCTGATCGCGCCCGGCGGTGTCGGGCGGATCGCGTTCGGGACGCTCTCCGGGCCGGTCGTGCTGCCGGTCAACTTCGCCGTGCTGGCCGACAGCATCGTGATCAGGACGGCCGAGGGCACGATCATCGACGGTCACGCCGACGAGAAGATCGCGCTCGAGGTCGACCACATCGACGAGGCGCTCCGCCAGGGCTGGAGCGTGCTGGTACGCGGGCCGGCGCACCGCGTCACGCACCCGGCCGAACTGCACCGCCTCCAGGAGGACACCGTGCTCTGGCCGTGGCCTGGCGGTGAGCGTGAGGTCTACGTGCGCATCATCCCCAGCCAGGTCACCGGCCGCCGCATCGAGATCCGGTGACCGAGGCGCTCAGCCGAAGATCGCGAAGGCTTGACCCCCGCCGGCGGGTCAAGCCTTTCGCGATCATGGAAATGGTGCCCTCACACGAGTGCTACAGGCGCCCGCCCACCAGGGCGGCCAGGTCGGCCAGCCGGCAGGTGTAACCCCACTCGTTGTCGTACCAGCCGAACACCTTGACCAGCGTCCCGGACGCCTGAGTCAGCGGCGAGTCGAACACGCACGACGCGGAGTCGCCGATGACGTCTCGGGAGACGAGGGGATCGGTGCTGTACCGCAGGATGCCCTGCATCGGGCCAGACCCCGCGGCGGCGAAGGCCTCGTTGACCTCGTCGGCGGTGACTTCCCGGCTCAGGACGGCCGCGAGGTCGGTGAGCGAGCCATCCTCGACCGGGACCCGGATCGCGACCCCGTCCAGCTTCCCGGCCACGGCGGGGATGACCAGCCCGGTAGCGCGGGCCGCACCGGTCGTGGTCGGCACGATGTTGATCGCCGCCGACCGGGCGCGACGCGGGTCCTTGTGCGGGCCGTCCAGCAGCATCTGGTCGCCGGTGTAGGCATGGATCGTGGTCATGAACCCCTGCACCAGGCCGAACGTGTCATTCAGCACCTTTACCATCGGGGCCACGCAGTTGGTCGTGCAGGACGCGTTCGAGATCACGTCGTGTCGCCCCGGATCGTAGTCGCCGTCGTTGACTCCGAGCACGACCGTGAGGTCGACGTCCTTGCCGCCGGGCGCCGAGATCAGCACCTTCCGCGCGCCGCCCTTGAGGTGCAGCGCCGCGGCGTCGCGGGTGCGGAACTTCCCGGTCGACTCGATGACGACGTCGGCGCCGAGCTTGCCCCAGTCGATCGCGGCCGGGTCGCGCTCGGACAGGACCGCGATCGGGGTGCCGTCGACGACAATCGAGTCCGGCGTGTGCTCTACGGTGCGGCCTATGCGGCCGTAGGTGGAGTCGAACGCCAGCAGGTGCGCCAGCGTTCCGGCGTCGGTGATGTCGTTGACCGCCACCACCTCCAGGTCGGTCCGCTCCAGCGCGAGACGCGTGAACGCGCGCCCGATTCGGCCGAAGCCGTTGATGCCCACCCTGGTTGTCATGTTGCTTCCTCCTTGTTGATGCTCTCTCTCCGCAGCCTCCGCAGCCGCGCGCCCGGGGGGCTAGCGCCAATGGGCACATAACCGCAGGACCATCGGCCCTTTGGCGGGAATCCAGAGGCGAAGGTCCCGGCGAACGGCCCGCGCTGGAGCCCGCGGCGTTAGGCCTGCCGTCCCGGTGACGGAGGTCCTGGTGGGCTGGTGACATCTGGCCGTGACGGTGGCGGGGGTGCGGGCGGGAGACTCCAGGTAAATGAGGTAACTCATGCGGGCCGGAGATCCCGGGCCTGCGCTCTGGAGGAGGCATTACGATGCGCCGCAATTCTCGTCTTACCGCGATCGCGGGGTTCGCCGTGGCTGTGATCTTGCTGGCGGCCGGAGGGCTGCTGCTGTGGGGGTCCGCCTACGTGCACAACACGGTGCAGGGGCAGCTGGCTTCGCAGCAGATCTACTTCCCGGCCAAGGCCGCGTTCGCGAACCCCAAGGCGGGCACCGAGATCACGCCGTCCATGATCCCGTCGGTGTCGCAGTACGCCGGGCAGCAGCTGCTGACCGGTCAGCAGGCTGAGGCCTACGCTGATCAGTTCATCGCGGTGCACATCGCGAACATGAGCGGCGGCAAGACCTATTCCCAGCTGTCGGCCGAGGCCATCGCGCAGCCGAACAACACCAAGCTCGCGGCCACCGTGAACACCGTGTTCAAGGGCGAGTCGCTGCGCTCCATGCTGCTGAACGCCTATGGCTGGTGGAAGGTCTCCCAGATCACTTACATCGCCGCGATCGTGGCCTTCGCCCTCGGCGGCCTGGCCCTGCTGGCCTCGCTGTTCGGCCTCACCATCGGACGCCACCCCGAGATCGTCCACGAGGTCATCGAGGGCACCCCCGTCACGCACGCATGACCCTCCCGGCCGGCGCCCGCCAAACGGCGCTGGGCTGGGGGTGAACAGGTAAACAGAGCTATCAGTAAGAGAAGGAAGGTGAGCATGATGGCGCGCACCGACATTCACCTCGATGCCATGCTCCGCCACCTTGGCGCCGCATACTACGAATCCCTGCACGGCCGGGCCGACCGCTCGGATGTGAACCGGGCGCTGGACACGGTGGAGGAGCACCTGCACGAGCAGGCGCCGCATCCCGCCCGTACCAGCTCCCAGGCTCACCACGCCCAGGGAACCCGGCGCCGCCGGTGGGCCCGCAGGGTCAGTGAGGTGATGACGACCTCGGTGGTGACCGTGGACCGGATCACCCCGTACCAGGAAATCGACCGCGTGCTGACCGAGCGCAGGATCAGCGGCGTGCCGGTGCTGATGATGGGCCGGCAGGTGGCTGGCGTGGTCTCCGAGGCCGATCTGCTCGCCGCGGAGGACGAGACGGCGCGGCAGGCCCGGATGGCTAGCGCGATCGGCCGGCGCTGGCGGCTTCGCAAGCAGCCGCACGTAAGCCTGACCGCAGGTGCGCTGATGACCGAGCCGGCCATCACCATCGGCCCCGACGCGACTATCCCGGCCGCGGCGCGGCTGATGAACACGCACCACATCAGGAGGCTGCCGGTGATCGATGAGGACGGCAAGCTGGTCGGCATCGTGAGCCGCCGTGACCTGCTGAGCGTCTTCCTGCGCCCGGATGCCGACATCGTCCACGACGCCCGGCAGGTCCTCGACGAGATCTCGGTCGCCGACCCCAAGGACGTCATCGTGACGGTGCGCCACGGCGTGGTGACCCTCACCGGGACGATGCGGTCCGAGCCGGGCCAGGAGCAGGACCTCATTCCGCTCGCGCTCCGGCTGATCTGGGATATCGACGGAGTGGTCGACGTCGTGAACAAGCTCGGTGAAATGAAGGCGTCCAAGCCCGCCAAAACGGCCTGACCGGAAACCTCCGTACCGGTAGTTAAACCTCGGCCGGCTATCCAGGCTCGCAGGCGGCAGCGTAGGGTCAAAAATCAATGGGTATTGGCAAAAAACCTGCGCAGGCCAAAGCAAGGGGCGCAGGAACCGCGCCGCTCCAGACCCCGGCGGCCCGGACAGTTATGGCCAGATCGGACCGAATCGGTCGCATATGTCCAGTCGCATATGTCCAATTGTCCTTGACGTGCACAATGGCTAAGTCATCAGCGAATCGCCGGGAATATCTGGATGGCTATGGCTCCTGACGAGATCTACCCGGTGCGGTGGAGTGGGCGGCAGGCCCTGGTGGCGCTGCCGGAAGATGTCGACGGGTCTAATGCCGGGCAGATCCGCGAGGAGTTGCTATCGGTCATCAACCGAGGCGCTGAGGCACTGATCGTGGACATGACCGCCACGATGTCCTGCGATCGCGCGGGCGCCGATGCGGTGGCCCGGGCGTACCAGCGCGCCGTGGTCACCCGCACGGAGCTGCGGCTGGTCGTCACCAGCGGAATCGTCCTGCGGATGCTGGGCATGACCGGCGTCGGCCGCCTGGTGCCTGTCTACCCGTCCGTGGAGGCGGCCTTGGCCGCGCGGTCGCCGGCCGCGAACGCCGCGCTCACGGCGGCGAACGCGACCCGGGGCACCCGGCGAAAGCGGGTGACCGGCGCCGCGCAGGGCGGCGACGTCCGGGCCGAACCGGACGCCGATGTGGAGGTCGCGCTGCTGGACCGCGATGGCGTGATTGCCTGGGTCAACCAGGCGTGGCAGGCCTTCGCCGCGACCAACGGGGGTGATCCGGCCCGCACCGGCGTCGGCGGGTCGTACCTGACGGCCTGTGCCGGCGCCGGGGACGACCCGGTGGCGGCCGAAGTCGCCGGCGCCGTCCGCACCGCGCTGGCGGGAGACCTGCCCGGCGCGCTGACGGTCGAGGTGCCGTGTCACAGCCCGGCCACCGAACGCTGGTTCGACGTGCTGATCTCATCTCGTTTCGATGACCAGGGCCGGTGCCTGGGGGCGACGGTCACGCTATCGCTCGCCAGATCACGCCCCAGGTCCAGACCTGGCTTGACGCTGGCCCCCGGTCCGGGCCGCCAGGGCCCCGCGGCGGTCATGCCCCCGGGGGTGCTGTGGAACATGATCGAAGCGTTCAACGACGGAGTGGCGCTGGCCGACGGCGAGGGCGCGCTCGTGCTGGCCAGCCGGCGGCTGGAGAAGATGTTCGGCTACCAGCACACCGAACTGGCCGGGCAGGCGCTGGAGCGACTGATTCCCGCCCACCTGCAGGCCGCCCGGGCCCGGCCGGTGGGCACCGGAGTCCTGCTGACAGGGCTGCGCAAAGACGGGTCCACCTTCCCGGTCGAGATCAGCCTGAGCCCCGTGCCGACCGCTACCGCCCGTTTCTCCCTCGTCGTGGTCCGGGACATGACCGCGGTCCGCAGCCTGGCCGAGCTTGACGCGGCCGCGGCCGCCGCGGAGCAGGTACGCCACGGCCAGGACCTCCTCAACACCGTCATCACCCGCCTCTACCAGGTCGGCGTCAGCCTGCAGCCCGCCGACCTGTCTCGCGGCACGGCCAGGCCACACATCGAAGAAGCGCTGCGCATCCTCGACGACACCATCAGCCAGATCCGCGACAGCACATTCGCCGACACCGAAGACCAAGGGCATTAGTCAGGGCTTTCGCCCCGAGGAGCCGCACCCGGGCGGGCCGCGTGACACGCGGACTTCTTTTTGCTTTCCTCCCGATCTAAAGGACGGAGGTCCTGGTGGGCTGGTGACATCTGGCCGTGACGGTGGCGGGGGTGCGGGCGGGAGACTCCAGGTAAATGAGGTAACTCATGCGGGCCGGAGATCCCGGGCCTGCGCTCTGGAGGAGGCATTACGATGCGCCGCAATTCTCGTCTTACCGCGATCGCGGGGTTCGCCGTGGCTGTGATCTTGCTGGCGGCCGGAGGGCTGCTGCTGTGGGGGTCCGCCTACGTGCACAACACGGTGCAGGGGCAGCTGGCTTCGCAGCAGATCTACTTCCCGGCCAAGGCCGCGTTCGCGAACCCCAAGGCGGGCACCGAGATCACGCCGTCCATGATCCCGTCGGTGTCGCAGTACGCCGGGCAGCAGCTGCTGACCGGTCAGCAGGCTGAGGCCTACGCTGATCAGTTCATCGCGGTGCACATCGCGAACATGAGCGGCGGCAAGACCTATTCCCAGCTGTCGGCCGAGGCCATCGCGGCGCCGGACAACACCAAGCTCGCGGCCACCGTGAACACCGTGTTCAAGGGCGAGTCGCTGCGCTCCATGCTGCTGAACGCCTATGGCTGGTGGAAGGTCTCCCAGATCACTTACATCGCCGCGATCGTGGCCTTCGCCCTCGGCGGCCTGGCCCTGCTGGCCTCGCTGTTCGGCCTCACCATCGGACGCCACCCCGAGATCGTCCACGAGGTCATCGAGGGCACCCCCGTCACGCACGCATGACCCCAGCCAGGACCACCTCCGGCCCGCGCCCGCAACCGGGCGCCGGCCAAGGACAAGATCCCTGAGTGAACAGGAAAGGACACCGGCGATGTTCCAGGTGCGGTTTCACGGGCGAGGCGGGCAGGGCGTGGTCACGGCCGCCGAGCTGCTGGCCTCGGCCGCGTTCAGCGAGGGCAGGCACGCGCAGGCGTTCCCGAGCTTCGGTTCGGAGCGGATGGGCGCGCCGGTGGTGTCGTTCTGCCGGATCGACGACAAGCCGATCCGGACGCACGAGCCGGTCAGCGAGCCGGACGCGCTGATCATCCAGGACCCCACGCTGCTGCACCAGGCAGACCTGTTGGCCGGCCTAAGCAAGCACGGCTACATGCTCATCAACTCCACCCACGGCTTCGACGAGCTGGGCCTGGAGGAATTCGTCAAGGACTTCCACCGGGATCGGCTGCTGGTCGTCCCGGCCTCGTCGCTGGCGCTCACTCACCTCGGCCGCCCGCTGCCCGGTGCCGCGCTGCTCGGCGGGTTCGCCGCGCTGACCTGGGCGGTCAGCCTGGACTCGGTGCTCGCCGCGATCAACGACAGGTTCCCTGGCCCGGTCGCGGAAGGAAACGCCCAAGCGGCCCGGGTCGCCTTCGCTTTCGTCAGGGACGAGCGGGAGGCACTGGCCAATGCTTACCATCTCACCCGCCTGGGCACTCGGTGACGATCAAGCGCACGATTCTGACGCGGCACTAGATCGGCTTGATGCGGCGGCCAGTGACGCGGTGCGGGACGATCCGCACGAACAGTTCCCGATCTCCGGCGGGCCAGGGCTCGACGCCTGCCTGCTCAGCGGACTTGCGCTCAGCTTCGGAATCCACGTGGTGCGCGGGCCCCTGGAGCAGCACGCTCCAGCCCTGGCGCCCCGCCACGTCGATCTCGTCGATCTCGAACGCCACCTCGTAGTCGCCACCCGTGATCCCGGTCTGCAGGTCCTCGTCGAGGGCACTGTGCCTGGTGGTCCGGAACACGATCGCCCCGTCGTGCCACTTGTAGTTCACCGGCAGCACGGCCGGTCCGAACCGGCTCTGGTAGGCGATGCGGCCGATTCCGCCCGCCGATATCAGCCGCCTGCTCTCGGCCTCGTCGAGCTCCTCGATCGTGCGGTCAGCCATGCCTGATCCTTCCTAGGGCCTAGTTGAGACCTTAGCGTCCTGCGCCCGGGCCATGACTTTCAACCCGGCCGGAATGGACCTTCGGCCCTGCCCCAGGCCGGCTCTGATGACGAGGCTGGTATTGGGAACAGGACCGGACCGGCGGCGCTCAAGGTAGTACTCAGCCGCTCGATGGAGTGAGAACGATGAAGACCGCAGTCAAAGATGTCATGACCACCCGCGTCATCTGGGTCAGGACGGACACTCCGTTCCGGGATCTGGCCGGCGCCCTGCGCAAGCACCGGGTCAGCGCCTTCCCCGTCCTGGGCGACGAGGACAAGGTGATCGGTGTCGTCTCCGAGGCCGACATGCTGGCCAAGGAGGCCCTGGACGGCGAGCCAGGGTTGTTCTCCGGCATCTTGCACCGCAGGGACACCGAAAAGGCCCGGGGGATAACGGCGGGCGACCTGATGACGGCCGCGGTGGTGGCCGTCGCCCCGGAGGACACGGTTGAGCACGCCGCCCAGCTCATGTACTCGCGCAAGGTCAAGCGGCTCCCGGTGATCGACGAACACGGTCACCTGGTCGGCATCATCAGCCGAGCCGACGTGCTGTCGGTCTTCGACCGCCCGGCCGCGGAGATCGGCGCGGAGATCGGCGAGTTGATCCGCACTAGCTTCCTCATCGACCCGCAGACCTTCGATGTGACGGTCAGGGACGGCATCGTGACCCTGGCCGGCGTGCCCGAGACCAACGAGGTCGGCCGCGAAATCGTACGCCGGGTCCGGCACGTCCAGGGCGTGGTGGCCGTCCGCGACCGCTTCAGGTACCCGCCGTCCAAGCGTGACAACCCCCACTTCGATGTCCTGGTCAACTTCCCGACGGACTGAGCCAGGTTCCGGCCAAAGAAGGGATGCTGTGACCCGAGACACTGTGCGCATGGTGCAAGAAGCCGGGCAGGTGTACGCGCTGCTGGCCGACGGGACGACGGTCGAGATCCGCCCGGCCGGCGCGGGCGATTTCAACGCGGTCAAGGCCATGCACGCGGCGATGTCCCCGGACAACACCTACATGCGGTTCTTCAACATAAGCCGGCTGGTGGCCGAGACCGAGGCGCGGCGGATCTGCCGGGAGCCGGTACCCGGCAAGGTGGCCCTGCTGGCCATCTCGGACGGCGAGGTGGTCGGCGCGGCCAGCTATGTTTCCGAAGTCCCAGGGCAGGCCGAGGTCGCGTTCGCGGTAGCCGACCATATGCATAACCGGGGCGTCGCCACCCTGCTGCTCGAGCACCTGATCTCGTTCGCCAGGAGCCACCAGATAACCACGTTCACTGCGGAGACCCTGACGGAGAACAAGGCCATGCTTAACGTATTCGCCGACGCCGGCCTGCCGATCGACCGCCACTACGAGGACGGGGTTTTCAAGCTGACATTCCCGCTGCCCAGCGTGGACGCCGGTCCCACGCTGGAGGGCTACCTGAACGCCGTGGCCGAAAGGGAGGGCCACGCCGAGATCGCCAGCCTGCGGCACGTGCTCGCGCCCGAGTCGGTCGCGGTGATCGGTGCCAGCCGGCGGCGGGGGACCGTGGGCCGCGCGATCGCCGACAACATCCGGGCCGGCGGCTACGCCGGCCGGATCTACACGGTGAACCCGCGCGCCCGGCAGATCGGCGGCGAGCGGTGCCTGTCCTCCGCGCTCGACTTGCCCCCCGTCGACCTGGCGGTGATCGCGGTGCCCGCCGCGGCGGTGCTCGACGTGGCCGAGCGGTGCGGCCAGCGTGGCGTGCGGTCCCTGGTGGTGATCACCGCCGGGCTGGACACCGCCGCGTGCGCCGACCTGCTCGCGGTATGCCGCAGGCACGGCATGCGGCTGCTCGGCCCGGACTGTTTCGGGGTGGCCGTGCCCGGCATCGGCCTGAACGCCACCTTCGCCGCCAGCCCCGCGCGGCCAGGCGTGACGGGCCTGGTCATGCAGTCCGGAGGCCTGGGCCTGGCCGTGGTCGATCACCTGTCCCGGCTCGGCATCGGGATCTCCTCGTTCGCGTCCGTGGGCACCAAGCTCGACGTGTCGAGTAACGACATGCTGATGTGGTGGGAACACGACGGCCTGACCAAGCTGGCCGTGCTGTACATCGAGTCGTTCGGTAACCCGCGCAAGTTCGCCCGGACGGCCCGCCGGGTGAGCGGCACCATACCCGTGCTCACCGTGCTGGCCGACCGGTCCGCTCCCGCCCCGGGCCGGGAAGCGCTATTCGAGCAGGCCGGCGTCATCACCACGCACGGTTTCGGCGACCTGATCGAGGCCGCCGCACTGCTGGCCACCCAGCCCGTCCCGGCCGGGCGCACCGTCGCGATCGTGTCCAACGTCGGCAGCGCCGGGGCGCTGGCGGCGGACGCCTGCACCGACCTCGGGCTGTCGGTCCACCATCCGGCCGGCCTGACCAGGCGGCGGCTCCGGGCGCTCGGCGCGGCCGGCCCTGGGCCGGTCGACACGACGGCCCCGGTTTCCGGCGAGGATTTCCGCCAGTGCCTGGAGTTGCTCGCCGCGGACGACGAGGTACACGCCATCGTCGCGATCGTCCTGCCCACCGGGGCCACCGGTGACCTGGTGGCCGCGATCCAGGCCGCCGCCAGCCATGAGGTAATGAATGGCGTCCCGCTCGCCGCCGTCGTGCTCAACCAGCCGGAATCGGTCCGGCTGCTGCCCTGCTCGAAAGGAGGGGGCCAGGTCCCGGCCTACGGTTCGCCGGAGGCCGCGGTGGCGGCGCTGGCCCGCGCGGCCGGCTACGGCGCCTGGCGAGCCGAACCGCACGGCCACGTGCCCGTCTTCGCCGACATCAGGACCGCGGACGCCCGCACGCTGGTGCGCGACGCCCGGCCCGGCTGGCTCGCCCCCGAACAAACGGCTGAGCTGCTGCGCTGCTACGGGATACCGTTGGCCGACCTCGCCCCGCCAGGCACCGAAGTTACCGTCAAGGTGGCCGACGACCCGGTGTTCGGCGCGCTGGTGACCTTCGGCGAAGCAGCCCGGCTCGTGCCGCTGACCGACCTGGACGCGGACAAGATGATCCGCATCGCGACGCAGACCGAGGCCGGCCTCGGAGCGCTGCGGGATCTGCTCCTCCGGGTCTCGCGGCTGTCCGAAGACCTGCCCGAAGTCACCGACCTCGACCTCGATCCGGTCATCGCCGGGCCGGACGGGGTGGCTGTGGTGAACGCGCGGGTCAAGGTGACGCCGTACGAGCCGCAGGACCCGTTCCTGCGCAGGTTGCGCTGAGGTGTCGCGCTCGTTAACGCTCGGGCCCGGGACTGCCGCGGCCGAGCTTGGCTCAATAGCCTGGGACTGGGGCACGCACCCGGCCCGTTCGGGATAAAAAGGGGTTTAGATGACCGAGGTTGCTGAGCAGGGGCCGTTGACCGGTAGTGAGCTTGACGCTATCGACGCGTGGTGGCGGGCGGCGAACTACCTGTCCGTGGGGCAGATCTACCTGCTGGGCAACCCGCTGCTGACCGAGCCGCTGCGACCCGAGCACGTCAAGCCGCGGCTGCTCGGGCACTGGGGCACCACGCCGGGCCTCAACCTGATCTACGCGCACCTGAACCGGGTGATCAGGAACGACGACCTGAACGTCATCTACATCGCCGGTCCGGGGCACGGCGGCCCCGGCATGGTGGCCAACACCTATCTCGAGGGCACCTACAGCGAGTTCTACCCGAGCATCACTCAGGACGCCGGGGGCATGTCCAGGCTGTTCAAGCAGTTCTCCTTCCCCGGCGGCATCCCCTCGCACGTGGCGCCGGAGACGCCGGGCTCCATCCATGAGGGCGGCGAGCTCGGCTACTCGCTGGTGCACGCCTACGGGGCGGCGTTCGACAACCCGGACCTGATCGTGGCCTGCGTGATCGGCGACGGGGAGGCCGAGACGGGGCCGCTGGCTGCCAGCTGGCACTCGAGCAAGTTCCTCAACCCGGCTCAGGACGGCGCGGTGCTGCCGATCCTGCACCTCAACGGGTACAAGATCGCCAACCCGACGGTGCTGGCCCGGATCCCGGCCGACGAGCTTTCCTCGCTGCTGCGCGGCTACGGGTACACCGTGTACACGGTCGAGGGCGACGATCCCAAGCTGGTCCACCAGCAGCTCGCGGCCACCATGGACGCGGCCATCGGCGAGATCCGCGCCATCCAGCGCCGGGCCCGCGCCGACGGCGACCTGAGCCGGCCGGCCTGGCCGGCCATCGTGCTCAAGACGCCCAAGGGGTGGACCGGGCCCAAGGTGGTGGACGGGCTGCCGGTGGAGGGGACCTGGCGGGCGCATCAGGTCCCGATCGCGGGGGCACGCGACAACCCCGGGCACCTGGCGCAGCTCGAGGGGTGGATGCGCTCGTACCGGGCGGAGGAGCTGTTCGACGCCGACGGCACGCTGGTACCCGAGCTGGCGGCGCTGGCCCCGCGTGGCGAGCGGCGGATGAGCGCGAACCCGAACGCCAACGGCGGCCTGCTCCTGCGGGACCTGCGGCTGCCTGATTTCCGTTCCTACGCGGTGGCGGTCGACTCGCCGGGGGCGGAGATGTCCGAAGCCACCCGGGTGCTGGGCGACTGGCTGCGCGACGTGATCAGGTCCAACCCGTCGAACTTCCGGCTGTTCGGGCCCGACGAGACCGAATCCAACCGGCTCGGTGATGTCTTCGAGGTGACCAACCGGGCCTTTGACGGTCAGATCGTGCCCGGGGACAACCATCTCGCCGCCGACGGCCGGGTGATGGAGGTATTGAGCGAGCACATGTGCCAGGGGTGGCTGGAAGGTTACCTGCTGACCGGGCGGCACGGGCTGTTCAACTGCTACGAGGCGTTCATCCACATCGTCGACTCGATGTTCAACCAGCACGCCAAGTGGCTCAAGGTCACCCGCGGCATCCCGTGGCGGCGCCCGGTCGCCTCGCTGAACTACCTGCTGTCCTCGCTGGTGTGGCGGCAGGACCATAACGGCTTCTCGCACCAGGATCCTGGCTTCATCGACCACGTGGTGAACAAGAAGGCCGAGGTCATCCGGGTCTACCTGCCGCCGGACACCAACACGCTGCTGTCGGTGGCGGACCACTGCCTGCGCTCGCGGCACTACGTCAACGTCATCGTGGCCGGCAAGCAGCCGCAGTGGAACTGGCTGTCCATGGACGACGCGATCATCCACTGCACCCGGGGCGCCGGGATCTGGGAGTGGGCGTCGAACGACTCGGCCGGCTCGCCGGACGTGGTGATGGCGTGCTGCGGCGACATCCCGACGCTGGAGACGCTGGCCGCCGTTTCGCTGCTGCGCTCGCATCTTCCTGACCTGAAGGTGCGCGTCGTGAACGTGGTCGACCTGATGCGGCTGGAGCCGGAGACCGAGCATCCGCACGGCATGTCTGACGCCGAGTTCGACGCCCTGTTCACCACGGACAAGCCGGTCATCTTCGCCTACCACGGCTACCCGTGGCTGATCCACCGGCTGACCTACCGGCGGCACGGGCACCATAACTTCCACGTTCGCGGCTACAAGGAGGAAGGCACCACCACCACGCCGTTCGACATGGTCATGCTGAACGACCTGGACCGGTTCCACCTGGTCATGGACGCGATCGACCGGGTACCCGGGCTGGCGTCCTCGGCCGGCCACGTCAGGCAGCTGATGATGGACAAGCGCATCTCCTGCCGCGCCTACACCCGCGAACAGGGCGAGGACGCCCCCGAGATCAACAACTGGAAGTGGTCGCCCTGACCACCTAGCCCGCGGAGTAGAGCCAGCGCTCACCCGGCTTGGGCAGCAGCGGCAGCTCGCCCAGCCGCGCCATCCAGGTGTCCGGTTCTGGGGTGGTGACGGGCTTTGGAGGGCCGAACGAGGCTAGCTCGAGCTCTTCCACCGCCGCCACGATCGGCCACGGGTCGGGGCTCATGAACATCGCCCCCCGCATGCCGAAGCTCCTGCTCCACCGCCGCCTCGACGATCTCTCGATCCTGCCCTCGTCGATCTTTCCCCCGTGTGCCATCGCTTCAGCCTACGGGGCCTACGATCGAGCCCGTGAACTCTAGGGGATTGTGGTGATCGGGGCGCAGGCGCTGATCGGCAGCCTGACCGACGCGGGTGTCGACGTGTGCTTCATGAACCCGGGCACGTCGGAGATGCACTTCGTGAGCGCGCTGGATTCGGTGCCTGCGATGCGCGGGGTGCTCGCGCTATTCGAGGGCGTCGCGACCGGGGCCGCCGACGGGTACGCCCGCATCGCCGGACGGCCCGCCGCGGTGCTGCTGCACCTCGGGCCCGGCCTGGCCAACGGGCTCGCCAACCTGCACAACGCGCGCCGGGCCCATACTCCGGTGGTGGTCATCGTCGGCGCGCACGCCACCGGCCACGTCCGCTACGACGCGCCGCTGCAGTCCGACATCGAGTCCCTCGCGCGCACCGTGTCAGGCTGGGTCCACACCTGCGGCACCACCCGTGAGCTGGCCCAGGACGCGATGCGCGCGGTCGTGGCGGCTCGGGCCGGGCAGATCGCCACCCTGGTACTGCCCGCCGACGTGTCCTGGAGCGACGGGGGAGCCCTGGCCACACCTCGTTCCCGTTCACAAGCGACTATGGTCGACCATAGTCATGTATCTGAAGGGGTTCGCCTGGTTTCCGCCGGGTCTGCCGCGATGCTCTTCCTCGGCGGGAAGGCCCTCACCGAGCGCGGCCTGCGGGCGGCCAGCCGGATAAGCGCCGCGACCGGGGTGCGCTTGCTCGCCGAGACGTTTCCCGCCCGGATGGAGCGCGGCGCCGGGGTGCCGACCGTCGACCGGCTGGCCTACCTGGCCGAGCAGGCCGAAGCTCAGTTGGCCGGGCTTGACCACCTCATCCTGGCCGGGGCCCGCGCGCCGGTGTCGTTCTTTGCCTATCCCGGCCGGGCCAGCGACCTGGTGCCGGCGGGCTGTTCGGTCACCGTCCTGGCGGACCATGATCAGGACGTCGAGGCCGCGCTCGACCTGCTGGCGGACCAGGTCGCGCCCGGCGTATCGCCGGTGGTGGCGGACGCTGGGCTGCCGCCGGGGGAGCCAGGCTCGCCGCCGGGGGAGCCAGGCCCGCTGACGGCGATCAGCCTGGCCAACACGATCGCCGCTTCGCTGCCCGAACACGCGATCGTCGTCGACGAGGCGAACACCTCGGGCTTCGCGCTGCCCATGGCCCTGGCCCGCGCGCCGCGACATACCCTGCTGACCCTCACCGGCGGCTCGATCGGCCAGGGCCTGCCCGCCGCGACCGGCGCGGCGATCGCGGCCCCGGACCGGCCGGTTCTGTCCCTGGAAGCCGACGGCAGCGCGCTCTACACGATCCAGGCGCTGTGGACCCAGGCACGCGAGCAGCTCAACGTCACGACGGTGCTGATCAACAACGCCGCCTACGCGATCCTGCGAATGGAACTGGCCCGTACCGCCGCCGGGCAGCCGGGCGAGCGCGCCTCGCGGATGCTTGACCTGTCGAACCCGACCCCGGATTTCACCCAGATCAGCACTGGGCTCGGCGTGCCCGCGACCCGCGTCACCACGGCCGCGGAACTGGACCGGGCGCTGCGCGTGGCCTACGTCGAACCCGGACCGCACCTGATCGAGGCCATCGTTCCTCCGGTGTTCCCTTCTGGTGGAGCGTGGTAGCTCTTGCCTTGCCTTGCTTTGCCCTGGCTTGGCTTGGCTTGGCTTGGCTTGGCTTGGCTGCCTTGGCTTGGCTTGGGCTGCCCTGCACAGCCTGCGGCGCGGCCATGGCCCCTTTGGCTTTAGGCCTGGCTGAGTAGCTCAGCGAGTTCGGCGTCCAAGTCCAGGTAGGCCGACTCCTGGCCGTCGGGGACCAGTTGGTAGGTCTGGGCCAGGAACGCCTCGATCGCCGCCGCGCTGGCCTCGAACTGGGCGGGCCCGAACGGGGACGTCATCGCGATGTTCAAGATCTTCTGCCCGGCGATACCTCTCCCTACCGCCGGGTCATTGGCTCTGTGTCATTGGCGGGCTCATCGCCTCGGCCCTTGATCGTCGTCTACCCGTTACAGTCCTCCGCCCCAGTAGCCACAGGGTCCCCGCACAGGTGCAGGATGGTTGCAGACACCAGGAGGATTCACGATGACCAGCCCGCAGGGCGCTTTCGGGGACTATCAGCTGGAGATCTACGGGGCTGGGCTGCGCGGGGTACTGCCCGATTTCCCGATGGCGTTCGCGGAGCTCGAGGCCAGGGCGGAGCAAGCCCTGTCGCCTTCGGTGCTGTCCTACGTGGCCGGCGGCGCGGGCAGCGAGCACACCCAGCGTGCCAACGTCAGCGCGTTCCGGCAGTGGGGCCTGATCCCGCGGATGTTCGTCGGGGCCGCCCAGCGTGACCTGTCCATCGAACTGTTCGGGATGAGGCTGCCGTCCCCTGTCTTGATGGCGCCTATCGGCGTGATCGGCCTATGCGCCCAGGACGGGCACGGCGACCTGGCCACCGCCGCCGCAGCGGCGCGCACCGGCGTCCCCATGATCGCCTCAACGCTGTCCGTCGATCCGCTAGAGGACGTCGCCGCCCGGTTCGGCGGCACCCCCGGCTTCTTTCAGCTCTACACGCCCACCGACCGGGACCTGGCCGCGAGCCTGGTGTCCCGTGCCGAGGCGGCCGGGTACCGGGGCATCGTGGTCACCTTGGACACTTGGCTCACCGGCTGGCGCCCGCGTGACCTGGCCGCGAGCAACTTCCCGCAGTTGCGCGGGCACTGCCTGGCCAGCTACGTCACCGATCCGGTCTTCCGCGACCGCCTTGGCCAAGACCCAGCCAGCGACCCGGCCGCGACCATAGGACTGTGGGCGCGGATCTTCGGCAACCCGCTCACCTGGGACGATCTTCCCTGGTTGCGCTCGCTCACCACGCTGCCGCTGCTCGTCAAGGGCATCTGCCACCCGGACGATGCCCGCCGCGCCAAGGACGGAGGGGTGGACGGGATCTACTGCTCAAACCACGGTGGACGGCAGGCCGACGGTGGGCTGCCCGCGCTGGACTGCCTGCCCGCGGTGGTGGACGCCGCCGACGGCCTGCCCGTGCTCTTCGATTCCGGTGTCCGCTCCGGCGCCGACGTGATCAAGGCCCTGGCCCTAGGCGCCACCGCAGTCGCCGTCGGTCGGCCCTACGCCTACGGCCTCGCCATCGGCGGCACCGACGGCATCATCCACGTCCTGCGCGACATCCTGGCGGAGGCGGACCTGATCATGGCCGTGGATGGCTACCCCACCCTCGCCGACCTGACCCGGGAGAGCCTGCGCCGTACCTGCCATCACGACTGACGGCCTGCTTGCTCGCCGCTCGTGGGCCTGCGCGATCGTGCCCCACTCGCCGATCGTCGACGGGCGCGGTCCGGCATCCGCGTGGGTCGTGGGCGGGCGCGGTCCCGCCTGTTCGCCAATCATGGCGGCCCCGTGGGAAGACTCCCTTCGCTTGCAACTCAGCAGTTACATCTACCGCCTTATTTCGCGGCGTGTCCCTGATGGGTGACGATCTCGCCTGCGTGGTCGCCGGCGTATCAGGCGGCTCGATTGTACCGGTGAACTCATCGCTACCTATTTCGGATAAAATCCGTGACATGGCCTGATTTCCCGGTAAATGTCGGTGCCCGCCGTTAATATAGAACAAGAAGCCGAACAGCCGAGCCCGGCCTGGACCGCCGGGGGGAGGGACCGTCCGCCGGACCGCGAGCATCAGGAGAGGGGGTGACACAGCACGATGAGCAGTGCCGTGCCGCCGTCCAGCGCCGGGGAGGCGCTGGGGATGCTGAAAGCCGGGCTGGGCTACCTGGCCGCGGCGGACGCCACGGCGATGGCGGCCGAGACCCAGGCGCGGTGCCTGCAGATGCTCGAGCAGGCCAATTCGATGGGTACCGCCGCGCGGGCCTCGATCCTGGCGGCGTTCACCGCCGGGCAGGGCTATTCCGCGGACGCGGATTACAGCCCGCGGGCGTGGCTGGTCAACCGCACCGGCATCACCAGGGGCGCCGCGGTGGCGCATACCGCGTGGGTGCGGCGGGCGGCGGCGCACCGGCTGGTCGCCGCGGCGCTGGCGGCGGGGGAGGTGTCGGAGTCATACGCGCGGACGATCTGCGGCTGGACCGATAAGCTCCCGGCGGACTGCCGCCAGGACGCGGACGAGATCCTGGCCGGCGCCGCGCGGACGGGGATGGGCCTGGCGGATCTGGCCGGGCTGGCCGGGGAGATCTACGCCCGGTCCCGGCCCGGGGGCCCGGACGAGGACCGGGATCAGGCGTTTGAGGACCGGTCGGTGCGCCTGGAGACGACGTTCGACGGCGCGGGGGTGCTGACCGGGGACCTGAGCCCGGAGTGCGCGTCGATCGTGGGCACGGTGCTGGACGCGCTGTCGGCCCAGGCCGGGGCCGAGGATGACCGCAGCCAGGCGCAGCGGTACCACGATGCGCTGCACGAGGCGCTGCAGCGGCTGGTCACCGCGGGGCTGCTGCCGGAGCGGGCCGGGCAGCCCGTCAAAGCCTGGGCGCACATCTCCCTGGCCGACCTGATGATGCTGGACGGCGACTCCGCGCTGCAGCAGGAGTGGACCAGCCGGGTCCGGGCCGCCTGGGCGGCGCACCGGGCGGAGGCCTCGGCCGGCGGCGGCGACGGCGGCGCGTGGCTGGACGGCGACGCCGCCCAGGCCGTGGCGTGCGACGCCGCGATGGCCCCGTTCGTGACCGGTGAGGTGAACGCCGGCGCGCTCGAGGACCTGGTCCGGCTGTGCGTCCAGCTCGACCGGCTCGGTCACCGCGGCGATGGCGGCGCTGATGCCGGCGGCGGCAGCGCCAGCCACGGCGGCAGCGCCAGCCACGACGGCACCGGCGGCGACGGCGGCCAGGCGCAGGCCGCGTCCCGCCCCGACACCACCCGGGCCTGGGAGGCGCTCGAACGCGCGATCATCGGCAAGGCGGTGGACCTGGTGTCGGGTCCGGGCGGGCTGGCGTCGTTCCTGCGGCGCCGGCAGCTCGGCGCCCGGCTCGCCGGGCCCAGCCTGCCGCTGGACATCGGCTACGCCGAGACCATCCCCGCGGGCATCCGCAACGCCGTCATCCTGCGGGACAGGCACTGCCAGTGGGCCGGGCGGTGCCACCAGCCCGCCTCGGCGTGCCAGGTCCACCACGTCAGGCACAAGGCCAACGGCGGCCACACCAGCGTCAAAGACTGCGTGCTCCTGTGCTGGTTCCACCATCAGGTTGTTATCCACCGGTGGGGCTGGACCCTGGTCCTGAACCCCGACGGCACCACCACCGCCTGGAACCCGGACAAAACCAAAGTCCTGCACAGCCACGGACCCCCAGCCAACACCGGGTAACACCCCCGGGCGTATCCCGGGCCACGGGATTCACAGAGCCAAGGCCTGCCCGCGATGGGGCAAGACCTGTTGTGGGCCGACGCAAAGGTGCGGCGCATGCCAGCGCCACTCCGGACAATATGAGCGAGCCCGACCCAATAACGCCATGGCGTCGGTGTATCCATGCGTACCCTTGACCGCAGGTCGAAGAGGCCACGAGCATCACCCCGGCTGGATCAGCTTCGCTTGAGGCTGCCGATGCTGAGGGATCCGGCTGGGGGTACCTGCTCCTCTACCTCGCGCACATAGGTGGCCGGGTCTTTGTCCACGACGGGGACTCCGGCGAAGTTCCGCGCCTCGAAGGCGGCGAAGGCGACGGCGAGCTGGTGGCGTGGCTGCAACCCGGCCAGGCGACGGAAGTCGGTCAGGCCCTCGCGTTCCTCCTCGGCCATGTGATCGCTGTTGGCCAGGTTCGCCGCGCCGACGGCGGCGAACCACTCGTCGGTGCCGACCTGATGGCGCGCGACTTCGGTGACCGCGTCCCTGATCTCGTTGTGGTCATGGATGGCATCGAGGGTCTCTCCTTCCACCCCGGCCGTCCGCTGTGCCGCCAGGCCCACCTGCAGCAGGGCGGGGTAGAAGATCTCCTCTTCGGCCGCCGCGTGCAGTTCGAGGAACACCGCGAGCCGGCTCCATACCGCGGACAACACCCCGGTCTCCGCGCGGTCGATCTGCTCCAGGATCGCGAACAGCCGCCGCTGCTCGTGATGGTCATCAAGGATCAGCTGGGTAATGTCCACAGTTCCTCCTGGCGCGGTGTCCCCCTTGGCCTGCCCGCGAAGCCGACCATAACGCACGGCGACTCAGGGCCATGTCGGCCGGGTCAAGTCGGGGGTTGAACTCCCCGCCAGCGAAGCCGAGTTGCTAGCCCTGAACGTTGAGCCGCTCGATGGGATCGGTGGGCATGCCCATCGCTTCCAGCAGTGCGCGCAGTTCGTCTCTTTCCTCAGAAGTAACAGGCGTGTTATGCGCCGCCAACGATGCGGCGAGCTCGATCGTCAGCTCGCCGTATTCACCGCCACCGTCCATCAGCTCACCACGACCTCGACATCGTCTCGCGTTCCGCGTGCTACCCAACGGTCGTTCCACTCCTGGTGCCCCGGCGGGTGGTCGGGCCGACGCGCGACATCCAATAGTGCGTCGGTGATTTTCTCGTCATTCCAGCTGGCAGGAAACTCGGTCTTGCCGGGATTACCGACGCCATGCCGGTGGCCGCCGCCACCGCCCGGCTCGCCGTCGAGTATGTGCGCGCGACGTTCAGGGCTGACGCGCAGCGCGTCCAACTGTGGCCGGTTCGCGGCGTCGACCGTGTCCCACTCGGCATGATCGGTTCGCGAGTCGGCGGCGTGACGGTCGTCGGCCGGGTTGTCGTCGGCGGCGCGGAGTGCCTCGTAGTACTCCTCGCGGGCCCGTGGTTCGACCGGCTCCGCCCGCGCCGCAGGCTGGTCATCGCCGGCTCCGCAAGACCGAAGCTGCTGCTCGAGCCGGGCCTCACCCGCCTCGAAGTCGTCGTCAGGCCGGTCTAATGCCATCAGGCGCTCCGAACTTATCAACACAATGAGTGTTCGTTCCATCGCAACATGTTGATACTAGGCGGCTGTCGACTCTGCGACGCCACGATCTCAATGCTTCGTTCGGGGGCCGTAATAACCTCCGCCCGCTTCGGCGTCCGGCTCGATGCCATTCGCCCCTTAGCGGCAGAGGGGACCTTGGTCCCTAAACCTGATGACCCAAATCACTACAAGGTGCCTTCTGGCACGGACCAAGCTCATCGCAACGACTTGTTTGCCGCGGCCTGGTCCGCGGGACGACCAGGAGGCTCCGTTGAGAAGCATCGCTCTGGCGGGACACGTTCCCGTCGCCATCGATCTGAACCACCCTGGTTCATATCTGAACTGGAACATCTTCACGATTTCTGTGTCGAACCTCGTGCTGATAGCGGTGATGGTGGCCATCTTCGGCGCCGCGCTGCTGCTGCCGTTCCCGGGGCGACACAGTCACATCGAACCGGCGCAGGATGTGACCGAACCAGGCGAGCCTGCCGCCTACCAGGCGGCCCCGGGGGATGAGAAGATGTGGACGGCGCGGGTGCGCCGTGGGGCGATGACCACGCTCCCGCCGAACAAGCTGCTGCCCGATCGCCAGCCCGCCTACGTCGCCTCCTGGGTGTACGTGTTCGGCGTCGCCTCTCTGGCCGCGCTCGGCGTCGTCATCGTGAGCGGCTTCGCTCTCGCGCTGGGCGGCCCCGACTGGTGGCACACCAACCCGGTCGGGCACTTCTTCAACAGCTTGCACATGTGGAGCGTGGAGCTGTTCATGGCGCTGCTGGTCATCCACCTGTGGGGCAAGTTCTGGATGGCCGCCTGGCGTGGCCGTCGTGCCTTGACCTGGATCACCGGTATGGTCGCCTTCCTCGCCTCCATCGTGGAGTGCTTCACCGGGTACCTGTCCCAGCAGAACTTCGACTCCCAGTGGATCGCCACCAACGGCAAGGACGCGTTCAACGAGCTCGGAGTAGGTGCGTTCTTCAACCTGATGAACTTCGGCCAGATGCTGATGTGGCACATCGTGCTTCTCCCGATCATCCTGATCGCGATCATCGGCGCGCACGTGCTGCTGGTCCGCATGCGCGGCGTCAGCCACCCGCTGCCCGTCAGCCGGCCCAAGGGCGTGGCCGCCAGGCTCGCGGCCGCGAAAGCCGACCGGGCGGCGTGGCGCGGCCCGACCAGGCGCTACGACATCTTGAAGGAAGGCACGATCGCGACCGTGGTGATCCTGGTGCTCACCGTTGGCCTGGCCGCCCTGCTGTCCTCGCCCGATGACCCGCCGGTCACGGTCCGCAGCTGGACCCAGGTCGCCCCCGCCGACTTCCTGGCCACCGCCGCCAGCGAGCTGAACGGCACCAGCCTGACCGCGACCTACGGGCCGCCTTACAACACCAACGGAACCCCGCAAAGCCTATGGTTCGCCCCGGCGAACATCGCCGGCGTGCGGCAGCCCATCGACCCGGCGAAGACCTTCGTGCTGGACCCGCTGACCAAGTCGGCTTCCACCGACCCGGCGCTGGCCGCAGCCCTGGCCACCTGGAACGCTGCGTCCGCCGACCAGCAGAACAAGTGGGCGACCAACTACCTGAACGCGATGCCCAAGGTCAAGTTCGTCAACGGAACGCCGGTACTTCCCCCGGGCAACTACGGTCCCGTCCCGGCCATGCTCGCCACCTCGCTGACACTGGCCCGCAGCGGCGCCATCGACGCCGCCCTGAGCGGGGCCCAGCCGTTCTACGGCACCGACTTCACCAAGCCGCTGCTGTACCTCGAGGACGGCGCCTACTACGCCAACCAGGCGACCGCCGCTCACCTCACCGGTGACCAGTGGGGCGTGATGAACGAGACCGGTAGTTACCCGGGCCAGCCCTGGCTGTGGCTGTTCCAGATGTGGTACCACGTGCATGGCTGGAGTAACTCCGACAACATCGACCTGATCGCCGTCTACATGACCGGCCTGGCCACCATCCTGCTGCTGCTCATCCCGTTCATCCCGGGCCTGCGTGACATCCCGAGGTGGATCCCGCTGCACCGGCTCGTCTGGCGGAACTGGAACCAGCAAGCGGCGGCCGGACCGGGACCCACGGCGCAATCGGAACCCGGACCCAAGCCCGAACCCGCCGGGCAGAAGTAGCACCACCGCCCGCGGCGACTGAACTGGCCCGGGTGTAGTCGGGAAGACTCCCGACTACACCCGGGCCTTCGCCTTGCCAGTCAGCTGATTCGCCGTAAGATCGGGCTGCACAAGCCGGCCGAAAGGGGGAGTGCCGCCATGCGTGATGATCCCTTCCCGGTGGAATGGACAGGCCGCCAGGCCATCGTCGCCTTCCCCGGTCATGTCGACGTCTCTAATGTCGGCCCGCTCCGGGACCGGCTGCTTTCCGTGATCAACCGCGGTCCCGCCGTTCTGATCGGGGACATGACAGAGACAATCTCGTGCGATCACCTGGCCGTGGAGGCCGTCGCGCGGGCCTGCCAGCGGGCGGAGATCAACGGGACGCAGGTCAGGCTGGTGGTCACCGCTCCGGTCGTCCGGCGCGTGCTCAGCATCGAGGGACTGGACCGCATCGTTTCCATCTATCCCTCACTGGAGGCGGCCACAGCCGCAGGAATGGGCGGTCCGGCCACGCTGGCACTCAACGACAAGGCCCTGAGGACCATCCCGCCCAGCGCGGGAACCATCACCCCGGCCGTCCTGTGGCAGTTGATCGACGCTCTGGGCGACGGCCTGACGCTGATTGATCACCAGGGACGGATCGTCCTGACCAACCAGCGGTGCGCGGAGATGTTCGGCTACCAGCGAGAGGAACTGATCGGCCTGCCGGTCGACTCGCTCGTCCCGGCCGACGTACGGACCGCTCATCACGGCTACCGGGCCGGCTACCACCAGGCGCCGCAGACCCGTCCTATGGCCGAACGGGCCCGGCTCGTCGGGTTGCGTAAGGACGGAGCCACGCTGCCAGTCGAGATCAGCCTGAGCCCGCTGCCGACCGCCTCGGAAAACTTCGTCCTCGCGGTGATCCGCGACGCCACGCAGACCCAGCAGCGGAATGATCTCGCGGACCTGGCCAGGGGCGCCGCGGTCGATCAGGTCACCGGCGATCTGCTCGACCGGGTGGTTCGCCACCTGTTCCGGGTCGGGCTGAGCTTGCAGACCGCGGCCGACCTGCCCGGCGACGTGGTGCGCGAGCGCCTCTCCGAGGCGCTGGACCAGCTAGACGACGTGATCCACGAGATCAGGGACTACGCCTTTACCTCCGGCGGCGACGGCGACGGGGCAGACCCGGCGCCGTCAGGGTGGCCGACGATCTGAGCCGCCACCTGGGCGACGAAGCTCTTGATGGTCGCGGCGGCGACCCGGCGCAGTACCGCCCGGTCGAGCGCCTCGCCCAGCGAACCGAGCGGCGGCCGGTAGGAGCCGGTCATCGTCAGCATGGTCCCTTCCCCGTCGGGAGTGAGCTTGAGGTCGGCGTCCAGGACCGGGAACAACCCGCCGCCCGGGCCGGTGGCCTCCCAGCGCAGCGCCAGCCCGGCCGATAGGTCGGTCCAGGACAGCTCGCGGACCTGCACCCGGACCAGCTTGGAGACGCCAGCCACGCCGACGCGGGTCAGGCCAGGGCCGTAGACGTCTTCCGACATCCCGGACAGCGAAGGGCTCAGTCGCGTCAGCCTCTCCCGCGCCACGGCGAAACGGACGCCCAGCCGCACCTCATCACCAACAAACACATTGGCATTGCACCAGTCCGCGGTCCCGGAACGGCAGGGACGTAAGTCCCCTTTATTTTATTCGCCGGACCTGAAGTTCGCCCGACCTAAAGTCCGGCGGATCAGCTGCGGAGCATCTCCCGGGCGATGACGAGCTGCTGGATCTGGCTGGTGCCCTCGTAGATCCGGAACAGCCGGACGTCGCGGTACAGCCGCTCGACCGGGACGCCGCGGATGTACCCGGAGCCGCCGTGGATCTGGACCGCGCGGTCGGCGATCCGGCCGACCGCCTCGCTGGCGAAGTACTTCGCCGCCGAGGGGGCCAGCCGCCGGTCGGTGCCCGCGTCGTAGCCGACCGCGGCGTCGAGCACCAGGGCGCGGGCCGCGAGGTATTCGGTCTGGGAGTCCGCGAGCATGGCCTGGACCAGCTGGTATTCGCCGATCGGGTGGCCACCCTGGGAGCGTTCCCTGGCGTAAGCGACGCTCTCGTCGACCAGCCTCGCCGCGACCCCCACGCACATGGCCGCGATGACCAGCCGCCCGTGCGCCAGGCTCCGCATGGCCGTGGCGTAGCCGGCCTGAGCCGCCTCGCCGACCAGCGCGTCGCCGGGGACCCGCACGCCGGTGAAGGCGACATCGGCGGTCCAGGCGCCGGCCTGGCCCATCTTGTGATCGCGCGCCGCGACCGCCACCCCCGCAGTGCCCGCCGGCACGACGAAGACCCCGATGCCCTTGCCGGGCGGCGCCTGCGGGTCGGTGCGCGCGAACACCATGAAGACGTCGGCCGCCGGGGCGTTGGTGATGTAGCGCTTGAGGCCGTCGATGACCCAGCCGTCGCCGTCGGCCGTCGCGGACGTCACCAGGCGGCTCGGGTCGGACCCCGCGTCCGGCTCGGTCAGCGCGAACGATGCGACCACCTCGCCGGAGGCCAGCCGCGGCAGCCACTGCTTGCGCTGCTCCTCGGTGCCGGCCAGGACGAGAACCTGCCCGGCGATCCCGTTGTTCGTGCCGAACAGCGACCGGAACGCCGGGCTGGTGTAGCCGAGCTCGATGGTCACCCGGACCTGCTGCTCGACCGAGAGGCCCAGGCCGCCGTACTCGGTAGGCAGGGCGTAGCCGTACAGGCCCATCTCTTTGGCCTGCGCGATCAGCCGGGCCGGAATCTCGTCGGCCTCGTCGATGCCGGCCTCGGCGGGCATCACCTCCTGCCGGATGAAGTCCCGCAGGACATCGAGCAGCTCGTCGAACTCGGTCGTGGTGGCCATGAGCCCAGTCTCGGGCCAGTCGCCAGCCCTGTCCAGTTCGGGTCGGCCCGGACGAAATACGGTTCGATCAGGCCCCTTGCGCCAGCCCGACCCGCACGTGATGATTTGTCACAGACGTCTCAGAAGGGGGCAACGGTGCCTGCGAGCCAGCCAGTGCCCCCACGACCGCGACGCCGCGTGGTCATCGCGGCCTCGGTGGCGGTCCTCGCGGGCTGCACCTCACCGCCCAAGCACGCCCCCGGCGCCCGCCCGCTCCGCTTCTTCACCAGCCACCAGGCCGCCGTCGTCGAGGACGCCACCGCGCGGATAGCCCCCGGTCCCGGGGACGACCCGGCCGAAGGTCCGGGCGCCCGCGAAGCCGACGTGACCGGCTACATAGATTCAATGCTCGGCGCGCTTCAGGGCGACAACGCGGCGCCGATGGTCTTCGCGGGCGGCCCGTGGAGCAACCGGCACACGTCCGGGCCCGATCTGATGAACTTCTTCGTCGCGCTCGATCCGGTCAGCCGGATCGCGTGGCGCCAGCGCCTCGCCGGCTGGCAGCAGCAGTACACCAAGGGCATAGCCGCCCTGGACAAGCTCGCGGGCGGCGACTTCACCAGGGCGACCGCCGATACCAAGGACAAGATCCTGGCCACCCAGTCGGTGAGCACGTTCGCCGCGCTGTTGTTCGAGCACACGATCGAGGGCCTGTACGCCGCCCCCGAATACGGCGGCAACCGGGGCCTGGCCGGCTGGCAGGACATCGGTTTCCCCGGCGACATCCAGCCGCGCGGCTACACCAGCGACGAGGTCGAGCGTTCTGACGGGCCCGACCCGGCGGCCGACACCGGAATCGTCGCCGACGTGCTGAAGCTCCTCGGCGCCGTGTGACGAGCAGAGGGTAAAAGCCATGGGCAAGGCAGTGGTGATCGGCAGCGGCGCGGGCGGGTCCTTCGCCGCGATGGAGCTCGCGCAGGCCGGGTGGCAGGTCGTGGTCTTCGAGAAAGGCCCCAACCACTTCTCCAACCTCGGCGGCGAGGGGCCCATCGGCACGGTCTTCGCCAACGACAGCCTGGCCACCCAGGTGCGCAATTTCCCCGGGACCGACCCGGAGGTGTACCCGCGCACCTGGCGACCGAACCAGGCCTCGGCCGTCCAGTACACCGGCAGCGTCGACGAACTGCCGCAGCTCGTCGGCGGCGGGACCGTGCACTGGGACGCCAAGGTGCCGAGGTTCTGGGACATCGATTTCCAGCAGCTCTCGGCGCTGGGGCCGGTGCCGGGCGCCGACCTGGCCGACTGGCCGTTCAGCTACGCCGAGATCGCGCCCTACTACGACGAGGTAGAGCAGCTGATCGGCGTGCAGGGGGACACCCGGGCCTTCCCCGACATCGTCCGCAAGCATGCGCCCCGCGCCAGGCAGTACCCGATGCCGCCCGGCCCCCAGCAGCGCTCGTCGATCGCGGTGGCCGCCGGGGCCACGGCCATCGGCCTGCACCCGTTCCCGTTCCCGATGGCGATCAACTCACGGCCCTACAACGACCAGCACGCCTGTAACGACTGCGGGTTCTGCAGCGGTTTCGGCTGCCCGGTGGTGGCCAGGCCGGCCGCGCTCATCCCGCTGCGGCGGGCGCTGCGGACCGGGCGGGTGCAGCTGGTCCCGGAGACCATGGTCACCAAGGTCCTGCTCACCGGCTCGGACGCGGCCAAGCGCGCCACCGCGGTGAACTGGATCCGGATGACCGAACGAGGACCGGTAACAGGCACGGAGAACGCCGATATCGTCGTGCTGGCGGCGTCGGCCATCGAGACGGTCCGCCTCGCGCTGCTGTCAGAGTTTCCGGACCGCAGCGGCAAACTCGGCCGCCGGCTGATGCTGCACGCCTTCGTGGACGGCACCGCGATCTTCCTCGACGAGCGGATGCACGCCTACCGCGGCCGCACGATCACGCAGTGCGCGGAGGACGCCGTCGACCCCGACTTCCCCGGCGCGCGGGCTTTCGCCAAGGCCCACGGCCTGCCCTACCTCCGCGGCGGCCTGATGGAGCTTGGCGGCAGCCAGGACCCGATCACCGAGGCGCAGTCCTACCAGACCCTGCTCGCCATCCTGCGCCCGGCCAAGCCGTTCGGCTCGGACTTCAAGCGGCTCATGCGCTCCTCGATCCTGCGCGACCGGCTGGCCGGCGGCCAGATCATCGGCCACGACCTGCCCTACCTCGGCCACACGGTGACCCTCGACCCAGGAGTCCGGGACGTCTTCGGGCTGCCGGTGGCCCAGGTCACCTGGAGCTACGGTAAGCACGAGCAGGTGGCTCAGCAGTTCTGGATACCGCAGCTGAAGAACATGATGACCAAGGCCGGCGCCGGCGTGGCCCTGGCCGTGCCCGCCACCGAGAACAGCGGCGGCCTGCCCACCGGCAACCACGTCATGGGCGGCATGATGATGGGCGCCGACCCGGCCACCAGCGTGACCGACAGCTACGGCCAAGTGCACGGCCTGGACAACGTCTACGTGGCCGACGGCTCCGTCTTCGTCACCTCCGGCGCGCACAACCCGACGAATACCATCATGGCAGTGGCCCTGCGCAACATGCGCCACCTCGCCGCGGGGACGGGGAAGGTGCTGAACGCGGCAGGCCCCCTGGGCTAGAGGCCGGGCTCGCCCACGATCCGCGCCGACCTGGTGATCGCGCCGGCGCCCGCCAGCCGGGCCGCGAGGATCACGGGAACGATCGTCAGCAGGATGATGATGGACACCACCGCGTTCACCTCGGGCAGCTGCTGCCCGAGGCGTATCGCGCCGAAGATCCACAGCGGCAAGGTGTTCTGCGCGCCCGCGGTGAATACCGTGACGATGACCTCGTCGAAGGACAGGCCGAAGGCGAGCAGCGCGCCGGAGACCAGCGCGGTCGCGCTCAGCGGCAGCGTGACGAAGCGCAGCGTCTGCCAGCCGCGCGCGCCGAGGTCCATGGACGCCTCGGCCAGTGATCCCGGCGTCCGGCGGAGCCTGGCGATCAGGTTGTTGAACACCACCACGATGCAGAACGTGGTGTGCCCGATGACGATGGTCACGGTGCCGAGCTGGATCCCGGTGAACGAGAAGAAGGAGTTCAGCGCGATCCCGGTGATGATGCCGGGCAGCGCGAGCGGCAGCACGAGCAGGAGCGAGATGGCCTCGCGGCCGAAGAACGCGAACGTGTGCAGCGCGTACGCCACGGCCGAGCCGAGCAGCAGGGCCAGCGCGGTGGCCAGCAGCCCCACCCGGACCGACAGCAGGAACGCGCTGCGCACCTGGGGGTCGTGCCACGCCACGCCGAACCAGTGCAGCGAGAAGCCCGAGATCGGCCAGCTTTCGATGTTCGAGGAGTTGAACGCGTACAGCACGATGAGCGCTATCGGGACGAACAGGAACGCCAGCACCAGAACGACCCAGATCCGCAGCGCGACCCGCAGGGCCTTCGATTCCATAGCCTAGATCGCCTCGAACGCGCCGAGCGCCCGGGCGCCGAGCAGGTAGGCGGCCATGATGACGATGGGGACACACGCCATCGCGGCGGCGAACGGCACGTTGTTCGCGATCCCGATGTTGGAGTAGATGATGTTGCCGATGAAGGTCGCGCTCGTCCCGCCGACCAGCAGCGGCGTGATGTAGTCCCCGAGGGTCAGCGAGAACGTGAAGATCGACCCGGCCACGATCCCCGGCAGGGCCAGCGGGAGCAGCACCAGCCGGGTGGTCCGCCAGGTCCGCGCGCCCAGATCCTGCGACGCCTCGATCTGCGAGGCCGGGATGCGCTCGAGCGCCGCGAACACCGGGATGGTCATGAACGGCAGCCAGAGGTAGCAGAACACGGTGTACACGGCCCAGTTGGTGTAGATCAGGTGGACCTGGCTGGCGCCGACCCGGCCCAGGCTCCAGTCCAGCAGCCCGCCGCGGGTGAAGATCAGCAGCCAGGAGTACACCTTGGCCAGGTAACTTGCCCACAGCGGCAGCAGGATCGCCACGAACAGGGCCGTCCGGGTCCTAGGCGCCGCCACCCGGGCCATGAAGTAGGCGAACGGGAAGGCGACGACGGCGTCCGTCACGGTGACCGCCGCCGCCATCGCGACCGTCCGCACGATGATGCCCCGGTAGGCCGGGCTGGTGAAGATCGTGGTGAAGTTGTCCAGGCTCCAGACCCGCTCGATGTTGGTGGTGAACGGGTTGATCTGCCAGAAGGCGGTGATCAGCAGGACGACCAGCGCGGCCAGGTAGAGCAGGACGAACCAGGCCAGCGGCGGGGTGAGCAAGATGGTGGCCCGCGCCCACGGCCGCCGCCAGAGCGCGGCCGAGACGCGGGCCCGCCACGTCACTTGACCTGGGTATTCCACGCGGACACCCACTGGGCGTAGGGCACGCAGTCCGACTGGCCGTTGTCGCAGGTCGCGATCGGCGTCTTCCACAGGCTGATCGTGTTGAAGTAGCTCAGCGGCGCGTTGGCGTGGTACTCCTCGCACGACCCCGCCTGGATCTGGTTCATGTACCCGCAGGCGAGCTTGTTGTCCGGCGTCTCGCCGTAGTTGACGGCCTGCTCGGCCTGGACCTTCGGCGTGCTGATGTACTGCATCCACATGTAGGCGCAGTTGGGGTGGGGCGCCTTGGCCGCGAGCATCCAGGTGTCCGCCCAGCCGGTCGCGCCCTCGCTCGGGATCGAGGCGCCGATCGTGAAGTGGTCCGCCTTAAGCGCGCTGACCTGGTAAGGCCACCCCGCGCCGACGATCGCGTTGCCGTTCTTGAAGTCGAAGATCTCCTGGGAGGCGAGGTCCCAGTACTTCTCGATCAGCGGCCGTTGCCCGGCCAGCAGGCTCACCGCCGCCTGGAACTGCGGCATGGTCAGCTCGTACGGGTCGGTGATCTTCAGCGCCGGATTGTGGGTCTTGAGGTACAGCGCCGCGTCGGCGATCTGGATCGGGTTGTCGGGGACCGTCACTTGTCCCTTGTACTTGGAGTTATAGATGACGTCCCACGACGGCGGGGCCGTCGGGAAGTCCTTGGTGTTGTACATCAGCACGTTCGGGCCCCACTGCAGGGAGACCCCGTAGTGCACGCCGTTGATGGTGTTGAAGGCCGGCGACTGGAAGGCGGGGAAGAAGTCCTTCCAGCTCGGGATCAGGTTGATGTTGACCGGGTGGGCGTCGCCCGCGTACAGGATGCGCAGGTCGGCGTCGCCCGAGGAGGACACCATGTCGTACTGGCCGCCGCCGCCGTTCTTCATCAGCGCGACCATCTCGTCCGAACTGCCCGCGTACTTCGCGTTCACCTGGCAGCCGGTCTGCTGCTCGAACGGCTTGACCCACTGCGGCTGCAGGTAGCCCTCCCAGGCGATGAGGTTAAGCTGGCCCTCGCCCTTGCCGATCTTCTGCAGGACCGGCAGGCTCGCGGTGGGCACGGTCTGGCCCGCCACCGCGCCCCCTCCGTTCTGGGTGGCGCCGTTCTGGGTGGCGGTCCCGGTAATGCTGCTGCTGGTGCTGCCGCCGCTGGAGCAGCCGGCCGCGATGACGGACGCGACCGCGAGGCCGAGCACTATCTGCATCGGGCGAGTCCGCCCGCTGGTTCTCCTCATTGCTTTTCCTCCCCGGACGGGATGGTGAATGCCTGCTCGGGCCGCCAGGCGATGCGCACCTGGCGGCCTCGAAGGTCGCCGCGGACGGGTACCTCGGTGTTCTGCCGGCTGACCACGAGTTCGCCGCCGCCGTCCAGGTCCACGACGTAGCGGGTGAGCACGCCCGCGTAGATGACGTCCTGGATCTGGCCGGCTTCCACGTGCGTGCCGGGCGGGTCCGGCTGGCCGTCCTCGAGCAGGGTTATCTTCTCCGGCCGCACCGTGATCGTGTGGCCGTCGCGCTCGATCAGGTTGGAGACGCCGATGAACCCGGCCACGAACGCCGTCTGCGGCCGCTCGTATACCTCCGCTGGCCCGCCGATCTGCTCGATGCGGCCACCGCTGAGCACCGCGATGCGGTCGCTCATCGTCAGGGCTTCTTCCTGGTCGTGCGTGACGTAGATGAACGTGATCCCCACCTGGCGCTGCACCCGCTGTAGCTCGAGCTGCATCTCCTGGCGGAGCTTGAGGTCGAGCGCGCCGAGCGGCTCGTCGAGCAGCAGCACCTCGGGCTCGTTGACGATGGCCCGGGCCAGCGCCACGCGCTGGCGCTGGCCACCGGAGAGCTCGGCCGGCTTGCGGCTGCCGAGTCCGGGCAGGCGGACCATCTCCAGCGCGCGGCCGACCTTCGCGCGCCGCTCCGCCTTGGGCACGCGCCGCACGCGCAGGCCGTACTCGATGTTCTGCGCCACCGTCATGTGCGGGAACAGCGCGTAGTCCTGGAACACGGTATTGACGTTCCTGGCGTAGGGCGGCACCTGCGTGACGTCGCTGCCGCCGAGTTCGATCCGGCCGTCGTCGGGACGCTCGAACCCCGCGATCAGCCGCAGCAAGGTGGTCTTCCCCGACCCGGACGGGCCGAGCAAGGTAAAGAACTCACCGGCCCCGACGACGAGGTCGACTCCGGCGAGCGCGACCACGTCGCCGTACCGCTTACGCAGGCCGGCGACATGGATGGCTGGCGCCGCGGCGGCCGGATCACCTGCAGCGGCGGGCTGCGCGGGGCCCGGAACCGTCATCATTCGGCTCGTTGTACCACGGTTCAGGCGGGACCCGCAATGAGGCTCCCGGTTGGGCTGCGGTCGCCGTAACCTGGCGTAATGGAGTGGACAGGACAGGTTTACGCCGACACCCCGGTCGTGGCGGCCCAGATCTACATCGAGGCCCCGCCGGAACGGGTGTGGGACATGGTGAGCGATATCTTCCTGATGCCGGGGCTGAGCGCCGAACTGCAGGAGGTGGCCTGGCTGGACGGGGTCGCCGGCCCGGCCGTCGGCCACCGGTTCACCGGCCGCAACGCCCACCCGGCCATGGGGGAGTGGGAGACGGTCAGCACGGTCGTCGCGTGCGACCCGCCGCGCTGCTTCGCGTGGGCCGTGGGCGACCCCGGTCACCCGTCCGCGACCTGGCGGTTCACCCTGCGGCCGGACGGGACGGGCACGCTGCTCGAGCAGTGGTACCAGATGGGCCGGCCCGCTCCGGGCTGAACATCGCCATCGACGCGATGCCGGACAAGGAGCAGAAGATCGTCTTCGTCCGGCTGCGCGAGCACGAGACGGGCATGAAACACAACCTGGAGGCCATCAAGGAAAGGGCCGAACGGTAGGTGCGCACCGCGACGACCATCGAGGCCTCGGCCGGCCGCGAGGCCGTCGAGTTCGCCGTCGAAGCCGAAAAGCTCGGCCTGGACATCTGCTGGGTCGCCGAGGCCTGGGGGGCAGACGCGCCCTCGCCGCTCGGGTACCTCGTGGCCCGCACCGAGTCCATGCTGCTCGGCTCGGGCGTGATCCAGGTCGGCACCCGCTCGCCGGTCACGATCGCGCAGACCGCGATGACGCTCGCACACCTGTCCGGCGGGCGGTTCCTGCTCGGCCTCGGCGTGAGTGGCCCGCAGGTCATCGAGGGCTTGCACGGCATCCCGTTCGGCCATCCGCTGGCCCGGATGCGTGAGACCGTCGCGATCGTGCGGAGCGTCATGGGCGGGGAGAAGGTCAGTTTCGCCGGGAGCCAGTACCAGATCCCGCTCCCCGGGGTTCAGCCGATGCGGGTCAGCCTGCCGCCGGTGTCGGTGCCGGTGTACCTGGCCTCGCTGTCGCCGCGGATGCTGGAGCTGACCGGCGAGATCGCCGATGGCTGGCTCGGCACGAGCTTCGTTCCCGAGGGCGCCAGCGCCTACTTCAGCCATCTGGACGCCGGGCTGGCCCGGGCCGGCCGTACCCGGGCCGACCTGGACATCTGCCAAGGCGCCGAGATCAACCTGGTCGACGAGGCCGACCTGGCTCAGACCCTGGCGGGGCGCAAGAAGGAACTGGCCTTCTCGCTGGGCGGCATGGGCACGGCCACGGCCAACTTCTACAACGACGCCTACAGCCGCCAGGGCTGGGCCGATGTCGCCGCCCGGGTCCGCGAGCGCTGGCAGGCCGGGGACCGCGACGGCGCGGCCGGCCTGGTCAGCGACGAGATGGTCCTCGCGACCACGCTGATCGGCACGCCGGACATGGTGCGCGCCCGGCTCAGGACCTGGCGCGAGGCCGGCGTGGACACGGTGCGCCTCTACCCGGCCGGGGACACCCTGGCCGCCCGGCTGGACAACCTCGGCCGGGGCATCGACCTGGTCCGGGCGGCAGGCCGTCAATTATCCCGAACGGGTGCGCATCCTGCCCCGCTGCGAACCCGGCTGCGGCCCGTCGCTGACGTGCAGATACAGGTTGAGCCCGGTGAGGTTCAGCAGCCGCCTGACGATGGGCTGACAGCCGGTGACGATCAGTTCACGGCCTTGCCCGGCCAGGATGTCATGGGCCCAGACCAGGACGGAAAGGCCGGCGCAGTCGGCGAAGCCGAGCGCGGACAGATCCGCCACCAGGGTCTTGGGCGCGCGGTCCAGGGCATCGCTGATGACCTGCCGCAGGTGGTCGGTGCTGCAGACGTCAAGCTCGCCCTCGAGCCGCAGCACTGACCGCTGGCCGTGGTGTTCGGTGACGACACGGAAGGGGGAAGGGTTCATCTCCGGCGCTTTCGCTGGGCCGCCACCTGGTGGCGGGAAAATCAACGCGACGCACACGGAAGGCCGGATCACATGCCACAGATCGTCACCTCCTGGGTGCGATCCGCGGACACACGGCGGAACTAGGTAAAGCTAGCACACTTCAGGTCGCCTGGGTCAGGGCCTGGTCCGGCGAACGCCGGTCGCGGATCTGGCCGGCGTCCGGGCCGGTGCTCCCGCCGAGTACCTCGGCGGCCACGTCGGCCACCCGCCGGCGCGAATCGCGGGCCTGCTTGCGAAGCAGGTTGAACGCGGTCGTCGCCGTCAGGCCGTGCGCGCCCATCAGGTAACCGATCGCGCGCTCGATGACCACGCGGTAGTCCAGGGCGTACTGCAGCTGCTCGGCCACGGCGCCGCGGTCGGCCGCCGCCAGGGCGGTGGCCAGGATCTCCGCGATCAGGCCGCTGTATCCGCGCAGAGCCTGGATGTCCGAATCGTCCCAGTCGGCGGGCTGGTCGCGGTAGACGTTCAGCGTGCCGACCGGGCTGCCGCTGAGCAAGAGCGGAATGCCCGCCACCGCCCGCACCTGACCAGGCAGCTTTAGGTCCGGCCAGCGGTCGTCGGCGCGCAGGTCGTTGCTGACGATCTCCCGGGCGTAGACGTAGGAGTCGTAGCACGGGCCTTGCCCGGCCGCCGCCTGGGCCTCCTCGAGCTGCCGGCCGCCCTCGTCAGATGCGGCCACGTAGGCCAGACGCCCGGACTCGGTGATGAACATGATCCCGGCGCCGCTGTAGCCGAACACGTCGTTGACCGCGTTGACCGTCCGCGTCAGGACGGCGACCACATCAGCGTCGAAGGCCGCCTGACGCAGCCGCTGCAGGCTTGACCGCAGCGCTTCGGAGTCGATATGGACCATGACCGGCAGGCTACCGGGTCAGCGCGCTGTCGGCCGCGCCCGCGTACAGTTCGGCGGCCCGCGCACCGCCGACAGGCGCGCGACGATCTCGTCGTCGCTTTCCCTAGCTAGCCATCGCGGGGACAGCACGACCGTCCCGTCCAGCACGCGACCGACGCGGCGCCGTCGCCGGCCCGGCCCCCGACCTCGGCCGCGAACCGGGCGGCGCGGCCGCTCACCGCGTCAGCCGCGGCGACCTGGAATCCGGCCCGGATCAGGTTCGCGAACATGGGCCAGCCCATGTTCCCGATGCCGACGAAACCGACGGTGCTGGCTGGCCCGGCATCGGCAGGCATCGTGACCTCGCTTCCGTTGATGTTTCCGGGCTGGCCCTGGCGTTGCTGCAGGTAGGGTCAGTCGTAGGTGTCGTGGTATCCGATGGCGATCCACGTCAGCATGGGGCCGCCGTTAGAGCCCCGCTCGATGATGAACAGGGCCCTTCCGTCCGGGTGCGCGAAACTCCAGGTTAGCGAGTAGGCATCGGCGATCTTGTGGATGCGGAGCCGCCGCGGCCATGGGACTTCACCGCGGTGCGCGCCAGTCGCCAGGGCGGGCAGCAGGTGATGGATGACGGCGGTCAGGAACAGTGCACGGTGCTCTTTCGGAAGCCTGGCGAAGCCATGGTCAAAGCTCGCCGTGGTCCGGTACTTCAACGCTAAGCGCTTCCGCCCTCGGCATCTAGAGCCTTCAGATGGGTCACGAACTCGTCGTCCGTATCGAAGTCCCGTGTCCGGCCCTCGGCGAGATCCGCGGTTGCCTCCCGGATCTTGTCCTGCCATTCCGCACTGTAGATCCAGGCGTCTTCCTCTGGGACGATGCGAGCCAGGCGCTTGCCGTCCCGGGTAAGTACGGTGGTCACGTGTCCGTATGCGGCCAGGTTGACGAGTTCGGGCAGGTTCTTCCGCGCCTCGGTAGTCGTCATCTCCTGGATCTCGTACGGCAGCGGGACCGCATTCTCTGTCATGTACCTAGCATACCTTACGTACACTAGGTCTGCCGTGACCGTCGGCGTGTAACGCGGTGGAGACGGCTAGGTCGATGTCGGCCGCGAGGTCGGCCAGATCATTAGTGGTGTCGTGGGCCGCCACGGCGAGCAAGAGGCGGCGCCAGGAAGTTCGTGCGGCCGGCTCGTAGCACGACGGCTGAGCCCAACGGCCGTGCGTATCGGTGAACCAGGCCTCCGCCGGCGCGGCGGTGCGGCCCGTCGGCACCATCAGCTGCGCCTGAGCGGGCGCCCCGTACATCGCCAGCCGTACCGATGGCCTCGCACCCGACGACGGCACCGGTGTCCTGGGCGACCGACACGCTCGATGGTCGAGCGCTATCCCGATTGGGAGAACCTCCGCACGCTCTGGCACTCCGCGCGAGCAGCCATCGCGCGCAAGAACGGCTAGCTACCAGCCTGTTTGACGGTGACTGGTACCTCAGTCTGATCCGTACCAGCGGAGGGGCTGCCCGGTGACCCGCGCGACAACGTCGAAGTCGCGGTCATGGTGCAGCAGCGTCAGGCCGTGCAGCTCCGCGGTCGCGGCGACGACCAGGTCCACCGGGCCCGCGCTGCGGTGCTGGCCTTGACTGGTTAGGTCGCCTTGCACGTCCCAGGCGCGGGCGAACGCGCGGTCGTGCACTGGCACCCAGCCGAACAGGGACCGCAAGTCCTGGACTCCCTGCTCACGACCAGCCAGTGAAGGCGCGCTGTAGAAGAACTCCAGCTCGATGATCGGGCACAGCGCGATCAGGCCGGCCGCGGCGGCCTGGTCCCATCCGAAGGACTCCGCGCCCGGGCGCAGGAGCCTGGCCAGCGCGCTCGTGTCGATCAGGAACTGCGCCGCGGTCACCGGCGGTAGTTCTCCTTGTCCGCCAGCAGCGTCAGGTCAAAGGCGCCGTCCGCGGTCGCCTCGCGCAGCCGGGTCAGGGCCAGCGCCCGGCGCCGGTTCTCCAGCACTTCCCGCAGCGCCGTGTTGACCGTGTCCTTCTTCGTCCGGGTGCCAAGGGCCCGGGCGGCTTCGGCCACCAGATCGTCATCAAGGTCAATTACGGTCCTGCTCATGGGCCACCCCCAAGATATCAGCTAATGCATAAAGAGTATCATCGCTGATATAGCATGGTGTCGCTACTTCGGATCGCCTTCGTCATGACCGAGCAGAAAGCGGATGCCGCTGGCGTCGGGGATGACGTGACGGATGTTCTCGACGGCGGAGAATCCGGCATCGGCGGAAACGAGAGCATCAGCCCCGGCCGCGTGTGCCGCCGCGGCCAGGACCGCATCGAACGCCCCGATACCAGCGCTTTCCTCGAACAGGCGCAGGCCTTCACGCAGGTCGGGCTCCTCCACCACGAGCAGCGGCGATAGCAGCTCGATGTAGTCGCGGGCGAGTTCCGCCGCGTCTTTGCGATCCCGGCGGCGGGCGCGGACGTGGGCGAACTCCTGGATGACCTCGATGGTGGTGGCCGCGATGACCTCGCCGTCGGCTATGGCGCGCACGAGCCGCCGGCACGGCACCTGCAGCGGGTGGTCCGCCCCGACGGCATAGGCGAGGACGGTGGTATCCAGGACGATCACGCGTGGCGCCCGCGCAGGTCGTCCAGCTCGGCGATGAGGTGCTCGACCTGCATGGGCTCCGCGGCGAGAATCCGCTGGGCCGCTGCTGATCGCCTGTGCTGCGTCGCGGGCAGGCCTCGGTCGAGGGCCTCCCGGATCACCGCGGCGACGGACGTCCCGCGCTGGCGGGCCAGGGTTTGCACGCGTTGGTAACGCTCGTCGTCCAGCAGCAGCTGCAGCCGGTGAGTTAGCATACACATACATTAGCATGCACATATTCGGGAACCGGCGGGCCGGATGACGCCGGTCGCGGTGGGGCGGCCTGCTGAGTCGCGCGCCCGAACGCGGACCGCTTCCGCGTCCGCCGTGGCGGAGACGATGAGCCCCTGCCCGTCGAACAGCGGCGCGACCAGGCGGTAGGAGTAGTCGCACCTGGCCGGCAATTCCGCCTCGCGCCGGGCCTGTTCGGCCATGAGCAGGGCTTGCAACGGGCCGTGCACCAGCAGGCCGGGGTAGCCCTCGGCGCGGGCGTAGTCCCGGTCGTAGTGAATGCGGTGCGCGTTGTAGGTCAGCGCGGAGAACCGGAAGAGCAGGACCGGGTTCACCTCGACCGGCCAGTCGCGGGGCCGGCGGGCGGCGGCTGGGGATCCGGGGTTGGGGCGCCAGACGGCCGCGGCTGGCCATCGGGCACCGCCGGGGCCGGGCGGTCGGTGGCCAGCGCTGCCTCGCGGTAGACGAGGTCCTGCTCTTCGGTGATCACGACCTGGCCGTCCCGGCTGATCTCAGTGCGGACCGTGACGAAGTGCAGCGGGCCGGACCGGCCCTGCTTGCGCGTCGAGCTGGCCTGCCAGGTCCGGCGGGTGGCCTCGGCGCCGATGCGCAGCGGGCCGTGCTGGCTGAGGCGGCCGCCGGCGAACATGCGGCGCAGGCCGGGGCCGGGCGGCGTCGGAATCGCGCCGCGGGCGGGGTGCCCGTCGGCGCCGAGGATGGCCTGCGGCGGCCGGTCCAGCAGGTACACCCCGTGCCACAGCAGCGGGAGGTCTGGTCCCGGCGCCGGCACGCCGAGCAGCCCGGCCAGGGCCTGCGCCGGGCCGGGCGTGATCAGCTCGGTGAGCTCCCTCACTTCGGCGGCGGAGACCTCGGTCACGGTCTGCGTCATCCGAGCGTGAAGGGGTCGCGGGTGCCGCCGGTGAGCTCGACCCAGATGGCCTTGGTCTGGGTGTACTCGTGCACGGCGTCGATGCCGTTCTCGCGGCCGAGCCCGCTCGCGCCGAAGCCGCCGAAGGGCACGTCGGGGCCGACGACGCGGTAGGCGTTGATCCACACGGTGCCGGTGCGCAGTGCGTGCGCCACCCGGTGCCCGCGGTGGATGTCCTTGGTCCACACCGCCCCGGCCAGGCCGTAGCGGGTGTCGTTGGCCAGCGCGATGGCCTCGTCCTCGGTATCGAACGGGATAACCGCCAGCACCGGCCCGAATACCTCCTCGCACGCCACCGTCATGGTGGGCTTGACGCCGGTGAGCACGGTCGGCTGGACGAAGAAGCCGCCGAGCGTCTCGTCGGCCCGGCCGCCGACGGCGACGGTCGCGCCCTCGGTGGCGGCCGCCGCCAGGAACGAGAGCACCTTGCGGTACTGCGGCTCGGTGGCCACCGGGCCCATCTCGGTTTCGGCCGCACGCGGATCGCCAAGGCGGATGGCCCGGGCCCGTTCGGCAATCTTGTCCACGAGTGCGTCGTGTACGGTCCGGCTGACCAGCAGCCGGGAGCCGGCCATGCAGGTCTGCCCGGTGGCGGCGAACACCCCGGCCAGCACCCCGTTGCAGGCCGCGTCCAGGTCGGCGTCGTCGAAGACCACGTGCGCGGACTTGCCGCCCAGCTCGAGCAGCACGCCGGTGATGTTCGCGGCGGCGGCCTTGGCGACCTCGGCGCCCACCAGCGTCGAGCCGGTGAACGCCACCTTGTCGACGCCGGGGTGCGCGGCCAGGGCCTTGCCGACCGCGGGCCCGAACCCGGTCACGACGTTGAACACCCCAGCCGGGAATCCGGCCTCGTCCATCAGCGCGGCCAGCTCGACCGCGGAGGCGGGGGAGTAGTCGCTCGGCTTGGCCACCATCGTGCAGCCCGCGGCCAGGGCCGGCGCCAGCTTCCAGCACAGCAGCAGCAGCGGGGAGTTCCACGGCACGATCGCCGCGACCACGCCGGCCGGCTCGCGGCGGGTGTAGACGAGGAAGTTCGGCTTGTCGACCGGGATGGTCGAGCCTTCCAGCTTGTCGGCCAGCCCGGAGAAGTAGTAGAACCACTCCGGGACGCTGCCGAGCTGCCCGCGCATCTCGCGCAGCAGCTTGCCGGTGTCCCGGGTCTCGATCTCGGCCAGCCGGTCAGCGTCCCGCGCGATCAGGTCCGCGAGCCGACGCATCAGAGCGGCCCGGCCGAACCCGGTGAGCTGTCCCCACGGCCCGGCCAGCGCCCGGCGGGCCGCGGCTACCGCGGCGTCGACATCCGCGGCGTCACCGTCGGCCGCGCTGGCCCACGGCGCGCCGAGGTAGGGGTCGACGGTGTCGTACCGCAGACCGGACGCCGCCTCGACCCGGCGCCCGTCGATGACAAGCTGGTACTGCGGCGTGCTGGTCTCCAGCGTGGTCATGCTGTCCTCCCGGAGGTCTGTTCTGATGTACCGAGGAATTCGGCTAGCACCGCGTCGGTGTGCTGGCCGAGCGCCGGGACGGCGCCCATGGCCGCCTCGCGGCCGGGCCCGCTCACCGGCGGGAGCAGCGCCTGGACCGGCCCGGCCGGGGTATCCACCTCGCGCCACCGGTCCCTGGCCTCCAGCTGCGGGTGAGCGGCGAATTCCGCGGGCGTGCGCAGCCGGGCGCTGGCGATGCCGGCCTCGTCCAGCAGGGCCACGACCTCGTCGGGCGTCATGGCGCCGAGCACGGCCTCGATGATCGCCGTCAGCTCGCCGTCGTGGGCCAGCCGGTCCGGGTTGGTGCGGAACCGCTCGTCGGTGATCAGGTCCGGCCGGCCCAGCACCCGCTCGCAGAGCACGGCCCACTCGCGGTCGTTCTGCAGGCCCAGGAACACCTGCCCGTCCAGGTAGGGGCCGTACGGGGAGATGGACGCGTGCCGGGCCCCGGTACGCCGGGCGTCCTGCCCGCCGTAGACGGTGTAGTAGTAGGGCTGGCTCATCCACTCACCCAGGGCCTCCAGCATGGCCACCTCGACGCTGGATCCGCGACCGGTGCGCTCCCGCTCGTACAGCGCGGTCAGGACGCCGCTGTAGGCATACATCCCGGCGGCGATATCGGCGACCGAGATGCCCGCCTTGCACGGCTCGTCCGGGGTGCCGGTGACAGAAAGCAGCCCGGCCTCGCACTGCACCAGCAGGTCATAGGCCTTCTTGTGGTGGTAGGGGCCGTCCGGCCCGTAGCCGGAGACCGAGCAGCAGATCAGCCGCGGATGGCGGGCGCGGAGTTGGTCCGCGCCGAGCCCCAGCCGCTCGGCGGCGCCGGGCGCGAGGTTCTGCACGAAGACGTCGGCCCGGGCCAGCAGGGCGGCCAGTGCGGCCTGGCCGTCGGCGCTCTTCACGTCGAGCTGCACCGATTCCTTGCCCCGGTTCAGCCAGACGAAGTAGCTCGCCTGGCCGAGCACGGACCGGTCGTAGTCGCGGGCGAAGTCACCGGTGCCCGGCCGCTCGACCTTGATGACCCGGGCGCCGAGGTCGGCGAGCTGCCTGGTGGCGAACGGCGCCGCGACGGCCTGCTCCAGCGCCACGACTACGATCCCGGCCAGCGGTAGGGCCGAGGTGGGCTGGCCGCTCATGAGGTGGCCGGGTGACGCTGGACGAGCTGGCGGGCGATGACGTTGCGCTGGATCTCGTTGGTGCCCTCGCCGACGATCATCAGCGGCGCGTCGCGGAAGTAGCGTTCCACGTCGAACTCGGTGGAGTACCCGTAGCCGCCGTGGATGCGCACCGCGTCCAGGGCGATCTCCATCGCGGTTTCCGAGGCGAACAGCTTGGCCATGCCCGCCTCCATGTCCGCGCGCCGGCCGGAGTCGTAGCACCGGGCGGCGTACAGGACGAGCTGGCGGGCCGCGGTCAGCTTGGTGACCATGTCGGCGAGGTAGTTGCCGATGGACTGGTGCTTCCAGATCGAAACGCCGAACGCCTCCCGCTGCTGGGCGTACCGCAGCGCGTCGTCCAGCGCGGCCTGGCCCACGCCGAGCGCGCGGGAGGCGACCTGGATCCGGCCGATCTCCAGGCCGCGCATCATCTGGGCGAACCCCTCGCCCTCGCGCTCGCCGAGCAGCGCCGAGGCGGGGACCCGGTAATCGTCGAAGCTGAGCTCGCAGCTCTCGACGCCCTTGTAGCCGAGCTTGGGCAGGTCGCGGGAGACGGTGAAGCCGGGGCCCGGTTCGGCCAGGATAATGCTGATGCCGGCGTGCGCGGGGCGGGCCGCCGGATCGGTCTTGCACAGCAGCGCGGTCAGCCCGGAGCGACGGGCGTTGGTGATCCAGGTCTTGGACCCGCTGATGACGTAGGAGGCACCGTCTCGACGGGCCACGGTCCGGATCGCCTGCAGGTCAGACCCGCCGCCCGGCTCGGTCAGCGCCATCGTCGCGCGCAGCTCACCGGAGGCCATCCGGGGCAGGTAGGCGCGCTTCTGCTCCGGCGTCCCGTAGGCCAGGAGCAGCTTGGCCACCACCGTGTGGCCGCCCATGGCCCCGGCCAGGCTCATCCACCCGCGGGCCAGTTCCTCGGTGATCCGGGCGTAGCAGGACGTGCTGACCTGGGCGTCCCCCCACGGCTCCGGGATCGCCAGGCCGAAGATGCCGAGCTGCTTCATCCGCTCGATGAGCTTTTCCGGGTAGGTGTTGGCGTGCTCGAGCTCACGCACGACGGGCTTGACGTCGCGGTTGACGAAGTCGCGGACGAGCTCGACCATGGCGCGCTCGTCCTCGTTCAGCTCATCCATGCCTGCTCACTTCCCCCGGCTCCATTCCTGCTCACTTCCCCCGGCGCGGCGGGAAGGAACCGCCGGAGTATGCCGGGTACGTTGTCCCAGGTCCACGCGGCCGGGTCGGTGTCCAGGCCGCGCACGCAATCGGCCAGCTTGGACTGCAGCTGGGCCGCCGAGGGGGGCCGCGCCGGGGAGCCCGGCGGGAACTGCTGGCTGATCCGCAGGATCGTCCCGTCGCCGGTGTAGATCTCCGCCTCCAGTTGGCCGTCCAGCAGCCAGCTGCCGCCGGGGTCGAGCTTGGTCTCAACCAGGCTGACCAGCCGCTGCGCGGCATCTCGGCGGACCGCTACGTCGGTGAAGCTGCCGAACCCGGGATAGGTGTCGAGCAGCGCGGCCGCGGCCGCGTACTCCAGGCTGAACTTGCCCGCCAGCCCGGAGGTCGGCCGGTGATGGATCAGCGGCACGACCGTGGCTTCGGGGGTGCGCAGCACGATCCGGCGGATGGCGGCGGGGTCCTTGAGCTCAGGGGCAAGCTCCGACAGGGCGCTGATCGGCCGCTGCAGCGCATAACAGCACGGGTAGAGCTTGATGGCCAGCCCGTTCGGTACGGCCGGCCCGGACGGATCCACCGCGGCCGGCCGGGAATGCGCGCTGCCGCCGACCAGGCCCAGCCACGCGTCCACGGCCTCGGGGTCGGCCTGCGCGCCCGCGGCCGCGAGCCGGGCCGCCCGGATCCCGGCGTCGACGGCAAAACCGACCTGCAGCGACTTGGCGTCCGTGCCGAAGGCCCGCTGAACCCCGCCGGCGGCGGGCACGGCCAGCGCCATGGCCACGGCGATCTGCTCGGCCGGCAGCCCCAGCGCCACGGCCGCCCCGGCGGCGCTGGCCGGCGCCCCGGCCGTGCAGGTGGCGTGCCAGCCGGCCGAATAGTGCGGCCAGCCCAGGGCCGTCCCCAGCCGCGCCATCACCCCCGCCGCGGCCAGGTAGGCGCGCGGGCCGCCGCCGGTGGCCAGCGCCGTCGGCACGCAGACCGCGCTGACGTGCGTGGTCGAGGGCATGTGCAGGTCGTCGAAATCCAGCACGTGCCCGGCCACGGCCCAGCGCGCGCCGTCGGGCAGGCCCGCGGCCAGCCGGGTGACGCGATGGTCGCGGGCGGCGAGCGTGACCGCCACCGTATCCAGCAAGGACCGGTGCGCCAGCTCCAGATCGCCCGGCTCCGGCTCAAGCCGCTCGGCCCACCGGGCCAGCGTGACGGCCACAGACGTCATCCGACCTGCTCCTTTCCTGCGGGCCACGGCCCCCCGACTAGGACAGGGCCGCACCCGGGCCTGGCCGACTTAATAAAAAATATGTACGGCCATTTAGTCACAAAAGTACGGCTCGCGTCAATGCAGGGCGTACGCTCGAGGCATGGTGCTGCGAACCGTCGCCTACCGGAACCTGGCCGCCCAGATCCGGAACGCGATCCGCAACGGCGAATACGCCGACGGTCGTCAGCTGCCCACCGAGGAGCAGCTGGCGGCCAGCTATTCGGTCAGCAGGCAGACCGTCCGGCGGGCCATGCAGGACCTGGTCTCTGAGGGGATCATCTACCGGGTGGCCGGCCGAGGTACCTACCCGGTCGCCGAGGAAGACCGGTACGTCAACCACTTCGGCTCCGTGGAGGAGCTGATGGCGTTGTCTCTCGATACCGAGTGCCAGGTCGTCAGCCCGCTGCAGCGCAAGGTCGACGTCGAGACCGCCAGCCGGCTCAGGCTCCCGGCAGACCAGATCTTCACCGTGGCGCTGGTCCGCCTGCACACCGACGTTCCGTTCTGCTACACCTCCGTGTCCCTGCCGCCGCGTATCGGGCAGCTGCTGACCGACGTCGACGAGCTGTCTTCACCCGGCCGGCGCAGCCGGGTGACGGTCATCGGGCTGATCGACGCGCGGAGAGGCGGATCCATCACCGCCGCGGAGCAGAGCATCAGCGCGGCCGGCGCCCCGCCGGTCGCCGCCCGGCACCTGGGCCGCGAGCCCGGCGAGCCGCTGCTCCGGATCGACCGCCTGTACTTCGACGACTCCGACGATCCGGTCGAGCTCGCCGTCAGCTACTTCGACCCCGAGCACTACTCCCACCGGGTCAAGCTCCGCCGCAGGTGATCGCCTTCGCTTAACGTATCACGCGGCGTTAGCCCGTGGGTCACGCTCGGCGCGTACCACGGGCCTCTTCCTCGTTATGGGTACTGTGATTTCCCGGCGGGGGCGCTTGCGGGTTTCCTGGCAAATGACACCAGCGCCAGTGGCGCAAAGACGTTGGTAACAATTACGACGTTCGGGACGCTTCGAACCTCTGCGAGGGCCATACTTGGGGTTCATTAGCGACGCCATGGGTGGGGATCTGCGGCGTCAGGGGAGCGGGCCCTTGGGGGGTTCTGCGAGGCATTACTGTCGGCATGCCATGCGTGCGATGAATCGCGTTTGATCGCGCGGCGAGCCGCCGGGATTTACCTTGCCATCACGCGGTATTGCCGCGCTCGTGTCCTTCTGGCCGCTGCCGGTGCCGACTCGCTCGCGCGGCACGAAGAGAGGTGCACGTCATGAACGACTTTTTCCGCCGAAGGACGCTCAGTACCATTGCAGTCGCGGCCTCGGCGCTGGCCGTTAGCGGGGCGCTGGTGGTAGCTCCCATGACTGCCAGCGCGGCCGCCGCCCCGGCCCCGCCTTTCACCCAATGCCCGGCCATAGGCTCCTCGCCCAGCTGCGAGATCCTGCTGGTGATCAATCCGGACAATTCCGTCAACGTCCTGAATGACTCGTCGGTCGGGACGTTCGACGGCAGCGATGACACCCTGGTCGGCATCGTCAACAACTCCTCGGCCGCGGTCAAGGCGATCACCGTGTCCGGGCCCGGTTCCGACCTTTCCGGTTTCGACGTGGACGGGATCTGCAGCGGCAGCTACGGGACCTGGTCCGGCTCGTCAGGCTGCCCGTACGGCCCGACCGGCTACGAGGGGCCCGGGACGTCCTTCGTGACCAAGTCGTCACTGCCCGATTCGGCAGAAGTCGACTTCACCGGGGGCCTGGCACCCGGCAAGTCGGCGTACTTCTCGCTGGAAGGCGCCCTGGCCACGGCGAAGCTGACCGCTCGCGAAGGCCGGCTCCCCACCCGCTACGTCGCGCTCGGCGACTCGTATTCCTCAGGAGAGGGCAACCCGCCGTTTATCCAGGGAACGGACACCAGCTCATTTCTCGGGTTCGGGACCGCGAATCAGTGCCACCGTTCCACCGCCGCCTACGGTCCGCACATCCAGTCGGACCTGAGCATCCAGGCCAGTGATTTCGTATTTCAGGCCTGCAGCGGCGCCGTCATGGCGGACTTCGTCGCCAGCCTGCCCGGCGGATCCGGCCAGTGGTCCGACGGGGCGCAGTTGGATGCCATCGCGCCCGCGAACCAGCCCAGCGATAGCACCGGCCTAGTAACGCTGAGCGTGGGCGGGAATGACGTCGGCTTCCCCTTCGTCATGAACGCGTGCGTCAACGGCTTCTTTCACTGGCAGGGCCAAAAGGGCTGTCTCGCCGAGATCAAAAAGGACTTCAACCTGGGCACCCACCTCCTGAATCAGGGAGGCACTATCCTTCTCAACACGTACGATAACAGCTACATTTTCTGCGACAAGGCCTGTGTGGCACAGTATTCGGCGCTCGATAAGAAGGTGCAGGGCTTTCGTTACCAGGTGGTGACCGTCCCGAGCCTGGCCGGTCTCTACGAGGAGATTCACCAGCGTGCCCCGCAAGCGGAGATCCGCGTGCTCCTGTACCCCCATCTTTTCCCGGCCAGCCCTCCCGCGCAGTGCACAGTCGGCACGTATCTCCATAACACTTACGGAATCGACCAGACCGACATGAAGGCGATCAACGGTGCGGGGGATTCGCTTGACGGGATCATCTCCAGGGCGGTGAAAGCGGCTAGCGGGAAGGGTATAGATATCCAGGCGGTGGATGCCCGGCCGGGCTTTGCGGGCCACGAGGTGTGCAGCGCGGCTCCGTGGTTCAACGGCCTGAACGGGAGCCACCAAGTTTACAGCTTCCATCCGAACACGCTGGGCCAGCAGGAATTCGCGAACCTCTTCGAGGCGCAGCTATGACGGTCTGAGCCGGGCCAGGCCCGGCTGGGCGTGAGGGTCAGCTGGTGCCGAGCAAGGGTGGGCGGCCGCCGGTGCCCGGGATGAGTTCCCGCGCTGGATGGGCGTGGCCCGCGGGCCCGGCGGAGAACGCGGTGAGGATATTCGCCGTGGCGGCCTGGACGGCGCGCCGCACGGCCGAGGCGAGCGCCGGGCAGCCGGCGGCCGCCGGCAGGGCACACATCCAGTCCTCGGTGCCGGCATCGAAGACCCCGGCGCCGCTGGCGGCCACGTAGTAGCTGACGTCGCTGTAGGTGGGCACGGTGCCGCAGCTGACCGGCGACCGGGCCAGCACCTCGATCGGCCTGGGCGTCGGCTCCGTCGGGTTGACCTGGTCGAATTCCGGGCCCACCAAGCCGGGAAGCGACTCGCCCGCGTGCACGCCGCCGCCGGCCCACACCCAGCTGCCCGGGTCGGTCACGACCATCGGGAAGTTGCTGGTGACCGAGCAGACGTAGGACTGGCCGATCAGGGAACTCTCCGGGTCCGCGTCCGGCGGAGTCGGCCAGTTCCCGGTCACCAGGGCGTTGTCCTGGCCGTAGAGCGGATCTTCCGGCGGGATCTTGTAGTTCACCTCGATCCGGTCCGGGCCGAGCGGCGACGGCTCGAACCGGATCTTGCGGAAGATCGCGTTGGCGCCGAAAAAGGCCACGTTCACGCCCTGATCGCGGGCCCGCGTCACGGCGGCCCGCATGGCCGGCGACCAGTACTCGTCGTGCCCCTCGCTGATCACGGCCCGGGCGCCCGCCAGGACGTCTGGGTACAGGTCGAGGTCGACGCTGGTGATGTAGGCCAGCGGCAGCCCGAGTCGTTCGGCGAAGGCGACCAGCGGGAACTCCAGCTGGAAATAGGCCCCGGCCCCGTTGTTATAGGAAAGGGGCCGGTCGAAGGTGACCTGGCGGCCGCGGTCGGCGAAGCTGCCACCGGGCCCGCCGTACAGGCTGTACTGGCCCCAGCCGTTGTAGGCCTGGTAGGACGTCACCGCCGAGACCAGCACGACCCGGCCCGCCGCCGAGGGCGAGCGGATCACCATCGGCACGTAGCTCTGCACCCCCGTCGAGGCGTCCAGCCGCAGCAGATACGAACCGGGCGGCCAGCCGGTCGCCGGCACGGTCAGGCTCGGCGTCCAGGGCGCCACCGCCATCGATCCCGGCTGGACGATCCTGGCTCCCGGCTGGAAGCGTCCTGGCGTCGCCGGCGAGGTCCACACCAGGCGGGCCAGGTCGCCGCCGTACCAGCCCATCCGGAACGCGCGAACCCGGAAGCTGGGCGCCGTGGTCGACACGAACAGCCGGAACGAGGTGCCGGGCGGCACGTCGGTCCGGTCGGCGAAACCCTCGATCTGGTAGAGGTGACCGGGATGCGTGATCCGCCAGCCCGGGTCACCGGGCCGCGCGTTCTCGACACCCGTATTCTCGGCCGCGGCCGGGCTCGGCGCCGACACGGTGGCCCGGGACGCTCGCGGGGAGGCGTGGCGTGCGGCGGGGTGGGCCGGGGGAGCGCTGCTACAAGCCACGGCCGCCAGCACGCACACCACCAGCACGACGATCCTCGGCCAGAGTCTGGCGCTGGGGCAGGCTGGCATGATGATGTCCCGGTTTAGGCTGAGGCGATGGCTGATTCGTGCCCCCCTGATGATGATGACAGGCATCCCGCGCAGGTGCGTATCGGGAATGGTCCGGTGCCCCGGCGACGTTTCCGCGGCGACGGAGCCGATAGCTAGCGGAGGTGACCGTGGCGCTGCCATATGATTCCGCGCCCAAGTTCGGTGAGTACGCCCACCCGGAGATGATCGTGTCGACCGAGTGGGTCGCCGAGCACCTCGACGACCCCGGCCTGGTGGTGGCCGAGTCCGACGAGGACGTGTTGCTGTACGAGACCGGCCACATCCCGGGCGCGGTCAAGCTCGACTGGCACACCGAGCTCAACGACCCGGTCACCCGCGACTACGTCGACGGGGCCGGATTCGCCAAGCTGATGTCCGGGAAGGGGATCAGCCGGGATACCACGCTGGTGCTCTACGGCGACAAGAACAACTGGTGGGCGGCCTATGCGCTGTGGGTCTGCTCGCTGTTCGGGCATCCTGACGTGCGGCTGATAGACGGCGGGCGGACGAAGTGGATCGCCGAGGGCCGCCCGGTCAGCACCGAGACCACCAAGCGCCCGCAGGCGGGCTACCCGGTCGTCGAACGCGACGACGAGCGGATCCGGGCGTTCAGGGACCAGGTCCTGGCCCATCTCGGCCAGCCGATGATCGACGTGCGGTCGCCGGGGGAGTACACCGGCGCGTTGCTGCACATGCCGGACTACCCGCAGGAAGGCGCCCTGCGCGGCGGCCACATCCCCGGCGCGAAGAGCGTGCCCTGGGCCCGGGCCGCCGCCGAGGATGCCACCTTCCGGACCCGGGCCGAACTCGAGGCGATCTACGCCGGCGAGGCCGGGTTGCGTCCCGAGGACGACGTGGTGGTCTACTGCCGCATCGGCGAGCGTTCCAGCCACACCTGGTTCGTGCTGCAGCACCTGCTCGGCTACCCGCACGTGCGCAACTACGACGGGTCATGGACCGAATGGGGGAACAGCGTCAAGGTCCCCATCGCCCGCGGGGACAGCCCGTGACCCCGGCCGCGCTCCATCCCCGGCTGCAGGAGATCGTCGAGGACTTCGCCGCCGTGCCGGACCGGGACCGGCTGCAGCTGCTGCTGGAGTACTCCCAGGACCTGCCGGCCCTGCCCGAGCGCTACGCCGAGCACCGTGACCTGCTCGAACCCGTGCCCGAATGCCAGACGCCGCTTTTCCTGGCCGTCGAGGTCGAGCTGGATTCGGTCGTTCACCTGTTCTTCGAGGCCCCGGCCGAAGCGCCCACCACCCGCGGCTTCGCCGCCATCCTGCACGCCGGGCTGGACGGGCTGGACGCCGATGAGGTCCTGGCCGTACCCGCGGAATTCTCCACCCAGCTCGGGTTGGCGGACCTGGTGAGCCCGCTGCGGCTGCGGGGCATGGCCGCGATGCTGGCCCGGATCAAGCGCCAGGTCCGCGACCAGCGCGGCTAGGACTTTCACCCGTCCGGGGTGACCGCCTGCCCTGATCAGATGTGATCCCCTGTCAAGGGAAGGCGGGAGGACGGCCATGGTGCTAAACCTTCTCTTGATTGGCCTGGCGGTAGCGCTCGATCCGCTGCCGCTGACGTCATTCGTCGTCGTGCTGCCCTCAAAGCGCGGCGTGAGAAAGGGCGCGGCCTTCCTGTTCGGCTGGCTCGCGTCCCTGGCCGTCGTGGTCGCGGTCACGGTGATCGCGACCGGCAATAACCCGCCCAAGCCGAAGACGGCCCCCTCGCTGGCGTCGCTGGCGGTGAAGATCGCCATCGGAGCCTTCCTGGTCGTGATCGCGATCCGGCAGCGCCGGCGGATGGGGCAGCCGAAGAAGCCGAAGAAGCCGCCCAAGTGGCAGGAGCACGTGGACAACATGTCGCCGTGGTTCGCCTTGGGCCTGGCCCCCGCGCTTCAGCCCTGGACCCTGATCGCCGCAGGCGCCGCTACGGTCGTCGAGGCCAAGCTGGCCAGCTGGGAGAGCTATCTCGCGCTGTTCGGGTTCTGCATCCTGGGCTCGGCGTCCTACATCGCCATGGAGATCTACGCCGGTTTCAAGCCCGACCAGAGCCAGGCGTTCCTGGCCAGGTTCAGGACATGGATGGAGAGCCATACCGACCAGGTGATCGTCATAGGGTGCCTGATCCTCGGCTTCTGGCTCATCGCCAACAGCATCTACCTGATCGTCAACTGAGGGGCGATACCAGCAGGCCCGCACCAAAAAGCATCCGGAAAGGGAAGGCAGCCATGGCAGCAGAGACGGAGTTCGCATTCGGGGCCACGGCGAGCTGCTCTGATGGTTCGTGTGGCGAGGTGAGCCGGATGATCGTCGATCCGGCTACTCGTTCGGTCACGCATCTTGTCATCGAGCCGAAACACCGGCGGGAGCCCGGCCGGCTGGTTCCTCTCGACCTGGTTGACACCGCGACCGGCGAAATCAGGCTGCGCTGCACCCTGGCCGAGTTCGACCGGCTCGAACTGGCCGATGAGACTGAGCTACTTGAAGGTGCCGGCGGTACGGGGGTTGGCGGTATGCCTGCCCCGATGGGCATATCACACGCCTCGCGGACCGACGTCCAGGATGTCGTTCCGCGGGGTGAAACAGAAGTTGGCCGCGGTGATCACGTCCACGCTCTGGATGGTGAGATCGGACAGGTGCGGGGCTTCGGTGTCGATCCGGTCGACCACCGCGTGACCCACGTGCTGCTCCAGGAGGGGCATTTCTGGGGGCGCAAGGAAGTCGCCATCCCGATGAGCGCGGTGACCGGGATCGAGAACGGAATCCGGCTCAGCGTGACCAAGCAGCAGATAGAGGACTTGCCGTCAGCTCACTGAGCGGTTCGCTCCCGACCGGGAGGACATGGCGTCCGTGGTTATCGTGTTCGCTCTGCTGGCGGCGCTGTCCAACGCGGTCAACGTCATCACTCAGCACATGGCCAGCACCGGCGATCCACGCGGGTCCTCGGGCTGGCGGCTCGTCCTTTACCTGTTCCGCAGTCCGTTGTGGCTTTTCGGCTGGGTGGCTCTAGCGGCAGCGTTCGTGTTCCAGGCCTTTGCCCTGCACGATGGCCAGTTGTCGATCGTGCAGCCGCTGATGGCCACGGAACTGATTTTCGCGCTCGTATTGCGCCAGTTCTGGCTTCACCAGTCGATCCTGAAGATTACCTGGGGCGGCGCCGCCTTGACCTGCGTGGGCCTGGGCGTCTTCATCGTGGCCGGAGAGCCCCGCGGCGGCCGTCCCACCCCGACGAGTCATCACTGGATCGCGGCCGCAGTGGCCTGCGGCGGCGCCGCCGCCGTCCTGGCCGCCTTGGCGCAGCGGGGATCCCCGAGCTGGCGCGCGGCTGCGTACGCTTCGGCGGCGGCGACCGTGTGGGCGCTCGTGGCGACGTTCATCAAGACCACGACGGACACCCTGACCCAGTTCGGCGTGGCCGGAATGTTCACCCATTGGCCGGTATACGCCCTGGCCGTGGGGGCCGTGGCAGGCACCTTGCTGCAACAGGCGGCCCTGCATGTCGGACCGCTGAAGGTCTCTCAGCCCTTCCTGGTGATCGTCGATCCGGTCGTCAGCATCGCGCTGAGCGTGTGGTTGTTCGCCGAGTACTTCACGCCCAACGTAGCGGTAATGGCCATAGCGGCGGCCGCCTTCGCCGTGATGTGCGCCGGGGTGGTCCTGCTGACGCAGACCGCACCGGCGACTATGAACGCCTAGGTGCCGAGCCTGGCCTCGAGTTGCTGCGCGTTGACGTGGGCGTAGTCGCTGTAGCAGTTGTTGAACACCACGTGGGTGGTGTCCGCCTCGGCGGCGAGGCCGCGGATCCGCCGAGCCCATTCGTCGAGTTCGTCTTCGCTGTAGCGATAGCCGAACCGTTCGGCTATCTCCTTGCTCGTCCATTTATCCGAATGGCCGTGCATGCGGACTACCGCCAGGTCGCTGGTGGCGGCCAGGACCGGGGGGATGGAGCTGGGGTAGCCCTGCGGCATGTCCACGCACACGTAGGGGAGCTGGTGATCGGCCAGGAAGCCCAGGGTTTCGGTCTGGTTGTCTTCGGTCATCCAGGTGTGGTTGCGGAACTCCACGCACACCCGGCGCGGCGCGGCGCGCCGCGCGCAGGCCAGGATGTAGTCCTTGTTCGCGCGGGAGATCGGGAACCAGGGCGGGAACTGCAGCAAGATCGCGCCGAGCTTCCCGGCCCCGGGCTGGCCAGCACCGCGCAGCGGCTCGAGCGCGGCCAGGAACCGGTCCCACGCCGCCTCGGCCAGCGCCGGGTCGACGTCCTTGAGGTACACCCGTTCCTTCCCGGCCTGGCCCGCCGCCTCACGCAGGTCGGCAGGCAGCGCCCTGACCGGCGTGGGGTGCTGGGTGAACAGGCTGAACGCCTTGATGTTGAAGGTGAACCCGTCCGGGGTCCGCTCCGCCCAGGCCCGGGCGGTCTGCTCGGCGGGCAGTGCGTAGTAGGTGGCGTCCACCTCCACCAGCGGGAACTGGCGAGCGTAGTACCGCAGCCGCTTCTCCGGGTTGTTCGCCTCGGCCGGGTACCAGCCGGAGGCGATCAGCGACCGGTCGGTCCATCCCGCCGTGCCCACCCGGATCTCTCCCATGTCCTCCAGCGTAGGAGGGCGCTCGAGCCGAGATGGCCATCGGCGCGATGCAGGCGGCCACACCGTTACCGCTACCTGGAACCTGACGAACCCGGCCTGCATCAGCCGGCGACGGCCGCTGGCGGTGATGCCGGCGCCGTGGCCGACGCGCCACCCTGTTCACATGACATCCGACGTGCCAGGTAAACCCGCGACCAGGAAAATAGCTACGTGCTGGTCGTGTGAGCGTCCGATTGCGCTAAAGCCGGAAGGTCGTTCTTACCATTGCGAGTCTTGTGATGTACGGGGAAGCGATGAGCCAGCTCTCGTACGCGCCAAGATGACCGAGCAGACGTACTACTTTCTCGGGCGGGATGGCCAGACCAGGCTTGAGCATTACGTCGAGCACGACGCCAGCAGTCTGCCGAGCCCGGCGTGACCGCGTGTCCGTGAGCTCCTAGCCCGGCCCGTTCGGTCATAAAGATCTCATTAGCCCGAACGAGGCTAGGTGCTACGCCGGGGCGCGGCCGCCGCTGCGATTTGCCCGGCGACCGCGGCAGCCGGGTGCCTCGCTGGGCTGCACCGTAGTGCCCCGGAATGGATGACATATCAGCTGTGTTGCATGACACATCATCTACTGGCGATCCCGAGGAAGGACATCACTGCTATGCGCAAGACCGCCAGCACCACGGTCCCCGTTCACCCGCTGCTCGCGGAGCGGTGGAGTCCGCGCGGATTCGACCAGGCGCACGAGATCGGCGACGACAGCCTGGCCGCGCTGCTCGAGGCGGCACGCTGGGCGCCGTCGGCTGGGAACAGCCAGCCCTGGCGGTTCCTGGTTACCCGCCGAGGCGACGAGGCTCACGGCCGGCTCTTCGCCGCTCTTGCCCCCGGCAACCAGGCCTGGGCCGGGGCGGCCAGCGCGCTGGTCCTCGTCGCGGCCCGCACGGTCGGCGACGACGGGCAGTCGCAGCCGTGGGCACTGTATGACACCGGGCAGGCCGTCGCCGCCCTGGTCACCCAGGCCCAGGCCGACGGGCTCGCCGTGCATCAGATGGGCGGCTTCGACACCGCCGCCGTCAGCGCCGGGTTCGGCCTCGGTGACAGCCTCACCCCGGTCGTCATCGTCGCGATCGGCTGTCCGGATTATGCGGCCGGGCTTCCCGAGCCCCTCGCCGCCCGCGAGACTGCCCCGCGGACCAGGCGACCGGTCGGCGACCTGCTGCTGCCCGCCGACCCCACGCGTCAGCTAGCCGCGGCCTAGGCTCCAGCCTCCGACGGGTCGCCGAGCGCCCTGATGAGCTGGGTCCGCGAGGTAACGCCGAGCTTGCGGAACACCTTGCGCAGGTGGTAGTCGATGGTGCTCGGGGACAGGAACAGCTGGGCAGCGGCATCTGAGTGGGAGGCTCCCTCGGCGCTGGGCCGCTCGCCTAGGGCGCTGAGCTCGGCGCGGGCCCGGCCGGCGAACGCGTCCAGCCCCATCGCGGCGAACATGTCCAGCGCGGTGTGCAACTGCGCGAGGGCCTCGGCGCGGCGCCGCTGGCGGCGCAGCCACTGCCCGTAGAGCAGGCGAGCGCGGGCGAGATCCGGCCTGCGGCGTTCCGCTGGCGCGCGCGCCGGGCGAGCCGGTCAAGCGCGCCGGCCGCGGCTTCGTGATCGCCTGCGCGCGCCCCGGACTCGACGACCTCGGGCAGGACGAAGCAACCGGACCCGGTCGACGTCACCCTGTACGTCCAGGACGCGCTGGACCGCTATGCGCTGATACCCGATGACAGCGACGTGGTGGTGGACACCAACGGGAACACGGTGACGCTTTCCGGCCACGTCCGCACCTGGGCCGAGCACGACGCGGCGGTGGACGCAGCCTGGATGGCCGTCGGCGTTTACGACGTTCGCGACGATCTCTACATCACCGGCTGAGGCCGCCATCAGGAGCCGGTCCAGGGGAATGAGCGCGTCCCCTGGACCGGCGGTTTTTCGTGGAAAGTTCAGGCTAATGGGGGAGGATGAACCTCTCGACGGCGCTGGCGAAGCCTTCGTCCGCGTTGGAGGCGGTGACCCGCCGGGCCGCGCGCTGCACCTCGGGGCTGGCGTTGCCCATCGCGATGCTCAGCCCGGAGTGCGCGAACATCAGCACGTCGTTCGGCATGTCGCCCATGGTGGCGATGGCTGCCGGCGGGATCCCGTACCTCGCGGACAGGTACCGGGCGACCGCGCCCTTGTTGGCGTCCGGATGGGTGACGTCGAGGTAGTAGGGCTGGGACCGGGCGGCGGTCACATGATCGCCCAACCGGTCGTGCGCCGCGGAGCTGGCCCGGGCGACCGCGTCGAGGTCGTCGCTCACGCCGACCAGTTTCGCGACGTCGCTGGTGAGCCCGTCGAGGCTGGCCATGACCTTCGGCTCGAACCGCACCGTCGCTGATTCCCGCGCCACGTGGGAGCCGTTCGGATCCGGCACGTACCAGTCCGGGCCGCGGTAGACCCAGGTATCGAGGCCGAACGACCCGACGAGATCGGCCACCGGTACCACCAGCTCCTCGGGCAGCACGCGCTGCTCGACCACCGACATGTCCCGGTTGACCAGCAGCCCGCCGTTGAAGGCGGCGATCGGGGTGGTGAGGTTGAGCGGCTCGATCAGCATCGACATGCCCCGCGGCGGGCGGCCGCTGGTGATCGCGAACAAGATCCCGGCGTCGCCCAGCTTGCGGACCGCGGCGACCGCCCGGTCGGTCAGCTCCTTGTCCGGGGTCACCAGCGTGCCGTCGACGTCGGCCAGCAGCAGCCGGATCGCGCTCGTCCCCGTCACCGGTCTCCTTCCCGCCACAGCTCCCTGACGGTTATCTGCAGCGCTCCAGCCACCTGGGGCGCGAACCTAGGGCACGACCACGATGGGTACCGGTGAGTGGCGGACCAGGCTGACGGCGACCGAGCCGACCACGCGGTGCATGGCGTGCGACGAGCTCCCGACCGCGATCGCCACGGTGTCGCCGGGGTGGGCGTCGCTGATGGCCGCGGCCGCCGCGGTCAGCTCGGCCGCGATCAGGCCCTGGCGCCGCTCGAAGCCCCAGCGCTCCTCGCGGCCGCGCAGCTGCTCGCCGGCCGCGGTGTGCAGATCCCGCGCGATTTCGTCGAAGCTGACCTCCATTTCGGCCACGGCGCCTGGCGACAGCATGTCGATGCTGGGCAGGTGAGCGACGTACACCACCTCGATGCGTCCGGCCCGGCCATGCAGCAGCCTGGCCGCGGCGTCGAGCGCCCGGCTGGCGGGAGGTGAGCCGTCATATCCGACGACGAGGTACAGGTCCCTGGTCGGCGCGATAGTACTCATGGCGGAAAGGCTAATCGGTGTCCCCTGCGCTCATCCGTAGTTTCCCGTTTCCATACCCTTTGGTCATGACCGCAGCGAGCCGGCCGCAGGTGGTCACGCTCCGTTCGGGGGATGTCGTGCGGTTGCGGCAGGTGCGGCCCGGTGACGCGCCTGCGCTGGCCCGGGCCTACGCCAACCTGGGCGAGCAGTCCCGGTACCGGCGTTTCTTCACCGTCGTGCCGGAACTTCCCGAGTCCACCCTCAAGGCGGCGGCCGACGTCGATCACGAAAACCATGAGGCGCTGGTCGCCGTGCCGCTGCTGTCCTCGGAGATCGTCGGGGAGTGCCGGTTCATCCGCCGCGCGGACCAGCCCGACTCTGCCGATGCGGGAGTGACAGTGGTCGATGCCTGGCAGGGCCGCGGGCTTGGCTCCGCGCTGCTCGCCCGCCTGAGTGAGCGCGCCCTTGAACTCGGGATCGAGTACTTCACCGCGGAGATCCTCGCCGAGAACCGAACCATGCTCGCGCTCCTGTCCAGTCTGGGCCGGGTCGAGACCGAATCGCGCGGCCCCGTGATGACCGCCCGAATCGAGATCGCCGAACCGCCCCCGCACACCACGCCGGATCTGCGGGACCTGCTGATCGCGGCGGCCCGCGGGGAGATCGTGAGCGTCCCGGCTGCCGTTCGCCCAAGGAAGCGCCGGATCCTCGTGTTGCCGGGACGTTTCTCACCCGATCAGGGCTCCCTAGCGAAGGCTCTAACCTCGCCCAGCCGCACGGGCTCCGCAGCGCATCGCGCTGCGGGCCCTGGCAGCCGCTCCAGCTGACCGCCGAAGGGGAGCAGGAACCGGTGCAGGGCCGCTGCAGCGCCGGCGCGAAGGCCTACGGCTCACGACGGCGGGCACCGTATTGCTGGACGCGTCCAGGAACGTGCCGTCCCTCGTGGACCACGGGGTGAGCCGGACCCGGCAAGCGGCGGGCCTGGGGCGGCAGCGTCTGCGCATGGTCGTGCCGCCTGGTCTACCGGAGGTCCTTGCGGTAGAAACCGCGTCTGCGCTGCGGTCGGTGGCGACCGCGGCGGACGTGGACGTCGTTCTGGATGGAAACGCCGCTCCACGCCGAGTTCTCGTTGATCCGCCAGCGCCGGGCCGACGCCGGCCTGGGCTGGCTGACCACCAGCCCGGAGGCACTGCCCGTTCCGCTCGACCTCATGAGCCTCGGAGAGTTCGAGCCCGACGTGTGGATCCCTTCCTCCCACCCGGCGGCACGTCGCGGGAGCATCAGCCTCGAGGAGATGCGGATTCCGGCACCGATCCCAGGCTCACCGATAGCGGTCACCGATAGCCCGGTAGAGCATGGCTGTTGTCTCGACGGAACGAACGGGGTTGTATTGCCCGCAGCGCCACACGCGCCGCCTGGCATCAAGCGACCCACCAAGAGGGAACCGTGACGAGCCGAGTTCATGCACCCAAGACCTCCGCCATCGTGAGCCTGGTCTCCCGGCGAGAAAGGCTGTGACCATGTCCGGCAACGCCATTGGCGATCCCGCGGCCGAGTCGCCGTTGAAGGTGGAAACCCGGGAAGAGCTCGTGTATCTGCTGGGTCAGGCCTGCGAGCTGGAGCACGGACTGATGTGTGAGTACCTGTACGCGCAGTTCTCGCTCAAGCGCGGGCTGGGCGAGGGCCTGACACCGGACCAGCTCGGCCGGGTACAGGCCTGGGAAACAGCGCTCATTAGCGTGATCAAGCAGGAGATGCTGCATCTGGCGCTGAGCACCAACATCTTGACTGCCCTCGGCGCGGCGCCTCATTTCGAGCGGCCCAACTTCCCGATCCTGTCCCGCTGGTACCCATCGGGCGTCGAGATCGCCCTGGTGCCGTTCGGCGAGCGTGCCCTGCGCCATTTCATCTACCTCGAGCGGCCCGAGGGAATGGCGCTCGACGACGCGGCGGGGTTCGCCGCTGCGCGGCACGCCCGCCCGCCGACCGCCGCCGACCCGACGCTGGTTGCCGTGCCCCAGGAGTGGCGGACGGTGGGCCACCTCTACCGCGGGATCGAGGCAGGCCTGGTCTACCTGTGCGGCCGTTACGGCGAAGGCGCCGTGTTCGTCGGGCCGGCGGAGGCGCAAGCCGTCACCGACATCTTCGAGTGGCCCGAGCTGATCGCGGTTACCGACCTGGCATCGGCCCGACAGGCGATCGAGGTGATCGTCGAGCAGGGTGAAGGAGCCCGCGGCGACTGGATGAGGTCGCACTTCGGCACATTCGTCGGAATCCTTGAGGACCTGCTCGCCGTACAGTCAGCCGACCCGGCATTCAACCCGGCCCGGCCGGTCGAGCCGGCCTTCGTCCGGCTGCCTCCCGACGTCAACTCGGGAATCCTGATCGAGGACCTCACTACCGCGCGGGTCGCGGACCTCACCAATGGTCTGTACGAGGTCGTGCTCCAGGTACTGAGCCGGTACTACATCCACCACGGCGAGACCGCGGCCGAATTGGACACCTTGGCGCGAACCGCGAAACACCTGATGAACTGGATAATGCGCGAGCTGGGCGCAGTCCTGGCCACCCTGCCGGTGGGCCCGTCCCACCCCGGCTGCACGGCGGGCTTCACCTTTGACATCGCACGCCCCGCCACCTTCCTGCTGCCGCACCGGGACGCGGCCTGGAAGATCGTTAAGGAACGGCTCGACGCGCTGGAGCAGACCTGCGCATCCCTTAGTAAGGAAGCGGGCCTGGGCGCACTCGCCCAGCTTGCGGACAAGCTGCACTCGATGGGCCAGGACGTCGGCCAGCGGCTCGCCGAACGCACGGCCCAAACAGCTACCTGACGACAGCCGGTCGATGCGAAGCGCCCATGCGGCGCATTGAACATCGCGAGCGCTGTCCCCGTCGCACCGGGCGGGCTGGCTCCCGCTGCTTCTCGGTGCTGATCAAGAGATATGCGGCACAAGCCGTCAGGACCGGGCCTGGCCTGAGCGCGGGATGGGATCAGAGGACGGAGGCCTAGTGATCATCGACGCGCATCACCATGTGTGGGATCCGCGGACCGCCAGGCATGCCTGGCTGGATGAGCTTCCGGAGCTGAACCGGCCCTTCGGCCTGGCGGACTTCGAGCAGGCCAGTGCGCCGGAAGGGATCACGGCCAGTGTGCTGGTCCAGGTGCTCCCCAGCGCCGCCGAGACCGCGGATTTCCTGGCCTTGGCGGACAGCGCGGCGGGCCGGATCGCCGGCGTCGTCGGCTGGGCTCAGCTACGACCTGCTGATCCGGCCTCACCAGCTGCCTGCGGCGCTGCACGTGACCCAGTTCGACGGCGTGAGGTTCGTGCTTGATCACGGTGCCAAGCCGGACATCGCATCTGGCCGTCTGCAGCCGTGGGCGAAGCTGATGGCCCAGCTCGCGCGCCGCCCGAACGTGGTCTGCAAGCTATCCGGCCTGGTCACCGAGGCTGGGGTCACGTGGACGACGGCGCAGCTCACGCCGTATGCCGACCATCTGCTTGACTGCTTCGGGCCGCAGCGGCTGATGTTCGGCTCCGACTGGCCGGTCTGCACCCTCGCCGCCAGCTACCGCGACGTGGTCGCCATCGCCCGGGTGATGACCAGCCGGCTGGACCGGGCCGGGCTGGAAGCCGTATTTTCCGGCACGGCCATAGCTGCCTGCGGTCTGCGGCTGCCAGCCGGTAAGCGGCCGCCCGGATAAACCCACGAAGGACACGCGATCACCGGCACAGCATTCCTAATTTTCATTCCTGTCATCTCTTTGTCGCTCGCCGTTTCCCGGTAATTGTTGTTAAGCTTCCAGACAAGCGATCCGGCATCTGTCAATCACCCGTTCCGGGCGATGACGCGTCCCCGTATCGCTGGTAAACCTCGACCACGATGAGAATGAGTCTCAAGCCGGGGAGATCACGAGCCCGCCAAGGTGGCGCTTGGGTGCGGGTTCCCTTGGCCTTTGCCACCGCGGCCGCGGCCGTTACGCTGGCCGGCTGCGGTAGCAGCAAACCTGCCTACTGCACGGACCGGACCAACCTCAGCAATTCCGTCAAGGGGCTGACTAGCCTGACCGTCAGCAGCGGGATCAGCGGCCTGAAATCGCAGGTCACGATGATCCAAGGCGACGCCACCACGCTGGTCAACTCGGCGAAGAGCGACTTCCCGAGCCAGACCAGCGCCATCACGTCGTCAGTGGATGCGCTCAAGAGCGCCGTCGCGGCCCTGTCATCGAGTCCCTCCGCCGCGCAGATCGCCACGGTCACCAAAGACGCGGCCAGCGTGGTGAGCTCGGTCAAGAGCTTCACGGACGCGTCCAGTTCGAAGTGCAGCTGAGCACCCAAGGCGGCAGGTATCCCACCTTGGCCGGGTGATGCCCGGTGCCCGTCCAGCCGATGGGCTTGCTGCGACTGGTCACGTGCTCGGGGAGGCTCTGATGCCTGAGGGTTTGTCGCCAGGTGAGGTCGGAAAGGAGATCTCCGAGCACCGGGCTCACGCGGAAGAGGAAGAGCAAGAGGAAAAGGGTTCCGCCGCCGAGGACAAGGGGCGGGACCGGGTGCTGACGATCATCGAGGCCGTCCTGCTGGCGGTCGTGGCGGTCCTGGCCGCCTGGTCCGGATTCGCCTCGGCGAAATGGAGCACGCAGTCATCTCTCGAGCTGGCCAAGGCGTCGGCCGCCAGGACCCAAGCAAACCGGGAAGCCTACCTGGCCGCCGACCTGAAGAATTTCGACGCGCTGACCTTCAACGCCTGGTTCACGGCCTATGCCGTCGGAAACAAGAACGCCATGCGGGTGGCCGAGCAGCGTTTCCGGCCGCAGTTCCTGGTCGCGTTCAACGCCTGGATCGCGACGGATCCGTTCACGAACCCTAATGCGCCGAAGGGGCCGACCTACATGCCCCAGTATGTCCAGCCAGAACTGGCCCAGTCCAACCTGCTCGATGCCCGCGCCGATAACTACTACTCACTCGGCGAGACAGCGGGCAGCAATGCCGACGGCTATGTCCGGACCACGGTCTACCTGGCCAGCGTGCTGTTCCTGGTCGGAATCAGCGGCCACTTCCGCGTCCGCGGAGCCCGCAGAGGGCTGGTCACCGTCGGCGGGGTCATCCTGTCGGTCTCCGTTGTCTTGCTGATCCTGGCCCCGAGGCCACCGGTGTGACCGGGCCAGGTGATCGTGCTGGCCATCGCGACGCAGTGACGAGAAGCTGTAGTTGGCGACGAAGGACCTAACGACGAAGGACCTAACGACGAAGGGAGAAAGAAGCATGTCCGAGGGGCTTGACTCGCCCGTTGTGGCCGATCCGGCTTCGCTGACGGCCGAGGAGCGGCGGCTGCGGGAAGCCCGGGCGGGCGTTCCCTGGCGTGCCTGGGGACCTTATCTCAGTGAGCGTCAGTGGGGGACGGTCCGAGAGGATTACAGCCACAGCGAAGACGCCTGGTCGTATTTCAGTCATGATCAGGCGCGGTCCCGCGCGTACCGGTGGGGTGAGGATGGCATCGCCGGGATCAGCGACGACAAGCAGCGGCTGTGCCTGGCTGTTGCGCTCTGGAACGAGCGGGACCCGATCCTGAAGGAGCGGCTGTTCGGCTTGACCAATGCCGAGGGCAACCACGGGGAGGACGTCAAGGAGTACTACTTCTACGTCGATAACCTGCCCACGCACAGCTACCAGCGCTATGTCTACAAGTACCCGCAGGCCGAGTACCCCTACAACGAACTCTTGTCGGTGAACCGGGCCCGGTCACGGCATGAATTGGAGTACGAGCTCATCGATACGGGTGTCTTCGATGACGGCCGCTATTTCGATGTCGAGGTGGAGCACGTCAAGGCCGGGCCCGAAGACATCCTGTGCCGCATCACCGTGCACAACCGCTCGTCGGAAGATGCCGGGCTGCACGTGCTGCCGACGCTGTGGTTCCGCAACACATGGTCATGGGGAGATGGTGGCCCCAAGCCCCGGCTCGCCCGCGTCGAGTCGGAGTATCCGGTCGTCCGGGCCGAGCACCCTAAGGTTGGCGTTTTCTACCTCCACGCCGAGCCGGAAGCGGCCCTGCTGTTCTGCGAGAACGAAACGAACATGGCGCGGGTATTTGGCGCCGAGCCTGCGACACCCTTCGCCAAGGACGGCATCGGCGACCACCTCCTGCATGGCGCGGACACCGTGAATCCCGACGGTGCGGGGACCAAGGTGGCGGCGCACGTCCGGCTGGTCGTGCCGGCCGGCGGGCAGGCTGCGGTGCTGGTCCGGCTCACCCGGGAGGGCCCGGAGACCCTCGCGGCGCCGTTGGCCGGCGCGGATGAGCTGATCGCGCGGCGGCGGGCCGAAGCGGACGAATTCTACGAGGCCATCACGCCGCCGGCGGTGACCGATGATGCCAAGGCGGTCATGCGCCAGGCCCTGGCGGGGATGCTCTGGTCCAAGCAGTGCTATTACTTCGACGTGGACCGCTGGTTGCGTGAGCGCCACCTCCACCCACTCCGATCGCCGACCCGCCGGGGGAGCCGGAACGAGTCGTGGTTCCACATGTTCAACCATGATGTCGTGTCCATGCCCGACAAGTGGGAGTACCCGTGGTACGCCGCCTGGGACCTGGCGTTCCATTGCATCCCGCTGGCCATGGTCGACCCGGACTTCGCGAAAAGCCAGATCGACCTGATGCTGTCCCGGGAGTACCTCCACCCGGGCGGCCAGATGCCCGCCTATGAGTGGAATTTCGGCGACGTGAACCCCCCGGTGCACGCCTTCGCGGCTCTGTTCCTGCAGAACCTGGAGGAAGACCTCGGCCAGGTGGACCTGTCATTCCTCCGGGAAAGCTTCTCCCGGCTGCTGATGAATTTCACCTGGTGGGTGAACCGCAAGGACCCATCCGGCCACAATGTGTTCGAGGGCGGCTTCCTCGGCCTGGACAACATCGGCGTATTCGACCGCAGCGCGGCCCTGCCCGCCGGCGGGCGGCTGGAGCAAGCGGACGGCACGGCCTGGATGGCGATGTTCAGCCAGAACATGCTCGAACTGGCCCTGGCTCTCCTGCCGCACGATAAGAGCTATGAGGAATTCGTGCTCAAGTTCGTCGAGCGCTTCTTCTGGATCGCCGCCGCGGTGGACCCGGTCGGGGAGCACCCCGACGAGATGTGGGACGAGGAGGACGGCTTCTTCTACGACGTGCTGCGCCTGCCCGACGGCACCGGAATGCGCATCAAGGTGCGTTCCCTGGTCGGCCTGCTGCCCATCTGCGCCACGACGGTAATCGAGGCCGACCTCATCGCCCGCTACCCGCAAATCGCCGAGCAGGTGGCTACCTTCCTCGAGCGCAACCAGGACCTGCTGGCCAATATCGCCGACCCGCTCGTACCCGGCGTCCAGGGCCGGCGGATCCTGTCCCTGGTGAACGAGGACAAGCTGCGGCGCATCCTGGCCCGGATGCTGGACGAGGAGCGCTTCCTCGGCCCGCACGGGATCCGTTCAATCTCGCGCTGGCACCTTGACCATCCCTATACCTTCCATGTCGCCGGGACCGAGTACCGGGTGCAGTACGAGCCGGCCGAGTCGACCACCGGAATGTTCGGCGGCAACTCCAACTGGCGCGGACCGGTGTGGTTCCCGATCAACCTGCTTCTGATCCGGGCCCTGATCCAGCACTACCGGTACTACGGCAACGACCTGAAGGTCGAATGCCCGACCGGCTCCGGAAAGATGATGACGCTGTACGAAGTGGCCCAGGAACTGTCGCGCCGCCTGGCCGGGACATTCCTGCGGGACAGCGACGGGCGGCGCCCTGTCTATGGCGGGACCAGGCTATTTCAGGAGGACCCGCACTGGCGTGACCTCATCCTGTTCTACGAGTACTACCACGGCGACAACGGGGCCGGGCTCGGTGCCTCTCACCAGACCGGGTGGAGCGGCCTGGTCGCCAGGCTGATCCAGAGCATGGGCCAGTTCGATGCCGACAGCGTGCTCGAGGATCACCAATGGCCGATGGCCCGGCCATACCGGCGCCTCGCCGCCGCATCCATGCCCGACGTCACCACCGCTCGCGAAGCCCGCGGCGTGACCGAACCATCATCACCTCCCTGATCGCGACGGCTCAAGCGCCGGCCCGTATCACTGAGGCTCACCGGGAGAGAATATGAAAGCCGTCGCGGTCTTTCCTGAATCTCAGCAGGTCAAGATCATCGAGCAGGAAGTTCCCCGGCTCTGTGAGCCTGACCAGGTCATGTTGCGGATGCTGGACATCGGCATCTGCGGCACGGACAAAGAGATCTGTTCCTTTGAGTACGGCACTCCGCCGCCACGGGATGACCACCTAGTGATCGGCCATGAGTCATTGGCTGAGATCGTGCAGGTTGGCTCCGCCGTGGAGCGCTTGCAAACGGGAGATCTCGTGGTGCCATCGGTGCGCCGCCCGTGTCTCCACCCCGGCTGCCTGGCCTGCCGTTCCGGTCACCAGGATTACTGCTACACGGGCGACTTCAGCGAGCGCGGTATCAAGGAAGCGCACGGCTACATGGCCGAGTACGTCGTCGACCACGAGCGGTACATGAACGTCGTGCCGCCGGGCCTGCGGGAGATCGCGGTGCTGGCTGAGCCGCTGACCATCGCGGAGAAGGCGCTCGCGCAGATATTCTGGATGATGCAGCTTCGCCCGCCCTGGCTCGACCCGCAAACACCTCGCCAGGACCGGGGCCGGGGGCTTTCCGCCCTGGTGCTCGGCATCGGTCCGGTCGGGCTACTGGGAGCGATGAAGCTGGCCACGGCCGGCTTTACCACCTACGTCTACTCCCGTGAGCTGCCTCCCAGTCCGCGGATCGACCTGGTCCACGCCATCGGCGCGACCTATGTCTCCTCCCAGGCCACCACGTTCCCGGACCTGGCGGAGCAGATAGGCAACATCAACCTGGTCTATGAGGCGGTCGGGCACTCCCACTTCGCCCTGCAGGCGTTGCAGGTCCTGGGCGCCAACGGCATCTTCGTGCTGACCGGGGTCCCCGGCCTGCAGGCCTTCATCGAGGCGGATCCGGCTCGCCTCATGCGCGACATGGTGCTGAAGAACCAGGTGCTGCTGGGTACGGTCAACGCCGGGCCGGAGGCCTTCGCATCCGCGCTGCGAAATCTTGATGTCTTCCGGCAGCGCTGGCCGGCCGTGGTACGGACGCTCATCGCCGGCCGCTACCCGCCCGAGCAGGCACCGGACCTGATTCTCGGCCGACCGACGGGCATCAAGAGCGTGATCGCCTTTGCCGCCTGATCCCTCTGGGTGCCATCAAGATGTGCTGGTCAACAGTCTGGGCCCGACCCGAGACGGGCGGAATCACCCCACCTGGGTGATGCGTGCTGGCGCCGGCCGGCCCGACTCTGGCAGCCTGCCGGCCACTTCCCGAACCGTGGGTCGGGCCGGAACTCGCCACGGCAGCGAGCGAATGGTGAACAACATGGTCCATGAGGAGCGTCAGCGACTGGAGCCCCGATGACCGGGTGGCCGGACAAGCCGGTGATTTACGAGATCAACACCGCGATCTGGCTGGGCGAGGAGTCGCGGGCCGCTGGGCGGCGGGTGACGCTGGCCGATGTGCCGGCCTCGGCCTGGGACGATGTCACGCCGGGCGGCATCGACGCGGTGTGGCTGATGGGCGTGTGGGAACGAAGCCCGGCCGGCCTCCAGCTGGCGAACGCGAACACGGGGCTGCAGGCCTCGTTCCGTGATGCGCTGCCTGACGTGCGGCCTGACGACGTGATCGGATCGCCGTACTGCGTACGCCGGTACGTCGTCGACGACTCGTTCGGCGGCGCCCAGGCCCTCGCCGAGGCGCGCTCCGAGCTGGCCGCCCGCGGCATCCGGCTGCTCCTGGACTACGTGCCCAACCACGTCGCGCCCGACCATCCCTGGGTGACCACCCACCCGGAACTGTTCGTCAACGGCAGCGAGGCCGACCTCGAGGCCGAGCCGACAGCCTGGGTGCGGGCCGCCGGGCGCATCCTGGCCTACGGTCGCGACCCGTACTTCCCGCCGTGGCCCGATGTCGTGCAGCTCGACGCGTTCTCACCAGCCCTGCGCACGGCGACCATGCAGACCCTGACGGACATCGCCGGGCAGTGCGACGGGATCCGCTGCGACATGGCCATGCTGATGACCAACCAGGTCTTCGCCAAGACCTGGGGCGGCCGCACCGGCCAGGAGCCGGGCGAGGAGTTCTGGCCGACCGTCATCGCAGGTCTTCGGAGTCGGCACCCGGAGACTGTGCTCATCGCCGAGGCCTACTGGGACATGGAGTGGACACTTCAGCAGCAGGGCTTCGACTTTTGCTACGACAAGCGGCTCTATGACCGGATCGTCGGCCGGGACGTGTCCGGCGTCCGCGATCACCTGCGGGCCGACCTGGCCTACCAGTCGCGCCTGGTCCGCTTCCTGGAGAACCACGACGAGCCGCGCATCGCTGACCTGCTCCCGGGCGACGCCGAGCGGGCCGCGGCGGTGGCCATCGCGACCCTGCCGGGCGCCACGCTGTGGCACGAGGGACAGTTCGAGGGTCGGCGAGTGCGCCCGCCGGTCTTCTTGTCGCGTCGGCCCGGCGAACCAGCCGACCCCGGCCTGGTCGGCTGGTACTGGCGGCTGCTGGCCGTCGTCGACAGCCACCGGGTTCGGGCGGGTGCCTGGCAGCTGCTCGAGGTCGGCGGCTGGCCCGACAACGATTCCTGCCGCAACCTCCTCGCCTGGTCGTGGGCCGCCGACGGAGCGAGCGGTGGCGTGGCCGACGAGGCCGATCGGCACGTGGTGGTGGTCAACCTCTCCGGCGAGCCCGCCGAGGGGCGAGTGGCGCTCGGCTGGGCCGACCTGGGCGGCCGCCGCTGGAAACTCACCGACCTGCTCGATGACCGCGAGTTCGACTGGAGCGGCGACGAGCTAGCTGACCAGGGGCTGTTCGTGGCGTTGCCGCCCTGGGGCTGCCACCTGCTCGCCATGCTGCGGCCGCAGCCAGCGGGGTCAGCCGGAATTTCGGAGAGGGAGTTACGCATGACGACATCCGAGCCGGGATCAGACGATGAGCTGGGGCCGGTCGATTTCCTCGCGATCGAGTTTCCAGGCGGTCGGCTCACCGCTCCGGGCTTTGAGAAGCTGCTTTCCATGGCCGACCAGCGCATCATCGAAATCCTGGACATGGAGTTCATCGCTAAGGACGCCGACGGCAAGAGCAAGAAGGTTGACGTCTGGGAGTTCGCCGTCCCCGAAGGTGTCGACCTGACCGCCTGGGCCGGGGCGTCGTCGGGCTTGCTCGACGACTCAGACGTCGGCGAGATCTCGGCAGCGATGCAGCCTGGCAGTGCCGCCGTGGTCGTGATCTACGAGAATCGGTGGGTTCTCGGCTTGGTGGACGCCTGGCGCCGCGACGGCGCGCGGCTGATCGCCAACGGCGGGTTGTCCGCCGCCAACATCGTCGCCGCCCTTGATGCGACCGAGTCTTCCTGACCCCAGCGGCGAAGCCAACGACGAGGAGATCACCATGGGCATCTTGAAGACCGCCGCTACCGTCGCGGTCGCCAGCTCCGTGCACGGCCGGATTCAGCGTCGGCAGCAAAACCGGTGGGCTGCGCAGGACCAGGCCCAGGCGGGTGCGCCCGCCCCGCCGCCGCCAGCGCAGTACCCCGCCCAGCCCCAGCAAGCCTACGCCGAGCCCGTCCCGCCGCCGCAGGCACCAGCCGCCCCGGCGCCGCCAGTCGACATGAACGACCGGCTCGCCCAGCTGAAGCAACTCGGCGAGCTGCTGTCGGCGGGCGTTCTGACCCAGGCCGAGTTCGAGCAGCAGAAAGCCCGCATCCTGAACGGCTGACCCTGCGGCCGCATTAATGCGCTGATCGGCGCCGCTTTCAACCTCGACCGTGCGCTGGCGGGCGAGTTGCGCCACCATGAGCGAAGTTCTGGTGGCATTCGGTTGTTTCCCCGCTCCGGGCGGGGCAGGATGTTGGTGACGTTCACGATACGTCGCTGGCAGCGGCGAGCCCGCCACCTCGTTATCACAGGAGCTCGCATGGCGAAGCTGCTCATGATCGTATCCAGCGCGCGGACGATCAGATTGGCGGATGGCAGCGATCATCCGACCGGCTACCGGGCGGAAGAGGTCCGGAAGCCCCATGAGGCGTTCGTCGCCGCGGGCATTGACGTGGTGATCGCCACCCCTGATGGGAAGGTGCCACAGCCGGACCCGTGGGGCCTTGAGCCGTTCTTCCACTATCCGCAGGTGGACGAGGACTTCATGTTCTCGGTGCTGCGCAGGTTCGCCTATCACCAAGACCGCGTGCGGGTGACGTTCACGCATTTCAGCGAGCTGAACCTGGTGGCGGTCCGACGGGTCTACCTCGCCCTGCTGGATACCGGCATGGAGCCGGCCGAGGCGCGCAAGGTAGTCGAATCGGCAGCGCACAGCGCCTGGCGGCGCAACATCGACTTCATCGAGGTGCTCGCGGCGGACGATGAGGTGACGAGCCGGCTGTCCGTGGAGCGGGTCAGGCAGATCCGGGACGAGGTGTGGCAGGCCAGCCAGGCCAGGGCGCAAAGTGCGGCCGGGACCCTCGCCGAGCTTGCCGGACTGCAGCAGCCCGGCAATCTGACCGCGCTCACCGATGAGGAGATCGGTGACTTCGAGGGAGTATTCATTCCAGGCGGCCACGGGGCGATGGTCGACCTAGCGGATAGCGCCGATGTCGGCCGTATCCTGCGGTTGATGCACGGCGCGGGCAAGACCATAGCCGCGCTGTGCCACGGGCCGGCGGCACTGCTGTCCGCCCCGGAGATCGACGGGGCGTGGATATTCGACGGCTACCGGATGACCGCGTTCACCGACGAGGAGGAGGACCAGACCAAGGCGGGGAAGATCGGCATGCCGTGGTACGAAAAATCGAAAAGGACCGATTAACCTGCAAGAACTCGGTGGGCCAACGACAGAACCCTGCTGATCAGCGGTTACGGGATGTTCTTGGAGGGCTGGTCCCGCGTTAAGCGGGCTGATCTCCCGGCGTTCTGGGTGTTGCGGGCCGGCTGGCGAGTTCGATGGAGATGGCTTCGAGTTCGGTGATGAGCTGGCGCAGGCGGCGGTGGGCGGTGAAGTAGGGGCGGAGCCGTTCGGCTTCTTGGGGGGTGAGGGTCTTGGTGATGGAGCGGGAGCCGGCTTTGCGGGTCCAGGTGGGGTAGGGGCCGTGGAGGATGGGCGGGCTGGCGTGGCAGTGGCAGCCGGGCCGCTGGCAGCGGGTGGTGCGGCTGGTGAGCGAGCCGGGCAGGGTGATGCCGATCTGGGCAAGCTCGGCCTGGATCTGCTGGTGGCGGCGGGCCAGGTCGTCCATGGTCACAGGATTCCTTATCCGCCGCGCCGGCGGCATCCCCCGCTGGCCTGCTTGAATTCACTATATTTCAAGCATGGCCGCCCCTCCCGGGGAAGATATGGCGGGCGCGGGCTTGCGCATGCTGCCTGCCGGCAGGGTGACCGCCCCCGCGCTGCGCGGGCTGTCCCGGTTCGCTGAGACCCGGGGAGTCCCGGCCAGCGGGGAGTTCCTGCTCGACTATGACGTGATCGAGGCGTTCTGCGTGGCCGGCCTGGCGGGCCGGGCGCCGGGCACCCGGGGCACCTACCGGTCGGCGCTGTACCGGCTCGCCGAAGCGGCACACGGCCCGGCGGGGCGGCGTGCGACGCCGTTTGCGGGCGCGCGGGCGCCAGCGCCGTACTCGCCAGCCGAGCGGGCCGAGCTGGCCGCGGTCGCGGCCGCCCAGCGCGACCCGGCGAAACGCTCCTCGGCGCTGGCGATGATGGTGTTCGGCATCGGCGCGGGGCTGCGGCCCGGCGAGCTGGTGGCGCTGCGCGGCGATGACATCTCCCGGCACGGCCGCCAGGTGATGGTTCAGGTCAGCGGGCCGGCCGCGCGGGTGGTGCCGGTCGCCTCGCGTTACGCCGGCCGGGCGGGCGAGCTAGCCCGCGGCGCGGGCAGCGGGTCCGTGTTCCGCCCTGGCCCGGCTGACCGGTCCTATAAGAACTTCGTCACCAACTTCGCCCTGGGCCTGTCCGCTGACCCGGCCGCGCCGCGGCTGTCGCTGCGCCGGGCCCGGTCCAGCTTCATCTGCGACCACCTGGCCGCGGGCACCCCCGTCCCGGTGCTGCTCGCGGTCACCGGGATCGCCGAGGCCGGGTCGCTGGCCCGCTATGCCCGGCACGTGCCGGGCATCAGCTCCTCCACGGGCGCCCTGCGGGCCCGCTGCCGGGCGGAGCGCAGCCGGTGAGCGGCGTCGGCCTGATGCTGCCGCCGCCCGGCGGCGGCGTCAGCGACCAGACGGCGGCCTTCGCCGCCGAGCTGATCGACCGCTCCGGCAAGGCCCCCGTCATCGAGGCCGCGCTGGCCCACCACACCGGACGCCCCCGCCCGCTGCCGGTGCGCACCGTGCTCACCGCGCTGCTATGCCTGGCGCTGGATGACCGGCCCCTGTTCATCACCGACGCCACCCGTCTGCTGTTCCAGCAGCTATCCCAGACCTCCCGCCGGCTGCTCGGCGTCCCCGGCACCGCCACCACCGAGCGGGCCTTCCTGGCCGCCTACCGCCGGGTCCGCTACTGCTTCGGCGCCATCTGCTCGGTGATGGACCCCTCGGCGCTGCCGAAAAACCGGCGCCTGACCGAGCAGGACCTCAAAGCCCGCACCAGGCCGATGACCCCCGGCCAGGCCGAAGCGGCCCGCGGCCGGCTGGAAGCCTTCCTCAACGGCCTGATCGAAGCCAGCATCTCCGCCCTCACCGGCGACGAACTCGGAGCATACGACGGCTGTACCGGCCTGGATGCCACCCCGGTCCCGCTGTTCTCCCGCGGCCCGTCCAAGCGCACCGGGCTGTGCGCCAGCGACCCCGACGGCGGCTGGTACGTCCGCGAAGGCGATCACCGCGAGCGTGAGGACGACAAGGGCAAGCCGCTGCGCAAGATCTCCTGGGCCCTGGAGGCCACCATCGCCACCATGGCCCGGCCGCCCGGCGCCCCGCCCGCGCACCCGGATCTGGCCATCGGCCTGGCGCTCGCCCGCCCCGGGCACGACCCCGGCGGCACCGGCGCCCGGGTCCTGGCCTCTGTTGCCGCTCGCGGGCACAAGGCCGGCTGGCTGGGCTATGACCGTGCTTACACCGCTGCGCTGCCTGAGCGATTCCAGCTGCCCGCCCGCGCCCTGGGCTACCGGCCGGTCATGGACTACCGGATCGACCAGCTCGGCATCCAGGCCAATACCGGCGGCGCCATCCTGGTCGAGGGCAGCTGGTACTGCCCCGCCCTGCCCGGGCCGCTGATCACCGCCACCACCGGCCTGCGCGACCACGCCATCACCCGCGACCTCTACACCCAGCAGATCACCGCCCGCGCCTGCTACCAGCTCAAACGCAAAGACGGCCCCGACGCCGACGGCTACCGGCGGCTGTCCTGCCCGGCCGCCGGCCACCGCCCCCAGCTGATCTGCCCGCTGCGCCAGGCCTCGACCTCACCCCGCGACGGGCGTCCCAAGGTCCTCCAGCCACCGGCAGAACCGCCCAGGATCTGCACCCAGACCGCGATCACCATCGCCCCTGACATCGGCGCCCGCTACCGCCAGGACCTGCCCTACGCCAGCCCCGCCTGGCACAAGACCTATGCCACCTTGCGCAACACCATCGAGGGCCTCAACGGCTACGCCAAAGACCCCGCCCACCAGGCCCTCGCCCAGCCCGCCCGGCGCCGCGTCCGCGGCATCGCCGCCCAATCCCTGTTCACCGCGCTGCTGCTGATGGCCGCCAACATCCGCAAGATCCGCGCCTGGCGGGCCCTCACCACCCGCGACAAGGCCCGCATCACCCAGCGGGCACGGCGCCGCCGTTCAAGCCTGCGCGACTACCTCCCCGACGGCTGACAGGCACAGCAGCCCACGCCACCTTGATCACCGTCAGCCCCGGCGGGTCAGCCGCGTCCCAGGCCAGCCCGCAGCCCCGCATCCACCCCGCCGACGCTCCCCGGCACGGCCGCACAGCAGCCAGCGCCGGTGTCAGAACCCGGCGCCATACTAAAAATCAGGCCACCGCCACAGTTCTGTCGGTATGACACCGGCAGTTCTGTCGGTAACCCTCGGTGGAGCTGAGGGGATTTGAACCCCTGACCCCCTCGATGCGAACGAGGTGCGCTACCGGACTGCGCCACAGCCCCGAGAACCTGAGACAGCGTAGCAAACACCGGGCCCTGTCCGCGCCACGGATCACCCGGTGACAGCGGAGCCGCCGGGCGACATCATGGGCATCATGTGCCGAAACCCTCCAGGAGGTGCGCGATGACGACGACCGCCACCGTGCCCAGCTGCCCCGTCGATGAGTCATTCGACCCGCTCTCGCCGGAGTTCCTGGCGGATCCCTACGCGGCCCTGGCCAGAAGGCCCGGACAAGGCAGCCCCGTCTTCTTCGCCCCGTCGATCGGCTACTACGTGGTCACCAGCTACGACGCCATCGATGCGGTCTTCCGGGACACAGCCGCGTACTCCGCCGCGGTCGCCCAGGCGCCGCTGGCGCCGATCGTTCCCGAAGCCCAGCAGATCCTGCTCGCGGGCGGCCACAAGCCCCAGCCGTCGATGGTCAGCCTGGACGAGCCCGAACACGCCAGGCTTCGCAAGCCCGCCGCCCGGGCGTTCAGCATGAAGCGGGTCACCGCCATGATCCCCACCATCGAGGCCACCACGGCCCGGCTGCTCGACGCCGTTGCCGACCAGCCGGAGTTCGACCTGGTCGCCGCGCTGGCGTTCCCGCTCCCGGCCAACATCGTCTTCTCCCTGATGGGGGTGCCCGAGCAGGACTACGCCCAGGTCAAGCAGTGGTGCGGGTACCGGGCGGCGCTGAGTTTCGGGCGCCCGGCGGACGAGGACCAGGTGGAGATCGCGACGACCATGGCCGCCTACCGCGGGTACATGCGCCACCTGGTGGACCACAAGGTCCGCGAGCCAGGCGATGACCTGGCCAGCGACCTGATCGCCATCCACCGCGAGGCCCCGGAGCGGCTCACCCTGGACGAGATCGCCTCGATCTTGTTCTCGCTGTCGTTCGCCGGGCACGAGACCACCACCGGGCTCATCGGGAACACCGTCCGCCGGCTGCTCGAGGACCCCGCTCGGTGGGCGGACATCGTCCAGCACCCGGATCTGATCCCGGCCGCGGTGGAGGAAAGCCTGCGCTACGACCCTTCGGTGGCGGTCTGGCGCCGGGTCACTACCCGGCCGGTCACGCTGGCCGGGGTGGACCTGCCCGAAGGAGCCAGGCTGTTCCTCTGGCTGGCCGCGGCGGGCCGGGACGAAGCCGCGTTCGACAAGCCCGGCGAGTTCGACGTGCACCGTCCGGACGCCGAACGTCACCTGGCCTTCGGCAAAGGCCTGCACTACTGCCTGGGCGCGAACCTCGGCAAGCTGGAGGCCCAGATCGCCGTGGCCGAACTAGCCCGGCGCTACCCTCGCCTGCGGCTGGCCCCGGACCAGCCCTTCACCTTCCACCCCAACATCTCATTCCGCGGCCCCCAGGTCCTGAAGGTGCGGCCCCAGCAGTAGAGCGTACGGGTGCTATGGTGCCCGAGCGCCTCGTGGGGCGCAAGATCTGGGAAGATCGGGGCTTCCGGGAGGATTAGTGCAGCATAGGGACTGTCGCACAACCGATCCCCGGCTGGTCCCCGCCTCCACCACCCGAACCGAGCCCGCCCCGGCCGGCGCTTGCCACTGCATTCCCACCCATCCCCCCCTCCCCGCCCGCATCGCCCCCTGCACCTCCCCGAGTCAATGAACGCGGCATTCTACCCCAAAGAATCATTAGAGTGCCACATTCATTGATTTTCGCGGCGCGGACACGCCTCCTGGCCGGGACCGGTATGGGTGGAATGTGCCGGTTTGGTGAGGGTGGGGCGGTGAGGGGCTGGGGCCGGGTGGGGGAGCGGGAATGGCTACGGTGGGTATGTGCCGTGATCACCCGGCCATGGGCCATCGTGGTTGCCGGGCCCGGGGCCAGCGCCGTGCCCCCGGCCGCCTGCGGCGGGCCTTGGCGCCAGAAGCCAGAAGAGATACGCGACACTCTCCATGATGCGCAAAAAACTCCCGCAAGCCCGAATCCTCCCGAAAAAGTCGCTTGTATCGTACTGGCGAACGAATTATCGTGCTGATGAGGTTAACGAGGCCAATGAGGCATCCAGTCCAGCGCACCGGAGCCGGACGCGCGAGCCGCCGGGCGGAGCACGAAAACGGCCAGGGAACCTGCCTAGAGCGAGCCGGTCAGCTCGCCAGGGCGCGAGCTAAGCGCTCGCGCAATAATTAATTCCCTTCATTCGGGCGTGTCGTTTCGCCGGGCGGTTCTGCTGGGATGGTGTAGTTCCAGTTGCCGTGAAACTCGTGGCGCTGGAGGTGCCGGGCCTCGAATGCCTTCATGTCCTTGTCCGGGATCCTGATGCCCTTTGGGTAGATGCTGGTGTCCAGGACCGCGGTGACCTTCAGGCCGGTCCTGGTGGTGACCGCGCTGATGGTCTCGATGATGACTTCGTGGGAGACCAGCGGGCGTCCCCGCCAGTTCATGGTGATCGCGGAGAACAGCCGGTGTTCTATTTTGTTCCATTTGCTGGTTCCCGGTGGCAGGTGCAGCACGGTGATGTCCAGGCCGGCTTCTGCGGCGAAGGCGGCCAGTTCGGTCTTCCACAGCCGCAGCCGTGAGCCGTTGGACCCGCCGGAGTCAGCGGTGATCAGCAGCCGCCGGGCGTGCGGGTAGGCCGCCTGGCCGAGTCCGTTCCACCAGGAGCGGATCGAGGCGACGGCGAACGCGCCGGTGTCGTGGTCGGTGCCGACGTTGACCCAGCCGGTGTTCGCGGTCAGGTCGTAGATTCCGTAGGGCACCGCCTTGCCCAGCTCCTCGTCAGCGAAGTCGTGGACGCTGACCCGCTCGGGCTGCCCGGCCGGTGCCCATTCCGCGCCGCCGTTCCTGAAGTTCCCGACATTCTCCTTCTTCTTGGCGTCCACGCTGATCACCGGGCTGCCGTCGTCCTGGAACACTGTGACCTGGGCGTTGATGTACCGGAACTGGGCGTCACGGTCGGGGTGCTGCTTCCCCTCCACCGTCTTGGCGTTGCCCTGCAGGCTGTACCCGGCCCCGGCCAGCAGGCTGGCCACGGTCCGCGCCGTCACCGCGTGACCCTGCCTGGTCAGCTCGCCGGCCAGATGGGCGGTCGACTTCGTCGTCCAGCGCAGCGGTGACATGGGGTCGCCCCTGGTCGCCGGATCGACCAGCGCTTCCAGCGCAGGCAGTACCCCGGCGTCGAGGTCGGTCACCGAGGGCCTCCCGCCGCCCGGGCCGCGCACCCTCCCGTCCGGCTCCAGGCCGGCCTCGACCTCGTCACGACCCCTGCGCACGGTCTTGACATCGGACCCCGTCGCCCGCGCCACCAGCCCGACCCCGGCCCGGCCCAGCGCCTGCGCCTCCACCCCCAGCCACAATCGCCGCTGACGCTCATCGAGGTACGGCCGGATCTTGACGTATCGGGCGGCTATCTCCGCGTCAGTCAGCATCCATTCGACATACCACAAACGACCAGGGGATTATTCGGACAACGCCCTGTAGTTTCTGCGCGACGGCCATGGCCAGCGTGGTGGGGATGATGCCGCGCCCGGCGTACGCCTCGTCGATCCAGTAGCCGACCTGCCCCGACCGGGCCGAACCCCAGGTGATTGACCCGATCGTCAACTGTCCGACGAATTCCCCGCCGAACGTCACTACCCACGGGATCGCCTGCCCCTGCCGCGCTTCCCTGCGCATCGCCCGGACCATCGCGATGTACGGCCCGAGGCTGGAGCGGTACAGCGGCGTTTCCGGGTTGGTCGGCTCCCACGGGCGCAGCCACGGCGCGTTCCGCACCCGGATCTCGCGCCACATGCGGGCATCGCCGACCCGCACCGGTCGCAGCTCTACCGGCTGGTCGAGCAGATGAGGCTCGGTGAGGGTGACCGGCCAGCCTCGCATGCTTCCCACGTTCCCATCATTCCCCTGTAGCGCTACTGACGCTACGCAATCTCTGCTAAGCGTTTCGCGCCGGAGTCCGCTCGGACGTGGTCGCCTCCGTTGATCTGCGAGACGGCATGCCCGAGCACGGGCGCCAGCACGGCCATCCCGTCGCGGACGCCGCCGCTGGAGCCGGGCAGGTTCACGATCAGGGTACGGCCCGCCACCCCGGCCACGCCACGCGACAAGATCGCGGACGGCACTCCGGCCGCGGCCCCGGCCGAGCGCAGCGCCTCGGCGATCCCCGGGATCTCCCGCTCCACCACGCGCCTGGTCATCTCCGGGGTGAGGTCGCCCGGGGTGAGCCCGGTCCCGCCGGTGGTGACGACGACGTCGTAGCCCGCGGCCAGCGCGTCGCGCAGCGCCGCCTCGACCGGATCGCCGTCCGGGATGACCAGCGGGCCGTCCACCGCGCAGCCCGCCGAGCGCAGCAACTCGACGAGCACGGGTCCGGACTTGTCCGCGTACACGCCCGCCGCGGCCCGGTTCGACACGGTGACCGCGAGCGCCCTGATCACGGCCGTGTCTCCGGCTGTCGGTGCCATGGCCCGGTCTTCCCGCCTTCTTTCCACTCGACCCGCACGTCGGTGATCACCGCGGCCGGGTCGATGGCCTTCACCATGTCGATCAGCGCCAGGGCGGCCACCGATACCGAGGTGAGCGCCTCCATCTCCACCCCGGTCCGGTCCGCGGTGCGGGTGACGGCGGTGATGTCCACGCCCTCGTCCGTCACGGCCAGGTCCACGGTGACCCCGTGCAGCCCGATCGGGTGGCACAGCGGGATCAGGTCGGGCGTCCGCTTGGCCCCGGCGATCCCGGCGATGCGGGCGACCGCGAGCGCGTCGCCCTTCGGCACCTGGCCGGCGCGCAGCGCCGCGACCGCTTCGGCCGAAAGCAGCACCCGCCCGGACGCGCAGGCCGACCGCGCCGTGACCGCCTTGCCGGACACGTCGACCATCCGCGCGTGGCCGGCGCTGTCCACGTGCGTGAGCCCGGAGAAGGCGGTTTCGCTCATGTTGGTCACAATACTTCCGGGTGTCGGGAGGCTCGGGGGGTCGTCCCCCGGGAGCAAATTATGCCGAACGGGCGTGGTTCCCGCACCGGCAAGGTGCCAGCGCTCATGGCAGGACCAGGACCTCGGCGGTATCGCCCTCGGCCATCTGCACCACCCACTCAGGCACCACGACCAGCGCGTTGGCCTTGCCGAGCGTGGCCACCTGGTGCGAGCCCTGGCCGGTGAGCGGGGTGACGAGCCCGCGGGACCGGTCCAGGACGCCGCGCAGGAAGGACCGCCGGCCCGGCGGCGAGCGCAGCGGCCCGGTCAGCTCGGCCCGGACCGACTCCAGGCCCAGGCCGTCGTAGGCCTGCAGGGCGCCGATGGCCGGCCGCGCGAAGACCTGGAACGACACGTAGGCGCTGACCGGGTTGCCGGGCAGCGTGAAGATCGGGACCCGCTCGTCGTCACCCGCCGGGCTGTCGGGTTCGGCCACGTCAAAGGTGTCGCGCCGGAAGCGCCGGCGCGTTTCCTCCTGCGCCACGGCCGGGGCCACCGCGATGGTGCCGAACCCCTGCGGCATGCCCGGCTGCATCGCGACCTTCCGGAACGCGATGGTGCCGAGCCGCTGCAGCGCCGCCTTGACCACGTCGTGCTCGCCGCCCATGCTGACCCCGCCGGTGGTGATCATCAGGTCGGCCCGCACCAGCTGGTCCTCGATGGCCGGCAGCACCTCGTCCGGGTGGTCGCGGACGATGGCCTGCCGGTAGGCCAGGCAGCCCGCCTCGCGGGCCGCCGCGGCGAGCATGAAGCTGTTGGAGTCCCAGATCCGGCCGGGGACGATCGGCGTGCCCGGCTCGGCCAGCTCGCTGCCGGTGGACAGCACCACCACCCGGGGCCTGGGCCGGACCAGGACGGCGCCGCGGCCCGCCGCCGCGATCACCGCGATGTGCATCGGGCGGAGCCAGGTGCCCGCGGTGACCAGGACCTCGCCGGCCTTCGCGTCCCCGCCGGCCAGGCGTATGGCGTTGCCGTAGTCCGCCTTGGCGCGGATGGTGACCCTGGCCGTGCCGCCGTCGGTCCACTCCACCGGCACGACGGCCTCGGTCCCGTGCGGCAGCATCGCGCCGGTCATGATCCGGATGCTGGTGCCCGGCGAGAGCGCGTACGCCCCGGTGTCGCCCGCCGCGACCTCGGCCACCACCGGGAGGGTGACGGGATTCTCCTCGGTGGCGGCGGCGACGTCCTCGACGCGCACCGCGTAGCCGTCCATGGCCGAGTTGTCGAACGACGGCAGCGCGCTGGCCGCCGCCACGTCCTCGGCCAGCACCAGCCCGAGGGCGTCGCCCAGGCTGAGCTCGGTGGGCGCCAGCGGGCGGATGGTGCCGAGGATCTCGGCCAGGTGGTCCTCGACGGAGGTCAGCGGCTCGCCGTCGTCGCCGTGGCCCTTGGGCTCGCTCACGGGAGGCTGTCCAGGTACTTACGCAGCCAGGGCACGATCTCCTCGGCCAGGTCCGAACGCTCGCAGGCGAACTGGACCAGCGTGCGCAGGTAGTCCAGCTTGTTGCCGGTGTCGTAGCGGCGGCCGTGGAACAGCACGCCGTGCACGCCGCCGCCCTCGGCCGGGCTCTGCGCTTCGCCAGCGTCAGAGCGCGTCGGTGAGCTGGATCTCGCCGCCGCGCCCGGGCGGGGTGTCGCGCAGCACGTCGAACACGGCCGGGTCGCAGACGTAGCGGCCGATCAGGATCCAGTTGCTCGGCGCCGAGCCGGGCACCGGCTTCTCCACCAGGTCGGTGACCGTGACCACGTCCTCCTCGCCGGTCGGCGTGATCGCGGCGGAGCCGTACTGCGAGACCTGCTCCGGGTCGACCTCCATCAGCGCGACGACGCTGCCGCCGTAGCGCTTGCGCACCTCGATCATCCGGGTCAGCAGCGGGTCGCGGCTGTCGATGATGTCGTCGCCGAGCAGGACCGCGAAGGGCTCGTCGCCGACGTGCTGGGCCGCGCAGAGCACGGCGTGGCCGAGCCCCTTCGGGTCGCCCTGGCGCACGTAGTGCACGGTGGCGAGGTCGCTGGACTCGCGCACCTGGGCGAGCCGTTCGGTGTCGTCCTTGGCGGCCAGCGCCTCTTCGAGCTCATAGGCCCGGTCGAAGTGGTCCTCGATCGAGCGCTTGCTCCGGCCGGTGATCATCAGCACGTCGTCCAGGCCGGCCGCGACGGCCTCCTCCACGACGTACTGGATCGCGGGCTTGTCGACCACCGGCAGCATTTCCTTGGGCGTGGCCTTGGTCGCGGGCAGGAACCTGGTGCCCAGGCCGGCGGCGGGGATGACGGCCTTGGTCACGTGCTTGGCGGCGGCGGCGGTATCAGCCATGCCAGAACACTAGCGAACTTCCCGGGGTGTTCCTGGCCATCAGGTGCGCGCGACGTGCCGTTCGGCCTCTGGGCGGCGGTACGGTGAGGGACGTGCCCGGGATAAAAGAGGAGAAGGCCGTCCTGCGGGCGCGGCTGCTCGCGGCCCGGGCCAGCCTCTCCGCCGAGCAGCGGACCGGGGCCGGCCGGGCGATCAGGGACGCACTGCTGTCCCGGCCCGAAGTCCAGATGGCCGGGACGATCGCCGCCTACTACTCGGTGGGCGCCGAGCCCGATACCCGCGGTCTGGTGTACGCGCTGTGGAAGCGGGGCAGCTACGTCCTGCTGCCGGTCCTGCGGGCCGACGGGGACCTGGACTGGGCCTCCTACGAGGGGCCGGACTCGCTCGTGCCGGGGCCGCGCGGGCTGCGCGAGCCGGGGGAGGCGCCCCGCGGCATCGAGGCGGTGGCCAGGGCCGACGCGGTGCTCGTGCCCGCGCTGGCGGTCGACAGGGCCGGGAACAGGCTCGGCCGGGGCGGCGGCAGCTACGACCGCGCGCTGGCCAGGGTCGGCCCGCTGATCCCGCTGATCGCGCTGGTCTACGACGGCGAACTGCTCGACCACGTGCCCGCCGAACGCCATGACGTGCCGGTCCGGGCGGCGGTCAGCCCGCTGACCGGGATAACCGTCGTCCGCGGGATAGCCAGCCCGTTCGGCATCATGATCTAAGACCTTCTTGGGGACCCACGCTGTTTCTCCCGGAGGGACCCATCCCCCGGGACCCTCTTCCGCTTGTCCTCGGCTCAGCTGAGGGACTGTGTCTGGCGGGAGGCCCCCCCCCGTGGGACCCCGGCCCTTGCCGCGGAATCCCCGGGCCGCCTGCGTGGTTGGATATACTTAGCACTCGGATAGCCCGAGTGCTAATCTGAGGCCCGCGCTAAGGAGGGTCCGTGCCCACATACCAGTACACCTGCACCGAGTGTGGCGAGCCGGTCGAGGCGGTGCAGAAGTTCACCGACGCGCCGCTTACCGTGTGCGCCGCGTGCGGCGGCAGGCTCAGGAAGGTGTTCTCCCCGGTGGGGATCGTCTTCAAGGGTTCGGGCTTCTACCGTACGGACAGCAGGAACGGCTCGGGTTCGGCGGCGGCGGCCAAGGACAAGCAGTCGGCCGATTCCTCCGCCAAGACGCCCTCGAGCGAATCGGCCTCGAACGGCAACGGGTCGGCGGACAAGCCGGCCGCCAAGAAGTCCGAGACGGCCAGCACCGCGGCCAAGTCGTCATCCTCGAGCGAGAAGGTCGCCTGACCGGTCATGGCCGACCTGGCAGGTGTCGTCGGCCCCTGGCCAGCATCGCCGTCGTCGGCGGTTCGGGCTTTTACGAGTTCCTCGAAGACGCCGAGCAGGTCAAGATCGACACCCCGTTCGGGGCGCCGAGCGACCCGGTCACGGTGGGCGAGGTGTCCGGCCGCCGGGTCGCGTTCCTGCCCCGGCACGGCCGTGACCACCGGTTTCCGCCGCACAAGATCCCGTACCGCGCGAACATGTGGGCGCTGCGCTCCATCGGCGTGCGGCGGGTGCTCGCCCCGACCGCGGTCGGCTCGCTGACCGTCTCCTACGGCCCGGGCACGCTGGTCATCCCCGACCAGCTCGTGGACCGCACCAGGACGCGGGAGGCGACCTACTTCGACGAGGGCGCCTGCCACGTGCCCTTCGCCGACCCGTACTGCCCGTCGGTCCGTCCGGTCGCCATCGCGACAGCCCGGGAGCAGGGCTGGGTGCCCGCGAGTTCGGGGACACTGGTCGTCATCGAGGGACCGAGGTTCTCCAGCCGCGCCGAGTCGCAGTGGTTCGCCGCCCAGGGCTGGACGCTGGTCGGGATGACCGGCCACCCCGAGGCGGTGCTGGCCCGCGAGCTGGCGCTGTGCTACACGCCGCTGGCGCTGGTCACCGACCTCGACGCCGGCGTCGAGGAAGGCGAGGGCGTGACCCAGGCCGAGGTCTTCGAGGTCTTCGCGGCCAACATCAAGCGCCTGCGCGACCTGGTCGCCACGATCATCGCCGCCCTCCCCGAGGACCGCGAAGACGACCTGTGCGCGCACGCCCTGGACGGCATCACCCTCCCCTTCGACCTCCCCTAGCGCTCGCTCCTCTCTCGCTTCCCCTTAGCGCTCTGGCCCCTTCGTAGCGTTCTGGCCCCTTCTAGCGCTCTGGCCTCTTCTAGCGCTCTCGCCCCATCGGTCACCCCGGACGCTCTCCTCCCTTCGCGGCGCTGCCGCCCCCGCCTGGCGATCATGTCCGGCCCGTCAGTGCCCGACATGCACCATTTGCCTGGTTTGCGATTCATATGAATGTGGCGCTCTACCCAATAGATTCATATGAATGTGGCGCTTTACCCGATAGAACCAGCACACCCGATAGGACCATCAGTGCCACAACCACGCCTCACATGGTGTAGCCGATAGGGTCGGCGCGTGACTGATCTGAAGATCGAGCCGGGCGGGTCCGCGTCGGTATACGTGCTGCACGAAGGGTACGTCGGCCGGGATGGCGACGACGAGCGAGTGGCCGGGACGGTCACGCTGATCCTGGATGGCGACGCGGTGATCGTCGTCGATCCTGGCATGGTGGCCTCCCGCGAGGCCCTGCTGGCCGCCCTGGCCGCGCACGGGCCGCAGGCCGGGGACGTCACCGACGTGGTGTTCAGCCATCATCATCCCGATCACACGGTCAACGCCGCGCTGTTCCCGGCGGCGCGGATTCACGATCACTGGGCCGTGTATGTAGGGGACCGCTGGATCGACCGCGACGCGGACGGGGCCGAACTCTCACCTTCGGTCCGGTTGCTGCGAACGCCGGGGCACACCGCCGAGGATATTTCCACGGTCGCGTCCACGCCGGGCGACGTCTTCGTGTGCACCCATGCATGGTGGGGCGCGAACGGGCCCGCCGACGATCCGCTCGGCTCCGACGCCGGTGCCCTGCACGCCAGCCGGGAACTCCTGCTTTCCTTCGCCTCGGTGATCGTGCCCGGTCACGGCGCCGCGTTCCGCCCGGACCAGAACACGCCGCGCTAGTCCCATGCGGGGCCCTTTCTGCGGGCAACCTGGCGGCGTCCCCAAGTGGGAGGTGTGCATGCCACGATCATCGCGCGACGAAGAGTTCTCCGCGTTCGTCCAGACCAGGTGACCGGGCGTTTCGGCTCTGCCAGCTGCCGGGCGACGCTCATCTCCTGACCTTCGAGACGCCCCTGGGCCGCCTACGTCGTCTGGCGAGTCCGGCGGCCGGTACGGTCCGCTTACGTCTGGCGATATATCGCACCTCCATCTGATAGCCGAGTTCGCCAGCGGCGTGCAGGTGCTGGTCACTGCGCGGGCAGGCTGGGGCTTAGCCCGCGTCGCTTGGTCTGCGGCGAGGGCGGCTGCCGCCGTGTGGCGCCTCACGCGGCAGTCGCCGTTCGGTCCAGGTAGGCTGTGGCGTTGGCAGGCCCCGATAGCTCAGCGGATAGAGCGACTGCCTCCTAAGCAGTAGGTCCCGCGTTCGAGTCGCGGTCGGGGCGCAGGTCAGAGGCCTAGAGCCTCATCGGGCGGCGTGGCGGGGAGCCTAACGGGGAGCCTAAGTGTTAGGCTCCCGCCATGTCCGAGACGAAAGTCAAGCCGCCGCGGCCGCGGCGAGGACGCGATCTACTTCGCTGCGGCGAAGAACCGGTACGTGGGATCGGTCTCGCTCGGCTACGGGCCTGACGGGAAGCGGATCCGGCGGAAGGTCTTCGGCAAGACCAAGCAGGAAGTCCGGGACAAGCTCAAGGCGCTGCACCAGGAACTGAACGCGGGAGTCAGGTCCTCGAGCACCTACACGGTGCGCGAGGCCGTGGACGACTGGCTGCGCGAGGGGCTGGACGGCACGTCCGAGCGGACGCGCACCCTCTACGAGGGCCTGCTGGAGCCGGTGCTGGAGATCGATCGGCGCCAGGCCGCTGCGTGACCTGAGCGCGGGCGATGTCCGTTCGGCGCTCGGCCAGCTCGCGACCCGCTATTCCACCCGGTCTCTGCAGATCACCCGCAACTCGCTGGAGCGGGCCATCCGGCATGCCGAGGCCAACGACCTCGTCGGGCGCAACGTCGCGGCCCTGGTGAAGCCGCCGCAGGGCCGCAGCGGGAGGCCGTCCAAGAGCTTCACGCTGGAGCAGGCGAAGGCCTTGCTGGCCGCGGCGGAGGGTACGCGCCTGCATGCGTACGTCGCGCTGAGCCTGCTGGTCGGCATCCGCACCGAGGAGGCCCGCGCGCTGCGGTGGGATCACGTGGTGACCTGGGTGGACGATTCCGCCGGATGGCAGCCGGTCACCACGGCTGGGTTCGATCCCGCCCGGGCGGGCGAGGACCGGTACGCGATCTACGTCTGGCGCTCCGAACGGCATGGCGGCGATACCAAGACCGAGAAGTCACGGAGGACCCTGGCGCTGCCGCAGCGCTGCGTGGAGGCGCTGCGCCAGCACATGGAGCAGCAGGAGAGGGACCGGCTGAGGGCTGGCGAGCTCTGGCAGGAGCACGGCCTGGTCTTCGCCTCCAGGGTCGGCACGCCGCTGACCGCGAACAACGTGATCCGCGCGTTCCGCATGATCACCAAGAAGGCAGGCCTCGGCGAGGACTGGGTGCCCCGCGAGATGCGGCACACCTTCGTGTCGGTCCTGTCCGCCAACGGCGTTCCCGTGGAGAGCATCGCCCTGCTCGCCGGCCACGACCGCACGGCCACCACTGAGTCGGTCTACCGCCACGAGATCCGGCCCGCGCTCACCCAGGGCGCAGAGGTAATGGACAAGATCTTCGGCTAGCCAACGAGTCGGGCAGTCGCGCCGCTTCTAGGGACTTGGGGTGTGCGCCGGAGGCTACGCCACGTAGGTGCCCCGCCCGTGCACAGTGACGATCAGGCCGCGCTCGCGGAGGAGCACCGCGGCCCGCCGCACAGTGTCGTAGGCCACCCCGCAGTCGCGGGCTAGCTCGCGCTCGGGAGGCAAGCGCGCGCCCGGCTTGAGCTCTCCCGACTTGATGCGCGACTCGATCCAGTCGGCGACCCGCACGTACACGGGCGTCGGACTGTCGACGCTGAAGTCGGGCATATCAGACACAGTTGATCATGGTAAAGCAACGCTGACCTGCGTATTCGATTGCCAAGCTTGATAGTGCTATGCAAAGCTTGGTATGGTTACAGGGCCCCGGCAGAGCCGTCAGTGTCGTCAGGCACTCGTTCCCCGGCTCTGCCGGGGGTTCGCAGTCCCTGGGTGGCTGTGATTCTCATGGCTTCGGGCGTTCCCGCGGCACCGAAGAGATCTGCCCGGCGTGCGGCTCGCGGGACCGAGGCTCGCGTTATGCCCGCCGCAGGATCTCCAGCACGGACGCAAAGCTTTCGACCAACGAGGCAAGCACTGCCTTTCCTTTCTCTGCGGAAGCCAGAGATGGTCGGCCTATCACTCCGCTTGGCGTATATTCTCCCATCCCGGTGGTGAGGAGATGGCGCCTGTCATCTGCTACCCAGTCCGCCGCATGATAGCCATCTCGGACTAGTTCGGGGTGCACGTGAAGAAGGATGGAAGTCTCAAGCTCACCGGCGTGCATATCCTCGTGGTTCGACGTAGCGAGCCTTGCCGATTGCCGGGCATCCGTCCAGTCCGCCCCGGACGGGAAGAGCGCCATCCTCTTGCCGCGGGCGTTTCCTTCCTGGACAATGTTGGCCAGGACATAGTTACCCCCATGGCAATTCACGATGACCAGTGAGGTCAGGCCAGCATCCGTAATAGAACGATAGATGTCATCGATCATGGAATGAAGGGTGCTTGACGAGATGCTTACCGTGCCGCGCCATGCGCTGTGCTCATGGGAACATGAGATCGTGACCGGCGGAAGCTGAAGGAGGGGATACGCGCTCGCGAGTTCTCGTGATATCACAGACGCGATCACGGTGTCGGTAATCAGCGGCAGGTAATCGCCATGCTGCTCGAAGCTTCCGACCGGAAGGACCGCGCACGCCGCGCCCCGTCTTTTCTCATCCGATGTTGTCGCCGTCGGCAGGATATGATTCATCAGCCTGCCTCTCGCTCCGGCTTAAACGAATCGACAAGCACCTTCAGCCTCCCTCGCAGGCCAGCCACGGCAGGATCCTGCCGCCACCTGGCCAGCCTACGATAAAGCAGGTCAATCTGGCCAACCACGCGGCGCGAGCCAAGCCCCTGAGCAAGTGCCACGACTTCTCCAGTAGCCGCGCACGCCTGCTCCAGTTCACCAGCGGCGGCATAAGCTATCGCCAGGCGTGACACGCACAATGCATAATCACGGACCTCCGTATGATCCAGCCACTCCGAGCGGCTCTTCTCCAGGATCGGAAGTGCGGTCTTGGGATGCCCGAGGAGAACCCAGGATGCTCCAGCTTCCATCGCCGCATAAGTCGGCGTGCAATAAGGTGCGCGGTCTCCCTCGCCCTGCTTTTCGCCCGCGACAGCCTCAATAACGGCTTCATCAGAGTCCCTAGCCGAAGCGATGACTTCCCCCAGGGCCGCGTTAGAATAAGATCGCTGGCGCAGGATGACTGCCCTGAGCCGCGGAGTCAGCGCATCCTTGTACTCAAGGGCAGAGTTGGCGATGCCCAGGCCTTGCGCAGGATCGCCGCTTTCCGTCGCGATCATTGCCTTGCGCATGAGCGTATAGGCGATAACCCGCTGGTCCCCGAGTTCCAGAGCGTAGTCGAGTGCCCTGTCTGTCCAGTGCATCGCGCATATCAGATCTCCGGCGTCCTGGAAAACCCACCCACCGAACTCCGTGAACTGGCAGGCAAACCGGAGCATCTCAGCCCGGTCCGCCCCCTGGTTACCTCGCATCCGGTGACACTCTCTACATACTCCCTGCCGACTCGGCGCCTGGCGGGCAAATGGTGGGATCGGCGCGTGGATGAGCGCAGAAAAGCCGGATCCGAGCAGCGTTACCTCCTCGGAATCATCGCCCGCACCTCGCAGCTATACGGCTTGATCGGCCAGATCGACGCAACTGGCTGCGACACCACTGATCGGCGCACGCGGACCGGCAAGCCCGGGTGCCACCCTTTGTCCGCGGCCGATCCTGGTGATGCCTGGCCGTCAGCGGTCAACGATCGCTAGGCCGAGGGCGGTCCCGGCATCACGCCGAGCTGCTGCAGCATCCCTGCGATGTCCTCCACGTGCCAGACCTCCGCGAAGCGATCACCTTCCACGCGCAGCAGGTCGAAGCCGCTAACTGTGACAGGCGGGCCGGTAGGCGGCATCCCGTTAAACGAACCCGTGTTCGTGCCTCGCATCACCCACCGGCCCACGAGCCGGTCGCCCTCGGCCACCATGTCCTCGATCGTGAAGGCCACGTCGGAGAAGGCAGCGTGCAGGCCCACGATGAACTGCTTCATCCCGGCCGTGTCCGGCGACATCCCGGGCAGCCCGGAATGGTCGGCAAAGTCCGGCGTGTTCATGTCGTCAAGGACGTCGACGTTGCCCTTGCTCCAGGCCTCGTCGATCCAGCGGCGGTAGAGTTCTTTACTTGCAGTCACTGGCGGCCATCCCTTGGTAGTTCGCGCGATGTCGTCTTTCGTCGCGACCGCTGCGAGTATTCGCGGCGCGGTCGCCGCTGTCAAGGCCTCGCTCACTCAGCGCCGAGGGGTGCGCGACCGCCGAGGCGGGGAATCCACGGGACGCCGGTGTCGTCCAGCTCGGCGACCAACCGGTTATGCAGCCGGCGATCTGGGCTGATTCCCCGGGGGCGTGCTCGCAGTGTTGTAAATCGAACGTATTGCTACATGATCACCGGCTGGCGCCCGGACCGGCCGGATGCCGCCCAGAGACTGTCGGAAAAGACGTTGCAAAGTCGGCGTTTTTGCAATCGGGCCGGGACCGTTTGTTTCGCAGTCCGGTGTGACCGTGTCTCCCCGCTGATAGCCCCGAAGCCCTCGGCTGCTTCGCCCCGGGCGACGCTTCCTTACCGGGGCGCCTTGCTGACCAGGTCGATGAGCAGCTCCCGCAGCCGCGGCGCCGTATACATATCGATCTCGCCCTGCACGTCGATGACCTCGATGCCGTCCTTGGCGTGGTGACCCAGCTTCAGATCCACACATCCTCCAGCGCCATGCCCGGCGTCATCTCAACGTCCATCCCAGCGCCGCAGGCGTAGTCGAGCCAGGGCTGATCCTCTGCCGCATTAAGCCACGTTCCATTATCAGGCCTATAGCTTGCGTTTTAACCAGAGTTACGCACGGGGTCGAATAGCGGGTATTTACGTCCGTACCGTGATGTAGCGGGCGGTACCGGTGTTTGCTGCGGTGTTGCCGGGGCGACCGGGAACAACGGGCACGGCCGCCGCATCTTCGGAGGTACCAGGGATCTTCGGAGAAAGGCGGCGGCCGTGGCATCCAGTATGGCGTGCGGTGGTGAGCCGTGCCATGAGGCTGGCGGGGAAGCGATCGGCGGCTGGCGCGGTTCCGGCGGGAGCTGTACTGGTGCCTGTGGCGCTGCCCGGACGCCCTGTTCGAGCTGGCCGACGCGGTGCTGGCCGCGCCGGGGCCGGTGGCGTCGCTGCCGTACCTGAGCCTGGAGCCCGCGTTCCGCCGCGGTCACGGCATGGTCTACCGGGCGCTCGGCGAGGGCGGGATCGACGAGGAGGCGCTGCGGGACCTGCTGGTCGCGGCCCGGGAGCGGGACTGGCCCCTGGTCTTCGCCATCGATGCCTCCACGTACCCGCGGCCGGAGGCGGGGTGCAGCCCGGACCGCGAGTTCCATCATCACTCCTGCCCGGGCAGCCACGGCGGCGACGGCGCGGTCGCGGGGTGGGCGTTCCAGTGGCTGGCCCAGGTCAGCTTCGCGCACGACTCGTGGACCGCGCCGCAGGACCAGGTCCGCGTCGGCACCGGGGACGACGCCACCCGCCAGGCGGCAGCGCAGGTCATCGCGCACTCTGCGCGGCTGCGGGCGGCCGGGGAGGGCGGCATCCCGCTCTACGTGCTGGACGCCGGCTACGACGAGGCACCCCTGACCTGGGACCTGCGCGATCACCTGGACCGGGTGCAGGTCCTGGTCCGGCTCCGCAGCGACCGGGTGCTCTACCGGGATCCGCCTCCCCGGATCCCGGGGAAGGCGGGCCGGCCCCGCGTCCACGGCTCGGGCAGCGACCGGTTCGAGTGCCGGAGCCCCGCCACCTGGGGCACCCCGGACGGGGAACTCGAACTGGACGACGAGAAGTACGGTCACGTCAGCGTGAAGTCGTGGAAGGGGCTGCACCCGAAGCTGTTCTGCCGGGGCCGGTTCGCCGGCTTCGCGAAGCCGCCCGTCATCAGGTGCCACCTGATCCGGGTCACCGTCACCCGCCTGCCGAACGGGCGCAAGGTCCCCGGCCCGCTGTGGCTGTGGTGGGCCGGCCCCGGCATGCCCGACCTGGACCTGATCTGGCGCGCCTACCTGCACCGCTTCGACATTGAGCACACCTACCGGCTCGCCAAGCACACCCTGGGCTGGGACAAGGCCGCCCTCCGCCACCCCGAGCAAGTGGCCCGCTGGACCTGGCTCATCATCGCCGCCGTCACCCAGCTCCGCCTCGCCCGGCCGATCGCCGCCGACCACCGGCAGCGCTGGGAACGCCGCCGCAGCCAGGGGAAACTCAGCCCCGGCCGCGTCCGCAGGGATTTCGCTCGCCTAGCCACGCTAGCCGGAACACCCGCCAGCCCGCCAAAACCCTCCAAGGCCGGCCCCGGCCGGCCCAAAGGCCGCCGCAGCACCCCCGCACCACGCCACGACGTCAACAAGAAAACGGCCTGACATCACGCAACGGGTTAAAACGCAAGC
>CAVYNE010000021.1:0-51528 GCA_963769715.1 uncultured Actinomycetes bacterium
CGAAGGACGGGCACTCCAGCGAGCTGGGCAGCAGGTAGTCCATGAACGAGCCGCCCAGGCAGTTGCCGTTGGAGTCGAAGGCGATCGACTCCATCAGCGCCATCCCGATCCCGTCCGCGAGCCCGCCGTGCACCTGGCCCTCGACGATCATCGGGTTGATCCGCACCCCGCAGTCGTCCACCGCGATGAACCGCCGGACCGATACCTCGCCGGTGCCCGGGTCCACGTCGACCACGCAGATGTACGCGCCGAACGGATAGGTCAGGTTGGGCGGGTTGTAGACGCAGGTCGCGTCCAGCTGCCCCTCGACGCCTTCCGGCAGCTCCAGGTGAGAGTGCGCGGCCAGCGCGATCTCGGCGATCGTGTGGCCGGAGTCCGGGTCGCCCCGGACGAACCACCGGCCGCGTTCCCACTCCAGGTCGGCGGGGTCGACCTCGAGCATGGCCGAGGCGACGATGCGGGCCCGCTCGCGCACCTTCCTGGCGACGATCGCGGTGGCCGCGCCCGACACCGGCGTCGACCGGGATCCGTAGGTACCGAGGCCGAACGGCGTCTGGTCCGTGTCCCCGTGCACGACTTCCACGTCATAGGGGGAAACGCCGAGTTCGGTCGCGACGATCTGGGCGAAGGTGGTCTCGTGCCCCTGCCCCTGGGTCTGCACCGAGATCCGCAGCACCGCGGTCCCGGTCGGGTGGATCCGGAGTTCGACCCCGTCGGCCATGCCGAACCCCAGGATGTCCATGTGCTTGCGGGGACCGGCCCCGACGGCCTCGGTGAAAAAGCTCAGGCCGATACCCATCAGGTGACCGCGGGCCCGTTCGGCCTGCTGCTCATTTCTTAGCTCGTCATAGCCTGCCATCTCCATGGCCAGGCGCAGCGTCCGCGGGTAGTCACCGGAGTCGTACACCCAGCCGGTCTGGCTGGTGTAGGGGAACTGCTCGGGCCGGAGCAGGTTGCGCATCCGCAGCTCGGCCGGGTCCAGGCCCAGCTCGAAGGCCAGCACGTCGACCATCCGCTCGACCAGGTAGACCGCCTCGGTGATGCGGAACGAACAGGAGTACGCGACCCCGCCGGGCGCCTTGTTCGTGTACACGCCGGTCACCTGGCAGTGCGCGGCCTCCAGATCATAGGAGCCGGTGAACACGCCGAAGAACCCGGCCGGGTACTTGCTGGGCTGGGCGACGCCGTTGAACGCGCCGTGGTCGGCGAGCACCGTCACCCGCACCGCCCTGATCGTGCCGTCCCGGCTGGCCGCCAGCTCCCCGTGCATGTGGAAGTCGCGGGCGAAACACGTGGACATCAGGTTCTCCGACCGGTCCTCCATCCACTTCACCGGCCCGCCCGTGAGCATCGCCCCGGCGATCGCGCACAGGTAGCCGGGATAGATGGGCACCTTGTTGCCGAACCCGCCGCCGATATCTGGCGAGATCACCCGGATCTTGTGCTCGGGCACGCCCGTCACCATGGCGTACAGGGTCCGGTGCGGGTGCGGGGCCTGGCTGGTGACCCAGACCGTCAGCTTGCCCGTCACCTTGTCGAAGTCCGCGACGATCCCGCAGGTCTCGAGCGGCGCCGGGTGCACCCGCGGGTAGAGCATGTCCTGGGACACCGTCACCTCGGCATCGCGGAATACCCGCTCGGCGCGGGCGGCGTCGCCGACCTCCCAGTCGAAGATGTGGTTGTCGGCGCGGCCGCCCAGGTCGTCGCGGATGACCGGCGCCCCGGCGTCCAGCGCGCGGCGCGCGTCGACCACCGCGGGCAGCGGCTCGTACTCCACGTCGATCAGCTCGAGGGCGTCCCGGGCGGAGTAGCGGTCCTCCGCGACCACGAACGCCACCTCCTGGCCCTGGAACCGGACCTTGTTGGTGGCCAGCACGGCCTGCGTGTCGCCGGACAGGGTTGGCATCCAGGCCAGGTTCCGCTGTTTCAGCATCTCGCCGGTGATGACGACCTTGACCTTGGGATGCGCCTCCGCCGCGACGGTGTCGATGGAGGTGATCCTGGCGTGCGGGTGCGGGCTGCGCAGCACCGCCCCGTAGAGCATGCCGGGCAGTTGCACGTCGTCCACGTACGTGCCCTGGCCGCGGATGAACCGCTGGTCCTCTTTGCGCAGCATCCGCCCGAAGCCCGCGGGGGCCCCGTTATTGGCGCTGCTGTTGGCGCTCATCCGGTTGCCTCCGCATCGTCCCGGTCGTCTCGCCGGGGGTGCTTCGCGGCCCAGCGGACCGACCTGACGATGTTCTCGTATCCGGTGCACCGGCAGATCTGGCCGGAGATGACCTCGCGGATCTCGGCTTCGTCCGGATCGGGATGGTGGTCGAGCAGCCAGCGCGCGGTCATCATCATGCCGGACGTGCAGAAACCGCACTGCAGGCCGTGGCACTCGATGAACCCCTCCTGCACCGGGTCCAGCCGGCCGTCCTGCTCCAGGCCCTCTACGGTTCTTACCGAACGGCCGTCGGCCATAGCCGCGAGTACCGTGCACGACTTGACTGGCCTGGCGTCCAGCCACACCACGCAGCTGCCGCAGTTCGACGTATCGCAGCCCCAGTGGCTGCCGGTCAGCCCGAGTTCGTCGCGCAGGAAGTGGATGAGCAGCAGCCTGGGCTCCACGTCGCGCGCGTACTCGGTGCCGTTCACCGTCATCGCGACCCGCATGGTCATGATGGGCGGCCCGCGCGTTCGGCGGCCCGGCGCAGCGCTCGGGCGGTGAGCTCGGCGACCAGGTGCCGTTTGTAGTCCTGCGGTCCGCGCTGGTCGGCGACGGGGTGACAGTGCTCGGCGGCGATCGCCCCGGCCGCCGCGAAGCTTTCCTCGTCGGCTGGGCGGCCGACGAGGAACTGTTCGGCCTCGGCGGCCACGAAGTGCTCGGCGCCCACGGCGGTCAGGCCGAGGCCGGCCGAGGAGATGACCGGTTCGTGGTTCCCGCCTTCGCCGACCCGGAGCACCGCCCCGGCGGCGGCGACCGACCAGTCGCCGGTCCGCCGCGCCACCTTCGCGTACGCGCTGCCCGTGCCGGGCTGCACCGGGACCCGGACCTCGGCCAGCAACTCGCCGGGGCCGATGACGGTCTCGTAGGGACCGAGGTGGAACTCCCTGACCGGGACCACGCGGTCGCCGTGCTGGCCGCGGATGACCGCGGTCGCCCGGACCGCGGCGAACACCGCGGACAGGTCCTCGGACGGATCGGCCTGGCACAGCGACCCGCCGACCGTGCCCCACAGCCGGACGATCGGGTCCGCGACGACCCGCTCGGCGTCGTGGAAGATCGGGAAGAGCTCGCCCGCGACGGCCGAGTCGAGCAGGTCCGCGTGCCGGGCCAGGGCGCCGATGCACAGCTGGCCGCCGGCCAGCTTGATGTAGGCGAGCTCGGCCAGCCCGTTGATGTCGACGAGCATCTCGGGCTGGGCCAGCCGCAGCTTCATCATCGGGATGAGGCTGTGGCCGCCCGCGACCACGCGGGTGTCCGGCCTGCTCAGCAGCGACAGCGCGTGCTCCACGCTGGTCGCCCGCTCGTATTCGACCTGTGACGGGACCTGCATGTAATGCATCATTCGGCCTGGGTGGGCATTGCGCAACCACCCATAAGCCTTCGCTAATCCGGCCAGGTCCGGGCGGCCGCGGTCAGCGGCCGCCGATGTCCTCGCTCCACACCTGCGGGTAACGCTGCTGGAACTCCTGCATGACGGCCACGCAGTCCTCGTCCTCGAGCAGCACGATCTCCACGCCGCGGCCGGCGAGGAAGCCGAGATCGCCTTCGAATGTCTGCGCCTCGCTGATCACCACCCGGGGGATCTGGAACAGCAGGATGGCCCCGCTGCACATCTGGCACGGCGACAGCGTGGTGTACAAGGTGGTGTCGTGGTAGGAAGGCCGCCTGCCGGCGTTGCGCAGGCAGGCGATCTCGCCGTGCGCCACCGGATCGCCGCGCTGCACCCGCTCGTTGTGGCCTGCCGCGACGACCTGCCACCCTCGGCCAGCACTGCCCGCCGCGAGCACCGCGCCGACCGGCACGCCGCCGGCTTCCAGGCCGACCCGCGCCTGGCCCAGGGCCAGCGCCATCATCTCGCGATCGCCCTGTTCGGCTGGCCCGTATCCCATGCCGGTCGCGCTACCGGACTAGGCGCCACACCACGCCGACGCGGTACCTCTTCCGGCGGGATCGGGTCTACGGCGCGCCGCCGACCTTGGTGAAGCCGACTTGCGCGGCACCCCGCGCACTGGCCATGTTCAGCTCCGTCGTGCACGATCCAAGCCGCTGCACGCCGGCGAGCTGGAACGCCGCTCCACCAGCGCCGCGGCGGCCGCCGTGGCCAGGCCGCGGCGGGTGTAGGCCGTGCACCCAGCAGCCGATCTCCAGCCCGCCCGGCCCGATCCTGGCCATCAGGCCGATGCCGCCGCCAGGACGCCTCCGGTCGTGATGGCATATTGTAGGCGGTGCCGTTCTCCACTCCTGGATCGAGTGGCCAGAAATCGTCGCCGACTCCGGCTGTAGTCCACGCCCATGGCAGCCACGGGCGCAGGTGGTCAGCGGAATCGGTCACTCGCCTGGACGATCGCGTCGAGGTCATCCTCGCGGTAGCGGCACAAGAGGACTGGACCGTGCTCGATTTGCTCTTCCGGGCGTGCGCTCATCCGCTCATGCTCGCGGTCGGGCGGGGGAAGCACAATGCCTTTCCCCGGCGGTATCGCCGGCCGGGCCATCCGTAGCACAGCTCCTCACCGACCGTAGCCGCGCCCAGCGGGACGCCTCGACCTGCAGCGCTCGCGCGGCGGCGGCGATCTACGGCCGGATCGACCTCCGTCTCGGGCAGGACAGAAAGCTTGGCGTTCCGCCAGCCGCCTGATCTTGTCCAGCGTCAGGTGGTCCAGCGCCGTGGCGCTGGACACCAGGTCGCGCGAGGAGTTCGGCCGCAGGCCGACGCTGCCCGCTGCGCAGCAGCTGAGCCGAGCGCTCGGCCGCGTGCGGCGGGCGGCGGCCGCTCGATGTACCGCATGCTGTCGAAGACGATGCCCGCCGCGATGCCGCCCGAGATGCCGTCGCGGATACGCAGTTCCCGCTCGACGACGAAGTACATGATGTCGTGCGGCAGCCGGGGCCCGGCCGTCCGCCGTACAGCCGGTACATGACTCCGTCGTCCCGTTCGACGAGCGCGTAGGCGTGCTGGTGGTCAGGCAGCAGCCGGGAAACGTCACGCGCATATCCCGACTATGCGGACGCACCGGACGGCGCGGCTAACGGTGAGCTGGTTTTCGTGATCCGGTCGGCGCCAGCCAGGTTGGCGCCATGCCGTAAGGTGGCCGACCGTGGCGGGACGCGGGACGACGGCGACGATGGCGCTCGAGCGGGCCGGGATCGCGTTCAGGCGCACGAGACGCCGACGACCCAGGCACGAGTCTTGACGGTCACGAGGCGAGCGAGGCCTGGGCGTCTCGCTGGGACCGCGTGTTCAAGACGCTGATCGCCGAGGTGGACGAACCTGGTGGCCGGAGTGGTCCCGGTGGCAGGGCCAGCTCGACCTCAAGGCGCTGGCCGCGGCCTCGGGCGGCAAGAAGGCTGCCATGGCCAGGTGGCGGCGGCCGAACGGGCCACTGGGTACGTGGCTGGCGGCATCTCCGGTTCGGCCAGCGCAAGCGCCTCCCGGTGGTGCTGGACGCGTCCGCGATGAGCTTCGCCACCGAATCCTCGCAGCGGCGGGCGGCGCGGCCTGGAGATCGAGCTCGCGCCGCCGACCTGGTCCGGGCCGCCGCCGCGAAGGTCGCCAGCATCGGCCTGGCGGATCGCGACCGTTCCTGCTCCCGAATCCTTACCGCCGACGGTAGGCGTCGGAGCGATGTTGTATGTCCTGGACGACGACAATGCGCTTCGATTCATCGTCATTCTGTACAGGACGCGCCACTGGGCACCGAGCCGGTGCGCTATGGAAGCCGACCAGCTTGTCCCGGAGCGGCTTGCCGACACGAGGCGCTTCGAGAAGCGGTCCGGTGATGAACTCGACGGCTGCGGCGGCGACGTCCTCCGGGAGAGCTCAGAAGATCGCGCGCCGGGCCGGACGGGTCATTCCGAGCTCGTACAGCTCCGCGGTCACCGCTTGCGCTCAGTGAGCAGTGCACGCGAGCTCTCGAACCCCGTAGACGACATCACCAGCCTGCTGGATTCGCGGGCCTCGGCGAGGCCCCTGAGCGCGGCCGGATCGGCGAGGATCTCGGCGGTTTCGCGCATCGAAAGGATCTTCATTGCGACAGAACCGTCTGTTGCACGCTGCGGTGTTCAATCTCAGCCACCTGCTGGAGCTGGTCCTTAACCTCGGGCGGCAAACGAAGAGTCATAGCCATACCGTTATGGCATCATAAGGGTGCGCATCGAGCCCGCCGTGATCAGGCCGTGCGACGGCGGAAGAGCCAGGTCCTGCGGACCGAGGTGCAGGTGCGTCCGGCTCTGGGACTATGCGTGACGACGCGGTAAACATAAGGTTTCAGTTATCAGGTGGCGCCGTGGCCTGGCGGGCTTGCCTGGCTGTTCGGTTGCCGTCAGCGGTCATGATCGGGGCGTTGGCTTCATGAGCAAGATGTCTCCGGGTGTTCTCGCCCCGCCGCACGAATACTCACGCCGGATGAGTGGCGCTCCAGGGGCCGCGAGCGGCGCAGGCTGGTGGGCCGCTCGAGCCACTCGCAGTGGACGCCGCCACAGGACCGGCCGGACCCGGTCGCGATTCTCGAGGAGCAGGCCAGGACCCGGGTACGGGATCTAGTACCGATCCGCTACGGGCGCATGGCGGCCTCGCCGTTCGCCTACTTCCGTGGCGCGGCAGCGCCGATGGCATGGGATCTCGCGCACACGCCCACGACCGACATCCGGGTGCAGGCTTGCGGAGACGCGCATCTGCTGAATTTCGGCATGTTCGCCGCGCCTGACCGGCGGCTGGTCTTCGACGTCAACGACTTCGATGAGACGCTTCCGGCGCCGTTCGACTGGGATGTCAAGCGCCTGGCCGCGAGCTTCGCGATCGCCGCGCGAGACAATGGCTTCGGTGACCGCGAGGCCCGTACCGCGGCGCGTCTGGCCGTGCGCAGCTATCGCACCGAGATGGCGAACTATGCCGCGATGCGGTTCCTGAAGGTCTGGTACTCCAGGATCGATATCGACGAGGTCAGCAGGCTGTTCGACACGCTCCAGCCGAAGGGGGCGGTGCGCCGCCGCCACCGGGACATTGCCAAGGCGCAGCGCCGCACGAGCCTGAAGGCGTTCCTGAAGATGTGCGACCAGGTCGAGGGGCAATACCGCATCCGGCAGGCCCACCCGGTGATCGTCCGCTTCCCCATCGAGCGCCACCCAGGCGTCCTGGAGGAACTGCGGCACGCCGTCGCGCGGTACCAGGAGACGGTGGAGGAGGACCGGCGCGAGGTGCTGCGCCGCTACTATTTCGGCGATTTCGCGCGCAAGGTCGTGGGCGTCGGGTCGGTCGGCACCGAGGCGTTCGTCTTGCTGCTTCTCGGCGACCGCGCGGACGAGCCGCTGTTCCTGCAGGTGAAGGAGGCCCAGGAGTCGGTGCTGGCCCCTTTCGCCGGCAAGAGCGAGTACCAGCACCAGGGCGAGCGGGTGGTCAGGGGCCAGCGGCTCACGCAGGCCGCTACCGACCCGTTCCTGGGCTGGACCAGCGGCATCGGAACCAGCGGCGCGGCTATCAAGGACTACTACGTGCGTCAGCTGCGCGACATGAAAGGCAGTATGAGCGTCCCGTTGATGGACCCGCTCCAGCTCAACTACTACGGCACGCTCTGCGGCTGGGCGCTTGCCCGGGCGCACGCCCGGACCGGGCGGGCCAGCCTGATCTCCGGCTACCTGGGCGGCAGCGAGGACTTCGACCACGCTATCGCGGATTTCGCAATCGCCTATGCCGACCAGAACGAGCAGGATTACCGGCGGCTGCTCGAAGCCATCTTGGCCGGGCGGGTGCTGGCGACGGTCGAGCGTTAATAGCGTCGGCCGGGTCGTCCGCTGCCGGTCAAGGCTCGGACGTGGCCTGTTCGGAGTCCCTGGATGCCCGGGGACCATCCTCGGCTGAGGAGTCGTCGGGGGAACTCTCGGACGCGGCGTCCTGCGCCGGCCCGGCATCACCGGGCGGCCCAGCGCCACCGTCGGTGACGTCACCGCCAACGGCGGGAGCGACGGCCGCGACGGGACCCGCCGCGGTGGCGGCACCTTCGGGCAGCGCCCGGCGCTGGCTGCGGTAGAACCAGACCGCGCCGATCACCGCCAGCGCGGAGGCGATGTACATGTTCAGGCGCAGGCCGAAGATGTACACCGAGGAGTCGATGCGCAGCGATTCCTCGAAGATCCGGTACGCGGAATAGCCGAAGACGTACAGCGCGAACAGGCCGGGCGGCTTGATCGTGCGGTGGTGACCGAGCCAGACGAGCACGGCCGCCCAGGCGAAGTCGAAGATCAGCTCGTAGAGGAAGGTCGGCTGGAAGGTACTGAAGTGCAGGTCGGCGGCGGGGATCCCGCCGGACGCGCGGTACTGGAAGGGGATCTCGAGCCCCCAGGGCAGTGACGTCGGACGGCCGAAGAGCTCCTTGTTGAAGTAGTTCCCGATCCGGCCGATGCCCTGCGCCACCAGCAGCGCGGGGGCCACCGCGTCCATGAACATGGCGCCGTTCGCGCCGTGCTTGCGCACGCGCCACAGGCCGACCAGGGCGGCGACGAAGATCCCGCCCCAGATGCCCAGGCCGCCATCCCACACCGCGAACACGCCGTACCACACGTGCGGGATGTCCATCGGCGTGGTGATGTCGAAGTAGATCCGGCCGCCGATGATCCCGGCCGGGACGCCCCACAGGGCGACGTCGCCGACCAGGTCGGGGTCACCGCCGACCGCGCGCCACCGCCGCCTGGTGATGATGATCGCGGCGGCGATGCCGACCAGGTACATCAGCGCGTAGAAGTGAATGACCAGCGGGCCGATGTTAAAGCTGTTAATCGACGGGCTGGGAAGGTACGTCGGCATCGCCATCGCCATACGGCCGAGAGTACACCGGGCCCGGACCATGATCGGCGCCCGGAAGGCCGGGACCGTCGCTCACGGCCGGGCGCCTCGAGCCGGTGGCGTGAACCGGCTCGAGGGGCTGGTACCAGGACCGTTCGGCGGAAATTTAGTCTCTAGCGGGGTCGGGACCGCCGACGGCGGAGTGGGCGGTACCGGCGTCGGAGGTCGCCACCGCGCGGGGGGCCACGGTGATCGGCGGCACTGGCGGTGAGGTGGCCCCCCGATCGGGCAGGCCGGCCAGCCGGTACACGTCGGATCCGTTTACGGTTTCCATCTCAAGCAGCAGGCTGACCAGCGAGTCGAGCTGGGCACGATGCCCGTTGAGCAGCTCCGTCGCGCGTTCCTCGGCCTGGCGCAGCAGTTGGGAGACCTCGCGGTCGATCTCCGCCTGGGTGGCCTCGGCGAACGGGCGGCTGGACATGGCAGGCCCGCCGCCGCCGAGGAACACCGAGCCGCCTTCGGGGTACCCGATCGGGCCGAGCTTCTCGGACAGGCCGAACTCCCTGACCATCTTGATGGCCAGGTCGGTCGCCCCGGCCAGGTCGTTGGCGGCCCCGGTGGACCCCTGGCCGAGCACCACCAGCTCGGCGGCCCGGCCGCCGAGCCGCACCGCGAGCGAGTCGTGCAGGTAGTCCTCCCCGTACATATGCCGTTCGACCAGCGGCAGCTGCTCGGTCACGCCGAGCGTCTGGCCCGCGGGCAAGATCGTCACCTTGGCCACCGGGTCGGCGTGCTCGGACAGGGCGGCCACCAGGGCGTGCCCGGACTCGTGCACCGCCACCGCGCGCTTCTCCTCGGGCAGCAGCACGTTGGAGCCTTCCCGGCGGCCCAAGATAATCCGGTCCCTGGCCGCGTCGAAGTCCGCCGCGCTGATCACGTCGCGCCCGGCCCGCACCGCGTTGATGGCGGCCTCATTGACCAGGTTGGCCAGGTCGGCGCCGGAGAAGCCGGGGGTGCCGCGGGCGATGGCGTTCAGGTCGACGTTGCCGGCCAGCTTCTTGCCGCGGCAGTGCACGGCCAGGATCGCGGCCCGCTCGCTGACGTTCGGCAGCGGGATCGTCACCTGCCGGTCGAACCGGCCGGGCCGGAGCAGGGCCGGGTCGAGGATCTCTGGCCGGTTCGTCGCCCCGAGCACCACGATGCCGGCCGTCGGCTCGAAGCCGTCCATCTCGGCGAGCAGCTGGTTGAGCGTCTGCTCCCGCTCGTCGTTGGACACGTACGCACCCCCGCCGCTCGCGCGGCGCTGGCCGATGGCGTCGATCTCGTCGATAAAGATGATGGCGGGCGCGCGCTTGCGCGCCTCGGCGAACAGGTCACGGACCCGGGACGCGCCGACCCCGACGAACAGCTCCACGAAGCTGGACCCGGTCACGGAGAAGAACGGCACCTGCGCCTCGCCGGCCACCGCGCGGGCCAGCAGCGTCTTGCCGGTGCCGGGCGGCCCGATCATGAGGACGCCGCGCGGCACCACCGCGCCGACCCGGGTGTACCGGTCGGGCTTGCGGAGGAAGTCGACGACCTCGGCGATCTCGGCTTTCGCGCCCTCGTAGCCGGCCACGTCGGCGAACGTGGTGGTCGGCCGCTCCTCGTCGAACACCTTGGCCCGGGACCGGCCCACGCCCATGATGCCCTGCAGCCCGCCCGCCGCGTTGCGGGAGATCCGGCGGAAGAGCCAGATGAAGAACACGATCGGCAGCCCGAAGGTGAGCAGGAAGATCAGCACCTGGGTACCGAAGCTATTCCCCACCGGCGCGGAGGAGATCTGCACGTTGTGCTGCTGCAGGTCGGTCAGCAGGACCTGGCCCGCCTGCGGCGGGACGACCACGGTGAAGCTCTTCCCGTTGGTCAGTGTGCCGGTGCTCGTGCCGCCCGATGTGCTGGCCAGCTGCACCGTCTTCACCTGACCCGCGTTCACATCGGTCAGGAACTGGGAGTAGCTAAGGCTGGTCGAGGGCGTACCGTGGGGCAGGAGATAGAACAACGCGAAGATGACGACGATCATGATCGGCCACAGCCAGTTCCGCCACGTCGGCGGCGGCGGCGGCGCGGACGGCTTCGCCTTGTCGCCCGGCGGGGGCGGCGTAGCTTGCTTACTCATGGCAGCTCCTTGTGTTGCCCAGTATGCCCGGTGTTCGGAGCGCGCCTATCACCAGATAGGACTGTTCGGCCATTGATCAGCACACTGTCGGCGCACGATCAGGGAACGCTAAGCCACGGGCTCGCCCAGGGGCCTCCTGTCACTGGAGCTCCTTGAAGATCTCCCGTCAGCCGTTGAACCTGGGCCACCGCTCGCACGTGTTACTCAGCAGAATCCCGATATCGGCTCAGCTGGCGAGGTTCTAATTATCTGCGCTGGTTCTAATTATTTGCGCTGGTAGTGACCCTGCTGTCAGAATCAGGACCATCACCCCAGAGTACGGGGCCCTGGGGGTCCGTCCCGGTTCGGCGGTGCGAGGAACGTTTTGCCGGTCCGCCGGCGTTTAACCGAGAGGGGCACGTGATCATTCGTCCACTGAACCGCGTCAACGCCGTCGCGGCAGTGCCAGACGGGGGAAGTGATGCAACCGTGAAGATCGCAGAGCGTATGGTGCCTGCTCAGGCGAAGCGGGTGGAGCCTGTTCAGCTGGAGCTTTCCTGCCGGACAGGTGCCAACGGATACCAGATCGTCAGCGTGACCGGCGAACTCGACATCGCCACGGCCGAACAGGCCTACTCCTACATCAGCGAGGTCATCGACGGCCTGCCGGCGCCGGTCACCGTGGACCTGTCCGGGCTGACCTTCTGCGACGCCTCGGGGCTCGGCGCGCTGGCCCGGATCGCGCGGCACGCGCGCGAGGTCGGCCGCCAGCTCGTGCTGACCTCGGCCCGGCCGCCGCTGCTGAAGATCATGCGGATTACCGGCCTGGACCGGGCCTTCCCCGAGCTGCAGCCGTCAGCTCACGCCTACTCGGCGTGACCGGCCTGGCTTAATCCCGCCCAGATCAGTGGCTCGTGACCATGGAGGATGCTGGCCGCTGGCGTTAAATTTGGAGTGCTTCCGGCGTTAAATCTGACAGCACGCGCAAGCGGAGGGACTCACCAAATGGCCGACGACGTCCAAGGGCAGGCCGCCGAAGCTCCGGAATCCGGGGTTTCCGAGGCACAGATCGCAGTGCACTGGCGCGAGGAGGAGATCTACCCGCCGCCCGCCAGTTTCGTCAAACAGGCCAACGCCGCGGACCCGGCCATCCGGGACCGGTTCGCCGAGGACAAGTTCCCTGACTGCTTCAAGGAGTACGCCGACCTGCTGACCTGGGACCAGCCCTGGCACACGACGCTGGACACGAGCACCGCGCCGTTCTACAAGTGGTTCGTCGGCGGCAGGCTGAACGCCTCCTACAATTGCGTCGACCGGCACGCAGCGGCCAATCCGGACAAGACCGCGATCGTTTTCGTGGGCGAACTCGAGTCCGACGAGCCCGTGCACATCAGCTACGCGGAGCTGCACCGGCAGGTGAACGAATTCGCCGCGCTGCTGCGCGACTTCGCCGGCCTGTCGGCCGGCGACCGGGTGACGCTGCACATGCCGATGGTCCCCGAACTGCCGGTCACCATGCTCGCCTGCGCGCGGCTGGGCGTTATCCACTCGGAGGTATTCGGCGGCTTCAGCGGCACGGCCTGCGGCCAGCGGATCGCCGACTCGGGCAGCCGCGTCCTGATCACCATGGACGGCTATTACCGGGCCGGCAAGATGACCGATCACAAGGTCAAGGCCGACGAGGCCCTGGACGTGGCGGCCAAGGAAGGGCAGGAAGTCGACAAGGTGCTGGTCTGGCGGCGCCGCCCCGGTCAGTACGCGTCGCAGACCCCGATGGTCGACGGCCGGGACTTCTTCGTGGACGAGGTGCTCCCGGAGCACGCCGGGAAGACCGTCGACCCGGTCTCCATGCCGGCCGAGGCGCCGCTGTTCCTGATGTACACCAGCGGTACCACCGGCCGCCCCAAGGGCTGCCAGCACAGCACCGGCGGCTACCTGGCCTACGTGGCCGGCACCTCCAAGTACTACCAGGACATCCACCCGGACGACGTGTACTGGTGCATGGCCGACATCGGCTGGATCACCGGCCACTCCTACATCGTCTACGGCCCGCTGTCGCTCGGCACCACTACCGTGATCTACGAGGGCGTACCCAACTATCCCGACGGCGGCCGGCCGTGGCGGATCGCGGAGAAGCTCGGGGTGAACATCTTCCACACCTCCCCCACCGCGATCCGGATGCTGCGCAAGGTCGGCCCGGATGAGCCGGAGAAATACAACTACCACTTCAAGTCGATGACGACCGTCGGCGAGCCAATCGAGCCCGAGGTCTGGCGGTGGTACTACTCCGCGGTCGGCAAGGGCGCGGCGGCGATCACCGACACCTGGTGGCAGACCGAGAACGGCGGCTTCCTCGGCGCCACCCTGCCGGGGTTGGAGCCGATGAAGCCGGGTAGCTGCGGCCCTGGTGTGCTCGGCATTTACCCCGTCATCTACGACGAGGAAGGCAACGAGGTGCCGCAGGGCAGCGGCAAGGCGGGCAACATCTGCATCCGCAACCCCTGGCCCGGGATCTTCCAGACGATCTGGGGCGACCCGGACCGGTTCCTGTCCACCTATTTCCGCAAGTACAACAAGAACCCGGACAGCCAGGACTGGCACGACTGGCCGTACTTCACCAATGACGGTGCGGTCCAGACAGCCGACGGGTACATCCGGATCCTGGGCCGCGTGGACGACGTGATCAACGTGGCCGGGCACCGGCTCGGCACCAAGGAGATCGAGTCGGCGGCCCTGACCGTGCCGGAGGTCGCCGAGGCGGCCGCGGTGCCGGTGATCGACGACATCCGGGGCCGCATCGTGGAGGTGTATGTCTCGCTCAAGCCTGGCTTCGAGCCGAACAAGGAGATGGAGAACAAGGTCAGCAAGGCGATCGAGACCGTGATCGGCAAGATCGCGCGGCCGAAGAACGTCTGGATCGTCCCCGACATGCCGAAGACCCGGTCCGGCAAGATCATGCGCCGGGTCATCGCGTCCGTCTCCAACTTCGCCGACGTCGGCGACGTGACCACGCTCGCCAACCCCGAGATCGTGGAGGAGATCCGGCACCACGTGCAGGCGGAGAAGGCCGCGCGCGGCGAGGTGCCGCGCGAGCTCACCGAGGCCGAAGCGGCGGAGATCAAGTCCTTCGGCGCTGAATAATTTAAGAACAGCTTCTGTCCGCGTGCGGCGGGCCGCCTGGAATCAGGTGGCCCGCCGCCCCCGTTTCTGTCGTTAATTTCTGCCGAACGGTCCCGGTGCGGGTGGCCACGCCACGTTTTACCCCTTTGGTGGCTGAAGTCATCCCGTCCCGGGACTTTGGTCGGTAGTGGCGCGCGTCGCCGCGCGGTGAGCTGTGGCTGGTGAGCAGTTCGAGAAGAGGCGATAGTGCCAGGTGGACCACGGTGCGGGTCGTTTCGGTGCGTGACCGGCTGCCCTATCCGGAAGAAAGGTAACCCGATGTATCCGAACTCCGTATTGTCCGTCTGGCAGCTGACCATCATGGCTGTCGTCCCGGTCGCGCTGCTGTTCGCATGGCTCATCGCCATCTTCGTCGCCTCCAGGGAGCCAGTCAGGCGCGACCTGACGGTGGCTGGTTCACCCCAGGAATCCGCCACCGCCAGGACCGGCTCGAGCTGGCCGGAGCAGCCGCCCACCGACCGGATGGCCGCCTGACTCTGCCTGCCCCCGCCCTGACTCTGCTGCCCTGGCCTGACCCTGCCTGCGGATGGGTCAGCCGGGCTGGCCGACCTCGGTGGTCAGCTCGTCGTGCAGGAACGACAGGTAGCCGCTGACCGCGGCGGAGTCGCCGTCGGCCTGCGGGTATGACCAGACGGCATCGGTGAGCTTGTGGTCACCGGTGACGACGGACCAGTACGAGGCGGTGCCCTTGTACGCGCAGACGGTGTGCGTGTCGCTGGGCTCGAGCAGGTCCTGGCGGACGTCGTCCACCGGGATGTAGAAGCGGTTCGGCAGCCCGGTCTCCGAGAGCAGCAGCGGCCTGCGGGTCTGCGCCAGCACGATGTCCCCCAGCAGGACGCGGACGAGCCGCGAGGAACGGCGCACGTCCACGCGGTGGTACGGGTCACGGATGTGGCCCTCGACGCGCTCGTCCTCGTCGTACCACTCATCCATGGCGTCCCAGTAGAAGCCGGCGTACCCCTGCAGCCACCGTGACTCGGAGTTGGGATCCGGGTAGTACCAGATCGCGTTCTCCGCCACCTGACCGCCGGCCGTCACCGACCAGTAGGACGCGGTGCCCTTGAACGGGCAGTACGTGTGGTGGTCGGTGGGCCGCAGCAGGTCGGCCCGGATGTCGTCCCGCGGCACGTATACCTGCGGCAGCAGTCCGGTCTCGTGCAGGAGCATGGCGCGGGTCGTGTCAAATACGGTCTCGCCGCCGAAGGTCGCCCGCACCCGGCGCGGGAACTCCTGCATCAGCAGCTTGTGCGCGGGACCGTCGATCCGGTAGTTGACGGTCTCTGGCGGGTGACCAGACAGCGGGCCGGAGGAAAAGGTCAGCGACATCACGTGTCTCCTCACAGATAGTCGACGCCTGTAGTAACCGGCCCGGCCACCCTCGCCATTCCGCCATGGCCCTAACGCTCAGCCCCTGCGCTCGGCGGCCAATTGCCACCCGGGCGCCCCACCAAGCGGGACAAATCCTGGTTTCGAATTATCGTGTGCGATTACTGCCACCATCGGGGGCTCGAACAAATGCTCCACGGATCCGGTGCCGCCGGGCTGCTCATCGGCAGTGTCATCGTACCCGTCCTGGCCGGGGTCCAGGATGCCGGGCAGGGCCTGCAGGGTGGCCTCGGTAATCTCGGCGAACACGGTGGCCTGCTGGCCGGGCTTGTTCCACAGGATCTGCAGGTCGAAGGCCTGGAACAGCTCGGCCTTGAGCTGCGGGGTCAGGCCGGGCAGGATGTCCCCGGCGAGCGGGAGCTCGGCGAGCAGGGACGGATCCACGGCCTTGGGAGTGGTGCTGGCCAGGGCGGCTAGCTGGGTTTCGAGTTGCTCACGCTCGGCGTGGAGCTGGGCGAACCGGGCGCGGATCCGGCCGCGCATCGCGGCGGCGGCGGTGTCGGCCGGGTCGGCGGGGAGTTCTTCCAGTTCGAGGATGCAGGAGTCCTGGCTGGTCTCGATCCGCCTGAGCCGGGCGGCCAGGGCGGCGGCCTGCTCATCGCGTTCGGCGGCGGCGGCCGCGTCGGTGGCGGGCAGCTGGGCGGCGAGCAGGGCGGCGCGGCCGGGGCCGAACACGTAGTCCTTGAAGAACAGGCCGGTGATCTGATCCAGCCGGGTCTCGGGGGCCTTGACGGAGCGGGGATGATCCGGGTACCCGGCAGCGTCGCTGGGCCGGGCGGGGTTGTGCGGGCACCGGTAGTAGATGTACAGGCGCGGGCCGCGGGCCTGGGGCAGGCCGGACATGCGGCGGCGGCAGTCCCGGCAGCGGATCCGGCCGCGGTAGGGGTAGGTGCGGGCCGCGGCGGGATGGGCGGACAGGCCGGTCCCGTCCCGGCTGGTGCCGTGCCCGGCGCCGATCTCCTGGGCGGCGTCCCACGTGGCCCGGTCCACGATCGCCGGGTGCGTGGGCTCAGGGGACCACAGCCACTGGTCGGGCGGGACCGGAAACCGGCGGCCGTTGCGCTTGCGGCGCCGCCCGTAGACCATGTGCCCGGTGTATTTGGGGTTGCGCAGCAGCTGGTACACGCCCTGGGTGGTCCATCCGTTGCTGCCGGGGGCGGGGTAGCGGGCCGGGTCGGCGTTGAGCCGGGCGGCGATGGTGGGCATGCCGAGCTTGTCCACGGTCCGCCAGGTGAAGATCTGCGCCACGACCGGGGCGCGGACGGGGTCCAGGGTCAGGCGGGTTTTGGTGCGGCCCTGGCTGGCCTTGACCGGGACGGGGTGCGGGATCCGGTCGGCGGTGTACCCGTAGGGGGCGGTGCCGATGTTCCAGCCGTCCAGGGAATGCTCCACCAGCCCTTTCCAGGTTTTCTCCTTCAGCTGGAGCCGGAACCATTCCGCGACGCCTTGTTTCATCCGCCGGACCAGCACGGTGGTGGCGTTGATGCCGTCGATGTGGGCGGGCTCGTCGGTGGCGAACAGCGGGATCCCGTTGCGGGACAGTTTCTTTTCCAGTTTCAGCGCGTTGAAGGTGTCGCGGCCGGAGCGTTCGATGTCCTCGCAGATGACCGCGGCGAATTTCGGGACCGGGGAGGCGGCTTCGGCGAGCAGGTCGGCCATGCCGCCGTCGCGGGGCAGGCCCGCGTCGGTGAAGGCCCGGTAGGCCTCGCCCTGGGAGCGGGCCTCCAGGTCCAGGCCGCCGGACTCGACGTCCCAGTAGACGGCGGCGATGAACCACCCGGGCGGCAGCCATTCCTGGGAGGAGCGCAGTTGTCGGCGCAGCGAGGCGCGGGGGTCCTGCATTTCCAGGGTGGAGGTCCGGCCCAGGAACGCGACCGGGACCGGCTCGGCTGCGGGCCCCGGGGCGCCGCTGGCGGCCAGTTTCATTTCCGTTTTTCTTGCTGGCGTTGCCATTGGAGTACCTCCGTGATTGCCTTCGCCTGCCGCGCGTCGATTTCGGCCGCGCGTTTCCCGGCGGCGATGCGGATCTTGAACCGGACCTTGATCCCGCCCGGCCTTTCCCCCTCGCTCATATTATAGCTGATCACGCGCCCTTTAGGCGATATTCCAGGTGAATTACGCGAGTGATTTTCCTGGTTTTCCCGGGGCTTTCCATTCTCCATTTAACGCTCTCTCAGGCTCGGCTCGTACGGGTAATTCCGCGCGTCTTTCCCGGGCGCGGCCGCGCCGCGATACCGGCGGTCCATCCCGTCACCGTCGGCCACCCGCAGGGGTGCACGCCGCACGCCGCCGGTCCAGGTGGAGCGCCCCACTGGACGAACGACCTGGACCGGCGGCGGGAGGTGTGCTCGGCTTGCCCTGGCCGGCGGGGACGGGATGGGCCCCACCCTCCTCAGCCACCTGCGGCGGGAGAGGCCGTGCGCGGGCCGGGTCCATCCCGGAGCCCGAGGCCCCGCCGGAGGCACCGGTCTTGTCACCGTTCCGGCGGGGGTGCCAGGTCCCGGCGGCCGGTCAGCACGAACCAGGTGATCAGCCCGGCGATATCGGCCGGGGCGGCGGCGGTGCCGGGGATCAGCTGCAGCACCACCAGGGACAGCCCCGCCGCGATCGCGGCCCGGATGAGCAGGCGGCGAGGACGGCCGCGGCGGACCCGGGCCGGGAACTCCCACACCGCGGCCAGCGGATGCCGCGGCAGGCCGCCGGCCGCCACGCCGTCGGCGAGGACGGCGGGCAGCGGACCGGTGGGCGCCTCGCCGTCCAGGTCCGCTTGCTGGAGCAGGTCGGCGTAGGCCTCGCTGCGGCCCCACGGGGTCCGCAGCTCCGCGTAGGCCGCCGACGCCGCAGTGTACCGGGCCAGGTCCCCGCCATCGGCGCGGTCCGGGTGGGTGGCGGCGGCGATCGCGCGCCACGCGGCGCGGACCTGCTCATCGGGCAGGTCCGGGCGGGCGGGCAGGCCGAGCGCCTCGAACGGGTTCATGTTCATCGGGTGGCTCCGGGTCCGAAGACGTCATCCAGGCTGGCCGGCGGGTCCGGCCAGGTGCCAGGGGCGGGTTCGCGGCGGGGCTCAGGCACCCGGGCTGCCGGGCCGGGTGCGGCGGGCGGGGGCAGCAGGGTGAGCGGGGAGGGCTTGGGCCGGGCGACCTGGACGAAGGTGGCCGCGCCCCGCTGGATGTAGCACGCCTGGCCGACGTCCAGACGGCGGACCAGGTCGGGGTCGGCGGTCCAGGCGCGCTGCTCGCGGGTGGTGCCCTCATCGCCCCAGGCGCGGCCGATCAGCTTGTGCGCGGTCTCCAGCATCCGCCGGGTCCCCGCCGCGGCGACCAGCGCCTCGGGGTAGGGGACGTGCAGGACGAAGATGCCGCCGTCGGCGGTGCCCGCGATCCGGTACCGCTCATCCTCATTCATCCCCAGGCCCTGCCAGGACTGCGCCGAGACCTGCACCCCGATGCCCAGCGACCGGCCCCGCTCGTACAGGTTCGCCAGCGGCACCTTCCCGGATACCGCGGAGTAGTCATCGGCGGCCAGCAGCATCGCCCGCGGTTCGGCCGCGAGGTCGGTGGCGGCGTGGGCGGTCAGCTCGGTGATCGCCATCGCCTGCACCTCGGCGACCGACGGTTCGCGGGTGCCTTCCAGGATGCAGTACCAGGCGTCGGCGTCGGCCAGGGTGCCGGGGCCGTCCAGGGCGGGTCCGAGCCGGCCGAGGAGGGTGGCGTAGCGGAGCTGGATGTCGGGCAGCTGCCGGGCCGCGCCGCGGACCCGCTTGGCCTCGGCGGGATAGCGGGCTGGATCCCAGGCCACCTGCAGCCAGCTGGCGTCCAGCCGGTCCAGGAAGGCGGCCGTGCTCACGGGCGGGCCGCCCGGCGCCATCACCGCCAGCGTGAGGACGGCCTGCAAGATGTCGGCGTAGTACGCGGCGGCGCCGGTCCCGCTGTCGATCATCTGGTACAGCAGCACGGCCAGGTCCCGCGGCGGCAGGTCCCACAGGGACAGCCGGGCCTCATCGGGCCAGACCGCGACGCGACGGGCGCCGGCGCCGTAGAGCAGGCGGCGGGTCCGGTCGGCTTTGAGGCGGGCGTCCCGGCCGCCCTTGCAGTCCAGTACGACCAGCAGCGGCCGGTGCCCCTTCCCGGCCCGCGCCTGGGCCAGGGTGGCGGTGAACCAGCCCGCCCACAGCCGGATCATCAGGTTCGTCTTCCCGGACCCGGTCGCGCCCACGATGACCATGTGCCGGGTGCACGCCGACGCGGGGATGGTGAAGACGGGCTGCCAGCGGTGCCCGATGACGCGGATGGTCCCGCCGACCGGGATCCGGCCGCCCCGCGCGAGCAGCGGGACGGCGCCGGGCGCGGCGGTCAGGCCCTTGGCGGTGCGGGCCTGCCGTTTCCACTGGCGGGCGTCGAAGGTGATCGGGGCGGTGGCCGTGATGCCGCCCAGGCCGGTGGTGATGGCGTAGATCCGCCATGCCCACGCCAGCGCCCCCAGGGCGAGCCCGGCCGGGACCGCGAACGGTGCCAGCAGCAGGAACACGCGGGCCACCTCGGCCGCGGCCAGGTGGGACCAGCCGCGCGCCCAGGCGTGCACCGCCGCCAGCGCGACCGGCCGCCAGGCGCGCAGCCGCGCGCCCTGGACGGCGAGCCAGGCCCCGGCCGGGAGCAGCGCCCAGGCCGCGGTCCGGCGCAGCCGCACCGGCGGCCAGCCTCGTAGCCACGCCGCCCCGTACCCCACCGCCGCTACCGCCGTCACCGGCCAGGCCGCTAGAACGAGCGCGGCCAGCAGTAGCCACCCGCTGGCCTTGATCATCTTGCGGAGCAGCCACAGGCACATGGTCAGCTTGAGCCAGGCCCACACGCTCATGGGGTCGGCTCCGGGGTGAACGCGGCGGCGGGCAGTTCCCGGATCACTACCCGGGGCTGCTCGCCAGGGGGAAGGGCGGCCACGGCGCGGGTCACCACGGGCCGGGCGGCCGGGGCGGTCAGGTACACCACCTGGGCGTACCGCATCGGGGATAGCAGCCCGGTGATGATCCGCGTGGTGCGGGCGATGGGCTTGGGGGTGAGCTCGACCTCGATCGCCCATACCTGGCCCGCGTAGGGGCTGCCCGCGATGGACGGCCAGTGGATCTCCGCGTCGGCCACGTGCTCTTTGCGCCCGGCGGCGGGGCGGTCGGCGCGCAGCCGCCGCTCGGAATGCCACCACGGCTGTCCGCCCGCCCAGGCCGGGCTGCCCGCCAGCCACAACCGGGCCGCCAGCACCGCGCGGACGTGCGCCAGGCGGCCCAGCGCCGGGCGGGTGGCGGGGAACCCCAGGCCGGTCTCGGTCATCCCGGCCCGGGTCAGCCAGCACCACCCCGGCCCCGGCCCCAGCCGCCCGGTCGCCGCGTACCCGGCGCGGCGCCACCGCGCCACGATCGCGGGCAGCCGCTCTGGCTGCACCCGCAGCGCTAGGGCGAGCAGGTCGGCGGGCGCGCCGTAATGCTCGCCGCAGAGCATGAGCCCGTCGATGTCGCGCTGGCTGAGCCGGACCGTCCCGGCATCCGCGCGGCGCGCCGGGCGGTCCGCGGTGATGGTGTCATGTGCCTGCGTCTGTGCCGTCATGATGTCCCCAGGTTTCTACCGCAGTAACAGCAGCCTCAGTTGCCCCGTGTGCCCGTAAGAACACGAGATGTGACGATTTTTCCGGTGAGGCACGGCGCGGGACAGGGATGTACGGCGTCCGTAAGCGCATCGTCACAATTACGATCTGTGACAGCCACGGGCGGGCGGCGACCCGGCAGAACCCGGCCGGCCGCCAGGCCGGCCGACGGCGAGACGAGACCGGGACCGGAGGGGCACGCAGTTACCCCGTTCGGCATTATCAGTATTTCCGGGACCCGCGGTGGTCAGCGGGACGCGGGCCAAGCCCGGCGGCGCGTCCGGCGGCGGCGGCCGGACGGGGCGGAGAAGGATCGCGGGGCTCAGGAGTGGGCGGTGATGTAGCTGAGCACCGTGTCCAGGTCCCGGCTCTCGGCATACAGGGAGGAGTCGGGGTCGTCTTCGGCGACGCGCCACACGCCATAGCGCTTGTCCCAGAATGCGGACCAGCGCGGGTGGCCGTGCAGGAAATTGGTAAGCCGCGCGACGTCGGCGGGCGCGGGAAGGGCGGTCATATGCTCGTGCCTGCCGGGCGGGGCTGGCCCGGCTGGTGAGGGCCGGGGGCGGATGCTGACGCGGCGCTGATCTGGAGGGCGATGGCGCTCAGGGTCGGGCCGGCGAAGAAGGGGCTGCCTTTGGCCGCTGCGACATGGGCGCCGCCCACGGTGTGCAGGTCAAAGCCCTCATACAAGGCGCGGAAGAGGCGGGCGGCCAGGTCATCGCGGGAAGGCCGGCCAGGCGGCCAGGCGGGTGCGGGACCTGTCATCGGGGTGCGGTTCTCCTGTCGCGCGGACGGCGTTGTGGTGGTCTGGGTGTGCGCCGGCCGGGCTAGCGGCGGTGCAGGCGGGCCGGCACGCACCCAGCCCGTTCGGCATGAAATTGATCTCCCGGCGGCACGGCGGGCACGGGCCGGGAGACTCCGGTCCGGGCCGGGCAGGGGACGACCTGCCGCGTAGGCACCACGCTTGGCCTCCCGCGCAGCGACGGCGTGACCAGGCAGGTAGCTGGCTGTTGAAGCGCGCCCTTGCCCGGTGCGGAGGCGGTCACGCCTTGCTGCTGGCGATCCGGGCGCGGGCGTCTTGCTCGGCAACTACTCCGGCGAGTTTTCCCCGGAGCAGTTCGCGGGCCGGGATGTGCTCGGGGAGGTGCCTGAGCGCGTTTTCTAGTTCGCGGCGGTAATTCTTCAGCTCGTAGGTGGTCAGCTGGGATGTGGGGTGTTTCGGCTGCTGGACGTTCACGGGTTCGGCGGTCATTGGTCGCTGTTCCTCACCGGGGAGAATCTGACAACGGGAATCTCGGTATCCACCGTGGCAGGCCAGGAGGGTTATTCAGGCCGTCCGGTAGAAGTGCAAGCCGACGACTGCTGAGATAGTCGTCTCAAATGTTCTGAGCGGGCGCCGGTAGTCGGTGTGCGTGATGGTCCAGTTTTTGAAGTGCGAGATCACTTGCTCGATCATCCAGCGTATCTTGTTAACCTCGGAGTTGTATTCCTTCTGCCAGTCGAGTAGCTCGCCGCCCGCAGGTTTCCTGAAGGGAGTGATCATGTTGTTCCCGATGTATCCTTTGTCGCCGATCCAGTTCTTCGGATTCATCGTCAGAAGTACGCCGGATTCTTCCTGGCAGTAGTTGTCGTGACGGCTCCCGTTGACCGGGTCGGAAATCCAGGCAAGCTTTCCGTAAATGGTGCAGGCGACCTGGACGTTCATTCCGGTGGTCTTGTGCTTTCCTGAGTACAGTTCCTTGTGCCCGTCCCATGACCAGCATGGGAGCAGTGTGCCGTCCAGGATGTACTGGGCATCCGGGTCAAGGTCGTCAGCGGTCGGCACAAATTCGCGCGTCGCTTCCGGAATGAGCGGCGTTATGGCAGATATGGCGCGGCTGATAGTCGGCTGGGATACGCCGAGCGACTCGCCGATTTCCGCCTGTGTGCGATTATGCCGCATGTAGGTCAGTGCGGCCACTACCGATTTGAAAAGACCGAGGCATGGCGGCCAATTCGGGGATCCTGGCCAAGGCTTCACGGAATTGATCCGGATGCAGAGGTCGATAATTTCTTCGCGGTCGAACCCGGTGGTATGATGCACGTGATGGCCTGTTCTGTGGATTAAGTGTGGTAACTCAATCCTTTCGCGAACGGGCCATCTTTTTATGATGCCATGCCGCCCGACAGGATAAACTTCGCATAACGTTCCTATCCCCTGAATAACCCTCCAGGACTACGGTGAGAAGGAACCGGGCGGCCATCGGCAGAACCCGCAGTCACCTTGCACAACTGGCAAGACAGAACCCCCGGGCCGCAAGATGGGCAAGAAGGGACCGGCACCCATGCCGCAAGTGAGGATCCTGGATCCCGGCGCATCACCGCTGCATTTCTTCGGCGCCGAGGTCCGGCACGCGCGGATGGCGGCCGGGATGTCCCAGGCCGAGCTAGGCGCTGCCGCCCACTGCGACGGGTCGGTGGTATCCAGGGTCGAGGCGGGCCTGGCCGAGCCGCCCGAGGGCTTCGCCGAGGCCTGTGACGCTGCCTTCCCGGACCGGGGCGGCTTCTTCACCCGGTTCAGGGAGAACCACCAGACCTGGAGCGGACCCTACCCGCCATGGTTCCTGGACTGGCTGGGCATCGAGCGCAAGGCCGTCACGCTGCGCATGTGGGAGCCGATGCTGATCCCCGGACTGCTCCAGATGCCCGACTACGCCCGGGCGATCTTCGCGTCCTGGCGCCAGGACGGCGGCGACGCCATCGACAGCAAGGTCGCGGCCCGGATCGACCGGCAGCGCATCTTCGGCACCGAAGACCCGCCGACGCTGTGGGTGCTGATCGATGAGTCCGTGCTGCACCGCCGCGTCGGCACCGCGGCCGTGATGGCCGCGCAGACGGAGCACCTAGCCGACATGGCCGGCCGACCGCATGTCACGGTCCAGGTCGTCCCAGAGGCGGCCAGCGCCTACGCCGGCCTGTCCGGCGGGTTCACGGCAGCCACGACGACCGACGGACAGCAGGCTGCACACCTGGACACCAGGGTACAAGGCATGACAGTCCTGGAACCTACACTGGTCGGCAAAGTAGTGAACATGTTCGACATGCTAAGAGCCGAGGCGCTCCCCCGGACGCCCTCACTTGAGCTGATAACAGAGGCGATATCGAAATGGACAGCACTAGCCAGCAGCGCTGGCGGACATCAAGCTACACCGGCGCGAACGGCGGTAACTGCGTTGAAGTCGGTCACACCGGGCCCATGATCGCGATACGCGACACCAAAGACCGCCAGGGGCCAGTGCTCGCTTTCAGCAGGGCCGCCTGGAAGCAGTTCGCCGGACTGGTGAAGTCAGGCGCTCGTACATTGTAGGTTCCCGGTGAACTTTTCCAATTCTCAGGGGAGTTTTCCACTGGATCTCCAATTGGAAGACTTGCGTGTGTGACTCCCAGCGGTAACTGTCACATGGGAGCACGCCGTGCCGAAGACCTCGCGGCGGGCCGGGCCGCGGATCAGCGCGCAGTTCCGGCCGCGGGGCGTGCGCTTAGTTCAGGCTCCGGTGCAACTATCGGGCGTCGGCCGGTGGTCTGCATGGGTGAGGGGGTGAGCCCATGCAGGACGAGGAGTTCCGGGACTTCATGCACGCTCGCTGGCCGGCCATGGTCCGCCTGGCCTACGCGCTGACCGGAGACCAGGGGCACGCCGAGGACGTGGCGCAGGCCGCGTTCGCGCGGACCTACGCGTCCTGGCCCCGGGTCAGGCGGACCGGCGATCCCGAGGCGTACGTCCGGCGGATCGTGATCAACGAGAACCGGAACCGGTTCCGCAAGCACCGGGTGGCCGAGCGGCTGACCGACTCGCTTCCCGAGACCGGCACGCCGGACGCGACCGGAAAGTCCGATGACCGTTCGGCCCTGATCGCGGCGCTGCAGCGGCTCGGACCGCGGCAGCGCGCGGTAGTTGTGCTCCGCTACTGGCTGGGGCTGACCGAGAGCGAAGCGGCGGTCGAGCTGAACTGCTCGGTCGGCACGGTCAAGAGCCAGGCGTCGCGCGCGCTGGCCAGCTTGCGGCAGAGCGCGGAACTGGTGGATGGGGGCTTGGAGTGAGCATTAACGACGAACGTGATCTGCGGGAGCGGCTGGACCGTGCCTTCGAGGCGATCGTCCCGGGCCCGGCGCCGGTCGACGGCACCGTGCGACGGGGTAAGGGCATCCGGTGGCGGCGACGGGCGGCCGCAGCGGCCGGAGTGGCCGCGGTGGTGGCCGCGGCCGCCGTCGGGATCCCCTCGGTCGTCGGCGCCGTGCGCCACTCTGCCCCGCCGGCCAGCTCGTACACCGCGACCGTGCAGGCACCGGGTCCGCACGCCCCGGCCGGGCTGATCGCGTCGGGCACGGTCAACGGCAAGCGCTGGGCACTCACCGCGGACAAGCCGGGCAGCAGCGGCGCCGGACCGGACCAGCAGTTCTTCGCCTCCGGCGCCGCCTTCGGGTCCGCCAGGCCGGCCTATACCGGCGCCCCCCTCAACGGCGGTGACCTGTACCCCGTCAACTTCCTCGTGCTCACGGGCGGGCCGACCCAGGTCCAGTTCGGGGCAGTCCGCGCGGACGTCTCCTACGTCACGGTCAAGCTGGGCAACGGGACCGTGCTCACCCTGCACCCGGTCACGGTCTACGGCGGCCGCGCCGTGGCGTTCGCCGTCCCGCTTGGCGCCCCGGTCGACGACGCCATCGGGCACCTGACAAGCGGGTCGAGCCAGGCCGCGATCCCGTTCAACGAGCCGGGCGGGATCTCCGCGTTCGGCCTGTGGCAGGGCAACGGCGAATCCGGCCCGCAGCCCGCGTCGGGCCGTATCGGCTCGGGCACCTTCGCGGGGCATGCCTGGTCGGCCACCGCCTACCAGGGCCCGTGGGGGGTCTGCGTCATAACGGGCGGGGGCGGGAGCCGCGCGATCCCCTTCTGGCCGGCCGCCGCCGCCTCCCTGGGCACGGAGGTCTGGTTCTCGACGGCCGGCACCCCGGCGGTGGCCGTCGGGAGCGCCGCGCCGCGGGTGGTCCGGGTCGTGGTGACCCAGCCCGGCGGTAAGACCACCCGGGTGCCCCTGGTCACGGTCGGCGAAGGGAAGTTCTTCGCGTTCCCGATGAACCCGGGCCACCGGGCCTGGAAGTGGACCGCGTACGACGCCTCGGGAGGCGTCGTCGCATCCTCCTCGGTGACGCCCTAGAGGACCCGATTAAATGGAAGTCGCGGCTCGGGATGGAGGCGACGCGGAGCGAGCGCATCGCGACGGCAACTAGGTTGACGGAATTCCCCGCCGCAGCGCCGCAGAGGCCTGCCCGCCGTTCCAGGTGGACCGCGACTGGCTCTACGAGCAGTACGTGACCCGCAACAGGACTCTCACCGACATCGCAACCGAACTCGGCACCAGCAACACCAACATCACCCACCGGCTCCGAGCCCCCGGCATCCCCTTCCGGGGACACGCAGGCCGGCATCGCGCTGCGTCACCGCCAGCCTGACAGCCCCCGGACTGGACAAGTCACCCGGGAAGCCCGGCTGCGAACAGTGGAAAACTCGCTGGGAACCCGCAGGTCAGCCAAGATCAATTGGAAATGTTCGACGGGAACCTACATACATCCTGACCGGTCGGCGTCTTTTTACAGGGGGCACTTGTCCGGTGACAGTTGATCTTCCTTTTTGCCAGTGGATCTTGCTCGTCCGGCGTGTCTTGCCACTGAAGTTTGCCCGGTTCGGGATCATCCTGCGTGTGATGTCTGGGGAGGAAGCCGCCGAGCGGGTGGAGCCCACTCGTACGCGCAGCTATCTACCCCGACGCCTTCACTAGCCGCCGCTCTGATCACCGCTCAGCGGAGCTGAGCGAACACACGTCCAGGCAAGATCCACTGGCGAAATCAAGCGCCAGGTACCCGGCACGCGGCCACTCGGTACGACGCCCGGCGACAACCTCTGCCATCCAAGATTCCTCACCCCAGGTCACGGTGTTGACGTCGAGGAAGATCATCTGTCACCGGACAGCACTCTTGTGTCCTGGGGTGCCGCCTCGGCGCGTCGCCCCCCTACTGTGGGGCGTCAAGGCCGATTATCCAGATCTGATCGAGCTGTGCGTCTGAGCCACATGACGCAGAACTGCTCGATAGGCCTGCGCTGCAGGCCGCCGCAGTATTCGAGATAACGTGCCTCAAATGCATTAGCCAAATGGCGGGAACTTAATATCAGCATCGGATGCGGTGATTAGAGCGTAGCTGTTCAGCCTGAATGAGGGCATGCCGGAAGCGCTACTGGCTTCGGGGAGCCGGGATGTATGCCTGCTCATCGCGCGCCGGCGTGCGCCTTGCGGGAATCTGGCGAGCGGCGGGATGACGTGCGCGGCTGCGGTGGTTTACGGGGGCGCGGTTGCGGGCGGGAGCCAGGGCTGGCCGGTGAATAGCTGGGCGAGCGCGTCGAGGGCGTCGATGCCCCATTTGCCGGCGGTGGACAGGTAGGACTGGACGATGGCGAAGTCGGCGAGTCCTTGCAGGGTGCGCCAGCAGCCGCCGGAGGTGCGCATCTGCACCTTGACCGGGCGGACGTCCCGTTCGGCCTGATTCGAGGTGAACCCGACTGCCAGGTCGGTGGTGAACCGCAGGATCATGTCCTCGTGGTCGCGGAAGCGGCGGGCCAGCCGCAGCCCGTCCTTGCCGATCTCAGTGCGCTTGCGCTGATTGTCCGTGATGCCCTTCGCGACCGCGCCGCGGTAGCGGGCCCTGATCGCGGCGAGCTGGGTGTCGTCCAGGCGGGCCTGCCCGGCAGCGCGGGCGGCGGTCGCGGCGGCGTTCGCGTCGATCAGCGTGTCGGCCATGGCGCGGGCCCACAGCTGCCCGTCGGGGTCGAAGCGGTGCAGGCCGGCCAGGTCCCGGAGTCCGTGCGCGCCGCACCAGGCGTGCAGCGCGTCGGTGAGGTGCTCATATCCCTTGTAGCCGTCGCGGACGATGGTGCCGGCGTAGCCGGGCAGGATGCCGCCGGCGTCGATCGCTTCTTTGGTCCGGTCCCCGGTGTGCATCGCGGTGAGGAACTCGGTGCAGGCCACATGGACATAATGCAGGTGCCCGGCGACACGGGCGGGGGTCTCGTCGGCGTACAGCACCCCGGCCGCGTGCAGCAGTTCGCGGACCCGGTCCATGAACGGGCCGAGGCGGGCGGCGGCCTTGCCGCGGATCGTGGCGGTGAACCCGGCCGAGACGCTCACCCCGGTCAGCGCGGCGACCAGCTTCGCGGCGCGGGCCACCGGCAGGTAGTTCGCGCAGGTCGCTAGCGCCGTGCTGGCGTGAACCCACGGCCCGTACTGCACCCGCCCGGTCACCCCGGCCGGTGCCAGCCCGATGCTGGTCTCCCCGCACGCCGGGCATTCCTTCGCCAGGACCTGGTACTCGGTCACCACTGGCGGCGGGGGCGGCGCGGCCTCGAAGACCTGCCGTTTCTGCAGCCAAGCGGCCGGGACATCCGCCAGGTCGTGCCCGCAGCAGCCGCACGCGGCGGGCCCGCACTTCACCGTGTTATCCGGGCTATCGGACTGCTTCAGCGTGGAAGACTGCGCGCCGGGCTGCTTGCCGGGCCTGCGGCCGGACCTGCCGCGCAGCGACCGGTCCTTCGGCTTCTTCTTGTACGGGCTGTCCGAGGACGGCGGCCTGGATGACGTCGAGGAGTCCTTGCCCAGCAGCCGCTGGAGTTCTTCTACCCGCGCGGCCAGCGCATCGATCTGCGCGTCCCGCGCGGCCAGCTGTGCCGCGGCCAGCTCATCACGATCGGCTGCCGCCTGCCGCAGCCGGGCATTGTCCGCTTCCAGCTCCGCGACCCGCGCATGCAGCCACCCAGCGGGGTCAGGCGGGGTCACGGGCGGCGTATCCGGCATAACCCGCAGTCCATCAGAGCCGGCGATCCGTGATCAACGTGACACGCCAGGCCGGCTCACAAAGATCAGAAACCAGTCCCACCCCGGCAGATACGGCCAGCCCCGTGACCCAGCTCACGCACCCCCAGCCACCCAGGCTGAATAGCTACATTAGAGCGAGTTCACAAAGGCTTGGCAGCGGTCTGTTCAGGTGCCCTGATTGCGTCATGTTCAAGATCTACTAATCGGCAAATCGTATCGGCATCGCTCACCACCTCACACTATGGATAACGTTTCATAGGCGCTGAGCCGAGGTGATGTGAGAGGACCTCTTTCGATCAATTATGGACGGAATGGCGGTAGACAATATTCTCCTGTCCAAACGGGCTTGATCGATGGTCTTGTAGAAGTCACAGAGCGCGCGGAGGTCGCGAAGCTTGATCCAACTTGCTCTGTATCCAAACGGTAAAGCTTGGTCGGCGGGCGCAGGTCGCGCAAAGGCGCTCCCAAGCCTTCAGTGGGCGTCGTACAGGACACCTTGACGGGCGGGCACACAAGGTGGGATGCCGGTATCAGCCCAGGTCAGCGCATGGAAGGTAAAATTCCGGCAGATTCATGGCTGAATCCGCCGACCAGGCGCGCTCATAGACGTAGGATTCGGCCTTGTCCCCGTGAAGCCATCCACGCAGTACGTGTAGATGGATCTTCTTCGTCGAAATGTCAGTTAGCCAATCCAGGCCCAAAGAGAAACGACGATGCCACATGAATTCTTACAGCAGCCACGCACTGACCTGGCGCAAGGCGAGACGGACACTGAACAGCGGCACGTGCGTCAGGGATGCGAGCTGGACGCATCTGAAGAAGAAATTCGCGAAATATATGCGAGTATCGCTGCATCAAGTTCCGACACGCGACGGCGGCGGTGGAAGCGGCCAAGATCAGCGGGAGGGCAACGGTAATGAGGACCCCGACCCCAACAACAGCAAGAAGTGGCGCGACTTGCTTGCCTTTGTGGCCGTGATTACGGCCTGTGCCTGCTTGAAAATCTTTGGTCATGTACCAGATGAGAGCCTCGCGGAATACGGAACCGTGGTCGCGGCCGTATACGCCGTGTGGCGGAGCGGGAAATAAAATTTCTCGACGAGTTCCGGTGGCCGACTGAATCATCACAGCACAGCAACGCTGCGTCAAGCGTAATCCTCAGCAAAGCGATGTCATAATTCTGGGTGATCCATCACGTTATCAACCACCGGGCCTCGGCGACATTTACCGGGGACTGAGCAGCGTTCGCTGTGCGGGCAGAGGCAGCGGTGCCGAGAACACGAGGCGTTCAACCTGGCCGGCGCAGTACTGACGGCCACCCATGGCAAGCAGAGCCTAACGCATCGTGGCAGCTCGGAGTGGGACGTGCCATATCAACGTAGTCACCTTGTGTGACAGAATGTCGACGCCATCGCAGAGCCCCAGGTGTTAAGAGGAGCGATTCTGGTCGGCCGGGGCCTCTATAACGAACATCATCGCGCCATCGTGAACATCTTTCAGGATTTCGGTCAGGCTTTTCCGATATCCCTATACCCACCCGAAGTGACGGGCGGGTGTTCGTCACGAATGGCGCTCAACAACTAGTACCCAGGGTCCACTCGCTTGCGGGTCGCTACCCTCGCCATGCTGTTTAGCATCTTCCATACAGCGGCGGGACGGGAGGGCCTCCGACAATCGCAGCAGCACGGATGCGGATGCCTAATTCCCTGGGCGGAGTGCTGGCAGGTCCACCATGGCCGAACTGCTCGGGGCCGGGTTCCTCCTTCTCGATGCCTGGTTCATGGGCCAAGGCAGGCGGTACGCTTTCGCGAGTTCTCAGACATGAACGTGGCCTCGATCGTGAGTCGCCGCGCTGCGCTAGCTGGATCATTGGGAATTTACTCAAACCCGCCATCCCCTTCGATGTTTGCAGGCTTCCGCATACCGCAGATGCGGCGCGGTATGCGCCCGGGCCGCGCGGAGCGCGGCGCCCTGTGCACTTTCCGCGGTCATGCGCACTGGTTTTGCTTGCACATTCCACGGTCATGCGTGCGGCGGGAACCACCGCAATGGGGGGAGGTAGGAAGGGGGTCTGGGGGGAACATGGAACCGGGGCCGTGATTTTCCGGGGCCGGGGGCGGTTCCGGGTTCCCCCCAGTTATAACAGATTTTGGTCTCCCCCTCCTTCACATTGTGCGGAGTGCAGTTGGAGTGATCCTGACCTCGCCCTCTTTGCTTGTTGAGGGGGTGAGGTCAGGATCACGGAGACGGAACGCAGCGACCGCATCAGTCCTGGCAGGAGGGAGATCGGGCCGGAATCGCGGCCGACAGCGCCCACCTGGCGGTCACGGCACTGTGCAGCCGATATGCGGCGTGTGCCGAGGACATGTGCGGAGGTCGGCCCGAGCACGGCACCTGGCCCCTTGAGCACGGCCAGCCAGCGCCCATCAGTGTCCATCAGTGTCCATCAGAGCTGTGACAAGTTTCTTTACGGCTTCAAGGCGGCCCGCCGGGCCGCTCGCGCCGCCGACACGGCGCCCTAGCCTTCGCTCCCGCTACGGCCGGGCTAGCGCCGGTCGGCTGGCGCGAAAAACAAAATGCGAGCCGCTCGACGTACGGCAAGTTTTATACGTGCACGCGGTTCGTCCCTGCTCCCGCTGCCGGATTGTTCAGGGCCGGTCAGAACCCGTCAAGGCCGTCTGTGGCCGCAGGGCAACCGCATCCGTCGAACTGCCTGGTGAACGTACACGCGAAGACGGCCTTGACAGAACCTGCCCGGCCAAGGAGATGGCAGCGATCGGGAGCAGGGACACGAGTGGCCAGGGTTAGCAGAGGCTGGCCACCGTCGACTAGAGATTCGCGAAGAGTCTTCGATCGCTCTGCACACCTGGAAGTCTGGCGTAACTAAGGCAAGGCTACTAAGTCCGCGGCGACGTCCTAAGCGATGGGGCACGCCCGCGCAGGCAGACTTGCAGTGATGATCTGATTCAGATATTCGGACAGCCTTGCTCGGTTGCGCTGACAGCAGCGGTGGCGGATGAGCAACGTCCAAGGGTAATGGCAGGGGAGCATACCGAGAGATCGGCTACTGGAGATGGTAACATTCGCACAGTTCCGGCCTGACTCGATCACTTGGTGGCGACATGAACGATAAAGACAAAACTCACGCCGACCCCACGCAAGGATTGGGCTGGACTTGGCTCATCCCCGTCATCGCTTTCCTTGGCGTCGGCTTTAGCCTCATCTACGTCTCGCAGGTTCCGAGCGCAGTTCGGTGGATGGTCTTCGCAACCGCCGTGGGAATAGCAGCCGCTGCCTTTCTAATAGGCGGGGTAGTTGGCTTGTTGTTCGGAATCCCACGTACGGTACAGGGCTCCGCTCCATCGACTGAGGACAGGGAGTACGAGGGCAATACCAACCTTGAACAGGTATCCGATTGGTTGACGAAGATCATCGTTGGCGTCGGCCTCGTGCAGATCGGCCGTATTCTGCCCGCTCTCACTAAACTCGGCGAGAACCTGAAGGCACCTCTTGGGGGACAACCGTCGAGCGCAACGTTCGGCTTGACTCTGACAATTTCCTATACTTTGCTCGGCTTTTTGTTCTTTTATCTGTGGAGTCGTACGCTTTTCGAAATGCAGTTGCGGCAGATCCTTTCTCCCCTTTCGCGCAGACCTCGTCGTTGACATTTAAGGGTCAATAGAGACCGGGAAGTGCAGCAGCAAAGTGCAGCAACCGCAGCGAACGGCACCGACCCTATACGACCGCTAGAGACCTCTGACCTACGGCAAGGACCTTTATTGACCGCTTTGCCCCTAAATGGTAAGGAGAAGGTCTATGGTGCCGTAGGAGAGTATGTGCCCCCGGAACCTGCCATAGCCAACGACCGCAAGCCCAGTACGATTTTCCCAACCTCAACGGCGAGGAAGTCGCCGCGCTCATGTCGCAGGCGATGAGCAAGACTGAAAGCCCACTAACCGCCGCCGATCTGGACTACTGAGACTTACCGCTATCCCCACTGGGAGGGAGTTTGACACCGACAGGCGGGGCGCCGTCCCAAGCGAACCTAGGAGGGTGAGACCAGTCAGCTGCGTCTCTGAAGTCCACTGTTCCGCTGCGAAATTCCGCGGTACCCACGGGCAGACCGAAGTGGTCACCCGCGCTGAAGTCGACGTCAGCGCCTACAAACAGGGCGCCACTGAAGGTAACCTCACCGCGGGAGAACACAGCGCCACTAAAGGTAACCTCGCCGCCGGAGAACACAGCGTTGTTGAACAAGACCCTCTCACCGGAAAACTCCGCTCCAGTGAAGTAAACCTGGCCACCGGAGAACTCCACGCCGCCGAAGCTAACTTCTTGACCAGAGAACCTTGCGCTCAAGTTGATAATGCTCCCTGAGAACTTTGCGTAAGTAAAGTTAACGTCGTCGGAGAACTCCACGCCGCCGAAGCTGACGAAGCCACCGGAGAATTTCGTTCGGAAGAAGCTGACCTCAGGACCGGAGAATTTCGACCCAGCGAAGTTAACGTCACCCGAAAATTCTGCTTCGTCAAAGGCAACCGTACTACCAGAGAAATCAGCAAGGCCAAAGTACCCACCATCAAAAACCGTGCCGGTGAAGTCAAAGTCCAGACCTCGCCATGACAATTGGGCATCTTCCTGGAGATGAGCGGTAATAACCCGGATGACGGTGTGTCGGACCTCACGACTAGCGCGGAAGTCGAGTCGTTTCTTCCCGATAGCATCATCGCCCGAGTCAGGTTCATAGGGCAGCCGCAGGTACGCGCATAGTACATCAACACAAGTCTGTCGGTTCTCAGGCCAGTCATCTGCTAGCCCTGCTATTGCGTACACTCCGGCCAGCTGTACGGCTGGGGGCTTATCACTACCAAGTCTATCGGCAGCTACCGCGAACCGTTCGTTCAGCGTTCGGGTGCGCTGTTCGGCGAGAGTCCTGTCCAGCTGCTCGCGCTGTTCCGCGAGAGTCCTGTCCAGCTGGCCACTTTGCTCCCTGAGCGCCTCCTTAGTGTCCCTGCTGGTTCTGTGGATGCCGTAGAACTGCACAGCCAGGGTACCGATCAGAGTGAGAACGCCAACGCAGCTTGCAATGATCGCCGCCTCAACTTCGGGACTCATGAACGGAACTTAGTACAAGTCACCGGTGATTGGCGACGAGCACCGGGGCGTCGCCTCGGTCAACGGCATGCCTGCACCGACCGCGCTCCTGTTCCGTCTCTGTTCCGGCAGACGCTGATCAACGCCACCAAACGACGCCAACCGGCACACGATGAAACCCCAGTTCAGCGGCATAGCCGCAGGTAACGCTATCGGCGCCAAAAGTTCGAGCTCTACTACGACGCTGGAAATCAGAAGAGTGGGACCAACTGCATGTCGCGAGTCAGCAGTGCGGAGCCTGCGCCACGGTCGGAGCGTCATACGTGCTGAACAGCTCCTCGGTGACCGGCGTGACGGTGCTTGATACGGCGTTGTCGAACTCGACGTTGACCTGGCCGTCACCAAGGGCAGCAGCCAGCGTGGCGGACCGGAATTGCTCCTGCGCGCAAGTGCCGCCGAACGTGCGCCTCCACAGCACCCGGGCGTCCGGCGGCAGCTCCTGACGTGCCCGGGCCTCGGCTGCCCTCAGCGAGGTGGGTGCCAGGTTGAGGGTGTAGCTGTTGACCCGGCCACCGGCCACCATGACGACCTGCCAGGTGTCCGAACCATCCGCATCGCCGACGACACGCGGCAGGTAGGAGTTGCGCGCAGGCACCGACACGTCCAGCGTGTGGGCAGCTTTCCACTGGGCAACGGTTGCCCCGAATCCCGTCAGAGCCGGTCCTGATGTCGTCGCGGCGACGGCAGCCGGAAAGGATGAGGCGGCCGGGCTGGACGGCGAGGAAGCGCTCGGTTCGGCTGCAGGATTGACTCCCGCGCAGCCCGCGAGCACCAGGACGGCCGCTAGTGTGCTGGCCGCAGTTAAGGGTTTCACGGAGGGTAGACGCGCAGCAGGAGGCGTAGGTTCACAAGCCGCCAACGGCCCGTGCAGTGCGTCACATCGGCCACTCAGCCCTTCACTATCCTGTTGACAGTTAAGCGTCAAGGCCGTGCCACCGCTGAGTGACTATCTGAGTGACAACCACCGCGAACGCTCGCGGACTTTCGCGGACCCCGGCGCACCTATAACCGCAGGTCCGGCCAAAATGGTCGCTGGTTACCACCTAGCAGAACTACGCTTACAAGCGAGGGGTCGCTTGGCTTAAAACGGCGTCATATCTGCTGGGATATAATGTCCGATCTTTCGGATAGATACGATAACTCGACAGCAAGAATCCAAGACCAGCTGCAACTGTCATCGCAAGAACGGGCAAATGCCAACGCGGTTCCCGATCCAATCTCATCCGCGGCGTGTCATCTGATGGAAGCGGTACCGTAAGGCCTGGACCCGTTGCCCTGGCCCGTTGAAGTTCTTCATTCGCAATTCTCGCAAACCTACGGACTTTCTTGGATGGGCTGTCCTCCATCAAGTCATGCGGGATACTGGCCCAGTAGTCGCGATTCTCCTCATAGGCAAAGAACCCCGGAAATATTTCAGCCCGGAGGCATCCCTCGGGAATTAGTCCAGTCTCATACCCGGCCAGGCAATAATGGAGGAGCTCAATCATTACTGTCCGGCGGCGGATGGACCTCTCGTTATCGGGAGCTCCGCCAAGGACAGACCAATAAAGCTCGGGATCTTCCCGAACAATGGCGTAGATTTGCGCCTGTCGACCGCGAATCGAAGTACTCCTGTCGAGTGAATGCTGACGAGCCTGGATCAATAGCGAGCCGACGACCCCCACCAGAGCGATTGCCGAAATTAGAGCCGAAACGCCGCCGTACGCCTGGCCAATGTTCCCAAGAGTCACCCAGTCCCGACCATATCGAGTAATCCATTCCATTCCGAGCGGAGCAAAGACAATGACAATACCTATAACAACGGAGATAGCGATTAGTCCAATTCTCCCTAGGTGGTCTCCTGCTGCCAGCCAGAAGCGCACCCATCGATGCACTGTTTGACAATATGCTTGGGGTCCTGTGGTATCACCCTGCTTCATGCTGTCTCCTCCCCTGCAACCGAGAATAAGGTACTAACACGACCGACGCCGGTTGCACGGAAAGTGTTGCTGCAAGTTGCAGTCAGAGACATCGGTCAGCTGACGGATTTTTACTCCAGCTATAGGTCGTGCGACCTGGCGGGCTACCCGCCAACCCTCCCTGATCGCCAGGGCACATTCAGGGCACATCACACCGCGATCTGCCCAGAACCAATGAGAACTGCTGAGATCTCAGCCGCAGCCCAGGCCACATGTCAGGCACATCTGCACTGGTCGAAACGACCCATGCACAAGACCCGGCCTACAGGCCGACTCGCCGATCATGCCACATGAGCCGCTGGGCAAGTCATGAGTCGTCAGGGCAGGCCACCTTCAAGCGCAGCCGCCCTTCTTCTCGCTGCACGACAAGCCAAGTCGTCAGCGGCAGACCGGCTGCCTCCAGCCTCCCCAAGTAGCGGTGAGCACCGGCGGGTAGTGCGGTGACGACCTCTCCCTGCCAGACAACCCAGTACTTCATCAGGTCGTGCTCTATGACGGCGGGAAACAGCATCCGCTTCTTCTTCGCCTTGCTGTGCAGGGCTTCATCGAGGCGACCGGCAATGTCCGGAGCGACTTCCGTCCACGAAGTCGTCGCTTGCAGGAACAGGGTCGGCTCGTCGGGGTGACGCCGCTCGGGGATGCCATACCCCCAGACATCCACATATGGGCCTTGCATGTCGAGTTCCACATGCATCGTCGCGATCTGTCCGTCCGCTTCGAGGTCGAGCACGACCCGGCCAAATTCCTCACTCATCGAGTGAGGAATGCTGGCTACCTGTTGCCCGGCAACAAACACCCTCACGGCCCCCGCGTACTGGCCCGTGGCCACGACTCTCAACTCGGCCATGACGAGTGGGCCGTAGCGGGCCAACGCAGCCGCGATGTTCTGTCGGTAGAAGGTTGGGCCAGACAGTTTGATCTGCCCCTCACCCTTGCCGTGGGAAAGGGTCGGAAGTGCAGCCCACGAGGGATCGACACTAACCAGATTGGGCACTTCAGGTCGAGTGACAGTCTCGGGCGGGGTGACCTCCTTGGGCGGGGTGACCTTCTTGGTACGAGAGAAGAGCTCCATGCCCGGACCGTACCGATCGGCCTCCGGCCCTGTCAGGCGATCTCTACATCGATCCGCGTTCGGGGCGCCCTGAAGCATCTTGACAATTACACGGACACTTGCCTCGCTCACGGACGGTGCCGTACCCACTCGGACTAACGCGTCGGTGCGGCCCGCAAGAGGTCCGCTAGGCGAATGCGTTGCTTGCAAGTCGGAGACGGCGCTGCGTCCACCACACGCGCGATGTGGTCGCGCAGACGGTCGGCATAGGGTTTTTCCTTACCCCGGCTGACGTTTAACTGTGTGCCCGCTTGAACGAGGACTCCTAACCACGAATGACAATTAAGTGTCAACAACGGCAGCAGCAAGCGGCAGCAACCGCATCGTCCGCATGCGTCCGCGACACAGAGGGCATCGACGCCGTGACCTGCCTGGATGACCTTCATTGACCTTCCTGCCACTAGTACTCCAGCCGTAGATCGTGATCTTCATAGCCGCATGGATTGCCGCTGGTAGTGGCATGCCTGGGCGCGGTGCTGGTGGTGACGTCGCCAGCGGGACCAGCGCAACCGGTGCTGGGTGTCGCGTGCGGGGCTGGTCAGGGTGGCGAGCAGGTGGGCGATCTCGTTGCGGGTCAGCGGGATCTGCCCGGCCGGGGCGGGCTGGCGGGCGTGCTCGGTGGCAGCGGCAATGGCCAGGAAGGCGCTGGCGAGCATGGCCAGGGTGGCCCACCGGTACCAGGATGTCCAGCGGCGGACCTGATGCTCGTCTAGGCCGGTCAGGCCCTTGCCGGCCTGGAAATTCTCTTCCACGGTCCAGCGGCGCCCGGCGACCTTCACCAGGGTGGCCAGCGGAACCCGGTGTGAGGCGTAGCACCGGTAGAAGGCCAGTTCCCCGGTGCGCGGGGTGCGGCGGATCAGCAGCCAGCGATACCCCGGGCGGGGATCATTGATGCTGATCCACGCCCAGTCGTGGTAGCGGTGGCCTTTGGCGCCTGCCCCGGCGGACAGCCGCTGCCAGGCCCGCCGGGGCAGGGCGGCGGCGAGCCTGTCCGCGCGGATCACCTGCCCGGCCCCGGCGGGCACCCGGTGGTCGCACGACACTGCCAGCACATAACGGAGCTGGCTGTCTTCCAGCCAGGCGCGCAGCGGCCCGTTATCCCCGTAGGCCTCATCAGCGGCGGTCCAGGCGAACGGCACCCCGGCGGTGACCGCCCGCTCGATCATCCGCCGGGCCAGCTGCGGCTTGGTCGCGAACGCGGTTCCGTCCGGGATGCCCGCCGCGCGGCACCGGGCCGGGTCACCGGTCCAGGACCGGGGCAGGTACAGCTCGCGGTCGATCAGCGCGTGCCCGGCCGGGGCCGCGTAGCCCAGGTAGACCGCGACCTGCGCGTTCTCGATCCGCCCGGCCGTGCCGGTGTACTGCCTCTGGACGCCGGCCGTGGCGGTCCCCTTCTTCAGGTCACCGGTCTCGTCCACCACCAGCACCGCACCCGGATCGCCTAAATACTCCGTGACATAGCCGCGCAGGTCATCGCGCACGCCGTCAGCGTCCCACCGGGCCCGCGCCAGCAGGTGCTGCATCCCGTCCGGCGTGGCATCCCCGGCATACTCAGCGATCGTCCAGCAGTTCTTGCGCGGCAGCTCGGCCAGCAGGCCCAGCACGAACGCCCGCGCCCGCCGCCGCGGCTCCACCCGCCGGAACCGCGAGCCGACCCGGAGCATCAGCTCATCGAACGCCCCGAGCCAGCGGTCAGGGCTTACGCTGTGGCCAGCGGCCACCGCAAGATCGTCTTGAGTCGTCACAAACCATGATGATCAAACGGTGGCCGCCCCATATTCCCCATCTGCCACACCACAAGATCACGATCTACGGCTGGAGTACTAGTTCGCATCGAGAGGGTCAGCCGAAAGTGCCACCGCATCCGTGCCAGAACCAGCGGAAAACTGCGGTCACGAGCAGTCACTCACAGACACTGGAAACGATCTCTGACCTGGGCATGTGCAGGTCGGAGCCGAGCGCGAAACGAACTCCTAAGCAGTAGGTCGGTGGCTACGGCCGGGTGGCCTGCCGGGTTCGCGGTAGCGGCCCGCTGGCGGTGGCGTCGGTGATGGGGCCGGTCGCCGCGCGGAGCTGGGTGAGTTCGTCGCGGTAGGCGTCGGCCTGGCGCTCGGCGCGTTCGGCTCGCGCGCGCAGGTCGGCGCGCAGCTCGTCGCGGTCGCGCGCGGCGTCAGCGCGGAAGGCGGCCAGCATCTTGTCCGCGTCGGCGCGGACCCGGCCGGTCTCGGCCAGGGCTGCTTGCTCGGCGGCCTGGGCGCGGGTGGCTTCCTGCTGGGCAAGCCGGACGGCCTGTTCGGCCTGTTCGGCCGCGTGGCGGGCCTGGTCCCGCGTGGCCTCGGCGGCACCGACCAGCTGGTCGGCCTGGGCGCGGGCCTGCCCGATCGCGGCGTCTCGGTCGGCTTCGACGGCGGCGATCCGGGCGTCGGCGTCAGCGCGGGCCGCCTGGACAGCAGCGGCCTGGTCGGCGTCGGCGGCGGCGCGGGCTGTCTCGGCCTGCTCGGCGCGAGCCTGGGCGGCGGCCAGCTGGGTGGCCATCTCCTCCGCGGCCGCGTCGGCCTCAGCGCGCCACTGGTCGGTCTCGGCGGCGCGCTGCTCTGCGGCGGCCGCGCGGGCTTCGGCGGCGGCGGCGCGCTGCTCGGCGGCCGCGCGGACGGCTTCCACCTCGGCTTCGGCGGCGGTCGGGTCGGTTATCGTCTCGACGGCCTCGCGGAGCCGGGCGGCGATGTCAGCGACCCGGTCGGCTTCGGCGCGCAGTAGGCGCAGTAATTCCGCGCCGGTGACCCGGGCCATGGTCACGGGAGTGTCGGTGTCGGGCGGACTGGCCGCGTTCCCGGCCGCTGCGGCGGCCAGGCGGCGGCGTTCCCGCCAGGCGGTGACCTTGGTGTGCCCGCGTCCCTCGCAGTATTCCGGGGGGCGGCCCGGCCCGGTCGCCAGGGCCGCGGGCGCGGTGCAGCCGGGGTGCTTGCACGTGTTCCGGGCCGGGGTGGGAGTGGTGTTGTCGCTGGCTATCGCAGGGCCTCCTTCGTGCTGCTCTGCAAGAGTCTAGCCTATTTGGTTACGTTTCTTAAAACGTAACCAAATAGAACGTAACGATAATATGTAACTAAAACGGGCGGTGGCGGGAGCGCAGCCGTTAGCGTGGCCGCTGGGCCGACGGGCGGGTGGGCTTGACCTACGGAAACGAGGTATGTGGCCATCGCCCTCCAGGCGGCCCCGCGAAGGAGCCAACGTCCGGCGGGCCGCCGTGATCGGCCCCAGGGATCTCGGGTCGGCAAGGTGCGGCCACCGAGCGAGGAATGCCTAGTTGCCGGTGCCTACTTCTTTGCCGGTGCCTGCTTCGTGCATGTGGCCGCGAGGTACGGCTTAGGCTTGCGCGAGTCACAACGGGAACGTAGCTTCGATCGTGAGCCGACGTACTGAGTGAGGCACGCTAGGGGATTTGATCAAAGCCCCTATAGGGGAAGTAATCGCACACAATAACGAATGTGGCATGGTGGCGGGGGTGGTGTAGGCGAGGAGGCGGGCTTGGCCGGGGGCTAGGTCGGGCCAGTCGCCGGCGAACTCGAATACGGCCACGGCGGCGGTGGGGAACCGCAGGCCCGGCGACGGGGGGGCGCCCCGCGCGTCCGGAGCTTCGGCCAGGTGAGTGGCCAGTTCCTCGATGGCCGGGTTGTGCCCGATCAGCAACGCGGCCCGGCTCGTGCCGGGCAGTTCGCGTACCAGGTAGAGCAGGGTCTGCGCGCTGGCCGCGTAGGCTCGCGGCTCGAACGTCACGGACGGGGACCCGCCGAGTTCCCGCGCTACCAGCTCCCAGGTCTGCTGAGTCCGGCGCGCGACCGAGCAGATCACGGTGTCCGGCCGGTAGCCGTGGCGGCGCAGCCAGCGGCCGACGACCGGGGCGTCACGCCGACCGCGCTTGGCCAGCGGCCGCTCCTGGTCCGGCACGTCCGGCCAGTCCGACTTGGCGTGCCGCAGCAGTATCAGCCGCCGCGGCGGGTCACTCGCCACCGCGCTGCCCTCAGCTGCCGGGCGCCGGCCGGACGCGCATGAAGTTGATCGCGGTGGCCCGCATCACCGTCCGGCCGTCCTGATTGACCGCCTCGACCAAGGTCTTGGTGATGCCGCGGTCGGGCTTGCTCAGCGATCGGCGCGACTCGACGACCGTGGCCCGGACACGGAGCGTATCGCCCGGTCGCACCGGATACGGCCAGCGGATCTCGTCGAGGCCCGCGCTGCCGAGGCTCGACTCCGCGGACAGGTAGTTGTCGACGAGCACCCGCATCACGAGAGCGGCGGTATGCCAGCCGCTCGCGATCAGCCCGCCGAACGGACCGGTGGCCGCGGCCACCGGATCGACGTGAAATGGCTGTGGATCGAATTCTTTAGCGAAAGATATGATGCTAGCTTCGTCAACGCTTACGCTTCCGCACTCGCGGGTCGAGCCGAGCGCATAGTCCTCGAAGTACCTCGGGCCATGATCGTTCACCACTGCAGTATCTCAGCACCGGCGTTCCGTTAGCTCCCAGATCACAGATGAGTCACAGAAATACTTCAATCTCCCTGCGAGCCTCGGACGGTTGCTGCCATGCTTCCGCAGACGGAACAGACCACCGATAGCGAAGAAAAAGCCGCATCGGTCGCACACAGTGAACGACAAGGCTCGCCGACAGGCCCGGCTGCGGGACGAGTAGGCGGGTGCAGAAACTACTTGGGGAGTTCTGTGGATTCAGCGCACGTGCACGTGCACCGCCGCCCGCGGAAGATCCGACGAACGGGCCGGCACACCGCACCGTCGCAAGTGGAGAAGGTAGCGGAGAAGGCGGGCAAGGCCGCTCCCGCTATGGCGATCGCCGGCGTCCTCGTCGCCGCCGCGCCGCAGGCGCACGCCGCCGACAAGACGCCCGCCAAGGCCGCCACGGTGACCGAGCAGCAAGCGCGCACCGACGCTCTGGTCAAGCGCGCCCAGCCGGCCACCCGCACCTACACCGTCCGCTCGGGCGACTCGCTGTCCTTGATAGCCGAGCGCTACTACCACAACGCGGGCGACTGGACGTGGATCTATGCGGCGAACAGGGCCAAGATCCACGACCCGAACAGCATCTACGTGGGTGAGACGCTGACGATTCCCTCCAGCGCGCCGAGCGGCACGACCTCCTACTACACGCCACGGCACGCGAAGTCCACCCCCAAGGCCACCGTGCTGACCTCCTCCGCGAGCAATCTGAGCGGCACCCTCGGCTGCTCCGGCCTCGAGGCCCTCTGGGAAGCGGCAGGCGGCTCGCACGCCGAGGCCTTCATGGCGGCCGAGATCGCCATGGCGGAATCGGGCGGCAGGCAGTACGCCTATAGCCCCACCAACGACTACGGCTACTGGCAGATCAACGGATCCCACGGGCCCGCGCAGGCCACCTTCAACCCGATCGGGAACGCCAGGGCCGCGATCGCCATCTCCAGCAACGGGACCGACTGGTACCCGTGGACCACCTACGTCACCGGCGCCTACCACGGGCGCTGCTGACCCGGCCGGAGCCCGCTGCCGGAATACCGGTTTATGTTCGACGGTATGGACACACCGGACGTGCTCGCGTGGCGAGACGGGTATATCGAGGCCCTGGACCAGACCGCACTGCCCCATCAGGTCCGCGTCCTGCGCATCACGACCGTGGACGAACTGATCAGGGCGATCACCACGCTGGCCGTCCGCGGCGCGCCTGTGCTCGGCGCGGCCGGCGCCCTCGGCGTCGCCCTGGCGGTTCGCCAGGGCGGCCGCGAGGGCTGGGACGGCGCCCGGCTGGACGCGGAGGTCAAGCGGATCGCCGATGCCCGGCCGACCGCCGTCAACCTGCGACGTGAGGTGGCGGCGGTCGCGGCCGGCATTCCGCAGGGCCAGGCGGCCGTCGAGGCCATGGCGCTGGCCGTGGTCGACTTCGCCGTCACGGCGAGCCACCAGATCAGCCGGCGCGGGGCCGCCTACCTCAGGGATGCCTGCGGGGACGGTCGGCTCCGCGTCCACACCCACTGCAACACCGGAAGCCTGGCCTGCCTGGGCTGGGGCACGGCGCTCGGGGTGATCCGGGCGCTGCGCGCCGACGGCGCGCTCAGCCACGTGATCGTGGACGAGACCAGGCCGCTGCTGCAGGGCGCCCGGCTGACCTGCTGGGAACTCGGCCAGCTCGGCATCGAGCACCGGCTCGCCTGTGACGGGGCGGCCCCGTTCCTGATCAGCCAGGGGCTGGCGGACGCGGTGGTGGTCGGCGCCGACCGGGTGGCCGCCAACGGCGACGTGGCCAACAAGATCGGCACCTACAGTCTGGCCCTGGCCGCCCACCGGGCGGGCATCCCGTTCCTGGTCGCGGCGCCCGAGTCGACCCTGGACGAGGCAACGCCGTCCGGGTCGGCGATCCCGATCGAGCAGCGCGCGGACGAGGAGATCACGGTCCCGGCCGCGCCGGCGGGCACGAAGGCGCTCAACTTCGCGTTCGATATAACCCCGGCCGAGCTCGTCACGGCTGTGGTCACGGAGAAGAGGCTGATTACGAGGGCCGCTCGAAGCTGAATTGGCTCTGGGTGTCGGCGAACCCGCAGGCGCGGTAGACGCGGATGGCCACATCCGCCGGGTCGGCCACGATGACGAAGGTGCCCGCCCCGAGCACCTCGCGTCCGTAGCGACCCGCCTGCCAGACGAGCGTCCCGGCCAGGCCCCGCCGCCGGGCCTGCGGGTCGGTCTCGACGTGCTGGTACCTGGCGTATCCGTCGCCGACGTCGAACAGCCCGAGCTGGGCGAGCAGCCGCCCGTCGGCCAACGCGCCGAACCACGCCCCGCGGCCCGCCTGGGTGAGCCGCCGCCGGACCGCCGTCCTGGCTGCCACGAAGTCGCGGGGCTCGCCGTGGTCGAAGCAGCGCAGACTCAGTTCGGTTGATTGCTGCCAGTCGGCGTCGGACTCCAGCCGACGGATCTCGGCTTCCGCGTTGGGATGCGGCGGCGGCCCGGCGATGGCGCAGGTGAGCACGGTCTCGCGCTGCGGCTCCAGCCCGGCGGCCAGGAACTCGGCCGGCACCAGCCGGCCGTCCTCGTCGCCGGAGGTTGGGCGGGTGGGGGCGTTTGGGTCGGTGTCCACGCCGAGCGCGACGTGCCGGGCCAGGGGGAACTCGGCGGCGAACCGGGCCAGCCAGCGGTCCCCGGTGCCGGGCGCGGGCCAGCCGTCGAGCAACAGGAAGTTCCCCCACCAGAAGTCGGGGTTGTCCGGGCTGCGCACGACCAGGTGGTCGCCGCGATCGGCGACCTCGGCGCCTTCGAGTACCCGCAGCGCCACGTCGGTCCTGAAGCCGAGCGAAGTAACCCGCACCGGCGTGAGCCTATGCCATTACCGGGGGGCGGCGCCCGTCCTCGGCGGCGCTGCCTCGCTGGCGTAGGCCGTCTGCAGGGCCTGCAGGAACGTCTCGGCAGGCTGTGCGCCGGAAATGCCGTACTTGCGGTCGATGACGAAGAACGGCACGCCGCTGGCGCCCAGCCGGCGGGCGTCGGCGATGTCGGCGCGCACCGCGTCGGCGTACTCGGTGCCGGCCAGCACGGCGCGAACCCGGTCCTCGTCGAGGCCTACCTCGCCGAGCAGGCGGGTCAGGGTCCCGTGGTCGGACAGGTCAGCGCCCTCGCTGAAGTGCGCGCGCAGCAGCCGTTCCTTGGCCGCATCGCCGATGCCGAGGCTGGCGGCCAGGTGCAGCAGGCGGTGCGCGTCCAGCGTGTTCACGGTGAGTGCGGCGTCGAAGTCGAAGTCCAGGCCCTCGGCGGCGGCCAGTTCGGCGACCCGGCCGGTCATTTCCTTCGACTGCGGGCCGAACCGGCTGGCCAGGTAGTCCATGGTGGGCACGGCCGTGCCGGGCGGGGTGTCGGGGTTCAGCTGGAAACTCCGCCACGCGATCTCGACCTCGTCGGCGTGCTCGAACTGGCGCAGCGCGCGCTCGAGCCTGCGCTTGCCGATGTAGCACCAGGGGCAGACCACGTCGGACCAGATTTCGATCTTCACTGGCCTGCTCCCGCTCCCTCCGGGCTGGTCGGGGTCACCGCCGTCGTGTTTGTTTCGTTTATGCGCATAGCTCCCCTGTTAACCCGCATCCGGGCGGGCTTGTTCCGTAAGGCGATAGGTTCCCTGGTGTGGCGAAACATCGTCGAGCCCAGCCGAGTCGGGCTCAGCGGAGTCGGGGTCAGCCAAGTCGGGCTCAGCAGATAGGTACCGCCAGCGCGATCGGCGGGCTGGCCGGGGTGGCCCTGACGGCGCACCGGGGCCGGACGGCGGCGGCCGTCGGCGCGGTGGCGGGCGCGGCCGGGCTCGGCGCGGCCGAGGCGGTGGCCCGGGCCACGCAGCGCCCGGGCGAGATCCCCGCCCTCTGGTCGCGCATCGTGATGAGCGGCGCGCTGGCGGCACCGCTCGGCTGGGCGGCGGACCGGCTGACCGGCACCGGCCCGGTCCCAGTCGCCACGGCGGCGGGCGCGGTCGCCGGAGCGCTCGGACTGCGGCCGCAGAAGGTCCTGCTCGGACCGGCCGCGGGCGCCGCGATCGGACTCGGCCTGACTGGCCTGGGCAAGGCGGGGACGGATCACGGGGGACGGCGCGCGCCAGTGGCGGGATCGGTGGCCGCCGCGGCGGCCGTGGTGGGCTACCGGGTTATGTCGGCTCTGCTGTTCCGGGACGCTCAGGTGAGCCTGCTCGCCGAGCGGGTGAAGGCGCGGGACGTCCCGTTCGTGGTGCCGCTGGCCAGCCAGACCTTCTACGTCGGCACCGATTACGTCCGCTCCCTCGCGGAGGTCCTCGGCGGCACCTATACGCCCGACGTGGCCGACATCGGCATCGTCGCCTCGCTGGACGAACTGGCCGGACCGTCCTTCGACCCGGCCGGCACCGACCCGCTGGTCCGTGAGTTCTACGAGCACACCACCAGGTTCGCCCTCGACATCGTGCCGGAGTGGCGGCTTTGGGTCCGCCCCGGCTACCTGCTGTACCGGACGCTGCTGGCCAGGCCGCTCGGCCAGGCCAGCGTGCCGATGAGCCAGCGGGAGGCGCAGCGCGGGGTGCGCAGCCGGATCGACACCATCACCGACGTCGACGGCACACCGGGCGCCGCTGACCCGGTCGCGGTGCGCGGCTGGATCCGTTCCGCCGCCGACACCGGCGACCCCATCTACGTGGGCATCTACACCACCTACCGGCACGAGGGCCGGGGCTACGTCAGCGTCGGCTTCCCGTTGCCGCAGGCCAGCTTCACCGCCACGCTCCTGCCGCAGGCCCGCCCGGGCGCCGGGAATGGGCCCGGGAATGGGCCCGGGAATGGGCCCGGGAATGGGCAGGGCCTGGTGCTGGACAGCCGAAGCGAGCTTGACCAGCCGGGCCACTACCTGACCTACATCGACCCCGAGACGGCCGAGCTCACCACCGCCGCCGTCCGTGGGTTCGCCGAGCGACTCGACGTCTACGTCGAGGCGGGCGAGTTGCGGGCCGAGCACGCGTTCTGGGTGTTCGGCTTCCCGTTCCTCGTGCTGCATTACCGGATGCACCGCAAGCAGGCACCCGTTCGGTAGTCAATTCTGTAGTGGCATGAGCTCGCGCACGAAGCCATCCAAGAACGAGCCGAACGGCCCGGGCCCGGAAATGGGCAGAGCCGGGCGGACCACGAACTTGCTCAGCCCGGCCTCGACGTACTGCTCGATCATCCGGCGCGCGCCGTCCCAGCCCACCGCGACCAGCGTGGCCGGGTCAGCCTCCGGCAGGCGGCGGTTGATCGAGGCCAGCAGCGCGGGTGGCATGCCATGCCCATTTCCGGCCAGCACCACCGGCAGGCTGAGGCCGAAGTGATCGCGATCTACCTCCCGGCGGGCCTCGGCCGCGGCTGCGGCGATCACGGCGACCGCGCCGGCGGCCTCGGCGGGCGTCAGCAGCGAGCCGAGCCACCCGTCGGCGAGCCGTCCCACCCGGCGCAGTCCGGCGGGGGCCGAGCCGCCCAGCCAGATGTCGAGCGGCTTGGCCGGCAGCGAGCCGACGCTGGCGTCGGACACGGTGAAGAACTCGCCGTCGAACGTGACCTTCTCCGCGGTGAGCAGCAGCCGCAGCAGTTGCAGCGACTCGTCGAACACAGCGGCGCGCTTGCCGTCGGGCACACCGAACAGCGCGCGTTCGGCGGGCTGGGCCGGCGCCAGCCCGAACACCGGGAGCACGCGTCCGGGAGCCAGGCCGACCAGCGAGGCGAGTTGCTTGGCCACCAGCACCGGATGCCGTCCGGGCAGCACCGAGATCCCGCTGCCTGCCTTCAGCCGGCGGGTCCGCGACAACGCGAACGCCATGCCGGTGAACGGCTCCACCAGCGGGGAGTAGACGTTCTCCGGCAGCCATAGTGAATCCACCCCGGCCTGCTCGATCAGGTCGACCGCGTCGGCGAACGTCTCAGGCGTTCCGGCCGGTCCCAATGACACTCCGATCCGAACCTTCATGCCCCCATCCGATCACAGCCCCTCTGGCCTATGTACACCAGAGGTGCGAGGCTATGGCGGTGAGCAGCACCGAGGCTGACCTTATAGTGGCCGGCGGGAAAATCCGCACGCCCGCGCACCCGTCCGGGTTCGTCCAGGCTCTCGCGGTCCGCGACGGCGTGATCCAGGCGGTAGGCACCGATGACGAGATACGGGAGCTGGCCGGGCGCCGCACCCGCGTCATCGACCTGCGGGGGCGGCTGGCGCTGCCTGCCTTCGGCGATGCGCACGTGCACGCGGTCAGCGGCGGGCTGGAGAGCCTGCGCTGCGACCTGCTCGGCCTGCGGACCAGGCACGAATGCCGCCAGACGGTGGCCGAGTACAGTTCGGCCCTGCATCCTGGCGCCTGGGTGCTCGGCGGCGGCTGGACCATGTCGGCGTTCCCCGGCGGCTTGCCGACGGCGGCGGATCTGGACACCGTCACCGGCGGCCGGCCCGCCTTCCTGCCGAACCGGGATCACCACAGCGCCTGGGTGAACACGGCGGCCCTGAAGCTCGCGGGCATCGACGCGGGCACCCCCGACCCGGTAGACGGCCGGATCGAGCGGGACGAAGCCGGCCAGCCGACGGGCACCCTGCACGACGGGGCCATGCGCCTGGTCGCGACCCGCGTGCCGCCGACGTCGGACGCCGAGCTTCTGGCGGGCCTGCTCGCCGGCCAGACCCACCTGCACTCGCTGGGCATCACCAGCTTCCAGGATGCCTGCGTCGGCGCGGCGGGTGAACTCGGCATGCCGGACGCGTTCGACACCTACCTCATGGCGGCCGACTACGGCATGCTCAGCTGCCGGGTGACCGGCGCCCTGTGGTGGGACCGCCACCGGGGCCTCGACCAGATAGACGACCTGCTGGCCCGGCGCGAGCAGGCCAGCGCCAGCCAGGCCAGCGCTGGCCAGTTCCGGGCGACCACGGTCAAGCTGATGCTCGACGGCGTGTGCGAGACGTTCACCGCCGCGATGTCCGCCCCGTACCTGGACCGGCACGGCCATCCCACCGGCCACCAGGGCACCTTGTTCATCGATCCGGAGGTTTTGGGGGAAGCAACCCAGCGACTCGGCGCGGCGGGATTCCAGCTCCACTTCCACGCCATCGGCGATCGCGCCGTCAGCACCGCGCTTGACGTGATCGAGGCGCTCCCGGCCGCGCAGCGCCAGGCCGCGCGCCACCACCTGGCGCACCTGCAGTTCATTGCCCCGCGGGACATGGGCCGGTTCTCCGCGCTCGGCGCGGTAGCCAACTTCCAGCCGCTGTGGGCCACCGCGGATCCGCAGATGGAAGAGCTGACCATCCCCTTCGTCGGAGCCGAGCGCTCCGCCTGGCAGTACCAGATCGGCTCGCTCGTTCGGCGGGGAACACGGATCGCGTTCGGCAGCGACTGGCCGGTGTCGAGCGCCGATCCGCTGCAGGAGATCCACGTCGCGGTGAACCGGGTCCTGTCCGAGCGGCTGGGGCGGCGCGGGGAACCCGAATGCACCGATCCGTTCCAGCCCGAGCAGGCGATCACCCTGGCGGACGCCATCGACGGCTTCACCTCCGGGGTGGCCTGGGTCAACCACTCCGAAGACGTGGCCGGGCGCCTGCTGCCCGGCATGCGGGCCGACGTGACCGTGCTCGACCAGGATCTGTTCGCCATCCCGGCCCGCGACATCGGCAGTACCTCGGTGGTCATGACGGTGGCGGGCGGAACGGTCGTGCACGGCGACCGGTGAATACCTTCGCCGGGTCTAAGCTACGGGTACGTGCTGTTCGCGATGCGGCAGTAGTGACGGGTGAGGCTGTTACCGTTAGTTCATCGGAATGGGTAGCGGCCGGATGATGACCTGGCCGCCGGGATGTGCTGTGCTAGTGACGTGAGCAGTGCACTCAATGATTTCAACGCAATCCCGGCGAGCTGGTCGTCTGACCAAGATCTCCTGGCTGGCCTGACAGTGGACGACGATGACGAACACGACGATCCGGTCCTGCGCTACGCCGACGGCCGGACGGTCGAAACCTGGCGCGAGGACTACCCGTACTCCGAGAAGATGACCCGGCAGGAGTACGAGTACCTGAAGCGCCCACTGCAGATCGAGCTGGTCAAGCTGCAGAACTGGGTGAAGTCCATCGGCGAGCGGATCGTGATCGTGTTCGAGGGCCGCGACGCGGCCGGCAAGGGCGGCACGATCAAGCGGTTCACCGAGCACCTGAATCCGCGCGGCGCGACGGTCGTGGCGCTGGTGAAGCCGCCGGCGGGAACGGACCCAGTGGTACTTCCAGCGTTACGTAACGCACCTGCCCGCGGCCGCCGAGATCGTCATGTTCGACCGTTCCTGGTACAACCGGGCCGGCGTGGAGCGCGTGATGGGCTTCTGCACGCAGGAAGAGTACGAGGAGTTCATGCGGGAGGCGCCGGACTTCGAGCGCATGCTGGTCCGCTCCGATCTGCATCTGACGAAGTTCTGGTTCTCGGTCACGCCGTCGGAACAGCGGACGCGGTTCATCATCCGGCGGATCGACCCGGTACGACAGTGGAAGCTGAGCCCGATGGACATCGAGTCGCTGGACAAGTGGGAGGAGTACACCGAGGCCAAGGAGGCGATGTTCCACTACACCGACACCCCGCATGCCCCGTGGACCGTGATCAAGAGCAACGACAAGAAGCGCGCCAGGCTCGAGGCGATCAAGCACGTGCTGCTCAAGTTCGACTACGAGGGCAAGGACACTGAGGTCATCGGGGAGCCGGACAAACTCATCATCGGGCCGCCGTCGGTGCTGTCCGAGCACAACCCCGATCGCGTGTTCCCCGACCTCTGAGCGGCATGGCCTACACGGAGATCGGCTCGATTGAGGAACTGCGGGAATGCTATCGGCTGCGGCGCTGTCGCCAGGCGGCTACCCGGGCGCGGTTCTGGCAGGTCACCGAGCAGAAACGGCGCTGGCCGCCGGGTGAGGTGTCGATGTAGGCGTCGGCACAGCGCCGTCCGGAGCAGACCCCGAGGCGGGCCGGGTCGTGCCCGGCGAGCTGGTGGCGCAGGGTCAGGGCGGCGGCGCCGGGCAGAGCCTGCCGCGCGTCTTCCACCAGCCAGGTCTCGCCGGGGCGGCCCTCGGTCAGCTCCAGGGTGGGCCGGACACCGGTCTCGGCCAGCAACCCGGTGACCAGGCCGACCCGCTCCCCGAGATCAGCGACGGCGAAGACCCGGCGCAGCCGGTCGGCCACCTGGCGGAGGGACTGGCTGGTCAGCAGCTCAGGCGGACACGAGCGGACCCCGGAGCCCGCCAGCAACGCGGCCAGCAGGCCGGTGTCCGGATAGGGCGCCTCGTCTTCGCCGGCCGCGGCGCGGGGGACCGAACCCCACTCGTTGACCAGCCAGACCAGGACGTCCGGGGACATCGGCTCGACCAGCACGAGATCAGCGTAACGCAATGAAAGCATTTTGTGCGTTTACAGGGGGCGACCTGATGGTAGTAACGTACTAAATAGCGCTGATAGCGTTACTCGATGCTGGCGGGGCGGCGGAGCTGGAGGCGAGGGCAGATGGCGGCGCAAGGCCGAAGGGTGAGCATCCTGGGGGTACCGACCAGCGC
>CAVYNE010000022.1:0-241046 GCA_963769715.1 uncultured Actinomycetes bacterium
CCTCGCGGTCATGTCCCGCATGATCCCGGCGGCCTCCAGCTTGCTTACGGCCGCGGCCGCCCGCGGGCAGGTCAGGTAGTAGAGCGTGGGAAACGGGCTGCCGTCGGGCAGCCTCGGCGCCGTCTGGGCGACATCAGGGAGCCCGCACGGGCACCGGTGCGCCACGGCGAGCAGCCCGCGCGGCGGCCGGCCGAGCTGGACGGCGATGACCGCCTCGTCCTGCGCTGATATCACTTCCCCAGGCTCTTCGGGTTCGTTGGGGTTCCCGGGTTCGCGTCCGCCTGCTGGACTGATCGCCATAGCTTGTCGTACCAGGGCGCTGGCCCCGGCCGGGGCGAATGGGCCGTGCTGATCAGCGGCTGGCCACCCTCGACGATGTAGCACTGCGTGCCGGGGAAGCACATGTCGAGCTCCTGCCGGGCCAGCTGCTCGATGTAGGCCGGGCTGGAGAGCTTGGCTTGCTGCGCTTCCAGGCTCTTCACCTGGGCCAGCATGACCTGCTGGTGCGCTACCAGCGAATCGATCTGCCTGCGCTGAGTCACGTACTCACGAACCGGGTACGCGAGGCTCAGCGCGATCGCGCAGATCACCACCGCAAGAACCGCAGCCCGGCCGGTCAGCCGGGTTGCCCGGGGAGCGGCGGCGGGCGGCGACATTAGCCCACGGAAGTCCGAGCCGCGAAGCGCGGGTAAGCACCCGCCCCTGCGTAGGTCGCCGCATCGTCGAGCAGTTCCTCGATCCTGAGCAACTGGTTGTACTTCGCGACACGCTCACCGCGAGCAGGCGCGCCGGTCTTGATCTGGCCGCAGTCGGTGGCGACCGCCAGATCCGAGATGGTGGTGTCGTCGGTCTCGCCGGAGCGGTGGCTGATCACGCAGCTGAACCCGGCGCGATGGGCCAAGCTCACCGCGTCCAGGGTCTCGCTGACCGAGCCGATCTGGTTCAGCTTGACCAGCAGGGAGTTCGCCGAGCGCTCGGCGATGCCGCGGCGGATCCGTTCCGGGTTGGTGACGAACAGGTCATCCCCGACCACCTGGACGCGATCCCCGATGCTGGCCGTGAGCTCCTGCCAGCCCGGCCAGTCCTCCTCGGCCAGCGGGTCCTCGAGCGACACGAGGGGATAGGCGCCGACCCACTCCGCGTAGATAGCCGCCATCTCCGCCGAGGTCCGCGGCTTCCCCTCGAAGCTGTACGCGCCGTCGGCGTAGAACTCCGATGCGGCCGCGTCGATGGCCAGCGCGATGTCCTGGCCGGGAGTGAATCCCGCCTTGCCGATCGCCTCGACGATCAGGTCCAGCGCCGCCCGGTTGTGCTCCAGGTCAGGAGCGAAGCCCCCCTCGTCGCCGATGCCGGTGGACATGCCGCGCTGCTTGATCACCGACTTCAGCGCGTGGTAGACCTCAGCCCCCCAGCGCAGCGCGTCGGCGAAGGTCGCCGCGCCGAGCGGGGTGATCATGAACTCCTGGATGTCGACGTTGTTGTCCGCGTGCGCGCCGCCGTTCAGGATGTTCATCATCGGGACGGGCAGCACGTGCGCGTTCGGCCCGCCCAGGTAACGGAACAGCGGAAGGCCACTGGAGCCCGCGGCGGCCCGGGCGACGGCCATGCTGACGCCCACGATGGCGTTCGCGCCGAGCCTGGACTTATCCGGCGTCCCGTCGAGGTCGATAAGCGCCTGGTCCACCAGGCGCTGGTCGTCAGCCTCCTGGCCGAGCAGTTCCAGCTGGATCTCATCAATGACCCCCTGAACCGCCCGGGTCACACCCTTGCCGCCGTATTCCGCGCCGCCGTCTCTGAGCTCGACCGCCTCGAACGCGCCCGTTGAAGCGCCGCTCGGTACCCCCGCGCGCGCCGACGTCCCGTCGTCCAGCGTTACCTCGACCTCGAGGGTCGGGTTACCCCGGGAATCCAGGATCTGCCTGGCATTGATCGCTTCGATGGAGGCCACCGCCGACTCCTTGCTTCTGCTCGTGTCCCGCGTCGATATGGGCCCTGCATGATGAGCACTGCGCAAGATGGGATCTGCGCAAGCTCGCCCATACTGAGCCTAGTGGAGCAGTGGCACTCGGACGCGCGGCCACGCCGTTAAGCCGGCGGCCGGGTTGGCGTGATCCTCGATGGCCTCAAGTATCCGCCGGTCAGAGCGGACTGCACATGGAACGCTGAAAGACTGGCGTCCGTCGGTTTCCCCCCGGTCGAGATCACCACGATCACCGTGCCGGAGTGACCTGACCTGCGGTGCTTCGACGACGCCCTCGAAGCAGGCCTGTTTGAGGCCGTCTTGCTCACCTGTCGAATCCGCCGCGGCGCCACACCACCAGATCCGGTCGGGGGTGATACGCGACGGTCAGGAAGGCGGGTTGCGGTGGGCATCACACTCGCCCATGCCTGATCAGCCGCTTGGTCGACTGCCGTCCCCACCGTCGGCGCAAGCCCGGGATTAGGTTCCGGCATCTCCCGCGCGTGTGACCCGGCCACATTCCAGGCGAACGCGAAAATAACGCCTACTAGCACGGGGCCCACTGTGGAGGCGAGCCCGGCTCTACCGCGGGTGCTGAGGAGCCCTCGCGGTCTCGACCCTCGGTGCATGGCATCTCCCCTTGGCACGGAACCGGAGCGTACCACCGCGGTGGATCCGCACCCACTCGCGTCACCAGAAGGTAATTACTCCGCTGGGACGTCCATGCGTTACATGATGTGTCTGATAGCGGACTATGCGCACATAGAGAACCCGGAGCGCGCCGCCTCGACCGCGCGCTAGCATTGGCGGCGGGAGGGGGTCCGGCGGCAGGAACCCGGCCGGAGTTAAGCCTTGTGAACGTCAGTAAGGTTTCGCGCATCACTGGTGCCCTGTTGTTCCGGCCTACACCGCACGTGGATGAACGGGGCTTTTTTTCCCGTACCTTCGACGCGGACGTCATGCGGGCGGCTGGGATCGACCCAGCTGCCTTCGCGCAGGACAGCCTGTCCCGCTCGCGCCGCGGTGTGGTACGCGGTCTGCACATCCGCAGCGGGGACGGCGAAGCCAAACTGGTGCGGTGCTCGTACGGCGCGGTCTTCGACGTCATCGTGGATCTGCGCGCCGCCTCGCCGACCTACCGCAACTGGGAAAGCTTCGAGCTCCGCGACGACGAGCAGGTTTCGCTCTACGTCCCAGTCGGCTGCGCGCACGGGTTTCAGGCCCTGACGGACCCGGCGGACGTGTCATATCGCATCGACCGCCCGCACGACCCCACCGAAGATGTATCCATCGCGTTCGACGACCCCGAGCTGGCGATCCCGTGGCCGCTTCCCGTGACCATCATGTCGCAGCGGGACCAGGTGGCATCGTCGCTGGCCGCCGCGACGAAGCTGCTTACCACCTAACCCGATGGCCATCGGCTGCCTAGTCCGCTCGTTCCCTTCGCAAAAAGTACCGTCATGATGCCGCAAGGTGATCAGACATCGCGGCTGTACAATTTACTATGACTTAGCCCTCTTGGTTTGCTCATCCATCGATGAGGGGGGGCCAGATGCTAGGGAAGAGCCGACTCGAGCTGGCGGCGCTGGCCGGTCGGACGGTGGTAGATGCCGCAGCTGCCGACGAGTGGGAGACGGCACAGCGCAGGTTCGCCCGACTCCTGGGCCGCGGAGATGCTAACCAAACCCGGCTAGCCGAGCAGCGGCTGGAGGAGACACGCGAGAAGCTCATCGGCGCGGCCGGGACGGATGTGGGGCTGATCCGCGCGGCCCTAGGGGTAGGTTGGGCAGGGCGGCTGGTGGACTTCCTGGAGGAGAACCCGGACACCGAGGCCGACCTGCAGACCCTGGTCCAGGAGATCCAGGTGGTACTGCCTGCCGAGACGGTATCTGCATCCAACCACTCGGTCTCCGCCAATGGCGCTGTGGCCACGGATGCAGCCCAGGGGCCCGGGCCCGAGCACCCCGGTGCCCTGGCTGCGCGGAGCGAACTCGCTTACTCGACCGGGCAGGCCGGGGACGCAGCTGGCGCGCGAGACCAGTTCGCCGCGCTGCTGCCCGTAGCCGAGCGCGTCCTAGGCCCCGAGCACCCCGACACCCTGGCTGTCCGCGCCAGCCTAGCCTACTGGACCGGGCAGGCCGGGGACGCAGCTGGCGCGCGAGACCAGTTCGCCGCGCTGCTGCCCGTAGCCAAGCGCGTCCTAGGCCCCGAGCACCCCGACACCCTGACCAACCGCCACAATATCGCCAACTTCGCGGGCTACGCGGGAGATGCGGGCGCCGCGCGGGACCAGTTCGCCGCGCTGCTGCCCGTCAGCGAGCGCGTATTCGGCCCGGACCACCCCGACACCCTGGCCGCCAGGTTCAACCTGGCCTACTGGACCGGGCGCGCCGGGGACGCGGCCGCCGCGCGAGACCAGTTCGCCGCGCTGCTGCCCGTCCGCGAGCGGGTATCGGGCCCGGATCACCCTGACACCCTAACCGTGCGGGAGGAGCTTGCCCACTGGACTGGGCGCGCCGGGGACGCGACTGCCGCGCGAGACCAGTTCGCCGCGCTGCTGCCCGTCCGGGAGCGGGTCTGCGGCCCCGAGCACGCCGAGACCCTGGCCGTCTGGTACCAACTTGCCCATTGGACTGCGCTAGCGAGAAACGCCGCCACTGTGCAGGACTAGTTTGCCGCACCGCTGGCGGTCTGCGAGCGGGTCGCCGGGCCCGGCCTGTTCTCGCCCGATGGACTCGAACAGCGCCATGAAGTTTCGGATGTAGGCACGCCCGGTGATCCTCAGCTCGCGGCCCACGCCAGGGCCGTTCGCATCAAGGCGTCGCCGACGGGGATGATGCGGGCGAAGGCGAGGTCGAATGCGACGGCGAGGGCGAGGGCGAGGGCGAGGGCGAGGGCGACTTCGACGGCTTGGGCGAGCTTGACGGCGAGGGCGATTTCGACGGCTTGGGCGAGCTTGACGGCGAGAGCGACGCCTGGGGCGTGGGCGACAGTGTGGGCGAGTATGACGGCGAGGGCGACAGCGACGGTTGGACCGGGGACGGGCCGTGGGTCGCGCGCCGACTGACGGCCGGGGACGGCCTCGCCTTGGCGGATGCGCGGCCGTTCGCCGAGGCCGGAGCGGCCGCAGGACGGCTCGAGGAGGTCCCGGCGGGCGGCTGAGGCACCTGGGCATCTGCGGCGTGGGAGCCCGCGAGGGTGAGCAACGTGACGCTCACAGCCGCCACCACCCACACCGCGACAGCCGTGGTGGCGATCGCCACTCCGGGATTGGCCCGGATGCTGTCCCACCTCACCCGCCTGATCGCCTGCGAGAACATTGCCAACCATGTCGATTCCGCGCGCCGGACCACCCGTCGGCGGTAAGCCAGCGCATCCTCGTCCGTAGAGGAGCAGCAGCTCAAGACCTGCTCCCGCAATTCCGGAGGGAGCTGGGCCAGCGGCAGCAGGCCGGAAAGAACCGTCGGGCGCAGCGCGCCCCGCCCGTGATTGGCGCAGGTCTGGCACTGCTCGATGTGCCAGACGACCAGGTCGCGCGTCTGCTCGGTCAGCTGTCCATCCCAGTCGGCCAGCAATTCCCCCACCACCGGGCAGGCCTCCCGCCCGGCAAGCGCGGTGCGCAGCGCACCGAACGACTTCTCTAGCCGACCACGGGCGCGTGAGGCCAGGGCGTGCGCCCGGCTCGATGACACGGCGAGCACGACGGCAAGATCGTTGTCATTCAGGTCATGCCTAATGCTCAGCTCGATGACCTCACGCTCTCGAGGCTTCAGGTCGGCCAAGATGGAGCGGATCAACGCGCGCAGTTCGGCTTGCCCTAGGTAACCGGAGACATCGGCCAGGCCGTCGGTTGCGTCGGCCGGCTCGCTGATCACGCGGAATTGCATCGTCGCGTCGGCCAGCTGGCTGACCATGCGGAACGGCATAGTCGCGTCGGCCAGCCCGTGGAACGGCTCGCTGACCGCGCGGAATTCCACAGTCGCGTCGGCCAGCCCGTGGAACGGCTCGCTGACCGCGCGGAATTCCACAGTCGCGTCGGCCAGCCCGTGGAACGGCTCGCTGACCGCGCGGAATTCCACAGTCGCGTCGGCCAGCCCGTGGATCGGCTCGCTGACCGCGCGGAATTCCACAGTCGCGTCGGTCGGGCGGCCGACCACATCGGCCCGCTGGTCCCCATCGGCCCGTTGGTTCGCCGCATCGGCCTCATCGCGGGTCACTGACCTAGGCCGGATTCGGCGCCGACATTCGTTGCGGGCCAGCCCGAACAGCCACGGGCGCAGCTTGGAAGGCTCGGGCAGGTCGCTCAGCGTAGTGGCGGCGAGGACGAACGTGTCCTGCAGAGACTCGGCTGCGTCTGCCGAGTCGTGCAGCATCCAATGGCAGTAGCCGTACAGGGCAGCTGCGTACCTGTCGTACGCCATAGCAATGCCCGCCGGGTCTCCCGCCGTGATCGCCTCGACCACCTGACGGTCGTGCTCGGCGTCTATGGGTGGCGGGTCCTGCGCCCGACTAGGGGATGAATGATCGGAGAGCTCGGCAGACGGGCCTGCAACGCGGTCGGGAAACAGCCGCCCGGCCGGATCGGCGGGAGGCCGACGGAAGCCGGCAGGAAGCACCCGCCTGGCCGAATCGGTGGGAGGCCGACGCAAGCTTGCAGGAAGCACTTTCGCGGCGGCATCGGCAGGTGCCTGACTCTCCGGAGCGGCCAGGGTCTGCTCGACGGGCGGGATCGCCTTGGCGGCCCGATCGCCGTCGCGGTAGGCGGTGGCGAGGTTCTTCCGTGAGGCCTGGGTATCGGGGTGATCGGGGTGCGGCACTTGTTGCCGACCGGCCAAGGTCTGCTCGAGCGGGATCGCCTCGGCGACCCGGCCCGCGGCTCGGTAGGCCCTGGCCAGGTTCTTCCGTGAGGTCTGGGTATCGGGGTGATCGGGCCCCAGCATTCGATCCCGGCCGGCCAAGGTCTGCTCGAACAGCGCGATCGCGTCGGCGACCCGGCCCGCCGCCAGATAGGCGGCGGCGAGGTTGCCTCGGGAGTTCAGGGTGCTGGGATGATCAGGGCCCAGTAGCCGCTCTCGTACGGCCAGGTTCTGCTCGTACAACTGGATCGCCTCGGCGACTCGACCTGCGTCTTGATAGGCGCTGGCGAGGTTGTTCTGCGAAGTCAGCGTGTCGGGGTGATCGGGGCCCAACTGGCGCTGGAGTACGACTAGAGTCTGCTCGAACAGCGCGATCGCGTCGGCGACCCGGCCCGCCGCCAGATAGGCGGCGGCGAGGCTGTTCCGCGAGTTCAAGGTGTCTGGATGGCCAGGACCCAGCAGCCGCTCGAGGTCCGCGGTCAGCGGCTCACCGACCGCGATTGCCTGCGGGGCGCTATCGCCCAGCTCAATCAGCTGATAAAGCGCGATGAACCGGAGCCGCAACAGCAGTTCGGCTAGCTCCTCGTCGGCCTCCCCCGCGAGCTCGGCCGTGTGATCCAGCAGCGCTGGTACCTGCTGGGGGATGTCCCTGACGGCCGGACGATCCTGCGACCCCGCAACCGCGATAGCGTGCGCTTCCAGCACAGATGCGGCGACCCAGCACGCCGCCCCCAACCGCCGCCGGCGGACCAGCCCGTCACGAACCACCTGCGCCACCAGGCGGTGCGTCATGACGGTCTGGCCGTCCAGGCTGAACGTCAGCAGCGACCGGTCGCTCAGCCACTCCAGCAGCCGGTCCACCTGGGCCGCTTCTACCCGGTGCCCGCCTTTGGCCAGTACGCCCGCCCGCCCGGCGACGTGCAGCAGCTCGCGGCGGACCCCGGCCGCCGACAGTACCGCCATGATCTCGATTACCCGGGTGCACATGCCCGTCTTGTCGGCCGCCCGTATCGCCGCCAGTGACAGCAGCACTGCCCGCGCGACGCCGGGCGGGTACGGCTGGCCGTCGTCTCCGGTCAGGAATAGCTCGGTCGGGATCGTTTGCAGCCGGTCTAGGTAACTCGCATACCCGTGGCGCTGCCCCCTGATCACCGGCGCAGCCAGAGCCAGCGCCAGCGGTAGATGCCCTAGCACGGCAGCCACCGCAGCCGCCCCCGCATCATCGTCCAGGCCGGTCCGCCCGGTCAGAACCGACAGCGCCTCATCGGCACTGAATACGTCCACTGGGACGGCGGTCGCCAGATTCGCTGTCGGCTGCCGGGTGCTGGTGATCAGAACCTGGGCCGTACCGTGGGCCGGAACAAACGGCCGCAGCGCCTCAGGGTCTGCCGCGTCATCGAAAACCAGCAGGCAACGGTCCCCGTCGGTCTCCAGCAGGTGCCGCACCGCCTGGCCCGCATCGGCGATATCCCGCCCGGAACCACCATCGGTCAGTCCTGTGGCCTCAGCCACCGCAGCCAGTCCCGCCTGCAGGCTGCCGGTCTGCGCGGCGTTGACCCAGGCCACCAGCCGCCATTCGTCCGCCAGCTTCGCCCGCGCGTATGCGGCCGCCAGTTGCGTAGCGCCGAGGCCCAGCAACCCTGTCGCCGGGTAAATCACCAGTACCCGGGCCTCAGTCCGGTCCAGCTTTACCAGCAAGTCGGCCCGGGACCGGAAACCAGACGGCTCCAGCGGGATATCACCCACGACGACCTGGTGGCTCGCCACCTCAGGTGGCAGCGGCTCCTGGGCTCTCGACCCGGCGCCGGACGTGTGCTGACGGTGGGCCATCAGCACACGGCTGGTGGCATCTACGTCCCGCTCGCTGTGCGTGTCCTGCGGGACGTCGCCATCAACGGTCTGGTCCACTACCCGCTCCCGCGCCAAGGATTCCCAGAGGCTGGTCAGGCAACCGCCCCGATACTGCGGTTACGCATGTCAACATACCCGCCCCGTCCGGATGGAACGCCGTTACGACCGCAGCTTGGCTACCCGCCGCACCCACGCGAGGACGGCCCTCAGATCACCGTCGTCGAGGAAGTACGCGACGACGGTGAACGCGACAATCGCGCAGCAGGCCGCGGGCACCGCCAAGGCGACGGCCACCAACTTGTGATGCAGGGGTACCGCCAGGCTGACGCCCACGCCCACCGCGGCGCCTGCCGCGCAGGCGACCAGCCCGGCCAGCGCCGCGTGGCGGGCACCCTGCACGGCAGCCGGGCCGCAGATTCTCCTGGTGACGAACACCAGCGGGATGGCCACGACAGTCTGGCCGATGGTGATGCCCAGGGCCAGCGCCGGGACCACCAGGCGGGGCGGAACCAGTTGGACCAGCACCACATCGGCCACGATCGCCACCAGCCAGCTTCCGGCCAGCGCCGCGGCGGCGACCTTGAGCCGCCCGATGACGAACATCACCCGCGACAGGTTCGCGATCACCGCGGTACCCACGATGCCAGGAGCAAACAGGACGAATGCCCCAATCAACTGTGATACCTGATCCGGCTGCTTAGCCAGCACGTGCGCGGCGGGAACGGCGATCGCCGCGATCACGGCCGTACCGAGCCACGACATGAGCAGGACCGCTCGCGTCGACCCGGCACTGGTCCGCTCGAAGTCCGGCCCCTCCCGCGCAGACAGCACGGGGAACGCGCTGACCACGATGGACAGCGCGAGGATCGCGGCTATGGCGTTGAACACCTGCGAGGCGTAGTTGAACAAGACGATCGCGCCGGTCTTCCCGTGCCCGTTGGCCAGGGCGATGATCACCACGTTGGCCACGTCGATAGCGATGAGCTCGATGATGCCGACCAGCGCCAGGCCGCCCGCCCGGCGCGCCACCCCAGGCGGGAACCGCAACGCCGGCCGGAACCGCAGGTGCAGCCGCCAGGTCGGCGGCAGCGCCACCACCACCAGGGCAGCGATACCCAGCGTGGTCCCCACCGACAGGACAAGCTCGGCCGTGACGGGGAGCTGGGCCAGCGGACGACCGTTGTTCAAGGGTACGAAAGCCAGGTAGCAGGCAATGAGCACTAGGCTCGAGATGCCCGGACCGATGGACGGCGCGGCGAACCGGCGGTAGGACTGCAGCAGCCCGTACAGGACGACCGAGAGCCCGTACAGGAGGGCCTGGGGAGCAAACACCCGGAGCATGTCGCCGGTAACGGCGACCACGTCGGCGTGGACGCAGTGCGCGTTCGGGTTGCTGGGGTTCAGCAGCGAGGCGATCGGCCCGGCGGCCGCCACGATGACCAGGACCAGCGGCACCGTGATAACAACGGTCCAGGTCAGCAGCGCCGAGGTGATCTGGCCGACCCGCGCCTTCTCTGCCGGGTCACTGGCCGCGCGCTCCGCTGAGCGGGCCAGCACCGGGACCATCGCGCTGGCTAGCGCACCACCCAGGATCAGTTGGTACAGGAGATCGGGTACCTGGTTCGCGGTGACGTACGCCGTGCCCAGGCAGCTTGCGCCGACGGTCTGCGAGAACACCAGCGTGCGGACCAAGCCCACAATCCGGGACAGTATCGTGAGGCCGGCGACGACGGCGGCGCCGCGGGCGATTCCCTCGGCGAGCCGCGACGTTGGCTCCGTCGGCTTTGCCAGGTCAGGACCTTTGCCTTCCTCGGTCTGCACATGCAACTCCCCATCCCTTTGCATGCGAGGCCTCCGTCCAATCACGCCGCCGCCGGCGGGCAGAATCCGCATTCGGCTGGGGCCGGATCCTACATAGGTAGACGCGGTCCCGATCATAGGAGTGCGTGGCCTTCAGATAAATACGTGTTCCCGATAGCGCTTGCCGGAATGTCAGGTGACGGTGCGACGGGTAAGTGGGAGCCATAGCACGTGACGGGTCCGTCGACGTGAGCCAGCTACGCGGGCTAGCGGGAGGCGATCTGCTGGCTGATGACGGCGGAGACGCCATCAGGACTGCCCGCCAGTTAGGCGAAGAAGCTCAAGAAGGCTCCCGAATTGACAGGTGGTGCGTTGACCGGTGTCCCGGTGGAGGGAGTGACCTCCATGCCCACCCAATAGTTCTGGGCCAGCCCGTCAACGTAGAGGTCGGGGTACTGGTTCGGCGGGCCGACCGCGAAGACGCACTGCCCGGGCTCGGCCGGATCCCTCGTATGACGACGAGCAGGTTTCACTTTACGTCCCGGCCGGTTGCGCGTATGGTCTCCAGGCGCTCACGGATCCGTCGGACGTCTCCTACCGCATCGACCGCCCGCATGACCCAACCGAAGACGTATCCATCGCCTTCGACGACCCCGAGCTGGCGATCCCCTGGCCTCTTGCCGTGGTCATCATGTCGCAGCGGGACTGGGTGGCATCGTCGCTGGCCGCTGCGGCGAAGCTGCTCACTGTCTAAACAATGAGATCAGCAGCTTCGGTACAGGACTAGGGCCTTGAACAAGGCCCCCCATTCGTAGGCGATTTGATATGGCCAATTGCCTAGTGGCAGCGATCCGGTCATCACGTAAATTGACCCACTGAAGCAGCGTCCTACGACGACGCGGGCACGGGTGTCCTGGGCGCGCGTGGTCACCAGCACCAGCGAGCCCCACCCGTACTTCGTCGCGAGCCGACCAACGAACTCGGCTTCTCCCCGGGTGTCTCCGGGGTTCGGGTCAAAGCAAATGAGTTTCACGCCGGGCGTCGCCGGCGGGCACGGGCCCCCGTACCCATGCTGGCCTTGCGAGACAATCAGCACGGGCGCACGATGCTCCCGGGCAAGCTGCAGGGCCACGGGCAAACGATTACCCGGGCCAGCCAGCATTACGATCGCGCTGACACGAGCTGGCATTCCTTGCGCCGGCCACACGAATAGCCTCGCGGTAATCAAGCCGAACGCTACGAACACGGCCGCCGCTGCGGCGAGTGCCCGCCTACCGCGGGAAGGCCCGCGCCGCCAGCCCGCGGCGCGACTGCGGGTCCTGGATCTCATACCCCGGGCGGGAACCGGCGCGGCAGCTGAACTTACCAGCGTGGCATCCCTAGACGGACCTGGCCGGTGCGGGCTCATCTGGCACAGGTGCCACACCGAGGGTTTCATCGCTCTTGTCCGCCCCGATCAGCACCGCAGAATCAATTCGCATTCCGGCGAGCCGGATCATCTCGCCTACTCCGTGGATCCTTTCCGCCGACGACTGCCCGGCGGTGACCAGTGCGACCGCATCGGTTGCCCATGTCCCCAGGTAATCTCCGCCGAAAGCTGCATCGAGGGTAGCCAGGGTGAGCAGAAGGTCGGCAGAGCCGCAGGCATCCACAACTGCCTCGGTGGCCTGTGCGGGCGCAGCCAAAGAGGTACCGCCGGGCAGGGGACCAACGGGTGCAACATCATCAGGATCAGGAAGTGTCACCATCAGTTGCGCGCCGTTCCGGCTCACCGCGTGGACTCCAGAATCCCTGGCCCCCAGCAGGTGCGCTAGATGAGCACCGGCGGAGAGGTCAGCTACCACTACCTGCTTGCCCTTGCTTGCGTAGGATTCGGCCAGTGATGCAACGGCCTTCGCTGCGACCTGCGCGTCGTCCACGGCGACAACGGCCAGGCTGGCGGGACCCCGAGAACTTCCTGGCACCGCACCCTGCAGATGTGCGACAACACGCCTCATGTCACGGTTCCGCTTGGCCGCCCGCCACGGCAGACCTGGAAGCCAGCGGCGCCTGCGCAAGGGGCCGACGCTAAGCCTTACAGGTGCGCCCAGCGCCCATGCAACGTCGTCACGACGGCGCAAACGGTCGGATACGAGAGCCGAGATGATGATAATAATTGCGCCAAGAGCAAGGCCCCCGAAAAGGCCGCCGGCAACGTAGAGCGCCGCGCCCTTAACATGCGAGCGAGGGATCGGAGTGGCAGAGTCGAGTACCTGGCTGTTCGCGATTATTGATTCCGTGGTCGTCTTCGTAGTCGCCTTAGTTTGACTTACATACTGCTCGATCTGGGCCTGATCGCCGCGCTCCGTCTCCAGTTTGTTTAGCTCGGCCTGATCCGCGGGTGAGCTGGCCGAGGACGGTAGTTGGCTGATTTGGGCATTAATCGAGTCAATCTGTTGCTGGGCCGCGTTGTATTGCTGGTCAAGCTCGCTCACCAGTTGCTGCTGCTGTGCCCGCATGTACTCCGCGCGGTACTGGAGAAAGGCATTGGCCACGGCGGACGCTCGTTGCACAGCATCGGCGCTGGTGGGTGCGCCGACGTTGATCGCCAGCACCGTGTCGGTGATGATCGTGACCGTGTACGCCGCCTGGAAGCTGGCGACAGACTGCTGTAGCCCCAGCTTTTTGACCACTTGTCCGGCCACCGCCTGGCTTTCCGCCAGGTTCGCGTCGGTCGGCGCCTCCACCGCGGGGTCCTGATTAGGATTGTCGACAAGCAGGACCGAGGTGGTGGCGTGATAGGCAGGCGGTTCCTTCAGGTACAGTCCGGAGCCAACCAGCAATCCGATCACGGCAGTGGCGCACAAGAGCCACGCGCGGCGCCTTAGGGCCGCTTTGATAAAGCCCAGGCTGACCAATCCTGTGATTCCAGGGGCTGCGGCACTTTCCTCTTCGACAGGGGGCCCGTCAGCGGTCCAAAGGCGTTCCGGCAGGTCGTCACCCATGCCGGCCGGCCACATCGTCGTCTGGTCATGATCGTTCACCGTCGGATCTCCGTTACTATGCCCTTCAAGCGGCTAGGCATTCTTCGTCGTGTCGACGGCGCCACATGCGGTATACGGCCCGTAGTGCGGTCGGCCGGATCGGGGTCGGCGACGAGTATTCCGGTAATTTCGCGGCCGTCAGCTGACGCGACCACGGCGACCCGAGCCAACTGCTCTGCCGTCGCTGCACCCGCGGAGACTCCTATCACGGCCGCGGTGGTGCGCATTATGTCGGGTATTTTCGGCGCCCGGCTGTCAATGACTGTGACGACGATGACCAACGCGGTGCCTGGCGACCCCTCAACCTCCCCGTCATTGGCCACCGTGACGCGCAGTAGGTCGGGTCGTTTCGATGATGCGGACGGCGGCGCCGTGCCCGCAGTGGTAAGCGTGGCCGCGGCGCTTGCGTCCTGCTGCGGGCCGATGACCAGCATGGTGGGAATCCCGAGGGACGCGGCGTAGACGGCCAATTGCGGGCCAAGGGTTAGAGCTCCGGGATCGGAAGAGAGAGACAGCACGGCGACCGAAAACCCGCCATCACCGTTGTTGAGAGGTTGGCTTAGGCTATGACCAACCAGCCCGAGCTGCTGCAGGGCGGCACGCAGCCGCCAGGCATGCACAGCTGCTGGCTTGTAGTCATCTAGGAGCCTGATCCAGCCCGCAGCGTCGGATGGATGACCAACTGGGATGGAGGCAAGGACGGGAATCCCGATCGAATTCGCTATATCGTCGCGCTCTCTGAGCCGCCGGTCCTTACGGCCAATAGCCAGCGACACGATGATTCCGATTAGCGCGCCGGCCAACCCGCCTATCAGTCCGGTAATGACCAGCGCCTTAATGGGGCCCGTCCCGGTCGCGCTCGTCGCCGGCTGAAGCACGCGCGCCGAAACGTGCTTGATTGGGCTGCTGGGAGAATTGACGTAGGCGACATAGCTTTGGGCAACAGCATTGGCGGTTGCCTCTGCGTCACCGGCGCTCTTGCCGATTGCGCTTACCGAGATGATATAAGAAGTAACGCTAGTGACCTGAACTTCGCTGCGCAGCTTATCGAGCGACATGATCGGCTTGACATTAGGTAGCGATGCCGTGAGCACCTGGTTACTATCGGCAATCACTAGCTGAGTGGCTGTATATGACGATACTGCGTTCTGCCCCGTTGAGTTCTGCCCCGTTGAACCTGCTGGTTGCGTACTCGACTCCGCTTGCGGGAGCACGATGAGGGCCGTGCTAGTGAGCTTCGGAGGGTTGAGCGTGGCGTAAGCGCCGCCGATGAGGAGGCCCACGGCCACCACGATGCCTACGAGGACCTTATGCCGCCGCACAATCTGGATGGATCTCCGCAAATCCAGTACCTGCTGGCTCATCTGGCCTCCGCTTGGATCTCCGGCGCCATACTGGGACGCGCGTCGGATGTCGACCATGATACGTTCCGCCGGGAAACGGCAGCCTTGGACAACGTGCCGATGTCGAGGAATTCCAGCCGGGTGGCCAGGGGAGCCCCGGCCACGCAACGTCCGTAACCGAGAAGGCTGAAGGCGGGAACGCGACGTCCCAGGCCCGGAGAGTACCAGCCGAGGATGGGGTCACTCTGGCCGCGGTGCAGAGTCCACCGGAGCCCGGATGGCAGTTCCAGCCGTGCCGTCCCTGGTGTGGCCGCGGCAGGCCAGCCCAAGATGGCGAGGGCCCCGTCGAGCTCTACCTGGACCTCGGGACCGAGGTGAAAGGCCAGGCGAATATCGTGGCTACCGCCCTCGATCTCGTCGATGATATCGATGCTGCGCGACGCCCGGTCCAGCAGCACGGAGCGACGATGCAACGCGGGCGGGTCAAGGGAGGTGTAGCCGTCGTGCTCAGCGGTCCACTGGGCTATGTCGCCGTCATCGACGACCTCAACTTCCCGGGCCTCTGCATGACGCACCCACATGAAGGGGCCGCCTTCGCTGGACTGGCTATGGCCGTCGAGTTCCGCCGTGTTGTGCGCGATCGTCGACCGGAAGTATGACCGCCACGCGGGCTCCCCGTGATAACAGTAGGTGCCGGGATCAGCGAGGATATCTATCCCCGCGTACCGGACCTCTACCGACAAAGCATCGGCGTGAGCATGCGCCGCGATGCTGAGATACCCGTGCGGGCCACCGTCGCATCGGCACCAGATTTCGTTTTCGCCGGTCGTGCGCAGCAATGTCGTCCCGGCGTCCGCGAATCGCGATGGGCGCTGCCTGGGTCTGCCCTCAATATGACGCTTGGTGCCCGCCAAGGCGCCGATGATCACGCTGCCCGCCTCCGCGGGCGGCCGGGGCCACCAGTCAAGCCGGCCGACCAGGGCAGCGGCCAGCGCCAACAGCGACGGCCAGCGGTTGGCCGCCGGAGCGTCGAGCAGCAAGGCCCGGCCTTCGTCGGAATCGCCCTGACGGGGCGGGCGCAGGCGCTCATCGACCAGGGCCGCCGCGCTGTCCGCCATCGCGCACAGCCGTTCCCAGGTGACAGTGCTGAGCGGGTAGCCGCTTACCTCAGCTTCAATCGCCGCGAGAAACCCGAGCTCGGCGACGAAGCACTGATAATCCGAAGCCAGCTCGCGCCCTATGCCTGACGGGAAAGTGTTACGGAGGAGCTCGCGTTCAAGCAGAAGCGCGGACTTGCGCCGCCAGCGCTCGCTCTCCGGGAACCACGGGAAGGCGCAGCTAGCCACGAGCTGTCCGGCCGCCTCCGCGATCACGTGGTTGTTAGCCGATGAGCCACGGCTGGGAAACGCGGCGAGGTACTGCTGGTGCCAGTGGATCTGCCGCAGGGCTAGGCCGTCCCGCTCAAACAAATCAGCGACGCCCGGCCAGTCCCGCAGGAGTCGCCGGATCCACGCCAGGCTGATCAGCCGGACGCCGAGCTCAATGCCGCTCGTCCAGTGAACGCCCGACAAGAAGGGGTTTTCCTCCCACCAGGAACGCAGGTGCTCGGCCACCCGATTCGCGTACTTCTCCTCGCCAGAAAGGAACCAGGCGGCGGCCAGCAGGGTGAGGTGCTGCATGCGGGAGATCTCCCAGACCTGCTTGACGTTGCCGACCTCCTCCTCTGAGCGGTGATCGACACGAAAGGCGTAACGGCCAGGATGGGACCGGCGGCCCGTCACAGGATCACGGAACCAGTCGGGCCGGACCATGTCGGTCCTGACCACACCCAGAACCTCCCACTCACCGCTAAGCAGGCGGTCCGCGCTGGCCAGAACGGCCGCCTTAGCCTCCGCCGAAACCGACGCGGCGGCTTCCCGCGGCAAGACGGCGTTGAACTTGAGGTCACGGATCGCCGGCGACCCGGCTTTAGCGAGTTGTTCTCGCGTCACCTGACGTCGGGACCATGTTGTCCGGAGTACCTGATCGCGCGCGCGCCACGTCACCTCGGCCGGTGACATCCTTGCTATCCGGCGCGCATACCAGGCAAGTCGTGATGCCGGGGTTGCGTTCACACGCGCTCCGGGCGGCCACTTAGCAGACTCTCGCCCACCGCGATCGTCGCCCTCGTGGTGGCGACCAGGGACTCAACCGGGATGGGCATCGGCCCGCCGGTCAAGATGGCCTCAACGAACTGCGTCAGCTCAGCTCGCTGGCCCTTGTCCTGGCCGCCTCGCGGTCGCGTGCTGCTCTGCCGCCGACCGTTCCAGACCGTGGCCTTCCTGAAGTTGTCAAGCCGTGCGCTCCGGCCGCCAGCGGCGACGTCGAGTGTCTCCTTCGGGTAGCGCGTATTGCCCGCCGTGACGTAGGTGACGGCGCCGCTCGAGCCGTTCTGGAACCGCACGGTGACCAGGACGTCGTCCTTCTCCGGGCCCTTGACGGCGTAAACCTCTTCGGGCAGGCTTCCGGCCCACCAGCTCAGCGTGTCGATGAAGTGACCGCCTTCCCCGATGAACCGCGATCCTTCCAGCGCGTCGTTCCCGTACCAGCTGTCGGCGGCCAGCGGTCCCGCATTGACCAGGTAACGCATGACCGAGCTTGAGCTCAGCGGCCCCAGCTCTGACCTCATCTGCGTGAGCAGCGGCGCGAAGCGCCGGTTGAAGCCCACCATCAGCCGGTCATTGCCCGTGTTCGCGATTACCTCGACAACCCGGTCGACCTCGTCGCGAGTAAGCGCGAGAGGCTTTTCTACGAAGACGGCCTTCCCCGTCTCAAGAGCACGGCAGACCATAGTGGCGTGCGAATGATGGCGGGTCACGATGAAGATCGCATCCAGTTTGGCGTCCTCGAACACGGCGTCGGCGTCCGTTGATGCCGTAGTGAACCCGAAGCGCCGCTGTGCGTTGACCGCTGACAGCGACCGGGTGGTCGCGACATGCGCGAGATGGGCATTGTCTAGCCGGGCCAGGTTCGGCAGCAGCATCGAGGAAGCGTAGTTACCGGCGCCGATGAACCCGATTGCCAGCCGTCCATCACTGCTGGCGCGCGGCGCTGCCCCCGTGCTAGCCCGGACCATGCTGGCCGCCGCCCGTGGCGGGCTGTCCGCCGGAGCGGCCGGGTACTCGAGCAGGACGCCCACGGCTTTCAGCGAACCGGAGGCCAGATCAGCGTAGACGGTACTCGCGTTCTCCAGCGGGAAGACACCCGATACGAGCGTTTCAACCTCGATCTCCTTGTGCGCGATAAGGTCAAGGAAACATTCCAGGTTGCGGCGCTCGGTCCACCGGACGTAGCCGATCGGGTAGTCGATGCCCTCGAGCTCGTATCGTTCGTCATACCGCCCGGGTCCGTAGGACCGGGAGAACCGGACGTCGAGTTCCTTGTCGTAATAGGCGTTCCACGGCAGGTCCAGGCGGGTCTTGCCGATGTCTACGACGCGGGCGCGATCCCGGGCGAGCCGGGCAGCGGTCTCGACCGGCTCGTTGGATGATCCGCCTGCGGCCAGGAAGATGTGGTCTGCCCCGCGTCCGCCCGAGATTTCATCGAGCGAGCGCTGGATGGCATCCATGCCTTCGTCTGTAGGTGCCGCGCACAGCACCGCTCCGGCCTGTTCGGCCAGCCGGCAGCGCTCTTCGATCACGTCGAGCCCGATGACCCGGACCCCTGCGGCGATGAGGAGACGGACCACGAGCTGACCGACGAGGCCGAGGCCGATGACGCACGCCGTATCTCCGAGCTGGACTTCGGAGCGCCGAACGCCATGCATGGCGATCGAACCCACCGTGGCGAAGGCGGCATGCTCGGGTGAGACGCCTCGCGGGACTGCTGCGCACAGGTTGACGGGGATCCAGTTGTACTCGGCATGCAATGCGTACTCGTTGCCCGCCGCAGCGACCAGCTGGCCGACCTTGAATTCTTCGGCGCCCTGCCCGACCTCCACCACCACGCCGCAGAGCGAGTAGCCAAGCGGCGTGTATGAGTCGAGCCGGTTCATGACCTTCTTGTAGGTGGCAAGTGCGCCTTGCTGCGACACGGTGTCCAGGACCTTGCGTACCTGGTCTGGCCGCGCTCGCGCCTTGCCCACCATCGACATCTTGGCCTCGGCCAGCTTCATCATCTCCGTACCGGTGGAGATGAGCGAGAACAGCGACTGGACGAGGACGCCCCCGGGGCGACACGTCGGAACGGGCGAATCGAGGACGGCGAGTTCCCCGGATTTGTAATTCTGGGCTATCTGCTTCATCGGGTCCTTCGTAAGTCATGCCCCGACGCCCATGGACCGCATGTTGCGGTACCACAGTTCCAGCGTCAGCAGCTGCCATATCTGCTTGGCGCGGTCCTCGCGGCCGGCCTGTTCGTCTTGGACTAGGCGCCGTAGCGCGCCGGCCCGGATCATCCCTGACCCCACCAGCTCACCTCCGACCAGCACGTCGTTGATGACCTCTTGCAGGTCATTGCGGACCCATGCCCGTAGGGGAGCGCTGAAGGAGGCCTTCGGCCGGTGCACGATCTCATGGGGCAGCCAGCTCTCAGCGGCGCGCTTGAGCGCGACCTTGCCTTGCCGACCCGAGATCTTGTCACTGCCCTTGATGGAGAACGCCGCGCGGGCTACGACGGGGTCGACGAACGGGACGCGCACCTCGACGGAAGCCGCCATGCTGGCCCGGTCCGTGTAGGCCAGGTTGAGCCCCGGCAGGAAAAGGCGCGCGTCGGCCAGGCACATCCGGTTGACTTCGTCGTGCAGCGAGTTGTCGTTGTAGATATCGCTGTGATCATCGATGACCTGGTTCACGTAGCCGCCCAGGTCCGGGCTGACCAGGGCGGCGAGCTCGTCGGTGTCGTACAGCGTGTAACTACGGCGGAACCGCGCTTCCTCGGGCAGCTCCGCGAAGGTCAGGAAACGCTTCGCCCATCGCGCGTAGCGCAGGCCTCGCCCGTGAAAGCTGACCGGGACCCGGTTCACCCCGAAACGCACGCCAGCGCGCGCAGCGCCCGGCAGCCGGTGGTACCGCCCGGCCATAACACACGCGAGATGCTTGCGGTAGCCGCCGAAGAGCTCGTCGGCGCCCATGCCGGAAAGGACTACCTTGACGCCGCGCTCACGCGCGGCCTCGCACATCAACAGGGTATTGATGGCGGCAGGGTCGCCGATCGGCTCGTCGAGCGCGTCGACCATGCGCGGCAGGAAGCTAACGATGTCCGGCGAGATCTCGATCTCGTGCAGGTCGACGCCGAAGCGCGCCGCGACCTTGCGCGCGTAAACGGCGTCATCAGGCATGGCCTCGAGCCGCTGGTCCTCGGGCCGGAATGTGATCGTGTAGGCGTCGATCTCCTGGGCGGCCCGGTGGGCAAGAACGGTGACGATGCTGGAATCCAGGCCGCCGGAAAGGAAGCTCGACACCGGCACGTCGGAGACCAGATGCGCGGCCACCGACTCCTCGATCACCGGGCCCAGGTCGATCGCTGGCCCCTCGGCCGCTTCCCGCGCCACCTCGGCCACCCGCCAGTAGTGCTCCAGGTGAGAACGTCCATCCGGGCTGAAGCGGGCCCACGAGCCGCCGGGCAGCTTCCGCACGCCTGCTACGGCACACCACTGCTCGGGCACCCAGTAGTAGAGCATCGAAGCGACCAGAGCGCCTGGCTCGATCCGCAACTCAGTGCCTACTGCTGCGACAAGTGCCTTCAGCTCAGAGGCGAAGAGCACGCCCTCGCCCCGCGGGAGATAGTAGAGCGGCTTGATGCCGAGCGGGTCACGCGCCAGGACGAGATCGCCGCTCGCCTCGTCGACCACCGCGAACGCGAACATGCCACGGAACCTGCGCAGGGCCTCCGGACCCCAGAGCCGCCATGCCTCGAGCACGACCTCGGTGTCAGACGAGGTGGCGAAGCGGACTCCCCGGCTGGCCAGTTCAGCCTTCAGTTCCTTGTAGTTGTAGAGCTCGCCGTTGTAGACCAGCGTCAGGCCGTGCTTGGACAGCGGCTGATCGGCCGCGGCGGACAGGTCGATGATCGACAGGCGTCGGTGACCGAGCTGTACCGAGACCCGGTCGTCCTCATGGTTCCAGGTCCCGTTCGCATCGGGGCCTCTGTGTGCGATCCGATCGGTCATGATGTCCACGAGCTTGTGGCCGTCTGTCTGCTGGTAACACCCGGCAATCCCGCACACCTAGGCCTCCGCAGTCGGCTCGAGAACCTTGGCGCCGCCCGTAAGGCTCTGGTAGACGGCCAGGTAGGCACGCTCCTGATGGGACCAGGCCAGCTCCTGCTCAACCCGTGCCCGCCCCAGTTTGCCCAGTCGGGCACGCTTCTGCTCGTCATCCAGGAGTCCGACGATCGCCTCGGCGTATTCACGCACGTCATTAGGTTTGACATACACCGCAGCATCACCGGTAGAAACACGCGTCTCACGCAAGTCGAATGCGACTACAGGCAGTTCGAACGCCATGTACTCCATGGACTTGTTCATGGTCGACAGGTCGTTGAGCGGGTTCTTGGGATCTGGCGAAAGGCCTATATCCGCGGTGGACAGGATGCGCGTCACGAGTTCGTCAGGGGCCCGGCCGGTGAATTCCACTACCCCGGCCAGGCCCAGCTCGTCCCGGAGCGCCACTAGGTCGTTGAAGCAGTCTCCCGAGCCGATCAGCGTGAACGCGATGTCATCGCGGCCAAGTTCGCGGACGACGATATCGGCGGCCCGTACCACGATGTCCACGCCGTCTTGGGGTCCCATGACGCCGATGTAGGCCACCAGAAACCGGCGTCCACGACGCTGTGGCGGGTCGGCGGGCCCCCGCGTCAGGCGCTGCGGGTCCGGGCCCGTGCGGACGACCGTGACGTCGTCGGGGGCCTTGCCACTTCGCTTCACCGCAATCTCGCGGTAGGAGTCGTTAGTGGAGATGACGTGATCCGCGGCCCGGTGAGTTCTGCGCTCAAGAGCCCGCAGCGCCTTGTACGGGAGCTTGAGGCCATTAGGAAAGCGAGATTCATACAGTTCGGGACACAGATCGTGGTGGTCGAAAACAAACTTGGTGCCTTCGATAACACGGAAGAAAAGAGCGATTGGCCAGAAGATGTCGGGCGGATTGCAGGCCTGGATTACCGCGAAGCGACCCGACCGCCTGGCCCTGAGCGCCAGCCAGGCCGTCGCGAGGAAGGAGTACGCGTACTCCGCAACGAAGCTGAGCTTGCTGCCGCCCGGGGCGTAAGGCCGGTACTTGTACAGTTGTACCGTATCGATGACCTGGTAGGGAGGGTCTCCGTCACCCTTCGGGCACACGACGGCGACCCGGTAGCCCGCGGCGACGAGGGCCTGGCACTCAAGCCACACCCGCCGGTCGAAGGGAACCGGAAGGTTCTGGACGATGATCAGGACGCGGTGCTGCTCCACCCTCACTAGAGTGTCTAGAGGGTGGCTCTGATACCGTACGCCCCTTTTTAGTTTCCGTACTGTTGTGATCTTATGTAGACGTAGCGGAGGTATCAGGGTCGGGTCGTGCGAGGTCCTGTTAGATGCAGGACAGCCGCTGCGCTGTCGTGCTGCCATGCCGAACTTTAGATCCGAACATGGGGGTAAGAATGAGGGTCCTCGTTGCGGGCGACCGCGGCTACATCGGCACCGTTCTGGTGTCGTTCCTGCGTGCCGCCGGGCACGAGGTCGACGGGCTCGACCTCGGCTTGTACGAGGGATGTGACCTCGGTCCGGCCCTCGAAGACGCCAGGGCGCGGTGCGCGCAGGACATGAGAGACGTCCAGGCTGACCAACTGGCCGGCTACGACGCAGTCTTGTGCCTGGCTGCGCTGTCCAACGATCCGCTGGGTGATCTCAACCCCGCCGCGACGTACTCGGTGAACCTAGACGGGACGCTGCACCTGGCCCGCACATCCAAGCAAGCCGGCGTTGAGCGCTTCCTCTTCGCTTCGTCTTGTAGCCTGTATGGCGCGGCAGGCTCCCAGGCCGTGGCCGAGGACGCCGACCTGTTCCCCGTCACGCCGTACGGCGAGAGCAAGGTTGACGCCGAGCGCGGCCTGTCACTGCTCGCCGACGACAACTTCAGTCCCACATACCTTCGCAACGCCACGGCATACGGCGCCTCACCCCGGCTTCGTCTGGACATCGTGGTGAACAACCTCACCGCCGTCGCCATGACGACCGGGCAGGTGCGCCTCGAAAGCGATGGGTCCCCGTGGCGGCCACTGGTCCACATAGAAGACATCAGCCGGGCTTTCCTGGCCATGATGGAGGCGCCGCGGGAACTCGTACACGACGAGGCGTTCAATGTCGGGCGCCAGGAGGACAATGTGCAGGTGCGCGACGTCGCCGAGATGGTCCGTGACGCGGTGCCGGGCTCCACGGTGTCGCTGGCCGACAGCGCCGGACCCGACCTGCGGAACTATCGTGTCGACTTCTCCAAGCTAACCGGGACATTCCCAGATCTCCGGCTGCGCTGGAGCGTGCGGGAGGGAATCGACGAACTCGCCAGTGCTTACTCGAAGTACGGCTTGACTTACGAGGATTTCCTGTCATCGCGATTCGTGCGGCTACGGCGAATCCGTGAACTGCTCATCGCCGGCGTCGTCGATGAGATGTTGCGTCGACAGGCAAACGAGCCACTGGAGGCACCTGGCGCCGAGACCGCGCATGAGGCTGGTTGATGACCTTCGCGCCGGCCCGGCTAGGTTATTAGGTCGGCTGCGGCGCACGATGCTATTCGACACGGTACGCCGCGGACGGGCGATTGCGGCTGGCAGGCGACCGACCATGGCGACCTGGCGGCTAATACACCAGGCGTCTCGCCGCCTCGGCTGGGGGGTCGCCGACCAGGCGATGTCCAGCATCAGCAACTTCGCCGTTAACATCTACATTGCCCGTACGCTCGGGGCTGTCCAGTACGGGGCCTTCGGACTGGCTTACGTGACCTACGGGTTCGCGCTCAACGCGTCACGTGGCCTGGGGACCGACCCGCTGTTGGTGAGGTTCAGCGGCACGGATCTTCCGACGTGGCGGCGTGCCGTTGCCAGTTGTACCGGGACGGCCCTGACCGTGGGCCTGGTAGCAGGAGCCTTCGTGCTTGCCGCAGCTGGGCTACTCGACGGCACGGTCAGGCTGGCCTTCCTCGCGCTCGGACTGACGCTTCCCGGCCTATTGCTGCAGGACAGCTGGCGATATTCGTTCTTCGCACTGGGGCGCGGGGGCCAGGCATTCCTCAACGACACGATCTGGACAGTGGCGCTGCTTCCGGCGCTAGTGCTACTGCGCATGACCGGCCACGCGGACGTCTTCTGGTTTGTCCTGGCCTGGGGCGCCGCCGCGGCGGTGGGGGCTGCGGCCGGCCCGCTGCAGGCCCGCGTCGTGCCACGGATGGCGAGCACGTGGACCTGGGTGTCGCGGCATCGTGACCTCGGGCCCCGTTACCTCGCCGAGGGTACCGCCAATAGCGCCTCTAGCCTGTTGCGTAATTACGGCCTGGGATTCCTTCTTGGCCTGGCCGCCGTGGGCTACGTGCAGGCTGCCAGCACGTTGATGGGCCCCTTCATGGTCATCTTCTTCGGCATGGGCCTGGTGACATTGCCAGAAGCGGCCCGGATCTTGCGTCGTTCGCCACGGCATCTGCCGCTGTTCTGCGTGCTAGTGAGCGCCGGGCTCGCCCTGCTTGGCCTTGCCTGGGGAATCGTGCTGCTTGTGGCTATGCCGAAAGGACTCGGGCAGCTGATGCTCGGCAGTCTGTGGCGGCCCACGTATGCGCTCGTGTTGCCGAGCACGATTGCCGTTGTGGGAGGATGCGTTAGTGCTGGAGCCGGCACAGGCCTGCACGCCCTGGGTGCCGCAAAGAAGAGCCTGCGCGCGATGGTTCTCAGTTCGGCGTTTTACGTCGTTTGTGGCCTGGCGGGAGCAGCGGCCGACGGAGTAGCCGGGACGATGATCGGTGCCGCAATCGCGTCATGGATCGGCGCGCTGCTGTTCTGGTGGCAGCTGCGAGTTGCGTTGAGGAAGTTCAATGAGGCCCCCACCGAGGCCAGAGTCCGTCCGGGCAGCCGCTCTGCCGGCAGGCACAGCCAGCCACCGGCAGCCCGTTCCGCTAGAGCATCGGACGGGTGATCCTCGGGCTGCTGGCTGGTAGTCGCCGAAGCGTAGCTGACGTTAGACGGCGTCTTCAGGAAAAGAAGGCCAGAAAGCCCGAGGAGTTGGCCGCTGGCGCGGTAGACGGGTTTACATCAACTGATCCAGTCGACGGGGTTACCTCGACGTCAACCCACCGGTTTTGGCCATTAAATCCGTTATCATATGTGTCAGGATAGGCGAAGGCACCATGTCGGTAGGTGGTCTGACCTGGCGCAGTAGCGTTAGCGGTGCTAGGTGCGGCCAGCGGTCCGCTGACAATGCCGTTTGCTCCCTCGCCGCTACCCCAGTAGTCCTCCGTTTCCAGATAGAAATTGTCACTGCCGCCCGGCGTGTAGACAGTGACCTTGTAGTTACCGGCAGGCAAGGTGACCCCTGAGTAGGAGCAGGCCACCCAACCGCTTCCGGCGGACCCGGACCATGACGGCGAGCTGTTCTCTGTGCCCGAAACGACTTTCTGTGTCTGGACGTTCCAGATTGCGCATATAGTCGGCAACGCCGCCGGGGAGACGACGGATGGGCTGTAATACCAGATGTTATTCAGTGTGCAAGGTTCGCTTAGTACGAACTCAGTGCCAAAGGTCTGTTCGAGATCGTCGTCGTTGGCCGTGGGAGGAATCGTAGGATAGTTGGGCCACAACCGGTAGGAAGTACCCGCTGGTGCGGTGTCGGTAACTTGGAGATCTATCCAGAAATTGGCAGCGCCAGAACCATCAGCGGGCATGTTAATGGTCGGGTCGGTACCAGCTATGCCAAATATTCCCTGGGCCATACTGAAGGGTGCGGGCGCATTCCCTGACAGGTCAGAGAATGCCAACAACGGCCCGCTGACGATGCCGGCCACGTACGGATCACCGGAGCCGAACTGGTTGTTGGTATTGGGAAAACTACCATTGAAACCCGTGCAGGCATTGTAACAAGCGCCGATAGAGAGCGGGAGCGGCGTGGGCAGTGGAATATAGTTCCACTGCCCGGCAGTCAGGGCACCGGATGTAATTGTGGCAGCCGGGATGAGTGTCCCTGTTCCGTCGGCATAGATAGCCCATAGAGCGAATTTCTGCGCAGCCACAGACTGGCCTGTGCTACAGACCCACCACCAGTAGCCATCGAACCACACGCCGCCCGCGGTGACCTTGAACAGGACACCTGCCAGGAATGAGCTACTCCAAGGTACTGGGCTCGATGGCCCATTGGTAGTGGAAAACAGCCGGTATGCGACCATTAGAAGATGGACCCCAGGCCGACCGTCAGGGGAAGAAACCCAGGAAGGCGCCGGAGTTGACCGGCGACGGTCCCCCGCCACCGCCACCGCTGGCGGGTGTGACTTCAACGTCTATCCAGCGGGTCTCGCCGTCGTCCTTGTTATCGAAGGTGTCCGGGTAGGCCCACGCACCATCCTGGTAGATGGAGTTCCCCGGGGAGGTCGCGTTCGTGACACTGGGGCATGTCAGCGGTCCGTTGACGATGTTGTTAGAGCCGGGGCCGGTACCGAAGTAGTCCACGTCCTCCTGGTAAAATTTCTGGCCGCCGCCGTAGTAGACGGCGACTCGGTACTTCCCGGCCGGGAGCACCACGCCCGAGCTGGCGTAAGAGCACGATACCCACCCGGAACCTGCTGACCCCGACCAGGACGGCGAGGTGTTATCCGTACCTGAGACGACGCCCTGCGAACTGACGCTCCAGATCCCGCACCTCGACGGCAGTACGCCTACGCCTGACGGGCTCCAGAACCAGATGTTGTCTAGCGTGCATGACTCTGACAGCCAGAACTCAGTCCCAGTGGTCTGCTGCCCAGTGTCGTTGCTGAGCGAGCCCGGAACGACCGGAAAGTTCGGCCAGATTCGGTAGGAACCGCTATAACCGCTAGGTGCGGTATCACTGACCTGGACATCCATCCAGAAGTTAGAGGAGCTAGAGCCGTTGGCGGGAAAATTGCTGGTGACACTGCCGCTCGTGCTGAACAACCCTTGCACTATGCTAAAGGGTGCCGCCAGTGTCCCTGATTGGTCGCTGAAGGCGGTCAGCGGCCCGCTCTTAATACCGCCGGAATAGGGGCCGCCAGAGCCGAACTGGCTGTTAGTGTCCGGAAAGCTTCCGGTGAACGCAGTGCAGGCGACGTAGAACGCGGTGCCGCCGGCGTCGGCATTAGCAAAGTTAGCCCCTCCGCCGATGCTCAGCATGATCGGATTCGGCAGCGGGACATAGTTCCATTGCCCAGCGGTGAGAGCGCCGGACGTAACCGTGGCCGCACTGATAAGAGAGCCGTTTCCGCCGCCGTAGACTTGCCAGAGCGCAAATGTCTGCGCCGCCGTGGGTTGCCCGGACGGGCAGACCCACCACCAGTAGCCCTCGAACCATGCTCCGCCGCTGGTGACCTCGAATGCGATTCCCGCGTCGAACGATCCGCCGTAGGAAACCGGAGTGGATGGCCCGTTTGTCGACGGATACAACCGGTAGGTGGACATCAGCTGAATCCGTTCACGAAAGCGGCGAGCAGCCAGGTGCCTTTGGTCGCGTTGTAGATGAAGCCGAGGAGATCAGTCAGCCCGGCCGTCGTGCTGAGCGTTGGCTGAGGCAAGCTAGTGGAGAACTCGTAAGCGCTGCCCCACGTGATCGTCGATGATCCGCTGCCGCCCTGAGCGACCTGGAAGATGATCTGCTGGCCGTTCGTGGGATTGGACGGGTTTCCCATCGTCCGGCTAGCGGCGATAGTCACCCGGAAATCGTTGCCCAGGGAGGCATCGACGGCGATAGTTGCCGCGTCAGTGAGAGCGACAACGGCTGGTGCTATTGCCCCCGACTCGATGGTCGTGCTCTGGGGGGCCGCCAGGCTGGCCTTCGCGGGGGATGCCACGGCCTCGGCCAGCATCACGCCCGCCGCTCCGACAGCAGCCGCCCCGACAGCCCTCCTGAAGACCTTCCTCCGGCTCAGCGTCTCATCCGGAGCATGCCCAAGCCGACTAGCCGAGGATTGCCTGTCCACTGCTGCCTCCCCACATCAGCTCCACTGCTGCCTCCCCTATCAGCTGACCACACGGGAGATGGCGCCCAGGCGCGGAACGCCAGCCCGTCTAACCCCGGTTACCCATCCCGCAGGATTGCGTCAGCTCAGACCAAGTTGCCCATGATGCTACACAGCGCCGGGGCCGATAATCGGGCTCCTCAACCGGAACCCGACATACCCTCCCAGAGACAAGACGCCTATCTACCGAATGTGGTTCACACGACAGTACCGGCAACCTTTATCCCAGGTCACCGCACGTTAGCCGTCGGCAGGCCTACGGCTGGGCCAAGGGAGCCGGTCGCGCCAGATCCAACACGCCAGCCAGATCCAACACGCCAGCCAGATGCCGATGGTACCGGTTCCCAGCCAGGAGCGTGGCCTGCCACGCCGCCGGCCTGCGGACAATGTTCCCGGACATGACATGTGAACCAGCTCCGGTGTATAAGCGTCTTGTTTCTGCAGGGTCATGTCGGCCCGGCAAGCGGAAGGCAAAAAAATAGTCTCAGGTGCTGCGTGTTTGCCGCAGGCGGCTCGCGGGCCCTGGATAAGCTAACGGGGGTTTCTCCGGATGCGGCGTCCAGGCTGTCCTTGAGTTCAGCTTCCAGGCATCGTCTTCCGCAGTGTGTTCGGCTGATAAGGGGAGGAATCAGTGGACAGGCAATCCTCGGCTAACCGCCGAACACCGGAGCAGGGTGGGGTGCTGAGTCGGCGGAAGATCTTCAAGGGCGCCGTCGGAGTGGCTGCGGCGGGGGCCGCTGGGGGATCCATACTGGCCGAGGTCGTAGCTTCACCGGCGGCCAACGCGAGCCCTGCGGCCCAGCTAAGCACCACCATCGATCAAGGAGCGGTGGCTCCGGCTGTCGTTAGCCTCAGCGACGCGGCCACTATCGCCGTCGATGCCTCCCTGGGAAACGATTTCCGGGTGACCATCAACGGCAACCGGACCCTGGGCAACCCGGCCAATCCGGCCGATGGCCAGAAGGCAGTCGTCCAGGTGACACAGGGCACCGGCGGCAGCTTCACCCTGTCTTATGGCACCGCCTACGAGTTCTCCACAGGCTTGCCGCAGCCCACTCTTAGCACGACGGCCGGCGATACGGACTTGCTCGCGTTTGTCTACAACCAGGCCAAGGGCAAATGGCTGCTCGCGGCGGCCGTGAACGGGTTTGCCTCGACGACCGCCGCCCCGCCGCCGCCTGGGAATTTCCGGCTCTTCCCGTCCACCAGTGGCCCGGCCAGCCCGGTCTCCTACTCCGGCTCCTTCCTGTCCGGCGTCGGGTTCGAGGTCACCACGGGCGGGGTCTGGTTCGATGGCTACTGGTGGTGGGCGTGCCCGTCCGGGCAATCCACGGCACCGCAGAAGTTCGCGCTCTGGCAGGTACATAGCAGCGGAGTCGGGACCGTGATCCCTGCGGCCACTATTACGTCCGGCGCGTTGACCGCGGGGCAGTGGAACTACGTGCCGCTGGCCGCTCCGGTGCCGTTGGCCATCGGCGCTTGCTATAACGCATGCACCGGGTTCTCAGGCAGCTTCCCCGCCACCGATGGCCAGTTCGGCTCCGGTGAGCCTTACGGTGCCGGAATCGTCAACGGGCCGCTGTCGGCCTTTAGCGATCAGTCCGGTTCGCTGAAGGGGCCTTTTTCCATACCGCAGGGGCTGTTCGGCGTCGCAGGGACCGATCCGACGGTTAACATGCCGGCCAACGGCTCCAATTCGGCGAATTTCTGGATCGACCTCCTGGTCACGACGACCGCGCCCTCCGGGACCTCTTACCGGCTATGGCCGAACTATCCGGTCATGCCGGGCGCCATTGAAGGGTCGGCCAGCGGCTACACCCTGGCGACGGAGTTCCAGCTGTCGAAGGCGTGTTCGCTTGACAACATCTGGTTCTACTCACCGTCAAACGCAGGAGCGCTGCCCACCCGGTGCGCGATCTGGAACGTCAGCTCGCAGAGCGTGGTCTCCGGTACCGATAACACTTCGCCGTCGTGGACGGGGGCGACCGGGTCCGGCTGGGTAGCGGCCGCGTACAACGGGGTGACGCTGCCTGCCGGAGACTACAAGGTGGCGGTGTTCTACGGTGGCGGGTCTGAGTGGTTCCAGGTCTTGACCGGCTACTTCGGCTCCGGTGGCGCGGGTGCGAATGGCATTACGAGCGGCCCGCTGACCGCACCCGGACTGGCCAATGCCACAAGCCCCGGTCAGTGCACCTATAACCTGGGCAGCTGGGCGTACCCGGGGAGCTATGGGTCAGGAAGCAACGGCGAGACCTTCTGGATCGATGTCGAGGTCACACCGAGCTAAGCCAGCTCAGTCCAGGCCATTGTGTTAGGCACGGCCCGCCCGTAGCCTTCGCATCACCCTCCGCGGCTCGATGCGAAGGCTGCGGGGGTGCGCTGCGAGGCGCGGTCCGCCATGGACTTCTCGAGCGATCAGTTCGCCTATCCAGCAGCCTGTGGTTCAGGTGCTGAGTCCGCAGCACAGAGAAAGGACGACCACCGTGTATTTCTGGAAGGGCCTGCTGACTGGCTTGGCAGCCCTCGCCCTGGTCGGATGCACTAATTCAGCCTCCACGCCGCCTTCCCCCGGCCAATCACCGACGGCCGCGACTACGACGGGGCCTCCAGCGGCAAAGGCCACTCCCATCCCGCCGAAGGCCAAGACCGGCGCCCGGGCGGCTGCGGCGCAGTTCGACAGCGTGTACTTCGCGAGCGACTTCGCGGCCTCCTGGGATCTGCTGGCTCCTGCCGTGCGACGCCAGATCCCGAAGAGCATCTGGGTCGGTGTACATGACGGCTGTGCGACCGCCAGCACCGGAGTGACCAGGGTCATCAAGTCCGTCACGGTCTTCGGTGACGCAGCCATCGTCACCGAAACGATCACCACGGCTCAGTCCGAGCGCACAGCTGAATATGTATTCAACTACGCTCGCGGACGCTGGGGCTACTCGCCGGAGAACCTGAGTATCTACCACCGCGGTTCCGTGACCGCCGACATAGCCGCCGCGAGGTCAGCGGGTTTCTGTTCCAGCAAGAAAGTCTTCTGATCGAGCCGAGATGATCTCGCTGACCCCCTAGGGGCGTGTGAGGGGCATTCCTTCAGCCTCACGCACGAACATCGGGTCAAATTCCGGGAAATGTTACTTTGATTAGTTATGACCCTATTTAAGTCAGCATTAACAGCATATAGTGCTCGATTGGCCCCACTTAGTTATCAACTGTCGCGCACATCCACAAAAGTTACGCTGACCTGCGCAAACGCCTCCAGGAAGCGGGGCGTGCCTGGTAAAATATTCATTGCCGGTACGGATCATTGGCGGTTGGCGGGGAACGGCAACGCCATGATGAGCTAGCACGGCGGCGCCGGGACCGTTCAGGCTCCATCGTTGCCGTGACGTTGAAAGGCCGAGTTATAAGTACCTACAGGCTGTTTCCTGATACGAATGGGCCAGCAAGCCCGGTTTCCTATAACGGACCGTTCCTGGCGGGGGTCCAGTTTGAGGTTACGACGGGCGGCATGTGGTTCGAGGGGTTCTGGTGGTGGGTGTGCCCGTCCGGACAGCCCACGTCGGCGCAACAATTTGCGCTGTGGAACGTTACTGGCGGAGGGCAGGGCACCGTGGTCCCCGGCAGCGTGGCCACCTCGGGTCCGCTGACTGCGGGGCAGTGGAACTGGCTCCCACTGTCCGCGCCGCTCCCCCTAGCGATCGGCACTTCCTATAACGCCTGTACCGGATTTACGGGCGGCTTTCCGAACACCAACGACCAGTTCAGCCCAGGCGGCCCGTACAAGGCCGGCCTCGTCAACGGCCCGCTTTCTGCCTACTCCGACGCCTCCGGGTCGCTGGCAGCGCCTTACGGCATGCCACAGGGCGTCTTCGGGACCGCAGGGACCGACCCATCGGCCAACATGGCTACCGTGGGGTCGAAGTCGGCGAACTTCTGGATGGATATCCAAGTAAGTGACGCTGCGCCGGTAGGATACAGCGGCTCGTACCGGCTGTGGCCGAACAAGTACGACGCCAGCCCCATGACGTCCGGCGACTCCGCGGTGAACTATGTGGTGGGTACCGAGGTCCACCTCAGCCAGTCATGCATCCTGGATAAAATCTGGTACTACTCGCCCACCGGAACGGCTCAGCTCGCCACCGAATGCGGAGTGTGGGACATCAGTACCCACGAGCTTGTCGCCGAGGACAAATCGCCTTCTTGGTCAGGCGCCTCGGCGAGCGGCTGGGTCTCCTGCACCTTCACTGGCGTGACCTTGCCAGCTGGCAAGTACAAGGTGGCGGTCTACAACGGGGCGGCCACCCCAGACGAGTGGTCTCCTAAGCAACTGAACTACTGGGATAGCGGCGTCGGGCGAAACGGAATCACGAACGGGCCACTATACGCACCGCCGCTGGCAGACGCCGCTACGGCTGACATCTACCAGGGATCGGGCCAGGAGCCAGGTCAGTCCGTATTCGCGGTCGGTCCTCCTAATCAGTATCCCCACCTGTACGTGGACGGGCTAGCCCAGAACTACTGGGTGGACATAGAGGTCACGCCGGGAGGAACATCAACCGGCCCCCCGCCCCCGCCAGCGGTCGACTCAGGCGCTTTTCTGAGTTTCTTTCCCTGAGGTAGCCTCAGGGCTCCGGCGTGTTCCGTGAATGTCCGTTCCTGTCCTAATCGAGGCCGTGGAGTCGGAGGGTTTCGGCGGGAGTGCTGTGGTCGCGTCGGTCTTCGGGGACGTGCAGGTAGCCGACGTCTTTGATGGCCGCGATGATGGCAGCCCGGATGGTGGCCAGGTTGGCGGGCCCCGCTGCCGGTACGGCTGGTCGAGGCATCTTCGCTGAAAGTCACGTCGCGACGTGGTGGTGCGCCTCGATGGGACCAGTGCTCGCGGACGAGGCGGGCCAGGTCCTGCGCGCTGGCGTGGGCGCTGGTCAGGCTGGTGACGGCGTAGACGGTCTCGCGGGGGGTCTTACCGGTGGCGGTGTCCTTCCGCCAGCGGGTGATCTTGATGGCCTGGCGGGCGTGCGGGAAGTCCAGGCGGCTGACGTGGGCGGCCTTCAGGGTGCGGGTCTCGATGGGGCGGGAGCAGAGAGTTCCCGGTCGATATGTCGGACTACGCCAAGCTGCTGACTAAAGAGGGAATACTTTATACTAGAGAAGCACCGCGGTTCATGTTTCACAGCTGGAACAGCGGCTGGGTCCCCGTTGCCTTGGCCGCGTTGCGGTACGACAGTATTAAAATTTCGGCAGGACAATAGTAACCTGCCTCTGGCGGGTCACGGACCGTATGCGATCAGGCAGACTAAAAGTCGGGAACCCGAGATCCTGACGCCTTGTCAGCGGAAGCTCAGCTACACTCTAGTCCTTCAGTCCCGCTGGCCTACGGAGAGAACAAATGAAGAAGTAATCGACGGCCAATGCGGTGCTGATGAGAGGAATATTTGCATTCACATGCATGTTGGCCGCCTTGACAAGGTCGCGGCTGGGCTGGCTGTGCTTCCAGTTGTGCGAGGCGGGAAAGGACTTATCGATATTGAAGTAGCGCCCCAGGTCCTGCCTGAAGCTGTCTAGGGATTGGACATTACTGAAAGCTTCGTATATCCGTGTCTTACGGTGCCCGAAGTTAGTGTATGTAACGATGAATTTTCCCCCATCGTTCAGAAGCGCGGCGATCTCAGAGAATTTCTGAGACTGGACCTGGCCGACATACTCGAATACACCTAGGGCGGAGACGAGGTCGAAACGCCTGTCTTCAAATGCAATCGTGGATTCGAGCAAGTCGGCTTCAATGAGGTTGGGAGCCGGATTCTGTATGGCTATGTCGATGCCGTAGTATTTTACATTTGCCGGGAGCAAGCGCATCAAGGCCCCCGGCCCACAACCGACATCCAGAAGGGTACACTCTCTGCCGCCGGCAAGCTTGCCGATAATCCTGGCAGACTTCTCCAGGCGATACCACGGCTCACTGAACTTCAGGTTCTCTTCGCCCCAGAAGTCTTTCTTATAACGGCTGGCCCTCCCGCTGACGTCCTTCTCAGGAACGGCGCCCTTACTGCTAGCCCGGTTGTTCATGAATTCTCCTTGTATACGCTTACTCAGACAGCGACCCAGGCGCGGCCCCGGAATGCGCCGGTTCAGCAGACGGGAACAGTCTGGCAGACAACTCCGAGAAAAGGTCCTCGACGAGCCGCGCCTTTGCCGCATTGTGTTCCATCAACGTCTGCCGCAACTCCGCAGAACGATTATCCAGTTCTGTGAACAGCTTTATGAGCTCGCTGATATCCAGCGTGCTGACGGCCTGGCAGAACTCGGGCAGACCCATCTCCGCCATCAGCACGTCATGCTTCGGGGAGTAACCTATCGATATGGTGGGCTTGGAAAGCTGGAGCGCGCACAGGATGTTGTGGTAACGGATCGCCACCACGCTGCTAACCGGCTGCAACACTCGCATGACGTCGGCATACGATGACACGGCCGCAGGCACCACGACTGACGGATCGAGATCGGGCCGGTTCGTCCGCACATCGGCCAGGATCTCTTCCACCACAATGGAGTCCGAACCGTTCGTATCCCCCACGATCAGGAGGACCCGGCGGCCGTTGTCCACTAGCCAGCGGACAAAGTGCTTCATTCCGTCGACGTATCGAGCGTAGATCTCTTCAGCCTGCTTGCGTTCGTCGTTGGTACCGTAATACGCCATGACGCCGACGGCGACGGTTTGCTCGTCGACCTCGCCAGCAGCCGGTGCCGGGAGCGCGAAGGCTAGATCCGGATAGACATGGTCCCGGCTGACGTCGAGCCCTCGCTTGCGCATTGCCTCGCGGGCCCCGGGCTCGCGATAGGACCGGTAGAACGCGAGCCGGGCTGCGGAGTTAAACAGCCACCTCGTCAGTGGCTGATTTACCGCGCCCGCGCCCACGCTAACCAGCGCGACCTTCGTCCCGAAAATCTTGCCCGACGCGGAAAGCAGGAACAATGCGTAAGGAAATCCGCGGGGCAGCATGGGCAGGCTTGCCTCAAGAACGCCCGCGCCAGGCACGATCACCACATCGTGACGGCGGACCCAAGACGCCGTCCTGACCGCGTCGATACCCTTACCTAGCACCTTGAGCGCGGTAGCGGACGGCCCGGATGACTCCTGGTTGAACCTGTGGTGCCAGAACAGCGGGACGGCTTCGATGCCATACCTAGCCTTGACTGTGTCCGGTCCGGTGCACATGGCGTCCGCGATCGCGGCGGGCTGATGAGCCCTGAGGTAGCCGAGTACGGCCTCCATGGAGGCGTCATTACCGATGTTGCCTGCACCGACCTTGCCGAAGATACCAACCCTGGGGGGGCCGGATCGAGAACTCCTGGCACCGTTTCCCCGCACTGTCACGACGACCTCCTCTGCTGTCCGGCTACTACCGCTTCGATCGACATGTCAGCTGGGGCGGTCGAGAGTGACTCTCTGGCCTGCAGGCCGCTCCGCGAGAGTGATCGCCCGGCCACCGGGAGGGCCCGGCTGGCCACCCAGCGCGCGAGCAGCCGGTAGCAGTCTTGCCGGTCTGCCTGCGACAGCGGCGCACGCCGGATCGCCGCAGCGAACCCCCAGATGTATTCGGCGTAAAGCCGGGCCGCCGGATGCTTCAGCCCACTGGCACGGCGAGGGTCCATGTTGGCACAGCGTTTACGCACATCTGCTTGCGCCCCTCCCTGCCCGGAATGCTGACGGCGGAAGTAAAGCCAGTCCGGAGCCATGTAGAACGGCCCGTGCAAGGCGAGTTCCGCGGTGAACGTCCGGTCCGCGAAATGGTAGCTAGCGTGCAGCGGCGTCTGACGCAGGACGTCCATCCTGATGACCCCGCCCTCATCATCGCCCCAGCCGTCGAAGAGCATGCTCCGAAGCCGCTCTGACGCCCTCGGGGCCGCCGTGTTCACCGGGTACTCGACCAGTTCAGTGACCGCGCCTGAGCTGTCGATCACCGCGGACCACGAGTGGGCGAGGACGACCTGCGGACGCTCGTCTAGCGCGTCAACGCAAAGTTCGAGGAGTTTGCGAGCATAGAGATCGTCGTGGGACGCGTGCTTGAACAGTTCTCCCCTGGCTTCCTCTATCACGAAATTGTGGTTCGGGGCAGAGCCGATGTTGTGGGGCTGGCGGACATAGCGGATCCGGGAGTCTTGCTTCGCGTAGCGACGGCAGATGTCGGCGGTGCCGTCCGTCGAGGCATTGTCCGAAATGACCAGCTCGAAGTCCTCGTATGTTTGGCCGAGCAAGGACTCGAGGGACTCGGCCAGGAAGTTCTCGCCGTTGTAAACCGGGAGTCCGATACTTAGCCGGGGAATCGTATTCACTGTCCACCGACCTCATGTTCATCAACGCACAGGAACAAGACGGGGACGGCTCTAGGGAAGCCGCGACCGCCCGCAACGAGGACCCTCATCGCTAGCCCTTCAGGTCTGGGGAGACGAGTTGCACGGGCAACCAGACGATCGCCCGCAACACATGACCCGCGACGGAGTGGTTCTGATACAAACTGCGGCGACCGTTACCCAGTCCGGGCCGACCCGGGATTCTCCTCTCAGCGCGGAGATCCCAGCCTGGCCACCGCCTGTCTTGCCATCTCCGGGACTGCTCGACGCTCATGTAGGGCGGGTTCCCTGCGGGCGGACAAGCCCAGATGTGATGAAGGTTACAGCGAGTTTTTTCGGCAACGTCGACCCGGTGCTCGCAGCCCGCAAGGCCTCGGATGGCAGCGACTCTCCCGGCGTCACGTCACCCGACCGGATGCGCGGCGGACTGGGCCGCTGGTACTGCGTCTGACGCAGGGCGGACACCTGATGCCGCCAGCTCCCCTCAAAATGGCAAGTTCTGCTCGGGGAATCGCTCTGCGGATGTATCAGGACCGGTCGATCGCGGGTCTTATGTGCGGTCGGTCGTGTAGTCGGCCAGTCCCGGCTCGTCTCCGAACCCTGGGGGGTAGCGATGAGGGTGCTCAGCCCACGGTATCCGCGATGGCCGTTTATCTCTGGTGTCCGGCTCGCCCGTTATCGCCAGAGGCACTCTCGTTGACAGCGCCAAGCGGCGGCGCCACCGCTAGGCAGCATAACTCCGAGCAGGTACCGGTCTCCGCAGTCGGACCGCGGGAAGGCGCAGTCGGCAGCCGCACTTCGAGTGCCGTCTCGTATGACGAATATCTAGGTCGCCGTTACTTTGCCCCACTCGACGGGCTGAGGGCGGCCTCGATCCTCCTGGTGATAACCGCGCACACCACGGATCCGCTGTTCACACGGCTGCATGGGGCGGTTGGGGTAACGATCTTCTTCGTGATCTCAGGCTACTTGATCACAACGCTGCTGCTTCGCGAAGAAGAGCGGCGTGGGCACGCTCGCATAAAGGCGTTCTACATCCGCCGTGCCTTCCGGATCCTGCCGCTGTACTACCTGACGCTCGCGGGATACGTCGTCCTCATCGGTATTCTCCACCTGCAGGCAGGTGCCTCCTCGGTATGGCATTCGCTCCCGTGGTACCTGACCTACCAGAACGACCTGGCACCGAACGGAGCCGGGATCTTCGGGCAATCCTGGTCCCTAGCGGTCGAAGAGAAGTACTACCTCCTGTGGCCGCTGATGTTCGTGATACCCGTTCTCCTGCGGCACCGACTGACCGTGGCAGCCAGCCTTGCGGCGATGACGGCACTCGCGAGCCTTTGGCCCTCGACACGCTACTTCGCGATCTACACGCCCATCTTGCTAGGTTGCGTAGTGGCTCTCGTACTCGACAACCCTATGCTCTACCGGCGGGCCATCCGGCTGGCGACGACACCGGTTGCCCTGCTGCTCATCGTCGCGCTGATCGTATGGGACCTGGGGTTCGAGAACGGCTCAGCTGTCCACATCGTGTTCAGCGTCTTGATCGCGCTGCTGTTCCCGGCGGTACTCCTCGGCCCGCGATGGCTTTCCGGCATCCTGAGCAATCGGGTAGCCGTGTACATCGGTACCCGGTCTTATGCCCTGTACCTGATCCACCGGATGGCGAAGGGCGTTGTCGATCAGGCAGTGAGTCCCGGATCGGCTTCGGTCCCGCACGAACTCGTCCACTTCGTACTCATCGTGGCAGTTTCCCTCGTCGCCGCCGAGATCATGTGCAGGCTGGTCGAGCAGCCGATGATCCGACTCGGACGGCGCCTGGCCTCGACAAGCAGGGAGGAGCGCACTGTCCCCGCCGGGGTCCACGATGCCGCCCTCGATTCGGCGGGAGGCTAGCCGGGTCATGCAAGCAGATGGCTCTGTCAGGCCCTCGAGATGGCCAAGGGGCCAAACCTGTCCCGGGCTCTGTTGTCGCCTGATTCCTGCTCGCACGCTGGCCTGGCGAGCCGGTAGTCGTATCAAGGGTATCTAGTGAGTGCTCGTATGTATGTAAACTCCCCAGCAAGCGACCAAGGCAGGGACACGATGAAGGAAGCTCAGGATGCCCTCATCCCGGGTGCGTGCGACCCTCACCCGGTCTCGGGTCTGGGCGTCGTCGGCCCATGAGTTCGTCAGCCACCATAGTCCGCCCCCGTCGTAGTACTCGGCTGGCAGCAGTACCACCGGCAGAGGCGAACGAACACCGTCTACGACGCATGCTCTATGTCACGTATGGCTTGCTGTTCTTCAACACCCTTACCTTCTACCCCGGGGTGTCATTCATTCACATCCCCTCGGCCGTTGGCAAGGGCATAGCGCAGGCAGTCTTGCCTGTGGCGCTACTCATGGCACTGAGCCTGAACCGAAGAGGCGTCATACGCCCGAATGTGCTCCTCTGCCTGGTGAGCTTGCTCGTCCTAGGGGCATTCTTCGCGACCATGCAGCCCCAGCACTTCGGCACCGTGTACCGGACCTTCCGGCTCGCTGGGTACGTGACCACGCTCTGGCTGCTGACGCCGTGGTGGGGCAGGCGTGACATGCTCCTAGTCCGATGCCATGTCTCTGCGCTCTCAGTCCTGCTCGGCTCGGCTGTCGTCGGCCTCCTCGTAGCACCCAGCCATGCCCTCGTGGGAGGCAGGCTCGGCGGCGCGCTCTGGCCAATCCCGGCCACTCAACTCGCACACTATGCAGCCGTCCTGACTGGGATCGTGGTCATACTGTGGTTCTGCGGTCAAATGCGCGGCCGACCCGCCCTGCTCATCGTGGTCGCGGCAGGGACTATCCTGATCCTCACCCACACGAGGACTGCCCTAGTCGGCCTGGTCGCGGGAATCCTAGTCGCGGGTCTGAGCCTGATCGTGGCCAAAGCCCGGGTGCGCAAGCTTTTCGCTACCGCGGGTGCGGTGGCCGGGGTCGCGGTCATGACGTTGTCAGGCGTCATCACTACCTGGCTGGCCCGGGGCGAAGGCACCAGTCAGCTGACCAATCTCACTGGCCGGACCAAGGTGTGGGGACCTCTTCTTTCCTTTCCCCGTAACAAGTTTCAGGAGATCTTCGGTTTCGGCCTTTCGAACAGCTCCTTCAATGGTCTTCCTATCGACAGCAACTGGCTCTCCTCCTACCAGGAACAGGGGCTCTTCGGGGTGGTCGTATGCGCGACCATCCTGGTCTTCCTGATTGTGATGGCTTACTTCCAGCCACGCGGCGTGCAGCGCGCGCTGGCTCTCTTCCTCGTGACATATTGCCTGGTAGCATCGTTCACCGAGGTCGGCTTCACCGATGTATCGCCGTACCTCCTCGAGATCACTCTGGCCGCCTCACTGCTCGTGCCGTCTGTCGAGGGCAGGAGGCCTGTATGAGAAAGGTGCTGGGCGACTACCGTCGCACCTCAGCATCTGCCTGGGACGGGAAGTGCGCATTTTATGGATGAACAAACAGTCCAGGGATTCTGGCAGGACCACGCCTGCGGAGACGCGCAGGTCGGCGGCCTTCGCGAGCGTTTCCTCGGCGACTATGAGAAGTTTTTTACAGATTACGACAAATTCCGTTATCAGAACGAGCGCCATTTGGCAGCATGCATCGATGCCCTGGACGTGAGCGGCAAGCAAGTGCTCGAGATCGGCCTGGGCGAGGGCGCCGACTCGGAACGCCTGATACGCCGAGGGGCTCACTGGTCCGGTGTAGACCTGACCGCCGAGTCCATAGAGAGGGTCCGGACCCGGTTGACGCTGAGAGAGTTGCCATTCGAGGAGCTACGGCAAGGCAGCGTTCTCGACCTGCCCTTCGCCGACGGTTCCTTCGACGTTGTATTCAGCCATGGCGTCCTGCACCACGTACCCGAGATCAAGCAGGCCCAGCGGGAAATTCGGCGGGTTCTCCGCCCGGGCGGGCAGCTGGTGATCATGGTTTACGCCCGCTGGTCGCTCAACTACCTGGTGTCCATTGCCCTGATTCGCCGCGCTGCGCTTCTAGCGGCTTTCCCGCTCTCTCGCGCCGGTGTCCTGAAGGCCGACCCCGGCGGCGGAATGCTGGCCGCTCATCTGGGCAACGCCGAAAAGATGGGGCTCTTCCGCTACCTGCGGCTACCGGAGTTCGTCCATCACAACACCGACGGGCCTGCCAACCCGTACGCCCTGGTATACGATCGGCACCGAATCGAGCAGGATTTCCCGTCATTCAGGGTTACCCGCAGCTACAAGCGATTCATGCATGCGCCACCCCTCCCCGTGCATAGGCTGCCTGGGGAAACCCTCCTGGGCTGGCATTTGTGGGCTCACCTAGAACCGGTGAGCGATGACGATCAGCAGCAGACCACTCGGGAGCGATAGCCACGGAACCGGGCAATCCTGGCAGGATGACACCGCCATCGCAGCGAAAGACTACTCGCGGCACTCGACTGTTGGGCCTAACGGTGGTCAGCTGCCTGGTACTGGCCCTCGCGTTTGCCGGTGTCCACGTACTGTCCCACAGTTCGCCTTCTGGTGATCTGTCCCGCCGCCCGTCCTCTGGGGATCCCAACCCTCTCTCCGATAATTATTCTCCTGGAACACTGGTCTGCGGCCAACGGGTCCTCAAATCGCCATTCAGCTACAACGGACCGGCGGGTCCGTACTCGAGTGGCACTGCTCACCTCCCGACCTACGGCACGCCACACTCTGACTTCCCGAACGATACCGCAGGCGTCGTGGTGCCTACTGGCACAAATAATTACATGTCCTACCAGCTTAAACCAAAAACTGTTTATTATATGCTGCCTGGCGAGCATACTGGAGGCATCCAGGCTAATACCGGCGATTCCTTCGTCGGAGGTCTCTCGAACGGCATATCCACCGTTCTTAATGGTAACTATTCCAGCGGCGGCCAGGCAATTGATTCTAACTCAACTGACGGGAACCAGAGCGACGTCACGATTGAATACCTGACCATCGAGAAGTACCAGCCAAACGCGGATGCCGCCACTATAAACCAGGAAGCCAATACCGGTTGGCGGATTCAGTACAATACGATCACCCTCAATGTTCCCGGCGCCGGAGTAATGGCCGGCGCTGAAAATACTCTCAAAGACAACTGCCTGACTCTGAACGGCCAGTACGGCTTCCAGTCTTCAGACGTCGACGGCTTTGGTCGCGACTCGCTGACGGGCGGGCCGTACGACGTCACCATCGAGGGCAACGAGATCAGCTACAACGATACCTGCGGATTTTCTGGCCTATTGAATAACTCGGCGATCGGCTGGAAGAACTACAACCCAGTGCCGGAACGATACCAGAATCCTAAGTGCGGCAAGGTCGTTGGCGACGGCAATCAGGGCGGGTTTAAACTCTGGCAGACTAACGGCGTGACGGTCAAGGATAACTACATCCACAATAACTGGGGCCCAGGCGGCTGGGCGGACACAAACAATGCGAATACTACCTGGACAGGAAATACAATCAATAATAATGAAGGTGAAGCGATCGTCGAGGAGATCTCTTACAATTTTTCGATCACGAACAACCGCATCGCAGGTAATGACTGGATCGACGGGCTGAACAACGCCGGCTTTCCCCAGGCCGCCATATTTATCAGCGAGAGCGGCAGCGACACCACCTTCGGCGGAGTGCCCGCCTGCCGGGAGACCTCGTGCGCTGACAAGAAATCATATCCTGACCGGTCTATCATCAGCGATAACGTACTGGTTAACAATGGCGGAAGTATATTTCTCTGGCAGAACTCTAACCGCTATTGCTCAGACGGATCGGATGGAGCATGCACGCTGACCGCCGGCGGTCCTTCGGGGCCGTTCACGGTCTCTGCATGCAAGGCAAATATTAGCTCAGCCGCAGTCAACACTACTACTTATACCGGCAAGACGACCGGCTCTCCCGCGGAGGACTGGTGGGACGGCTGCATGTGGAGAACCGAGAATGTGAGCATTACTCGGAACACTATTGACTTCAACCCGGCAGATATCATGGATTGCAACCGGACCGCATGGCCCGCCTGTGGTGCCGGTGGCATCTTCAGCGAGTACGGCTCACCGCCAGACAGGGAACCGGGCTGGGTAATCCCCACTCAGCTTACGTTCTTTCAGAACAACACCTGGTCGGACAATATCTACAACGGCCCGTCAACCTTCTTCGCCTGGAATCAAGGCAACGGCGACAATCCGGTTAGCTGGGGCGACTGGATCGGAAACGCCGGCCAGGGCGGTAAGTGCGGTACGGCCTCCGAGCAGCAGAGCGGCTACTGCAGCGGTCCGCTTGGCCAGGATGTCGGCAGCACCTACCACAGCACCCCGCTTCCGACACCACGCTGACTCGCGGCCACTAACCCCAGATGTCTCGCATCACGTTGAGGACGATCCGAGATCCTTGCCGGTCCAGCTTCACTGGCAGTTCCCTCATGTCCAGGTCCGTCAGGCACTGCCGGACGGCACGCTGCCGCTCCGCGGGACAGATGACGAGCAGGAAGCCACCGCCGCCTGCCCCGGTCAGCTTGGCGCCCGACGCCCCCGCGTCCAGGGCCCGGGTGACGGCCGCGTCAACCTGGTCGTTCGACACGCCCGACGCCAGCTTCCGCTTAGCCTCCCAGCCTTCGCGCATCGCGGTGCCAACCGCGTCCACGTCGCCGCAACGCAGTCCGTCGACGGCGACGCCCGCGAGGTCACGCAGCAAATCGAGCTGAGGCCGGGTGGCCTTGATGTTGGCGGTCTGCTCGGACAAGATGGTGTCCGCGCTCCTGGTGACTCCGGTGTAGAAGAGCAAGATGTTCCGCTGCAGGTCGCGCCGCTCGACGGCGGAGAGCTCAATTTCCTCGGCCACCACCTGATCGCCGGGCCCGAAGCGGATATCCCGGATTCCGCCGAAGGCGGCAATGTACTGATCCTGCTTGCCGATGGGCTTTCCGCAGCGATCGATCTCGATCGTGCACGCCCGGTCGGCCAGTTCTTCCGCTGTCACCTGCCGCCCGCGGTACGCGAACAGCGCGTGCAGCAAGCCGACCGTCACCGCGGACGAGGAGCCAAGACCGGAGCCGCCCGCCGACGGGATGTCGGCCAGCGTGGTGATCTCGACGCCGTTCGTTACGCCGGTCATCCACATCGCCTCGCGGACGAGTTCGTGTTCCAGGTCCTCGACGCGGGAGACGATCTCCTTCTTCGAATAGTTGACGTAGATGTCGTCGTCGAAGCGCTGCTTCACGATGACGTAGATGTACTTGTCGATCGCGCAGTTCAGCACCCGGCCGCCGTGCTCGCGGTAGTAATCGGGCAGGTCGGTCCCCCCGCCGAGGAGTCCGATGCGCAACGGGGTCTGGGTAATGATCATGTTCTGGCTCTTCCGGTTTGTACGGGCCACTCCTGCTGGGCTCGCTGGTACGCCTCGACGGTGCCGATGTCGCGGAAGTACCCCTCCACCAGCATGACCCTCGCCCGGCCCACCAGCCGGGGCAGCAAGTGATAGCCGATGTCCCTGGGCGGCGGGCCGTCGATCTCGGTCAGCACGCTTGGATGAAGCGCGTACATCCCGGCATTGACCAGGTCGGAAACCGGCTGGCTCGGCTTCTCCGCGAATCCGGTCATCGTGCCGGCGTCATCGACCTCCAGGACGCCTCCGGCCGAGGGCCGGTCGGAGTGAAATGCCGTCAAGGTCGCGATCGCGTCGTATTTGGTGTGCTCGTCGATCAGGGACCGCAGATCGAAGTCCGTGAGGTTGTCGGCGTTGCAGGCCAGGAACATCTCTTCGGAGTCGAGCCAGCGCCGGTTGGCCGTAAGGGTGCCGGCGCTGCCGAGCAGTTGCGGCTCGAAGACCATGCGCACGGCCGGGAACCCGGTGCGTGCGGCGATGTGGTGACGTACCACATCGGGCAGGTGATGGAGGTTGACGAGGACCTCGTCGACACCCGCCGCGGCGAAGGCGTCGAGCCAGATATCGAGCATGGGCCGACCGTCGATGACCACCATGCATTTCGGGATGGTGTCGGTGATCGGTCTCAGCCGACTGCCCACCCCCGCGGCCAGCAGGAAGGCCTTCACGTGGCCGCCTTCCGGACCACTCCGAGAGCGCGCATCCGCGCGTTGGCCTGCGCCAGCACGTCGTCGAGGCCATCCATTCCCTCAAGCCATGCGGCGTACGCAGCGACCGACTCGTGCGGCGTACGCCGCGGTTCCCAGCCCAGGCCGCGCAGGGCGCTAATGTCGGAGAGGATGTGGCGGGTATCGCCGAACCGGTATTCGCCCGTCACCACTCCTGGCTGGCCGGACCCGTACTGCTCCCGGACGATATCTGCGAATTCGCTGGTAGTGACCGCTTTGCCGCCTCCGACGTTGAAGACTCGCCCGGCCGCACGGTCGTCCGTCAAGACCAGGACGTTGGCGTCCACCACGTCGTCGATGTTGACGTAGTCGCGGATCGCCGCGCCGTCCTCGTAAAGGGTGGGAGCCTGGCCCAGCAGGTAGCTCAGGCAGAAGATGCGACACGCGCCTGAGTAGGCGTTGTAGACCGACTGCCGGGGACCCTGGACAATGCTGTACCTGAGCGCGACGGTGGGGATGCCGTACCGGCGCCCGAGGTTGACGGCGACCATCTCCTCGCCGAGCTTCGACATGCCATACGCGTTCTGCGGATTGGAGATCCGCTCCGGGGTCTCCTGCATCTCGAGCGGGCCGCCGCACTCCGGGCACGATATGTCCCACTGCCCCGCTACCAGCGCGCTTTCCGGCCGCATGCCCGGGACCTGCTCCCCGTCGGCCGGGCACAGGTAGAGCCCTTCGCCCATGGCCGACTGCGATGAGGCCACCACGACCCGGGCCAAGTCGAGGCCCTCGGCCACGATGATCTCGTAGAGCAGGGCCGTCGAGACCACGTTAACGTCGGAGAAGGTGGAGAAGTCGGGCAGGTAATCCTGGTACGCCGCGAAGTGATAAACGGCGTCCACGCGCCGCAGCAGGTTAGTGACCAGATCGCGGTTGCGGGTATCGCCCTGGTAGAGGTCGGCTCCGGCACTGAGGTAGGCAGGTCGCCGGTTCCGGTGGACCGGCGGGGTCAGCGCGTCGAGCACGATGACGTCGTGGCCGAGCGACAGGAGCCGGTCGCACGTGTGCGACCCGATGAAGCCGGACCCGCCGGTGACGAGGATCCTCATTTCCGCCCGCCCCGCCGTCGTTCGTTAGCCTCCCGGTATACATCGAGGGTCGCGGCCGCAGTGGCGCCCCACGTGAATTGCCTAGCTCGCTGGAGCCCTAGGTCGCGCATCCGATCCCTTCCTGGCCCGATCGCCTCGATCATGGCCCGGGCGATGGACGCTGGATCTTTGGGATCCGCCAGGAGCGCGGCTCCCCCGGCTGTCTCGGGCATGGCACTGGTATCCGACGTCACCACGGGACAGCCGCAGGCCATGGCCTCCAGGAGAGGGAGCCCGAAGGTCTCGTTGAGTGACGGGTACACGAACAGGTCGGCCGCCCGGTAGAAGGAGACAGTCTGCTCGAGCGGAACACCGCCCACGAAGACCACATCCTCGGCGATGCCGAGCTCAGCCGCGAGCGAGTGCAGCGAGGCAACATATTTCTCATCGCGCCCGGCACCGACCACGGCCAGCTGACGTCCCCCGAGTTCACCACGCGCCATCGCCCACGCACGGAGCAGCCCGTCGCAGTTCTTGTACGGCCACAGCGAGGACACGAAGAGCGCGAACGGCTTGGTCACGCCATGCGACGCGACGACCGCCCGCGCCTCGTCGGCATCCCCGGGCCTGAAGAGCTCATGGTCGACGGCTTCGTAGATCAGCTTCAGCTTGCGCGCGTCGACCTCCAGGTACCGCTGGATCTCAGCACGCAGGCTCTCGGAGTTGATGATGATGGCATCCGCGGCCCGGGCGGAGTACGGGTAGTTCATCCGACGGTAAGCCCGAGCCATCGGAGTGAGCGACTCGGGCGAGGTGAAGGCATGCATGGTCTTGATGTGGATCACGAGCGACCACGAGACGTTCACCAGCGGCGCCATCAAGGTATTGAAAACATCGATGCGGCTAAGCGGCAGCCGCAGCGGAGAGTAGAGGTGTTCGCTGAGCGTACGAAGGCCCCGCCGTTCGTTCGACCACGGATAGGTGATGTAGAAGACGTCCGGCCCGTAGCCTTGATGCAGATGCCGCGATTTCGGGCTCACCAGCAGGTGCAGTTCCTCACCGGATTCGAGCCGCTTGGCCATCTCGGGAATCATCCGGGTCCAGAACCAGTGCGCCCCGGACGGGTGCTCTGGGTTCTCGGGCAGAAGGTTGATCGCGACGCGCATTCGTACCTGCCGGTTCCGTTCTACGGGTAGCTGGGGGCCCGGCTTTCTCGTAACGCCCGGGCCTGACGCAGTGGTCATGGGTCAGAACACCGTCGCCGAGATAGCGTCCGCGCCCATTCGTGACTGGCGGATGTACTGAGCCAGCGCATGCATGACGGCCTGGTGCAAATCCTCGACGATGCCGTAATTCGTACAGTCGACGTGAATACTGACCTCGGCCGCCGCCCGGGCGGCACCCCCGTCGAAGCCGGTGACCGCGATAGTACGCAGGCCGTTGTCCCGGGCCCAGGTAAGCGCCCGCACGATATTGGGCGAACGACCCGACGACGAGACCGCGATGAGCACATCGCCGGGCTCCGACTGGGACTCAAGCTGATAGACGAAGACGTTCTCGTACCCCATGTCGTTGGCTATCGCCGTGAGCAACTCGACATTGGTGCTGAGGCTCAGTACACGCGGGGTGAGGTCGGTCGTCGTCCGGACGCCCTTGACGTGGTCGCATTGCGCGTGGTTCGCGATCGCCGCCGAGCCGCCGTTGCCGCACGAGAACATCCGGGCGCCGCGTGCGTAGGCCTCGGTAAGAATCACCGCCGCGCGATCGAGTGCCCCGGGTTCGATGGTCTTGGCCGCCCGGGACATCTCATCGGCGTAAGCATCGAAATAGGACGCCGCGCTCGCGTGCTGCGCCAGCGGGAATTTCGCCGCGCTGCTGTCGGCAGGCGGCGTCAGGGATGTCAGGTCGTAGAGGGAAGTCATACCGCGATGCGCTCCAGGATGAACGGGGCGGCGGCGGCCAGGCTCGGGAACGACCACACGCCGGGGCGCTGACACTCGTCAGCCCCCACGTAGATCGCCGATGCTCCGACCGCTTCCGCGAGTCCGATATCTTCAGGCCGGTCACCCACCACCCAGGACGCCGACAAGTCAAGGTTGAGTGCGGCCTCCGCTGCCTTCGCCATGCCTGGCCTCGGCTTGCGGTCCTCGCTGGTGCGAGCGAAAGCCTCGACGACTCCCGCCGGGTGATACGGGCAGTAGAGAAACAGGTCTATGTGCGCCCGGTGTCCGGCCAGGCGCTCCGCGATGTACCGGTGCACCCGGGCGACGTCATCGATTCCGTACAGGCCCCTAGCCACGCCCGCCTGGTTCGTCACCACCGCGACCGGAATGCCTGCGCGATTGAACGTGGCGATCGCCTCGGCCGCTCCATCGATGAAATCGACACGCTCGATTGAGCCCACGTATCCGTGGTCAACGATGATCGTGCCGTCACGATCGAGAAGAATGCCAGGACGTGAAGACGGCCTGGATGACGTGAACGCCGGTTCGTCGAGGCCGGCCGCGGCCATCCTCATCCGGTCAGTCACCTCCTTCAGTCCGCTCGCTCGCCTGAACTCTCAAGCCTCAGGCCTTCGCTTCCGGACTGCCGAACACCAGCATGGCGTCGGCCGGCGGCGCGCCGAATAGCTTCACTACGGTCTCCTCCTCGAAACTGCTCTCGTCGGCGACGTTGATGAAGTCCCGTATCGCCGTGCCGGTGCAATGGACGTCCACTAGGGGAGCACCGCGGCCGGCCACCAGATCGGGCACGTAGACCGTCCGGAAGTCGACGCTGAACCGGGCCCGCCCGGACGTGTTGGGCGTCGAGGCGTGCAACTGGGCGCCGGAGAACAGCAGGACCTCACCGGGCGCGGGCAGTATGACTAGCTCTTGATCGGGCTTGTGATCCACCGCTCCGGGCCGGGCCTGACGCTCGCGGCCCACCTGTGTCGCCGTGGTCAGCCGACTGGCGTTGTTCTCGTAGTAGTCGAAGCCATCCGAGGTATTCGGGACCGCCCGGTCGAAGCTGGCCAGATCGAAGCTCATCGCGTTGTCGTCGCGCACCGGGAAGATGGGAAGCCACCAGTTGATCTGCTGGGCCGGCGCGCTGTACCAGACGTCGCGATGCCACGGGAAAGCAAAGGCGACACCCGTCGTAAGGTGCCCCACCGGAAAGGACGTCCGCGGCTTGGGCAGGTCGTAGTGCGTATCCTCGGGCGGGAATCCTGCCTCGGCGATAACGGCCCGCACGAGCTTCTTCGACCGTTCCGAGTGGATGAAGCGAGGCTTCCAGGCACCCAGGATCTTTGCCATCTCCGGCGGGTCGATGTGCTCGTGAACGAATTCCGGGTCGTACGGCTTGAACAGCTCGGTGAGCTCGTCGCGAGTGTTCTCAACGAAGTCATTGAGCGCCTGCAGCCGTGTCAGTATGACCAGGTTCCCGGCGAAGAGCTGCTGCCGCAGCTCGTCACCGGAAACGGCCGGGTCAATGACTATGGTCATGTTACATACCCTCCCGCAACAGGCTCGGCGTGAACGCCGCCGGTACGATCACTGATTTTGCGCACCTGAACGCCTCGGCATATCGTGCCCGGCATTCCATGCCGCGCAATCGCGCCAGGCCGAGGAAGACCTCGTCATCCCACCAGTCGCGGCCCCGCTGCGACGGGAAGCATTTATGCAGCAGTTCCACCTTGCGCTGCGCGGTGCTGGCCGACAGCGGAACATACATCGACGGACGGCTCAGGTCGCCATCCCACTTGGGGATCTCGTAGGCGAGATACAGCTGGTCCCGGAAGACGGTAGGCAGGAGCTCGCCGATGGTCCGGTGATCTTGATGGGCGTCGTCGGATGACGGCGCGATGATGACGTCGGGCGAGCACGACCGCGCCACGCCTTCAAGGATCTCCTTCACGCTGCCCCAGGCGGCGGGAAGACGGCCCTCGGGCAGGTCGAACAGGTCGATGGTGAGGTCGGCGCCTGGCAGGAACGAGTGCGCCGCGCTGCGCGCCTCCTGCTGACGTTCCGCGGTGCCGGTCAGCACGACGTAACGGGCCTGCAGTTCGCTCTCGGCCAGGCCGAGGAGCAGCCCTCCGGCGCCAATCTCGATGTCGTCCGGGTGCGCGCCTATCGCGAGCACGGACAGCGGCTCGCCTGACGACGCCTTGATGGGAAGTGGCAACATGGCGGCCTACCGTCACGCCGTCGCAGCGGTAGCCGGAAGGCCGGGCAGAGGCCCGGCGCTCTTAACCGCGCCCGAGCGTTCCGGGTCCCATACCATCCACGGGCATCGTCCGCGGTAGTACATCTCTTCCAGCTGGGCACGTTCCTTGACCGTGTCGGCTGGTGACCAGTATCCCTTGTACGGGTAGGCGAGGACCCGCTGCTGCGGAATCAGCCGCCCGAGCGCGTCCTCTACGAGATCCTCGCCTTCGTTGAGGTAGTCGAAGATCTCGGGCCGGAGCACGAAGTAGCCGCCGTTCTCCCACTGACGCAGGTCCCGCACCGGCGTGACCTGGGTGATCAGCCCGTCCTCACCGATGTCCACCACGTGGTGAGAGGACTGCGGCGGCACCGCGAGCAGGCTGACCACGGCACGGCTCGCCTCGAACCGCGCGATCATGTCGGGCAGCGGCGCATCGGTGAAGACGTCCGCGTAGTTGGCCAGGAACATCGGCTCGTCTTCGACGAACCGGCGTACCCGCCGTAGTCGCTCGCCGATGGCCGAGTTCAGGCCGGTGTCGACGAAGGTGATCCGCCAGTCCGAGATATCGGTCCGGAACAGCTTCACCTCCCGGGCGCCACCCTCGAGGACGAAGTCGTTGGACCTCGTCTCGTCGTAGTTCAGGAAGAAATCCTTGACCGCCGACGCGCCGTAACCGAGGCAGAGCACGAAATCGGTATGGCCGTAATGCGCGTAGTAGCGCATGACGTGCCACATGAGCGGACGGTCCCCGATCATCGCCATCGGTTTGGGTCCGCTGGTGACCCCGTCGCGCATCCGCATCCCTAGGCCACCGCAGAAAAGCACGACCTTCATGATTCACACCCCACAGAAACGATTTCGAGCTCAGGGATGGGGAAGACGAGCTTTCCTCCCCATGATCCGACGTAGCCGAGTTGCCGGCTTATCTCATCCCGCAGGTTCCAGGGCAGGACGAGTATGTAATCAGGTTTGGTCTCGGCCAGGCGTTCAGGCGCATAGATCGGGATATGCGTGCCCGGGAGGAACTTCCCTTGCTTGAACGGGCTCCGGTCAACCGTGTAGGACAGCAGATCCGATCGGATGCCGCAGTGGTTAAGCAGCGTGTTTCCCTTGCCCGGGGCACCGTATCCGGCCACGGAGCGGCCTTCGCTGGCCGCGGTGAGGAGGAATCCGAGCAGATCGGTCTTGATCTTCAGCACCGCGGGCGCGAAACCCTCGTGGCCCTGGACGGTGTGCAGCCCCGCGGACTCCTCCGCGGCCAGCACCGCCTTCACCCGCTCGGTCGGCTCGCCGCCGCTTTCTTCGGGGCGGGCGTAGACGCGCAGCGACCCGCCATGCGTGTCGAGTTCGTCCACGTCGACCACCCGCAACCCGGCCGTCGCCAGCACGCTAGACGAGGTCAGCAGGGACAGGTACGAGAAATGCTCGTGATAGATCGTGTCGTACTGCCGGCGCTCGATCAGGCGCAGCAGGTGCGGGAACTCCAGCGTGACTATGCCCTCGTCTTTGACCAGCGCTCGCAGTCCGGCCGCGAAACCCCGGATGTCCGGCACGTGGGCGAAGACGTTGTTCGCGGCCACCAGGTCAGCCCGGCCGTATTGCCGCGCGATCTGGCGCCCGGTCTCCGCGCCCAGGAACTGGACCTCCGTCCGGATACCCCGCGCCCGCGCCGCCTCGGCCACGTTCGCGGCCGGCTCGACACCGAGCACCGGGATGCCGGCCGCCTGGAAGTGCTGAAGCAGGTAGCCGTCGTTGCTGGCCACCTCGGTGACGAGGCTGTCGGGAGTAAGATCCAGGCGCCCGACCATCGCCTCCGCGTACCGCTTCGCATGTGCTACCCATGAGTCGGAGTACGAAGAAAAATAGGCATAGTCGGAAAAAATATGCTCGCCGGACACATAAGCGGGAAGCTGCACGAGCAGGCAGGCGTCGCACAGGCGAACGTGCAGCGGATAAAAGACTTCTGCATCGTCGAGCTTCTCGGCCGGGACATAGCTCTCACATAGCGGAGACATCCCGAGATCGACGAACGTACGGGTAAGCGGCGTGCCGCACAGACGACACTCATGCAACATTGACATAGACCCCCCAACTCCCCAGCTGGCCAATGGCCAGGCTAACATCAGTAATCGCGCTAAATGAGCTAGATATAGAAGAAAAGGTCAAAAGTGGACAAGCATACGTGCCGGGCGTGCTATGGATCAGACGGTTACCTCGTTCTGGATCTTGGTGAGCAGCCGGCCAGTGACTATTTCCCGCGGTGCGACGACCCGGGACCGGACCCGGTGTACCCGCTGCAGATGTGGCTGTGTTCATCGTGCGGCCTGGCCCAGTTGCTGGCCGATCCCACCGTGCCCGAGGAGCCGAGGGGCACCGAGCCGGCCGCGCTCGTCGCCCAGGCCGCCGACGCCATCGAACGAGTCGCCGCGGCGGGACTCCTGCCGGACCAGGGCGTGGTCGCCGAGTACGGCAGTCCGCACGGCGGGTCCTGGCTGGAGTTGCTCGCCGCCCGCGGGCTCGTGCCATCCCGGCCCGGTGGGCAGGCTGACGTTATCCTCGACTGTTTCGGCTTGATGCATGCCGCGGACCAGCACCGGGCTCTCGCCGAGCGCGCGGCCAGGGTCGCGCCGGGCGGAGTGCTGTTGCTGCAGTACCACGCGCTGAGCACGATCATCGGTTACCGGCAGTGGAATGCGCTCAGGCACGGGCACTTTGCGTACTACTCGACGACCGCGCTGACCGCCATGCTGGCGGCGGTCGGCTTCAGCTCCCCGCACCGCCTGGCATTTCGACCTCTACGGCGGCACCGTCCTGCTGGCCGCGTCCAGGGACTGCGAAGGGGGCAGCGGACCCGACGACGTCGTCCGGTCGCTCCTGGCGGACGACGCTCGCGTCGGTGTCCGCGACCCGAGCACCTTCGCTGGCCTTCAGCGCGATGTGCATGCCCACGCTAAGGCCCTTCATGACTGGCTGGTGGCCGAACGATCCGCCGGAAGCAAGGTTCTCGGCTACGGCGCCGCGTCGCGGGCGGTCGCGCTGTTGTGCCATGCGCACGTGGATCGCGCGCTGCTGCCTGCGGTGATTGACGCCTCGCCGGCCAAGCAGGGGCTGCGGATGCCGGGAACTGACATTCCGGTGGCCGGCTCCGCCCAGCTCGCCGAGGGCAGGCCAGACGCGGTACTGCTCTTCGTCCCGGACCTGCTGGCCGAAGTCCGGGATGCCTACCCGGAGGTCGAGACCGCAGGCGGCCGGTGGGTCGATGCTGAGACACTTGGCTCAGGAAGCCTGCAGTAGGACGCGGAGCCGGGCCAGGCATCGTCCCCGGGTGGGGCCGATGCTGCCTACCGGAAGCCCGAGCTCATCGGATATGTCGGCGTAGGAGACCGGCGGATCGGCCATGAGCATCTCCAGTAGCCGCTGCCAGCGCCGGGGCAGGCGGGAGAGCGCGTCGCGGACAACCTGGGCCCGCTCGTCGGCGAGAAGACGCTCGTCGATCGTCTGGCCCGTGTGCCACCGCGCTATCGAGCTCGACGTCATCGTGGCCGAGGACCACCCTCTTACGCGCCGCCAGGCTGCGCAGGCACTCGTTCCGTGCGGTCGCCGCCAGCCAGGAGCCCACGCGATCCGGGTACTGGATACGGTCGATGTGCTCGAGCAATCGTAGCCAGGTGGTCTGGGCGACGTCGGCGGCGTCGCTTTCCACCAGCTTGAATTCCGCGGTAATGGACCAGATGAGCCTCTGCGTACTGATCGACAAGGCGATCCCAGGCCGCCAGGTCGCCGTCGGCGGCACGCCGCACCAGCCCTGCGACCCCAGAGGAATCAACTTCTTGCTCCGCCATCATCGTCATTTCGGATCCTCCCCTATAGAAAGACACGCACAACGGTCGCTACGTTCACGGATTCGTGACGTGCGACCGACCTTGCGTAATCATGAAATTTAAAGTGAATAGTCATTCAAAGCTCACTTATGGCGCGGGCCTGTCAGCCGCGGATCATGCGTCAAGAGCGCCATTAATAAGCCCCCGACCCGCGTAGCAGCACCGAGATCGTCTTCCACAAGATCTGCAGGTCGAGCGCGAACGACCAGTTCTCGACGTACCGCAGGTCGAGCCGGACCGATTCCTCCCAGGACAGATCCGACCGGCCGTTGACCTGCCACAGACCGGTCAGGCCTGGCTTGACCACCAGCCGGCGGCGGACATGATCGGCATACTTGTCCGCCTCGTCGGGAAGAGCGGGGCGCGGTCCCACCAGCGACATGTGGCCGAGGAACACGTTGAAGAGCTGCGGCAGCTCGTCGAACGACCAGCGCCTCAGGTGCGCGCCCACCGCGGTCACCCGGGGATCCTTGCGGAGCTTGAACAGGACGCCGTCGGAGTCGTTGCTGGCCAGCAACTGCGCCTTGCGCTGCTCGGCGTCCACGACCATGGTGCGGAACTTGTAGATCTTGAACGAATGGCCGTCCTTGCCCACCCTGACCTGCGTGAACAGCGCGGGCCCGCGGTCGTGCAGCCAGATGGCCGCGGCCAGCACTCCCATCACCGGGGCGAGCATGATCAGCGCCGCGGCGGCCGCGCACCGGTCGAACAGTCCCTTGAGCACCAGCCGGAAGCCGTCCAGTTGCGGGTGGTCCACGTGCAGCAAGGTGAGCCCGGCCGTCGGCCTGATCGTCGTCCGCGGACCCGCCACGTCAAGCAGCGCAGGCGCGACGCACAGGTCAGTGCCGGTCTTTTCCAGCTCCCAGGCGAGGCTGCGGAGCCTGATGCCGTCCATCTCCGGGCAGGCGAGCACCGCGACGGTATCCGCGCTCGAAGGCCTTGACCGCGGCCGTGATGTCGTCCAGCCCGCCGTAGACCGGCACGCCCGCCACTTCGTCGCGCTCGCCTGGCCACGCCACGCAGGCACCGACCACCGTCAGCCCGTGGTACCGGTCCCGCCCTAGTTCGGTGACCAGATCAGCGACCGCCAGCTCATGACCGACCGCCACCACGCTGTGCAGGCATTGACCGGAGGCGCGCTTATGATGCAGCCGCTTGCGCATGGCCAAGCCTGGCGACCATGTCGAACAGCGTGATGCTGGGCAGGGCGATGACCACATAGGCGCGGGACAGTTCAAGGTTGATCGCATACGAGAAGATCGCGACCGCCGCGGTCAGGCTCACCCCGGCGTTCAGCACCTTGCGGTACTCGTCAGAGCCGGTCCCGATGAACCGGACGTCGTACGCCCCGGCCAGCCACAGGGCGGCAACCCAGAGCACCGGCAGGGCCAGGCTCAGGGCCAGGTAAGTCGGCGTGACGTTGTTGCCGAACCGGATCTGAGCCGCCACGAACACGCCGAGCACGGCACAGCCGAGGTCGGCGAGCGCCACCTCGCGCAGGTAGTCCCTGGTCCAGGTGGACAGGCGCCTAGCCGTTCGCCGTTCGAACCTGCCACTTGTTGCGGCAATACCAAACATGCGCACCGACCCCCCATGGGCAGCACAAGATCACCGCCTTGCACTTCCCACGCTCCCACTCAGTTCGCTTCGCCTGAGTTCTCCCATATAAAGGGACGCCCAGTCAACTGCCCGGGTTTACCCGTGTAGGTCGTGACTTATCGTGACACCTACAGAGCGAACGTATGGTTAACATACGTCCCAAAGAGCAGAAAAAGCCGCGTAATCCGAACAAACACCCAAACAGCAACCGAGATGCACCCGAGGGACACCGAGGACGCTGCGGACACTTCGGCGCGAGGACCGAGCCCACGGCGCGCGGCGTGGTCTAGGGAGTCTCTAACCGCCTCGCCTCCCCGTGACCAGCGAGGACCACGCGCGGCCGGAGGCGGCCCAGCCGACGATAGGGCACCACCGAAAGCGCCAAAACCAGACCTATGGACTGATCGCCCGAGCGCAGGCGCCAAGCGCGCCTGAAATCTGCATCTTGCTGGCGGTTCACATAAATTTTACTTCCAAAAAGCTATGTAAGTCTCAAAACGGGACAGCAGCCGAGAGATCGTAACTTAGCGTGATCAACACGGCCGACCGGTCACCGGCTGCAATCCCATCGGGCACCCAGGGGCGGTGCAAGCGAAAAAGAATTCGCTGAGCTACGAACGCTCCCAGGCGCGCACGAGGTCGCGGTAACGGCGCGCAGCGGCGCGCAGCTCCATCTCGGGATCACGTCCCGCCTCACGAGCCTTCACAACCAAACGGAACAGCTCGCGACCGATGTCCTCGCCAGAATCACCCGACTCCGCCCAGCCGGAATCGCCGTCGAGGCGGGCCAGCTCCTCCGGCACGCCCGCTCGCGCCGCCCGGCGCTGCAGCTGCGCGGCCAGGGCCAGGGCCGGCTGCCCGAACGGCACGCCGTCAAGCGCCGACGGAGCAGCCTCCCCGTCCGCGGCATCCCCCCGCCGCAAAGCCAGGGCTCGCTTCTCTTCCCGCTTGATCTCGTCCCAGTTGCGCTTGACGTCCTCGGCGCCGGAGACCGTCACGTCCGCGAACACATGCGGATGCCGCCGCACCAGCTTGGCCACGATCCCGTCGGCCACGTCGTCGACCGTGAACGACGTGCCATCCTCACGCTCGGCCGCGATCCGCGCGTGGAACACCACCTGCAGCAGCGTGTCGCCGAGTTCCTCGCAGAAGGCCTGCTCATCGCCGGACTCAAGAGCCTCGAGCGCCTCGTAGGGCTCCTCGAGCAGGTGCGGGGCGAGCGACGCATGGGTCTGGCGGGCGTCCCAGGGACACTCCACCCGCAGCCGGTCCATGGTCGCCACCAGGTCGAGGAACCGGGCCCCCGGCAGATCAGCCGAGCCGCGCACCAGCCGGGCGCCCGCGGGCACAGGCGGCTCCGCACCCGGCTCGGGCAGCCACACCACATCACCGGTCAACCCCAAGCGGCGAAACGTCGAAATCGTCCACGACCCGGTACGTGATCCCCGCCTCGTCCAGCGCGGGCAGCTGCGGATGACCGGCCGAAACGAGCACGGAGGAAGCAGACCGCAGGGCCTGCCAGGCCGGCCAGCTGAGCAGCCCGGGCGCCACCCGCGGGCTGGTCACCAGGACGATCAGCAAGCCGGCGTCAGCCCAGCCGTCGGTGTCGGCTTCGGCGGCCCGGGGGGCGCCGCCACCGGGTTGGGCGCGGAGACGACCTGGTACTGGGTGTAGTTCAGCTGGCCGAACTGCGGGTTGATCTTTATCGCCAGGGCCTTGGCCGCCTCGCACTGGGCGTGCTGGAGCTTGGCCGTGGTCGCCGTCTGCGCCGAGGTCGTGGTGGGTATCTGCCGCCGTTGACCTGCCGGACGAACTGGTTCTGGATGGCCTGGTACCGGCCGACCTCGGCGGACAGGTTCGGCGGGATCCCGTTGGCGGCCAGGATGAGGTCGAGGGTGACGTTCGACAGGCCCTGGGCCTCGGCCGAGGACTTCGCCGCCGCGTAGATCTCCGCCAGCGCCGCCTGGGCCTGGGCGGGGGTGACCGTGATGCCGGCCTGGCGGGCCAGTTCGTCGTTGATCTGGAACCGGACCAGCCAGGTGAGCGTCTCCTGCGTCTCCTGCGCCGAACTCATCTGGATCGTGCCCGGATACTGCTTGACGGCCTGGCTGAGGTTGGTGACCTCGGTGTCGAGGGTCGCGATCGTGATCCGCTGGTTGCCCGTGATCGCCGCGGCGCCAAACTTGACCGGACTGCACCCGGTCACCAGGAGCCCGGCGCCGAGCACCACGGCGGACGCCTTGACCAGCCTGCGCAGTGCCACCACTCTGCCCACTCATGTGAATAACACTCCCACAGCCAGGTCAGCGAGTACCGACCGGATGACTTCGCCGCACCAGGCCAGCAGTTCATTGTCCCGCAACGGCTGCCCGCCAATGGCAGCAGTCTTCGGCACTGGTACGAGCATCGTACGCACTGCCGGTTTCAGTATTGTCTTCGGGTACAGGCGCTGCACCCTGACCTGCCGGGAATCGGGCAGCTCGACCGGCGAGAACCTGATGTGATTGCCCGCCATGGTGATGTCGGTGAGCCCCGCTCGCCTGGCCGCCGTGCGCAGCCGCGCCACCTCGAGCAGGTTGAGCACCGGCTCGGGCGGCTCGCCGTAGCGGTCGGTCAGCTCGTCGTGGACGGCGGTGGCGTCGGCTGCTGAGTCGATGGCGGCGATCCGCGTGTACGCCTCCAGCCTGAGCCGCTCGCCGGGCACGTAGTCGTGCGGGATGTGCGCGTTGACCGGCAGCTCCACCCGGACCTCCGGCTTCTCCGCCGGGCCGTCGCCCTTCAGCTCGTTGACGGCTTCGCCGATCATCCGCACGTACAGGTCGAAGCCGACCCCGGCGATATGCCCGGACTGCTCGCCGCCCAGCAGGTTCCCGGCGCCGCGGATCTCCAGGTCCTTCAAGGCGACGTACATGCCCGCGCCCACCTCGGTGTGCTGGGCCACGGTGGCCAGCCGCTCGTGCGCCGTCTCGGTCAGGGCGCGCTCGGGCGGGTAGAGGAAGTACGCGTAGGCGCGTTCACTGCCGCGTCCTACCCGGCCGCGCAGCTGGTGCAGCTGAGACAGCCCGTACATGTCGGCGCGGTCGATGATGAGGGTGTTGGCGTTCGGGATGTCCAGGCCGGATTCCACGATCGTGGTCGCGACCAGCACGTCGTAGTTCCGTTCCCAGAAGTCGACCATGATCTTTTCCAGCTCGTGCTCGTTCATCTGCCCGTGCGCGACGGCGATCCGGGCCTCCGGCACGAGCTCGGCGATCTGGGCGGCGACCTTGCGGATCGAGCTGACCCGGTTGTGCACGAAGAAGACCTGGCCGTCCCGCAGCAGCTCGCGCCGGATGGCGGCGGCGACCTGCTTCTCGTCGTAGGTACCGACGAACGTGAGCACCGGGTGGCGCTCCTCGGGCGGCGTCAAGATGGTGGACATCTCCCTGATCCCGGCCACCCCCATCTCGAGCGTCCTGGGGATGGGCGTGGCGGACATGCCGAGCACGTCCACCTCGGTGCGCAGCCGCTTGAGGTACTCCTTGTGCTCGACCCCGAACCGCTGTTCCTCGTCGATGACCACCAGGCCGAGCCGGGCGAACCGGGTCTCCGGCGAGAGCAGCTTGTGCGTGCCGATGACCACGTCCACCGTGCCGTCGGCCAGCCCGCGCAAGGTCTCGGCCGTCTCCGCGCTGCCCTGGAACCGCGACAGCGGCTTCACCGTCACCGGGAACGGGGCATAGCGCTCGGAGAACGTCGAGAAGTGCTGCTGGACCAGCAGCGTCGTCGGCACGAGCACGGCGACCTGCTTGCCGTCCTGCACCGCCTTGAACGCGGCGCGGACCGCGATCTCGGTCTTGCCGTAGCCGACGTCCCCGCAGATCAGCCGGTCCATCGGCACCGGCCGTTCCATGTCGTGCTTGACCTCGTCGATGGCGCCGAGCTGGTCGGGGGTCTCCACGTAGGGAAAGGCGTCCTCGAGTTCGCGCTGCCACGGAGTGTCCGGGCCGAAGGCGAACCCGGCCGAGGCCATCCGGGCCGAGTACAGCCGGATCAGCTCGGACGCGATCTGCCGGACGGCCTTGCGCGCCCGGCCCTTGGCCTTGGCCCAGTCCGCCCCGCCGAGGCGGTGCAGGGTCGGCGCCTCGCCGCCGGAGTACCTGGTCACCTCGTCCAGCTGGTCGGTCGGCACGTACAGCCGGTCCGGCGGCTGACCGCGCCGGCCGGGCGCGTACTCGATCACCAGGTATTCCCGGGTGGCGCCGGCCGCGGTCCTCGAGGTCATCTCCACGTACCGGCCGACGCCGTGCTGCTCGTGTACCACGTAGTCGCCGGACTTGAGCTGCAGCGGGTCGACGCCGCCGCGCCGCCTGCTCGGCATCCGCCGCATGTCTTTGGTCGTCGGCAGCCCGGCCGGATGCCCGGCTAGGTCGCTCTCGGTGAGCAGGGCCAGCTTGACCGCCGGCCAGACGAAGCCGTTGCCGAGCCGCGCGGTCGTCACGTAGGGAACGCCGGGCTCGGGCAGGTCGTCCACATCCTGCATCCGGGGGCCGACGCCCTCGCCGCGGAGCATCTCGGCCAGCCGCTGGGCCGGGCCGTGGCCCTCGGTGACCAGCACAACCCGCCAGCCGTCGGCCAGCCAGCCGCGCACGTCCGCAATCATGCGGGCGATGTCCCCACGATAGGACGGTGCCAGTGAGGCATTTATCCGGAACGGACCCGGTTCACCTGGTTCGTTCGGCTGAACTGCCGTACCTGGGTCGGCGCTCTGCTCATTCCCGGGCTCCGATTCCCCGGCGTCCGTGACGCCGAACGGCGCGATCGTCCACCACGGCAGGCCGAGCGCGGCCGCCGCGGCGCGGATCCGCGCGATCGGCTGGAAGGCCGCGGCGCCCAGGTCCACCGGCGCCGCGCCCCCCGCGGCGGCGTTGACCCACGACGCCTCGAGGAACTCCTGGCTGGTCCTGACCAGTTCCTCCGCACGGGCCCGGACTCGCTCCGGGTCGCAGGTGAGCACGATGCCGCCCGCCGGGACGTAGTCGACGAGCAGCTCCATCCGGTCCGCCAGCACGGGCGCGAACGCCTCCATGCCTTCGACGGCTATCCCCTCGGCCAGCTTGCCCAGGCTGTCGGCCAGGGCCGGGTGGGTGTCGGCGAGTTCCTTGGCCCGCGCCCGGACCGCCGGGGTGAGCAGCAGCTCGCGGCACGGCGGCGCCCACAGACCGCGCTCGGCCGGGCCGATGCTGCGCTGGTCGGCGACCTTGAAGTAACGGATCTCCTCGATCGTGTCGCCGAAGAACTCGATCCGCAGCGGATGTTCCTCGGTGGGCGGGAACACGTCGACGATGCCGCCGCGCACCGCGATCTCGCCGCGGCTGGCGACGAGGTCGACCCGGGAGTAGCCGATCTCGACCAGCCGGGCGAGCAGGTCGTCGAGTTCACACGCCTGGCCGACCTGCAGCTCGACCGGCTCGAGGTCGCCGAGGCCGGCCACGATCGGCTGCAGCAGGCTCCGGACCGTCGTCACCACCACGGCCAGCGGGCCGTTCGGCTCGCCCGGATCCGCCGGGTGGGCGAGCCGCCTGAGCACGGCGATCCGCTGCCCCACGGTGTCCAGTCGCGGCGATAGCCGCTCATGGGGCAGGGTCTCCCAGCCGGGGAAGTACGCCACGCTGTCCGGCGGGAGGAATGAGGTGAGCCCGGCGGCCAGGTCCTCGGCCTCCCGGGCCGTGGCCGTGACCGCGAGCACGAACCTGGGGTCGCCCCCGTGCGCGCCGGTCAGCGCGGCCGCCAGCACCGGCCGCAGCGTCGGCGGCGCGACCAGGTCTTCCCCGGCGAGGGTGGCGACCAGGCCGTCCTGCGCCGGGCCCGGCGCAGGACCGCGCTCGGGAGCCGAGTCGGCTTCGGCTTGCGCGCGCGAGACCGCACCGTACAGCTGGGGGTCGTCATCGACGATGGTGAGCAGTCCTGCGAGGCTCATGATGTCCTTGTAATCGCTGTTCGTCCCTTGTCCTGGCTGCCCGTATGCCTGCGGCGGGACCCATCCGTAGGGGTTTTCGCACCTGATCGGGACAGCACGAATCGGTCGGGCTTCAGCGAACCCCGACTCTGGCGGAACCCCTTAAGTTTACGCGGTCCGCCACCCCCGCCCGCAGCCGCGGCCGGCCCAGCGGCCCGGCCGGGCGGCCCGGCCTAGCGCACCCCGTTAGCCGCGGTTAGGTGCTCCCCGAGCGCAACTGGTACCTTTCCACCATCAATGGTACCATAATGCCATGGCGCTTAACATCAAGGATTCCGAGACCGAACGCCTGGCGGCCGAGGTCGCCGCACTGACGGGCAAGACGAAGACCGGAGCCGTCCGGTATGCCCTGCGCCAGGTCCTTGAGTCGCTGTCCCGTCCGCCCGTCAAGCAGCGGGAGGAACGTCTCACCCGGTTTCTTGAGGAGGAAATCTGGCCGCTTATCCCGCCGGACCAGCTTGGCAGGCCCGCGTCCAAAGCCGAACGCGAGGAGATCCTCGGTTTCGGCGAGGATGGCGCATGATCATCGACTCGTCCGCGATTCTGGCCGTCATCGGCAAAGAACCCGGCTACGAGCGCATCGTTCACGAGCTCGCCGCCTCACCGGGGACCCGGATCGGCGCACCGACTCGGCTGGAGACGGGAATCGTCCTTACGGCGCGGTTCGGGCCTCGGGGGAAGACAGCATTGGCACGGTTCCTGCAGGAGAACTTCATCGAGACCGTGGCCTTCGGCGAGGCCCACGCAAGCGTGGCACTTGACGCTTACTCCCGCTTCGGCAAAGGCAGGCATCCCGCTGCCTTGAACTTCGGCGACTGCTGCACATACGCGGTCGCCTCCGTCTCCGGCGAGCGGCTGCTGTGCACCGGAGACGACTTCGTCACGACCGATCTGCTCCTCGTCAGCGTCGATACCGACGATCCCTCGACCGGCCTCGGACAAGCCGGCAAGGCCAGCCCAGTTGCTGAGTGACAGGGTCGGCGGCGCTGGCGGCGGTTCCGTATCGTTAGCGACACGGTGTCAACGGCCTGCGTACGCCATGGTTTGCCCGCGCCTGGCGGCGCGCTAGCATGCCGTGTCAGAAGTCACGTTCGGAGGCACAGCTGACTGCTCAATCACCGCCGGCCCTGCCGGCGGAGCTACCTGACTGGCCCGCGTGCACGCTCGGCGAGGCCCAGCTGGGCGACCTCGAGCTGCTCACGTCCGGGGTGTTCGCGCCCCTCGGCGGCTTCATGGACGCCGCCGAGGTGGCCGCGGTGACCGAGCGCGGCATGCTGGCCGACGGCACGCCGTGGTCGGTGCCGGTGACCCTCGACGTACCCGCCGGGGTCGTCCCGGCCGATGCTGACCGCCTGGTGCTGCAGGACTCGGAGGGCTCCCCGCTGGCCGTGCTCTCGATCACCGAACGGCTGACCCCGCCGGGGGCCGGCCACGAGGGGATGGTCCGGCTGGCCGGGCCGGTCACGGCGCTGCGCGAGCCCGAGCACGGGCCGTTCCGCCAGCTGCGCCGACGCCCGGAGGACGTGCGCGCCGAGCTGGCCGACGCGGCTGAGTCGCCCGGGGATTACGTGCTCGCCTACGCCACCCGAGGACCCCTGAACAAGCGTCACCTCGGCCAGTTGCGCCACTACGCGGGCCAGCTGAACGCGCGCCTGCTGGTGCTGCCCCTGGTCTGCGGGCCCGCCGAGATCGTCACCCGGCCAGAGGCGCTGGTCCGCGCGGTCCTGGCGGCCCGGCAGCATCTTCCGGCGGGCACGCTGGTGGTCCCCGTGCCGCTCGCCCCGCGTAGCGCCGCGCCGGACCCGCCGGCCCCGACGGGCTCAACGGGGTGGGCAGCCGCCGACCTGCGCGCCCAGGCCGTCGTCGCGGCGGCCTACGGCGCCACCCACCTGCTGGCCGACTCACCGGCCGCCACGGGCTGGCCGGCCGGCCAGAAACCCGGCACGCTGACGCTGCCCGGGGTGCCGATCCCGGTCATCAGCGCCGGCGAGTGGGCCTACGACCCGCGCTCGGAAGTGTGGCGCCCGCTCGCGCTGATCGAACCGGGCGCCGAACGGGGCGAGCTGAGCCACTCCGAGCTCGGCGCGTTGCTCGATTCCGGTGCCGAGGTTCCCGCCTGGTTCGCTCCGCCGAGTGTGGCCCGTGAGCTGCGCCGGGCCCGGACGCCCCGGGCCGAGCGCGGTCTGGCGATCTTCTTCACCGGCCTGTCCGGGTCCGGCAAGTCCACCATCGCCCGCGGGCTGGCCGAGGCGCTGACCGAACGGGGAGACCGCACCATCTCGCTGCTCGACGGCAACCACGTCCGGCAACTGCTGTCCGCCGGGCTCACCTTCTCCCGGGCCGACCGGGACCTCAACATCGCCCGCATCGGTTTCGTCGCGGCCGAGGTCGCCCGGCACGGCGGCATCGCCATCTGCGCGCCGATCGCGCCCTACGCCGCGGCGCGCGCGGCCGCCCGCCAGATGGTCACCGAGGTCGGCGACTTCCTGCTCGTCTACGTCTCGACTCCGGTGGACGTCTGCGCGGCGCGCGACCGCAAGGGCCTGTACGCCAAGGCCCGGGCCGGGCTGATCACGGGGTTCACCGGGGTGTCCGATCCCTATGAGGAACCGCGTGACGCCGACCTGGTGCTCGACACTTCGGTCATGACCCGCCAGCAAGCCGTCGACGCCGTGCTGAAGCTCCTGACCACGGGCGGCTGGCTCGCCAGCCCCGCCGCCGAGCCGGCCGAACCCAGCGGCACCCCGGCCTCCGGGCCATCCGGGCCAATGATCAGGCTCGGGCCCCTTGGCCCCGCCGGCCGGCGGCTGTAGGCAGATCCGCCGAAGCTCAGTCCTCGTCTTCGGCGCGGGCGCCTTCCTCGAGCCTGGTGCGGAAGCTGGGGGCCCGGTCGCGCCTGTTCTTGAGGCGCGCCAGCAGCGCCCCCGACATGATGTCCCGCTGCTTGGAGAGCAGGACGAAGCTGGCTATCCCGCTCACCACGAACGCGAGCGCGAGCAGCAGCAGCCCCCGGGCGCCCGCCAGGTACAGCAGGACTACCGAGACGACGAGCAGCACGATCCGCGCTGACGTGTAAGCGAGGGTGGTACGCATAACGACCCCAGCATAGTCAGTCCCCGGCGAGCGTCGCCGCCAGCAGCTTCGGATCGATGTTGCCGCCGGAGAGCACCGCTACCGGCGTCGTGGCCTCGGGGAGTTCGTCCCGGTGATACAGCCACGCGGCGACGGCGGCCGCGCCCCCGGGCTCGGCCACCAGCCGGGCCTGGCGCGCGAGCAGCCCGACCGCGTGGAGCATCTCGTCGTCGGTAACCGTGATGATGTCAGCCACCAGCTCGCGGATGTGCGCGAACGGCAGCGCGCCGACCTGCTCGACCCGGAGCGCGTCCGCGACCGTGCGCTGGACCTCTTCCGGGGGCCAGCTGACTCGCTCACCGCGGCGGAAGGACTCGCGGGCGTCCGCGGCGAGTTCCGGCTCGACGCCTACTACGGCCGCGGCCGGACAGGCGGCCCGCACGGCCGCCGCGATGCCCGAGATCAGGCCACCGCCGCTGACCGGCACCAGGACCAGGTCGACCCGCGGGCAGTCGGCCGCGATCTCCAGGCCGACCGTGCCCTGGCCGGCGATGACCGCCCGGTCGTCGAAGGGCGGGATCAGCACGTACCCGTGCCTGGCCATGAGTTCGGAGGTGGCGGCTACTCGCGCCGGCCAGGTCGGCTCCACCGTCACGAGTTCCGCACCGTAGTGCTCGATCGCATCGGTCTTGACCTTCGGCGCGGTCCGCGGGACCACCACGACCGCCCGCACGCCAAGCAGGGCCGCGGCGTAGGCCACCGCGTGACCATGGTTGCCGCTGGAATGAGCGATGACGCCGCGCTGCCTGGCGGCCTGCTCGCTGGCCGTGATGGCGGCGTAGGCCCCGCGCAGCTTGAACGACCCGGTGGGCTGGAGCGACTCGGGCTTGACCAGAACAGGCGGCTCGAGCCCGGCGACCGGGATCAGCGGCGTGCGGACCGCCACTCGCTCGAGCCGGCGCGCCGCGTCCTGTATTTCGGCCAGGCTGACCAGCCCGGATCCGGCACCGGTCGTGCCGCCGCTCATCCCGTCACCTCTCATGCTGTTTCCCCGCGCAACCTGGCCGATCCACTAGGCGTCACCGTCATCTGGCTCGTGGCGGCCGCCGTCTGAATGCGACTCCTTCAGTCTTGCGTAACATATGCCAACTAGTGCGTTTATCACTGATAGTCATTCGGTAACTACCAGTTACTGCCAAGTCGTCCACGAAACGCCGATCTAATTTCCAGAAATCTCGGTAGAAAGTACTCGTTGAGCGCCAAACTAGAGGGGCATCTGACGCAGGCTCAAAGGGAGACAGTCGGAGGAGACTGAACGTGGACGGCAACAACGAGCGCCTTCTCACACCTGGAGAGGTGGCCACACTGTTCCGGGTGGATCCGAAGACCGTGACCCGCTGGGCGGCCTCCGGGCGCATCACGAGCATCCGGACCCCGGGCGGGCACCGCAGGTTCCGTGAGTCTGAAGTACGGGCTCTGCTACGCGGCGACAGCGAACCATCACCACAAGGCCACCCAGCGGCCTGACCACGCTCGAGCGGATGAGACCACCCGCGGTCTCTCCGGTATGTGGGGGGTTCAGGGGGCCGGTGGGGGGTTCCTCAGATTTTCCAGCGCCTAGTCGGCGGCCTGGCTGGCGCGTGCGTTCTCGCGGCTTCAGGATTCGTCGCCTTCGGCGGTGTCTTGCCATGTGTACTCGCCGTTCATCCGCGCGTACTCAAGGAACTCCTGGCGCAGCGCCTCGTCGTCCTGCCGCCAGCGGTTACGGCGCTGCTCGGCTTCTTCGGGGGTCAGCGCCTGGGCCGCTAGCCGGGAGTAGTCGGCGTCCTGCGGCCCGATCTCCACGTAGACATCGCCGAGGATGCGCCCGTCGTGACCAGTCGCGGTCTGCGGAACCATGAGGTTCCCGTTCGGCAGTCGTATGACGAACATCGCTGATCACCTTAGATGCCATAGCGCCGGTTGAAATACAGCATGACCCGCAGTGCAGTCCGTGTATCCCCGCTCAGCATGTCCACCAGAGCCGGCCGCTGCCTGGACGCGATCGCGGCGAATGCGTCCGCGAAGAACTCCTTGCGTCCGAGGCCGCCGGGCTGACGGTGGAAATCACTGGCGAAATGCGGCTGGCACTGATCGTAGAGCATGCGAAACTCCGCTGAGTCAGATTGCCATTTACCTGGCTGACTGTCGAGATCATCGAGCGCGTGTCCGACCTCGTGGCACATCACGTCCGGAGTCGGAGACGGCCGGGAGCCGACCACGATCTTCCGCTCCCCGTAAGCGCCCGCGCAGGCATCCCACGAGGCCCGCCCGGAAGGCAGCGGGACGCCGCGCAGGCTGGTCATGTCGTCGAGTTCGGGGACGCCGCCGGGGCCGATGAAGATCGCGTCGAGGCCGTCGGCCAGCCTTTCCTTGATCCGCTCGGGAAGTTCGGCCAGCCGGTCGACGGCCGCCACCACCTCCCGGGGCGGCAGCGACGCCGGGTCCCATTGCCGCCACAAGATGGCCTCGATCGACCCGCAGTGCCTGCGGCCGTCCGCGGCCAGCGGCCGTCCCCGGGGATGCGCGGGAGTGAAAGGCAGCCCGGCGTGCGCGGCCGACCCGCCGCCCCGCCAGGAAGAGCGCCCGGACCCGTCGGGCTGACGCGGGACGCCGGCCGCGACCCGGGCCAGCTCTGCCGCCCGGGTATCCGGCAGGCTCGCGGCTGCGGACTGCGCCAGGCCCGGCTGCGCCGTTTTGTACCAGCGCGTCTTCGGACCGGGCGCCGCTGGCACCGGTCTGGCGACCTCGCCCAAGCCGACCGCGGCGGCATCGGCCGGCGCCTCGCGGATCCGCGCCCTGGCTGCCCCGGAGCGCACCGAGGACGCCGCCCCGGCGTCCCGGCGGGTCCCGCTCACCCGGTGATCGGCCCACGGACCGGCCGGATCGCCCGGTGCCGCCGGAGTACCCGGCCCGACCGGCGCTTCTGATACCGGTGCACCGCCTGGCCAGGGTGAAGCGGTGTGCGCCAGCTCGCCGGGCGGGCCGCCCGGCGTGGACCATTCCCCGGACGCGGGGGCGTGGCCGCGAGCTGGGTCCGGCCCGCGGCGGCGGCCACGCCGATGCCGGCCCTGCGCACCGGAAACCCCCGAGGCCATCTCGGCCCGGCGCCTGCGGGGATGAGCGAGCCGACGGATGCGGTCGAACAGCCTTAGCCGCATGTAACCGGTCTCCTGCTCTGTTGCCCTGACGGCCAGCGTATGCCGACTTCACCCGCCACGTCATCTGATGCGTCCAACAGCTGGTAACGGGCGGTCCGGTATAACACTTGACCTATTCCGGCCCGTGGCATAGATGCCGAAGGTTAGGCTTCCGCCATGTTGTTGTCTGGTGCCCTATTTGCGCTGTTCATGACGGGCTTCTGGCTTTACTGCCTGACAGACGCCATACTTACCCCGGCCGCGGAGTGCCGGGGCCTGTCCAAACCGGCCTGGATCGTCGTCATCACCGTGACATTCATCGGCGGGGCCATCGCCTGGCTCATCGTCCGGCAACCCGCGCGCAGCTCATCCGACCTGCGCGCGCCGATGTCGCGCTGGGATCCGGACCGAGCCGATGTCCTCGGTGAGGACTACTTTCGAAGCCAGGGATGGACCGACGAGGACGACGCCGTAGCACGTCATCCGGCCGGCCGGGCCAGGATGGCCGACGCCCGCCGGGCCAGGATGGCCGGCACCGGCCGGGCCGCGCCCGCGCCCAGGGGGCCGGACGACGACCCGGAGTTCCTGCGCGCGCTCGACCGCGCGATCCGCGGTAATTCACAGGCCGGCGAAGAGCTCTGAGCACGTATCCCCGGCGTGCGCCCGTGCCGAGAAGCTGACGGGCCAGTGCCGAGAGGCTGACGGCCCGGTTAAGTCGGCCTGGTTCAGCTCACGCCGGCGTAGGAATGCAGTCCGGCGATGAACACCTGCACGACCAGGATGTTGAAGATCAGGCTGGTGAAGCCGAGCAGCTGGATGTAGTGCGCCCGGCGGCCACGCCAGCCCGCGGTGGCCCTGGCGTGCAGGAACGCCGCGTAGAGCACCCAGGTGATGAAGGCCCAGGTCTCCACCGGGTCCCAGCCCCAGTACCGGCCCCAGGCCTGGTCGGCCCAGATCGCGCCCGCGATGACGCCGAACGTCCAGACCGGGAACCCGAACATGATGGTCCGGTAGGTCAGCCGGTCGATCTGCTCGATGCTGGGCAGCCTGCGGATGATCCCGTTACCCGGCTCGGCCCGGCCGGCTGCTACCCGCCTGGCGTACCTGTCGACCCACAGGTAGACGAAGCCGAGCACCGCGGAGACGAAGAAGATGCCGGTCGCCAGCGTCATCGCGGTGACGTGGATGTCCAGCCAGTACGACTGCAGGGCCGGGACGAGTTCCCCGGCCGCGGTGTAGATGAGCGTCTCGGCGAGCCCCAGCGTGATCACCACCGCGCCCATGACGAAAACGCCGAGGGTCCAGGCCCGGTAGCGGATCATCACGAACAGGAAGAAGATCGCGGCGACGCAGGTCAGGGCGGTGACGAACTCGTACATGTTGCCCCAGGGCGCCCGGTGCACCGCCAGCCCGCGGGTGACGACGGCCGCGGTATGGGCCGCCACCCCCACCAAGCTGAGCACCAGAGCCGTCTGCACCCAGCGGCCGGCCACACGGATGGCGCGCAGCGGCGGCACCGCCAGCTCGGGCATCGAGTCGGCGCCGCCGACCGGCCCGTCCGCCGGAGCCCCGGGAACCGCCGGAGCCTCAGGGGCGCCGGGAACCGCCGGAGCCCCGGGAATCGGCGGAGCCCCGGGAATCGGCGGAGCCGTGCGGCCTCCCGCGCCGATGGCGGCCAGGGCGGTGGCGCGGTCCTGCGCCTGCTGCCCGCGGGCCGCCGCGGCCGCCCGCCGCGGTCGCCCGAAGGCGAAGTCGCCGGCGAACGCGACCACCGAGAGGGAGTAAATGACCAGCGCCGCGATCAGGAAGGCGTTGCTGACGTGACCCAGGGCAACGTTGACGGGCATGGCCCCTCACTCTCCCTCGCGTTGATGGTGTGCCGCAGGCTGATCGGAGGCGGCTTGTTCGTGGGCCGACCTGAGCTCGGCGGCCAGCTCCGCGAATTCGGCCTCGAAGCCGCCGCTGGCGTCGGTGCGGGCCAGGCCGCCGACCTGCACCGTGCTGCCGTGCTCGCCGGCGCGGGCGCGGACGAAGACCCGCCTGCGGCGGATCATGAACGAGAGCAGCAGCCCGCCCAGGGCGGCGATGCCGCAGATCAGGGCGGGCAGCTGGCCCGGGTCGTGCGTGATGGCCAGGCTCACCCACTGACGCACGCCGACAAAGGTGATGGTGCCCCGGCCACCCGGCAGCTTCAGCGACTGGCCGGGCGCAAGCACCTGCGGGTTGGCCGTCAGCCGTTGCATGCCGCTGGTGTCCAGCTGGTAGACCGACTGCGGGACCCCGGAGTTCATGCCCAGGTTCCCCGCGTAGGCGATCAGGCTCACCACCGGGTTGTCGGCGGCGGGAAACACCGACTCGAGCGTGCCGCCGACATCCACCGCGGTCGGCACGAAGACGCCGGTGAAGCCGAGCTGCTCCGGCTGGGCGTCGGGGACCTTCAGCACGCCTTCGGAGAGGAAGTTCCCTGTCGGCCCGGAGATGAAGGGCGTCGCCTGGTCGTACACCACGTGCCCGGTGGCGTCGGTGACCCGGAGCTCCGGCGCGTACCCGTGTCCGATCAGGTATACCTTCGCCCCGTCGACCGACAGCGGGCGGTTGACCTCCAGCCGGCCGGTGCGGGCCGGTCCGCCCGGCTGCTCGGTGTAGCTGATCCGCGCGTCGAAGGCGGACGGCTGCCCGCGCTGCTGCCCGGAGGAGATGTAGCTGGCGTCGAACGTGTTCAGCGTGATCGTGAACGGGCCCAGGTCAGCGGCGGTGACGAACCGGCCCGGGTAGAACTCATCGAGCGCGCTCGCGGTGTCGGCGAAGCTCTGGCCCTCTACCAGCAGCCGGTCGGCCTTATAGCCGAATAGCCCGCCGAGCGCGACCGACACCAGCACGCCGAGCAGCGCCAGGTGGAAGAGCAGATTGCCCGCTTCCCTCAGGTAGCCCTTCTCGGCCGAGATCCAGTGACCGGCGTCGGCAGGATCAGCCGCGTCAGCGGGCTTAACCGGTCGGCGGAGCCGGAACCCGTGGCCGGATAGCACCCGGGCCGCCACCTCGATCGCGTCGCCGGGCGCCAGGGCGGTGGCGTACTCGGCGGATCTGGGCAGCCGGGCCAGGTGGCGCGGCGCCCGCGGCGGCAGCGTGCGCGCCGAGCCGGCCAGCCGGAAGGTGCGCGGCACCACGCAGCCGACCAGGGAGGCGAACAGCAGCAGGTAGATGGCGGCGAACCAGGGCGCGCCGAAGACGTTGAAGAGCCCGAAGTGGTTCAGCCAGGGCGCCAGGGCCGGGTGTGAGGTGACGTACTGCTGCACGCCGGCCGGGTTGGTGCCCTGCTGCGGCAGCATCGACCCGGGCACGCTGCCCACGGCCAGCAGGAACAGCAGGACCAGCGCGATCCGCATCGAGGTGAGCTGCCGCCACACCCACTTCAGCCAGTCAGTGAGCCCGAATGTGCCGGCGCCCGGCGATGCCGGGCCCGGGCGCGGCTGGTCGTCCGGTTCGGCCGCCGGGTCGAACGGATCTGTTTCCGGCGCACGCACATCGGTCATCCCCTAGCCTCCCGCCTTCGCGGTGACCTTGGCGAGGATCGCGGTTAGTTCCGGGTACGTAGTGGTGCCGAAGACCGCGCCCGCGATGTGCCCGGTACGGTCGATCACCAGCGTGGTCGGGGTCCCGGCGATCGGCACCACGGCGGTGAAGTCCAGCGTGATCGCCGAGCTGGTATCGCTGACGCTCGGATAGGTGATGTGGAAGCTCCGCGCGAAGGCCTCAGCGCTGGCCGTCGTGTCCCGCACGTCGACGCCGAGGAAGGACACGCCGGACGGCTGGTACTGCGCGGCCACCATGGACAGGGTCGAGGCCTCCGCGCGGCACGGCACGCACCACGATCCCCAGAAGTTGAGCACGACCACCTTGCCCCGGTAGGAGGAGAAGGCCAGCTTCGAACCGGTCAGCGTGGTGGCGGTGAACTCAGGCGCCAGCGGGCGGTGCCCGGCCGGGTAGACCACCGCGTTGGCGTTGCCGTCAACGGTGGTCACGCCGCTGTTCCCGCTGCCCGCCCACCCGGTCGCCAGCACCACGACCAGCAGCACCCCGGTGAGCACGGCCGCCGCCAAGACGACCGTGCGACGCCTAGCTCGCAACCACGGGGCTCTCAACACGGGGCTCAGCACGGGCGCACCCTTGCGATCTCCTACAGGGGGTAGTACCTGACTATTGTGCCGCATCGCCCTGGGTGACCTGTCTGCGGGCCGGCACCGTGTAGGAAACCCCGGTGAGCTGGTCACCCGAATAGGTGAAGCTGGTCACGCTGCCCAGCGCGCACTCCCGCCTGGTCGGGTTGTGCCACAGCGGCTTGTGTTCGGCCAGCCGCCGGGACACCCAGATGGGCAGCTGGTGGCTGACGCACACCGCTTCGGCGCCTGCCGCGGCTTCCCGCGCGGTCGTCATCATGGCGAGCATCCTGGCCGCGACGTCACGAAACGGCTCGCCCCAGGACGGCCGGAACGGATTGATCAAGTGCGGCCAGTGCGCCGGGCGGCGCAGCGACCCGTCGCCCACGCCGAACTTCATGCCCTCGAAGTGGTTCCACGACTCGACCAGCCGGTCGTCGGTCACGATGTCGAGCCCGAGCCGCTCCGCCACCGGGCGCGCGGTCTCCTGGGCCCGCTCGAGCGGCGAACAGAAGAGTTTCACCACCGCTCGTTCGGCGAAGAAATCCGCGGCGGCGCTGGCCATCGCGCGACCGTTCGCGGACAGGTGGTATCCAGGCAGGCGGCCGTAGATGATACCGGCCGGGTTCTCCACCTCGCCGTGCCTGAGCAGGTGGACGATGGTTGTATCGGACATAGCCCGGCCAGCTTACCCAGTCATGGCCGGGCGGATCTCGATGTGGCGACGCCAGCGGCGATCGCTCACGGATTCATTTGGTCCGCTTGCCGCGCCGTGTGAAGGCGCAGGCCGACAGCGAACTTTCCGCCAATCGGGCGGTCTGGTCAACAGACCCCTCCGAGATGTATCAGGGCCGGCCCGTAGCAGGGTTGTACGCGGACAGATGGATCGCCGCCCGTCCAGTTTGTCTCCGAATCTGAAAGATAGCGAGGCACCCTACGGCCCTCGTTTGGGTGCCGCCTGATACTGCGGGCCGCGATCTTCTGCGGCCGCGGGGGCGCTGGCCGACCAAACGCAGCACGCGATGAAAGGACCCGCCGACGGGATCGTCCGAAATCATTGTCAACTGATCTCGTGTCCGCCCAGGTGCGCGACGGTGACCCGCCGCCATGGTGGTGGACCTCGACGCCGACCTGCGGCGCATGTCAGGTAGGCACGTCCTGGTCACGGGAGGCGCGGGCTTCCTCGGCTACTACCTCGTCCAGGTGCCGTCCACCTGGAACGACGCCAGCCTGACGAGCCTCCGATCAGCGTCACGGTCATGGACAACTACTTCCGGGATGCGCCCGCGTGGCTGAAGGAACTCGAGCGGCGGCCCGAGGTCGATCTGCTGGTCCACGACGTGCGCGGACCGCTGCCGGAGCAGATGGGTGATTTCGCCTACATCATCCACGCGGCGGGAATCGCGTCGCCGACGATTTACCGGGCGCATCCCATCGAGACCATGGACGCGAACATCAACGGGCTGCGTACCCTGCTCGACTACGCCAGGCAACGCCTCGAGGCGGGCCTGGAGATGCAGGGCTTCCTCTTCTACTCATCCAGCGAGATCTACGGCGACCCGACCCCCGAGGCGATTCCCACGCCGGAGACATACCGTGGCTACGTCTCCTGCACCGGCCCGCGGGCCTGCTACGACGAGTCGAAGCGCTACGGCGAGACGCTCTGCGTGAACTTCGCCCGGCAGCACGGCATCCCGGTCACCGCGGCGCGCCCGTTCAACAATTACGGCCCCGGGATGAAGATTACCGACGGGCGCGTGATCGCCGACTTCTTCCGCGATGCGCTCGCCGGCCGTGATCTCGTGCTGCTCTCGGACGGGTCGCCGACGCGCACCTTCTGCTACGTCTCCGACGCGATCACCGGCTACTACCGTGCCCTGCTACGGGGCCACCCGGGTGAGGCCTACAACGTCGGCGTGGACGGCCCGGAGATCTCGATGCACGACCTGGGGGAGACGGTCGCCGGACTCGCGAACGACCTCTTTGGCCACCAGGTGAAGGTGGTCAGGGGACAGAGTCCCGAGACGGACTACCTGGTGGACAACCCGAACCGGCGCTGTCCGGACATCACCAAGGCGAGGCGGGAGCTGGGGTACCGGCCGCAGGTGACGCTGCAGGAGGGCCTCAGGAGAACGCTGCTGTGGTACACAGGGAACCTGGGCGGGGAGGAGCGCTGATGCAGCGGGTTGCGGTGGTCGGCACGGGCTACGTCGGCCTCGTGACCGCGGTGGGGCTGGCCGAGCTCGGGCATACCGTCACGTGTATCGACATCGACGAGGGCAAGGTAGCCGCGCTCAGCCGGGGAGAGCCTCCGATCTTCGAGCGTGGGCTCGAGCCGCTGCTCCGGCGCAACCTGGGGACTCGGCTGCACGCGACCACCGACCTCGCCGTCGCGGTCCAGGCCAGCGATCTGACCTTCATATGCGTCGGGACTCCTTCGCAGCCTGACGGTAGCATCGTCGAGCCATCGGCGGCGGCCGTCGAGCATCGGTGCCGCCCTCGCTACCACCGCCGGGTTCCACGCCGTGGTAGTGAAGAGCACCGTGGTGCCCGGCACGTCGGAACAGGTCGTGCGTCCGGCATGCGAGCGCACCTCGGGGAAGCGGGCCGGGGTGGACTTCGGCATCGGCGTCAACCCCGAGTTCCTCACCGAGGGACAAGCGGTCGAAGATTTCCTCCGGCCCGACCGAATCGTCATCGGCGGTGACGGCCGAACCGTGGCCGCGCTGCGCGACCTGTATACCGGGTTCGAGGGCGTGCCGATCGTGCAGACCAACGCCCCCACCGCCGAGATGATCAAGTATGCCTCCAACGCCATGCTGGCCACCGCGATCTCGTTTACCAACGAGATCGCCAACCTGGGATCGGCGATCGGCGGCATCGACGCCGCCGAGGTCATGCGGGGGGTGCACCTGTCGCGTTACCTCACCACGCCGCGCGGCGACGGCATCTCGGTCACCGCGCCGCTCAGCTCGTTCTACGAGGTCGGCTGCGGCTACGGCGGGAGTTGCCTGCCGAAGGACGTCGCCGCGCTGGCCGCGAGGGGACGGCAGGTGGGATCGCCGCTGCCGCTGCTCGAAGCCGTGGCCGCCATCAACGATCGCCAGCCCGCTCGGCTCGTCGACCTGCTGCGACGGGGGCTCGGAACGCTGCAGGGACGCCGGATCACGGTCCTTGGGCTGGCGTTCAAGCCGGACACGGACGACGTGCGGTTCTCGCCCGCGTTTCCGGTGCTCCGGTTGCTGAGCGAGGCCGGGGCCTTGGTCACCGCGCACGACCCCGTGGTGGGCCCGGAGGCCCTGAACGGACTCACCGAGGTCACCTACGCGGAGGATCTTGCTGATGCGGTGAAGCCGGCCGACGCGGTCGTGATCGTCACCCGCTGGGACCAGTACCGCCAGCTTCCCGAGCTGATCGGCCAGCTCGACCCGCCGCCCCTGGTAGTCGACGGCCGGCGCATGCTGGACAAGACCTCGGTGCCTTCGTACACGGGGATCGGGCTGTGAAGTTCTCCGAGACCGCGGTCCAGGGCGCGTGGTTGGTCGAGGTCAACCGGATCACCGACGACCGCGGCTTCTTTGCGCGGGTCTGGTGTGAGGACGAGTTCACGCAGCACGGCATCGCGGCAGCCTGGGTCCAGGCCAACGTCGGGCGTAGCACGCGTGCGGGGACCCTGCGGGGCATGCACTATCAGCGAGACCCCCATGCGGAGGCGAAGCTGGTGCGCTGCACGCGCGGGGCGGTGTACGACGTGGCGCTGGACCTCCGGCCCACCTCGCCCAGCTACCTGCACTGGGCCGGCGTCACCCTCGACGCCGACGAGCACACCATGCTCTACATCCCCGAGGGATGTGCCCACGGCTACCAGACACTCGCTGACGACAGCGAGATCGTCTACTTCACCTCAGCGATGTACGACCGGGACGCCGCCACCGGCGCTCGCTACGACGACCCGGAGTTCGCCATCAAATGGCCGCTTGCCGGTCGAGGTGATCTCCGGGCAGGATGCCGGGCTGGGAGCAGTGGTCGCGATCCGGAATCGGCGGAACCACCAAATCTGAGAGGTACGCGGAATGATCATCGTGGACACGGCGCTGGAGCGCCGTCAACAAGAGGGCAACCCCATCAGGATTGGCATGGTCGGGGCCGGCTACATGGGCCAGGGCATGGCCGCGGTGATTGAGCGCAACATGGTGGGGATGCGGGTCGTGGCGATCGCCAACCGCACCGTCGAGACCGCGGAGCGCGTGTTCACCGACGCCGGCGTGGAGGACAGCGTCCAGGTGAACGACCAGGAAGCCCTGGATCGACTGCTGGCGGGCGGCGGGAGGGCGGTGACGTCCGATCCGCTGTTGCTGTGCCGCACGCCGGGTATCGAGGCGATCATCGAGTGCACCGGCGAAGTCGAGCACGGCGCCTGCGCACCGCCGGCGAGGTCATCGCCAACCGCAAGCACGTCATGCTCATGAATGCCGAGCTGGACGCCACCGTCGGCCCGATCCTCAAGGTCCTCGCCGACCGCGCGGGCGTGGTGATTACCAACGCCGACGGCGACGAGCCAAGCGTGGCCTTGATCATGGTCCGCTTTGTCCGGTCGATCGGCTACCGGCCGGTGCTGGCCGGCAACGTCAAAGGGTTCCTGGACCACCACCGCAACCCGGACACGCAGAAGGGCTTCGCCGACGCGCACGGGCAGCGGCCCTTCATGGTGACGTCGTTCGCCGACGGCACCAAGCTGTCGCTGGAGGCGACCACCCTCGCTAACGCCACCGGTTTCAAGGTCACCAAGCCCGGCATGGAGGGCCGCCGACTGGGCCACGTCAGGGACCTGCTCGACTGCTACGACCCCAAGGAGCTGCTGGACCATCCCGTCGTGGACTACGTGCTCGGCGCGGAGCCGGGTTCGGGTGCCTTCGTCATCGGCTACAACGACGACCCCCAGCTCAAGCCCTACATGTCCTACTTCAAGCTGCTGGTATGCCGCGCCACAGTCACCGCCGTCAGGTCCGCCACCCGGAGGAGCCGCTCAGTGTCGCCCGGGCCGTCCTGTTCGGCGACGCCAGCATCGCGCCCGCCGGCGCGCCGAGGTGCGAGGTCGCCACCATCGCCAAGCGCGACATCGAAGCGGGCGAGGAGCTGGACGGCATCGGCGGCTACGACTGCTACGGACTGATTGACAACCTCGAGAACACGCGCCGAGACGACGTCCTGCCCATCGGCCTGGCCGCCAGCGGCCGCCTGACCCGCCCGGTCGCCAAGGACCAGCCGATCCGTAACGCCGACGCATCCTGCCACCGGACGCCCGTGGATGACCTCCGCGCCAGCAGACGCGCACTTCGGCCTGTAGCAGGCGGCAACAGCACCATGAAGGCCCCCCGGCCAAGCCGGGGGGCCTTCATGGTCTTAGTCGCGCTTTCAGCGGATAGCCTCGCGGGCGGGCTGGTGCCCGGCCGCGGTGCGTGCCTGCTCGCTGCCCGGGAAGAGCAAGGCGGACAACTCGGCGAACTGCTGCTCGAGCAGCCGCGCCTTTTCGGCATTACGCTCCGCCATCGCCTGACTCAGCTGATCCGAACGGCCCTGCAGTTCCTTGAACTGCTCGATTAGCCGACCGACGTCAAACGTGTTGGCGAACTGGCAGAACTCCGAGAGCCCCATGTCCGCCATCAGGAGGTCGTGCTTCCTGGCATAGCTAAGCGACAGAGTGGGCTTGCAGAGCTTGAGGGAGCACAGCACGTTGTGATAGCGGATGGCGACGACGGTGCCGACGGGCGCCATCTGGAGCATCAGCTCCGCCAGGGAGGTCACGGGCTCGGCGACGGCACACATCGGCTCCAGATCGGGTCGGTGGGCCCGCAGGTCAGCGAGGATATCCTCGACCACCTGGTCGTCCCACAGGTTGTCGCCCCCGAACAACCTGATCCGGTAGCCGTTGTCGGCCAGCCACCGGACGAAGAGCTTCATTTTCTCTATGTAGGAGGCATGGATCTCAGCAGCCTGCTTGCGATCGTCGTTGGTGCCGTAGTACGCCATGACGCCCACCCCGACGGTCAGCGGGTCACCGGGGCCGACAACAGGTACCGGAAGGGCGAACGCAAGGTCGGGATAGACGCGGTTGTGCGTCACGTCGATCCCCGCCCGCCGCATCGCGTCATATGACCCGGTATCGCGGTAGGAACGGTAGAAGGCGAGCTTGGCCGCTGAGGTGAAGAACCGTTTGGTCAGCCGCTGACTCAGGACGCTTGCCCCCACGCTGACCATCGCGACTTTCGTCCCGAAGACTCTCCCGGACGCGCTGAGCAGGAACATCGCGTACGGATACCACCACGGTCCCACGGGCAGCGTCGCCTCAAGGACCCCTGCTCCGGGCACGATCACCGCGTCGTGCTTGCGGACCCAGGACGCCACCCGGTACGCGTCAATGCCCTTGCCCAGCGTCCTGAGCGCGATGGCCCGCACGCCAGATGCCTGCTCGTACTGCTGGTACCAGTTCATCGGGATGGCCGCGGCGCCGTACCGGGCCTTCACCTTCTCCGGCCCGGTGCACATGAAGTCCACGGTGGCGTCGGGATGATCACGCTTGAGCCAGCTGACCACGGCTTCCAGCATGCCCTCGTTACCGATGTTGTCCGTGCCGACGACGCCGAACAGGCCGATCCTGGGAGCGGCAGCGGTAGGCCGCCGACGCCTCCGAGTGATTCCCTGCGAGGACACTAGGACCTCCTCTCCTGGCCGACCACGACGGTATCGAGTGAGATCACGGGTCGCGCCGGGGACGCCGACGCCGGGGCGGGCGGGTCGGGCCGCGACCGAGCCCGGCTCGTAGCCCATTGCGCGAGGTAGCGGTAGCACTCGCGCCGGTCCGCGGACGACATCGGCGCACGCCGAATGGCTGCGATATACGCCAGGATGTATTCGCCGTACAAACGGACAGCCGGATTCCGCAGCCGGTCCGCACGGCGCGGGTCCATGTTCGCGCACCGGGTACGCACCGTCGGGCACGCCCGTTCTTCCCGCTCAGGATGGTCGCGCCGGAAGTACAGCCAATCCGGGACCTGGTAGAACGGGCCGTGCAAAGCGATCTCGGTAGTTATGGTCCGGTCCGCGTGGTGGTGACTGCCGTGCAATGCTGTCCGGCGCAAGACACTGGCCCGCACGACGCCGTAAACGTCATCGCCTCCGTTTGCGAACAACATGCTACGAAAGCGCTCAGGAGTCCGCAAGGACGCCGTGGCCAGCGGATACTCAAGCAAATTCACTACCGCGCCGGTGTCATCGGCTATTGCCGTCCAGGAATGTGCGAGTACAACGTGAGGGTTCTCGTCCAGCGCGTCGACCAGCGCTGTAGCAGGTGGCGGGCGTACAGGTCATCGTGGTAAGCTCACTTGAACAGCTCCCGTCTTGCCTGCTCGAACACAAAGTTGTGATTCGGGGCGAGGCCGATGTTGCGCGGCTGCCGGATATAGCGGATCCGCGAATCCTGCTTCGCGTAACGACCGCAGATGCCGATGGTGCCGTCGGTTGAGGCATTATCCGAAATTATCAGCTCGAAATCCTTGTAGCTCTGACCGAGCAGAGCCTCGAGGGACTCGGCGAGGTAGTTCTCCCCGTTATAGACCGCAAGCCCGATGCTCAACCGAGGTGCCGCGTTCATTTCCTCATCCTTATCTCTTTGCGGTCGTAGCCGCACCGGGATCAGAAGTCGTCGCAGTAGACGAGTTGGACGGGGCGGCGAGACGCCTTCCCGCAGCTACGGGATCCGCGGCGGGTCGGCCCTGATACATTCCGGACAGATCTCTTCCTGATCAGGTGACCGGATTGTGACAATTCGCAGCACATCGGTCACTACAAGTAGAGGGAAGATCTTGTAGAACAGCCACAAAATGGCAATGCAGACGAGTTATCCGCGCGCTGCCTTCGATGTCAGCAAGCCGCCGTCGCCAGGCCCGGGCAAGGCGGCGTCGGTCGGCGGGGACATACCCGATCGCTCCGGGTCCCAGATCATCCAGGGACAAGTCCCCCGGTGGTACATCTCTTCTAGCTGCGCACGTTCCTTCACAGTGTCCGCTGGCGACCAGTACCCCTTGTAGGGGTATGCGAGGACCCGCCGCTGGGGGACCAACCGCGTAATCGCGTCCTCCACCAGGTCTTCGCCTTCGTCGAGGTGATCGAAGATCTCCGGACGCATCAAGAAGTAGCCGCCATTTTCCCACTGCCGCAGGTCCTGCATGGCAGTCACCTGAGTGATAAGTCCGTCATCGTCGATATCCACCACGTGGTGCGACGACTGAGGTGGCACCGCGAGCAGGCCAATCACCGCGCCGCTGGCTTCGAACCGGTCGATCATATCCGGCAGCTTCGCATTCGTGAGGACGTCGGCGTAGTTGGCCAGGAACATCGGCTCGTCTTCGACGAAACGCCGCACTCGGCGGAGCCGCTCACCGATCGGGGAGTTCAGGCCCGTGTCAACGCAGGTGATCCGCCATTCGGAGATGTCAGTCTTGAACAGCTTCACCTCCTGGGCGCCACTCTCAAGGACGAAGTCGTTGGACCTCGTTTCATCATAGTTCAGGAAGAAATCCTTGACATATGAGGCACCGTAGCCCAGGCAGATAATAAAGTCTGTGTGCCCGAAGTGGGCGTAGTAGCGCATGACGTGCCAGAGCAGCGGCCGCTCCCCGACCATTGCCATCGGCCTGGGAGCGCTGGCCACCCCATCGCCCATCCGCATCCCGAGGCCACCGCAGAACAGGACGACCTTCACGATCCATAACCCCCTATTCGCGGGCCGGGAGGCCTGCAGCAGCTACCACGAACCCCGGACCGTCCGTATGCTTTAAGCAGAAGACGCCCATCAAAGCCACCAGGTTGACACATCCGGTGAGTTTCCCGTTGTAGGGGTAACAAACCCGGATTGTAGCATCGGCCCTCGCGCCCCAAAGTCTCGGAAACGCCTTGTGCAGGCTCACAACAGACATCCTGTATCACCGGAATGTCAGCCAAAAAGGCCGGCTCAGCGAGGGCGCGGCGGGCGGCGTCAGGCGTTCAGCGGCCGCGGCGGCGGCCGCCGCGGGCGGCAGGGCGTCGGCGATGCGCGCCAGCGCTTCGTCATCGTGCGCCGCGGACACGAACCATGCCTCATAAGGCGACGGCGGCAGGTAGACGCCGCGGTCGAGCATGGCGTGGAAGAACGCGGCGTAGGCGGCCGGCGACTGCTCCTTCGCGTCGGCGAACGAGCGGACCGGCTCCGTCCGGCCGAGGAACACCGAGAACAGACTCCCTGCTGCTGAAATCCAGAACGGCACTCCGGCCGCGGTCAGCGCCGAGGACGCCAGCTTGGCCACGGCCCCCGCGGCGGCGTCGACCCGCGCGTACACCTCCGGGGTGCAGCCGCGCAGGGTAGCGAGCCCGGCCGCGACCGCCAGCGGGTTACCCGACAGCGTGCCGGCCTGGTAAACCGGCCCGGCCGGCGCGAGCCGCGACATGACCGAGGCGCGCCCGCCGAAGGCCGCGGCGGGCAGCCCGCCGCCCATCACCTTGCCGAACGTCACCAGGTCGCCCGCCACGCCATCGACGCCGTACCAGCCCGATGCGGTCACCCGGAACCCGGTCAGCACCTCGTCCATGATCAGCAGGGCGCCGGCCGACTGGCACCAGGAGGCAAGCAAAGCGTTGAACCCAGGCAAAGGCGGCACGACCCCCATGTTCGCCGGGCACGCCTCGGTGATGACGCAGGCGATCGACGCGCCGCGCGCGGCGAACACCGAGGACACGGCGTCGACGTCGTTGTAGGGAAGCACGATGGTGTCCCCGGCGGCGGCCCCGGTGACGCCGGGCGAGTCAGGCAGCCCGAACGTCGCCACACCGGAACCCGCGGCCGCGAGCAGCGCGTCCACGTGCCCGTGGTAGCACCCGGCGAACTTGACCACCAGGGGGCGGCCGGTGAACCCGCGGGCCAGCCGGACGGCGGACATCGTCGCCTCGGTGCCCGAATTAACCAGGCGGACCTGCTCCACCGGAGTACGCGCGACGATCTCCTCGGCCAGCAAGACCTCACCCGGCGTGGCCGTGCCGAACGACGTGCCGTTCGCCAGCGCCTCGGAGACCGCGGACACGACCGCCGGATGCGCGTGCCCGAGGATCATCGGTCCCCAGGAGCAGACCAGGTCGACGTACTCGCGGCCGTCCACGTCGGTCAGGTAGGGCCCGGAGCCGCGGACCATGAACCGGGGCACGCCGCCGACCGCGCCGAACGCGCGCACCGGGGAGTTCACCCCGCCGGGGGTCACCTCGCGCGCCCGGGCGAACAGCGCCTCGCTGCGGGGGGTCAGGGGGGTCGTCCCCCCCGAGCCAGCACTGCGGGGGGTCAGGCCCGGGTCAGTCACGGGGCCTCGCAGGCGTCAACGATGTACTCCAGCAGCCGCAGCGAGTCCGGCAGCGGATGCTCCTGCGGCGGGCGGAGCCAGCGCGAGGCTAGGCCAGGCGCGTAATTAGACGGCGGGGCCAGCACGTAGCTATCCCGGCAGTGCCAGCGCAGGCCTTCGACGACGCTTTCCGGCTCGCAGTCGAGCCCGCACGACCACCACTCGTCTTCGTCGGCGGGTGAACCCCTGCGTCACCACGAAGAACAGCATCCGGTCCTGGCCGACCACGGCTACCGGGCCGACCGGCGCCCCGGCCGCCTCGATCTGCTCGAGCGCCGAGAAACCGGCCGCCGCCGGCACGTCGAGCACATCAAAAACCCGGCCGGTGACGAGGATCACGTTCGCCTCCGGCCGGGTTTCCCACCAGCTCTGGATCACGTTCAGGTCTACGGTCGCCTGCATCTGCCAGGCGGCGGACACCGGGTGCGCGCCCGGCGCGGGGCACCCCACCCGGTCGCACGAGCAGGCGCGGCCCGGTTCCATCGCGGCGCGCTTGCCGCGGTTGGGATGCGCGCCGAGGCACACCGGCCAGCCCATGGACGCGTACTGTGCCGCCACGTCGCCGAGCGACTGGTCCCGCTCCGCCGCCCGGCCGCGGCCCCTTCCCCCGCGGCGCCGCACCACGTCAACCATAGGCCCCTGACTCCTGTCATTGGCTGCCGCGCGCGGCTAGCCGACCGTAGGTCCGGCTCTCCCAGCGCGCGAGATACAGCAGATACCGAACGAGACTGGGTATCACTGCCCGATTATCCCTGTTACCTATCGTAGGGCACGAGCCACAGCCCGTTCGGCCCATTGACCTAGGGATGGCCCCGATATGGTCACAGTTTGCTACATCGGAACCAACCCGCCTCAGCCGCCCAGCCGGCGGGCCACCTCGGCCGCCCAGTAGGTCAGGATGACGCTCGCGCCCGCGCGGCGGATCGCGGTGAGCGTCTCGGAAATGATCCGGTCCCGGTCCAGCCAGCCGTTGGCCGCCGCCGCCTCGACCATCGCGAACTCGCCGCTGACCTGGTAGGCCGCCACCGGCACGGTCACCGAATCCGCGACGCGCCTGATGATATCCAGGTAGGCGAGGGCCGGCTTGATCATCACCATGTCGGCGCCCTCGCCGAGGTCCAGCGCCACCTCGCGGAGCGCCTCGACCGCGTTGGCCGGATCCTGCTGGTGGCTGGCCCGGTCACCGAACGCGGGCGCGCCCTCGGCGGCCTCGCGGAACGGGCCGTAGAAGCCGGACGCGTACTTGGCCGAGTAGGCGCAGATTCCGACGTCGCCGTGTCCCGCACCATCGAGCGCCGCCCTGATGGCCGCCACCTGGCCGTCCATCATCCCGCTGGGCGCGACCAGGTGCGCGCCCGCGTCCGCCTGGGCGACGGCGATCGCGGCGTAGCGCTCGAGGGTGGCGTCGTTGCTGACGTCGCCATCCTGCGTGAGCAGGCCGCAGTGCCCGTGGTCGGTGTACTCGCACATGCACAGGTCGGCCATGATGACGCAGGCGTCGCCGGTTTCCGCGCGCAGGTCGGCCAGCGCGAGCTGGGAGATGCCCGCCGGGTCGTCGGCGGCCGAGCCCCGGCCGTCCTTGACCGCGGGGATGCCGAACACGATCAGCCCGCCCACGCCCGCGGCCGCCGCCTCCGCGGCCGCCTTGCGCAGGCTGTCCCGGGTGTGCTGGACGACGCCGGGCATCGAGGAGATCGGCTGCGGCTCGGTGAGGCCTTCCTTGATGAAGGTGGGCAGCACCAGTTCGCTCGGGCGCAGCGAGGTCTCGGCCACGAGCCTGCGCAGGGCAGGCGTCCGCCGCAGCCGCCGGGGACGTGCAACGGGGAATCCAGCGCTCATATGGTTAACCTTGCCGTATCTCCTGATATCTCCGGGTTGTTTTCAGCGCAGCCGGCGGCGAGCGCCGCGGCGGCGCTCGCTCGGCCGCCGGAGAGGTTCCCCCGCTTGGCGGGCCGCGTCCCGCAGGCCGGCGCCGTACTCGGCCAGGGCGTCGACCAGCGCCGCCATCGACGGCCGGGGCGCGGTCACGTCCACGCGGAGCCCGAACTCGGCGGCGGTCTTGGCGGTCTGCGGGCCGATGACCCCGATCACCGTGACCGCGTGCGGCTTGCCCGCGATGCCGACCAGGTTCCGCACGGTGGAGGACGAAGTGAACAGCACGGCGTCGAAGCCGCCGCCCTTGATGGCCTCGCGGATCGGCGCGGGCGGCGGCGCCGCGCGCACCGTGCGGTACGCGGTGACGTCCTCGGCCTCCCAGCCCAGGTCGATCAGCCGCGCCAGCAGCGTCTCGGTCGCGATGTCCGCGCGTGGCAGCAGCACCCGGTTGATCGGGTCGAGCAGGTCGTCGTACGGCGGCCAGATCGCGGCCAGGCCCTCGGCCGACTGGTCCCCGTCGGGCACCAGGTCCGGCCGGATGCCGAACTCGAGCAGCGACGCCGCAGTCTGCTCGCCGACGGCGGCGACCTTCACGCCGGCGAACGCCCTGGCGTCCAGGCCGTACTCCTCGAACCGCTCCCGCACCGCGCGCACCGCGTTCGCCGAGGTAAAGGCCACCCACTGGTACCGGCCGGTGACCAGGCCCTTGACCGCGCGCTCCATCTGCTGCGGCGTCCGCGGCGGCTCGACCGCGATCGTCGGCACCTCTTCCGGGACGGCGCCGTAGTCACGCAGCCGCTGCGAGACCACGGCGGCCTGCTCCTTGGTCCGCGGCACCAGGATCCGCCAGCCGAACAACGGCTTGGTCTCGAACCACGACAGCCGGTCCTTGGCCGCTACCGCCTCGCCGACCACGGCGATGGCCGAGCCCTTGGTGTTGGCCAGGGACACCCCGGCCGCCTTCAGGTCAGGCCCGACCCGGCCGAGGGTGGAGACCACGGTCTGCTGCGCGCTTGTCGTGCCGTCCCAGGTGATGGCGATCCGGGTCCCTTCCGGCCAGCCCGCTGCGATCAGCATCTTGGCCAGGTCGGCCGGGGCGGCGTCCGCGCCGAGCACGACCAGCGTGGCCGGGCTGTAGGCCAGCTGGCTGGCCTCGGCGGCGTGGACGATGCGCACCTCGCCGTTCCGGTCATTGGCCAGCGGGATGCCCGCGTAGGCCGGGACCGCGGTGGCCGCGGGCACGCCGGGCACGATCTCGAACCTGACGCCCGCCCTGGCGCACGCCTCGGCATCACCGGCCGCGCCGCTCAGCAGCGGATCGCCGTTGAACAACCGGACCGCGAGCTGGCCGTTCCTCGCCGTCCGCACCAGCGCGCGGGCGGATCCTGCCCCCTGCTCGGGATCGGTCAGGTGAGCGTCCTGGCTCATGTAGCGCCGCGCGACCGGCTCCAGGTCGGCTCCGGCGACGACCAGGCTGGCCTGGCGGAGCAGCTCGGCCGCCCGCACCGTCAGCAGTCCCTCGTCGCCGGGGCCCGCCCCGGCCAGCGCGACCCACCCGGCCGGCGACTGCTCCTCAGCTTCGGTTGCTCCGTGCATAGTTGCTCCCTGCCCCGGTGAGCCCTGGCTAGCGCTCACTGGCATCATTCCTGCTGCCCGATCGGTGCCTGCGGCACGCTGATGAGATTCCAAGCCCCGGACCGCAGCAGCTCCGCCGCGAGATCACGGCCGAGTTGCCAGGCGTCAATGAGGGGGGATGGGGAGGTGGGCGGGGCGCCGCCGTGCGCGCGCAGCACGCGGCTTCCGTCCGTGCTCATGACGGCGGCCTGCATCCGCAGCTGTTTCGTCCCGGCCGCGTACGCGCCGATGGGCGCGCTGCAGCCCGCCTCGAGCGCCTCGAGCAGGCTGCGCTCGGCGGTCACCGCGGCCAGGCTCGCCTGGTCGGTCACCGTCTCGAGCAGCGCCGCCAGCTCAGGCTCACCGTCCCGGCATTCGACGGCGAGGGCGCCCTGGCCGGGGGCCGGGAGCATCTCGTCCGGCTCGAAAACCTGCGTGGCGGTGTGGGCGTAGCCGATCCTGGCCAGGCCGGCGTAGGCCAGCACCACCCCGTCTAGGTCACCGTCGCTCACCTTGCCCAGCCTGGTGTTGGCGTTGCCACGGATCGGGACGCAGCGCAGGTCGCCGCGGAGCCCGAGCAGCTGCGCGGCGCGCCGCGGCGAGCCGGTGCCGATCATGGCGCCGGGGGGGAGATCGGCGAGCTTGGCGCCGTCCCGCGCGACGAGCGCGTCCCTCGGGTCATCCCGGGGCGGCACGGCGGCCAGCACGACGCCCGGCGCGGGCCCCGTCGGCAGATCCTTCAGCGAGTGCACGGCCAGGTCCACCTCGCCGCTGAGCAGCGCCTCACGTAGTGCGCTGACGAAGACGCCGGTGCCGCCGATCTGGGTCAGCTGCGCCCGGCTCACGTCGCCCAGCGTGGTCACCCCGACGATCTCGACCTGACGGCCGGTCCGCTCGGTGATCATGTCGGCCACCTGGCGGGACTGCCCGATGGCCATCGGGCTCCTGCGGCTGCCGAGCCGTAGCGGCTGCTCTTTCACCCGCGCACCTTCCTCACCGCACGGTCGTGCCCGCGCGTACTGTCGCTCACGAGCGCATCCCCTCCTCCGGGGCGGCGCGGGTAACCGCCTCGACTGCGCGTGGATCGAGATCAAAGAGAACTCGCAGCGCCGCGGCGTACTCCTCGCCCCCGGGGGAACCCGCGAGTTCCTTCACTCGTACTGTCGGCGCATGCAATAGCTTGTCTACCACTCGCCGCACGCTCTGGGCTATCTCATCCATGGCATGCCCGGACAGGGCGTCGGCGCTCAGCCAGGCCAGCCTCACCAGCTCGGCGTCGACCACCTTGGCCGCCTTGGCCCGCAGCGCGACCACCGTCGGGGCGACCCGGGCGGCGTCCACGGCCGACTGGTACGCGGCGAGCTCGGCCTCGAGGATCGCGCACACGGCGGCAACGTCGTCGTCCCTGATCGCGGTGGCGTGCTCGCTGAGCTGGTCCATGCCGATGAGCACCACGCCCGGCAGGCTGGCCGCGGCGGGTTCCACGTCGCGCGGCATGGCCAGGTCCAAGATCACCAGCGGGGTGGACGGGTCCGAGGCCTTCCTGGCCGTGACCGCGGCCGACACCATGTCGTACGTGATGACCTGCCCGGCCGCGCCGGTGCAGGAGATCAGGACGTCCGCGGCGGCCATGGCGGCGGGCAGGTCCGCCAGCCCGGTGATCGTGGTCGCGGTCGTGCTCACGTTCGCGGCCAGCCGCTCGGCGTGCTCACGGGTCCGGTTGGCTACGACGATCCTCGCCGCGCCGCTCCTGGCCGCCTTCGCCGCCGCGAGCGCGCTCATCGAGCCGGCTCCGACGATGAGCACGTCGCGTCCCGCGAGCGCATCGGGGCCTGCGGCGACGGGGTCCAGGCGGGCGGCGGCCAGCTCGACCGCCGCGCTGAGCAGGCTGAGGCCGGCCCGGCCGATCCCGGTCTCGGCCCGGGCTCGCTTGCCGGTGCGCAGCGCGAGCTGGCCCAGTTCGCCGAGCACCCGGCCGGCCGTGCCGTGCTCCGCGGCCAGCTTGACCGCGGAGCGCACCTGGCCAAGGATCTGGTCCTCGCCGACCACCATCGAGTCCAGCCCGGCGGCCACCGCGAGCAGATGGCTCACCGCGCGGTCCTCGTAGTGCACGTACAGGTGCGGGGTGAGCTCGTGCGGCGGCATGCCGCAGTGCCGCGCGAGCAGTTCGCAGATCGCGGTGACGCCCCCGTGGAACCGGTCCACGTCGGCGTATACCTCGACCCGGTTGCAGGTGGAGACGACGAAAGCCTCGGCCACGGGTTCCGCCTGCACCACGTCGCGGAGCAGCTTGACCAGAGTGTCACCGCTTACCGCGGCCCGCTCCAAGGTCGCCACCGGGGCGCTCTTGTGGCTGAGGCCGACCACCAGCACACTCACCTGTCCACCGCCTAGCCCTTGGCCGCGAGTTCCTGGGTTATCTGAGATCTTGAACGCCTGTCGACGGCCTTGGCGTTCCCGCCGCGAGGCCGCCCCGGAGAGCCCGCCGGGCCGGTCGTGCTCGCGGACCCGGATTCCGGCCGGGCCGCGGACCGGCGCTGGGCGTGGAAGGCGAGAATCTGCAGCTCGATCGAGAGGTCGACCTTCCGCACGTCTACCCCTTCCGGCACACTCAGCACGAGCGGAGCGAAGTTGAGAATGCTCGTGACGCCAGCCGAAACGAGCCGGTCGCAGACGGCCTGCGCGGACCCGGCCGGGGCGGCGATGACGCCGATCGCCACCTTGTGCCTGGCCACCACGGCTTCAAGCTCGTCGACGTGCCGCACAGTCAGCCTCGCGATCTTGCTGCCTACGATAGCCGGGTCCGAATCGAGCATGGCAGAGATGGTGAAGCCGCGGGAGACGAAACCCCCGTAGTTGGCCAGGGCGCGGCCGAGGTTTCCGGCGCCCACGATGACCACCGGCCAGTCCTGCGTCAAGCCCAGCGTCCGGGACACCTGGTAGACGAGATAGTCGACGTCGTAACCGACCCCCCGGATGCCGTAGGAGCCGAGGTGGGACAGGTCCTTGCGCAGCTTGGCTGAGTTGACGCCCGCGGCGGCGGCGAGTTCCTCGCTGGCCACGGTGCTGACACCACGTTCGGCCAAGCCGTAGAGCGCGCGCAGGTACACCGGCAGCCGGGCCACCGTGGCCTCAGGTATCCCGTCAGCCTGGCCGTCGTCCCCAGCCACCCGGCCGTCGGTGTGGGCCCGGCCGTTGACCTTGACCTGACCGTTGGCGTCAGTCCGGCCGGTTGCCTCGGCTAGGCCGTTGCTCGCAGCGTGGCCGCTGGCTCCTGACGACATAACATTACTGTGCATCGCGGCAGCGCTCCCGGGGTTGGGCTCTCGGGGTTGGGATCAAGGCGGCGGTAAGAGCCCGCGTCAGCCGACGTCGTTGTTCCACGGTACGCCTTTGTGCATCAATTCACAAAGTGACGCCCGCCGCCCGGCATCGGGTGACCTTCGGTGGTCGTTCACAGATACAGAGCCGTGAACAGCGCCGCCGATACACATACAGCCCCGGCAATCTGCCGATCACGTCCGCTCAACCTGCGTCAGGGCGTCCCGCCGAGTGCCGCCCGGAGCCGCGCCTCGCTCACCCGCCAGAAGTCGACCTGCACCCCGTCGACGAAGGTCACCGGGATCTTGTCCCAGTACTCCTTCACGTCATCGGGCGAGGCGGTGATATCGCGTTCCTCCCAGCCGACGCCAAGCTCGGCGGCTACCCGCTCGATCACCGCCCGCGCGTCGTCACACAGGTGACAGCCCGGCCGCCCCAGCAGGGTGATCCGTTCCCCGTCACGCGGGGTCGCTCCGCCGGTCCGCATCCGAGCTAACCCCGGTAATCGCGGCCCGCGGACGGCACCTGCCGCTGGTCAGGACGCTGCTGGTCGGGGCGCTGCTGGTCAGGACGCTGCTGGTCAGGCCACCGCGGGTCGGGGCGCTGCGGCCGGACGGGGGGCAAGGGCTGAAGCCTCTGGGCCCCCTGAGGCCCCGGGCCCCCCGGGAGCCCCCGGGCGGCAGCGGGCGGGCCCGGCGACGGCTGCGGTCGCGGCGGCGGGCCGGGCGGCAACTGGGCCCGCGCGGCCGGCGCCGGGCCAACAGCTGGCAGTGCCGGAGCGGACGCCTGCGGGTTGGGCAGCGGCGCGACCTTGGCGTATTTAAGCCGCAGCTCGATGACGTTGGTCGCGAGCACGTACGATCTGCGCTCGGCCACGAAGCGCTGCATATACGGCTGGCCCTCGTGGCTGTCGAAGGCCGCCCGGTCCCGGTAGATCTCGTAGAAGATCCGCTGCAGCGGAGCGTTCGGCACGAGGTGAATGACGTACACCAGGGTGTCGGGTTCGCCGGTCCTGATCTCCTCCGCCGTTTGCTCGGCGAGCCGGTCGAAATCGGCGACCCGGTCATCGAGCAGCGTGAAAATCAGGATCCGGCCGTACGGCCGGGCGGGCGTGGTCGCGGGCGATCCGCCCGTGGCGGCCTGCGTCCCGGGCAGTCGCTCGTCCGCTCCAGGGGCGCCGGGCCCGCCGGGCCCGGGTCCGCGATACCGGTCCTGCCGCTCAGGCGTCCGTGGCTGCGGTCCCGAGTTCACGCGCCTGCCGTGGTCCCGGCCATCAACCCGGCCGTCGACGGAGCGGGCCGCGGGACCAGTGCCCGGAACATCGCCAGTTCCCCGCGGACGTGCGGGCCCGGGAAAGTCACCGCGTGGGCCGTAGGTCGGGTACTGGCCATCGGGAACGTAATCGTTCCCGGACCCGTGGCCGTCATCGGGCCAGTAACCCGCATCGGGCCTGTTACCGGAACGGTCCCGGCCGCTGCCATCCCGCACGCCGTCTCGCCTCCCATCTCGCACGCCGTCACGCCCGGCCGCCCGCCAAGGCGGCTCCCCCACCTTGGCGACCCCGAACCATACGAGCGCCGCCGCCAGCATGGCGAGCAGCGGATAGGCGGCCCCGGCCGGGAGGGAGAGGCGCAGCGCGGCCGTCATGAGCACGGCCAGACCGATCGGGACGACCGCCGCCATCGCCGACCGCCAACCCGGATCGCTGCTGGCCCGGGACGCCCGCGCCGTGGCCATGCCCGCACTCACCAGCACGGCCACGACCGCCACGACCTGCACCAAGTCCAGCGCGTAGCGCGAGATCGGCTGGTAGTGCGAGCCGGTAAGCGGCCAGGCCTTGCTGAACGGCTGCGCGGTGAGCGGGTCGGTGGCCAGGATCACCGAAGCCACTACGGTCAGCGCGCCGGAAACCAGCCGCATCCCGAACCTGGCGGCTTCGTTCGCCACGACAAGTTCAACCAGGCCCCAGGCGAGCCATAGTGGCGCCAGCATGACCGCGAACAGCTGGACGGCCCGGAACGTGACCGGGCCGAAGCCGCGCTCGAAGCCCATGCTCTGCGCCGCGAGCGCGATGGTCAGCCCCAGGGTCGCGACCGTCCACACGATGAAGTCGATCCGCGGCTGCCGGACGCACCGCCCAGCGAGCATGCCAGTCGCCACGGCCGCGACCAGCACGCCCGCGAAGCCGATCAGGACGGGAACAGACATCAATCCCTATGGTGCCCGATGCCCGGCCGCGCCGGGACCAGGACCGGGGAGTCGTTACTTCTTGTTCCTGCGCTGAATGCGGGTCTTCTTGAGCAGCTTGCGGTGCTTCTTCTTGGCCATGCGCTTGCGGCGCTTCTTGATGACAGACCCCACGAGACCACCCTTCCTAGGCACTGCGGATGACGGGCACGCCAACGCGCTCGCCCGGTCAGGGCGGCTGGACACACACCCAACGCTAGAGGTTACCTGCGAAACGGTGTGCTAGGGCGGCCGATGCGACCCATGCCCGACCCCAGCGACCGGGGTCCGCGGAAGGGAACGCCCGGCGGCGGCCAGGCCGTACGACCGCCACTTCTACCATGTGCCCGCATGCCAGCTGGACCCCTGCGAGACAGGGATCTTGCTAGCCGTCGCAGCCCGAACCTGGGCTGGCTCAACCAGTACCGACGAAGGCGGCTCTCAGATACTGGTTGACCGCCGCTTCCGGTACCCGGAAGGAGCGTCCGACACGGATCGCCTCCAGTTCGCCGGAGTGCACCAGGCGATACACGGTCATCTTCGACACGCGCATGATCAAGGCCACTTCAGCAACGGTGAGAAATCTGACGTCGCTTAGGGGGGTTTCGCTTGCCATCGAGTTGCCTCTTCCGTACGAAGCCGAGCACTTGACGGGATTCGGCGCACCAGTCACGTACGTCTCCAGGGTAAGTCCCGCACAGAAAAGAGCAACCCCGCCCATAGCCTCATTGTTGTTACTGTTTCGCCGCATACGTCGCGCAGACGCCAGCAAAACCTCCGCTCCCCTCGCTGAGCTGCGTCTTTCGGGTGCGTCTTTCGCCTGTTATCAGTTGACATCTGTCACACAGAACAACACTGGGGCGAAAAAACCACCCGGGTGGTCTCACCCGGGTGATCCGCCCGCCGGGCCATTTGGGTCACGGTCACATCGGCGCGATCAGCCCGTGCCAGGCGAACACGGCCCGGCACGCGTTGATGATCGCGGCGTCCACGCGATCCGCGGGATCCATCCCCGCGGTCACCGGGATGAACTCGGCGGGCGCGCCGTCCGTCATTCGCGTGGGCGGGTTTTCACCGGTCCGCTCGACGGCGAACGCCCGCCAGACATCCGGCACCGGCAGGCCCGGATCGATCGGCTCGCCCGCGGCCACGGCCAGCAGGTGAGTCCACGATCGCGGCACGACTTGCACCAGCTCGTATCCGCCGCCGCCGGTGAGCAGCCACCTGCCACCGGCGGTCTCGTGCGCCAGGTCGTGCACCATCAGCTGCGCGCGCCGTTGCGCGTCGACGCTGAGCTCGAGGTTGGCCAGCGGGTCGAGCCGGTGACTGTCGCAGCCATGCTGGCTGACCAGCACCTCGGGCGCGAACGCGCGCAGCAGCGGCGGAACCACCGCGTCGAAGGCCCGCAGCCAGCCCGCGTCGCCGGTGCCCGCGGGCAGCGCCACGTTGACCGCGTAGCCCCGGCCGTCGCCCGAACCGATCTCCGACGCCAGCCCGGTGCCGGGAAACAGGGTGGCCGGGTGCTCGTGCAGGCTGATGGTCAGGACCCGGGGATCGTCGTAGAAGGCCGCCTGTACCCCGTCCCCGTGGTGCACGTCGAGGTCCACGTAGGCGATCCGCTCCGCACCCTGCGCCAGCATCCACTTGATGGCGATGGCCGGGTCGTTGTAGACGCAGAAGCCGCTGGCCGACCGGCGCATCGCGTGGTGCAGGCCGCCCGCGACGTTCGCCGCGTGCCCGGCCTCGCCGCGCCAGACGGCGCGGGCCGCGGTGAGCGTGGCCCCGGCCACCAGCGCGGACGCCTCGTGCATGCCGGAGAACACCGGGTCGTCGGGGGTGCCGAGCCCGTACCTGGCATTGGGCCGGCCGTCCAGGCCGGCCTGGCGTACCGCGTCGATGTAGTCCGCGTCGTGCACTAGCTCCAGCTCGGTCATTGTTGCGGCGACCGGAGTCACTATCGTTACGGCCGCCCTGCCCAGCACGCCGAACGCGCGGGTCAGCGCGATCGTCAGCTCGACCCGCACCGGCGCCAGCGGGTGACCAGGACCGAAGTCGTACTTGGTCAAGGCCTCGTCCCAGACCAGCGCGAGCGAGCCCGTCACTACTCGGCCCCGAGTTCGCGACCGCGATCGCGGGCCGCCTCGATCGCCGCCAGGAACGCGGCCCGCACCCCGTGCCGCTCCAGTTCCCTGATCGCCGAGATCGTGGTTCCGCCGGGCGAGGTCACGGCCTCGCGCAGGATCACCGGGTGCTCACCCGAATCACGGAGCATGGTGGCCGCGCCGTAGACCGCCTGGATGATTATCTCCAGCGCGGCGCCGCGCGCCATGCCGAGCAGGATGGCGGCATCCACCATCGACTCGACCAGGTAGTACACGTACGCCGGCCCGCTGCCCGACAACGCGGTGGCGGCGTCTTGCTGCGACTCGGGAATGCGCAGCACCTTGCCGACCGGGACGAGCAGTTCCTCCGCCCGCAGCAGGTGGTCCTCGCCGGCGTGCGCCCCGGCGGAGATCACGCTCATCGCCTCATCGACGAGCACCGGCGTGTTCGACATCACCCGGACGACCGGAACCTGGCCGGACAGCCGCCGCTCGATGAACGCCGTGGTGATCCCGGCCGCGACCGAGATCACCAGGGTGCCCGCGGGCACCACGGGCGCTATCTCGTCCAGCAGCCGGCCCATGTCCTGCGGCTTGACCGCCAGGACCAGGGTATCCGCCATCTTCGCGGCCGAAGCGGCGTCGGTTGTATGCACCCCGTAGCGCTCGCTCAGCTCGGCCGCCCGGTCCTCGCGCCGCACCGCGGCGATCACCGCCGACGGCCGCCGTCCCGCCCGCAACAGCCCGGACAGCAGCGCCTCGCCCATCTTGCCGGTACCCAGGATCGCGATCATGAGCGGCTACGATTCCGATCGCAGTGAGCGGAGGAAGAAGGCGAGGTTGCGCGGCCGTTCCGCGAGCCTGCGCACCAGGTAGGCGTACCAGTCGCCGCCGTAGGGGACGTAGACGCGCATGCGCGCGCCGGTATCGGCCAGCCGCCGCTGCTCGGCCGGGCGGATGCCGTAGAGCATCTGGTACTCGAAGGTGTCCGGGGCGCGGCCGGTCAGCATGGCCAGCGACCCGGTGATCTGGATCAGCCGCGGGTCGTGGCTGGCCAGCATCGGGTAGCCCGGCCCGTTCATCAGCGCCCGCAGGCAGCGCGCGTACGACGAGTCCACCTCGCGGCGGCCGGTGAAGGCCACACTTTCCGGCTCGCTGTAGGCGCCCTTGCAGAGCCTGACCCGCGTCCCGTAGGCGGCCAGCGCGCGGCAGTCCGCCTCGCTGCGGCGCAGGCACGACTGGACCACGCAGCCGAGATCGCTGTACTCCGCCCGCAGCCGGGCGGCGATCCGCAGCGTCGGCTCGATCGCCGCGAACTCCTCGGCGTCCAGCGTCACCGTGGTACCGGCGTCCCGCGCGGCCGCGCAGATCCGGCTGATGTTCTGGCTCGCGGTCGTGGTGCCGAGGAACAGCCCGACCGCGGTCGGCTTCACCGAGATCTCCGCGGCCCCGCCCTGGGTCAGTCCCTCCGCGCCGAGCTTGCCGACCAGCTGGATGTACTCGTCGGTGACGGCCGCGGCCTGCACCGGGTCCTTGGTGTCCTCGCCCAGGTAGTCCAGGGTGACCAGGAGCCCGGCGGCGCGCAGCGCCCGGGTCACCCGCACGGCGTCGTCGGCGGTCTCGCCCGCCACGTACTTCGCCACGATGGCGCGCGTCCGCGGCGCGGTCGTGATGAGCTGGCGCAGCCGGGTACTGGCTGACGCCGCGAGCAGAGCCCTGCGCAGCATGGCGGGCTAACCTCCCGTCCTGGAGAATCCTCAACTGACCTGGCGTCGGCGCAGCGTCACCTGCACGCCTCCGCCGGCGTCCGGCGGCACGATGACCTCCTGCGCGGCGGCGACGCCCACCCCAGAACCGGCCAGCAGCGTCGCGTCCACTGGCACGGTGCGCTTGACCAGGGCCAGCCCGATCGGCCCGAGCTCGTAGTGCCGAGCCGCCGACCCGGTGAAACCCACCGTGGTGCCCTGTTCATCACCGGCGACCTTGACCGGGTCGCCGTGGGCCGGCAGCCGGTCGGCACTGCCGTCCAGGTGCAGGAAGACCAGCCGCCGCGGCGGATGACCGAGGTTGTGCACCCGGGCCACCGTCTCCTGGCCCCGGTAGCAGCCCTTGTTCAGGTGCACGGCGGTATCGATCCAGCCGACCTCGTGCGGGATGGTCCGGTGATCGGTGTCCAGGCCGAGCCTGGGTACCCGGGCCGCGATCCGCAGGGCCTCGAACGCCCACATGCCCGCGGCCGCGGCCCCGCGCCGCAGCAGCTCCCCGGCCACCTCGGGCAGCAGGTCCCGCGCCACGATCAGATCAATGATGCCGAACGGGCCCGGGCTCACCCGGGCGGCCACCCCGTCGAGCCCCGCGGCCAGATCGTCACCCGCGGGACCGAGCACGGTAAGCACCGCGTAGTCCTGGCTGACGTCGGCCACCTCGACCCGCAGCATGAACCGCATGGACTCGAGGAACTCCACGAGGGCCCCGGCGGTTCCCGGTTCGGTGTGGATCCACAGCGCGGTGCCGTCGTCGGCCAGCATCAGGTGGTGTTCCACATGTCCGGTCGGGCTGAGGATGAGGGCCTGAGCGGCCGAGCCGACCGCCAGCCCCTCCAGGTGCTGCGTGGTCAGGCTGTGCAGCCAGCTCAGCCGGTCCTGGCCGGTGATCCGCAGCACGCCGCGGTTGGACCGGTCCACCAGCGCGGCGGACTCTTCGGCCACGCGCTGCTCGCGCATCGGGTCGCCGTAGTGCGCGGCGACGCCCTCGTCTGGCCAGCTGGCCTCCACCGCACCCGGCCAGCCCAGCAGCGGATTCTGTTCCCCGCTCATCGTTCCCCGCTCATCCTAGGCATCGGCGGCCTTCCTGCAGTCGGCGCAGCGGCCGAAGACGGTCAAGTGTCCCACGTCGGTCTCGAAGCCGTGGCGCTCGTCGAGGGCGGTGATCAGGGGACGGATGGCGTCCGGGCCGATCTCGCTGACCCGGCCGCAGTCACGGCAGACCAGGTGCACGTGGTCGGCGTCGGTGGCCAGGTGGTAGGTGGGCGCGCCGTGGTGCAGGTGCGTGTGGGTGACCATGCCGATCTGCTCGAGCAGTTCGAGGGTGCGGTAGATGGTGGAGATGTTGACGCCGCGCGCGGTCTGCTGGACCTGGGCGCCGATCTCCTCCGGGGTCGCGTGATCGAGCCGCGCCACCGCCTCCAGGACGAGCTGGCGCTGCGGCGTCACCCGGTAGCCGCGGGCTCGCAGCTGCTCGTCCCACCCGCGCACGACCAGACTTGGGGACGGTACCTCCCGGTCCATGGGCTCATACTAGTTCGGCCAGTGTGATCGGTTGCACGACGAAATTCTCTTGCCTGCCTGCCCCCCTCGCGGATAACGTGCGAGGTACGCGGGAAAGGAGGTGGTCCAACAGCATGCATAGACAACGGACTCGTGAGGTGGCTGTCAGCTAGCCGCCTACCCGCCGGCATGACGTCCAGCGAGGCGGCGGCCGGCTAAAACCTGGCAGACACCGAGTCCCCGGGCTGGCCGACCTAGTCCAGTCGTCCCCGGTACCGCGCAAGAGCGCAGTGCCGGAGTCGCCCGGGGACTATTTATATTTGTCTACCCGGTACCTGCCCGGCCGCTCACTCGCCTGAGCTGACCCGCTTGAGCTGGGCCGACAAATGCGGCTTGAGCCCTTGGCCCATCGCGGCCATGTCGTAGGCGTAGGCGAGATCAGGCCCCGCGAGCCCGTAGAGGCGGTGGCCCGCGGTGACCTCCTTGGCGGTAGCGGTGCGGGCGACCACGTCGGTGGCCATCTCGATGCGAGTGCCCGATATCTCGCCCAGGTAGATCTCGACGATCCCGGTGGGATGCGCGAGCATCACCTCGATCTGGCTGTCCGGGCGCGGACGCCAGTACCCGCTCTCGGTGCCGAGCGGCAGCCCGATCCGTCCTTCTTCGTCGAGCCGCCAGGTCCGGCTGGTGTAGATCAGGAACGGCTTGCCGTTATGGCTGAAGCTGATCTCCTGCCCGAACCTGAACGACTCGATGGTCGGGTATCCGCCGATCCCGGCGCCTTCCCACCGTCCGAGCAGGAAGCTCAGCGGCTCGAGGTCGGGATGGATCGCCACGGCGTCAGGATGCATCGCCACGGCGTCCTCCGGCCGCGTACGTTCGCACGGCCACGTACAGGCACGCCGCGGCGATCACGGCGAGCACGCCAATAAGGATCGCAGCGCTGAGCATGCCGTGCATAGCCCGTAGTTTACGGGCGAGGCACCCGCGCGGTCCCGCGCCGCGCCGTAGCCGACGCGGTCGGGCTGCCCCGGCCCGCCTGCCCGGCTAGAGTTTCTGCCATGCCCGAGCACGCTGCCCATTCCCGGGCCCATTCCCGGCTTGTCATCAAGGTCACGGCAGGCAAGGACGACCCGGAGCGCTGCAACCAGGCCTTCACGGTCGCCGCGACCGCGGCCGCGAGCGGCGTTCCCGTCTCGCTGTGGCTCACCGGCGAGTCCGCCTGGTTCGGCCTGCCCGGGCGGGCCGAGGATTTCTCGCTCCCGCATGCCGCGCCGCTGGCCGACCTGCTGGCGGGGGTCCTGGCCGCGGGTTCGGTGACGGTGTGCACCCAGTGCGCGGCCCGCAGGAGTATCGGGACCGACGATCTGATCGACGGCATCAGGATCGCCGGGGCGGCCACGTTCGTCGCCGAGGTGATGACCGAGGGCGCCCAGGCCCTGGTCTACTTAAAGACCTAGGCCGGCGGGGCCTGGGCGGCCAGCCGGTCGGCGCGCAGCTTCAGCACGAGATCCTCCTGCCGGGGGTCAACCGGCGGCAGCGTGCCGACCACCCAGCCGAGCAGCATGTCGGCCAGGCCCGGATTGCGGACCAGCGCGGGCCCGTGCAGGTAGGTACCGACCACCCGGCCCGAGTACGCGCCTTCGGTCCCGTCCCCGTTGCCGACGCCGGTGACCACGGTGGCCAGCGCCTTCACCCCCGGGCCGCGCCGGGTCACGCCCTGGTGGTTCTCGAAACCGGTGAGCCGTTCGACACCGAGAGCCGGATCGACGTCCGCGGTTATCTCCCCGACCCCCCGCCGCTCGCCCCGGCCGCTGCGGATGTCGAGCAGCCCGAGCCCGGGCACCGGCTCGCCTTCCACGCCGCCGAACTCGGTCCCGATGATCTGGTAGCCGGCGCAGACCGCGAAGATCACTGCGCCGCGGCCCGCGGCCGCGGCCAGGCCGACCCGAGGACCGGCCGCCGCCAGGCGGCGGGCGGCGAGAATCTGCGGCAGGTCCTCGCCGCCGCCGAGCAGGTAGATGTCACCGTCCACGGGCACCTGCTGGTCGGAATTGACCTCGGCGATCTCGACCGAGAGGCCGCGCAGCCGAGCCCGGCGGGCCAGCACCAGCAGGTTGCCCCGGTCGCCGTAAGTGCTGAGCAGGTCAGGGAAAACCCAGACCAGCCGGACCGCAGACGGCCCCCGGGGCCGGTACCGGCCTAGGCCCTCGCTCATGTTGTATCCACTACTCTCTTCCGGGGCGCTCTCGCCGGGTTCAGGCGACGCGCCCGAGTGTCGCGCGGATCTGCTGGAACGCCGTGTAGTTGGCGATCACTTCCATGGACTTGCTGCGGGCCGCCTCGACCGCCTCGTCAACGCTGCCGACGATACGGAAGGCCACCTCGTCGGCTTCCAGCCTGACCGCGAGGTCGAGCTTGCGCTCTCCGGTCACGAACACCTGACGGCCGCGCAGCCTGCGGTAGTCCACGTCCCAGAGCCAGGAGGTGTCCTTTCCGTCTGGTGTCTGGGCGTTCACCGCCAGCAGGACGGGCACCGGCGGCGGCACGACGATGTCGAGCGCCTCCAGCCAGCCGGCCGGGTTCTTGGCCAGCAGCAGCCGCAGCGCGCAGCCGTTCCGCTCGACCTGGGTGTACCGGCCCGCGACCGACCGCACCTGCCGGACCGCGCCCATCGCCTGGGTCGTGCTGATGCCGAATACCTCCGCCACGGCGAACGCGACCACGGCGTTGGACCGGTTGGCCCGGCCGGGCAGGGCCAGGTCGAGCGGCCGGGACCGGCCGGTGGGGTCGATCACCTCGTCCCCCGCGAGCACCCAGCGGACCGGGGGCCGCCGGTTCGGGCATTCGCCGCAGTACCAGTCCTCGCCGTCCCGGCGCAGGTGCGATCCGCAGTTGGGGCAGCACCAGGAGTCGTCGTGCCAGCGCTGGCCCGCGGCCACCCAGGTGACCTGGGGAGCCTGCCCAGCCGCCCACGCCACCAGCGGATCGTCGGCGTTCGCGATGACCCGGCAGCCCGGGGCGGCGGCCAGGGCCGCCCGCCAGCGGCGCGCGAGCATCCAGATCTCCGCCGCGCGGTCCATCTGATCCCGGCTCAGGTTGAGCAGCACCACGACCCGGGCGCCCGTCTTCTCCAGCATGGCGGGCATGAATTTCTCGTCTACCTCGAGCACGGCCAAGGTAGCGTCCGGGGCCTTGGCGAGCGCGGCGACCAGGCCAGCCTCCATGTTGGCGCCGAACGCGTTGGACGCGATCTGCTGCCCCAGGGCGCTGAGCGCGGCTGTGACCAGCCTGGTCGTGGTGGTCTTCCCGTTCGTGCCGGTCACCAGGATGACCTGCCGCCCGCGCGCGAGCAGCGAGAGCAGATCGGGTTTGAGCCGCAGCCCGATGACCCCGCCGATGACTGACCCGTCGCCGCGGCCGGCCAGCCTGGAAGCCCGGCCGGCCGCCCCGCCGACCGTGGTGGCCAGGCGGGCGCGGAGGGGAAGGCTGAACCGCCGGGACGGCGGGCTGCTAGTGCTCATCTCGCGCTGAATGCTATCCGGTCGCGCTGCGGGCCCGGTCAGGAGCGCCGCTTGCGCCAGTCCAGGCGCGGTGGCGGCGGCCCGAGGTTCGGTGGCGGCCGGTCGTTACCAGAGCGCCAGCTGACCGGATGTGGCGGTACGTCGTCGCTGCTAGCTGGCTCCTGTGCTGCCCGGGACCCGGCGGCGGGCACGTTGCGGAATTCCTCGAGCGTCAGCTGGGTGGCGGCACTGAGCCCGCCGATGCCCGGGTTGGCGTCGGCCATGACCACCTGGCGGCCGGCCGGGCCCGCGTAGGTAATGATCATCGCGCTGGCCGGGAGCTGCTGGAGTTCGTGCTGCTCGACCAGGAATTCGCGGGAACGCTGCAAGGACAGCGCGAGCGATTCGTTGTCCCCCGTCGCCTTGGATGTCGTCATCCCCCACGCGGTGCTCGTGCTGACACCCGCGCTGACCGAATCGCTCTCGCCGGTGCTCTGCGAATCGCCGGTCTGGACGCTGCGCGAGAAGCTCGCCCGGGACGGCAGCAGCAGGCTGCCGTCACTGTGGCCGTGCCCGGTGCTACGGGACAGCCCCTCGCTGTGGGACCACGAGGCGGCGGTTGACGTGACCGACCCGGTGGTGCTCGTGTACGCGCTGCTGGTGGTGTCCGTGACGGAAGCGCCTATCGTCTCGGTGAGCTGGGAGAGCACGAAGCGGTGCTCGGTGCCGAGCTGCTCGCTCGCCGCCTTGGCGTCCTCGGCGTTTCCCAGCCGCATGAAGGCGACGGCGGCGTTCCCCCGCCCCAGCCGCTGCTTGACGTGCGGGGGGATGGCGCGATAGGCCAGCACCAGCCCGGTCGCGGACCGCTCACAGACGTCGCTCAGCCGGTCGAGCGTATCGCCGCGCAGCTTGCCGGCGCCGAGCACGAAGAGCGTGTGCTGCCAGGGGCGCCCTGGCTGCATGTCGCGCAGCAGGTGGGTCAGCGCGACCGTCAGGTAGGTCCCGAGCACCCTGCTCCCGACCGCGCCCACGCGCTGGCCCAGCGCGACCACGCGCAGCGCGCTGCGCGGCAGCGGAACCAGCGCGGTGCCCACCGCCGCGAGCTTGCGCAGCTGGGACTCCAGGATCCAGGCTCGCTCGAGGACCACCCGGTCGGTGGCACCGCGGCCGAACATGGCGGTGAGCCTGTCCGCCTGCCCGGACGTGATCAGGCCGGCGGCCACATCGTCGCGCCGATCGCCGACCTGGGCCAGCGTCCGCAGCCCGGCGGCGACGCTGGCCACCGTGGCCTGGCGCTGCGTATTCTCGGCGAGCACGTCGATGACCCGCTCGAGGATGGCGTTGTCGAGCGAGAGGTCACGGGCCGAAGCCTGCTCTTCGGTCACGCTGGCCACCTGGGAGAGCAGGTCAGCCAGGGCGTCCTTGGCCAGCCCGGTGCCCAGGTCGAGCCTGGGCAGGTCTTCGGGCAGCACCCAGACCAGCGGATCGATGCCCGAGGCGCGCGCGAAGCCGATCAGGTCCAGCGCGACCGAGCCCTCGGACAGGTCAAGCACCGTGATCTCGCCGCCCGCGGCCAGCCGGTTCGCGCCGGCCGTGGTGAGCATCGCGGACCAGCCGGAAAGCGTGCCGCCGGCGACGTCCACGCGGTGCACTCCGTCCGGCGCGCAGACCGCATACCAGCGTTTCTGACGCTCGTAGGCGAGACGGAGGGCCCGCCATTCCCGGACCCGGTTGGCGTGCTCGGCCTGCCAGGCGAAGAGCCGGCTCTGCTGGGCCGCCCGTATCTTGCCGACCCTCGCCCGCTCATCGGCCAGCCTCGACCGCAGCGCACGCTTACCTTGCCAGATGGCGTGCCCGCTGACCGCCGCGATCAGCGCGCAGCAGATCACCCCGAGCCCGGCCACGAGAACGTCGAGCCAGCCGACGGCGCCCAGCGTGATCGCCGCCAGGCCGAGGACCACGGCGATGGCGAACGCCGCCTTGACTGGCCGGTTGAGCAGGCTCTCCTCACGACGCTGGGCCGCCGTCCAGTCCGGGTTGAGCCGTTCTTGCCCGGGCGGGGTGGGCCGCCGCGGCGGCGGCCCGGGCGCCGGGTATGGCGTCGCGAACTGCCAGCCCAGGCACAGCCGGCCAGCATGGGCAGACATCATGCACTCTCCCAGGCCTGCCGGGGCGCGGCCGCGGGCCCGCCGTCGCGGGCGATCTGGGGCACCCGGGCCCGCACCAGCAGCCCGCGCGGGACGAGCCGCCGCGGGTTCTTCACCGCCAGCAGGAATTCGTGGTCGCGCAGGGCGGACAGGTCGGCTGCCCCGGCCGCTGGCCCGGCATCCACGCCAGCACTCACGATCGCGCCCGGCTCCGGCGGCCGCCCCGATCCGGCCGGAGCCGCCACGCCCGCGACCTCGGACAGCCGCCGCGCCGCGGCGGCGTCGTCCATCCGGTAGGCCACCACCACGTTGACTAGATCCGCGAGATCGGCCGCGACCTGCGCCGACGTGGTGGCCGCGAGCACGGGCAGCCCGGTACCCGGCCCGCGGGCGATCATGTCGGCGACCGAGTGCCGCGGCAGCGAGCTGCACTCGGACAACCATACGATCCCGTCGCCGTCGACGCCGATCCCGGTCAGGGCCGCTCCGGCGGCCAGCAGGTCCTGGCAGACCAGGCGGGTGAGCATGGCCGAGCTTTCCGCCGGCGACGACGAGTCCGGCCCGCCGAGCCGGAAGAGCACCACGGCGCGTTCGGCGACGGCGCGGCCGAGGTCGATGTCCGCCGCCGGGCCGCCGGCCGACGGGCGCAGCCAGCGGCCGAACGGCGACGCGCGGAGTTCCCGCAGCTGCCGGCCGAGTTCGGCGGTGGTGGCGGGCTCGGCGCTGATGAGGCTCATCGATACCCGCGTTCGCTCGGCCAGCACGTCACGCCGGGGGTAGACCGCGGGCACGTACTCCATCCGGGCCCGCATCGCCACCGGGTTAAGCAGGTGGATGACGTCATCGAGCACCGGGACACGCGGGTCACCGGGTGCGGCGTCGAGCAGTTCGAAGACGTCCTCGAGGTAGGCGACGCAGCTGCGCCGGTACTGCCGGCCGGGTCCGTCCCAGCTGAGCATGGCCGTGACCATCGCGGCCCGCCGCCCGGGATCGCCGTGCCGGAACGGCTCGTAGCAGGCCATCTGGGCCGATCCGTCGGCGGCTCCGGCCCGCTGCCCCGGGGCGGCGCCGAACACCAGCAGCGGCGCGCCGGCCGCGGCGCAGACCGCGGCCAGCCTTCCGGCCAGCCCCGGATCGGATGTGTGGTCGACGGCGAGCACCGGCTTGCGCCGCCGCACCGCGGCGTGGATCAGCTGGAAGCCGGTGGTCAGCACGTCCGGCCCGGCTGAACCGCACACGGATATGCCCCCGGCCGCCTCGGCCCACGACAGCGTGACCCGGGCGCCTGATCCGGGCGCCACTCCGAGGCAGCCGCCGTCCCTGGTCACCACGCCGCCCGCGCGGATCGCGCGGACGGTGGCCGCGCGCCGGGCCGCGACGATCAGGCCGGGCCGGGCCGGCGGCAGGTTCCACTCGTCGGTGTGCAGCCAGCTCAGCCAGCCGGCCAGGGCGGCTTCGGCGGCCCCGGCCACCACGGCGAGCGGCAGCTGACGGGGCAGCCAGGTCCCGATCCCGGCGAAGGCGGCGGTGAAGTGCAGCAGATGGTCGGCCTGGTGACCGCTGGCGCCCAGGTAGTCCGCTATCTGGGCCGGCCCGGCGGCGAATCCGGCCGCCGCGGCCCGGGGGCCGACCGCTACGGTCCACGCCAGCCCGGCCGCCGCCGGAACCGCCAGCCACGACAGGCGCCACCGGGTCATCATGGTGATCAGGTAGAACACGGCGGCGAGGATGATCGTGAGCTGAGCGAACAGCGCGTGCGCCACGACGACGAGCACCACGCAGGCAGCCAGGATCTCGTCACGGCGGGGAAGTCCCCTGGGGATGAGGTATCGGGCACGCCGTGGCATCTATTCCTATTCCGCCTCTGTCACGACCTCGGCCGGCGTCTCGGCTCCCAGCGTCCCAGGTGCAACGCGCGCGTGTCCAGACGGTTACCGGTTCCGGGCGCTAGACGTAATAAGGACGTTCTGACCCGGTACCTCAGTAATGGTCATCGCGCTCATTGGAAACTCTGGTCTCAGTACGCCGCATCAGGGCAAGGCCGTCACGATACTGGCGCCGGCGAGCGCCACCATGACCAGCGCCGCACCCCGGGTCAGCCAGGTCATCGGGATGACTTTCAGCAGGCTCCGGCCGCCGATGATAGCCCCGCCCGCCGCCACCCATAGCGCCAGCACCGAACCGATCCCCACCCCCAGCGGGTCGCCGTACCTGACCGCCAGGCTTACCGTGAGGATCTGGGTCAGGTCGCCGAATTCGGCGGCGAAGACCACCGCGAAGGCCATCGCCGCGACCGGCAGGAGCCGGCTCGGGCGCCCGTGCTCCACGAGGTCATCGCTGGCGTCCTGACGCTGCTGGCGCCACACCAGCACCGCCCCGAACAGGAACAGGACACCGGCAACCGCCTGAACCGGGCGGTGCGGCAGCAACCCGAGCAGGCTCCCGGCGGTGACCGCGAGCACTACATGGGCCGCGAACGCTACGGCGGCACCGGCGAAGACGAAGGCCGGCCGGTACCGACTGCCCATGACCAGGCAGGCCAGCACGGTCTTATCCGGCAGCTCGGCGGGCAGCACGATCAGGAAGGTTGTTCCGGCGGCAGCTAGATTCACGGGGGAACCCATCAGGTCGGGCCCACCGGCGGCCTGGGACCTCCGGCACGGCAGCTGGTCACTGCGGCCGAAGGTCTCACTCAGACCCACGCTGGTCCCCCGGGGACCGGGCCCGGTATCCCGGGCCGAGATTGTCGGCCTCCCGGCGACGGAGCTACTCCCCTTCGCGGCCTCTGATAGTAGTCCAGCGGAGTCAGGCGAAGAACCCAGTCGCCTGCGCCACAGGTTCGGATGAAGTGGTAATGGCGCGGTGACCGGAGCCTCGGTAGTGGAGATAGCGACTCTGAATAGCTCCGGTTTCAGCATCACCACGGTGAGCCCGGCTGGCTCACCGGTGGCCGAGTCGTCGAACCTGATCGTCACCATGATCACCGGCTGCCCGGGTGACAGCCGCAGGCTGCGGGCGATGGACGGCTGCGGCGGGCTCATTTCCACGCTCACCGCGGCGGCGGGCAGCGTGGTCTGCATCGACCCGAACGAGGGGAGCCCCTGATCCGCATCCTGGTCGGGCTCGGTGTCCTCGTCGGCGAGTGGCCCGTTCAGGTAGGCGGTGGAAACGGCGGCGGGATCCCCCTCGGACACCCAGACGCACCGGACGACGCGGACGGGCGCGCCCGCGGGCAGGTGCAGGGCCCAGGCCACATCCTGCGGCGCCTCGCGCCGCGACACATGCCGGGTCTGGCAGGCGATCGCGCCGCCCATCGGGTCCAGCCGCGTGCCAAGCCCGGCCGCGCCCTCGAGGGGGATCCAGTAGTCGGCCGGGCTGGCCCGGTACAACTGCCCGTCGGGCAGCCTGCGGACCAGGGACCGGCGGGCGAGATCACCGAGGGCGGCGTCGATCTCGGTCAGGCTGACGTTGTATCTGCGGGCCAGCGCACTGCGCCGGGGCAGCCGCCAGCCCGGTTCGCGGTGCACGAGCGCCGCCGCCATGCGGTCGGCCAGCACGGCCGTGGCCTTGGCTGGTGCGCGCGCTGCCGCCGGGCCGGCTTCACCCCGCGGCGGCGAAGACTCCGTGGGAGGCGAGGCCGGCTGCGAGGGAACCGGACTGTCACGTCCGGCGGCGCCAGCGGTCATTCCGCAAACCGCGATCGGGCTGCGACCAGCCGGCCGATCACGACAGGTGCGGACGCGGTCATGTTTCAGCCCTTAATCTTGGCCATCTGATCATCGGACAAGGTGACGACGGACAACGGCAGCGGCCTGCCTGCACAAGCCCATTGATATTCATCACAGATGAACAGGAATTGAATGGAGAAGGAACGAACAGACGGCTACTTGATGTCATGTAGGTGAACAAGGGGAGCATCGCCGGGACGCTTCGGCAAGCCGACCCCGGCACGGCAGGGCCACCACCGGCCGGGTAGCGAGCCGGGGGAACCGGCGGCCGTGCTGCCGTCACCATAGGCGACGTGCGGGAACGTAGCGGTCTTGGCCGGTGCCGGGCATGGCCGCCTGAGCCATGCCCACGGTCAGCGGAGCGGTCCCGGAGGCTTAAGTCACGATTGAAACACTGATCGGCCCACGGTCCGGTTGGACCCCGGACCCACCCCCGCCATTAGGCAGGCCACGACCCTGGACACCAGAACTTAACCTTCTAGTCCACATTTGTCCACCGTCTGTTTGCCCGCGAGTACCATTCGCGCCGGCAAACTGTACTGGCACGCTACGGTTTGCACGCTGACCGGCTGTCGGGGCTGCTCATGCGGCCGAGGAAACATATAAAACCAATAAGGAGTACCTGATATGCCACTTGGACGCAGACAGCGGGTCGCGACGGTAGGTGCTGCCGCCGTGGCGACGGCCCTGTCCCTGGCCGCATGCTCCTCGTCGAGCTCCTCATCCACCCCGGCGAGCAGCGGCAGCGGCTCCGCTACAAGCAGCAGCCCAGCAGCGTCGAGCAGCGCCCTCAGCGGCACGCTCAACGGGAGCGGATCGACGTTGCAGCTCGTCTACGAGCAGACAGCCATCTCGAGCTTCAGGTCGGTCCAGCCCAACATGACGGTCAACTACGGCGGCGGCGGCTCGGGTAAGGGACGCACGGACCTGGCTTCCGGGGTCGTCAACTTCGCGGGCTCGGACTCGCCGATCCCCGCCAAGGAGGAGGCGAACTTCAAGGGCAAGACCGTGCTCTACTACCCCATCCTGATCTCCCCCATCACGGTCTCGTACAACCTGTCAGGTCTCAGCAAGCCGCTGCAGCTGTCGGCGCCGGTGATCGCGAATATCTTCGAGGGCAAGATCACGACGTGGAACAACTCGGCGATCGCGGCGGATAACCCCGGTGTCAGCCTGCCCAGTACCACGATCACCGTCGCCGTCCGCTCCGACTCGTCGGGCACCACCCAGAACTTCTCCCAGTTCCTCGTCGAGGGAGCGCCGGGCGTATGGACGCTCGGCACCAGCTCGATCATCAAGTGGCCCGCCACCGCCCACGCCAGCGCCGGCAACGGCGGGGTGGCGCAGATCGTCAAGTCCACCCCCGGAGCCGTCGGGTACGTGGACTACGCCACCGCCAAGGCCTCCGGGCTGACCTCTGCTTCTATCAAGAACAAGGACGGCAGCTACGTCGCGCCGTCGGTGGCAGCCGCCTCCGCCGCCGCCAGCAACGCCACCATCAAGCCCAACCTGACGTTCAGTGCGATCTGGGCGCCCGGCGCCAGCTCTTACCCGATCACCGCTCAGTCGTGGGTTCTGGTCTACCAAACCCAGCCGAGCACAAACGACGCGGCGTTGCTCAAGGCGTACATCGGCTACCTGGTCGGAGCCGGCCAGCAACTGCTCCCCCCAATCGGCTACGCGCCGCTTCCCACCAGCGTCGACCAGCAGGCCCAGGCGCAGTTGAGCAAGATCGGAATGTAATTGTGAGCATTGTGACGCAGGCCGATCGCATCGGCCGGTCATCGTGAGCGCTGTGACACAGGTGGATCCGGCCGTACCGGCCGGATCCACCCGTCCGCTGTCGGAGCGGCGCCCGCTCGGCGACCGCGGCTTCCAGATCCTCGCGCTCGCGTCCGGCCTGCTGGTGCTGGTGATCCTCGTCCTGATCGCCGTCTCCACCACCCAGCAGGCCTCGTCGTGGTTCAGCACCGAGGGCCTGAAGATCTTTACTAACAACTGGGATCCCGCGACCAACCAGTTCGGCGCGCTGGCCTTCATCTACGGCACGGCCGTCACGGCGATCATCGCGCTCGTGCTGGCGGTCCCGGTCAGCGTGGGCATCGCTCTGCTGCTGACCGAGGTCGTGCCGTACCGGTGGTCGCGGCCGATCGTGTACGTGATCGACCTGCTGGCGGTGGTCCCGTCGGTGGTCTGGGGCCTGTGGGGGATTCTGGTGTTCGCCCCCTGGATCCAGCACATCTACGCCTCGATAGGCTCGGGCGTCAACGGCACCCCGGTGGTGGGCTCCCTGTTCGGACCGCCCACGAGCGGGACCTCGTTCTTCACCGCGGGCATCATCCTGGCCTTCATGATCACGCCCATCGTGACCTCGCTGTCGCGCGAGGTCATCGCGACGGTGCCGACCATCGACAAGGAGGGCGCGTACGCCCTGGGCGCCACCCGCCTGGAGATGATCCGCGGCGCTGTCTGGCCGCACAGCCAGGGCGGCGTGGTCGGGTCGGTCCTGCTCGGGCTGGGCCGGGCGATGGGCGAGACGATCGCGGCCGCCCTGGTGATCGGCTCGTCGCCCGTGATCACGTCACACCTGTTCGCGGCCGGCTACAACATGCCCGCGGTCATCGCCAACCAGTTCGGCGAGGCCTCCGGCGAGTTCCGCGCCGCGCTGATGGGGATCGGCGTGCTCTTGTTCGTCTTTACGATCATCATCAACGTCATTGCCCGCGGGATCGTGGAGCGCTCCGCGCGGCGGAAGCGGGGTGCCTGATGGCCGTCGCCACCGAGCTGCAGCAGCCCGACCTGCAAGAGCCGAAGGGCTGGCGGCGCACCAGCAACCGCATCGCGACCGTCTTGATGGTGCTCGCGTTCGTGCTCGTGATCATCCCGCTGGGGTTCGTCCTGTTCACGGTGATCGCCAAGGGCGCCTCGATCATCAGCTGGTCCTTCCTGACCAGCGGCCCGATCCCGCCGAACGTGGTGCCCGCGGGTGTGGGCGGAATGGGGCCGGCGGTACTCGGCACGCTCTTGATCACGGGCCTGGCCACGCTCATGGCCGTGCCGCTCGGCGTGCTGGGCGCGGTCTACCTCAACGAGTACGGCGGTAAGGGCCCGCTGGCGCGCCTCATCGGGTTCATGGCCGACGTGATGACGGGCGTGCCCTCTATCGTGATGGGCCTGTTCATCTTCTCGATCTGGGTGCTGCACTTCGGCTATTCGGGCCTGGCCGGCGCCTTCGCCCTGGGCTGCCTGATGCTGCCGGTCGTGATCCGCTCCAGCGACGAGATGCTGAAGCTGGTGCCGGACCCGCTGCGCGAGGCGAGCTACGCCCTCGGTGCCACCAAGGCTCGCGTGACGATGACCGTGGTGTTGCCGGCCGCCATCGGCGGCATCGTCAGCGGTGCGCTGCTCGCCGTCGCCCGGGCCGCCGGCGAGACGGCGCCGCTGCTCTTCACCATCCTCACGGTGACCGAAGCGAATCCGAACGTCTTCAGCGGCGCCAACACCGCACTGGCCACGCAGATCTTCGCGAACGCGGAACAGCCGTACACCGGCGCGCAGGCCCGCGCCTGGGGCGCGGCGCTCACGCTCATTGCGATCGCCTTCATCCTGATGATCGCCGCCCGCACCATCACCGCCCGATTCACCAGATATTCGCGCTAGGAATGTCTGATCAGAAAGCAGCGCTAGGAAGATTATGGAAGAGCCCGAGCCGAACGTCGCCACTACTTCGCTGCCCAAGCCTGCGGGCCTGCAGTCACGGCCGTCGGACGCACCGATCTTCGATACCCCGGGTGCGTCCGTCTTCAATACGCAGAACGTCTCGATCTACTATGGCTCCTTCCGGGCCGTCACGGACGTATCACTGACCATCTACGAGAACGAGATCACCGCGTTCATCGGCCCGTCCGGGTGCGGCAAGACGACCGTTCTGCGGACGCTGAACCGCATGAATGACCTCATACCGACTGCTCGCGTCGAAGGTGACGTGGAGTACCGCGGGGCGTCGCTGTACGGCAAGGACGTCTCCCCGATCGCGGTGCGCCGGCGCATCGGCATGGTCTTCCAGAAGCCGAACCCGTTTCCGAAGTCGATCTACGACAACATCGCCTACGGGCCGCGCATCAACGGCGAGCGCAACAAGGGCAAGCTGAACGAGATCGTCGAGCGTTCACTACGCCAGGCCGCACTGTGGGACGAGGTCAAGAACCGCCTGAAGACGTCGGGCCTGAGCCTGTCCGGCGGGCAGGCGCAGCGGCTGTGCATTGCCCGCACGCTCGCCGTCGAGCCGGACGTCGTCCTCATGGACGAGCCTTGTTCAGCGCTCGACCCGATCGCGACGGCCGCCATCGAGGACCTGATGCGGGATATCAAGTCGCAGTACACCATCGTCATCGTCACGCACAACATGCAGCAGGCCACGCGGGTCAGCGACCGCACCGCCTTCTACTCCGTGCTCCGCGACGAAAACAGCGATACCCGCACGGGCGTGCTCGTCGAGTACGACCGGACCGAGAAGATTTTCCAGGACCCGCAGGACCCCCGCACCCTGGCCTACGTCACCGGCCGGGTCGGCTGAGCCGGGCCACGCTGCCTAGCGGCCCCCGGGAACGATCACGACGGGGCAGGCCGCGTGGTGCGTGACCTGGCTGCTCACCGAGCCCATCAGTAGCCTGGCGAAGCCCCCGCTGCCGCGGGATCCGACGACGAGCATGTCGGCGTCGCGCGAGGCCTTGACGAGTTCTTCGGCCGGATCACCCGTGACCACGCTCACGGTGACCTCGGGCTCCGTCCCGCCGATTTCGTTCGCGACCTTGTCCGCGAATTCCTGGACCTTTTTCCGCGCGAATTCCAGGTCTTGGCTGTCCTCGGGATAATCACGCACAGCCCAGAAAATCCTGGTGGCCGGGCGAACTGGGCCCGGGTGAACGGTCATGACGGTCAACGGGACATGGTGCTGCACGGCCTCGCGCATCGCCCAGGCCAGGGCGAGCCGAGAATGGTCCGAGCCATCTATCCCGACGGTGATTCCGGGCATCTCTACTCCTGTAGATCCCTAAGCCGTTCCAATTGATGCTGATTAAAAGATGGCCCCGGAGAGCGGGCAAAAGACAGGGCTGAGGGTCCCGGGCGGGCGGGTCGCACGACCTGGCCTGGCCCGAACGAACTCCCGCCCGCACTCCGAACGTCCCGGTGGCGGCCCGGCACGCTAGTCCTTGGCCGATCCGGCCAGGTAGATCACGCGCCGGGAGATGTTGACGGCGTGATCGCCAAGACGCTCGTAGAAGCGCGCTACCAGCGTCATCTCCATCGTCACCGGTAGTGCCATGCGTCCCGAGGCAAGCTCGGCAAGCAGGCTGCCGTGCAGCTCGTCCATCTCGTCATCACGGCCGTCGAGAATCGACGCCACGGAACGGTCGCGCTGGTACCAGGAATCCACCGACTGGCGCCACATGTCGGATGCGAGCTTCCCCATTCGCTCGACGAGTCCCCGGCAGCGCGGCGAGAGGTCCTCGCCGAGGATGTGGTTGGCCCGGGAGGCGATCTGCAGGACCAGGTCGTGGGATCGCTCGAGCTCGGGCACGATACGCAGCACGGACAGCAGGAAGCGCAGGTCCGAGGCGACGGGGGCCTGCAGCAGGATCTCCCGGTTGACCAGTTCCTCGATCTCCGGGTAGAGGGCGTCGATGACCTGCTCGCGCTCGGTCAGGACCCGAAGCACCTCGGGGTTGCCCGTCAGGAGAGCCTCGGTCGCCCCGGGCAGGTCCTCGGCGACCATGGCGAACAGCTCGATGACTTTGGCTTCGATAGCCTCCAGCTCACGCTGGAATTCCTGCCGGTATTCGACCACAGTCAGAGCCTACTGGACGTCTCACCGGCCATTTCAGTTGACCCGTATTAAATGACGGTGTCGGGTTAGCGGCCGCGCGGGTACTACGCAACCGATGAGTGCGGCCATGAGCGTGGAATACCCGCCGCCACCCTGTGTTATACGGGCAGGGGTATTTGTAAGCAAGATCGCCGCCCCGGTGGAGGCAGGCCATGGCTAGCAGTACGTTCGGCGCCGAGAGCGCCGACCATCACGTCAGCGTCCGGACCACGTGCGGCCGGGAGATCCGGATAGGCCGTCTCGCCCTCGGCGGCGGCGCGCACCCGGCCCAGCGCGTCAGCCTGGGCATCAGCGCCTCCTCGGATACCGAGGACGGCACCTGGGCTGGGCTCACGGCCGATGAGGCCAGGCAGCTCGCCGCCGCCCTGCTCATTCAGGCGGCCACCTGTGATCACTGGACGCCTACGTGACCCGGTAAAAATGGGGGGCCCGGGCGCGCGCTTCACGATCCCTTCATCGTGGCCGAGCATCCTGTGCCACATGGGGATACGCAAGTCGCGGGCGGCCGTCGTGCGGGCCCTGGCGGGCCTGCTGCCGCTGACCGCGATAGCCGTGGCGCTGGCGTCATGCGGCCACGGTACGCCGACGACGCTTGCTCCGGCCCATGCCTCCGGCCGGGCGGCATCGCCGTCTGCGGCCGGGCGGCACCCGGCCACGGAGCAGCACCCGGGGACGACCGCCGGCTCAGGCCAGCGGGCGGGCGGTCCGCTGCCCGCCCCCGCCAGGCTGGCGCCGTTCGGGAGCCTCGCGTCGGCCAGAGAAGGCGCCTGGAGCCCGGCCGGCCGCGCGGTCGGCGGCGTGCGCGCGGTCTACCAGTCCACCCTCGTCCCGCCTGGCGGCACGCAGCCGGCCGGGATCGCGTGGATGGACACCCGCCTGCTGACCGCCCGGCTGTACTCCGGGTCGAAGAGCCCCGGCGGGGGGCCGTACCGGTACACCGCGCCGATCCAGCCGGCCCAGGCCGCCACGCTGGTGGCCGCGTTCAACGGCGGTTTCATGATGCCCGCGGCGGGCGGCGGCTACTACACGCAAGGCCGCACGATCGACCCGCTACGGCGGGGGGCCGCCTCCCTGGTGATCTACGCCGATGGCAGCGTCGCCGTCGGGGCCTGGGGCAGTGACGTGCGGATGACACCGAACGTGGTGGGCGTTCGGCAGAACCTCGTCCCGCTGGTGGCCGCCGGGCGCCCGACGCCCCAGGCGGCGAGCTGGGACTGGCAGGCGTGGGGGGCAACGTGCGGCGCGGTTTCGTGCGCGTCCTCGGTCCCCGGCATCGAGTCCCAGTGGCGTTCCGGGCTCGGCGTCACCGCCGACGGAGCCCTGGTCTACGCCGCCGGGCCGGACCTGGACCCGCTGCAGCTCGCGCAGCTTCTCGTGCGCGCCGGTGCCGTGCGGGGCATGCAGCTCGACATCAACCCCAACTGGCCCGATTTCGTCAGCTACGCCCCCCGGGCGGGCGCCCTGGCCGCACCCTCCAACGGCCGCAAGCTGCTCTCCTCGACCGTGCAGGGCCCGTCGACCTTCTTCGAGTCCTGGTGGGCGCGCGACTTCATCACACTGTCGGCCCGCCCCGTCCGCTGACGGCGAGGTTCAGCTCAACAGGTGTGTCCCGCTGGGGCCGGTGACTTGCTGGAGCATGGTGAGGGCGAGTTGCCGGACCTGGACTGGCAGGGGCACGTAGCCGTTCGCGGCGGCGTAGGCCTGGCCGTCGTGGGTGAGCCAGTCCAGCATGGTGACCAGGGCCTGCCCGGTGGCCTGGTCGGGCTGATGGGTGTAGATCAGCGCCCAGCTGTAGCCGCTGATCGGGTAGCTGCTGGCGCCGGGCTGGTTGACGATGGAGAAGTCGGCCGGGGTGATGCCGGGTTTCTGGGCGGCGGCGGCGGCGACGGTCTGGGCGGACGGCAGGACGTAGTTTCCGGCCTGGTTGCGGATGGCGGCGAACGGCAGGACCAGGCCCTGGGAATAGGCCTGCTCGATGTATCCGATGGAGAAGGGGGTGCGGAACACATCGGAGGTCACGCTGCCGTTGCCTTCGGCGCCTTCCCCGGCCGGCCAGGTCAGCGTCTTGCCGGTGCCGACCTTGGCCGCCCAGGCCGGTGAGACGCTGGACAGGTAGTTGCTGAAGATGTAGGTGGTGCCGCTGCCGTCGGAGCGGTGCACGACGGTGATCGACGCGGCCGGGAGCGGCAAACCCGGGTTGAGGGCGGTGATGGCCGGGTCGTTCCAGTGGGTGATCTGGCCGAGGAAGATGGCCGCGAGGACCGGGCCGGTCAGGCGCAGCCGGGCGCCCGCGGGCAGGTCCAGGTGGTAGGCCACGCCTTCGGCGCCCAGGGCGTCGGGCACCTGGGTGACCGGGCCTCCTTTGGCGGCGGCTAGCTCGCTGGCGTTCATGGGCACGTCGGAGGCGCCGAAATCGACCTGCCGGGCGCTGATCGCGGCGATGCCCGCGCTGCTGCCCACGGCGGAATAGTTCACGGTGACCGCAGGCTGCAGCTGATGGTACCGGGCGAAGGCCAGGGCGAAGAACGGGGCGACGTACGTGGAACCCGCCCCGGTGAGGGTGCCCGGCCCGCCGCTGGGGAGAGCGGTGGCCGCGGTGCTCGTGGCAGGCGTGGTGGTCGTGCTGCTGCAGGCGGCGAGGGCGAGGAGGATGATCGCGGCGGCGGCGGCCCTGATGGCTGGGTGTCCTGTGTGGTGCGGCTGAGGGCCGGGCCCTGTGTTGTGCCCTGACATGGTTGTTCCTCTGCTTGAAGATCCGGGGCGGGGTTAGCGCCTCTGGGTGGCCCGGACCCACGCCTGGGCGCCCATCTGGACTGCTTCCCACGGGCTGCCAAGCGGCGGTGTGTAAGACAGGTCCAGGTCGCTGACGGCGTCGACGGTCATGTTGCTGTAGATCGCGGTGGCGGCGATGTCGATCCGCTTGGCGATCTCGGCGTGCCGGTGCCCGAACAGCTGCATGCCCAGCAGCCGCCCGGTGCCGCGGTCGCCGGTAACCCGCATGTGGATGCGGTGGCTGCCGGGGTAGTAGGCCTTGTGGTCATCGGCCTCGGATCCGACGGTGACCGGGGCGAACCCGGCCGGGGCCGCTTCGTGATCCCGCAGCCCGGTCCGGGCAACGGCCTGGTCGAAGATCTTCACCACCTGGGTGCCCAGGCTGCCCGCGAACTCCCGGTGCCCGCCGAGCGCGTTCTCGCCCGCGACCCGGCCCTGCTTGTGCGCGGTGGTGCCCAGCGGCAGGTACGTTTCGCCGAGCAGCCGGTGATGGGTGATCACGCAGTCCCCGGCGGCGAACACATCCGGCAGCCCGGTCCGCATGCCGCGGTCGACGGCGATCGCGCCCCGGGCGCCGAGCCTGGCCCCGGCTTCGGCCGCCAGGGCGGTCTCGGGCCGCACCCCGACCACGACCAGCACCATGTCAGCCACGCGGCTCACGGCCGAGCCGTCAGCTGCAGTGGCCTGGACTTCTAGCCGCCCGGATGCGCCGGGCGGGGCCTTGCTGATGGCCTGGACGGTGGTGCCGGTCAGCACCTCCACGCCATGGGCGGCCAGCTCAGCGTGGACCAGCGCGCCCAGCTCCGGGTCGACGGTGGGCAGCACCTCGGCGAGCTGCTCCATCTGGGTGACCTGTAGGCCGCGGACGGTCAGCGCGTCGGCCATCTCCAGGCCGATGTACCCGGCGCCGACGATGACCGCGCTGGCGGGCGCGGCCTGCTCCAGGGTGGCCATGACGGCGAAGGTGTCGCCCATCGAGTGCAGCAGGTGCACCCCGTCATCGGGGCCGAGCGCATCGGGCCCGGCCAGGCCGCGGATCGGGGGCCGGACCGGGACCGCGCCGGTGCCGACGACGAGCTTGTCGTAGCCGAGCACTTCCTCGCCGCCCCCGGCGGAGGTGAGCAGGAGCTTGCGGCCAGCCACGTCGATGCGGCGCGCGGTGGTGTCCGGCCGCAGCCGCATCCCGGCGGCTTCCAGGTCGGCGAGGCTGCGGTGGGCCAGGTTGCGCCAGTGGGTGACCTCACCGGACAGGTAGTAGGGGATGCCGCAGATGGAGAAGTTCGGGTAGGCGTCCTCAAGGACCACCGTGACATCGGCGGCCGGGTCGAGCTCGCGGGCCCGCAGGGCCGCGCTGATCCCGGCGTCGCTGCCGCCGATCATGACCAGGTGCATGGCAGGGCTCCCTCTGGGTGTCTGGTCAAAGAGACTGGACCGGGCCGGGCGGCCGGTCCGCGGACGGCGAGGCGCCGTCATGCGCTGCCCGTGAGGGTGCATGCCCGGCGCTGTGGGGGAAGATGATGTCGGCGGCGTCGGCGGGCGTGAGGGCGGGGTACAGCGCCTTGATGATCCCGGCGGCGGCGATGCCGCCGAGGGCCTGCGCGGCGATGAAGGGCGGCACCGAGGACGGGGCGATGCCCGCGAAGGTGGCCGAGAACATCCGGCCGATGGTGATGGCCGGGTTGGCGAAGCTGGTCGAGGAGGTGAAGAAATACGCCGCGCCGATGTAGGCGCCCACGGCGGCCGGGGCGGACCGGCTGCGTCCGGACCGGGCCAGCGCGAAGATCACCAGCAGCAGCCCGGCAGTGGCGATGACCTCGGACAGGAAGTGCGCAGGAGTGGCCCGGTGCTTGGCGGAGATGGTGACCGCGGGCAGCGCGAACAGCAGGTTCGCCGCCACCGCCCCGGCGATGCACCCGGCCACCTGCGCCGGGAGATACGCTGCGGCGTCCCGCCAGGACAGCCCGCCGAAGGCGGCATCGACGAAGGACACCACCGGGTTGAAGTGACCGCCGGAGACCGGGCCGAACATCAAGATGATCGCGAACAGCCCGGCCGCGGTCGCCGCCGCGTTCTCAAACAGCTGCAGCCCGGTCTGGCCCGGCGACAGCCGCTGCGCGGCGATCCCGGAGCCGATCACCACCGCGGCCAGGAACGCGCTGCCCAGGAACTCGGCGGTCAGCCGGCGCCATAGCAGGACGGGTGCACTGGTCACGCCGTCATCTTGACAGAGGAAGATAGCTCAGTCAAGATTGAATCAATGTTTCCTGAGCCGACCTCGGACCTGGCCCGGCGTGTTACCGTGCACGCCGCGCTCGCCGACCCTGCCCGGCTGCAGATCACCGACACGCTGCTGGCAGGGGACGCGTCCCCCTCCGAGCTGGCCGCCATGCTGGCTATGCCGTCGAACCTGCTGGCGCACCACCTGCACGTGCTGGAACAGGCCGGGATCATCACCCGGCGCCGGTCTGAAGGCGACCGCCGCCGCACCTACCTGCAGCTGATCCCCGGCGCCCTGGACCCGCTGGCCGCCCCGACAGCCCGCGCGGCGCTGCGGGTGCTGTTCGTCTGCACCGCCAACTCCGCGCGCTCGCACCTGGCCGCAGCGCTGTGGCGCCGGGCCAGCAACGTCCCGGCGGTATCGGCCGGAACGCATCCCGCAGCGGCGATTGATCCCGGCGCCATCGCCGCCGCCCGACGCCACCGCCTGCCGCTGCCCCGGCTGCGGCCCCGGCACATCGGCGACGTCCGGCAAGACGGCGACCTCGTTATCACCGTGTGCGACCTGGCCCACGAGGAACTCGGCGAGGCCCTGGCCGTGCACTGGTCCATCCCGGACCCGGTGCCGGCCGGCGACCCGGGCAACTTCGACGCGGCGCTGGCTCAGCTAGCCGACCGCGTCGGGCGCCTGGCGCCGCGCCTGGCGGCCATCTCCTGACCCGGGCAACCCCGCTGGATCCGCCGGGCTTACGGTCGCACTGGTTATCTCGCCGCCGCGTGCGGCAGGCGGCTGTCGATCGGCAGGCCCGCGCGGGCGGCCCGGTCGTACTCGTCGTCGACCGTGACGACGCTCCGGCCCGCGGCGTCCAGGAACGACGCGGCGACCGAGGCGCGATATCCCGCCTCGCAGTGCACCCAGACCTCGCCCTCGGGTACCTCGGTCAGGCGGGCGGGCAGCTGATGCAAGGGAATGTGGGCGGCGCCGCTGATGTGGGACTGAGCCCACTCCTGGTCGCGGCGGACGTCCAGGATGACCACCGCACGGTGGTGACGGACCGATTCCAGGTCGGCGAAGTCCGCGACGGGATAGCTGCGCAGGGCCCGGTCGCCGGCCCAGTCACCCGGGTGCCCGGTGGCGGCCGCGGCGGGGCGGTCGATGCCGATCCGCACCAGCTCGCGCTGGGCCTCGGCGACCTGCTCGGGAGTCTGGCCCAGCAGGGTCAGCGGCGTGCCCCAGGGGATCAGCCAGCCCAGGTAGGTGGCGAAGCTGCCGTCCAGGTCGAAGCTGAGGGTCCCGGCCACGTGCCCGGCGGCGAACGCCCGGCGGGCTCGCAGGTCCACCACCCACTCTCCCGCGTCGATGCGCCGCCTCAGCTCAGCGGCGTCGGCGCGGCGCGGCGGGGACAGGTCCGCATCCGAAGGCCCGGCCGCGTTGGCCGGGCCCATGTGCGCGTAGTAGGCGGGGAAGACGTCGAGCCCGGCGAGCAGCTCGCTCACGTACCGGTCCTCCGCCAGGATCAGCACCGGGTTGACGCGCCGCTCCCGGCCGATCGTCGAGGAGGTGCCCTCGGCCTGGGTCGCCGAGCAGAAGCTGCCGAACCCGTGGGTGGGATAAACCTCCGCGTCCTGCGGCAGCTCGGCGGCCAGGCGGCGCGCCGAGGCGAACTGGGCGTGCGCCAGTTCCACGGCGTGGACACGGCCGAGCAGGTCCGGCCGCCCGGTCGAGCCGTACAACAGCGACCCGCCGGTGAACACCGCGTGCGGGTGACCGGCGGCCTCCAGCGCATACGACAGGTGGGTGAAGGTGTGCCCCGGGGTGGCCAGCACCCGGATCCGCATTACCGGGCTGGCCTCGATGACGTCCCCGTCGGCGACCGGCACCCGGTCAAAGGCCACCTCATCGGCCGCGTTGACGTGGTAGGCCGCCCCGGTGGCGAGCGCCAGCGCCAGCCCGCCGGTCACATAGTCGTTGTGCAGGTGGGTCTCGAAGACGTGGGTAATCCGCAGCCCGCGGGCCGCGGCCAGGGCCAGCACCCGGTCGATGTCCCGCTGCGGGTCGATGACCAGGGCGACCTCCCCGTCATGCACGAGGTAACTCCGGTCGCCCAGCGCGGGCGTGTCGATGGCCACGACCTCGACGCGGGATCCTGCCGTGGTACTCATGGCACTGCTCCTTCCCCGCCTACCCCGCAAGGTATACCCTAGGGGGTATCAACTCAAATGTAAGGCTTAGCGGCCGACTATGCAACCACCTCGGCCGGCCCGCGCCCGGGCGCTGTGGCCGACAAAATTCCTGGTACTCATACCAGAACACGCAGGCTATCTAGCTGCGCCCGGCTCGGCATACGGTGATGTATGCCTGTTTCCGATCTGCCCCCGCCGCGCTGGGTCAAGGTGCTTGACCAGAGCAGGTGCATCGGGTGCCATGCGTGCACCACCGCGTGCAAGAGCGAGAACGAGGTGCCGGTCGGGGTGACGCGGACCTACGTCAAGTCCGTGGATGTCGGGGTGTTCCCGCAGGTCCGCCGGGCGTTCCAGGTGACCAGGTGCAACCAGTGCGAGGACGCGCCGTGCGTGGCCGCGTGCCCGACCCGGGCCATGTACCGGCGCGAGGACGGCATCGTCGACTTCGACAAGAGCATCTGCATCGGCTGCAAGGCCTGCATGGCCGCCTGCCCGTACGACGCGATCTTCATCAACCCCGAGGACCACTCGGCGGAGAAGTGCAACCTGTGCGCGCACCGCCTGGATATGGGCCTCGAGCCGGCCTGCGTCACCGTCTGCCCCACCGAGGCGATCCTCGTCGGCGACCTGAACGACCCCGCGTCCAAGGCCGCGCAGATGATCAACCGCGAGGCGGTCCAGGTCCGCAAGCCCGAGAAGGACACCCGGCCCAGCGTCTTTTACAAGGGCGCCCACGAGGCCACGCTGGATCCGCTGGCGGCCAGGCAACCCGACGGCGGGCTGTTCGCGTGGGCCACCCAGGGCGCGCCGGATCCGCAGCTCATAACGTCGGGTCACCCGGGCCGGACCGTCTCCTCCGCGGCCGCGCTGCTGTCCTACGACGTACCGCACACCGCGCCGTGGGGCTGGCGGGTCAGCCTGTACACCTGGACCAAATCCGTCGCCGCCGGCGCCTTCGCGGTGCCGGTCGCGCTCGCCTTCGCCGGCCTCCTGGGCTGGGGGAACGACGCGGTGCGCTGGGCCGCGCCGCTGCTGGCGCTGGCGTTCCTGACGGCGACCGGCGCGCTGCTGATCGCCGACCTGAAGCACCCGATGCGGTTCTACCTGATCTTCACCCGGCATCACTGGCGGAGCTGGCTGGTGCGCGGGTCGGTCATCCTCGGCGGCTACGGCGGGGCCGTGGCCCTGTACCTGGTGGCGGCGCTGGCCGGCGCCACGGCCGCCCGGCAGGTCCTGGGCGGCCTGGGGCTGCCGCTCGCGCTCGCCGCCGCCGTCTACACCGCGTACCTGTTCGCGCAGGCCAAGGCGCGCGACATGTGGCAGAGCCCGCTGCTGGCGCCGCACCTGGCCGTGCAGGCGGCGCTGGCGGGCGCCGCGGCCATGCTGCCGCTGCTGGCGTGGCTGGCGCCGGGGCGCCCAGTAACCGCCGACGAAGTGATCGTGGCCGTCGCCGCCGCCGCCCACCTGGCCCTGGTCGCGGGCGAGATCACGCTGCCGCACGTCACCGCCCACGCCCGCCTCGCCGTGCACGAGCTGACGCGGGGCAGGCACCGGCACCCGTTCGGCCTGGGCATGCTCTTGATCGCGGTGGCGGTCGCGGCACCCTGGATCGGGACCCTGGCCACCCCGCTCGCGCTGGCCGGGCTGCTCGCCTATGAGCACGCCTACGTGCAGGCCGGCCAGTCCGTCCCGCTCGCCTAGCCCTGCTCACCTGATTGGGAGGTCGGTTACGTGGGAGCCCCCGAGGACAGCAGCCTGGACGAGCTCGGGCGCCGGGTATCGGCCGCCCGGGCCGCGACCGAAGCCCGCGGGGAGACCTTCTACCAGGGGGCGAGCCGGGTGCACCTGGCCGCCTTCCCGCCCAGGGAACGCTGGGACGACTGGGTGGAGCTGTCCTCGCGGGCCTGGCCGGCCCGCGAGGAGCGGCACTACATGCTCGTCCCCACCACCTGCTTCAACTGCGAGTCCGCGTGCGGGCTGCTCGCCTACGTGGACACCGAGACCGGGCAGGTGCGCAAGTTCGAGGGCAACCCGGAGCATCCCGGCTCGCGCGGCCGCAACTGCGCCAAGGGCCCGGCCACGATCAACCAGGTCACCGACCCGGACCGGATCCTGTACCCGATGCGGAGGTCCGGCCCGCGGGGCAGCGGCCGGTGGGAGCGGGTCAGCTGGGACGAGGCGCTCGACGCGCTCGCGGCCCGGATCCGCGCCGCGATCACCTCCGGCCGGCGCAACGAGATCATGGTGCACCTCGGGCGGCCCGGCGAAGACGGCTACACCGAGCGGGTGCTGGCCAGCTGGGGGGTGGACGGCCACAACTCCCACACCAACGTCTGCTCCAGCGGAGGGCGGACCGGGTTCCAGTTCTGGATGGGGATCGACCGGCCCAGCCCGGACCACGCGCACGCCAAGGTCATCTACCTGATCAGCGCCCACCTGGAATCCGGGCACTACTTCAACCCGCACGCGCAGCGGATCACCGAGGCACGGGCGAACGGCGCCAAGGTCATCGTGCTGGACACCCGGCTGTCCAATACCGCCACCCACGCGGACTACTGGCTGTCGCCGCAGCCGGGCAGCGAGGCCGCGATCAACCTGGCCATCGCCAACCACCTGATCCAGACCCGTGGCTACGACCGCGAGTTCGTGCGCCGCTGGTGGAACTGGGCCGAGTACCTGACCCAGTGCCATCCCGGAACGCCGGTTACCTTCGAGGCGTTCGAGGAAATCCTGGCCGGGCTGTACGCCGAGTACACGTTCGGCTTCGCCGCGGCCGAGTCGGGCCTCGACGCGGGGGTGCTCGCGGAGATCGCCTCGGTGGTGGCCGGCGCGGGCAGCCGGTTCTCCTGCCACTCGTGGCGGTCGGCGGCCGCGGGCAACCTCGGCGGCTGGCAGGTGTCCCGCACGCTGTTCCTCATCTCCGCGCTGCTCGGCGCGGTGGCCACCGAGGGCGGCACGTTCCCCAACGCGTGGAACAAGTTCGTGCCGCGCCCGATCCACACCCCGCCGCACCCGGGTGTCTGGCAGGAGCTGTCCTGGCCGCTGGAGTACCCGCTGGCCCAGAACGAGATGTCGTTCCTGCTGCCGCACTTCCTCGCCGACGGCCGCGGGCGGCTGGACACCTACTTCATCCGCGTCTACAACCCGGTGTGGACCAACCCCGACGGATTGAGCTGGATGGAGGTCCTGTGTGACGAGGACAAGGTCGGCTGCTTCGTCGCGCTGACCCCGACCTGGAACGAATCCGCCTGGTTCGCCGACTACGTGCTGCCCATGGGCCACGGCTCCGAACGGCACGACACCCACTCCTACGAGCAGTACGACGGCCAGTGGGTCGGGTTCAGGCAGCCGGTGCTGCGGGCCGCGCGGTCCCGGCGGGGCGAGCAGGTGACCGACACGCGCCAGGTGAACCCGGGTGAGGTGTGGGAGGAGAACGAGTTCTGGATCGAGCTGTCCTGGCGCATCGACCCGGACGGCTCGCTGGGCATCCGGCGGTACCACGAGTCACGGGAGCGGCCTGGCAGCAAGCTCACCGTGGACGAGTACTACGGCTGGATGTTCTCCCACTCCGTGCCCGGCCTGCCCGAACGGGCCGCCGCCGAGGGATTGTCGCCGCTGGAGTGGATGCGCCGCTACGGCGCGTTCGAGATCACCCGCGGCCAGGGCGCCCAGCACGAGCAGGAGGTACCGGCCGCCGAGCTCGCCGACCTGCACGTGACCCCGTCCGGGCGGGTGTACACCTCGGCCGCGCCGGCGCCGAGCCCGAACATCGTGCCGGCCGGGGCGCCGTCGCCCGACGAGGCGGGCCGCCGGGCGGCCGGGGTCATGGTGGACGGGGTGGTCCGGCGGGGCTTCCCGACGCCGTCGGGGCGGCTGGAGTTCTGGTCCTCGACGCTGGCCGCGTGGGGCTGGCCGGAGCACGCGCTGCCCGGCTACATCCGCAGCCACGTGCACCCCTCGCAACTGGCGGCGGATCAGGTGGTGCTGCTGTCCACCTTCCGGCTGCCGACCCAGATCCACACCCGCTCGGCGAACGCCAAATGGCTCGATGAGCTCGCGCACACCAACCCGGTCTGGATCCACCCGGCCGACGCGGCCCGGTTCGGCATCGCCCGCACCGGTGACCTGGTGCGGGTGGAGACCGAGATCGGCTACTTCGTCGCCAAGGCCTGGATCACCGAGGGGATCCGGCCGGGGGTGGTCGCGTGCAGCCACCACATGGGCCGGTGGCGGCTGGACGCCAACCCTTCGAGCCCGCGCGGAGCGGGGGGCATGATGGCCACCGTCGGCCTGCAGCGCGGCGACGACGGCTGGCGGATGGAGCGGCGCGGGCCGGCCGGGCCGTATTCGTCGGCCGACCCGGACAGCCGGCGGATCTGGTGGAACGACACCGGTGTCCACCAGAACCTGACGTTCAGCGTCCACCCGGACCCGATCTCCGGCATGCACTGCTGGCACCAGGCCGTCCGGGTCAGCCCCGCCGCCCCGGGCGATCGCCACGGCGACATCGCGGTGGACACCGGCCGGGCGCACGAGGTCTACCGGCGGTGGCTGCGCCAGACCCGCCCGGCCGGGCAGGTCTCGCCCGACGGCACCCGGCGCCCGCGCTGGCTGATGCGCCCGCTCAAGCCGGCCGCCGAGGCGTTCGTGATCCCGGCCGGGGGCGGACAGACGGGGACACGCTCGTGACGGATGCGACGGCACCCCCGGCGGGGCGATGGGAGCTGTTCCGCGCCCTGGGCGCCGTGGCCGGCGACCCGGCCGACGCCAGGACCGCATCCGCCGCGCTGGGCTGGGCGGGGCCGGGTAACGCCGAGCACACCGAGGTGTTCGTCCTCAACTGCCCGCCCTACGCTTCGGTGTACCTGGGCGCCGAGGGCGGCCTCGGCGGCGATGCCGCCGACCGGGCCGCCGGCTTCTGGCGGGCCATTGGCCTCGCGCCGCCCGCGGAGCCGGATCACCTCACCGCCCTGTTCGGTCTGTACGCATCGCTCGCAGAGGCGGCCGGCGACACCCGGACGACGGCGACCGCCGACGCGCTCACCCGGGCCCGCCATGCGCTGTTCTGGGAGCACCTGTGGCCCTGGCTGCCCGGCTACCTGGACGCCGTCACCGATCTCGGGGCTCCCGGCTTGGCGCCCTGGGCGCGCCTGACCAGGCGGGCGCTGCTGGCCGAGCGCGACGCCCACCCGGGCGGGTGGCTGCCGCTGGCCCTGCGCGCCGCGCCGGAACCAGGCCCGGCCGCCGACGGCCTGGGCGCCATGCTGGACATGCTCACCTGCCCGGTCCGCAGTGGTTTCATCCTCACCCGGCGCAGCCTGACCGCCGGCGCGCAGGCGGCGGGTGCGGGCCACCGGATCGGCGAACGGCGCTTCACCCTGCGGGCGCTGCTGGAACAGGCCCCGGCCGACACCGTGAGCTGGCTCGCCGGCGAGGCCGCGCGCTGGTCCCGGCGGCACGCCGCCCCGCCTCCCCGGGCTTCGCCTCCCCAGCCGGACGGCGGCCCGCCGCCGCGCGACGTCATCCTCACCTGGTGGGCGCGGCGGGCCGACCATACCGCTCGGATCCTCGCCACGATGGCGGCGAGCACGGCCCGGTGAGCCCTGGCCGGCTGGCGCGCCGGAGGCATGCCGCTCCTTGCTATGATACCCCTTAGGGTATTTCTGGGCCGCTGCCGATCTGGCCCCGAGCGTCAGGGAGTTGCCGTGGACCTGGACAGTCAGACGATGGCCGACGTGATCAAGCGGCTGCGGCGGGCCCAGGGCCAGGTCGGCGGGGTCGTCAAGATGATCGAAGAGGGCCGGGACTGCGCCAACGTGGTCACCCAGCTGGCCGCAGCGTCCCGGGCCCTGGACCGGGCCGGTTTCAAGATCATCGCGACCGGCCTGAAGCAGTGCGCGCTGGACGAGAAGAACGGTGACGGCACGGCCGATGGCGACCGCGCCCAGCTGGAAAGGCTCTTCCTCTCCCTGGCCTGACGCCGGTGTTTGACGCAGGTCACTTACCCCCGCCGCAGGCTCCCGAGCCTGGTGTGATCGCGGGTCGCCGCTACCACAGGCCGAGCAGTGCGCCGAGGGAACGGGCGGCCTGGCCGCCATTCTCCTCGGCGATGTTCAGCGCGGCGGGAACGTCAAGGTCATTGGCCAGCGCCGCGCGCATGGCGGTCACCGCCGGGCCGGAGCCTCCAACCCCTCCGGCCACGCCGCGCTCCCCTCCGGCCACGCCGCGCTCCGGCCGGCCAGCGGCTGCCTGCAGCCGGTCCAGCCTGGCGCCGGCCGCGTCCAGGCCAGCCGGGCTGAAGTCCCAGTCCTGGTCCCAGCGGCGGTCAAGGATCAGCAGCCGCACGGCGGCCGCGGGATGCTCCTTGAGCAGGTCGCTGACCAGGACCAGGTTGCCCGTGGACTTGGCCATCTTCGCGCCCGCCACCCGGACCACGCCCGCGGTCAGCCGGGCCCGGGAAAACGGCGCCACGCCGGTGAACGTCTCGGCCAGGGCCGCCTGGTAGGCGTGATGCGGAAAGCGCAGATCGCCGCCTCCGGCCTGCACGTCGATCGCCGGGCCGAACGCGTGCAGCGCCATCGCCGCGCACTCGGCATGCCAGCCCGGCCGGCCCGTTCCCCACGGGCTGGCCCAGCCCGGTTCCCCGCCGTACGATGCCCGCCACACCGCCACATCGAACGGATCGTCCTTGGCCGGATCGGCCGGGTCGTCCCCGTATTCGCCGGCCAGCAGCAGCGCCGCCTGGCGATCCGGCACGGCCGTACGGGCTGCCTCGGCGCCGCGGAAATAAACTTGCCCGCCCCGTTCGTAGGCCGCCCCGCGCTCGAGCAATCCCGCCGCCAGCGCGATCACCTGCCCGATGTAGGCATGCGCCCGCGGCTGCATGGCCGGCTGGCCGACTCCGAGCGCGGCCATGTCGCGATCGAAATAGAACTGCTGGATGGCGGCGAACCGGTCATACGGCGAGCCGGCCCGGTCCGCGGCGGCCAGCAGCACGTCGTCCACGTCGGTGACGTTGCGGCAGATGATCACCTCGGCCCCGCTGTCGTGCAGCACCCGGGCGAGGGTGTCGATCCACACGAAAGACGCGGCGTGACCCAGGTGGGTCACGTCATAGGGCGTGATCCCGCACGCGTACACGCGCGCCCGGCCTACCAGCGGCAGCGCCGTGCCGCCCACCTTCACCGCGCCGGGCAGGCCGGCATCGTGCAGGCCAGCGGCCTCCGTCTGATCCATGAGCGACCTCCCGCAGTGCGCATCCGCCGGAAGCCACGCTATGGCATAAGCCCGGAAAACATGATCGGGCGCGGCCGCCGTGCCTCACCCGGCCGACCGCGCCCGTCATCGGACTGAGCGTGCTCAGATAGCTACGTCCACCTTCGTGACCTGGCCGTAGTCGGCCTGCACCGAGCGCTCGGCGCGCAGGCCGCCCGGCGCGAGTACGCGCAGGGTCCACGACCCCGGCGCGGCGAAGAACCTGAACCCGCCGTCGTCCCCGAGCGGGACCTCGGCCACGAACTCATCGCCGGTGCCGAGCAGCCGGGCGTAACCGGTAGCCACGGGGCTGCCTTCGTGCACCACCCGTCCCTCGACTACAGCCTGGCTGCCGGTGGCCGCACTCGCGCTGACGCCGCCCGCGGGTGCGCCGCACCCGTCGCTCGCTCCGCTCATCGTCCGTCACCCAGCTCGATCGGCACGCCCACCAGGGACCCGTACTCGGTCCACGAACCGTCGTAGTTCTTGACGTTGGACTGGTCGAGCAGTTCGTGCAGGACGAACCAGGTGTGCGCCGACCGCTCGCCGATCCGGCAGTAGGCGATGGTGTCGCGGCCGAAGTCCAGGCCGGCCTCGCTCTCGTACAGCGAGCGAAGCTCGTCGTCGGAACGGAACGTGCCGTCCTCGTTCGCGGCCTTGGACCAGGGCACGTTGCGCGCGGTCGGGATGTGCCCGCCCCGCTGCGCTTGCTCCTGCGGCAGGTGCGCCGGCGCTAGCAGCCGGCCCGTGAACTCGTCGGGCGACCGGACGTCGACCAGGTTGCGCTTGCCGATGGCGGCGAGTACCTCGTCGCGCAGCGCGCGGAGCGAGGAGTCCTGCTCCTTGGCCGTGTAGTTGGTCCGCGGGCGCTCGGGCACCTCGGTGCTCAGCTCGCGCGAGTCGAGTTCCCACTTCTTCCGGCCGCCGTCGAGCAGCAGGACGTTGTCGTGCCCGTACAGCTTGAAGTACCAGTAAGCGTAAGCGGCGAACCAGTTGTTGTTGCCGCCGTAGAGCAGCACGGTGTCGTCGTTCGAGATGCCCCGCTCGGACAGCAGTGCTTCGAAGCCCGTCTTGTCCACGAAATCGCGACGGACCGGATCCTGCAGGTCCTTCTTCCAGTCGAGCTTGATCGCGGTCGGGATGTGCCCCTTGTCGTAGGCACTGGTGTCCTCGTCTACCTCGACGATGACGACACCAGGCTCGCCGATATGGGCCTCCGCCCAGTCGGCGTCCACGAGGACGTCGGATCGGCTCATGGTGGATATTCCTCCTTCTCCGGTCGCGCCCTAAGCGGACGGCCGGACCTTTAGATTCCGCTTGAAGAACAGGTACACCTGGCAGCCCAGGCAGAGATCGAAGGCCGCGTTGAGAAACGCCGCGGCCAGCGCGAGCGCGGTGAAGACCAGGCCGGCCGTGGTGGCGCCCACGGCCAGGCAGATGACCCCCACGCCCGCGATGACCATGCCCACGGCCTGCGCGAACCGGGGCGGGGCCTCGGCCTCGGTGTGGGCGGGCGGCCCGAGCCGCGGCCTGACGAAGCGGCGGTAGAGCAGGCCGTAAGGCGCGTACCGCAGCCCGACCAGGGCGCCCATCGCGAACACCGCGACCTGCGCGGCGAGCAGCCAGACGCTGCCGGTGACCAGCACCACCGCCAGCACGACCGTGGTGATCACCGCGCCGAACCGAGGACCACGCGGGTCGATTTCCATGCTGAAAACTCCCTACCACTGAGCGGGTTTCCCCCTGTCGAGTAACCGCCCTGAGCTCACCGGAAGGTCGTAGGCGCCGGCGTCAGCCGTCGGTGGCGCCGGGAAATCCGGGCATCAGGGCAGTACGGCCCGCGGACAGATGGCGGTAGCGACGTGGCAGAAATCAACGGCGCGCCGCCTTGTCAGCGTCTTGGCTGTCCTGGCGATCACGCACCCGATGCTATGCGGGCCCAGTCGGACTGTCACTCCCCGGTCCTCATCACAGCGCCCAGCGCGGCGATCACGTCGGCCTTGCGGGGCAGGCCGGCGGCCCGCTGGACGATGGCGCCATCCGGGTCAAGCACCAAGACCGTGGGCGTGCTGTTGATCCGCAGTCGCCGTACCAGGTCAAGCCGTTCCGCCGCATCGACCTCGACGTGAGTCACGCCGTCCACCATGCCTGCCACCTGGCCCAGGATCTGCCGGGTAGGACGGCACGGGGCGCAGAACGCGGTCGAGAACTGAACCAACGTGGCCCGGTGGCCGAGAGGGCCGCCGAGGTCGGCCTCGGTCAGCATGTCCGGCCTGGTCCCGGCGGCGGGCCCGGAAGCAGGCCCGGAAGCAGGCCCGGAAGCAGGCAGGGCCGCGCCGGCCGTCTGCGCTGGGGTAGGCCGCCCGGCCCGGATGCCCGGCCCGGCGCGGAACCGCCCGGCCCGGCGGCGTAGCGCCAGCCCGAGCAAGCTGGCCGCGGCCAGAGCCGCGGCCAGCGCAATCAATCCGCCAGTCACGCCCTGCACAGCACACCGGAGACGTCATCCATTCCCGGCGGCCCGCGGCCCGCGGGACGGGCCGTTGATCAGGTGGGCGTGGCGGTCAGCAGAACCTTCTGGTTCGCCGTGATCTGGAAGCTGCTTATCGGCCCGGCGGTACTCGGCATCGAGCCCCAGTACCAGACCTTGCCCTCGTCACGGGCTGTCGTCCAGGCCGCCACCTGGGTCCGCGTCCCGTCGGGGTGAACGACCCACAGCTGACATGTGGTCCCGATCGGAATGCGATCGACGAGGACCTGGAACGCGTTGCCCCACAGCTCCTGGGAATAGGCGATGGAGGCGGTCGCCCCGACGCTGCCGGTCGCCTGCACGGTTTCCCAGTGAGAGGCCCCGATTGAGACCGGAACCGGCACGGTCCGCGTTCCGATGGACCTCAGCCCGCCGAACAGGCCGCCCGCGATCACCACGGCGGCCGCCGCCGCCGCCAGGAAACGCCACCGGGTCCGGCGCCGCCTGGCTTCGGCCAGGTCGAGCACGGTGCCGATCAGCTGGCCTGGCGGCCGGTCGTCGGTGGCCGTACGAACGGTGTCATCAGCGCAGATCCGGCTGATCTCGTCTGGATTCACCCGGGCCAGGAGAGCGGGCAGGCCCGCCAGGCCGGCCAGTTCGTCCCGGCAGTCCCGGCAGGTCACCAGGTGAGCGTCGACCAGCGCGCGCTCGGCCGGGTCGATGGCGCCGAGCACGTACACACCCAGCGACACCCTGGCGTCGGCGCACTCCCAGGTGGGGGTCATGGCGCCAGTCCTCGTTCCTGCAGCGCCAGCTTGAGCGCCTTCAATGCGTAAAACGTCCGGGATTTCACGGTACCTGCCGGTATGCCCAGCGTAGCTGCGGCCTCGGCTACCGAGCACCCCCGGTAGTAAGTCTCGATGATCACCCGCCGGTGGTCGGGCCGCAACGAGGCCAGGGCGTCCGCAACGGCCCATGACTCGAGCGTGCGGTCGGCATCGTCGTCGGAAGGGAGCAGCTCCAGGGCTGCTTGCCCGGTCTCTGGCGGCCTGGCCTGCCGGGCGCGATAGGAATCTACCGCGAGATTGCGCGCGACGGCGAACAGCCACGGCCTAGCCGGCCGGTCAGCCAGCGCCTCTGGATGGCGCCACGCCCGCACTATCGTTTCCTGCACTAGATCCTCCGCACGCTGCCTGTCACCACCGGTGAGGTGGAGGGCGTAGCGAAGCAGGGCACCACCGTGTTCGGCATATAGCGCCCGGACAAACGCCTCGTCTGCCACCCGCCCTGAGCGGGGCGCGGTTCCCGCGGTCGGCACACTAATGGAAACGTGCGGCGGCACCTGGCGGTTCAACTGGCCAGGAAAATTCTTATCGGCGGGCGCCGCCCCGGGAACGGGGGGACCCGGAGGGGGGGTCGGAGGTCCGTGCTGGCTCATGAGGCACCGCTGGAGTGTGACTTCGGAACGTGTTGGTACGGACACTGTAGGGCGTTGTCCACCCAGTGTGCCGCAATATGAGCGGAAATGCACTGTGCTGGCTCAGCCGCCGGCGAACTGCGGTAGCACCTCGATGACCGCCGCTTCATTAAGGACCAGGTCGGCGGCCACGCTGCGGCCCGCCGAGGCGCCGTCCACCAGGAAGGAAGACCTGGCCAGCACCGAACGTAGCCGGCCGTCATCCCCTCGCCGGGCGGCGATCTTCTCGAGCGCTTCGGCCAGCGTCCTCGCCTCGACCGGTTCGGTGTCGACGCCCGCTGCCTCCCTGGCCGCGGCCCAGTACTGCATTGTTACTTTGGCCATTTGGGATATCCTTCTCTACAACGGACCCGGGCGCTGTTGCCCCCGGGTCCTTGTCTGTTTATACAAGTAGTGAGGTGCAACCGCACCAGCGAGTGGAGGTGCCGCCGAGTGAGCGATCTGCTGCTGATCACCAGCGTGCTCGAGCCGTCCGCCGAAGTGCTGCCCGCTCTGGGGCTCCTGCTGCACCCGGTAAGGGTGCTGCCAGCGGATGCGTCTGCCCTGGTAGAGGCCCCACCCGCCGACGCGGTGCTGATGGACGCCCGGCGGGACCTCGCGCACGCGAAGAGCATCTGCCGGCTCTTGCAGACGACGGGCCTGGACTGCCCGCTCTTCGCCATCGTGACCGAGGGCGGCCTGGCCGCGGTCAACGCCGAGTGGGGTGTCGATGACGTGATCTTGCACACAGCCGGGCCCGCCGAGGTGGAAGCCAGGGTCAGGCTGGCCATCGGCCGCCGGGCCGTCGTCGCGGTGGCCGACGCGCCCGACGAGATCCGCTCCGGCGAGCTGGCCATCGACGAGGCGACCTACGCGGCCCGGCTGCGCGGCCGGGTGCTCGACCTCACGTTCAAGGAATTCGAGCTGCTCAAGTTCCTCGCCCAGCACCCGGGCCGGGTGTTCACCCGCGCGCAGCTGCTCCAGGAGGTCTGGGGCTACGACTACTTCGGCGGCACGCGCACGGTCGACGTCCACGTCCGGCGGCTGCGGGCCAAGCTCGGCCCCGAGCACGAGGCCCTGATCGGTACCGTGCGCAACGTCGGCTACCGGTTCGTGCCGGTCAAGGGCGAACGGCCGGACCGGGCCCAGGGCGCCGAGCGCCTCCAGCGGCCAGAAAGGGCGGCAGGCGAAAGGGCGGCAGCCGACGAGCGCGCCGGGAGCAAGCAAGACCTGGGAGCCCGCGCCGCGACCGCGGCGCGATGACCGCACGGCACATCACTGACGCTGTACTGCGCACCGCCCAGGTCGCGGACGTCCTGGCCCTGGTCCGGGCCGCGCGCCTGACCGACGGCGTGGAGCCGCTGTCCGAGCACGTGCTGCTGCACCTGCGCTACGACAGCTCAGACCCATCTGCCCGCCCGAGCCCGGATCTTCAACCTGGTCATGATTTCGTCCTCACCGCGGGCGGCGAGATCGCAGGCTACGCCTACCTAGATCGGTTGCCGTCCGATCCGGGATCGGACGTGAGCGGCGAGCTCGTGATCCACCCGGACCGCCGCCGGCAGGGGTTCGGCCGGGCCCTGGTCGGTGAGCTCGCCGCGGCGGCAGGCACCCGCACACTGCGGCTGTGGGCGCACGGCGACCTGCCCGCGGCGGCCGGGCTGGCCCGGGTCGCGGGTTTCGAGCGCTTCCGCGCCTTGTGGCAGATGCGCCGCCCGCTGCGCGGCCCGCTGGACCACCCCGTCCTTCCGCCCGGCCGCACCCTGCGCACCTTCGTCCCTGGCCAGGATGAGGATGAGTGGCTGAGCCTCAACGGCCGGGCGTTCGCCAAGCATCCCGAACAGGGCGGCTGGACTCGACACGACCTGGAGCTGCGCGAGCGGGAGCCGTGGTTCGACCCGGGGGGCTTCTTCATCGCGGAAACGGGCGGACACATGGCGGGCTTCCACTGGACCAAGGTGCACCCGCCCGGCGAGCAGGACCCGCAATCGCCGGGCCTCGGGGAGGTCTACGTGGTGGGAGTCGATCCCGCCGAGCAGGGCAGCGGGCTCGGCCGGGCGCTCACCCTGGCCGGGCTGCATCACCTGCGCGACCTCGGCCTGGCCCAGGCGATGCTTTACGTGGACGAGGACAACGTCCCCGCGATCAGGATGTACGAGGCGCTCGGATTCACCCGCACCAGGATCGACGCCATGTACCGCCGGCGGAGCCGCGAACAGGCGCGCTAGCTGCCGTCGATCCCCAGCGCCTCGTCGAGTTCCGCGACCGTCAGCGGCCGGTCCGCAGCCGCTACCGCGGTCAGCACCTCGGCGTAGAGCTCTATTTCGTCAAGGGCAACGCGGTCGTGGACACGAAGATCCAACTGCCTGGGAATCGTGCTCACCTCCGGCGCTGATCGCGTTCCCGTTCGCTTGCGGCCCAGGTTACGTGCCGACACTGCTCCTCCGCATGACCCATCAGGGTCATTCCGTTACCACCTTCACGTGCGGTTTTACCCACCTAGGCGGTAACGATTCCGGCAAACCGCGGCGTAGTTACCGTCAATCCGGTAGAACGCGCCACAAGCGCCACATCCGCATCTCGGCTCAAAAATCTCACAAGCCATAACACCGCCCATTGAGGCACAGAAGTGTATGAACACGGACACTGGGGCGTTCCGGTTGCGCGTACGGTGGTCAAAGAACAAGAGTCATGCGCGTATTCGCCCCGTCCGACCCGCCCTGAGCCCGCATACTACTGAGGTAGCGGTCCCGCCGGATCACCTAGGCGACCCGGCGTCTGTTTCGCACCGCTAGCTTCCGGACACCGTCCTCGCCTACATAGACACACATGATCTCGGGAAGCCATGAATGACAACAGTGATCTCCTGCCGAACCTCGTTCACGAAGACGCCTTCGAAATGCAGATGCGCGGGTACAGCCGCCGTCAGGTGGACGAGTTCATCGCCCGCTGCCGCAGCCAGATCCGCGACCTCGAGCAGCGACTCGCCCGCTCCCTTGACGACGGCGAGGAACTGAGACGCGACCTGGCCACGGCGCGCCAGCAGGCGCTCGGCGCCAAGCCCGCGCACGAGGAAGTCAGTGAGCGCATCGCCCAGATCCTCAAACTGGCCGATGACGAGGCCAGGTCCCAGAAGTCCAAGGCCCACGAGGAGATAGCCAGGCAGCGCAACGAAGCGCAGTCCGAGGCGGAGAAGTCCCGCACCGAGGCGCGCGAGCAGGCCGAGCGCATGCTCACCGCGGCCCAGGAACAGGCCGAACGGGCGATCACGTCCGCGCGGGCCGAAGCGGAAAAGACGCTCACCGCCGCCCGCACCGAGGCGGAGCGCACGACCACCGAGGCGAGGAAGAAATCGGAGAGCGCGCTGGCCAGCGCCAAGGCCCAGGCTAAGAAGGCGCTCGACGAGGCGACGGCGCGAGCCACCGCCATTCACGACGGTGCGGAGCGCCGGCTCAACCTGCTGTCCACCCGGCACTCCGAAACGATCAAGCGGCTCACCGACATCCTGGACGGTGTCTCCAGCCTCGTGGCCGCCGAGACCGCCCGCATGTCGCTCGAGGACGAGGTCGACCAGGCCACCGCCAAGACGATCGCCGCGTCGGAGTCCAGCGGCGCACCGCGCCCGGCGGCCCAGTCGGCAGGCTCGGCGAGCGCTACCGGTTCCGGACGGCCCACGGGCCCGGGCGGACCGCGCCCGACCGCGTCGCAGCCGGCTCCGTCGGCATCGGCCCGGACCCCCGGACCCACCGGGCCGGCCCAGCCGGGCCAGTCCTCGTCGGCCCCGTCCCCGTCGGTCCAGTCTCAATCGGCCCAGGCCCAGGCAGCACAGTCCCAGGAGGGGCAGCACTCCCCGGCCCGCTCCGCGGTCATCGATGCTGAGGAGCCGGCCGAGGGCGTCCGCATCATGCCCGGCGGCGACAACTGAGACCTGCCGCCCAGCTGGAGGTCATACGCCCAGGCCCTGCGCGAGCAAATCCAGGCGCCGCAGGATGACGCCCTCACGCAGGGCCCACGGGCACAGTTCGATCGCCTCGACACCCAGCAGGTCGAGGATGGCGTCGGCCACGATGGCTCCGGCCGGCAGCTGAGCCACCCGGCCGGCCGAAACGCCGGGCAGCTTGACCCGTTCGCTCTGGGTCAGCTTCGGCAGCCGTTCGGCCAGGGCCGCGACGTCCGCGTGTCGCAGCACGCGCTTGACGTAAGCGCCTTCGCCGGACGGAGCCGCACCGGCGATCCGGGCCAGCTGCCGGAAGGTCTTCGAGGTTCCCACCACATGATCGGGGGCACCTTGCCGCAGCATGCCCCCCATTTCCCTGGCGATCTCAGCCCGCACGTGCTTGCGCAGGCGGCGCACCTCCGGCGGCGAGGGTGGGTCGGCACCGAGCCAGTCCCTGGTGAGCCGGCCGGCCCCGAGCGGCAGCGACGCCATCGCGTCCGGCTCCTCGTCGATTCCTGACGCCACCTCGAGCGAACCGCCGCCGATGTCGATCACCAGCAGCCGCCCCGAGGACCAGCCGAACCAGCGCCGGGCGGCGAGGAAGGTGAGCCGTGCTTCCTCCTGGCCGGTCATGACGTTGATCTGCGCGCCGGTCTGCTCGCGGATCCTGGTCAGGACCCGCTCGCCGTTCACGGCCTCCCGGACGGCTGAGGTCGCGAACCCGATGATGTCCTCGACGCCCTTGTCCTCCGCGATGCGCAGTGCCTCCTCGACGACCTCGCGCAGGCTGCTCTCGCCCGACTTGGACAGCGAGTTCCCGTTCTCCAGGTGAGCGGCGAGCCTGAGCTCGGCCTTATGCGAGAAGGCCGGCAACGGCCGCGCCCCCGGGTAGGCATCCACCACGAGCAGGTGCACCGTGTTCGACCCCACATCCAGCACCCCTAGTCGCATACCCTGACGCTACCCTGCCGGCGATCAGAAGAAGGCCGCCCTGTGCCGCCTGACCTGGCATCACCGGGTCTGAGATGCGACTTTTGGTGAAGTTTCAGATAATTTATTCCGAACGAGTACGGTGCGTGCCACACCAGGAGGTTCAAGCATGCGCAACGGGGAGGTGTCGTACTGGTGGCAAAGCCGCGGCATGGCGCCGCGGCGGCCCAGTTTGCCGGGCGGCACCGAGGCCGACGTGTGCATCGTCGGAGCCGGCTACACCGGCCTGTGGACGGCCTACTACCTGAAGCGGGCTGACCCCGGGCTCCGGATCGTGGTGCTCGAGGCGAGCTTCGCCGGGTACGGCGCCTCCGGCCGGAACGGCGGCTGGGCGACGGCGACCTTGCCGGGATCGCGGGCCCGCTACGCCCGGCACCGTTCCGGCCCGGCCGGCGTCCGCGAGCTCGAGCGGCAACTCCGCGACACGGTCGACGAGGTGGCCAGGGTCTGCGCTACCGAAGGAATCGACGCCGGCCTGGTCAAGGGCGGCACGCTCACCATCGCCACGTCGGCGGCCCAGGACGCCCGGCTGCGGCTCCGGCTGGAGCACGAACGGGCCTGGGGCGATGATGCCGAGATCGTTCGGTACCTAGAAGCCGAGGACCTGGCCGGGCGGGTGCGGGTGGCGGGGGCGGTCGGGGCCCTCTACTCGCCGCACTGCGCCCGGGTGCAGCCTGCGGATTTGGTCGCCGGGCTGGCCGACGTCGTCACCCGGGCCGGGGTGCTGCTCTACGAGGCGACCCCGGTGACGTCGATTTCAGCCGGACGGGCGCGGACGGCGGCCGGCGACGTGCGCGCGCCCTGCATCCTGCGCTGCACCGAAGGGTTCACGGCGGACATGCCCGCCCAGCACCGGACGCTGCTGCCGATGAACAGTTCGATGATCGCCACCGGCCCGCTCAGCGACGAGGCCTGGAAATCGATCGGCTGGGACGGCTTCGAGACGATCAGCGACGAGGCGCATGCGTACATCTACGCCCAGCGCACCCCGGACGGCCGGATCGCGCTGGGCGGCCGCGGCGTGCCCTACCGCTTCGGCTCCGGGCTGGACCACGACGGCGCGATCGCGCCGTCGACCGTCGCCCAGCTCGGCCGGATCTTGCGCCGGATGTTTCCCGCCGCGACGCAAGCCGGCCTCGAGCACGCGTGGTGCGGTGTCCTCGGCGTGCCCAGGGACTGGTGCGCCACGGTCACCCTGGACGTGCGCACCGGCCTCGGCTGGGCGGGCGGCTACTCCGGCCACGGGGTGGCCGCGGCCAACCTGGCCGGCCGGACGCTGGCCGACCTGGTGCGCGGCGTGGCCAGCCCGCTGACCACCCTGCCCTGGGTGGGACATCGCTCGCCGGACTGGGAGCCCGAGCCCGCCCGCTGGGCCGGCGTGCGCGGCCTGTACGCCCTGTACCGGACGGCGGACCGGCTCGAATCCGCGGGCCGGTCCCCGCGCACCTCCGTGCTGGCCCGGGCGGGCGACCTGATCTCCGGGATCCCCCACTAGCGGGCCCCCGCGGCCAGCCACGGCTGATCGCCGCGGCTGGCCCGGGTCATCCGCGTTTTAGTAAATGGTCTTGGTCTTGCTGCGGCTGCCGATCCGCCCGGTGTTGGTACCGGTGAACGTGTAGATCTTGAGATGAGCGGTGTAGTGCAGCGTCATGGTCCGGCACACCGCCTGGTGGTATCCGATCTCCACCGCGCCGAAATTAGTGTGCAGGCTGCCGCTGGCGTTCGAGACCAGCGCGACCGCGCCGGCCGCGTAGACGCTGCGAGCGGTGTCGTTCACGCACACGCTAAGCCGGACGCCCTTGCTGGTCTTGGTGTAGCTTCCCCAAGCAGTGACACCGTGCAGGCTCGGGAAATAGAGCTTGTGGGTGCTGGATTGCATGTGCAGGGCGGCTGCAGAAGCAGGCAGTGCGCTGAGGGCAAGCATCGCCGTCGAGGCGGCAATGAGGGAAATTCGGCGCCACATGTGAATCCTGTACCTCCGTGTTGGCTTGAGGAAAGCCTGAAGGCTAGCAGTGCCGCGCCCGGCGAGCAACGAGGCGCACGGTAGCGGTCGTGTCACACTTGCTGGGCGTTCGGTATGGTGGGTGTCAGGTCGAGAGGCGCTGCAACGGGCTTGAGCCCGCCACGCTCGGCCTGTTTCGTGCATTAAAGGGCGCCTCCTACTACAGGAGGTGACCCGGTGGCGTTGACTTCACCAGCGGCAGGTGCCCGAGGGCAGCTGCGTGAGCTGCTCGACGAGCGCATCGTGGTGCTCGATGGGCCCTGGGGCACGATGCTGCAGGGCCTCGGCCTCACCGCGGCCGACTACCGCGGGGAGCGGTTGCGTGATCACCCGCGGGATGTGACCGGCGATCCCGACCTGCTGAACCTGACCCGGCCAGACGTCGTGCGTGACCTGCACCGGCAGTACCTGGCGGCGGGTGCCGACATCATCACGACGAACACGTTCACCGCGACGAGCATCGGCCAGGCGGACTACGGGCTGCAGTCGCTGGTGCGCGAGATGAACCTGCGGGGCGCCGAGCTGGCTCGGCAGGCGGCGGATGAGGCCGGCGGCCGGGTCGTCGCCGGGTCGATAGGCCCTTTGAACGTCACGCTTTCCCTATCCCCGCGGGTAGAGGACCCCGCCTACCGGCCGGTGTCGTTTGGTGACGTCTACGCCGCGTATGCCGAGCAGGTGGAGGCGCTGGCCGGCGGCGGCGTGGACCTGCTGATGGTCGAGACGATCTTCGACACCCTCAACGCGAAGGCCGCCATCGCGGCCGCGCGCGCGGTCGCTCCGCACCTGCCGTTGTGGGTCTCGGTGACGATTGTCGACCTGAGCGGGCGCACGCTGTCGGGCCAGACGCTGGAGGCGTTCTGGGCCTCGATCGAGCACGCCGATCCGCTGGTGGTCGGGCTGAATTGCTCGCTGGGCGCGGCCGAGATGCGCCCGTACGTCGCCGAGCTGGCCCGCCTGGCCCCCACCTACACGGCGTGCCATCCGAACGCCGGCCTGCCGAACTCGTTCGGCGGCTACGACCAGCAACCGGCCGAGACCGCACAGCTGCTCGGTGAGTTCGCCGCGGCCGGGATGGTCAACGTGGTCGGCGGGTGCTGCGGTACGACGCCGGCGCACATCGCGCGGATCGCCGCCGCCACCGCTGGCCTGCCGCCACGTCCGGTTGGGCCGCCCTCGGCGCGGACGACCCGGTTCAGCGGGCTGGAGCCCTTCGAGTTCGGCGCCGATACCGGGTTCGTGATGATCGGGGAACGCACGAACGTCACCGGCTCGAAGCGGTTCCGGCGCCTGATCGAATCGGGTGACTATCAGGGCGCCGTCGCCGTCGCGCTGGAGCAGGTACGCGGCGGGGCCAACCTCCTCGACGTCAACATGGACGCCGACCTGCTCGACAGCGAGCAGGCCATGACCACCTTCTTGAACCTGATCGCGACCGAACCCGAGGTCGCCCGCATCCCGGTCATGATCGACAGTTCACGGTGGAGCGTGCTACGGGCCGGGCTCACCTGCATACAGGGGAAGGGCGTGGTCAACTCGATCAGCCTCAAGGAAGGCGAGGGCCCGTTCCTCGAGCAGGCCCGGCACATCCGGGACCACGGCGCCGGGGTGGTCGTGATGGCCTTTGACGAGCAGGGGCAGGCCGACACGGCCGACCGCAAGGTGGCGATCTGCGGTCGCGCCTATGACCTGCTCACCCAGCAGGCCGGCTTCGCCGCCGAGGACATCATCTTCGACCCCAACGTGCTGGCGGTCGCCACCGGCATCGCCGAGCACAACGGTTACGCGAAGGCGTTCATCGACGCGCTACCGCTGATCAAGCAACGCTGCCCCGGGATCCGCACCAGCGGCGGCATCTCCAACCTGTCTTTTTCTTTCCGCGGCAATGATGTCGTCCGCGAGGCGATGCACTCGGCGTTCCTCTTCTACGCCATCGCGGCCGGCCTGGATATGGGCATCGTCAACGCGGGGCAACTCGCGGTCTACCAGGACATCCCCGCGGACCTGCTCGAACTGGTCGAGGACGTGCTCTTCGACCGGCGGGACGACGCCACCGACCGGCTCGTCACGTTCGCCGAGACGGTGAGCGGACCCGGAACCACCCGCACGGTGGACCTGTCCTGGCGCGAGGCGCCGGTGGAGCAACGCCTCGGGCACGCGCTCGTGCACGGCATCACCGACTTCATCGAGGCCGACACCGAAGAGGCACGAAAGCAGGCCGCACGACCCCTCGACGTGATCGAGGGACCGCTCATGGACGGCATGAAGATCGTGGGCGACCTGTTCGGCGCCGGGAAGATGTTCCTGCCCCAGGTGGTCAAGAGCGCACGGGTGATGAAGCGCGCGGTGGCCTACCTGGAGCCCTACATGGAAGCCGAGAAGGAACAAGCCCGGCTCGAGGGGCGCGCCGGCGCCGATCGCGGCCAGGGCAAGATCGTCCTCGCGACGGTCAAGGGCGACGTACACGACATCGGCAAGAACATCGTGGGAGTCGTCCTGGGCTGCAATAACTACGAGGTCATCGACCTCGGAGTCATGGTCCACGCCGCCGTCATTCTCGACACCGCGGTCGCCGAAGGCGCCGACGCCGTGGGGCTGTCGGGGCTGATCACCCCGTCGCTGGACGAGATGGTCAACGTCGCCACTGAGATGCAGCGCCGCGGGCTGAAACTGCCGCTGCTCATCGGAGGCGCCACCACCTCACGCCAGCACACGGCGGTGCGGGTCGCCCCGGCCTACGACGGCACCACCGTTCACGTGCTCGACGCGTCCCGCGTCGTCGGCGTGGTCTCCGACCTGCTCGACAGCGACCGGGCCCAGGCGCTGGCCGTCAGCAACCGCGCCGATCAGGAACGCCTGCGCGAACAGCACGAGAACGCGCGGCAGCGTCCCCTGCTGACCATCGAGCAGGCCCGCGCGAACCCGGACCGGGTCCCGTTCGACGACCTGCCTGTCCCGGCGTTCACCGGCGTCCGCATCGTCCAGCCAGACCTGGCCACGCTGCGCGGCATGATCGACTGGCAGTTCTTCTTCCTCGCCTGGGAACTCAAGGGCAAGTACCCCGCGATCCTGCGCCAGCCGGCCGCGCGCGAACTCTTCGACGACGCGAACACCCTGCTCGACCAGATCATCGCCAGCGGCCACCTGACGGCCCGGGGCGCCTATGGCTTCTGGCCCGCACACTCCGAGGGCGACGACATCATGATCGACCTCGGCCGCCGCAGCATCCGCATACCCATGCTGCGCCAGCAGACCGCCAAACCCGCAGGCCGGCGCAACCGGTGCCTCGCTGACTACGTGGCCCCCGCCGGGGACCACCTCGGCGGATTCGCCGTCGGTATCTACGGTGCCGCAGAACTGTCCGCCGGTTACGAAGCCAGCGGCGACGACTACCAGTCGATCATGGTCAAGGCACTGGCCGACCGGCTCGCCGAAGCATTCGCCGAGCACACCCACCTGCAGGCTCGGCAAGCCTGGTACGAACCGAGCGCCGACCCGGCCGCCGAAGACCTGCTCGCCGAGCAGTACCGCGGCATCCGCCCCGCGTTCGGCTACCCCGCCTGTCCGGACCATAGCCAGAAACGAACGCTGTTCGGCCTGCTCGACGCCGTGCAGCTCGGCATGACCCTCACCGAATCCTGCGCGATGACCCCCGCCGCCAGCGTCAGCGGACTGCTGTTCGCCCACCCTTCCTCGCGCTACTTCAGCATCGGACGCATCGGCAAGGACCAGGCCAGGGACTACGCGCGCAGGCAAGGCGTCAACCTCACCGAAGCCGAACGCTGGCTGCGTCCCAACCTCGCCTACGACCCTCAGTAGCCGGATCATGAAACACCCTCACCACCAGCATGACCCCGCAACCGGGCGGTCATGACACGGGAGGCGAAAGCCTAGGACGGGAGTGCGGGGTGTGGAGCGCCCGGGCCAAGCGGGAATACGATTAGCCGTTTTCCCAGCCGCCACCGCAACTGGTGAACCGGGTCCAGCTGCAGTCCGCGAGCCAGCCAGGAGCCGCGTTGCCTGCCGGTCGCCAGGACCACCGCGGCGTAGTCCTGACTGCGGGTCTCCGAGCGCACCGCCTTCACCAGGTCGTCCTCATCGCTCATGATGCCGCTGGCCTGGCAGCCGATTGCCCTCAAGTGCTGAACGGCCAGGTTCATCCGATGCTCAGCGGCAGCACTGATGTCATGATCCGGACGGGGAGCCACGGGGAACTTTCCGACCTGGGCACCGAGCAGGAGCTCGGTAGCTGGCAGTCGTGCCTGGCGCGTGTTGACCAAGGACACCACCACCACCTCGCAAGGCTCCCGTTCTTGCTGCGCGACCAGATAGTTGATCGGCTCCAGGTCGAGTTCCTCGTCGATCGCCAGCAGGTCCATGTCCAGTACGAGCAGATACCGTCGCATGCCCATCACATCCCTTGAGGCTCATGACGACTCGATGACGGTCTACCCGTAGTCACGGGCTGAAACATTTCCGGGATCACCATCTCAGCGCCCTGACCCCGAAGATCATCAGGACGGGTGCGCCGGGGGACGAGTCTGACCAGGGGCACGGACCAGGGACTGCACGGGTGCGACGGGCCCGTCGACGCGACACGCTGGTGCCAGTACCAATCCACCGACGGAGGTCAGCATGACCAGCACCGGCGCAAGTCCGCACAGCTCGATCCAGATGCCAGAAGCGGGACCGTCGACATGAATCTTGAGGTCGTGACGGTGCCCGTCTCCGACGTCGACCGGGCCAAGCGCTTTTACCAGAGCCTCGGATGGCGGCTGGACGCCAACATCGTCCGCGGCGACGCGTTCCGGGTGGTCCAGCTGACCCCCTGGCACTCGGGCTGCTCGGTCGCCTTCGGGACAGGTCTCACCCCCGGCGAGCCCGGGTCGGTTCAGCGCCTGCTGCTGGCCGTCCACGACGTCGACGCGGCGCGAGCCGACCTCATCAGCCGGGGCGTCGAGGTCAGCGAGGTCTTCCACCTGGCGGGAGGCCGTGTTCCGGGCCCCGATCCGGAAGGCCGCTCCTACCAGACGTATGCCGCGTTCAGCGACCCGGACGGCAACGGGTGGCTGCTCCAGGAGATCAAGACGCGGCTTCCGGGCCGGGAGTGGGAAGACCCCGCCACGGACGTCTCTGCCCTGGCCGGCCTGCTCCGCGAAACGGCCCAGCATCACGACCCTTACGAGAAGAGCCATGCCCCGCACAACTGGTGGGACTGGTATGCCGCCTACTTCCAGGCGCGCCAGCAGGGGCGGACGCCGGAGGAGGCATCGCAGGCCGCGGGCCGCTACATGGAGGACGTCAAGCACGTGGCCGCCCGGTGAGGTCGCGGATGTCGGCAACCGCAGGTTGCTGCCTCAGGAGAAGCGGAACACCGGTCCCCGCGCCGGAAAGGGGAGGACGGCTCCGGCCGGGATCAGGAACGCGTGATCCCGCTTTATCCGGACCCGGTCGATCCAGGCGTCCGTGATGACGAGAATGGGGCCGTCGTCCGGGAAGTCTGGCGCGTCCTGTAGCAGGTCGATGCCGGGTTGCAGCACGGTGCCGCCGCGCCCGCGGATCCGCACCCGGCCGGCGATGTCGAGCGGGTGCATCCAGCCGTTGTCGTGTGCCTCGGCGTCGCAGAAGACCACCCGCACGGCCTGCACGTCCCGGGTGACCGCGTAGGAGGCGATGGCGCCGAGGGCTTTCCCGAGGAGGCGCCGGTCCATCGAGCCGCTGGTGTCAAGGACGACGCCGAAGGTCCGGCTCTGCGTGAGTTCTTCGGGCAGGTGCCAGCCGGGCCGGGGGATGTCTGGCGTCGCGGACTGGCGGCGACTTGCCCGGGCGTAGGACCGGCGGCGCTCCACCGGCACGAAGTGATCGTCGAACCAGCGCGCCAGTTCGACGTCCCAGGGCACCGGGGGCTCCGTCAGGGCCCGGATCTCCTCCACGAGCCCGGCAGGGAGCAGGCCGCGCCCCTGCCCGCGGTGGTAGTCGATGCCGTCGGCCAGGCAGCGCCGGTAGAACTCGTCGAGGTCTACCCCCCTCGCCGGGTCATCAGGCCCGGCCAGCCGCCGGGGCAGGATGTCGCAGACCCCGGGGCCGCGCAAGGTCGCGAGCTTCCAGGTACGGCGCCGGCCAGCGGCGATCTCGTCGTAGACCTCCTCGGCGGACTTGCCGCGCAGCGACGGGTCGTACAGCGCGCTGTCCGGCAGATCGCCCACGGCCATCTCCGCCAGCCAGCCGTTGACCACGTAGTCGCAGGCCACGTTCCACAGCCAGGGATCCCGGCCGCCGCCGCGGGTATCGTGCCGCAGCCCGGCGTGCAGCAGTTCGTGTGCGATGACGAACCGGTGCTCGCCATCGTCCAGCCCGCACAGCGGGTTGACGTAGAGTTCGGCGGCGGCTGGGCTGATCGCCGCGACCCGGATGCCGTGCAGGTGGCACACTTCGGCCTCCTCGACCAGCTTGAACGCGGCGGCGAGCGCCCCTAGCAGCGGGTAGGAGGAGATGAACCAGTTGAGCGCCTGCCGCCACTGCGTCTTGCGCCCGCCCTCGCCCGCCAGGCTCTCGGCCACGCCGCCCGCGATGTCCACGGCGGCGCCGACCGCGCTGGCCAGCCCGGCCGCGAGCAGGTCGGGCCAGTTCGCCGGCCCACGCCAGCTCCGGGGCGAGGGAATGCCCTCCCAGCGCAGGTCACCGCCCAGCCCGGCGGTCCCCGCCCCGCCCAGGTAGGGCGGATTCCCCAGGGAACGGAGCCGCTCCGCGAAAGCATCCTCGCCCGCCGTGGCCCCGGCCAGGTGATCGTAGCTGGTGGGCCCGCCGAGTCCCTCCGGCGGCCGCCCGACCTTCAGGTGGGCCAGGAACCGGTTGACCGTCACGCAGGCGGCGAGATTCCACGCCGCGTCGAAGCGCGCTCCCGGGCCCCCGCCGGAGGGCAGGCCGGCGGCCGCGCGCCAGCCCGCCAGGTGCTGCTGCGCCAGGTGGTCGAATCCCAGGTGGAGCAGGCAGTGCGCCGCGACCCAGGCCCACTCCTCCGGCTCGCCGCGCCGCCGCGGGTTCAGGTAGACGTCCCCGAGGCTGGTCACCACGGCCCACCCGTCGGGCGGGCACTGGTCATCACCCTGGCTGGCGCTCCAGACGGCCCGGTGCGCCAGCGGCGCGAACAGCGGGTGCCGCCGGATGAGGTCCAGGCCGTGTTTCCTGTTCTCGGCGGCCGGGTCCGTCCGTGCCCTTGGCCGCCGGGGCTGGCGGCCCCTCGCCGGCACGGCTAGACCTTGGCCCCGTCACGCGCGGCGGCGAGCCGCGGCAGGTCGCGTACCACCTCGACCATGAACCAGGAGGGCAGCCGGGCGTCGCTGCCGTCCTCGGTCACCCCGTCCTGCGCGCCGGCGACGACCATCTGGGCGGCCTCGACGCTGATCTCGGCCAGCCCGGTGAGCAGGGCCTTCGCGCGATGGGCGAGTTGCACCGCGCCGCCGCCGAGCTCAGCCCGCGACGCTGGAAGCTCCTTCGCCAGCCGGGCGCGCAAGCCCTGCGCCAGGAAGTAGCAGACATCGCGCTCGGCGGGATCGGCAGGCCAGTGCATCGTCCCCTTCAGCAGCGCGTCGAGCGACCAGGCATGCCGGAGCTGGCGGACGTAACCACGGAACTGCCCCGCGTGCGACGGCGACACCGTGCCCAGCGCGAGGATCCGCAGCAGTTCGTCCGGCATCTCTGGCCCGTCCGCCGACCCGGCGCCGTAAGAATGCAGCAAGTCGGAGAGGATGTGCCACGCACGAGGGGTGGAAAACGGCTCCTCATGCCGGGGCGGTGCGATCGCCAAATGGTCCGGCCGCTGGCTGATGTAGTCAATGACCCACGGGTGAATGCCGCTGCGCCGGGCCCAGGCCAGCCAGTCGCGGGGGCTGCTCACCAGGTGGACGTGCACCATCCGGTTAATCAGGGCCGAAGACATCGGCCGCACGATGGCCGAGTCCTGGCTCCGGTTCCCCGCCCCGATCACCACGGACTCCGGGTGCAGCGAGTAGTTACCGAGCCGCCGGTCCAGGATCAGGCTGTAGAACGCCTTCTGCACCTCGTGGCTTGACCCGTTCAGCTCGTCCAGGAAGAGCACGTAAGGCTCGTCCCGCGCGATGGCCTCCGGCGGGCAGAACCGGCTACGCGCCCGGTCGCCTTCCCCGATGATCCGCGGCACGCCAATAAGATCCTCGGCCGCGAGCTGAGTGCCCAGCAATGTGTGGCACTCCAGTCCGACCTGTGCGGCGAACTCCTCTACCAGGCTGGACTTGCCGATGCCTGGCTGCCCCCAGATGAAAGCCGGCCGTGCCACCGCGACATGCAGGAGTAGTTCGGGCAACTGCGCGGGGGTAACGGTAACAGAAGCGTGCATATATGACCAGGGTACGTTCCGCCCGGCCCGGCCGTCACGTGAATATTCGGACGGCGCTCCAGGCAACGGCGGGCTGATCGCGCTGCTGGAATCGCCAGCGCGGATACTAAGCAGCCGCATCCTCCTGAGATAATCAATAGCGATCGTAAACTCTCGCTACCCACTCGAAGGCCTCCCCGCCGATCGCGATCTCATCCCCGTTCAATCCGCCAGAGGTAGCCTTATGCTTCTCGTGCTGAATGCTGTTTAATTTCCTGTAGCGGCGGACTCGTAGCGCCTCCTGAAGCAGCAGGAAGGCGATGCACATGCTAAATAGCCGCAGTTCCTTAGAGTCACCGTCGTGATCGCGCCATCTCCGCCATCACCTTCGATGCAGAGAGGACATCTTATTTGTCGTCAGCTCGCTTGGGGTATACAGCGAGTGACGCAGGCCATGTTCTCCATGCGGCACGCATGCTAGTCGGCCGGTTCGTCGCCGCCGCGGGCGAGTCAGCCCGCAAGCTAGTCGGCCAGTTCGTCGCCGCCGCGGGCGGGCCGGCCCGCGACCTGCGGTGGCCCGAACCCGTCCCGCCCGATCCGGCCCGCCTCACCCAGCTCGCCGCCGCGCACGGCATCCAGATCCTCCCCCCCGCCCAGTCCTAGCCCGAGTTTCCGATGATCATGTTGTTCTGAGGTCGGCTTGGTAGTCGGCTAGCAGAGTTTCCGCAGATGACATGCCGGCTGGGTGTTTGAATTCAGCCGCCGTGCTGTGTATGACCTAATGTGTGACGAGCCTGTACCCGAAGAAGATCCGTGGCAAGACGTACTGGTACCTGCGGGAGATGGGCCGCGTGAACGGCAAGCCGAAGATGGTCTCCGAGCGGTACCTGGGCACCGCCGCGGAGATCGCCGCGGCCATCGAGGGCCGGGAGGCGGCGGCGCTGCCGGAGCGGACCCGGCACCTGGCGTTCGGGGACCTCGCCGCGGCATGGGGCATGCTGGACGAGCTCGGCGTAGCCGGGATCCTTGATGAGGCGGCCGGGCCGCGCCCGGCCGGGCAGCCGCTGTCCACCGGGACCTGGCGCTGGCGGCGCTGAACCGGCTGGTCGCGCCGTGCTCAAAGGCCGCGGTCGCGGACTGGCGGAAGACCACCGCGGCGGACCGGTTCACCAAGATCCCCGCCAGTGCGCTGGACCACCGCCGGTTCTGGGACGCGATGCACGCGATCAGCCTGGAGCAGCTGGAGCAGGCATCGGAGAAGATCGCGGCAAGGGTGGTGCAGGTCTCCGGGGCGGACGTGTCGTCGGTCGCGCTGGATATGACCAACTTCGCCACCTTCAGTGCCACCGCCAACGGCCGGGCGCCGATCGCGCAGCGGGGCAAGGCCAAGCAGAAGCGGGCTGACCTGCGGCTGGTCGGGCTGGGGCTGGTCGTGACCCGGGACGGCGGGCTACCGCTGACCTGGCGCGCCTACCCCGGTGACAGGCCCGACGTCACCCAGTTCCCGGACATGACCGGCCAGCTGAAGGACCGGTACGAGGCGATCTGCGCGGCGGCCGGGGCCGACGCGGAGGCCGCGGAGATGACCGTCGTGTTCGACGCCGGGCAGAATTCCGAGGCGAACTTCGCGCACTTCGCCCAGACGGGGCTGCATTACATCGGGTCGGTCCCCGCCAGCGACTGCCCGGACCTGACCACGCTGCCTGCCTCCCGCCGAGCCGTCGTGGACAAGGACCGGTTCGGCGGGCTGACCGCTTATGACACCCGGCGTGTCGTCTACGGCGCCGGGCGCCGCGCCATCTTGACCCACTCCCCGGAGCTGCGTGACAGCCAGGCCCGGGGGTTCGACGGCACCACGCTGGCCAAAGCCGGCAAGAAGCTCGATGAGCTGGCCGCGACCTTGGCCCGCGGCAAGACCCGCCGCGCCCGGGAGAAAGTCCAGGCCGAGATCGAGCAGATCACCAGCAAACCATGGGTGCGGCGGGTCATCCGCCGACAGCTGGACGGCGACCAGCCCAAGGACCTGCGCCTGACCTGGCACGTCGACCCTGATGCCCGCGCCGCGCTGGAAGAGGAGATCTTCGGCAAGCACGTGCTGATCACCGATCACGACGACTGGCCCGTGCCCGAGGTCATCGCCGGGTACCGGTCCCAGTCCGAAGCCGAGTTCTCCTTCCGCCAGATGAAAGACCCGCACGTGGTGTCCTTCTCCCCGATGCACCACTGGACCGAGCACAACATCCGGGTGCACGTCTTCACCTGCGTCCTGGCCCTCCAGCTCGCCCACCTCATGCGCTACCGCACCCGGCAGGCAGGACTCGACATGTCCGTCCGCGAACTGCTCGGCCAGCTCGCCGCCATCGGCGAGACCGTACTCATCTACCCCTCCACCGGGGGCCGGCCCAAAGCACGCCGCATGACCACCGAGCTCACCGGCCACCAGTCACAGCTATCCGACGTCTTCAGCCTGGCACGCTGGGCCCCGCAGAAGTTAGGTCATACGCCAAAACCAGCCTCAGCGCGCCGCTGACCAGCGGAAACCCTTACCGGGGAGCAAGATCATCGGAAAGTCCGGCTAGCAGGAAGGCGGACGACCAGCGCCTGAACGCCTCGTACAGGCACCTCGGCCAATCCCGAACAGGCAGGAGAGACCCATGTTCACACCCCTTCCCCGGCAGGGAATCCGTCCGCGGGCAGCAGCGCGCAATACGCCGTTGCAGATGCCGAGGTACGACAAGCGAGCTCACTGGCCATACGATCGCGTTGATGAGGGCTTAACGAAACCCGCCGGGCAGGGCCCGGAGAGGTGGGAGGACCTGGTGGAGGCAGAGCCGGAGCGTCAGCTGGCTGACCCGCCGGCCACCTGGCAGGAGCACTGGTTCGACCACCGCCAGTTGCTCCGGCTCTACCACAGCGACAAGCACTGCGCGATCTACGTGGACCCCGACGTGCGCCGGACCGAGGTCCGATGGCTGCCCCGGTTCATCAATGTGACCTGGCAGTACTCCAAGGCAACCTACGGCGACGCGTTCGGGTTCGACCCGCGCATCTACTCCATCCACCACGCCGGGCGGCACGGCGGCGGCCACGCGGGCTATTACGTCAGCCCGGTCCACGACTACCACAACGTCAGCGACTGCGGGCTGGACACCTGGCGGGAGGGCAACACCCTCGCTCGCGAGCTGCCCGCTCATGAGATCGGGCATTCCGTGGAGAGCGCCAATAACGGCGTCCACGGCTCACCGGCGTATGAGATCTGGGGCGACAGCAAGTGGGCCGAGTTCTACATCTATGACCTCTACACGGCGCTGGGCATGGATCGCGAGGCCAAGGGCGTCTACCGCAGGTTCACCGGCAACAGCGACGATTTCCCTCGTCGGGGGACCCGCTGGTTCCGCGACTGGTTCTACCCGCTATGGCGGGACTGCGGGCGGGCAGAGGTCATGAACAGGTTCTTCCGGGAGCTGGCCCGGCACTTCCCACGCGACTCCGGCGGGACATACACGCGCCGGCTGAACTGGGGCGAGTACGTCCACTTCACCAGCGGTGCTGCGGCCGCCGACATGAGCGGCCAGGCCGCCCGCGCTTTCGGCTGGCCCCGCGAGTGGGCCGGCCAGCTGGAGCACGCCCGCGAGCAGTTCCCCGGCATCACGTACTGAAATACCGGGCCGTGCTACCGGGCCGTGGCCAATCCAGAGAGCTGGCCGGGTGCCGGGATTCGTCCGGGCGGCAGACGGATTATCGCTGGGAGCGGCGGGGGCGGAACTTGATCCAGGCCACGATGGCGACGGCCACCAGCAGCCAGGGCGAGAACAGGAAGTGCACGGCGAAGCTGCCGCCGACGGCGGCCGCCGTCGATCGGGATCATCCCCGGTTCACACCCTGATGCGACCCTGACGGCATCAGTGCCATCCCTGACCGCAGTCCCCGGATGCGATCGTGCGCCCACCGGAATGGGGAGGTGACACGGTGGCGTAGTCCACGGTGACCTTCGTGTTCGCAACTCGTCGCCTGCCGGTATGAGGCCGGTCCGGGCATCTGCCAGTTGCCCTGTGGCCCGGTAGCAGGCTGGCGACTTCGCTTGGAAACGGGCCGCGCGTTGCGCTGCGCATTGCCGCCAGTGCTAAGCCGTCAGCCGAAAGTCTACTACCGGCAGACGATCAGCCACTTTCCCGATGGGCGCGATATAGCCGAGTCTGAATGCGATTAACGCGGCAACGTCAAACCCTCTCGTACGCGCAGGGCGGGACTGTTACGGCAGCTGTAGTTCGTGACGGTGGGGTCGTTGCTGCAGTTCAGGCGGATGGTCGCGAAAGGGTGCGGCTGCCGCGATCATGATGGGTTTTTGAGACACGATCAAGATGCGGCAGTCGCTGCTGCCACGGTAGCGGATGATGCCCGGTCCGCGCTGCTGGCGGATCTGCTGGGGCGGGTGGCCGGGTGCTTTCCCCGGCGGGAGACCCGGCAGTGCTGCGGTCAGATGGTCAGCGGGCTGCTGATGGAACTGGAAGATCACAACTGCCAGCCGGTCGCCGAAGCGGCCGGGCATCGCGGGCCACACTAGACATAACGGCCGGCTCCCTTCCGCCGTAACGGCACCGGAACTGGGAAACTTGCACCTTCCAGCATCCGGCGACCCGCGAGCTCAGCCAACAGGCTTACGGGTGCGTGCCTGCCTCAGCCACGTCGGTCCTCGACGTGGGCTGTGGTGATGGTTTCCTCGCTGCCCGGCTGGCACGTCGTGTCCAGCTCGTAGCCGCGATCGACGCCGGCGCCCCGGTACTGGGCCGTGCCCGGGCACGGCCCCTGGCCGCGAGGGTGACATGGCGCCATGGGGATGCGCCGTCCCATCCCCTGGGGCGGGAATCGTAGTCTGTCTCCTGTGAGCCAAAGTGGGGAAATCTCCGTCTCGCGCGTCTTCGACGCGCCGCGCGAACTGGTCTACCGGGCCTTCGTCGATCCCGACCAGCTGTGCCAGTGGTTCGGGCCCGCGGGCTTCTCGGTGCCGTGCGAGACGGTGCAGAGCGACGCCCGGACAGGCGGTTTCCAGCGCTTTGTGCTGGTGAGCGACGCGGACCCGAGTCACCGCACTCCGGTCGACGTGGCCTTGAGCGAGGTCGTCGAGGATGAGTTGCTGGTGGCGCACGCCGATATCGGCGAGATAGCGGGCGCCGGGAGGACGGCCAGGATCAGGTTGCGGCTGGAATTCCTCGACCAGTCCAGCGGCAGGACCAGACTAGAGCTGCGCCAGGACCCGTCGCGCGACGAGATATGCGGCGACCCGGAGGCAGCTTGGGAGAGCTCGTTCACCCGGCTCGACTCCCTGTTGCGGCGCTCGCTGTAGCAACGGCCGGCTTATGCGGTGACGACGAGCCGTGGCTGCGCCGGCCGTGAGCGGTCCAGCCGGCCGTCTGACTACTGCATACTGGCCCCTTATGAAGTAGCTTCGGCGCATTCCCGCCGACCTCGCCATCCCGGTCCCGGAGATAGCGAGCCAGCAGCCGCCAGGGCCAGCCATAGATACTCTTGCCGCACCCGCCGACGTCTCCTGCAGAGGCCGAGGCCACCCTCGCGGCCCATGATCTGATCGGCCGGGTTCCCACCCAGGGCGTGACGCGGCCGGTGGCGGATCCGGACTACACGGCCACGATAGGCCTGAATCGCGCGCAATGCTCCATGCCTCCCTGCCGATTCTGCACGGCCGACGATCGCACCTTGTGAGACCGTGCTTCGTGCGCGAACTCCCGGTTCCGTATCGCGCTAAAATCCTGACGTACCTCATCGCAGTGGATGAGCGCGTTACGGTATTTGAGTCGGCCATGGGCGGCGAGCCTGGCCGCGCTTTCGCGCCACAGCGCGGACTCCTGCACGGGCAGGTCAGGCAAGATACATCCTGCGCCGCCTGCCTCGGCCAGCTCGCTGCTGAAGCGCTCGGCGCCCTACTTGTCGATCGGGTTCCAGTACGACATGACCAGGACTGGCTTGCCGGTGGCCTGGTATGCCTCTCGCACGGTGCGGATGACGTCGGCGATCCGGACGCCGCCGCGCAGGGCGATGTCGTCGGCGGCCTGGATTACCGGGCCGTCGAGTACCGGGTCGCTGTGTGGCAAGCCGACCTCGACGATGTCGGCTCCGCTGTTCAGCATTGCCTGGATCGCGGCGATGCCCTCGTTGACGGTCGGAAAGCCGGCTGTCATGTACGTGATGAGCGCGGCCCGGTTCTCTCGCTTCGCCCGGGCCAGTGTGCCGGCCAGAAGCTGCAGGTTTCCGCTCACTTCTGGGCTCCCCATGCCCTGGCCGCGTCGGCGTCCTGTTCAAAGTACCGCGTAGCGGTGTCCATGTCTTTGTCGCCCCGGCCGGACAGGTTCACCAGGATCAGTCCGTCCGGTCCTGGCGAGGTTACACGCCCGCCGTCTGCGCTGCCAGCGAGCGGCGCAGGGCGCCGATCTGCCTGGGGTCCAGCAAGGTGGACAGGACCTCGGCGATGTCGGAGACCGGGACCGGACCGAGGCCCACGGAGATCATCTGGGCTATCTCGGGCGGGTTGAGCGTGGCCAGCTGGGCAAGGAGCGAGGTGAGGTTCTCAGCGTCCGAGCGGGAGCCTTTGAACGAGATGAGGATGCCTGCGAGCTCCTCGTCGGTGCAGCCTTCCCACAGGGCGGGCAGCGCCTCTGCTTCTTCGAGGGCGAGGTGGTCGAGGTAGGTGGCGGTGAAGGCGGCGAGGGCCCGGTAGAGGACGTTGGGATCCCCGGGCGAGGTAGCCGAGGCCGAGGACAGCTGGCGGAGCCGCTCCAGGCGGGCGTCGAGCTCGACATGAGCGGCGTCGAGCGTTTCGGCCAAGGCGGGGGCCTTCTGGCGGAGCAGGGGGTGGATGAAGCGGTCCTCGTGCTCGCCGTGGGCGACCAGCTCGGCAGCCAGGGCGTCGACCGCCGCGGCGAGCCGGGCGGTGGCGAGGGTGTCGTCCGGGTCGGTCTTGCCGGCTTCGACGGTCAGGTCGAACAGCCGGGCTCGCTGCATCTTGTGGACGGCGGTGTAGACGTCGAGGCGGTTCATGAGGGCTTCCCTTCCCGTATCATGACAACATATTGTCATGATAGTAAAGTGACAACAGGTTGTCAATATAGGAGTGCGCCGATGAGCCAGCCGTCAGTCCGGGACCGCGATGCGTTCGCGTTGCTGGTCGCCGACATCTTCGAGGCCGCCGGGGCGTTGCGCCGCGACGGCGACGGCATCGCCTCCTCGGCCGGCCAGACCCAGGCCCGCTGGCAGCTACTGAGCGTGGTAGCGGCCGGTGACTGGACGGTGCCGATGGCGGCCGACCGATTGGGGACCAGCCGCCAGGCCGTTCAGCGCATCGCCAACGAGCTGGTCAATGACGGCCTCGCAGCGTTCATCGACAATCCGCGGCACCGCCGCTCGCCTTTCCTTCGTCTTACCGATGAGGGCACGCGGGTGCTCGACGCCATCACCGGCCAGGCGCAGCGCCGCCACAAGGCGCTGCTCGCCAAGCTGGACGACGTTAACCTCGTCGAGCTCCGCGCGGCGCTGCGTCAGCTAACGGCCGCGGTGCGCTCTGAGCTCGAGACCCGAAGCGATCCAGCCTGAGGTGATCGGCCGCCTCGGCACAGGTCAGCTGGCCTCGTTCTCCAGGCGGGAGAGGAGCCTGTCGACCCACCTGACCCTGGCTTCGGCGTCGCGTTGGGCGAGGGGCGGGATTCGACGGTGGTCGCGAAGTAGGTGCAGGACTCGCCGATCGACTCGACGTGACAGCCGAGCTCGACGGGGCGGGCGCAGTAGCCGTTGCCGACCATGCGACGGCGCATCTCCCGGCGCAGCTCGGCCATCTGCGCTCCCCCGTCGGCGGTGAGGGTCTTGGGCCGGCCGTAGAGGGCCTCGACCTTCTCCGAGACCGAGAAGTACTCGTCGGCCACGGTCCGACCGGCGGTCCGGGCGTACACGAGGGTCATCGCCCGGTTGATGGCTTGCGCGGACAGCACGTGGCGCAGCTGGCGGGGGGACATATCCGATCCCGGCCCGCTCGGCCACCCACCTGAGGCCGCTCGGACGTACCTTCATGGCGCAGAACGACCTGATTGGCGCGCTGGACTTGCCGGGCGCCCTCGGGGGTCAGGCGCGGAATACACAGGGACGGCTTCAGATAATGACTGTTCGGCGCGGCATGGACGGCTATGCCGCCCGGCCAGGACTTGCGCCATGACGGATCTCGCGCGACGACTGCGATCGGCGACCGTCACTCTGCGCGACTGGTGTTCCAGATTGTGAGCGATCGAACGCTTAATACACGCGCTGCTGCGAGCGTGCGGCGGACGTTGCGGCGCCGGGCGACCGTATGACCGCCTTCCAGCGGAGCCGGGTCAGCCGAAGACGCGGAACGCGCAGTAGATGGCAGAACCCAGGAAGATAGCCGTTACTATGCCCAGCAGGACCACGCCGGCGGCCCGGGGGTCTTCGCCCCGGGGGCTGATCTCGGCGGGCCGGCGGGGATCGTACACGATCTGGATCTGCTGGCCTTCCCGCTTCCCCGCAGCGCGCTCATGTGCCGTGTAGCTGGCATTGACCTTCCTGCCCGATGCGTCAGGGAAACGGACTTCCACCGTGGTCACCCATCCGTTGTACCCATAGGGGATACTGACGTAGCGTTCCTTGACCCGGACGACCGTCGCGTCCGCGAACCGGCCCTCCCTGCGCAGGCGGGCCGCCGTGGCCTTTTCGCCAGCCATCGCGCAGGCGCCCAGCGCGACGCCCGCCGTCGCCAAGATCAACGTCGCGTGCGCGCCACTGCCGCTGAAGGGGTCAACATGCCCTGCCAAGGCAGCCATCCACATGACAGCCAGAGCCAGCCAAAGCCCGGCCCCGACCCAGCGGCCTACCCTGCGCATGACGTCACTGTCCCCGGGCCCCCGGCCGCCCGCTGGCTGGTGCTTGGATCGCACGCCAAGACCATTGAGCCCCCTCGCAGCTCGCGGCGCATCAGCCCTCCTGCCCTCGACCAGGATAGGCCCGCCCGGGGGAGAACCCGGCACCAGCGCAGCTGCGCCACGCCACGGGCAGACGTGCGCTGGCGTTCGGGCTGAGCCGCTCGGTTGCCCGCAGAGTCAGCACCAACGGGCCCCTACCATCGCTGCTGAGACCTCCCACGTACCTGCTGCGACCTCCCATGTGCTGAGAGGCGTTCCTGGGGATGTCCGGCAGGTTGCGAAGTTGTCGCCCCGGCGGGTGAACCGTGCGGTCACGCCCCGGCAGGCTCATCCTCCGGCTCGGGGTCGCGCCCGAAGGTGAAGTAGACGGCCAGGGTGAACGGCTGCCTCGTCGTGCGCCCAGTTCCACGAGAACGTCGTCTAGGAACACATCGTGCTCGCCCACCCACTGCTGGGCCTTCGCGTGCACCTCTGCGGTGGTGCGGGCAGAGAACAGCCGACGGGCCATCGGGTGACCTGGGCGTCGTCGCCGGAGTCGTCGAACCCAGGCGGACGTCGATGTAGTAGCCGGGATCCACGCCCTGCATTCTGGCAGACAGGGCACTCTCAAGACGCACGCACTTGGGCAGATCCCGGGCGTCGGCCAGACGTCCCAGCCATGCGCGTAACCACACAGATCACCCCGTTATGCGCGGCCGTAGCCAACCGGGTGCCGTCTCACCCAGGCGTACCGAACGACGGCGATGCGCGCGCCTGGTATTGGCGACTGGGTTACGCCGTGCGAGCGTGTGTTCGGCGAAGTTGGACGTTCCGACCGGTCGGAACGCGGCCGCAGCCTGCCACCGGGCAGGCTTGGTGGGGGTACCTTCGGCGTCATGGAGAACTCGGCTGTACTGGTCACCGGCGCCAGCAAGGGCATCGGCAAGGAGATCGCGCGGCAGCTCGCTGCCGTCGGTCTCGCCGTTTGGGTCGGCTCCCGCGACGCCGCGCGCGGAGAACGAGCGGTCGAGGAGATCGGTGGCGACGCCAGGCTGCTCGTCCTTGACGTCACCGACGCGGCGAGCATCGCTGCCGCCGCACGCCAGGCAGGCACGCTGGACATCCTGGTCAATAACGCGGGCATCTCTGGCGACGGCAAGACAGCAGACCGTGACGATGTTCGCACCTTCCGCCGTATTTATGAGACCAACGTCTTCGGCGTCGTCGCGGTGACCAATGCCTTCCTGCCGGCGCTGCGGCGGTCCGCGCATGCGCGGATCGTGAACATCTCCAGCGGCACCGGATCGCTGGCCTGGGCTACCGGGCCGCAGTTCCCGCACCGGGGCACCTACGCCGCCTACCGGTCGTCTAAGGCAGCGCTGAATGCGCTGACCGTCTATTACGCCCACGCTCTGGCCGATGACGGCATCAAAGTCAATGCGCTCGCACCTGGCCTGCGCCGCACCGATCTCAACGCCACCGCCGCCGCCAGCGATGGTGACCCGGCCGAGGCCGCGGCGGGCGCGGTCCGGCTGGCGCTGCTGCCAGACGACGGGCCTTCCGGAGAGTTCTTCTCCTGGGACGGGAAGCAGGTCCCCTGGTAGGGGCGGCACCTGACGATCTTTCGGACGCGCCATCCCGATGCCGCGGCAACGTGCTCAGGCAATACCTATCGGCGGTTAGTCGCTGGAAATGAACAACACGCTCAACTGGGTGCGCGGGCCGGGGTGATGGTGTAGTTCCACTCGCCGTGCCAGTCATGCGGGGTGAGGTACTGCGCGGTCAGCGTCTTCATCTCGCGGTCGGTGATCTTGATGCCGCGCGGGTAGGTGCTGGTGTCGCGTTCGGCGCGGACGGTCAGGCCGGTGCGGGTGGTGGTTCCGGCGATGAGGTTCACGGCGACTTGGTGGCTGGTCAGGGGCTGCCCGGCCCAGTTCATCGAGATGTAGCTGAACAGCCGGTGCTCTATCTTGTTCCACTTGGACGTGCCCGGCGGCATGTGGCAGACCGTGATCGCCAGGCCGGTAGCGTCGGCGAGAGCAGCGAGTTCCTTCTTCCACAGCCGCAGCCGGTAGCCATTGGAGCCGCCCGCGTCGGCGGTGATCAGGAGCGACGCGGTACCGGGGTAAGCGATCGCGCCGACGCTGTCCCACCAGCGCCGGATGGTCTGGACGGCGAACTGGGCGGTGTCGCCGTCGCTGCCCACCGACACCCAGCCGGCGTCGGCGCCCAGGTCGTACACGCCATAGGGCACCGCCTTGCCCTGCTCGCCGGGGAAATCGTGGACATCAGCGCGGCGCGGGTCACCGGACGGGCGCCATTCGCGGCCCGCGCGGGCGTACCGGCCGATCAGCTCCTTCTTCTTCGCGTCCACGCTGATCACCGGCTCGTCGGCGGCCAGCGCCGCCGCGACGCGGCGGGCGATGTAGCGGAACTGGGCGTCGCGGTCCGGGTGCTGGCGGCCTTCCAGCGTCTTGGCGTTGCCCTGCAGGCTGTAATCCAGCGGCCCGGCCAGCAGCTTGCCGACACTGTGATGAGAGACCTGGTGCCCCTGGTTCCCCAGCTCGTCCGCCAGGTTCCTGGTGGACTTGGTGGTCCACCGGAGGCGGGTCATCGGATCGCCGCGGGTTTCCGGCTCCACCAGCGCGTCCAGGGCATCTAGCAGGCCCGTGTCGATACCGGTCAGCGGCTTGCGGCCGCCACCCGGCCGCCGCGCCCGCCCGCCCAGCGGCTCCGCGCCGCCATCCAGCTCATCCACCCCGGCGGTCACCGTCACCCGCGACACCCCGGCCGCCCGTGCCACCAGCGCGATGCCCCCATATCCCAGCGACCTGGCCTCAGCCGCCATCAGCAGCCGCCGCTGCCGCTCATCCAGATGAGGCAGGATCGTGTCAAACTTCGCCGCCAGCACCTGCTCATCGATCTCCATGACAATGGCCATACCAAAAGCATGATCCCGACATCAGAAGATGTACAAGTTAATTTAAGACAGGCCCTTAGCGAGTGGCCTTGGGGTCACGTCCGGTGACGACGGCAAGGCCGAGGGATAGACATCTGCCTGGCCGACCGGTGGCCCCAGCAGATGTATGCCGCAGTGAAAGTTGGCGGGCGGCTCAGTGATGATGCACCAGACTTGGCCGTGGGCCCGCGGCTGACGCCGGGCTGCGCTCAGGCAGGCACGCCGGCCCGGGCCGCAGCTTCCGTCCGGTCACCGAAGCCGCGGATGTCGAGGATACGGTCGCCGTTCACGGTGAGGACCTGCCAGCGGTGGGCCGTTCCGCCTGCCTCACGAGCGGCAGGCGTGCCGGAGACGTCCAGCCCCACCAGAAGTGTCCCGGGGCCGGCGGTCACCTCAGTGACCATCGTTCGTGCACCGGCGGCTCGCGCGCTGGCCCACCAGGCGATGACCTGGTCGCGGTTGCGGCAGTCGGCTTCGCCGGGACCCTCTGGCGCACCCCAGCGGGCACTATGGTCGAGCAGATCCCTGATCGCATCAAGATCGCCGGACTCCAGGGCGGACCGGACTCGTCCGGCGAGCGCGGCCGGCTCTTCCGCGGCGCTGGCATCATCTGGCATGAGGGTCTCCCGCGCAGTACGTAGCTGGCCACTCCAGAGTAGACGCGCCGGACACCCGAGCGGGGGCAGCCATCGCGTGCCAGCCAGATGCCGCTCACACGCCGGCCCGCGACACGCGATCGTAACGCGGAGTGAAGACCACTCCGGATTTTGAGCTACGTGATCGCCGAGTCTGTACTCGCAGCCGAATCCTGGTGCGGAGTCCAGATGCTGCCCAGATCATGCGCTCGCGTGCTCGAGGCCTCTGTCCTGCGTACAGCGCCCGGCCAGGTGATGATCGCGCGGGCGCCCCTTTGTGACATCTGTACATCGGGCCGGGGGTCGGCAGAGATCCGCCGTCCGTGTATAGCGCCGTCCCCGGATTGTCGGCCACACGTGCGGCGGTGACAGAGGCAAGACAACGGGAGACAATCCGACGACGGCGAACTCAGCATAGGTCGTCCGGAAGCACCGCTGAACTCCCCGAACGAGCCGCTCGGGGAGTTTGCCTCCAGTCTGGATCCTGCTGCCTAATTTGGCGACACGCCGGGCGGGTTCTGGATGCCGATTGTGATGATGTTCATGATCGTTTGCGCGGCTGGCGCCTTCCCCTTTTTCCGTTCCCGGCCGCAGAATCGGGTCATCATGTCGATGCAGCCTCGTCCGTGGCCGGAGGTTCCGGCCTCTACTGCCAAGGTGGGCGAAGAAGGCGTTCCGGAAGGGCTCGCTGGCGATCCGTGCCCGTGATGAGCTGGGCAGCTGGTATGAGGATGCGGGGTTTTCGACGGGGTTCGGGGCAAGCCGGGGATCAGCCCGGCGCAGCTGGCGATGGTGACGGTGACCGTGCTGCAGTTCACCGAGAACCTGACCGACCGGCAGGCGGCCGATGCGGTGCGGGACCGGCTGGACTGGAAGTACTGCCTGGGCCTGGAGCTGGACGATGAGGGGTTCGACGCCAGCGTGCTGACCGGGTTCCGGGAGCGGCTGGTCGAAAATGACCTGGAGCGGGTGATCTTCGACCGGCTGCTGGAACGGGTCAAGGAGCTGGGCCTGGTCAAGGCGGGCGGGCGGCAGCGCACCGATTCCACGCACGTGCTGGCCCGGATCCGGGACTGAACCGGCTGGAGCTGGCCGGGGAGACGGTCCGGGCGGCGCTGGAGGCGCTGTCGGCCGCGGCGCCCGGCTGGCTGGCCGGGGTCATCGACCCCTCCTGCCAGCGGGTCTACGGGCAGCGGATCGATAACTGGCGGCTGCCGGAGGCCGAGACCGCCCGCCTGGACTTGGCGGTCCGGTACGGCAGGGACGGCTACTGGCTGCTGGAACAGGTATACGGGCCGGCCGCGGCGAGCTGGCTGCGGGAGCTGCCCGCGGTGCAGGTGCTGCGGCGCATCTGGATCCAGGAGTACTACCGGGACAGGGAGAAGGTGATCCGGCGGGAGGAGCGCGAGCACGGCCTCCCGCCGGGCAGAGACCGCCTGGCCTCCCCCTATGACCTCGAAGCCCGGTACAGCGAATAGCACGGCATGGGGTGGTGGACCGGGTACAAGGGGCATTTCACCGAGACCGTCAGCGACCCGGCCGACGATGACCCGGACATGGGCCGGGCCGCCACCCGAACCTGATCACCGACGTGCAGACCACCCACGCGGCGGTGCCCGACGTGGTGATGACCGGCCCGGTTCAGGACAACCTGGAGGCGGCCGGGCTGGCGCCCGGCGAGCACGACGTCGATTCGGGGTATGTCCCAGCGGACCTGCTGGTGTCCTCGCGGCAGCGGGGGATCGCCCTGCTCGGCCCGCTGCTGGCCGATACCTCCCCGCAGGCCCGCACCGGCGGGTACACCGCCGCGATGTTCGCCGTCGACTTTGACCGTAAGCAGGCGACCTGCCCCGAAGGCGCGGTCAGCAGCAAATGGAAGCCGATGCGCCAGCACGACGGCAAGGAGGCGATCAGCGTCCGGTTCGCGACCGCCACCTGCCGCGGCTGTCCCGCCCAGGATAAGTGCACCACCGCGACCTGGACCGGGCGGCAGCTGTTCCTGCGCCCGCGCAAGATCCATGAGGCCGTCGCCGCCGCCGCCCGCGCCGGGCAAGACACCCGGCAGTGGAAAGACTGACCGCTACAAGGCCCGCGCCGGCGTTGTGGGAACCATGGCCCAGGCCGCCCACGTCACCGGCATCCGCCGCGCCCGCTACCTGGGCCTGGATAAAACCCGCCTGGAACACCTCGCCGCCGCGACCGCCATCAACGTGATCCGGCTCGACGCCTGGTACACCGGGCAGCCCTGGACCGGACCAGGACAACGCACCTCCAGCGACTCGATCTGACCCCGCGCGGCACGAGCCCGAAGCGGTAGCTCGGCGCTGACGCGTGCAGTGGGACGAAGGTTCCGGTAGCAATCGCGCGGATCGTAGCGAGATCGCGTCCGCTGTGGCGAATTGCAGGTGCGCCTCGGGGCCGGGCGCGGGTCCTGCTCTTAATGTCGGTACCAGCATCCGGCGATAGTCTGCTGGCGTGGACGACGAAGGGCTCCCAGCCGAGACCGAGCCCCCGGTCTCTGAGGACCTCCAGCAACGCGGGATCGACTTCCTGCAGGGACTCTTGGCCAGCGGCACGGTGGATCTCGACCGCTTTCAAAAAGCCCTCGATGCTCTGCTCGGGGCCCATACCCAGGCTGACTTCGCCTCGGTGGTCCGCAGCCTGCCGCCGCCCGTCGAATTCACTCCGCCTGCGCGGCGGCGTCAAGAGCCGCTGGAGATCTCTACCTCGATGGGCGAGGTTCGCCTCGAGGGCCGCTGGCAGGTGAGCCGTCTCACCAAGATCGACACAGGTATGGGCTCCGTGACGATTGATTTGAGCCAAGCCGAGTTCGATGACTGGGACGTCGAGATTGTCGTCCACACCCACATGGGGGCAATCACTGTCATCGTTCCCCGTGGCCTCGAGGTCCGGCCGGTGGGCCGGAGCGGCGTGGTCAATACCGCCCTCGAGCCGCCAATTCCTGGCTTTCCCGTCGTGCGGCTCAGCGCCACCTGCGACATGGGCACAATCCGGGTGATGCATCCGACCGAGAAAAAGCAGCGCCGCCGCAAATGGCGCCGGCGACGCAGCAAAACGACACCCCGGCCATGAACCGACGGTGGCGAGCTCGGCGACGCACGGCCAGGTACGTTCGTCGTGGCGCGGCTGACCACGAACCGCTCCTCGAAGATTGCTGCGTTCGCACAGGGACGTGACCGCATAGACGGACGCGGCTGGACGTACTGCCGCCGGATGGCATGTAGTTCCACCCACGAGAGGCGGCCATTGGGCGCGTCTGCACGCAAGACATTTTCACGGTCGGCGGCCACATAGCTCGTTGCAGAGGGTGGCAAATCAGGGTACGTTGTGGCTGGCCAGGGGATCATACCGAGTATGCATGGCTCCATGTCGGCTCGTTGGCGGTGCGCTGCGCGCGCGTAACGGCTGCTTCTGCGGGCTGAGGTCGCCTGCCCGCAGACCTTGAACACCCGGCACCGTTCCAGCACGCTCATCACCGCATTTCCGGCTACTGGTTTGCCGGGTGCGGGTCGAGTTGCGGGTTGCGGAGTTCGATCTGGCCGCGGCCGTTCAGGAAGACGCCGAAGATGATGCTGATGGCATCGGCCGGGACCTGGGCGGTGACCTCGTGGCGGGTCCAGTCGCGGGTTCCGCTGACGGGGGCGAAGTGGTTCTCGGGATCGTGCCAGGGATCCGGTGGGGCCGGTCGCCGTCCTTGCCGGGGGATGCGGAGCACCAGTCCGGCGCGGTCGGCGACGTCAGTGGTGCGCAGGTCGCCGCGGAAGGTGACGGCGCGGCCGCGGTAGTCGTCGGGTTCGATTTCCTGGCCGAGGACGGCGAATCCGGCGGGTCCGGGCACGGCCGCGGTCAGGATCGCCCGCCCGTCTTCGGTGGTGCAGGAATAGTCCTGGTCGTGGAACCCGGCCTGGCGCAGGAAGGTGCCATCGAGCTGCCATCGGTGCAGGCCGTCGGTGAACGCCAGGTTGCGCGGCTCGAACCGCGTGTGCTCGGGCGGCCCGGGGGGTGCATGCTGGCGGCTGCGGAACGGGCTGAGCGGGTCGGGGCCGGTGACGGGCTCGGCGAGCCGGTCCATCACCAGGTCCTCGACGGCCAGCGGCGCGCCGGTGATGACCGCCAGGGCCAGGCCGTCGGCCAGGCGGGTGGTGACCTGCCGGGTCCCGCCGGGCACGGCGATGTCTACCCGCGTGGCGGTCACCGCCGGGCCCAGGTCGGTGACGGTCACGGCGGTCACGGTGATCCCGGCCGCGTGCAGCAGCTGGCCGGTCATCTGCCCGGCGTCGTCTTCGGGGTGTTCGCCGTCGCGGTCGCCGGGGCGGGCAAGCAGGCGCCAGACGGCGAGGGCGGGCAGCCGGACCGGCAGCGCCCGGTGCCCGGCGTCGTCGGCGAGCACCACAAGGCCGACTGGCTGGCGTCCGGGCGAGGGGTCGGCGTGCGCGATGCGGACGGCGGTCATGGGGGTTCTCCGGGAGGTGGCGGGGATGAGGTCGGGGCGGTGCGCGGTGATGTACTCGCGCAGCCGGCGGCGGGCCTTGTGCAGGCTGGCCTTGGCGGCACCGGGAGAAGTGGCGATCTGGCCGGCGGGCTGGTCGGCGTAGTAGAACAGGGTGACGGCGTGGCGCTGCCCGGGGGGCAGGCCGGCGACCGCGCGGCCCAGCGCGTCGGCGCGGTCCAGGTCCTCAGCCGATGGCAGGTTGCTGGCCGATGCCGGGTGCAGGTTCTCGGGCCAGTCGCCGAGCAGGGTCAGCGGCGCCCGGCGCCGCTGGGCGCGGCAGACGTTGGCCACGATGCCGCCCAGCCAGCCGGCGAACCGGCCGGGGTCGCGCAGCCGGTCCAGGGCGATGAACGCCTGCAGGAACGCGTCTTGCACGGCATCGTCGGCGTCGTCTGGCTGCGGGCACAGCTGGGCGGCGCGGGCGCGCGCCATCGGCAGGTGCCGCTCGACCAGCAGCCGGAACGCCGCCGGATCGCCGTCGCGGGCCAGCCGGACCAGGTCGCCGTCCGGGATGTCCATGCTCTGCTTTACTCCGCAGTTTCCGGCCGGGCCGGGGACAGTTCCGGGTTGCGCAGTTCGATGCGGCCGCGGCCGGCCAGGGAGATGCCGAACCGGATGACGCCAGCGTCGCCGGGGACGGGCATCGTGACCTCATGCCAGGTCCAGTCGCTGCTGCCGGGGCCGGTCAGGCTGCCGCCGCGGTCGCGCAGTGTTCGCCGGGAGGGCCGGCGGGCCGGCCCGTGGCCAGATGCAGCCCGGCCTGGCCGGCCACGCCGGCGGTGCGCAGCTGCCCGCGGAAGGTGACCGTGCGGCCGCCGTAGTCGTCGGCGTAGATCTCCTGGAACAGGACGGCGGAACCGGAGGGCTCCGGGACCGCGGACGCCAGGATCGCGGTCCCGTCTGCGGCGGCGCGGGAATAGTCCTGCCAATGCGGCCGGCCAGCCGCCAGGAAGCTGCCAGCCAGCTCCCACCGGTCCAGGCCATCGGTGAACGCCATGTTCCGCGGCTCGAAACGCGGCCGCTGCCCGGGATCGCCCGGCGGCCGGACGGCCGAAGGCAGCAGGAACGGCGCATGCACGTCCTCGCCGTGGACCGGGACCGCGAGCCGGTCCATCACCTCACCGGCCACCCGGACCGGCGCCCCGGCCGCGACCGCCAGTTTCAGGCCGTACCCGGCGCTCACCGGCACATGCCGGGTTCCGGCGGCCGTGGCCAGCTCGGCCCGCGCCGCGGCCGTGCCCGAGCGCAGCTCCGGCACATCCTCGCCGGCCGGATCGATGTCCACGGCGGTCACCGCCACCCCGGCCGTGTGCAGCAGCCGGGCCGCTGTCTCCTCCAGGACACCGGCCATCACGGCGTCCCTGGCAGGCCGGTCCAGCAGCCACCACAGCAACTTGAAATCCAAACCCGGCAGCCACAGCGGCACCGCCCGGTGACCGCCATCCTCGGCAGGCACTGTGTCGGCGAGCACGATGAGCTGCCGGCCGTTCACGGCACTGCCGTCCGGCGGCCCTCCGGTCCGGGGATCAGCAAGCACGATACGGACAATCGTCACGACAGTCCTCCAGAAGACAGCAAGACAGCGAATCGGCCCACACTCATAAGTGTCCGACGACCACGCCACGGGTTACCCGCCGCCGGCAGATCGGGGGGAACAGGCAGTGCCGGAGCCCATCCACACGACGGGACGGCCCGGATAGGCGAAGCCGAGCCTGGCACTCACCTGCCCGTAACCCGCATGTGAGCAAGCATCAGGTCCCCGCCGGCAGATGAGGGCCGGCGTACAGATCACCCCGATCTGCACGCCGCGAACCGTCGCAGCCAGGCGGCATGATGCGGGGCCAGATAACTACGGCGGCTACGTGCGCTTCGTATGTCCCCCACCGCCCACGGTCGGTGACAGCAGCCGAAGTGCCGCCAGTGTCGTCGGAAATAGGGCTCGATGTTCGCGCCGCTTGACAAGGTGCAGGGAACGGCGGAATGGCGTGCAAAGTGTGAAGCAAGGCGCTGATGGAGCTTCTGGATCAGGCGGTACGAGCTCCGGCAGCTGCAGGGGAGCGGTGTGGGTGCAGGTGACACGGGCGTTTGGCGGAAAATCTCTTGAATTTGATTGGCGGGCCGGGAGACGCTGATGGCATGACCGTGCATCTGACGCACTGGGGGACATTCGAGGCTGTCAGCGATGGTGAGCGGCTGACTGAGGTGCGTCCGTGGCGCGGGGATCCGGAGCCGATGCCGCTGATCAACAACGTCGCCTCCGCGCAGCATCACCCCGCCCGCATCGCGCAGCCGCACGTGCGCAAGGGCTGGCTGGACCACGGGCCGGGTGCGCCGGGACGCGGCGACGAGCTGTTCGTGCCGGTGTCGTGGGACATCGCGCTCGGCCTCCTATCCGGGGAACTGCGGCGGGTCTACCGCGACCACGGGGCCGAAGCGGTGTACGGCGGCTCGTACGGCTGGGCCAGCGCGGGCCGGTTCCACCACGCGCAGAGCCAGCTGCACCGGTTCCTGAACTGCCTCGGCGGCTACGTGCGGCACGTCAACAGCTACAGCCTCGGCACCTCCACCGTGCTGCTGCCGTACGTGATCGCCGACGTGAACGTGCTGCAGACCCACGCCACGGCCAAGTCCGTGATCGCGGAGCACAGCGAACTGGTGGTCGCCTTCGGCGGGCTGTCACCGAAGAACGCGGCGGTGTCGCCGGGCGGGGTGTCCCGGCATCATGCCCGCGGCTGGATGAGCGCCGCGCGGGCCCGGGGCTGCCGGTTCGTATCCGTGAGCCCGCTGCGCGACGACACGCCTGCCGAGGCGCGGGCCGAGTGGATTGCGCCGCGGCCCGGGACCGACGCCGCGCTGATGCTCGCGCTGGCCCAGGTCCTCGACGCCGACGGCCTGGCCGATACCGGCTTCCTGGACCGCTACACCGTCGGGTTCCCGCGGTTCGCCCGGTACCTGCGCGGCGAGGCGGGCGGGGTCGTCAAGGATCCCGCGTGGGCTTCGGCGATCACCGGCGTGCCGGCGGCGCGGATCCGGGAACTCGCGCGCGAGATGGCCGCCGCCCGCACTATGGTGACGGTCAGCTGGTCGCTGCAGCGTGCCCGTCACGGGGAGCAGCCGTTGTGGCTCGGCGTGGTGCTCGCGGCCATGCTCGGCCAGATCGGGCTGCCGGGCGGCGGCTTCGGCCACGGGTACGGGTCCGCGGCCCTGGTCGGCGAGCCGGCGCCGCGAGTGGGGGTGCCGCGGCTGCGGCAGGGCCGCAACGCGGTCTCCACGTTCATCCCGGTGGCACGGATCGCCGACATGCTGCTGAATCCCCGTGCCGGCTATGACTACAACGGGCAGCGGCTGACCTACCCGGACATCAGGCTCGTGTACTGGGCCGGCGGTAACCCGTTCCATCACCACCAGGACCTCGCCCGGCTGCGCGAGGCCTTCACCCGCCCGGAGACGGTCGTGGTGCACGACCCGTTCTGGACGGCGACCGCGCGGCACGCCGACATCGTGCTGCCGGTGACCATGAGCATCGAGCGTGACGACTTCGGCTCCGGGCAGAACGACCGGATGTTCTTCCCGATGCCCGCGCTGACCCGGCCGCACGGCGAGGCCCGGGACGACTACGCGATCTTTTCTGACCTGGCGGACAGGCTCGGTGTGGGCAAGGACTTCACCGAGGGCCGCACCGCGATGGAGTGGCTGCGGCACCTGTATGGCGAGTGGCGGGATTCGCTCGCTTCGCAGGGGCGGGGCCGGGCTTCGGTTCCGGGTTTTGACGAGTTCTGGGCCGGCAATGGCATCGAGCTGCCGGTGGCCAGCGAGCCGCAGGTAGCGTTCGCTGAGTTCCGTCTTGACCCGGAGAAGCATCCGCTCACCACGCCGACCGGGAAGATCGAGATCTTCTCCTCGGCCATCGACAGATACGGGTACCCGGATTGCCCGGGCCACCCGGTCTGGCTTGAGCCGGACGAGTGGCTCGGCTCGGTTGCCGCGGGGCGCTTCGGCCTGCAGCTGGTCGCCAATCAGCCGCGGTCGCGACTGCACAGCCAGCTGGATGTCGGCGCGCACAGCCAGTCGGTCAAGATCGCCGGGCGTGAGCCGGTGCGGATGCACCCTTCCGACGCGGAGGTGCGAGGGCTGCGCGACGGTGACCTCGTGCGGATCTTCAACGACCGGGGTGCGTGCCTGGCCGGGCTTTCTGTGGACGACGCGGTGCGCCCAGGGGTCGTCCAGTTGTCCACCGGGGCCTGGTACGACCCGGACCCGGCCGACCCGGGGTTTTGCCGGCATGGGAATCCCAACGTGCTTACTGCCGACCTTCCGTCCTCGAGCCTCAGCCAGGGGTGTACGGGGCAGTTGGCGCTTGTGGAGGTTGAGGCGTATCGCGGGACTCCGCCGGAGCTATCGGTTACTCGGCCGCCCGCGACCGCCTGAAGCCTTCGCGGTAGGCCGGGACGGGACGGGAATCCCGTCTGCGCCGAGGGTTACACGCCGACTGCGAGCCACATAGCCGGGACGGCCTGTCGGACTGGCCACGGTGGGTGATGAACCGTCAGTCCTTCGGCGGATGACCAAGCGAGCAGATCCCTCCCGGCTACGAACGCCCTGCGCCGGTGTCAGCAGGAGTCACGGGACGCCTGCGGAACATCAAGTTCTGCCTCTGTGGCGTCTGCGAGTGCCGCTCTCACCGCTCTCATCGCGGCATGAGAGGACGCCCCAGGTATGGCTGCTTTTTCTATACTGCTCCTTTCCCTATAGGTATGAAGAGACTATTCAGGTGCGATGCGGTCGCGGCTGCATGCGAGAAAGGTGCGGGTGCGCGCGTATCAAGGCGATGAAGATCTGAATTGGGCCACTTTAGCTCTGGCCTTTCATGGTTGATGGCAACGTTAATCCAGGCCGGGGCCGGTGATGGTTGACGCGCCCGCGCCGCACCATCGGCAAACAACACACCAGGACCAGCGGGCGACCGGGGAAGCGGCAAGATCCTTGCCGCCCGGCGCAGGCAACCCCGGTGCCGGGACGAGCGTCTGAACCGCATGCGATGGACGCGCGGATCGGTCGCGGCGGCCTTGGTCGTCGCGACGGTAGCGGCGGTGAGCGGCTGCGTTTGGGCTGCCGTAGCCGGCGGAGGGCCGATCACCCCGCCAGCACGACGGCGCGAGCCTGTGACCTGCCGACGCAGCCTGACTAGGTGCCGGCGGGGCAACGGCTGACCGGCCCGGCCGTCACTGCGCTGCGCGGCGGCGCCGCGTCCCATGGCTTCTCAGTCGACGGCGGGCTGCTGTCCGTCGAGCCGCCGCCGCCGGGTGCTGTTCCGTGCGTGTCGCGCACGCTTGCTGAGTGCGGGGCGCTCGCCGCGATCGGCAGCAACGGCGGCGCACTGGATGCCGCGGCCGAGGAATGGGGGCTGGCCATCGGCTACGCGATGGTGACCGTCTCGCCCGGGCTGCCGGTCAACTCGAGCTCCTGGCAGAGCTACGGCCAGACCATGCCCGGGCCGGCCTCCTACCGGAACCGCCTCGCCTGGGTCGTAGTATTCCGCACCCAGCTGACCGCCTCCTGCCCGGCTGTTTCGGTGACCACCCCGCCGACCACGCCGGCCCCGGCGCCCGACCAGCCGGCGTACACCGGTGATGGCTACGAGGTGTTCGTCATCGACGCGGCCACCGGCGGTGACGCCCTCATTTATGACGAGACCCAGCCGGTCCCCTGCAGCGGGACCGGCGTCGTCCCAGCCGTCGTGGCGGTGCCGATCGAGGAAACCTCGGTGCCTTGGACGCTGGACCGCCGCAACCCGGACCGGTTCTCCCCGGTGCTGACCGCCTCCGTGCCGCCCTGCGACTTCCACGACTCCGTCGTCGACGTCATCCCCGCTACCGCCCTCGTGCGGGTGCTCACCTACGGCACGGTCGCGGCACGGTGCGGCCGGCCACGGCCGGTCACCGTGGACCTGCAGGCCGTCAGCGTCACGCAGGACCTCCCGCTTGTCCTGATCCACGCCCCGGCCGGCCTGTACCTACCGGGCACCGGCAACACCACACCGGGCGAGAGTTCCGGGCCGCCGACCGGGACCCTCATCACGCTCGGCATCCTCGATAGCGGCCAGATGATCACCATGCACGTCGGTGACGTGCTGGCCCCGCCGGGGCTGTTCCCCGGTGAGGACCCCAGCACCGCCCAGCCGGCGCGCTCCAGCGACCCTGCCGTGCTCGGCCCGCTCGGCACCCCGGAGTAAGGGCCGTTCGCCGAGTTCCGCGCCATGCCCGGACGATCACGTTGAGCATGTGCAGGTCTGCCGGGTTATCGCTGCTCACGCCGGCAGTCTGCCAGACAACACGGGCGCGGGGACAGCCCGCCGCGGGAGCACCCGGCCAGCTATTGCCGCGCCGGGGCTGCCGGGCGGGGCAGCCCGGCGGGCAGCCCGGTGAGGACGTCCCACCGGCGAACGTAATCTCCTGATCACGACTCGCGGAAATGACCGGGGTCCCCAGCGCGAATTGTCAGCGTCCGATTGATGCGGGCACTGCGCCTTTGCCCGCGCGGCATTCCTGCTCAGGGTGGTCTTTCGAGCTCGATCTCGTCGCGCAACGGGATCCCGTAGGCGCCCACCGGGGGAATCTCCGGCTTCAGCCAGGCACGGCTGCGATCAACGGCACCGCGGTGCACCCGCACCAGGCAGAAGCCGCGGCGCTGGTAGAACCGCAGCGCATCAACGTTGTCGTTGGTGGTAATGACCCACAGCCGGGTGCACCCCTGCCGCCTGGCCAGCTGCGCGGCCGCCTCGATCAAGGCGGTCCCCGCCCCGCGCCACTGCTGGTCCGCGTGCAGGGTGAGGATCTCGCACTGCTGCCAGTCCTGCCCCGGCACGTACGTGAGCATGCCCGCCAATCGCCCCCCGGCGGTCTCGGCGACAAACGCCGGATGATCCACCGGGCGGACCAGCTCTCCCAGCCGGGCCACCCGGAGGCTGTGGTGCCGGGCCAGGAACGCCTCGGCCGCAGCCTGGTCGGCGGCCTCCCGCGGACGGACCTTCACCGCATCAACGTAACCGCCAGGGAGCAAGGCGCGATAGCCCGGCTGTCCCGGAGAGACTCTCGCTACGGGCAGCCGCGGCTCGCCAGCCACTCCCTACGCAGCATGACAGCACCGTTTCCGCGGAAACGCGGCGTACCGACAACGCCCGGAACGCGGCAGATGACCGCGTTCTCTGCGCAAAGGGCGATGCATAATTATGCAGGCTGGTCGGGCCGCTCGTTGGATCGAATCTGGGATTGCCGGGCCATTGGCAAAGAGGCGACCGTTTAATCAGCAGGGCGAGAGTCGGACAGCGGAGAGGAACCACGGCGGAGAGGAACCACGGCGGGTATGAGGCTCGGCGGGATGAGGCATGGTGCGCTGGCTGCCGCCATCGCGATGATCTTGGCTAGCGGCTGTTCTGCGGCGCCGGCCGCTGGCCACCGGCCGCCCGGCGGCAGCGGCCCGGTTAGCTTCTGGACCCGGTCCCGGCTCCTCAGCGCCCGGCCCTTGCTAGGCGGGCAGCGCCTCGTCCCGCGGCCAGGCCGATCCCCGAACTCGCACCCGGCGGTGGTCGCGCTGCGGGTCGGGGCGCTGTTCGAGCATGACGCCAGCGGTGAGCACTTCTGCACGGCGAGCGTGGTGGCCAGCCCCGGCAAGGACCTGCTGATCACCGCCGCGCATTGCATTAACGGCGGCAACGGCAGCGGCTACAAGAAAGACATCGTGTTCATCCCCGGCTACCGGGATGGCGACGCGCCGTACGGCGTCTGGACGCCCCAGCGCATGCTGGTCGCCCCGCAATGGGCGAACTCGTCGGATCCCGGCTTCGATGTCGGCTTCGTCGTGCTCCAGCCGCACGACGGCGAGAACATCCAGCAGGTGCTGGGCGCCAGCCGGCTCGGCATCGACTCCGGGTACCGGTACCTGGTGCGGGTCACCGGGTACCCGGACAGCGCCGGCGCCCCCATCACCTGCCTCAACTGGACGTCGCGGCAGAGCGCCACCCAGCTGCGGTTCGACTGCGGCGGGTACACCGGCGGCACCAGCGGCAGCCCGTGGGTGACCCACTTCGACACGCGGTCGCGGACCGGCACGATCGTGGGCGTGATCGGCGGCTACCAGCAGGGCGGCGATACCCCCTCCATCTCCTACAGCGTCTACCTCAATAACGGCATTCACCAGCTGTACGAGCAGGCCATCTCGGACGGGACCGCCACCAGCCAGGGCTAGCCGCGGCTAACCGCCAGCTGGTCACGGAGCGTGGAGGAGCCGCTTGCCGGTAAGCGCGCAGTCCCGCCCGCAGGTGCTCAGCGCCGGGTCGGCTGTGGCGCTCAGATCTGGTTAGTCGTGTGTCTGGCGAGTCGGCGGGTTCGAGACTGCCGGTTCATCACGTCAGCGCCCAGCATGCTCGGATGCATTTGCTGGCGTCGGCTTTGCACCTCAGAATCCTGACGGGGATGAGGCTGCTGTGATAGGTGGCAGCGCTGGGAGCATGATTGCGCGGACGGCTGCTGACTTGCGGGCGGGTGCATCCTTGTCGTGCTCCAAAAGGGTGCCTGGGCCTCCGGGAACTGGTGCACGTATCGCAGAGCCCGTTTACCGCACGTTTGCAGCAGGTGTTCAGGGTCGCGCGGTGAACTGGAAGCTGCGGGAGCGGACCGGGCCCGGTCCGGTCCAGGCCCGCAGGAAGAAGGTAGAAGATGTTCTTGTACGGGCTGAGCTCCCTGGTGTTCTGGATGTTCCTGATGATGGCCGTCTTCGCGGTGATGCGCCGGTCCGCCTGGGGTGGCCGGCGGCCGCACCCCTATCAGGGTTACGGGGCGCCGGGACCTTACGACCAGCCGGGCTCGCCCCCCGGCCTGGGCCCGGTCACGGCCGAGCAGATCCTCGCCGAGCGGTTCGCCCGCGGCGAGATCGACGAGGACGAGTTCTGGCAGCGGATGACGACGCTGCGCGCGGGACGGCCGGACGACCACTCCGCCGCCACGGCCCGCTGAGAGCGGTCCCGCGAGAGGAGCGACCGCACCGTTCCTCTCGCGGGGCGCGTGGAGCGTGGCCCGCGGAGAAGGGAGCACGAGACATGAGCCCGCAGACGCGTCCGTGGCCGGATCTACCCGCAGATGCCGGGGAAGCCGGCGTCGTGCCGCGTGACGACCTCGAGTTGCCCCGTCCCTGGCGGCTCATACTGACCGCGGGATGGAACCTCGCCGAAGCCCTCGGCCTTCCTGCCGCCGGATATCTCGTCGGCGCGATGCTGGGCGGACGGGCCGTCGGCATGGTGGCCGCGACCGGCGTGGTCTGGCTGACCGTGGCCGTGCGCAAGTTGGCGACAGGGAGCGTCCCCGGCCTGCTGATCATCTCGGCGCTGGTGCTCACGCTGCAGACGGCCCTGGTGATCGCCACCGGGAGCACGCTGGTGTTCCTGCTCCAGTTCCCGCTGGGCAATCTGGCCTTGTGCGTCCTGTTCGCGCGGACAGCGCCCACGCGCAAGCCATTGGTGGCCCAGCTGGCCGCAGAGGTGGTGGGGCTGCGCCAGCCGTCTTCCCGTCATCCCGGGCTGGACCGGTTCTTCCAGGAGGTGACCTGGCTGTGGGCCGCGATATTCGCGGCCTCCACCGCGGGCCTGGCAGTGGCGATGGCTATCGCGTCGGCGGAGGTGGTTGAACTGCTCACCACCGCCGTCACCATAGGTGGCGTCGTCGCGGCGGCCTTCCTTTCCGCCCTCTGGTTCGTCCGGGTGCTGCGCCGTCTCGGCCTGCACGTCCGCTTCACCCAGGTCTAGCGCCGATCTGTTCTTCCGCGGCGGCGGCCCCGCCTCTCGGCGAGCCAGGACGCGGCCAGGAACAGCGGTGCGCTCAAGCCGGGCAGCAAGCCGCAGCCGGTGACGGCGCTTTCCAACATCCGCCGCCAGATCGCCCACCACGTCGGCAAGCTCGGCGCCCTCGGCTTCGAGGTCACCTCTGCCGCCTCCCCGCGCCCGGACCGGGCGGTACCGGCGGCACCCAGGCCGCCTGACCCATACCCGCCCGCAGGCCCTGACCCGCCCCGATGGCCAGGGTCCGCTACCGCGCGCCCAGCTGAGGTTCTATTTTCGGGTCAGTCAGCCTCCCGGGCCCGCCCCCACAGGTATCCCACTTTTCAGTTGGACCAGCGTTCGCGCACGGCTGCCACGACCTTGGCGAGCTGGGCGTCGAAAGCGTCAAGCTGCTCAGCTTCGGCAGCGCTCGCGACGAAGGCGTGTCGATCGCAGGCTATGCCCCCGCGCCATATCCGCTCAATGGCGCGCGTCGCGGTGATGTCCGTCAACGGGTCACCGGACACGAGGACCAGGTCCGCGCGCTGCCCGGCGGCGACACGTCCCCGGTCGGCGAGGCCGAACACTCGTGCCGGTTCAGCCGTGGCAGCGGCCAGGGCCTGCGCCGGGCTGATGCCGCACCGGACAAGGAGTTCGAGCTCCCGGTGCAGGCTCGCTCCGAACACGGTCCCCGGGTTCGGAGCATCCGTGCCCGCCAGCAGAGTGACCCCCGCATCGGCCAGTCGCCGCACGTTGTCCTCGGCCCGAGAGTATGGCGGCATTTGCCGGCCATGCCATCCCGAGGCATCCGAAGTCAGCCGGCGTGCCCAGGCGTCGCCGAGCGCTTCAGCGAGCCGCGGGTCCCCGACCACTGCCGCGCCACCCGGTTCGCCGAGGGTGTTCTCGATGGTGGCCAGCGTCGGACCGACCACGATCCCGGCTTCGGCCATGCGTCCGGCTAGGGCCTTGTCCAGCTCGGCGTTCGCAGGGACGTGGGCCACCACATCGACACCGGCGGACACGACCTCCCCGGCACCGGCCGTCGAGCTCACATGAGCGACGACGAGCAGGCCGCGGCCGTGCGCGGCAATGACCAGTGCCTGGATGGTTTCGGAGTCCAGCGAGGGCCATAGGCCCCCGGTGCCGGAGATGATCTTCAGGTAGTCCGAGCCCGCCGCGATCCGTTCCGCCACGAATTGCCCGGCCTGGTCAGCGGCGGTCAACGTCGGGAACGGGGCGTACATCATCGACGGGTGCCCGCCGGGCGCGGTGGCACCGACACCCGAGGAACGCACGTCGGCCACATCCGGACGGGAGCCGGCCTGCTCCTTAGCGCTGGCCACCAGGCCGGGTTTGCTGAACATGTCGAGAACGGTGGTAACGCCGAAGGTCAACGATTGCGCGAGAGCGCCGGGAACGAGGTGCACGTGCGCGTCGATCAGACCGGGAAGCACCGTCCCGCCGCCCGCGTCGATCACTTCGTCGCCTTCTTGGGCGGCCGAGGCGACCGAGCACTTGGTGATCAGGCCGTCAGCGAACCGGACCGAAGTCCAGTCCTGCAACTTCGTCCCGTCGAATACCTTCGCGTTCACGATCGTCGTTGCCGCGCCCAAGGCGTCCTCCCCAAGGGATCCTAAACAACCTGAATAGTAGAGGAAGGGAGTGGAGTGCCCCAGAACGCGCGGCTCCGAACAGCGTTGGAGAACAGGGCGAACGTTGCCTGACGCGGCTCTAGAACGATGTGAGCGAGGTCCCGGTCCGCAGCCGCCCTGCGCAGGCCGGCCACGCCATACTGTCCAGGGCAGAGTCACGCGTACCCACGGGCCCCTCCCGCCCCCGCCTGCGCGGTTTGCACCGAACCGACCTCGATGTCGGCCAGCATGACGAACGCCGTCACCACATTGCGGTCGGGTCCTGCTCGCCGCCAGGATGCCCCACGTCCTGGGCTGGTTCGAGCTGGCAGCCAGCACCATCCCGATCGGCGACGCCATCATCGTGCTGCGCAGCAACGGCCCGAAGGCCACCGCCGACGGCGTGCACGGCGCGACGGCCGTAGTGTTGCTGGCCACCGCCGCGCTCCTATTCACCTGACTAGGTAGCTAGGCTGTGGAGTAATGGCCGAGACGGATGTGATCCGCACGCCTGACCAGCGGTTGCGGGTCTTTGTGAGTTCCACGCTGCAGGAACTGGCCGCTGAGCGGCAGGCAGTGCGGGACGCGGTGACCCGTCTGAGGCTGGTGCCGGTGATGTTCGAGCTGGGCGCCCGGCCGCATCCGCCGCGGCAGGTATACCGCTCCTACCTGGCGCAGAGCCAGGTGTTCGTGGGCGTGTACTGGCAGAGCTACGGCTGGGTCGCGCCGGGGGAGCAGGTATCCGGGCTGGAGGATGAGTACCTGCTGGCGGCGGGGCTGCCCAGGCTGATCTATGTGAAGTCGCCGGCGCCGGAGCGTGAGTCGCGGCTGGCGGAGATGCTGACCCGGATCAGGGATGCCGGTGACGTGTCCTATCAGCGCTTCTCTGCTGCCGCCGAGCTGCAGCGCCTGGTCGAGAACGACCTGGCCGTGCTGCTGAGCGAGCGGTTCGAGAGGGCGCCGGCGCGGGGCGGCGCCGCGGACGGGGCGTCGCTGGCAGGGGTGGTGCCGGTGCCGGCGACGCCGCTTGTGGGCCGCGACGATGACGTTGCGGCGGTGAGCGACCTGGTGCGTGCCGAGGGTGTGCGCCTGGTCACCCTCACCGGCCCGGGCGGAGTCGGGAAGAGCAGGCTCGCGGTGGAGGCCGCGCAGCGGGTGGGTGCGGGCTTCGCGGACGGGGTGCGGTTCGTTGAGCTCGGCTCGGTCCCGGCGGCCGGGCTGGTGCTGGCCGCGATCGCCGCCGCGCTGGGGCTGAGCACCTCGAGCGGCGCGCTGATCACCGACCTGAAGTCGCACCTGCGCGCCCGGCGGCTGGTGCTGGTGCTGGACAACTTCGAGCAGGTGATGGGGGCGGCTCCGCTGGTGGCTGAGCTGCTGGGCGCCGCTCCCGGCGTGGTGGCGCTGGTGACCAGCCGGACGGTGTTGCGGCTCAGCGGTGAGCACGAGTTCCCGGTGCCGCCGCTGCCGGTGCCGCCGATCGGGGCCGACGGGGATGCCGCAGAGGTGCAGCGATGCGCCTCGGTGCGCCTGTTCGTGCAGCGCGCCCGCGCCGCGTCCGCAGGTTTCGAGCTGACCAGCGGGAACGCCGGGGCGGTCGCCGAGATCTGCCGGCGGCTGGACGGGCTGCCGCTGGCCATCGAGCTGGCCGCGGCCAGGGTCAGGCTGCTCCCACCGCAGGCCCTGCTGGCCCGGCTCGACGACAGGATGGGGCTGCTGACGGGCGGAGCGCGCGACCTGCCCGAGCGGCAGCAGACACTGCGAAACACCCTGGACTGGAGCTTCGACCTGCTGTCCGCCCGCGAGCAGGCGCTATTTGCCCGCCTAGGGGTGTTTGCAGGAACCTTCGACCTGCCCGCCGCAGAGGCCGCCGGCGCCGCCGGGCCGGCGGACCCGGGCCGGGCCGGGCACGTCATGGACACGCTGGGGTCGCTGGTGGACAGCAGCCTGGTGCAGCCGCAGACCCGCGACGGCGAGCCGCGCTTCGGACTGCTGGAGACCATCCGGGAGTACGCGCTGGAGCGCCTGCGCGACGGCGCTGATTGGCGGGAGGCGCACGACCGGCACGCGGCCTACTTCCGGGCGCTCGCCGAGCCGGCTCCAGCCGAGCTGCAAGGTCCCGGACAGCTGGCGTGGCTGGACCGGCTCGAGACCGAGCACGGCAACCTCGGCGCCGCAATGTCCTGGCTGGTGGCACAGGACCAGCTCGAGCCGGCGATACAGCTGTCCTGGGCGACCTGGAGGTTCTGGTGGCTGCGCGGCCACGCCGAGGAACTCGCCTCCTACGTGGACATCCTGGCCAAGAGCGAGCACCTGCCGCCGCGGCAGCGTGCCCTGGCGCTGAGCGGCACCGGCTTCGGCCTCTTCGCGTCCGGGGACCAGGCCACCGCACAGCCGCTTCTGGAGCAGAGCCTGCCGCTGTACCGCCAGGCCGGGGACATGCTGGGCGCAGCCACGACGGCAGCCATGCTGGGTCACCTCCTGGCATTGCAGCACCAGGACGCGCGGGCCAGCGAGCTGCTCGAACAGACGCTCGCCCCGCTGCAGGAGGCCGGCGACGACCGGCTCGCCGGACCCGTGCGTCTGCAGCACCTGCTGGACGTGGCGCTCGTGTGCAATTTCCTCGGCCAGATCCGGCTCAGCCAGGCAGATCACGACCGCGCAGCGCAGCTGTTCACCGAGGCCCTGAACGCGGCCCGCAGCGCGCAGGACCGGTTCACCATCCTCGTCTCGCTCTACGACCTGGCGCTCAGCAGCCAGGCACAGGGCGATCTGACCGGCGCGGCGGAACGCCTGCAGGAAGGGGTGTCGCAGTCGGCCGAGGCTAGGGACGAACCAAGCGTCGCCTACTACCTCGAGGCGCTCGCCGCGGTCGCCATCCGGCAGGACAACCTGGAACGCGCCGTGCATCTGCTCGCCGCCGCAGGCGCGCTCCTGCAAGCCAAGGGCAGCGGCTGGCTGCACGCGCTCGTGCCCCGCGCCGCCCACGACGATGGTCTCCTGGCCGCGCTGCGCTCCCGCATGGGAGATGCGGCCTTCGAGCAGGCCTGGACACGGGGACAGTCCCTGGGAGGGAGCCGCGCCGTTGAGTACGCGCTAGCGGAAGCATCACCTGAACCCACCCGCCCAGCCGGCCCGCCGAGAGCCGGCGATACCGGAGCCATCAGCTAGGCGCCCAAACCCGCCGCCAAACGCGTCCCCGGGACTGTCAGGCAGGACCGCCACCAGAAGGCCGATACGCCCGGCCGGACTTGGACCGCTCCGAAATGGCTGATCTGTACTCGCCAGCGCGTTGAGGCCAACGCGAGGGGAGCCGCACATAGTCGGCGATCAAGTTGCTTACGCGCTGAAACAGCTATAACACTGCGTTACTACCACTGGTTACGGCCAGTGCGCGAGATCCGTCGTTCTGCTGGATGACGCCGTCGCGCTTTCGAGCCATTCGCGGCGGCTATCCGAGGCCAGCTCGATCACGGTCGCGCCGTTGCGCTTGGCTAGCTGGACCGCGAGCGATCCGGCGCCACCGGTGGCGCCGGACACGACCACGACGTCTCGAGCCGACGTGCCCACCCCTTTGACCGGATGTCAACCGAGCGTGCCCGGTTACCGCGTTCGCCCTCCGCAGCTCCGCCGCCGCGCCTTCCGCTCCCTCTGGTCCGAACTCCGTCCCGGGCGTCCGCCCGCCGCGCGGCCCAATGGCTGGAAGCCCGCGGCCTCGCGTATCCCGAACTCAAAAAACCCGCCAGCCGATCAGTCCGTCCGCCGCCGCGCCGAACACCGAAGTGTGCGTGCCGGCATCCGCCGTGGTCGTGGCCGGGCACATGAGCGCCACGTTGCGGAACGGCGTCATGCGATAGAAAGAACTTCAGGACCCATGTCGAATCTGGTCCGTGCCGCTCGACGCACTGGTGAGCCGGAACGTCCGGCCGGGGAACAAAGGAGACCCAGATGCGTGTAATGGTGCTGGTCAAGGCCACCGAAGACAGCGAGAAGGGCGAGTACGCCGAGCACGAGGAAGAGTTCGCGGCGATGGGCAGGTACAACGAGGAACTGCTCAAGGCCGGGATCATGCTGGCCGGCGAGGGCCTTACGCCGTCGACGCAGGGCAAGCGCCTGGACTTCGGCGATGACGGCGGCAGCCGGGTCATCGACGGGCCGTTCGCGGAGACGAAGGAACTCGTCGGCGGCTTCTGGATCTGGCAGGTCTCGTCAATGGATGAGGCCGTCGAGTGGCTGAAGCGCGCGCCGTTCAAGGGCACGACCGTGGAGCTGCGGCGCATCCAGGAGGCGGCCGACTTCGAGGGGCAGATACCGCAGGAGATCATCGACGCCGAGAGCCGGCTGCGCGAGCAGTCCGCACAGCAGCGGACCCAGTAGGCGTCGTTGGGAAGCGAGGCGGCGCAGCGGACCGTCGAGGCGGTCTGGCGGATCGAGTCGGCACGGCTCATCGCTGGGCTCGCCCGCACGGTCCGCGACGTCGGCCTGGCCGAGGACCTCGCGCAAGACGCCCTCGTCGCCGCGCTGGTGCAGTGGCCGTCGACGGGGGTGCCCGACAATCCGGGTGCCTGGCTGACCGCCGTCGCGCGCCGTCGCTACATCGATGGCGTGCGGCGGCAGGCCAGCTTCGAGCGCAAGGTGGCTGAGATCAGCCGGGAGCTCGCCGAAGCGGAAAACCCCATGGACGAAATCGAGTTCGACGACCACGTCGAGGACGACGTGCTGCGGCTGATCTTCACCGCCTGCCATCCCTCGCTGTCACGTGACGCGCGCGTGGCTCTCACGCTGAAGCTGGTCGGCGGCCTGCCGGCCGAACAGATCGCGCGCGCGTTCCTCGTCTCGACACCGACGATGGCCGCGCGCATCACCCGCGCGAAGAAGGCCCTGGCGGACGCCAAAGTGCCGTTCGAGGTGCCGGTCGGTCCGGAACTCGCGGCGCGGCTCGCGTCTGTTCTCGAGGTCGTGTACCTGATCTTCAACGAGGGCTACACGGCGACCTCGGGCGATTCCTGGACGCGGGCGGAGTTGTGCGAGGAGGCGATGCGCCTCGGCCGCATGCTCGCCGCGCTCGCCCCCGACGAGCCCGAAGTGCACGGGCTGGTCGCGCTGATGGAGATCCAGGCGTCGCGGATCCCGGCCAGGACCGGGCGCGACGGCGAGCTGATCACGCTCCTCGACCAGGATCGCAGCCGCTGGAACCGGTTGCTCATCACGCACGGCCTCGCGGCGCTGGCCACGGCGGAGTCCCTCAGTGGCAGCGAGTTCAGCGGGCCGTATGTCATCCAGGCGGCGCTGGCCGCGTGCCACGCACGGGCACTCGTCGCCGCGGACACCGACTGGATTCGCATCGCTACCCTCTACAGCGTCCTTGCGGCGCTCGCGCCGTCGCCGGTGATCGAGCTCAACCGCGCCGTCGCCGTATCGATGGCCGACGGGCCAGCCGCCGGGCTGGCGATCGCGGACACGCTGGCCGGCGAACCCGCGTTGCGCGGCTATCACCTGCTGCCGAGCGTGCGAGGGGATCTGCTCGAGCGGCTCGGCAGGCGCGATGAGGCGCGCGCCGAATTCCAGCGCGCGGCGGCGATGACTGCCAACACAACCGAGCGCGCCCACCTGCTGGCCCGCGCCGCTGCTTGCGGCTGACACGAGGCGGGCCCCGATATGGTCCGCGCGACATGTGCGGCGAACCAATCGGCGAGGCACGGCCGCCCGCCCGCCCGGTGGTCCTGACCTGTGTCCCTGCGCCACGCGGCCTATGACCTACCGGCCGCTGGCACCATCGGCCAATGTATTCGGGCCAATCGCGCCAATGCCCCAACCGGCATCAGCCAAGGCCTGGCTCCAGAACCGGGTAATTCGCCTATTTAGGGCCGGTCGAACGCCACGGGTACGGCCGCGAGACCTTGGGCATGCCCACGCGGTCTGTCGGCGGCTGCGAGCTCTGCGAGCCGAGGCCGGAGCCTGACTGGGAAGCCTGTCACGGAGAGTAACTCGAGTCTTCGCGCGCCCGCGCAAAGAGCCGCCGTATCTCAAGTCCGCTCTGGGGTGTATCCGATGTAGCTTTACGTGCCTTTGAGCTGCGTGGTGGACGCGTTATCTTAAGTCGTGTCTACGACGCACCGGAAGCGATGACACCCACGTGACCTGCGTCTATCCTCTTGTCGCTGCGCTTTTGAGTTCTAAGCCGCACACATAACCTCACGTCAGCGACATGTCGCAGACGCAAAAACCCCTCATGATCAGGGCTTATCCCAAATGGACTTAAGATAACCGCCGTTACGCGCGGCCGCTCTGAGGATCAGCGACCTGGAAAACGACGCGCAGATGGATCGTTCCTGCGCGCGAACTGGCAGAGTGCAAGCGGGGATTACCGCCGGCCGATCACGACGGCTCGTGCAGCGACTGGAACTGCGCGACCAGCGACCACATGTCCTCACCCATCTCTACTTGAGTGAGGAGGATGCCGACCGTGCCGTCCGGGTCGACGAAGAAGTCTGTACCCAGTCCGCCGGACCAGCCGATGCGGCCGCGCTGAGGTCCCTCTGTCTTCACGGCCACGCCAAAACCCCATCCCATGCCGTCCCAAAACCCCGGGAAGAAGCTGTCCGCGGTCTTGCACGCCGCCGGCACTTGGTCGCTCGTCATCTGCTGTAGGTGATCAGGTGAGATCATCGGCTGGCCGTTGACTCGCCCTCCTTCGGCAAGCATCCGGGTAAAGCGGTGATAGTCCGGTGCAGTGGAGACGAGCTCGCCGTGGCTGACGTCGAACGACGGCGGCCCTGCGTAGAAACCGCCACCGGCGGGCTCGGTCTCCGCGAGTCCCTCGTCACCGTGCCGGTAAGCCGCCGGCAGCCGGTTCAGCTTGCCCTCCGCCACCCACAGTGCTGTGTCGGTCATCCCGAGCGGCCCGAAAACGTCCTCGGCCAGATGCTTACCGAGCGGGCGGCCCGTCACCCGCGAGATAAGGATGCCGAGCACGCCAAACGAATGGTGATAGCGCCATCCTTCTCCCGGCTGGAACGCTAGCGGAAGTTCGGTCAGGTGACGCAGCCACTCGTCAGCGCCCATCACCGGTGGCTCCGGGCCAGCCTCAGTGCCGTTCGCGGCCATCGCCTGCTGCAGCGGCGAAGCCTGGATCACCATGCCGTACCCGGAGGTATTGGTCAGCAGGTGGCGAAGCGTGATGGCTCGGCGAGCCGGCTCGGTGTCGTCGAGCTCAGCCGCTGGATCGCGCAGCACCTGACGGTCAGTCAGCTCCGGCAGCCAGTCCACCAGACTCAGGTCGAGCTCGAGACGCCCTGCCTCCACAAGACGCAGCGCGGCGACCGACGTAATCGCCTTGGTCATGGACTGGATCCGCATGATCGCGTCCTCGCCCATAGGACCGCCGCCGATCGACGCCACGCCCGCGGTGACCACCTCGACGTTCCCAGCACCCAAGAGCGCGACCCCGCCAGGAATTGCGCCGGCGTCAACATGACGAATCAACAGCTCCCGCAACGCTGTGCTCACCTCGGCGATCGTGCCACCCTCGACCCCGAGGATCAAGCCACCGCCCACGCCGCCGTCACGATCGGTCCTGGCCGATGAACGTCCCCCAGCCCAACAAGGTCGATCGGGCCACGGCTCGCGCGACGGCGATCGCGGCGATCGCCACCGGCTCGGCAGTCGCCGTATACGCCGAGCGAGCACCATCGCCAGCGCCCTGGCCGCGTGGCGCCCCGGCCAGGCGCATAACAGGGTAATCGGGGCGCCGCCAGCTACCCGCTTGCCAAGAACCTCACGCGCGCCGAGTCGGCAGGGAGTTCGCTCACGCTCTTGAGTAAGGGTAACGCTGCGTCACAATTGCTGGTTACGTCCAGAACGCGACATCCGCCGTTCTGGACGAGATCGCCGCCAGCTGGACTCTTCCGGGTCGCGGCGCAGAATGGGCGTTCAGCGTGCCGTCAGCCGTCGCCGACCTCGGACGACGCCCAAGCCGGCCGAGCCACCTGATCGCAGCCATCGGACGACAGGAAGCAACTTAGGATGCGCAGCACCCAACGGCGATCCCGAAAGCGGATCGTCTAGCGGTTCTCCGCTACGAATTGGCTGGCGGTGAAGGACGCGCCGGCCGGGTCGGCGAGGACGGCGGATCGCACCCACGGCGCATTCCGCGGCGCGGCGAGGACCGAGCCTCCGAGTTCGCGCGCTCGCGCAGTGATCGCGTCCACGTCGTCGACGGCGAAGGTCACGCTCCAGCGCGCTGGGCCGCCCTCGCGGGGCAAGATCGTCGCCACGACGTTCTCGAAGCCCTCGGGTGCGCCCATCTGCTTCATTCCCGCGCGCAGGCCGGGGTTGAGCTCCTCCAGCTGGTCGCCGTAGCCCGGCAGAGCCCACATCGGCGAGCCGACGTCGATCGTCGTCCAGCCGAACACGGCGCCGTAGAAGGCGCGGGCGGCCTCAACATCGTCGGTGTGCAGGTTGTTGAAGTTCACCGCGCCATGCTCGTTGACCGCCGCCGAGCCGCGGTGCGATCCGGGCTGCCACACGCAAAAGACCGCGCCCTCGGGATCGGCGAACACGCCCATCCGCCCCGCGTCAAACACGGCGAAGGGCTCGGACAGCACCTGCCCGCCCGCCTCGCGCACCCGGGCTGCGGCGCCGTCGGCGGACTCGACGCGGATGTAGGTGTTCCACACCGCCTGCGGTGGTGCACCGGGGGGCTGCGAGGAGATCGCGGCCGCGTCCCGGCCGCCGATGCGGGCCATGTAGTAGTGAGCTCCCGCGTCGGGGGGCATCGCATCCTCGGTCTGCCAGCCGAAGAGCCCGGAGTAGAACCGGGCGGCGTCGGCGGGGTCGGGCTGGCTGGTGTCGACCCAGCACGGCACCCCGGCTGGGTAATCCTCGCGCGTGCTCATGTCGGCAGCCTACAGCGGCTCTCACCGGGCATCCCGGCAGCGAGCCGCGAGAGCTGGACCGCGCGGATGTCATCGCGGCACCGGATGGCATCACTCACCTGCGGTACCCGATCAAGGATGACGTCCACGAGCCACGCCGGCCACGCTGTACGTCAGCGCGCGTCGCGCAAGCGGATCCCTTGGGAGACCGTCTTCACCCGCGCAGGCCCGGCTGATCCGCGCTTGATGTGCTTCGCAGGTCCGGGCATCGAATGGCATCCGGGGTCCGGAACTCGGCGACCTGCCACGTCCGCTCACATGGTGGTCAGCCCTCGATCCGGGCGAAGGACGCACTCCCACCGCTCTGGTCGACCCGGCGCTCTGGTGTTATCGAGTCGGGTGCCGTTCCGGATCCGGACGTTCTGTACCGGGCTGATGCGGGGGGAGCCGGTGTCCCGGATAGGGCACCTTTCAGGGAATCTTCACCGGGCGGGTATACGGGACGCTTCTGCGCGGGCATGGTCTTGCATCTGCAAGGTTCCCGTTGAAGGTTCCCCTGCGGACAGCGTTCCGATGAGTTTCGGCCCCGGCAGTTGTCCATCTCTGAGAGCCAACCCCAGTCGCGTACGTTCGACGCGATGCATACGACCGGCCGGGACGCGTAGCTTGCGCGACCGTCCCCGCGCCGCCGGTCTACTACGCTGCCCTGGAGGTCACGATGTGTCCGATGGTCCACTCGTTCCGGACGTCCGGCGGCGTCGCCGCGACGGGGGAGGCGTAATGACGACCGTCGAGGCGGACGGCGTCATGCTCGGGGTCGAGCACTTTGGCGACGCGGCGGCGCCGCTCGTCCTGCTCACGGGCGGCACGACCATGCTCTCTTGGCCCGACACGCTCTGCGAGGCGCTCGCGCGCGGTAGGCGCCACGTCGTGCGGTACGACCTGCGCGATTCCGGCGCGTCGACCACCGTCGATCCCCAGGCTCCGGCGTACACGCTGCGCGATCTTGCAGCCGACGCCGCGGCGCTCGCCCGGGACCTCGACGACCGGCCGGCGCACCTGGCGGGCATCGGCGTCGGCGGGATGGTCGCCCAGGTCGCCGCGCTCGACCACCCGGACGCGTTCTCGGCGGTCACCCTCGTCGGAACGCGGCCTGTGGCTCCGGGCCCGGTCGACGATGACCTGCCTGACCATGACACGGCGACGATGGACCGGCTGTTCTCGCGCTCGATGCCCGACTGGTCCGACCGCGCCGCGGTGGCGGAGTTCGCCGCCCGAGGCGCGGAGATCCTCGGCGACGACCCCGCCGCCGCGCGCGCGACCGCCGAGCGCAAGTGGGACCGCACGCCGGGCACGGAGCCCGCGGTGCAGATGGCCAACCAGCTGGGCATGGTGTTCGCCAAGCTCGACTGCACGCCGCGCTGGCGCGAGCGCCTGTCCGAGCTGGCGATCCCGGCGCTGGTGGTACACGGTCGCCGCGACCCGTTCTTTCCTGTCGGCAACGGCGAAGCGCTCACGCGCGAGATCCCCGGTGCGCGACTGCTCGTGCTCGAACGCGCCGCGACGGCGATCCCGGATGCGGCCGCCCATGAGGTCGCGGCGGCGATGCTCGCGCTCTAGGCGCTCACGGTGCTGGCGGCCCTAACAAGGACAAGCGTCTCTCGGGCTCAGGGGAGCATCACCGGTGTGTTATTACGGGAGGCAGTGATGCCGACGCTCCTGGGCGCACCAGTTGCCAAGCGTCCCTCGTTGATCCCAGCTCGCGGGCCACCTGCGCTATCGGCTTGCCGGTCTCCCGCACCAGCCGCACCACGCCCTGACCACGCCCTGACTGCGGGCCGTGTCTGTGCACGCGTTAGGCGATCGTCTATCGGGACGGCCAAGCAGCATGACCATGACCGCCTGGGCGCACCGGTGAACTGCCGGAGCGTTCGTGATCGAGAGCGAGTCCGGGCCGGACCAGCTGCCGGTGCGTTTCCCAACGGCTCCGCACGGCCCTGAGGGCCGCCCCGAACGGGCTGATCTGCACCCGATGCGGCGGTCGCCCCCCCCGCCTGCGGGGAGGCGCGGATATTCGGCAGGGATCTGATTCCCTATCGGGACGAAGGGAAATGCTGTTCGACGATCACCGGCAAGGTCGAGAGAGCATGAGTGAGTATTCCAGTTCATGTATAGATATGAGCGCGAATAAAGCACTCATTTCGGCACGCATGAGCGGTAAACCGCCAGCAGGGTGGCGAGCCGAGAAAACTCAGCGACCCAGCCAAGGGCGGCAGGGTCCTCGATCCGGACGGCGCAGAACGGACACGGCAGCAGCGTAAGGCGGCTCCGCGCACGGGCAGGCACCACGCCCTAACGCGATCCGTTGCCGCCATCGACCGGATGTAGTCAGCGGGATACCCGGGCCTTGCTATCGCGACCCGTTTCGGGCGCAGGCACGGTCCCGCGCGTCATCTTTTTCTGTCATGGTGATGCTTTGCCTTCTCTTGCCTGCGGAAACACTGGGCTGCGGATGGTGCGCCACAGGAAGAGAGCCGAGGCCATGACCGCACCACGACCGCGTTTCCCGCAGCAGCCCAAGCGGCTGGACGCGGGGATACTCCAGGCGGAGATCAGCTCGTTCGCTCTGCGCCTGGCCGCCGAGGGCAAGGCCGCCAAGACGATCCGGACCTACACCGAGGCGGTGCAGTGGTTCGCCGCCGCCCGCCTGCCCGGGCATGCCAGCCGCGTCGGCTGGGAGCAGGTGGGCAGCCAGGACATCCAGCAGTGGATGTCCTGGCTGCTGGACCGGTACAGCAGCGCCTACGCCAGCAACCAGTACCGGGCACTGCAGCAGTTCTTCAAATGGCTGGCCGCCGAAGACCAGCTGCCCGACCCGATGGGAGGGCTGCAGCCGCCGCGCGTCACCGGCAAGCTGGTCCCCGTCTTCACCGGTGAGGAGCTGCCCCGGCTGGAACATGCCTGTGCGGGCCGCAGCTCCGCCCAGCGCCGCGACACCACGATCATCGCGGTGCTCAAGGCGACCGGGATCCGGCTGGCTGAGCTGGCTGGCCTGCGGTACCACCCTGGTGACCCGCGGCGCAGTGACATCGACTTGTGGCAGCGGGAGATCACCGTCCGCGGCAAGGGCGGCAAGGACCGCATCGTCAAGATCGGCCACCACGCCGCCCGGAGCCTGGACCGGTACCTGCGCGCCCGCTCCCGGCACGCCCAGGCGCGGCGGCCGCAGCTGTGGCTGGGCGCGGGCAACCGGGAGCCGCTGACCGCCGCCGGGATCTACCAGATGATCGCCCGCCGCGGCGAGCAATGCGGCGTGGACGCCTACCCGCACCGGTTCCGGCACCACTTCAGCCACACCTGGCTCGACCGCGGCGGGCCCGAGGGAGACCTGATGGAACTCAGCGGCTGGCTCTCACCCCAGATGCTCCGCCGCTACGGCGCCAGCGCCCGAAGCGCCCGCGCCCGGCGCACCTCCGACCGCGCATCATGACCGACACCTGACAACACGGCAGCGACCAAGCCAGCGCTCCCCGGAGACACCGGGACACTGCCATCGCCGCAGCGCTGATTAGCCAGGCAACCCGGGCCTTCAACTTCAGGCCAGCCTCGCGGGCCGAGCCAGCCAGGCTGCCCTGCGCAAGCTGGAGCCCCCGGCCTCTGAATGCCCGGCCGCGTGAGCCGCCGAAGGCCTTCGGCGAGCCCCACAAAAATCCCACAAGTCTGGCATTCCGCGGCACACCCCGGCACTCATACTAAAATAGAGGCGAAAACATCTCCTGAACAGGCGAAACGCAGGGGACGCTGGCTGTCAGCCGTGCCGATCGGTGGTGGTCAGGGGCAGGGCCGAACTGCCGACCTTCCGCTAATGAGTGTCTTTTCAGGCGCAATCGAACCGTCGCGGACTGTGGCTAGCCGTAGCCTGATGAGGCATCTAGCTGCATCAATCGTCGCGCGGAGTCGCCCTACGTCGCTCGACGCCTGCCTCCGTTAGCTCCCCGTTTGGCTCCCCCAGTCTGGCGGTCAGGCAGTCATCGGGTTACATATTTGTAGCCTCGCCGCTAGCGCCGTCGATGACTGGTCATGCTGCGCGATAAGGGCCACTTCGGCGGGGACGACATCCGAAACCCCCTACCGCAGACGGGACAAGGCCGCCCCTCAAAAGGACGTCAACCGGGCTGATGCCGACCGCGGACTCCAGCCGAGCGCGCGTGACACAACACCCAGCTCAGACAGCAGATGATCACTTGCTATTCCTCAACAGGGTTTCGACGAGAGCAGGCCACTGAGACCGGCCGGACCGCATAGTAGGTCTATGGCGTCGACGAAGTGGGGCGTGAATACGATCAGTGCCGGTAAGGCAGTCTTCTTGCTTACCGTCGGCGGAGGCGAAGCGATCCATCTCACCCGGGAATCAGCCCCAAGTGCGGCGGGTCAGGAGGCGGTACCGGACCATTATTTCAGAGCGTCGCAACCAGGATCTGCCGAGTTGAACCGCGAGTATGACCAGTCTTTGCTGACGGCGTGTCGCTGGGCAGAAAGGACGCTCTGCGGACGCCCCTGGATCAGGATGGCGAGCGGCGAAGGCGGCCCGATTGGCGAGTTCGGCGAAGACGAGGCATTCGTGCCGACCTGCCGACGGTGCCTTGCCTTGATGGACAGGCTTTTCCCCGAGCCCCGACGCGATGACCGGTTCCCGCTCGTTGCCCAGATCGTTACTGATCTGATCATCGAGCATGGCTACGCCGAGATCCGGGACGTCCCAGGCGATCAGCAAGCGGCGCTACGTAAGCACGTCCGGTCCGCGGTACGGCGCCGGACCGGTCACGGAACTCAGACTTTCGTCCACGAGAGCATGATCATTTTCGTTTGCGAGCCGATCCACGAGCAGCATGCAGCCGAAAATATGCGCGCTGCGGCAGAAGCGGTGAACCGCGTACTCACAGGAGAACCCGTCCGGGCTGAAGAACGTGCGTGGCGACTGTCATGGGATAGCTGGGACATTGGGTGATCCGGTACTACCGCTGTGGGGGACCGTTATAGCGATGCCTGGCGATGCGCGGGTCAGGGCGCAGTATCAGGTAACGAGGGCGCCACTGCGGTCCCTTCAGTCCTGGCTGCTGTCCGGCTGGCTGCGGTGCTCTCCGATCAGCTCGTCGAGCTTATCCAGCAACTCGCGGAGCGTGTACCGGGTGGTTACCGTTTCGCCGATTACCTCGGGGTAACGGGCCTGCCAGGTGCCGAACCCGCCATCGCCGATGATCACGCTTGGGTGCGCGGCCCGGAATACGTGGAGCCGTAGCAGCTGGTCGGGCTCCTCGCGGACGAGCCGCAGCACGGGTCGGCTCATCCATGCGTGCCCCCCGGTCACGGCCGCTGCTCCTCGGCGGGGATGCTGGTGATCTGGCGCGCTCGGTGCCGGTCGACGGCGAACAACACCGCGCGGAGCACGACGGCGTAGTCCTGGTGGGACTGGTGGCCGATGGCGGCGAGCAGCTCCTCGCCGGTGCTGGCCGGGTTCCGGTCGCGCCAGGCGGCGACCGCGGCGCGGGCCTGGGCCAGATCCCCAGGAGCGTCTTCGCGGTACCTCACGGCGGCTTGTGCCTCCCTGTCGCGTGTGCTGTCTCGCGGATACCGGCAGTCAAGCCCCTACCGCGAGTAGCCTGAAAGTGTTGCCTTGTGGTCACCTGCAGGGCGGTCCACAGGTCCACACCCGGCGCGATTGGCACACGCAATGGCGGACTTCGCCGGTGAGGTACGGCGGCTGATGGCCGAGCGCGGCATGTCGCTGCGCGGGCTGGCCAAGGCGGCCAACTATGACCCGTCCTACCTGTCCAAGTCCTGTCCGGGCATAAGCCGTCATCCCCGTACCTGGCCGCGCGCCTGGATGACGCCCTCGGCGCGGACGGCAGGATCCGGGACACCGCGCAGGAGGAGCCGCCGCGGCAGGCGGGAAATGCCAGCCCGGCGCGGCGGAAGCCATCGGGTGCGGTCGAGGCGCTTCAGGTCGCGATGACCGGTGACCCGGCCGGGCCGGACATCGGCGCTGACGGGCTGGCTGAGCTGGTGCTTCATTACGCGCATACGCTCGCCGTGGCGCCCTCGGCCGCTGTCTACGGCGAGCTGCTGAGCGCCCGGTCGTTCGCCGGGACGCTGCTGGGCCAGTCCGCACCCCGCCAGCGGCCGGACCTGACGGTCACGGCCGGCTGGCTGTCCAGCCTGCTGGCGATATCAGCGGCCGACCTCGGCGACCACGCCGCGGCGGTCATCTGGTGTACCGATACCGAACGGCGCGGCCAGGACGCCACCTACCCCGAACTGCTCGGCTGGGCGGCGCTGACCCGGGCGCTGATCGCCTGGTACCAGGGCAACCCGCTGGCCTCGGCGGCCGCCGCCTGGCGCGGCCAGGCCGCCGGGCAGCCCGCAAGCCCGGGCACCGTGGGACCAGCCGACCAACTACGCGCGCACGCTGCTGATCCTCGCGCTCGCCGCCGCCGGGCTCGGTGACCTGGACCAGGCCGTGGCCGCCGGGACCACTGCCCTGGAGTGCGGCCGGCTCGTGTGGCCGACGCTGGTGCTGGCCGGCAAGCTCGACCAGTCCCTGGCCCGGTTCCCCGGAGCCGCCTCCGCAACGGACTTCCACGCCCGCTACCTCGACGCGGGCACGCGCCTCGCGTTGCCAGCTCCGCACCCCCAGCCACGCAAGGACCGCGGATGAGCGACGACGAGCTGACTCCCGAGCGGGTCACCGCGCTGACGGCGGCCGTGGACATCGAGGCACCGCCCCCGGACGGCGAGCCTGTGGCGTTGCTCCTGTTCGGCACGAATCAGGCCGCTCCCGCGCAGATCGCCGCCGCGCGGTACCGCGTCGGCCCGGCCCCGCTGGTGATCGCGACTGGCGGCATCAACCGGCACAACGGCATCATCGAGGGCCGCGAGTTCGCCTGCCAGCTCACCGGGGCAGGCGTCCCGGGCGACGTGATCCGCGTCGAGGATCAGTCCAAGGACACCTGGCAGAACGTCGAGCTGTCCCTGCCCACCTACATGAGGCCCTCGCCATGGGCCTGCGGCTGGCCGTGGTCAGCAAGTGGTACCACCTGCGCACGGTCTACTGCCTGGCCACCCAGCTCCCCGAAGCCGCCCCGTTCTACGCCATCTCCTGGGAACCGGTATACGAAGGCACCCTGGTCACCCGGGCGAGCTGGCCGAAGATCCCCGACGGCCGCCGCCGCGTGCTCCGCGAATCCGGGGAAGTACCCCGCAGGGTCGCTTACGGGACCTACTGCGCCGCCAGAAAGGCTGACGGCTCCTGGCAGCTGTCCTGACGTCCGCACTTGATAGGTCTTCCCGGCGCGGAATGCCCTGGAGGCCTCTCGTTCCGGGACTCGCTTTGAGCATCATCGCGTGGGTCCGCGGTCACTCATCCAGCGGCCCGCACACGCTTCATTGAGGCCATGGACGGACGCCACGACCATCACCTACGGCTACGTGGCTGATGTGACTCCAGATGTTCTCGCCACCAGCGCCGGGCGATGGCTCGCTGCGGCCTTCACCAGATGGAAGAACGCTTTCTGTTCAATGCTGAAATTGATCGCCTCTCCTGGTCAATGCAGGTTTTCTAGCCTCTCTGCACCCCATTTCCCTGGTCGCTGCCAGCGATCTTGTGCTGTCTATCCTCACCATGGTTCATATCGCCGCAGACCGTTGCATTCATCGAAATGATCATGGTCGGCTCTGCGGCCGGGTGACCGGATCGGCCGGATCACGCGGACCTTCAGCGACGGCAAGTGGCGCGCCCTGGACACCATGAGCGTGCGCGCGGTCCTCGGCGCCCTGCAGGCCGTCGCCGCTACTACGGTGGAGTGCGAACTGGCGCGCGAGTTCGGCGTGGAATGGATTCCGCGCGCCGACGGCTGCGGCAACGAGGTCAACGGGATCACGCAGGCGCAGATGGACGCCTACTCCACCCGCACCGTCCAGGTGCACGAGAAACAGCGCGAGCTTGCGCAGGAGTGGAAGCGCAGGCACGGCCGCGCGCCGACGTCGCGTGAGCTGCTGCACATCGCCAGTGACGCCACGCTCCGGCCGCGCAGGGCAAAGACGCCGGCCCGGTCGACTGGGACGCGCTGGCGCAGCGGTGGGACGCCACGCTCGGCGGCCAGCTGGCGGGTATCGCGCCAACGGTGTCGAATGCGCGCGGTCCGGGCGTGCACGGGCATGAGCATCACGGCGGCCGCGCGCCGGCCGGACCGCCCACGCGCGGGGCCCAGGCGCGGGCGCTGGCCAAGGCGCTGGTCCTGGTCTCGGGCAAGCACCCGGCCTGGACCCGGCACGACCTGCTCAAGCAGCTCGCCCTGGTGATGCCGCCTGAGACCCGGCAGATGGACCCGAAGGCAGCACACGAGCTGCTGCTCGGCCTGACGGAGGAGGCCCTGTCCGGCCGGACCGGCGAGGTGATGTGCCTGGAAGCACCCGAATGGCCGCCGCTGCCCGCGTCGCTGCGCCGCCAGCTGGACGGGCGCAGCATTTATTCACGTCCCGGCGTCGCGCGGTACGCCACCGCCGCGCAGCTCTCCCTGGAAGACAAGCTGGTCGCGCACGCGCAGCGCAGACGCAGGGCGCGCCGCGCGGGCTGCGGCTGGACCAGGCCGCCGCCGTCTGGCACGTCCTGACCTCACCCCGCACCGTCGAGGTGATCACCGGCCCGGCCGGCACCGGCAACACCCGCGTCCTGGCCACCGCTGCCCGGGCCTGGGACGGGCCGGTGTTCGGCACCGCCACGTCCCAGAACGCCACCAACGAGCTCCGGGCAGCTGGCGTCCAGGTGCCCGCGAACACCACCCGGCTGCTCACCGCCATCGCCGAGGACCGGATCCCGCCCGGCTCGCTGATCCTGGCCGACGAGGGCTCGATGATCTCGATCACCCACCTGGCCGCGATTGCCGGGTACGCGGCCCGCAACAGGTGCAAGCTGGTGCTCGCCGGAGACCAGCACCAGCTCGCCGCCGTCGAAGGCGGTGGCGCCATGACCCTGCTCGCCGACCGGCTCGGCTACGTCCAGCTCGCCGAACCGGTCCGGTTCACCGCCGAATGGGAACGCGGCCCGGCGGCCAGCCCGACGTCCGGATCATCCCGACGGGCGGCTGTGGCTGGCCCGCGACGCCTACGCCGCCGAGACCGCGTGGGCGCCTCGCTACGTCGGGAAGGAGCTGCGGCTGGCCCGGCTCGGGGCATTCGACGCCGGCCTGGGCGCCATCCGCGCCGACGCCGAAGCCCAAGCTGCCCGCAAGGCCGGCGACCACGGCCGTGCCGGGCGGCACGAGACCCTGGCCGCCAGCTACCGGGCCCTGCGCGACCACTACCAGCAGCGAGAACAGGCCCTCACCCACGCCATGGCCGACCGGAAGGAATGGGAGCACGCCACCGCCGGGTCACGGCGCCTGGCCATCGCCACCGACGCCGAACTGCGCCGCCGCCACCCCCAGCAGAAGATCGGGCCCCTGCGCTCGGCCGAACCAGCCTCCGCCAGCGACACCGAGCGCGAGCAACTGGATCCAGCCCCGGACGGCAAGCTCACCCAGACGGCGGCCTGGATCCGCGACCTGGCCATGCAGCGTCAGGCGTTCCGCGCCGAGACCGGCGAACGCCCGCGGCTGATGGCGCCTGGCGAAGACCCGGTCTGGGGCGACCTCGGCGAGGCATTCCCGGCCTGCCAGGCATCCGGCCGGGACGCGATATTGCAGCCGCCCAAGCCAGAGATCATCCCTTCGGCGAGGATCCTCCAGCTCGCCGCCGAGCACGAACCCGACCACGAAGCCGCAGACTGATCAGGCAGATGCCATGCGGCAGGCCTACCAAACGCGCCATAAGGAAAAAGGCGAAACCGTCAACAGCGACGGGCATAACGGGACACGTTCGGGCGAGCGATTTTGGCTGGGAGGAGGGTGGCGGTGACGGCGAGAGCCTCTCGATGAGGTCGCGGCGGCTCCGGAGTACGTGGCGCGTACGCACCGGGCGCGATCACGCCCGGGTCGGTCGGCCGGACAGACGCGATGCGCCCGTCTCCGCTCCGAGCGACACTTGTCCATGAATTTCCACCGGCTTGCCCCGTTGGGCTGGCACCGGCGTAGCGAGCAGATCGGCGGGCCAGCCGGCTCGGCAGAGGGATAGCCTTCAGGCGTCGGCGTCACTGTCGGCGCCCGGCCGCAGGCACAACCATTCCGCATAGGACCTGGATTCACCCGGGCCGGGTTCCACGCCACCGGGCAGGGCCTGGGCGAACACGAGCGCGGCGGTGGCCTCGAGTGCGCTGCGGAGCTGGCTGGCGGGGCCGGTCGCCTCGAATCCCAGGGTCCACCAGTCCTGGCCACGCGTGCGGACCTCGGTGAGTTCCACCTCGCACTGCGGCTCACCGGCCAGCCCCGGGGCGGGCGCCACGATCGGCCCGCTGGCCAGTGAGAACCGGGTGATGCGCCGCCTCTTGCGTACCGGCCGCCAGCCGGCCGGGCCGACGCTGTCGTGGGGGGGCAGGCTGACCGGAAAGGACCACTTCTCCCAGGACTCCAGGCGGCCGCCGGCGCGTCCGGCCACCTCGAGGATTCCCGGGCTCCCGTGGTACACCTTCACCTCCAGTGCCCCGCCCCCGCGGACCTTCACTGACAGCCCGCGCAACTGCGGATCCAGGAGGTAGGTGTCCTCGCGTGACTCCATCCGGGCCGGGAACCGCCCGAACCATCCGGCCACCGCGGTTTCGAGCTGGCCCGGGAAGATCCAGCGCACCTCCAGGCTGCGGACTGCTTCGGTGACCGGGCTCTGAGGCGGTTCAGCCGTCATCGTCACGTGCTCCTTCGCCGCTCAGCGCGATCTGCGAGAGGCGGCGGTAACGGGGCCGGGTCCGCCGCCGGGGGCGGTCAGCACACCGGAAGGCAGCAGCGGCGCAATGGCCACCACGGCGGTTCGCGTGGACGCCCGGGTCCGTGAGCAGATCGGTGAAGATCCAGCCCTGCAGCTGGCCGGCCGGGGCGAGAAGAGGAGCAGGCATTAATCCTCCGGTGAAGACGGCTGCGGCCGCACGTGAGCCGGGTGAGGCTATTTCAAGATGTTGACGGCGCGGGCGACCACCAGGAGCGCTACCAGCAGCGAGATCACATCCTCGGCCATCATCATGAGCTTCGCCCAGGGCCTGATCGCCGAGACGTCCGTCGGGCTGAATGCCATCGCGGTGGTGAACGACAGGGACAGGTAGTCGATGAACTTGGGGTACCAGTCGGCCCCGACGTACTGCAGGTTGGTCATCTCCGGGAAGACGAAGGCGGGCTGGCCGCCCGCTCCGCGCGCGCGGGCCGCCGCGCCGTCGCGGTCCAGGTTCCAGTACCACAGCCCGAAGGCGATGACATTGGTGAGCCACACGGCGCCGCCGCTGGCCAGCAGCACGTTGGCATCATTGGTGAACTTGGCCTGGCCGATGGTGATGGCGGCTACCAGGCGTACCACCGCAGCCGCATTCACTACGGAGATCACGCCGATCAGCGTGCTCGTCATGACCCGCAGCCAGGTGGAGTCGCGGTCGATGCGGCCCGGGTCGCCGACGATCAGCGTGGCGAGCAGTACGACCAGGACCAGGGGGAGGACCCAGCGGGCTTCTCCGGCCCTGAGCTGAGCCGGCAGGATCGCGCGCAGCGCCCCGGCGGCCAGCACGGCCAGCGCCATCGGCCAGCGCGGCTCGCCGACCCTGGGCGGCCGGGGAGGGTGAGGGCTGGCCAGCGTGGGCGGACTAGGCACCGGGTGATCCGGCGAGCAGGTAGATGTTCGTGCCTGCCAGCCAGAAGCCAGGCAGCGGGGATATCGCGGTATCACCTGGTCCCGCTCTGTGTGTGTTCAGCCATGCCCGCAGCCTCCCGGGCACCGGCTGCGGCGGGCGCAAAGGGCGCGTACAGCTCCCATCCAGGACAGCTGGCGGGGATAGCATCAGCATCACCTAGTCCTCTGAGGTGGCGAGCTTGGTTCGGGTAACCGTCGCGGCGACGGCTGCCGCAAGCGCCCCGGGCCAGAAGAAGGCGGCGAGGCCGGCAGCGGCTTACGGCCGGAGCCGTGCCGCTCTGGCCGTGCAGGCCGGCGGCTTGCGGCCCTATCTGGCGGCCGCCGGCGCCTAGGACAGGCTCTGCTCCCGGGCCTGTCTAGGGGCCGGCGGGAGGGGCTTTCCCGGCCTGAGGGCCGGTTCGCCCGGCCGCGATGACGGCGTCGACGTTGCGGAGGTAGTCGATCACCGTGATCGCGAGGAACCCGGCGCCGATCAGCGCCAGGATGTCCGCCTCGGGTCGTCCGGTCCTGCGGGCGATCAGCTGGGCGACCGGTCGGGCGGCGGTCCTAGTCCAGCCGGTCAGTCCCGCCTGGCCCATCGCCACGAAGTTCCATTTCGCCATCTGAAGCGCTCCTTCCTGCTGTCGCCTCGCCACGGGACTGCCGCGGGCAGCCCGGGGCCAGCGTGATGGCCAGCGCGGCGCGGCGGCGGCCGTGATCTCACAGGCCCTGCCGTAATCTCACAGGCCCTGCTCGGCGGTGATCCGTCCTGATGTGACAGCGTCGACAAGAGCCTGGTGGTCGCGTTCGTTCTGGTCGGCGTAGGCGGCGGCGAACCGGGTGATCGCCTGGTCGAACACGTCCGAGCTGCCCAGGTAAGAGGCGATCGCGATCCGGTCCCCGGACCGGGCGTGCGCCCTCGCCAGCGACCACCCGCAGATCTCCCCGTAGACCCGCATGCCGCGCGGCAGCAGGGCCTCAATGGCGATGGAGTACTTCCAGTCCCGCAGCTGGCGGACGTAAAAGTCGCGCTGCTGGCCGTCCAGGCCGGCCTCGATCCGCTGCCAGCCCAGGAAGATGTCGCTGGATGCCTGCATCAGCCGCTGGCCCGCGACCACCCGCTGGCCCATGTTGGTGTACTTGCTGGCGCCGACGAATTCGGCCAGCACCGACTTGTCTGCCTCCTTGATCTGCAGGAACAGCGGATCGGACTCGTCGCGGCCGAGCATCAGCACGATCCAGCAGCGTGTCCCGACGCTGCCCACGCCGACGACCTTGCGGGCCATATCGGCGAACTCGTACTGCTCGAGCAGGTACCGGCGGTCGGTTTCCAGCGTCCGCCGGTACTTGCCGAGCAGGTCCTTGATCTGCGCTTCGAAGGTCTCCTGGTCCATCTTCTTGGGCAGCAGGTCCGTGACCGGGACGATCAGCGGCGGGTCGGCGATGATCCGCGGCCGGCCATCGACCAGGTGGGTCAGCTTGGCCACTTCCTGCATGCTGTCCCGGGTCCGCGCCTTGGCCATGCCCTTGTCCACCATCTTGCGCTGCCGCTTCTCCAGCTGCGAGTCATACTCCGCCCGCAGCTGGTCCAGGTCCGCATGCGCGTACCAGAGGTCCAGGTTGGTCATCATGGCGAAGTCCCGCATCGCCCGCCGGTAGCCGGCGACCGTGGCCGTAACGATCTCGCGGCGGTCCTTGCCTGCGAACCCGTTGCCGCGCCCGGCTACCTCCATGCTGGCCGCCAGCCGCTTGACGTCCCATTCCCACGGCCCGGGCAGGGTCTCATCGAAGTCGTTGACGTCGAAGACCAGGCGCCGCTCGGGGGAGCCGAAGATGCCGAAGTTCGACAGGTGCGCATCCCCGCAGGCCTGCACCGCCAGCCCGGACACCGGAGTATGGGAAAGGTCGCTGGCCATCGGCAGCGCCGCGCCGCGGTAGTAGGTGAACGGGGAGACCATCATCCGGCCCCGCCGCACCGGCACCAGCTCCGGCACGCGGGTTGCCGCCTGCTCCTCCAGCAGGGCAACCGGGTCGGGTCGGCCCGGCGGCGGGTCGAACACCGCATGGCTGTCCCGCGGCACCGCCGCCCGCGCTTCCTTACCACGGGCTGCGCGCTCGGCCGGGGTGAGTAGCCCCACCCCGGAATCGAGCTGGTACCGCAGCGCCTGCCGGGGCGGAGCCCCGGCCGTCAGCACGCTCATCATCGGCTCCTCTCTGTGCTGCCCGGCACGCCGGCCGCGCACCTGCTCGCTAGCATTTCCCTGATCCTGATACGGCGCTTTGCAGAGCGCTTGCCGAGCTTTTCACCTGCGTGACCGATGACGCGACCGCCGAGGCCGCGGTCAGGGAAGGCTGGCTCTTCGCGGACGTGATCGCGGTGCCCAGGCCGGACAGCGAGTTTTGCAGTGCTGTGGTCTGCGGCGCGAATGCCGACTTGGCATCCGCGGCGAACGTCTGCGCGTCGGTGGTGACGGTGTTCAGCGCGGTCTGCAGGGAGCTGAGGCCGTTCTTGGCGACGTCGACATTGCCGAGGTTGCTCACCGAGGTCTTGAGGTTGGCGGCCGCGGTGCAGTAAGCCGGGGTGCTACTGCTGCACCCGGCGGCCAGCCCGGACAAGACCGGGGCCAAGACCACGGCCGCAAACAGCAGCCCGGTGCGTGTGCCCGGCCGGTACGTAACTCTCATGTCTCCTCCAGGGTGCTGGCGTTCTGGCCTGCGGGTGAAACAGTCATGCCCGGCCGGGGACCGGCGGGTCAGCTGATTTCCGTGGCAGCCGCGGTGCACGGCGCCGGCTAGGACAGCCGGCCGGAGGTTACATCTCGTTGACCGCAGACTGCAGAGCCTTGTCGAGGTCCTTGGGGTCCACGTCAAGCTCCTGGGCTGTCTGCTTCTCCGCCCTGGTCACCGCGTTCTTGATCGCGTCCTCGACCTTGCTCTCGCCGACCACCACGAGCCCGGCCTGGCCCGGGTCGATGAAGTCCCCCAGCTGCTTGGCCTGCGACCGCGACATTCCCTTGGACAGGTGCCCGGTGACCCCGCCGACCACGCCGCCGACCGCGGCCGCGCCCAGCACCGCCGGCGGGAAGATGACCCCGATCGCCGCCCCGGCGGCAATGCCCCACCAGGCACCATGGCGGGTGGCCGTCTCGTCCTTATTCTCATGGACCTTGCCGTTCGCGTCCTTGGTGACCACGGCCGCATCGTAGGAACCCACCAGGCCCGCCGCGTGAGCATCCTTGACGACCTGGTAGTCCTCCCGTGCTGTTGCCTCATCGGGATACGTTGCCACCAAGATGAACGTGCTATCGGACCCGGACATGGCGACCTCCTCCAGTTCCGCTGGCATCTGTTGCCAGCCGGTTCAGCCGATCCGCCGCAGCCGTCACCCGGCCGCGGCATCGCAGTCCCAGGCTCACACCCGGGCAGGTGAGCCGGCATCCCCTGCCGGCCGAATTCCCCTAGGGGAGAAGCCGCCCCGGGACCCGTGCCAGCCGCGCCCCCGCGCACATTGGAGCGGAGCATGGGCGCGGTTGGCGGCTTCCCTGCAACTCGGCGGTGACCCCCGGCTCAGGTCGGCACCGCTGCGGGATCACGATTGGTCCGGGGAGCCGGTCGCTCGTGCGGCAGCTCTCTGGTGAACCCGAGCGAGATGAGGGCGAGGAGGGCAGCAGCCAGGAGCCCGGCCTTGAGCGATCGGAGCTGCGCCGACTCGTAGTCATCGACCAGTGCTGCTGTAGTCGTGGCGTCGAGACCAGCCTTTTTCGCTGCGGCGTCGATCTGTGTGGAGGAGGCGAAGTTGGTGTTGGAGCCCGCCGCCACCCCCACCTGGGCCGACACGTCGGCGCTGATCCGGGGGTCGTGCTCGACGTTTGAGATGAAGGTGCTGGTCAGGCCGATCAGCACGATGGCCCCGATGAGCGCCACCCCGAGTGACGAGCCGAGCTGTTGTCCGGTGTACTGGAGCCCTCCGGCCTCGCTCCGGCCCGACTCCTCGACCGAGGACTGAACCACGTTGCCCAGCTGGGAGATCATCAAGCCCATCCCGACTCCGAGCACGGCCATTCCGATGGCGAATCCAGCGCTGGACAGAGTGGGCTTGATCGTCGCGAGCAGGACGAGGGTACCGGCGAGGGTCACGATCAGACCGCTCTGCACGATCGCCCGCACCGGAAAGCGGTTCGACAGTCGTGAGCCGATCGCCGAGGTCGCGAACATGGTGATCGAGATGGGCAGCATCTTGATCCCGGTCTCCAGGGCGCTCAGCCCAAGGACCAGCTGGAGATAGAGCGGAACGACGAAGAAGATCCCCATCAGGACGAGGTTCTGGCTGAACATCCCGATCAGCCCCGACCGCACCGGCGGGATCCGGGCGAGTGAGAGGTGGACCAGCGGGTCCCGGTTCGCGGCTTCGCGATGGCGCTGCCACGTCACGAATCCCCAGAGCAGGATGCCGCCAGCGGCAAGGACGAAGAGGGTGAGCGAGAAGCCGAAGATGGTGATCGGGGAGTTCTTCGGCTTGACCCACCCCCAGGTACTCGACTGGAGAACTGCGAAGACGAAGACCCCGAGACCGGCGGCCGACAGCACCGAGCCGACGATGTCGAGCTTCGGAGCAGGATCCGGGCGAGGAGCATCTGCCACCTTGCGCATCATGATCAGGATAAACGCAGCAATGAAGACCTCGCCGACGAACACGACCCGCCACGTGAGTACGGTCGTCGCCCACCCGCCCACGATGGGGCCGACCGCGATCCCCGCGCCAGCGACCCCGCCGATGACCGCGTAAGCGACCTTGCGCCGGCGCCCGGCGAAGTTGCCGGCAATCAACGCCGCGAGCGCAGGAAAGACCAGCGACGCGCCGATGCCCTCGAGCACCGACCACCCGAGGGCGAGCACGGCTACCGACTGGGACAGCGCGGTCAGCGCCGAGCCGCAGGCGTAGATGATCAGCCCGATGACGAACGCCCGGCGGCGGCCGATCATGTCGCCGATCTTGGCCCCGGTGAGGATGAGCATGGCCATGACCAGGCAGTAGAGGGTGATGACCGCCTGGATCGTGGTGACCGTGGTGTGGAAGTCGTGGACCAGCGCGCCGATCGAGACGTTCATCACGGACTGGTCCAGCACCATGAGGAACTGCGCCGTGGCCAAGGCGACGAGTGGCAGCCAGCCCTTGTTCGCCGTGGCGTTGCTCACGTTCCTCCTTTGACGCTGAGCGCTCTTGCCCCGGAACGGGTCATCTCCGAAAGCCTCTCAGATTCTTGGCGTGGCCCTGCCCAATACCTACTGGGATCACCTAGGGGAATTCGGCCGGCAGGGGATGCAGGGTCACCTACCCGAGTGCGAGCCTGCTGGGTGACGGACCTTCGCCTCTAGCGGGAACGGCTGGCCCGCTCGCCGGGTGAGGGTATGCGGGGTTGGCTCCGCCCCAGGTGAAGCTCGCGGGCCTGCGCTGCCGCGGGTGGCTGAGCGGTTCCGGTTCGTGCGGTCGTCCGGTGCCGCCGCGGGAGGGGCTGCTTCGCCGGTCTCAGGCCAGGGTGTTGAGAGGTGAGTCGTGAGCCAGGTGTCGAAGGTATTCCAGCTCAACCGGCAGGGATTCAACCTGCACAGAGGCGTCGTCTTCGCGGTCGTACTGGGGCTGCTGATCATCGTGGGCGTACTCCCGGATGACCGGAGGTATTTCCTCACTGCGATCTTCGGGGCGCTGATCGTGGCCGTGAGCGACCCCGGCGGGAACTACGGCTACCGGGTACCCCGGCTGGCCGTGGTCGCCGCGGCCGGCGCGCTGCTGACGGCCCTGGGATTCGGCATCGGCGGCGGGGCCTGGGGGTTCGTGGTGCTGGCCGCCTTCGTGGCCACGTTGCTGGGCGGGCTGGCGGTGACATACGGCCTGCACCGATTCGTCGCGGCCTATCTTCTCAACGTATGGTTCATCATCGCCCTCGGCCTGCCGACTCTCATCTCCTTCCAACTGCCGGGTCTGTTCGGCTCCGGCCTGATCCACACCGAACCGTGGCAGCAGGCGCTGGCCTGGCTGGTCGGGTCGGCCCTGTGGATCGCTTACACCTTCATCATGTGGCTGGCCCGGGGGCGGGTCACCGAACCCCAGCCTGTCGCCGAGATCCCCGGGGATATCTCGCCGCGGCCGCTGACCCGGCCAATTATCCTTTTCGCGGTGATCCGGGCCGCCGCCCTGGCGGCCGCCGTCGCGATCTCCTTCGGGCTGCACCTGCCCAACGCCTACTGGATGCCCATGGCCACCATCATTGCCATGAAGCCCAGCCTGCAGCAATCCGCCCTCGTCGCCGAGCGGCGCATCGCCGGGACGGGCGTGGGCGCCGCGGTGGCCGCCCTCGTCCTGCTGGCGGTCGACAACAGGACCGCACTCGAAGTCATCGTCGTCGTCCTGGTCGCGCTGGCCGCGTCGATCCACACCGTGAACTACGCCTGGTACACCGCAGCCATGGCCGGGGCCATCCTGATCGCCGCGGACGTGCCCCACCCGTCCAACCTTACTGACGAGGGACGCAGGATCCTGTTCACGTTCGCCGGCGTCGGGATCGCCGTCATCGTCATGTTCCTGGCGGACCGGCTGCAAAAGCACGCCGCCAAAGCGGCACCACAAGCACCTGCCCATCCGGCCCCGGCGACCTGAGCCCCCGGGACGGGCGTTCAGGCCTGGCCTGTCCTGGGCGCGGCTTCTCCCCTAGGGGAATTCGGCCGGCAGGGGATGCCGGCTCACCTGCCCGGGTGTGAGCCTGGGACTGCGATGCCGCGGCCGGGTGACGGCTGCGGCGGATCGGCTGAACCGGCTGGCAACAGATGCCAGCGGAACTGGAGGAGGTCGCCATGTCCGGGTCCGATAGCACGTTCATCTTGGTGGCAACGTATCCCGATGAGGCAACAGCACGGGAGGACTACCAGGTCGTCAAGGATGCTCACGCGGCGGGCCTGGTGGGTTCCTACGATGCGGCCGTGGTCACCAAGGACGCGAACGGCAAGGTCCATGAGAATAAGGACGAGACGGCCACCCGCCATGGTGCCTGGTGGGGCATTGCCGCCGGGGCGGCGATCGGGGTCATCTTCCCGCCGGCGGTGCTGGGCGCGGCCGCGGTCGGCGGCGTGGTCGGCGGGGTCACCGGGCACCTGTCCAAGGGAATGTCGCGGTCGCAGGCCAAGCAGCTGGGGGACTTCATCGACCCGGGCCAGGCCGGGCTCGTGGTGGTCGGCGAGAGCAAGGTCGAGGACGCGATCAAGAACGCGGTGACCAGGGCGGAGAAGCAGACAGCCCAGGAGCTTGACGTGGACCCCAAGGACCTCGACAAGGCTCTGCAGTCTGCGGTCAACGAGATGTAACCTCCGGCCGGCTGTCCTAGCCGGCGCAGGCACACGAACTATCAACGAGATGGCGGCGCGACCCGGCAGATAGAGGCGGCGAGATGAAGACGGTGATCGTGGGAGGAGTTGCGGGCGGCGCTTCGACGGGGGCGCGGCTGCGGCGGCTGGATGAGTCGGCCGAGATCGTCGTGCTCGAGCGGGACCACTACGTCTCGTTCGCGAACTGCGGCTTGCCGTATCACATCGGCGGGGCCATCCCGGACCGGGACAGCCTGCTGCTGCAGACCCCGGAGAGCCTGGCCAAGAGCCTGGCGCTTGATGTGCGGACCGGGCAGGACGTGATCCGCATCGACCCCGGCGCCAGGGAAGTGGAGGTGCGCGACCTGGCGCAGGGGCGGACGTACCGGGAGTCCTACGACAAGCTGGTGCTGTGCCTGGGGGCCGAACCGGTCCGGCCGCCGGTCCCCGGTGCCGATGACCTGCGGGTGGACGTGCTGCGCAACATCCCCGACATGGACCGGATCATCACCCAGCTGGACAAGGACGCGACGAGCGCCGTGATCGTCGGCGGCAGCTATATAGGCCTGGAGCTCACCGAGGCGTTCCGGGCCCGCGGGCTGGCAACGACCGTGGTCGAGCGGACCGAACGGCTGATGCCGTGGCTGGACCCGGAGATGACCCGGATCCTGGACTACCACGTCGCCACCCACGAGGTGGACCTGCGGCTGGGTACGTCGGCCACGGCAGTTCGTCACGGGGAGGACGGCAGGCTCGTAGTCGATCTGTCCGACGGCACGTCAGTGGAGGCTGACGTTGTCGTGATGGCGGCCGGGGCGCGTCCCAACGTGGGCCTCGCCCGTGACGCCGGCCTTCAGATCGGGCCGCGCGGCGGCATCGTGGTCGATGCGCAGATGCGTACCTCGGCGCCGGACATCCTCGCGGCGGGTGACGCGGTTGAGACCGCTCATTTGCTGACCGGGGAGCCTGTGCTGTCGATGCTGGCAGGCCCAGCGAACCGGGAAGGCCGGATCGCCGCTGACACGATCGCCGGCCGCGAGGATGTCGGCGGCTACCGGGGCACTCAGGGCACGGCCGTGGTGAAGGTGTTCGAGATGACCGCCGGCGGCACCGGCCTGACCGAGACCGAGCTGGCCGCGGCCGGCCTGGACTTCCGCAAGGTCTACACCCACCAGAACGGCCACGCCGCCTACTATCCGGGCACCGCGCCGCTGTTCCTGAAGGTGCTGTTCGACCCGGCCGGGGGCAAGCTGCTGGGCGCGCAGGTGCTCGGCTGGGACGGCGTCGACAAGCGCATCGATGTCCTGGCGGTCGCGCTGCGCGCCGGGATGACGGTGTTCGACCTGGAGCACCTGGAGCTGGCCTACGCCCCGCCGTACGGGGCGGCGAAGGACCCGGTCAACATGGCCGGCTTCCTGGGCTCGAACCTGCTGCGCGGCGACATCCATCTGTGGTATCCCGAGGACTACCCGGGCTGCGCGGGGCGGGTGACGATCCTGGATGTGCGCACGCCGGCCGAATACGAGGCTTGGCACATCCCCGGGGCGGTCCTGCTGCCGTACACCGAGCTTCGGCACAGGTTGGATGAGGTGCCTCGGGACAAGCCCGTGTACACCTACTGCCGCTCGGGTTTCCGCAGCTACATCGCCTACTGCGTGCTGAAGCAGAACGGCTGGGACGACGTGGCATTCCTGGCCGGCGGGATGATGACCTACCACGGCTACCACCGCACGCCGCTTGCCGTGGGCACGGGCGGCATGCCGATGGTCGCCCACGCCGAGGACCAGCTGGCGCAGCGCCCCGGCGCGCTCGAACACATCTGACCATCGACGGGAAGAGCGTCAAGGAACTCAAGGCCGGCTCAGGCCGGGATGGGCAGCTGATCGGCGGCCGTGCGCCGGGCCGTCCCTGCGCGGTGGGGAGGCGGGGAGGCGGCGCCCGATGCGGATGAGAATTCGGCCAGATCTTACGATGCCAGGGCGGATATCGCGGCGGGGCTAGCAGAAGTGGGACCTTCGGCCTATGGATCCAAGAGTTCGCATCGGGCAGGCTTGGCGCTATGTGTCCTGCGCAGGAAGTATCCGGCGGCGGGCAGGCACCGAGTCTGTCGCGCCGTCAGGTAGTGCCCGAGGCTCGCCAGGGCACCTCTGAACGGCAAGGCTCGGCCGCGGGCAACGGCAACGGCAACGGCAACGGTGTGCGACGGGGTGCGGGGCAGCCGATCCTGGTCGGCACGAAGCTGCATCCGCCGTCGGTGCGCGAGCTGACGATTCCGCGCGAGCGCCTTGTGGAACGTCTTCGAAGCGGGTCGGACCGCAGGCTCACTCTGGTTGCCTGCCCGGCGGGCTTCGGGAAGACTACCCTGCTGGCGGCGTGGCGCGAGGCCGAGGCCGCGCGCAAGCCCGTGGCGTGGCTGACGCTGGACGAGGGCGACAATGACCCTGTAGTCCTGTGGTCGCATGCGGTCGAGGCGCTCCGCCGCGCGAGCCCCGCCGTCGCCAGGTCGGCGGCGGCCGATACGGTCGTGGCACCGGTCGTTGACGTGGTCCTGCCGCGGCTGGTCAACGAGCTGGATGGCCAGGGTGAGATCACGCTCATCCTGGATGACTTCCACCGGCTGTCGAGCGTCCCGGCTCGCGCCAGTGTCCGGTGGTTCATCGACCATGCGCCGCCTGGGTTCCAGCTCGTGCTCGCGAGCAGGACAGAGCCGGCCCTGCCGGTGGGTACGCTGCGCGCCCATGGTGAGTTGCTCGAGCTGCGGGCCGGCGACCTGCGGTTCACCTGCGAGGAGGCGGACGCCTTCCTGAACGGCCGCCTCGGGCTCGGCCTCACGCCCGAAGATGTCGAAGCCCTGGTAGAGAAGACGGAGGGATGGCCTGCCGGGCTCTATCTCGCCGCGCTCTCGCTGGAGCGCGCTGCCGACCGCCACGCGTTGGTCCGCAGGTTCGGCGGCTCGAATCGTCACGTGGTGGATTTCCTGGTGACGGAGGTACTCGAGGCGCATGACCCGCCGGCGCAGGCGCTGATGCTCCGCACGTCGGTTCTCGAACGGCTGTCCGGCTCCCTGTGCGATGCCGTGCTGGAGCAGCAGGGCTCGGCCGCGATGCTCGACGCGCTGTCACGGAGCAACCTGTTCCTCGTCCCGCTCGACGACGAGGGCAGGTGGTACCGCTTCCACCACCTGTTCGCCCAGCTGCTCCGGGTGGAGCTCGAGCGGCGCGAGCCGGGCCTGGCCCCGGCGCTGCACCGCCGCGCGTACGCCTGGCATCGTGATCACGGGACGACCGACGAGGCGATCCAGCACGCGATAGCAGCCGGGGCGTACGCCGAGGCCGCCGAGCTGATCGAGGGTCCCTGGATCAGCTACGCCAACACGTGCCGGTACGACACCGTTCTGGCCTGGCTGCGGCGGCTCCCCGCCGAGATACTGAACGGCGACGTGCATCTGCTCCTGATCCAGGCGTGGGTGCTCTCGCTGTCCGCTCATCGGGAGGAGGCAGCACTGGCCATCGCAGCGGTCGAACGGCTGGGCGATCTGGGCGGGGGGCCGCTGCCGGACGGTTTCAGCTCGGGCGAGGCGAGCCTGACGATGCTGCGGGCCTGCTTTCCGTGGGGAGATGTCGGCGCCCAGCTGGAAAATGGCCGCCGGGCGGCCGAGCTTGAGTGCCCCGGGTCGCCTTGGCGTCCATTGGCGTGCTGGGCGGTCGGCACGGGCCTGTACTTCCGGGGTGAGCCTGAGGAGGCCGACCGGTGGTTCGCGGAATCGGCGGCGCTGGCGCCCGCGAGCGCGCAGTGGCTGGCCGGCGAGGCGTCGCTGGCCTACCGGTCGTGGATCGCCGGCGATCAGGGCCGACTTGACGAACAGCGGGTGCTGGCCGAGACGGCAGCCGAATTCGTGCGGGAGCACGGCACCGGGAAGGTCATCGGCGTGGCTCCGCTGGCGCTGGGAGTATCGCTCGCGGCGCGCGGCAGGCCCGGGGAGGCACTGCCGCTGATCGAACGCGGCGTCGCCTTCTCCCGGACCTTTGGCCAGCCCATCCAGCTGGCGAATGCGCTGCTCGGCCAGGCGCCGGTGCTGCGGGCCCTGGGCGAGCACAAGCGTGCCGCCGATGCGGTAGCCGAGGCGAGATCCGTCCTGGAATCCTGCCCTGATCCGGGGGTCCTGGCCGGGAGGCTGGCTGCCCTGGACCGGGCACCGCAGATCCGCCGCGTCCGGTCCGCAGATCAGGAGCTGTCGCAGCGGGAGTTCCGGGTGCTCAAGCTTCTGCAGGGCGATCTGTCCGAGCGGGATATCGGCCGTGAGCTGTATGTGTCGCACAGCACGGTCCATAGCCATGTCCGGGCGATCTACCGCAAGCTCGCGGTGTGCTCGCGGGCCGGCGCGCTCGAACGTGGCCGCCAGCTCGGCCTCCTCTAGCGAGCATCGAAGGGATCACGCACCGGGCGCCGCCGGCCGGCGCCGCCCAGGCCTACCTGCCTCGTTGTCCGTGACTGGCCGGCGCCCGGACGGGCGTACGGGCTGGCGTACGGGCCGGGTCTGGCCTGGCAGCAATTTCCCCTAGGGGAATGGCCGGCAGGTGATGACGGGTCCCCTGCCTAAGTGTGAGGCTGCGCAGTAATGGACAGCAACTGGGCGCAAGGCTGCAGGTACCGGCTTGTCCTTCGCGGGGAGCTGGGCGATTCGTTCGGATTCCTGTTTGACGGCATGCAGCTGCAGCGGCTTGCGGGCATGACGGTGCTGACCGGCCAGGTGACCGATCAGGCGCACCTGCTCGGGCTCATCGAGCAAATCCAGGAGCTGGGCGTTGAGCTCGTATCCGTCAATCCGGACCAGGGAACGGACGGCGGTGCAGCCGGTCCCGGGATGGAACCCGGCCGGTCATGATGGCTCACGCGTTACTAATCGAAACGTGACGATAGAACATAACTAAAGTGCCGGGGCGAGCGGGTAGGCCGCGCGCGTCGGGCCTGGTGTTTCCGTGCGCGGCACCTTCGGAGCTGGCCACTAACAGCAGCTGGGCGTCCGGGTCAGCCATGGCCGGCTTGCTTACCTCTCATCAGGACAGCGCTAGCCGTCTTCGCGGCGGGAGGCATCGCCGGGCAGCGCCTGGTCGCCGGGGCCTGCTGATGGCCGGGGAGGAGCTTGGCGCTCATCTTGACCGCCTTGACCGCGCTGGTGGCCCCGGCCTCCAATGTCGCGCCGAGAGCCATGACGATGATGCCCGGGATGAACAGCGCCCGTGAGCCGAGCATGAGCAGCCCGATGCGGCCCAGGGCATAGGGCGGGGTGCAGACCACCGCGCCGATCGCGCCGCCCACGGCGCCAAGGGTGAACTTATCCCGTTTCGAATGGGTAGTCCTCATGCCGATGAGCCGGGCCGGCACGGCGACATAGCAGACCATCATCACGGCGATGACGATGCTCAGCGAGATGGCGAACCACCACGACCCCCAGCGGGGGAACACCACCGTGGACACGCCGAGGCACAGGCCGACCGCGGCGCCCCATCCCAGCACCACGGTCAGGCTGGACCGGGCCCGGTGAACGCCGGCCGGATCACCGGCGGGCCCGGCCTGGCGATGGCAAAGGCGAAGACGGCGTTCAGGAAGAAGCACGCGGCGGTGATCGCGGCCACGGCGAGCACGAGCAGGATCACGACCGGCCCGTGCACCAAATGGAAGGACTTCCCGCGAAGCACACGGGCCTTCAGATCGCGCATGGCGAGCCAGATCCACATCGCCGGGAGCACCTGGACCAGGGTAAGCCGCCAGTTGGTGACCAGCAGCTCGACCCCGTCGAACAGCATCACCAGGGCGCTGGCGCCAAGAGCGAGCGGAGCGAACAACCGCCGGGACCGGCTCAGCTGGAGAGCCGCCTGCTCCAAGGCTGCATCGTCACCGTCGCGGACGGCGCGGATCAGCCTCCCGGCCCTGGCCCGCCAGGCGCCCGGGCGCGGCCCGGACGCCAGGCCACCGGTTCCCGGCGGCGGGGGACCGCCAGATACATCGCCGCCAGCGGGCAAGGCCGCCGGCTGTTCCCGTGCGTTCCCGTCTATGGCCACTGCGAGCCCTTCGCGAACAGTGATGCGACGCGGTACCAAGCGCCGGGCAGGCCGCTACCCGGCGGCCGGCCCGGTGTCATCACCCGTACCCGGGCTTTGTCCCCGGCCGCGCTGCACCGCCCCCACGAGCACTCGTATGCCGGCGCCCAGAAATGCCAGGTCGGCGAGCATCTGCACGATGAGCACCACCCGGGCGACCTCGGACTTGGCGGTGATGTCCCCGAAACCCACCGTGGAGAACACGGTCACCGCGAAGTACAAGGCGTCCGTGCGGGTCAGCGGCTCGGTGAAGCTCGCCGCGGAGGCCCGCTCCATCACAAAGTAGGTCGAGGCGAACAGCACCAGGAACAAGGGAAGGATCAACCCCAGCGTCTCGGCCGCCCGCAGGCCCGGGTAGCGCGCGCCGGCGATGGCCCTGACCTCCCACACCATGACACCCACAAAGACCACGATGCCAACCAGCAGACGGATCGCCGTGTCGGAACCCCATGGCCGGTCCAGCGGAAGCACGTAGTACAGAACGATCAGCACCACCGCGACCAGGACGCTGCGCAGGACCGCCCGGAAGATGAGCCGCCGTCGCTTGGCCGCCGGCAGGGCCTGGAAGTGCTGGTTCGTCATACTCGCCCCCGTGCAACGCTCTCCCTGGAACTGGCTCGCCTAGTAGGCGAGCCGCCGCGAAGGCACCAGCGCGCCGATGAGCCAGGAAAATGGCAAGAAGAACCCGATGATGAACATCACCCAATGACCCTTCCTGATCGACATAACGCCAAGAGTGATCACGAGTATCAGGTAGATGATACCGCCGGTGATGATCCACACCGTTTCGATCCTCCTTGCAGAATGTTCTCGCTGTCTTTTGGCAAGGGTTCTCTGACATATACGCACCGCCCAGGGCCGAAAGTCCCGCCGAACGTCTCCATCCCACGTGGCTGCCCGTCGCCAGAGTCCCCGGCAGGCGACGCGATATATAGGCCAGGGACCCACCGCGTCATCGGCTTGGCCTTGACTCGGAGGACTCAGCCGAGATCATGTCACGGCGAGGAGGGCGGTTGAACCCTGTGCGCAAATGGCCGTGATCGTCTGAGTAACGCGGCCTGAGCGGAGCGGGTGACTGACTGCTTGCATTCCCGTACGGCCTCGACGCTGGACAAGCCGATGGCAAGCCGACCCGTCCGCACGAGCGAGCGGGTCGGCTTAGGATCGGAAGCGGCGCCCTCAGGATCGAAGACGGACGTGCTCGCCGCTACGGGGCGAGAGTTTGCATCCGACGCTGCCGTCGTGAAAAAAGTCAGTGGCATCGCAGCGGTCCCGATCCGCGGCGCTACGCGCTGTCTCCGTGAAGCTTCAATCACTCGGCGCGATGCGGGTCCTCGGCGCAACCTCTTGCCGACCGTAGAGTCGGTGCGGCGCGACTGATCCGGGAGGTTGGCCACGGGGGTAATGGCGGTCCAGTCATGGGAGCCAAGTGGGGAGCATCATCGGCCGACGTGGAGCCACGAGAAGCCAATGTGCAGCGTTCAGTTTCCGCCGGTTAAACAGGCATCTAGCTACTGTGAGCCACGTCGGGCGACGGCAAGAATCTCGTTCGCATGGAGGTGGTCAAGGAGGATGAACCCGTCGTGTCCAGCGGTAGCGGTCCCACAGGCACACGAAGCCAGGGGCTTTTGACTAGTACGAGCTAGGTACGGCTCTGTCCGCCGTGAGCGTTCAAGATCCGGTCCATAACCTCGGCGCCCGTGGTGATGACAGGACGCAGTTCGTGCCGGTAGACGAGCTCTCAGTCGTGGCGGTGCGGTTATGTCCGGCCAAACCCATCCCGTACCGAGGCCAGCCGCTTCGGTGATCTTGCGGAACTCACGCCTAACGTTCGCCGCGTCCAGCGCCGTGCCGATGGCAGAGGCGAACACGAGGCTGTGATCCTGCCACAGTGCCCCGGCCGCCAGCCGGTCCTCCGCCTGCTGCTTACGGTGCTCCCTGAGCGCCTGCACGGCGGCCTGGGGCAGCGCCAGCGTCCGCCGCGACTTGGCCGTCTTGGTGTCGCCACCTTGCCGCACCGAATGCCATACGGCCACCGACGGCGGCACGGGCTGCACCGCGCTGGGATATCCGTCCAGGTCGACGTGATGCCAGTGCAGTTTCCGGGCCTCCTCGGTGCGGATGCCAACTGTAAGGCTCAGCACGACGTAAGCATTGTTAGCTGGGCAGCGCCGGCCCGGCTACTTGCTCATCGCGGGCATGCGGCATCTCGCCCGCAGAGCATGAGACCTTCGGTGTGCCGAACGTAGTTGACGAGGGTTGACCGGGACTGGAACGCCAGCGCGTTATCGACGGCGACGGCCAGCGCGGGGGATGTGCCTTGCGCGAAACTGAACCGGTAGGTGGCGCAGCCGCCGGGGAATGTGTAGAAGCGGAGGCCGGAGAACTGCGGCGCCAGGCTCAGCGGATGCTCGAACCGGCGCGTGCCGGGCTGGTCGGAGGGGATCTGCTGGGCGCCCGAGGTGTCGCAGGTCGCAGTGAGGGTTACGGTGACCGCTCGCGGCCCTGCGCGATCGGAGTCCAGCCAGAAGCTGGCCTTCCCGCTGGCGATGTCCGTGCCGCCAACGCTCCAGCCCGCCGGGAGCGCGGCGATGCAGGGCCGCGGACGGGACTGCCTGGGCGCTGAGGATCATCGAGTGGCCGGTGCCGCAGGCGGGGGCGTGGACGCCCAGATTCCGGGCCGCCGGGAAGAAGGCATTCCACGTTTCCCCCACGGCGGCGGTGATGATGGCGAGCATCGCGACGGCTAGAGCGACCCGCCGGATGCTCCAGCGTTGCAGCACGATCGGCTTGCGCGGGGGAGCCAGGGCGCGGAACGTGCCCAGCAGGTCACGCGGGTCCCGCTTCATGAACGCGCGCAGCTGGGTCGGGCTGGCCACCCCGCGGGTGGCGGCGAACGCCTCGGATAGCTCGGCCGGGGTGAAGTAGCTCAGCGCCTGCCGGTAGACCCGTTCCGGGTCGGTGCGCACGGCCAGGACCAGCATCATGTTGCCCAGGTCGACCGCCTGCCGCCACGGTGACGGGCGCACCTGGACGAAGGCCACGTCGATCAGCAGCAGCTCCCCGGAGCGGACCATCAGGTTGCCTGGTTTGATGTCGCGGTGGGCGATCCCGGCGTCCCACAGCGTGCGGATCAGCTGCAGTCCCTGGTCGATCACCGTGTCGTCGATGTCGGCTTCGCCGATTTCGACGGCGCCGGTATGGAATTCGGTGACCAGCATGTACTCCCGCTCGGGCGTGATCTCCACGATGCCGTACGGCCGGGCCGCGCGGACCCCGATGTCCTGCAGCAGGCGCAGGGCATAGTCCTCGTACTCGACCAGGCGCCGCACGGCCTGGAAGGGGTGCTCGTCCTCCAGGGAGCCGTACAGGATGGTCCGCCACAGCTTGTACCAGCGGTCGGCGCGGACGTGGCCCTTGGTGTAGAGCTTGGCGAACACGAACTCCTCCGGGCTGCCTTCGACTCGCAGCCGCAACGGCGTGGAGCCGGCGGAGGACTCCAGGCCGACCGGCTTGATCTCGGTTACCGTGAGCCCGAGCTGGTCACGCACGGCCTGGCGGATCGCCTGCCCCCGCCGGCCGGTCACATCCACGTGCGCGGCGCGGCCGCGGCGGTAGGCGACGGGGAACGCCTCGTTCGGGGTGAAGTACCGGAACGCGGTGACCGGGATCGCGACGGCGAGTGCCACACCTAGGAGCAGGTCATCCACGTGGTCGACGGCCAGGTACAGGCGAGCCAGACAGAACACGGCGACCACCGCGACCACCGCAGCCTTAGTGTAGGTGCGGGGGCGGCCCGGCACGGCCAGGCAGTAGACGGCGCCCATCAAGAAGATCGTCAGGACCGCCGCCGGGGGGGATACCCCGGAGTACCCGCCCCAGCTGCCGATGATCGTTACGCCGTACGGGCGCGGCGTGTGACTAGAAGCGTCGGTGCCTCGCAGGAGTCCAGGGAGCCTGGGCCTTTTCTTTGGTTACTTCGCGGTGAAGTTACTCGGCTGGCGGGGCAGCGCGCGACACAGGGTCCTGTGGTGCGGATGTGCTTGAAGTGAGGGCGCGGCCGTGGTGATGATTCGGGTGCCAACCCTGACAGACCAGCATCGACAGGACCACGCCCGTGTCCTCATCATGGCTTGCCGGCTGCATCCGCCGCCGCCTGCCTGCCGCGACGGGCACCGGATCCCCGTGTCCATGCGGGAGTCGCTGGAGGGTCTCCTGACCGATCCGCGGAAGCCGCAGGGGAAGCGGCATCCGCTGCCGTCGCCGGTATCGGTGATGGTCGCGGGCGTGGCGTCCGGGCACGGCGGGGCGCAGGCGGTCGCACAGGCGGCGAGCTGGGACCAGGACATGCTGGCCGGGCACGGCTGGCGCATCAGCCCGCGGACCGGGCTGCGCGTGCCGCCGTCGGCCTCGAGCGGGCCCGTGACACGGCCCAGCCGGTACCGGCATCGACGCGACGCTTAACGAACAGGTAGCCGGCGCATCCTTGCTCGATCCATTTGGTAGCCCGGAGATCTTGCGATCAATCCGGATTACATGGTCGCGCCGTTCCCGGAGCTGCCAGGTTGCGAAGGCGAGGAGTCGTCAGACGCAGGTAATGGCGCGAGGCGATGTAGGGACGGCAGAATGGACGGGTGTATTCCGCCGACTTCTTTGAGGATCGGTGGCGCCGCTACCTGCACCCGTCGCTCGGTAGGGGCCGCTGGCCGGCGGCGGGGGTTCGGGTCGTCTCGGTCGTAGCTCGCCGGGAAGGGGGGGTGTCCCGTGCAGGCCAGACTGGTCGATGTGCCCGGGGCGGAGCGCCAGGCGCTGGCCCCAGAGGCCGCGTGGCACACGCTTAGCGTCGAGGAGGTGCTGCGAGCCGAGGAGGCAGACCCGCGGCACGGCCTGAGCTCGGCGGAGGCGGCGTCGCGAGCCGGCCGGTTCGGCCCCAACACGCTCGCCGCAGGCAGGGCAGAGCCTCGCTGGCGCGCGTTCATCCGCCAGTACTCCGACCCCATGCAGATCGTCTTGCTGGTGGTCGGCCTCCTCAGCCTCTTCCCCCTCAGGCAGCTGGGAACCGGTCTTCTGCTGATTCTGCTGACACTGGCTAACGCGGTTCTCGGCCTGCAGCAGGAGGGCGGGGCTGAGAGCGCGGTCGCCGTGCTCCGGCGGAGGTTGATCGTGACCGCCCGGGTGCGGCGCGATGGCCAGGAGGCGGAGATCCCCGCTGCACAGCTGGTCCCGGGCGATGTCGTCTCGATCGGGGCGGGTGACGTCGTTCCGGCTGACGGCAGGCTGCTCCGGGTGGCCTCGCTGGAGGTCGCCGAGTCCGAGCTGACCGGGGAGAGCCTGCCGGTCTCGAAGGGCACGGCCCCGGTCGGGGAAGCCGGCATGCCGCTGGGCGACCGGACCGACATGGTGTACATGAACACCTCTGTCACCCGCGGGACGGGCGAGTTCGTGGTCACCGCGACCGGGATGGCGACCGAAGTCGGCCACATCTCGGGAATGCTCCAGGCGCAGCCGGCGGTCAAGACCCCGCTCACCCGCCAGCTTGACCGGCTCTCAAAGCAGCTCCTGCTGGTCGCGGGTGTCGCGCTGATCGCGTCGATGGCCGTGAACCTGTCTCGCGGCTATACCTTCAACGCGGTGTTGCCCGCCGCGGTCGCCTTCGCCATCGCGGCGGTCCCGGTGCAGTTGCCCATGGTGGTGACGACGATCCTGGCGTGGGGCACCCGGGCTCTGGTCAAGGTCGGCGCCATCATGAAGCAGCTCCCTTCGACCGAGACCCTGGGGTCAACGTCCGCGATCAACACGGACAAGACCGGGACGCTCACGCTGAACCAGATGACCGCGGTCCAGATGGTCGTCGCCGGGCACCGCTATGCGGTCGAGGGAAAGGGCTACTCGACCCACGGGCGCATCAACCGCGTCGCCGGACAGGCGGAGATCCCGCTGGACCAGTTCCTGATGCCGATGGTCCTGGCCTCCGACGCGGTGCTCAGCGACGGCGAGCTGATCGGCGACCCGACCGAGGGAGCCCTGGTCGTGCTGGCCGCGAAAGGCGGCATCGACGCCGTTCTTGACCAGGCAGGTACACCCGAGAATCGCCGAGCTCCCCTTCGACGCCGGGTACAAGCTCATGGCGACGTTCCACAAGATGACCGGTGAATCGGGGAAGGCGGTGATCCGCTGCTTCGTGAAGGGGGCGCCCGATCAGCTCCTGGCCCGGGCCGCCACGGTGCTGGACCCGGACGCCGGCCCGGTTCTGCTCGACGGCCGTCTGCGCGAGCGGTACCTGGCCGATAACCACCGGTTCGCGGAAGAGGGCCTGCGGGTCATGGCCACCGCACGCAGGGATTTCGACCCGGCGGCCTTCGATCCGGGGGCTGACCTGCTCCCGCTCGTGACCGATCTGGAACTGCTGGCTCTCGTCGGGATCGTCGACCCGCCGCGGCCTGGTGCCAAGGCAGCGGTCGGGCAGGCGAAGTCCGCCGGGATCGAGGTCCGCATGATCACCGGTGATCACGCGGTTACCGCGGCCGCGATCGCCCGCCAGCTTGGCATCGATGGCAAGGTCATCAGCGGGGCAGAGTTCGGCGCGATGACCGATGACGAGGCGATGGAGGCGATCGACGATGTCGGCGTGATCGCCCGCGTCACTCCAGAGCACAAGGTCCGCCTGGTGGACCTGCTCAAGCGCGAAGGCCAGATCGTCGCCATGACCGGCAACGGCGTCAACGACGCGCCCGCGCTGAAGAAGGCCGATATCGGGATCGCGATGGGCGCCGGGACCGAGGTGGCCAAGCAGGCCGCGGTGATGGTTCTGACCGACGACAACTTCTCCACGATCACCAAAGCGGTGGAAATCGGCCGCGGGCTGTATGACAACCTGGTCCGGTACATCCGGTTCGAGATGGGATGCATGTTCGGCTTCATCATCACCTTCCTTGGCGCCAGCATCTTCGACATCGCCCACGGCGAGCCGCTCCTTCCGCTGCAGGTCTTGTGGGTGGCCTTCACCACCGTCACGATCCAGTCCATCGGGCTCGGCTACAGCAGGCTTGTCGCAGGGCTGATGGAACGCCGGCCCCGGCCGCCCGGCCAGCCGATCCTGACCGGGGGGGTCCTCGCCTGGCTCGTCTCGGTCGGGCTGGTGATGGCGATCGGCACGCTGAGCGTGGTCAGCTGGGCGGAACAGGAGCACACGCTCGCCATCGCGCGGACCATGGGCGTGGTCGTGTTCTCGCTGTTTAACCTGTTCTTCTCGCTCGAGTCGAGGGACCGGCGGGACTCGGTGTTCTCCCTCAGCACGTTCGCCGACCGGACGTGCATCGTGACGACCGGGGCCTCCCTTTTCCTGCTCGTCGTGGCAACCGTCCTGGCGCCGTGCCAGGCGATCCTGAAGACCACCGCGCTCGATGTAGATCAGTGGCTCCTCTGCGCAGCCGTGGCACTGTCGATCATCGCGGTCACCGAGATCCGCAAGGCGTTCCTGCGGCGGACCGTCGGTCCGATCAGGTTACGACGATCACCGCGACGCCGACTGCGTCATAGGTGCCGCGTGCCCGCGCGTCCCGGGTCGCGAGGGCTGCCCCGTGCTCCTTGGCGGCCAGCGCCACCAGCGCGTCATAAACGGCGCCGCCCGCGATGCCCAGGCGGCTCAGCGTGTCCGGCTTACGGGTGCGCGAGCTGCTCAGCACAAGCTGGGACGGGCGGGTATTCACGGATCCCGGCACGCAATTCAGCAGCTGGCCGCGGTCGGTACGGAGGCCGCGGGCCCTGCCAACGGATAGGTGGATGAAGCCGACCTGCATGAGCGAGCATCGCTCTGCGACCCACGTACCGCGGCTACGGGCTGGTCTGCGAGTTAGCCACGATGCCGGGTGGAGTACCTCCTGACCGCGGTGCCTGCCGCGGCGTTAACGGCGAGGCCCAGTGCCGCCCCGCCTGCGATGTCGAGCGGAAAATGGGCGCCGACGTAGACACGGCTCAGTCCCACCAGGGGGATGGCGGTCAGGGTGAGGGCGCGGCCGCCCGGGCCGAGACGGGGCAGGGCAGCCACGCCAAGGACGACGGCCACGCCCGCGTGCCCGGACAGGTATCCGAGGCCGCTGGCGTCGCGGCCGCGACGGCGGATGCCCGGAAGCAGGGTCACCGGCCGGGGCCGCCGCACTATCCGCTTGACCGCTTTGGCCAGCGCCCAGGTGCCAGTGCCGCCGATCAGGAGGCGGGCTGCCAGCTCCCCGTCTCCGGCCAGCCAGGCCGCCGCGGCCGACGCCGGGATGGCACCGAACGCGCCCAGCTGCATGACGGCCCAGGCGGGCAGGTAGACCGAATCGGGCAGGCCGTTGACTGCGCGGAATGCCCTGACTTCCCGTGGGCCCACGCGGTCGTGGCGCACGGCACCGGCAGTGGCCAGCAGGGCAGCCAGGCCGAAGCCAAGCTGGACGCCGGGAGCGGCCAGCATGGCCGGAAGGGCACGTTCATGCTTGCTCGCGGGCCGCATCATGGGTTGAGCGTAGGCCACCCAGGGCAGCCAGACGGGCCGGCCGAGGCCGTTTCGGTACCGATTCCCCCTGTGCCCACAGCGAGGATGACACATCGCGAGCCAGCTGGCGAGGGCGCGGGCGGCGATGTCTCCAGCGTAGACGTGCACGGGACCATCTCACCGTTATCCGCTGGCGCCGGCGGTGCTGGCGCTGGGCACGCCGAATACCAGGCGGTAGCCATCGTCCGGGACCAGCGTGGTACCGGCACTCAGACGCCGTGAGCCACCACGGCACGCAGCGCGGAAGTGCAGCCTGGAGGCCAGCGCAAAGGCGGACCTGGCGCCGGCTCTGCGGCCAGCCCGGCACTGACGGCCGAGGTGGCCGACCCCTGAACAATGCCGGACAGGTGGACGGGCGACAACCGGCAGCGTTCTGATACACGCGCATGTAATACCGGATCTGCACGCCACAGCTGACTGTCGTCGAACGTGCCAGAGCGACGCATAACGGCATCGGTTCACGTGCGTCACGTAGCTCAAATGGCAACGACGCAGCGTGACCGACGGGCGGCGTCACTGCGCCGCACCGGTCGGCGGCGGGCATCCGCCGGTAATGCCGTCGGCGATCGGTGGTTCTGCCCCACCGTCGGGATATGCCTGCCAGGAAGCGGCCCGTCCCCGAGGACGCCGTCGCCGCGCGCCAGACCCTGCTCGCCAGGCTCGCCCGCGACGATGACATCTTCGAGCTGCTGAGCGAGCTTGCGCCCTTGCACCCGCGCGATAACACCTTCCCCGGCGAGGTGTTCCTTCATGTCGCCGCGGACGCGCTGGACTGGTGCGGGGCCAGCCGGGCCGACCCGCTGCCCTTGGAGGGACTACGCGAGCGGTTCCTGCCCGAGCGCACGTTCCGCGGCCGGCAGAACACAAAGTTCCAGTACGCAGTGCTGGCCGCAGCAGCACTCCATGGCGGGACCGAACCGGACCTGCTCGATGAGGTCGCCTGGTGGCAGGCCGACGACTTCTGGCAGTACGCCCTGTTCGCGGCGGTCGCCTGCATCCGCGCCGCCGCCAGCCGGGCGGGCGTGCCGGTGCGCCAGGCATGCCAGGATCTGGCCCAGAGCCCCGGCCACCCAACGCCATAACGAGCACTTCGGGACACAGCCGAAGCAGTCATCTGACGGCGGATGGCCGATCATAGCCGCGAGCCGCGAGCCATGCGCCGCGTTCAGCCGCACGAGTCCGGCCGGGCTCGCGGGCGAAGAGACCGGCGATGAGGGGCCGGCTGAATTGATTTGCCGCCGGGCGGGCACTGCCGGGAGCATGGGGTCATGGCGGAGCGCTTCGATGTCAGCCGGGATGGCACCACCCTGGCGGGGGAACGGTGGCCCGGTGGCGGCCAGACGGTGCTGCTGCTGCATGAGGGCGTCGCGGACCGGCGGGGATGGGCGGAGGTAGCCGGGCTGCTGGCACCTGAGCTGACCGTGGTGGCCTACGACCGCCGTGGTTACGGGCAGACGCCGGCCAGTACCGGGCCGTTCTCGCACCTGGATGACCTGCTCGCCGTCCTGGATCACATCGGCGCAGGCCCGGTGTGGCTGGCCGGCGCCTCAGCGGGGGGCGGGCTGGCACTCGACGCCGCCCTGGTTGCCCCCGGCCGGGTCGCGGGCCTGGTGCTGATGGGCACCGCGGTGAGCGGCGCCCCCGAACCCGAACTCGACGCCGCTACCAAGCGGTTCGAGCCGCTGCTGGACAAGGCCTACGCGGCACGGGACGCCGGCGAGATCAACCGCCTGGAGACCTGGCTGTGGCTGGACGGCCCCGGCCAGCCAGAAGGGCGAGTAGGCGGCGCCGCGCGGAAGCTGGCGCTCGACATGAACGCGATCATCATCGGCAACGGCGTGCCGGAGACCGCCGGAGCCGCCGGCGTGGACGCCTGGCACCGCCTGGCCGAGATCAAGGTCCGGGTCGCCGTCGCATGCGGCGATCTCGACGTGCCCTTCCTGGTGGACCGCTGCCGCCTTCTCGCGGACCGGCTCCCCGCCGCCCGGCACGACGTGCTGCCCGGCATGGCGCACCAGCCCTACCTGGAATCAGCCAGCACTGTAGCGCAGCTGATCCGCTCCGCGGTGACCGAGGGCTATCACGCCGCGACGCGAACACCACCCCGGCGCGCCCTGACCGCACGGTCCCAGATCGCGAACCGCCAGGGCGCCGACAACGGCACGTAACCATCTGCCGGTCCTCCCTGCGCTAGATCGTCGAATCGGCGCGGCTTGATTGCCATGCCGGTTGCGTGGGCGGTGGCATGCAGATTATCTCTTCTGGGCGGCGGATCATCTTCGTTGACAACCGGGTTTGGTGGCGCGGACAGCGAGTGGCCGTCTTGCTCGCCAGATCATCTGGCGGCCAGGTCCTGTGCGGCTGCCTGTGCGGCTAGTTCGGCGCGGGTGGTGATGCCGAGCTTGGCGAAGATGTGGGTCAGGTGCACCTTGACGGTGCCGGGCGCGATGAACAGCCGCCGGGCGATGGCATCGTTCCGCAGGCCCTCGCCGGCCAGGCGGACCACCTCCAGCTCGGCCGGGGTCAAGCTGGCCCAGCCGGTCGCGGGCCGCTTGCGGCCGCCGCCCTTGCGGGCGGCGTAGGCCACAGCGTCGTCGAGGGTGAGTCCCCGGCCTTCGGCCCAGGCCTGCCTGAAAGGATCCTCGCCGAGGACGCCCCGGGCCTGGCTGGCCGCGGCCGCAGCGCGGTTAGCGGTGAATCCGGGGGCCAGGTACTGCAGCGGTCGCCGAGCCGTCTCGGCGGCGGCGAGCAGGCGGGCCGCGTCGGAGAAACGCTCGCGGGCCGCGGCAAGCACGCCGAGCAGCTCGATGCCGTCGCAGGCGCCCATCCGGTCACAGCCCCGGTGCCACTGCACGGTGGCCTCGCGGACTAGGTGCTCGGCGTCGGCGAGCTCGCCCCGGTGCCAGGCCAGGACGCCCTCGGCGTAGCGCAGCGCGGCGGCGGTGATCGCCTGGCGGCGCCCGCCCAGCTCCGCGCGCGCCTCGGCGACGGCGGCCGCTGCCGTGGACTCGTCGCCGACGATGGCGGCCAGGCACGCCAGGCCGGCCAGGGCGGCCGGAACGAACATGACGCTCCCGACGCGGCGCCCGCCGTCGGCCGCCCGGCGGAGCATGCCGACGGCGGTCGCGGTGTCGCCCCTGGCCGCGGCGAGGCGGGCCTCAGCCAGCGGGGCAACGAATTCCAACAGCCGAACGGCGCCGCTTCGTCCTGCGGCCCAGCACAACCTGACCTCCGTTCCGGCCGCGTCGAGCTGGCCTACGGTGGCGAACAGGTCCGCCGACAGCGGCGCGTGATCGTCTCGCCGAAGCGGTCCGGATACGCCGCTATCACGTTCGCGGCCTCGTCGAGCGCGACCGCGGTGGCAGGTTGGATGCCCGCTCCGGCGAGCGCGGACATTGCCCATATGGTCAGCGCGAGGACGAGCCCTTCCTGGCCCGACGCCGTCCGGGCGAGCTCGATCGCGAGCAGGCCATGCCGCTCCTGCTCGGCCAGGTCGCCCGACAAGAAGGCCGCACCGGCCAGCAGTGCCTGGGCCCGCGCCGCGAGAGCCGGATCTGCCCGGCCGGATAGAACCCGGCTGGCTTCGATTTCGGCGACAATCCGGTCCGCGTCGCCCGCGTGCCAGGCCAGGGCGGCCAGCAGGTTGCGGCCCCAGACTTCCAGCTGCGGTTCGCCCGCATGCTGGGAACAGGCGATGCCGTCGGCGGCGAGCGGGGCTGCTCGCCGGATGTCACTTAGGTGAAACGCCGACCAGGCCGCACCGATCAGCACCCGGGCCTGGAGGCCGGGATCCGCCGTGGCCGGAAGGCTGGCCGCGGTGGTCAGGAACTGGCCCGCTTCGCTGTACCGGCTGGTGGCGATCCACCACCGGGCGAGCCGGGCGGCTAGTTCCCGTCCTGCCTCCGGCTCCTGACCGCCGAACGCCCAGGACAACGCGGCACGGATGCTGGCCTGCCCGGCGGTCAGCTGATCGGACCAGCCTGCCCGCTCCGCGCTGGACAGGGCCGCATCCGCCGGCCGGGCCACCTCCAGCGCCCACTCCAGCAGCCGGGCGTGCACCGCCGTGTCCTCACCGGAGGCGGCCAGCCGGCCGGCGGCGAACTGGCGGTCCACCGCCGGCTCGTCCGCGCCTGCCCCGCCGAGGATCCCGGTGACCGTTTCCCGGGTGATCTCCAGCCGGGACAGCCTCTCCCCGGCCCGCGCCAGCCGCTATTCCAACCGCGCGAGCTCACCGCGCAGTTCATCCACCTCGCGGTGGGCTGGCGCCTCACGCCGCTGCAATTCCCCGGTCAGCGAAGCCATCGGGCATCTCCTCGCTCCTACCCGAAACAGTACGAGATGCCCCGCCGTCATGGCCGGCCAGCTTGCATCTTCCCAGCTCAGCAAGTCCCTGAAGAAAAGCTGCACCCATCCCCATCTGCCCGGCCAGGAGCCAGCCTCATGCGTCCAGTATCGCGGCCACGGGCCCGGACTGTGCCGCTGTGACCAGTCGGCCTGGAGGAGCGTATTTTCCATGAAGTAGGGGTAGGCCAGCGCGCGGTAGGCCACGCCGCTGGCCGCGATGAGGTCGTCCATCGCCAGCGAGCCGGTGGCGAAGCCGGCCTGGGCGGCCCAGGGCGTGCCGCGGCCGAGCGTGGAGACTCCGACGACGCGCCCGACGCCGTGCCTCGTGAACGCCTCGGCGGCGGGCCCGGTGAAGCCGGCAAAGGCGGCTTGGACCGACGGTGCCCGCCGGTCCGCCGGCGTCAGCCAGAGAACGGCGCCGGCGCCGGCAAATGCCTTGTCCACCACCGCCGCGTCGCCGTGCGAGCCCTCAACAATGTCAAGGTCCTTGCGGACCCCGGCCGGGAGCTTCGACGGGTCGCGGGCGATGACCCGGAGCTGTTCGCCGCTATCGAGCAGGTTGCCGAGCACCTGGCGGCCGATCTGGCCGGTAGGGGTAGTGATGACGATCACGGGAACCTCCAATGCCGGTGATGACAGTGCGTGCGGGCACGTCTGCGGGGTATGCCCTTCACGCCATCGTGCGGTGCCGGGACGGCCGACCGGTATCCGTCGGATGACCTGCACAATGTGGACGCCTTTTGCGCGGTCAGCGGGCGCTACTGCCGGTCCTGATGACGGCCTGCACGAGGACGGCCTGGGGGCGGTGCGGGCGAGGATGCGGGCGGTCATGAAGTCCCGATCATCATCCCGGCGATCGGTACCAGGGGAGCTTCCGAACGAACTGGTCAGTGCCGCCGCCGGTGTCGACCGTGCTGCCGCCGACACCGGCGGCGATGGAGGTGCGGTGCCGCTGGTCCTGCTCCTGCACCAGGTCAGAGCAGCTGGTCGATTGTGATGGGCAATGAGCGGATGCGCCGGCCGGTGGCGTGGTGGACGGCGTTGGCGATTGCGGCGGCGATGCCGGCCAGGCCGACCTCGCCGACGCCTTTGACGCCGATGGGGTTGCCTGGGTCGGGTTCGCCCACGAAGGCGACGTCGATGTCGGGCACGTCGGCGTTGACGGCGACGAGGTAGTCGCTAAGCGTCGCGTTCGCGACCCGCCCGCTGCCTGGGTCGCTGATCGTCTGTTCGAACATCGCCATGCCGATGCCGCCGACCGTCCCGCCGATGATCTGGCTGCGGGCGAGTTTCTCGTTGATGATCCGGCCGCCATCGGTCACCGACACGATCCGTGCTATCTGCAGCGCACCGAGTTCGGGGTCGACCCTGACCTCGGCGAAGCGGGCGCCGAAGGCGCCTGCGGGGACCGTGGCGTGCGAGGCGCCGACGAGCGTGCGGCCGAACCGGCCCAGACGCGACGCGACGAGCGAGCCCACGATGACGCCTGTGTCCGCGCGTGACGGCCCGCTGTCCCCGTCGGCGGTGAGCTCGTCCAGCCCGTGACGCTCGAGGATCTCGGCGTAGGTCTGCCCGCGCGACTCATCGTCGCCGCGCGCCAGGCGGCCGTCGGAGGCAACGACGTCCTCGATCGCGCAGCCCTGCAGCGGCGAGCCGGAATCGGCGGCGGCCAGCGCGAGGAACCGCTGCACCAGCGCGACGCAGGTGTTGTGGACCGCGCTGCCCAGCGCCGCGGTCAGACCCGATCCGCCGGCCTCTGGGGCCCGCGGAAGCCGGGTATCGCCGAGTTCGAACGTGACGCGGTCCAGCCCCAGCCCGAGCACCTCGGCCGCCAGCTGGGTCATGACAGTGTAGGTGCCCGTCCCGATGTCGGTTGCGCCGCTGGCGACGCGTGCGGTGCCGTCGCGGCGGATCGTCGCACGCGCCTGGCATCTGGCCTGGTAGTGGGTGAAGGTCACCCCGGCCACGCCGTAGCCGACCAGCCAGCGCCCATCGCGCATCGCGCCCACGGCCGGTTCGCGCCGCGCCCAGCCGAACCTGTCGGCGCCCACCTGGTAGCACTTGCGCAGGGCCTTGCTCGACCACGGGAGCCCGGTCGGGGGATGGACCTCGGCGTAGTTGCGCAACCGCAGCTCGATCGGGTCCATGCCCAGCTCGTAGGACAGCTCGTCGAGCAGCGACTCGAGCGCGAAGTTGCCTTCCGCCTCGCCGGGCGCCCGCATCATCGCGATCGGCGGGATGTTGAGCCGGACCCTCTTGTCGCGGGCGGTGACGTTCGGGCAGGCATACGCCGCGGTCGTGCCGATAGTCAGCGGGAAGTAGGGGTCGCCGGGCGCGGGCGGCAGCGATTGCAGCGGCGCCTTGCGAGCCGGCGGCGCGGCAGCCATCGAGGCGGTCGAGGTGCCCTCGTGGTCGATCGCGACCAGCTTGCCGTCGCGCGTGGCGGCGATCTTGAGGTGCTGCACGGTGCTGGGCCGTTGCCCGATTCCGGTGAACATCTGCGGCCGGGTGAGGCTGAGCCGGACCGGCCGTTTGACGGTGCGGGCGGCCAGCGCGGCGAGGATCGAGTGCGGCCAGCTCCGCAGCCCGGCGCCGAAACCGCCGCCGACGTAGGGCGATAGCACCCGCACGTTCTCTTCGGCGAGCCCGAACGATGCCGCCAGCACGGCGCGCACGTTGAATGGGTTCTGGGTCGAGTCATAGACGGTCAGCGTGCCGCCGTCCCAGTGGGCGACCGTGGTGAACGGGCCGAGCGGGTTGTGCGTCTGCGCCGGCGTCGTGAACGTGCCCTCCACCGTCACCTCGGCGGCCTCCATGGCCGCCGTGACGTTGCCGCGCTTCATGTCGGTCAGGTACGGGTTCGACCCGGGCTTGGCGGCTGCGTCCTCGAGGGTGAGCACCGGCTGGCCGCGGTCGTAGCTGACCTCGACCAGCCGTGCCGCCGCAGCGGCCTGCTGTGGCGTTTCGGCGACGACCATCGCGACGTACTGGCCGTGATGACTGATCTTTGCGTCCTGAAGCGGCGGCGGAGGGGGCGGGTACAGAATCTGCTGCAGGGTGCGCTTGGCCTTGTGCAGTCGGCCGGCGTTCTGGTGGGTGATCACCGCGAGCACACCGGGTGCGGCCGCGGCGCGGGCGGTATCCAGGCGCGCGATTGTGCCCGCGGCGATCGTGCTGCGCACCAGGGCCGCGTGTGCCATGTCCGGCCAGCTGACGTCAGAGGGGTAGTGCGCGGCGCCCGTGACCTTCAGGCGCCCGTCAACGCGGTCGACACCAGGACCCAGGAGCGGGGCCGCGGCTACGGTAGTCGTCACGAGCTGCCACCACCCGCGACGGTCTGAAGAATCCGCACGAGCGTGCGCTTGGCGAGCTCGACCTTGAACGCGGTGCCGGCGACCGTGAACGGGTCGTGGATCGCCGCGTCGGCCGCCGCCCGGAACGTCTGGGCATCGACCGGCGCGCCGCGCAGCATCGCTTCGGCCTGCGGCGCGCGCCAGGGGATCGTGCCGACCCCGCCGAGCGCCACCCGTGCGTGAGTGATCACGCCGCCGCCGATCGCCAGGGCGACGGCGGCGGAGGTCAGCGCGAACTCGTAGGAGGCGCGATCGCGAACCTTCAGGTAGCCCGACCGTGTGCCCGCTGGCAGCAGCGGGATCTCGATCCCTGTGACCAGCTCGCCGTGCTCGAGCACGTTCTCGACGTCCGGGCGATCGCCGGGGGGAAGGTAGAACTCGGTCAACGGAACGCTGCGCTGCGCGTCCGCACCCTGGATGTGCGCGACGGCGTCGAGCGCGACGAGCGGCACGCACAGGTCGGAGGCATGCAGCGCGATACAGTGCTCGCTCGCGCCGAGGATCGCGTGCATGCGAGCCGCCCCGCCGACGGCGGCGCACCCTGACCCGGGCACGCGTTTGTTGCACGACGCCACCGCCGGGTCGCGGAAGTACCGGCAGCGGGTGCGCTGCAGGATATTCCCGCCGATCGTGGCCATGTTGCGCAGTTGCGGCGAGGCGCCCGCCAGCAGCGCCTCGCGGACGAACGGCAGGCGCTCGGCGACGGTGGCGTCGGCGGCCAGTTCTTCCATCGTTGCCAGCGCTCCGACGCGCAGCACGTCACCGTCGCGGGTGATCCCGCGCAGCGGCAGGCGTGTGATGTCCACCAATCGCTCGGGCTCGAGCACGCCGTCCTTGAGCATCAGGTCGATCTGGGTCGTCCCGCCGGCCAGGTACTGGGCCGTGGGATCGCCGCTCACCAACGCCACGGCCGACGCCATGTCGCCGGGGCGGATGTACTCAAACGCCTGCATCACTGCCCCGCGGCCTCTCGGATGGCGGCGACGATGTTCGGATAGGCGCCGCAGCGGCAGATGTTGCCGCTCATGAACTCGCGGATCTCCTCATCAGAGCCCGCCCGTCCCTCCGCCAGCAGCGCGACCGCCGACATGATCTGGCCCGGCGTGCAATAGCCGCACTGGAACCCGTCGTGGCGGATGAACGCCTCCTGCACCGGGTGCAGGCCGCCCTCACGCGACAGGCCCTCGATCGTCGTCACCTCGCGGCCGTCGCACTGCGCCGCCAGCGTCAGGCACGACAGAACCCGCTTGCCATCGACCAGCACCGTGCACGCCCCGCACGCCCCCTGATCGCAGCTCTTCTTGGTGCCGGTCAGGTCGAGCCGATCGCGCAGCGCGTCGAGCAACGTTACCCGGCTGTCCAACCGCAACCGCTGCGCGCTGCCGTTGACCCGCAACGTGAGGTCGACCTCCGCGGAAGACCCGCGCATCGTCTTCAGCATGGCATCATGTCTCCTCGCCGGCTCTTGGCGCTGGCCCGGCTGTGACCGCCCACGCCAGGCATGGATCGAACTGTCGGCTGGTGAGCCTTAAGCGTCATGCCGGGCCGACAGCGCTTGCATACGCCAGTGCACGGTGCAAGCGCGCAGCCGCAGGGGTGGATCCCGCAGGCTAGCGGCGCTGCGGGAAGCCGGCCGGGGCGGCGAGCAAGATGTGGGGCAGCTGGCTGCGCCAGCTGATGCCGAACTTGGCGAAGACCTTGCCTACAGCAGCCGCACCGGACGGTGTCATGCGTGATGAACGCCCGCTGCAGCAGATGGAGGTCTCCGTCGCCAAGCCCCTCGGCGGTGATGATCTCCACGTCCTGATGTGCGACCGCCGGTGCCAGCCAGCTGAGCGCGCGGCGCCCCTCCAGCAAGATCGTGCGGGCGCCGCACTGCCCGTGATCGCAGCCCTTCGTGGTCCGGGTGTCCACGGCCAGGCGGTGCTCCGCACCGTCCACCCGGAGCGTGACCTCGATACCCATGATCTCCCCTGAGCCCTCCCGCAGTGAATGGCCGTCGCGGACCATCCTCATCCGGTACTACAAGCGGGGGTATCCGTATGATGACTGCACCTGCCGCCCGCAGAGGCCGGGCGCAGTCAGGTCGCTATACCGCACGCTGACCACGAGACCCGGCGACTCAGCGTGCGGTACGCCGGAATGCGCCTGATTCCCCTAGGCCGCACTATTGTGCGGTCGACAATGCCCGGATGTGGGCTGTGAAAAGGTTCACGCTCAGCGTGACGGCCGTGTCGACACCACAGACACCTTCAATACCTGGCCCGTGGCGCATCAACACGCAAACCTCACCGTGGGTGGCCGCGTCTCTGCGGCCGATCTCCTGGAAGCAGCCGCATGGCTGCACGACATCGGTTACGCGCCCTGCCTTACCGTGACGGGCCGGCATGCCCTGAACTGCGGCCGTTACCCGCGCGACGTCCAGCACGCCGAGGCGCTGCGCAACCCGCATGGCCGTCTGGCTGGCATCTGACGGCTGTTCCGGGCCACGGCCACGGGCGATTCGACGACGTTCCTCTTGGTGGCCCTGATTGCGACTCGCTCCGCGGTGAACGCGCTTCGCGGGTCGGGAGCGCCGAACAGATGGTGCGACACCTGCTCCCAGTGCAGGCTTGCCCCGACGAAGACGTCATCGAGGACCTCCGCATGGCCCTTGATGCCCCAGAGGGCTCGCCCCGCACGAGCCACGCCGTGACAGCATCCAGCTGATTCCAGCGCTCGAGGCCACCATGGGCCTCGATGACCGTTTCAAGCACATCGGTCATTTCCGCCTTCTGTTTCTGTCTGGTGACTCGACCCCGCCGAACGGCTCCCACCGGCCGTGGAGATTCCCGTTCGGAGGATCCATCGCGCCGAGTGTCGTCCGTGCGGGCCGGACTCGCATTCTGCCAGTACGCAGTGCAAGCGGCCGGTCGTGGCCTGATAGCGCACCGACTTGGGCTGGGGGACCATTTGCGGCAACGCCCCGACCTGCGCGAGGCGTGGTTTTCCGACTTCGCCCCGGGACCGAAGACGTCGCCGCCTACTGGCACGGCTCCCAGCCGCCACAAACGACGGGCGCCATCTGGACGCGGTGCGCCGTGGCATGGATCTTGACCACCTGCCGCACGGATGACCGCGGCTTTAGACGGCCCGCTGCCGCTCTACCTGCCGGCCGGCTGCGCAACGTGGGCGGGCGCCGGCCCTATACATGCTGTTCCCCACGATTGCGCGCATTCTGCAGGACCGTGGTTGCTTAGCGCCAGCGCGACTGCGATCAGCCCGACGGAGATGAGAAGCCACAGCAGCACCGCGGCCCGATGCCAGCCCAGCCGTCGGCACAGCCTGCGCGGGCTCCGGAGCACTACGATCCGGCGCGGGCTCCGGTTACGGTCCAGGCGGTCAGTAGCCGACGGCCGGATCGGCTGGATTTCATCGCGCTCCGGCATCTCCTCGCCCGATGCCAGCCGACTGAATATGCCTAGCCGGGAGGCTAGTCCGGGATCAGACTCAGCGAGCCCGTCCTCAATGGATTCCAGGGCCTGTTGTTCCCGCGCGCTTAGGCTCATCGCCGCCACTCCCCCGCCGATGTTTGGAGGATGCCGAGGGTGTTCGTTGCTGGGTAGATGATCCAGGCCGCCCAGCCGAAGGCGATGCCGTCCCTGATCGCCGTCCGGCTATCTGGTCCGGCGCCGCTTCCCGCGCGCTCGCGGCCGGCGCTGGCGCGGGGGGATGGTCATCGCGGCTTGCTCGTGGGAGCGTGTCCTGCATGAACCTGGTCATGACGCCAGAGTTCCCCGCCGGACGGGCCGGACGGTATACGAAACGTGACTGCACTGGTGCCCTGCCGCCACGCGAATCTTCCCGGCAGGCAAGACGTGCGGCATCGCTACTGCGGCCGCGCAACGTGCCGCCGCAACGTGCAGTCATGCTGCGGATACCCAGGCAGGCCTGGCGCCGTCCATGGTTGAGGTACTCAGATAATTTCCGGTCGTTCGCAGCGGCAGAACAACACCTCCGCCGAAATAGGTCTCGTAAATGGAAGGACGAGAGATGAGCGAGCAGCGAGATCTTGAGGGCCTCAGTGCCCTGGTGACCGGGGCCACGTCGGGTATCGGCAGGGCGGCGGCCGAGGAGCTTGGCCGGCGTGGTGCCGAGGTCGTGGTGCACGGCCGGGACCCAGTCCGCGGAACGGCGGTGGCCGCCACGATCACCGCGGAGGGAGGCACGGCCCGGTTCGTGGCCGCCGACCTCAGCGACCCGGCCCAGCTGGATGACCTGGCCGGGCACGCGGACGCGGTCGACGTGCTGGTCAACAACGCCGGGTTCTCCTGGTTCGGGCCGACCGCGGACCTCGACGTGGCGACCTTCGACCGGCTGTTCGCCGCGAATGTCCGGGCGCCGTATTTCCTGGTCGCCGCGCTGGCCCCGAAGATGGCCGCCCGGGGCAGCGGCAGCATCATCAACATCGCCAGCATGGCCGGACAGATCGGCCTGGCCGGCGGCGCCGCCTACGGCGCTACCAAGGCCACCCTGGCGTCGATGACCCGGTCCTGGGCCGCCGAGTTCAGCCCCGCAGGGGTCCGGGTCAATGCCATCGCCGCCGGGCCGGTGCTGACCGCCGGGGCCGCCACCGACCGTATCGAGGCCCTCGGCGCCACGACCTTGCTCTCCCGTGCCGCCCGGCCCGCCGAGATCGCCGAGGTCATCGCCTTCCTCGCGTCCTCGAAGGCCAGCTACGTCACCGGCGCGGTCATCGCCGCCGACGGCGGCCGCACCGCCATCTGAGCCCGGCGGCCCAGCGGGAACGGCGCAGGATCGCGGCCGCCATTTCGTCCGGTACGTGAGCCGCCACGTAGTCCGCGCCGCATCCTGGCGTACGCTCGCATCGCCGACGCTTCCCGAAAGGAAATGCCAGCCTTGACCACTTCGCTGCTCGCAGTCACCTTCGACTGTGCCGATGCCGCTACCCTGGCCGGGTTCTGGGCCGATGTCCTCGGGCGCCCGGTTGCCGACGACCCGACCTCCGAGCAGGCGGTCCTGCTCCCCAGCGACACCAGCGGACCACGCATCGTGTTCAACAAGGTGCCGGAGCCGAAGACCGTCAAGAACCGCCTGCACCTTGACGTCGTCAGCGATACCTTCGACGCCGAGACCGAGCGCCTGCTGAGCTTGGGCGCCGAGAGGCTCTGCGACGTCCAGCGAGACAAGTCCCGATGGACGACCTTCGCTGACATCGAAGGCAACGAGTTCGACCTGATCGCCAGGTAGGCTCCCGCGGCCGTGACCGAAGGCCTACCCACCCGTGCGCGCGACACAGAAGCGGAGGCGGGCCGCTCACATGGTCGCCGAAGAGTCAGCCGACGCGTCCGCTCTGCGGTGGGTTTTCCGGTCCGCTGTGCCGTCTGCCGACCCGGCCCGGGTGGCCGATGAAGTCGAGCAGTGCCTGGTTGACCTCGTCGGCGTGGGTCCAGATGATCGCGTGCGGCCCGCCCGCGATGACGACGCAGCGGGCGTTGGTCAGCAGCGCGGGAAGCCTGCTGCCGGTGGCTTCGTAGGGCAGGACGCGGTCCTGGTCGCCCTGGATCACCAGGACGGGGACGCTGATCGCGGCCAGATCGGCCCGGAAGTCTTCCAGGCAGGCGGTGACACAGCCGAGGGCGGCGTGCGCCGACGCCGAGATAGCCACGTAGAAGCTGTTCTGCCACGCCTGGTCGCTGACCCGGTCCCCGCCCAGAAGATCGACGCTGTAGGAGCGGTCCATGAAATCTTTCATCGCGGCCGGCCGGTCCGCGGCGATACGCGCCGTCAGAGCGTCGAAAACGCTCCGGTCAACGCCGTCAGGATTGTCATGCGTCTTGAGCAGGAACGGCAACAGCGGCGCCACCAGCACGGCCGCCGTGACCCGCCCCGGACCGTGCACGGCCAGGTAGCGGGTCACCTCACCGGTGCCCATGGCAAACCCGGCCAGCACCACGTCGCGCAGGTCGAGCCTGCTGAGCAGGACATGAAGATCGCCGGCCAGCGTGCCGAAGTCATATCCGGTGCTGGGCCGGCTCGAGGCGCCGAAGCCCCGCCGGTCATAGGTGATCACCCGGTACCCGGCAGCCAGCAAGGCTGCCTCCTGCTTTTCCCATGAGTGCCCGTTCTGCGCGTAGCCGTGCACCAGCACGACAGGGGAACCGGACCCGTGATCCTCGTAGTAGATCCGGATGGCGGCTGAGTTCTCCCGCCCGGCCGTGACAAAAGGCATCGCGATCCTCATCGTTCGGTGCTCGCAGCGGTAACGCCTGACCCAGGCTTCACTGTGCCTCCCGGGCAGGCATAGGCGGTATCCGCCGGGTGACTGCACTTCGCGCGGCGGGCATGCCCGGGCCACGGTCGCTGTTGAGCCTGGGGACGGTGTCGACGAAAACGCAATGGCCGAGAGGACAGGCACGTGCCAGGCTCCGGTGAACTCTCATCACAGCAGCCCGCACCCATCATCGGCCGGGAAGCAGGCCTGGCCCGGCTACGCGGGCTGGTGGACCCAGGCCCGCAGGCCAGCCGGATCCTGGTCGTCACCGGTGAGGCGGGCATGGGCAAGACCGTACTCCTGGCGGATGCCACCGACCGGGCCCGGCTGGCGGGCATGCGGGTACTGTCCGTTACTGGCCGGGAATCGGAGTCCAAACTCGCGTTCGCCGGGCTGCATCAGCTCCTGCGGCCGATCCTGCGGGCCGCGGCCGGGCTTCCCGGCCGTCAGGCCCAGGCCTTGCTGGGGGCGCTCGGTCTGGCTGCGGATCCCGTTGCTGGCGACCCGCTGCTGACCGGCGTGGCCGTCCTGACGCTGCTGTCGGATCTATCCGAACGGACCCCGGTCCTGGTGGTCGCCGACGACGCGCACTGGCTGGACCGCAGCTCGCTGAATGCCCTGGCTTTCGCCGCCAGCCGACTGGACGCCGAGCCGGTCGCGGTGCTGGTGGGTGCCCGTGACCAGGCCCCCCCCTTCGGTTTTGACCGGGGCTTCCCGGAACTCCATCTGGAGCCGCTGTCCGCGGCCGACGCCAGCCTCCTGCTGGACGCCCAGCCTGTCCCGCCTCGCGGACGGGCCCGCGCGCAGGTGCTGGCCCAGGCGGAGGGTAATCCCATGGCGCTGATCGAGCTGGCCAAGGTGATCGCCGATGATCCCGCCGCCAGCCGCCGCTGGGCCGCCGAGCCACTCCCGCTGACGGACCGGCTGAGCGCCGTCATCACCTCCCGGTTCGCCGCCCTGCCCGAGCGGGCACGGGACGCGCTGCTGCTGGCCGCGGTGGCCGACGGCCCGGACCTGAGCACAGCAGCAAGCCACGGTGGCGGGCCAGATGCGCGCGCCCTCGCCCCGGCCGAGCAGCTAGGCCTGGTCACGGTGGACAGGACCGGCTTGCAGTTCTCCCATCCCCTGGTCCGGTCCGCCATCTACCATTCCGCCCCCTTCGCGCGGCGGGCCGCAGCGCACCGCCAGCTGGCCCAGGCCCTGCACGACCAGCCCGACCGGCGGGCCTGGCACCTGGCCGCCGCGGCCCTGCAACCGGACGAGCACGTCGCTTCGCTGCTGGAGGCCACCGCCACCCAGGCGCAACACCGCGGCGGCGCGGCCGTGGCCGCGCTGGCCATGGAACGCGCCGCCGAACTCAGCCCCGACCGCGCCGACCAGGCACGCAGGCTGGTCGCCGCCGCATCGGCCGCTGTCCCCACCAGCCAGACGGACTGGATCCAAGATCTCACCACCCGCGCCCTCGCTGTCACCGCCGACCCGCGACTGCGGCTGACCGCCCGCCACTATGCCGGATGGGCGCTGGGCTGCTCAGGCCACCACACCGCCGCGCTGGCGGCGCTCCTGTCCGTCGCCGAAGAGGCAGCGCGCGATCAGCCGGCCCTCGCCTGGAACGCCCTCTCGGACGCCGCCATCGCCGCCTACCACGCAGGCACGCCCGCCAGCTGCCAGGCCGTAAGCCGCGTTCTCGGACTCCTGGAACACCAAGGCCCGCCACCTCCCGGCACTGACCCGATCATCGACGTCAACGCCCACAGGCTCTGGATACGGGCCTGCACCGACCCGTTCGGCAGCAGAAGCGAGCTCCTCCGGTACCTCCGCCAGATCAGCGGCTCTCGCCTGGACGAGCCCGCCATGCGGCGAGTCGGTTACGCCGCGTGGCTCCTGGACGAATCCGCAGTGGCGGTGACCTTGCTGCACGATGCCATCCAGCGGCTCCGAGCTCCCGGCATGCAGGGCACCAGCGGCTTGGGCCTGACCGCCCTCGGGTGGGCCTACATCGACACGGGACGCTGGGACGAGGCCCAGGAAGCCGCCACCGAAGCCGCCGACCTGGCCGAGGCCAAGCAGATGGACCTCATCGCCGCGGCCGCCGACTTGATCGCCGCCACGGTCTTGGCCATGCGCGGCGACTCCGGCGCGGCACGTCGGCATGCCGACCGGGCGCTCGCCACCGTCGATCCGGCAGAATGCGGGCTCATAGCCGCCCGGGCCCGGCAGGCCCTCGGCATCGCCGCCCTCGCCGACGGCAGCTACCTGCTGGCCTTTGCCCAGCTCCGCCGCCTGTTCAGCGATGAAGGCGTGCCCGTCCACAACATCTTCTCCTACCTCGGCGTGGCCGATCTCGCCACTGCCGCGGTCCGCGCCGACCGGGCGATGGAAGGACAAGACATCATCGAGCGGGCGCTCAGCCATCTCGACCGACCGGCTTCTCCCCGGCTCGAGCAGCTCATCGCCCGAGCCCGCGGCATCCTCGCCGGCCCGGGCGGGGCCGAAGCCGATTTCGACAAGGCGCTGTCCGACCCGGCCGGGGACCAGTGGCCCTTCGAGCGGGCCCAGCTTCTCCTCGACTACGCCGAATGGCTGCGGCGGCAGCGCCGGATCAACGACGCCAAGCCCGTCCTGACCGAGGCGCTGGGAACCTTCCGCCGGCTGAGGGCCCGGTCCTGGGCGCAGCGGGCAGAAACCGAGCTGAGAGCGTGCGGAGTCGCCGTCACCGGCGCGCCCGGCGAACCCGATGCCCTCTGGGAGCTCACCCCTCAGCAGCGCCAGATCGTCCGCCTGGCCAGCGACGGCCTCACCAACCGCCAGATCGGCGACCGGCTCTTCCTCTCACCACGCACGGTCAGCTCGCACCTGTACCGGTCCTACCCCAAGCTCGGAGTCGCCGACCGCCGCCAGCTACGCGATGTGATCGCCTGCGCAAGCGTGCCCGCGCCGGCAGACGAAAACACCTAAAGCGGTGCCCCTGTTTGAACTTGGCATTCAATGCCTTTCTATCACCAGCCAGTTCTCCTCCCGCCACCGGGCAATCTGGTCCTCGTCCCGCTCGGCCCAGCGGGCCCGGACCTGGACGCTCCAGCCGATCCGGTGCATCGGCACATCCGGCCACGGCCATGGCGGGTCATCTGGCCCATGGCGGCCGGATTGCCGGCGATCATGGGACCAGGCGGCGCCCGGCCCGGTGCGGTACCCCGGGGATTGAGGGTCAGCGCCGAGTCGAGGTCGAGGTGCAGGAACGCATCAGGTCGGCGCTGCCCTGTGCCTGCTGGACAAGGGACGGGACCTCCTCGTAGGAGGCGGCCCGAGCCGTACCTTCGTGGTACGGGTCGATCGACCCCGAGTTCCCCTCGCCCAGGATCATGTAGCGCATAACGCGCTCCTTCCTGGGCTGGCGGGAAGATCCCGCCTTGGAACTTTGAGGTGTCTGACTCAGACACCTGGCACGGTTATGTCAAGGGCCTGGAACAGTCAGCGGGGTTTCGAAGTCCAGGACGATGCGGCCGTGGATGCCGCCGGCCGCCAGCCGGCGGTGCGCCTCGGCCGCGAGCCTGGCCGGCATGACCTCGGCGACCCGCAGGCTGAGCGTGCCGTCCTCGGCGAGGTCGCACAGCTCCTTCAGCAGCGCGGTGTCGGTCACCGCCGCGAAAGCCGAGACGGGGTGGATTGTGATGCCGCGCTCGGCGGGACCGCTCCAGCCGCGGAGGGCCGCGATGGCGCCGCCGTCGGCGATCGCCGGAAGCGCGGCGGCGTCAAGGTTGGCGCCGTCCACGAGCCCGGGTACGCCGCCGGGTACCAGGACGCGGACCTGGCCGGTAAATCCGGGGCCGCGGGTGATGACGTGGTCGGCTCCCAGCGCCCGGACGAGATCCTCGCCCGCCTGGCGGCGCGTCGGCGATGACGGTCAGGCCGCGTGTCCTGGCGAGCCGCGGCCGGCGTCCAGCCCGATGCCGAACGTCTTGGACAGCAGCGCCTCCAGCTGCGCGACGTCCAGGACCACGGGCTCGCCTTCAGGCACGCCTTTGCTCATGAACGCCGAGATTACCGGCAGCACCCGGGGCGAACACCCCGAACCGGCTTAACGTGGGACCAATGATCACGTCGTTGCCCATCTGGCCCTCCAAGGCGAACCCGGAATCGAATTTGGTAGCGCTACGAGGCCCTTCTTGAAGCACCACCACAGGAGCGCCTGAGCGGGTCCGTTCGATGCTGGCGCGCTGATAGTCACCCCGCCATTCCGCCGGCGATCCAGTGCTCGAACAGGTCTATGTCTTCGGAGCGCCACTTCCCGTCACAGGGCATGGTCCCGGCCCGAAGGACCGCGAGAATGGTTGAGGCATGGTCGCGGACGTCCTGGTAAGACCAAAGGTCGAACCGGCGGGCTAGCCGGCTATGACGCGCCGGTACCCCTCGCTGACCCAGTCGGCGACCAGCCGGCCGTACTCCTCCGCTGCTTGCTCCCACGCGAAATGACCGGCGTCGAGAGGGTGGATCTCGCTGTTAGGCAGGAGCTGATCGAGATACTGGTTGTTCGACCACGGCACGAGCTCGTCGTTCCGGCCTGCCACGATCTGGATCGGGGTCGTGATCGTCGGCAGCAGGTCCCGGAGCACCGGGTTCTGCTCGGGGTAGTGCCGTACGAACCGGGCCGACTCCGCAAACCGGCCGAGGTCGTATGCGCTCACATAGTCCTCGTGGACCTCAGGCTCAGTCTCGCTCGGTGCGGCCGGCTGGACCGCGTAGCCGATATTGGTTCTGGCGTCGAGCCCGCGGACATCATCGAGGCTGGGGGCCTCGATGATGTCCTTGAGTGCACCGCCGGCCTCGATCGGGTAGCGGACAGCGCCACCGCCGATGGTCAGGCTCGTGACGCGTTCTGGCGCCTTGGCCGCGAGGAAGAGCGCTGCGGCTGTGCCAACGTCAGGACCGACGATGTGTGGAGCGCCCAGTCCCCATTGGTCGATCAGGCCGGCCAGGAACGCTCCGGAGCTCTCGGGAGCGATGAGCTCAGGCGGCTGATCGGAGTGGCCGAATCCCGGCATGTCGATGGCGACGACCCTCCCGAGCGATGTGATGCGGTCCCAGATGCGGCGAAAGGCCCACAGGCTTTCCGGCCACGGCGCCAGCATCAGCACGGTCGTGTCGGAGTCCGCTTTGGTATCGGCAAACCTCACTCGGACTCCGTCAAAGACGCGGAAGTACGTGTACATCTGCGACGCGGTTCCTGCACTCATCAGAGGGTTCCTCCTTCACTCCTTATCAGACAGTCCTGTTGGCTGGCGGGCGACTAATCCACGCAGATCGATGACTATGCGCCGGGCGCAGGTGGCTGACGCGGGTCGTCGGCAATGCTCAGAACACCCCGTTCTGCGCGGCCAGTCGGCCGCATCCCGCCACTGCCGGACTCGCGCAGATCGGGCGGGTATTCGCTCGTCACCGGGACGAACGGTGATCACTTAGGGTGACCGAGTGCGTGGGGTCGGCAGTTGGCGGGAGTTTCGCGCCGGCAGGCCCGTACCGTAGCAGGCTGCCGGAATGGGCTACCCGCCGAGCGCTCGGACGATGACATCAGCGGTTTCGGCGCCGCTGTAATTCTGCTGCCCGGTGATGAGGTTGCCGTCACGGATGGCGAAGCCCTTCCAGAGGCCAGCTTGGATGTAGTTGGCCCCGAGCTTGTTCATTTCGTCCTCGATGCGCCACGGCATGACATGGGTGCCCCTCGGCAGCTCGCCGGCCGACCAGACCGCCTCATCGACGAAGTCCTCCTCGATGTTGGCGAAGCCGGTGACGGTGCGACCCGTCACCAGCGGGTCGCCGTTGGACAAAGTGGCGTAGCGAAGTACGGCGACGCCGTGGCACAGCGCGGCGGCGATCTTGCCCGCCTCGAAGAACTCCGCGAACTTGGCGTGCAGATTCGTCGCCTTCTCCATCGTGAACATCGGGCCCTCCCCCCCGGCAACCATGATGGCGTCGAAGGCGTCCAGGCTGATCTCGTCCACGGTCTTGGTGTTCTGCACGAGATTCATGAAGTCCGGGTCGTGCTTGTAGCCACGGCTGATGACGTCCTCGGCCTGCCACTGTGAGGCGTCTTCCGGGTCGCTCCTTGCGTCGGCGGCGCACGCGCCACCCTCGGGGCTGAAGATCTCGGCCTGGTAGCCGAGTTCGGTGAACCGGAAGTACGGGTGGCTGAGTTCGGCCCACCAGAAGCCGACCGGCCAGCCGGTGGTCGTCGAGACGACCGGGTTCGAGATCACGATCGCGACCCGCTTCGGGTTCTTCCGGTTAACCGGGTTAAGGTCCTTGTGGCTCATTGTGGTGTCCTTTCCTGTCCTGTCCTGATCGTCAGAGCAACGCGGCGGCGGCAAGCTCGTCGAGCCAGGGTCGCAGCGAGCCGCAGCGCTGCTCTTTCTTGAATAGCCCGATAGTCCGGCGGCCCTGGTGCCCGCCGGCCGGGTCAGACCGGGAAGGTGACCCCGGTCAGCTCTTCGGAGACTGCCCACAGGCGGCGCTGGAGGGCCGTGTCGCGGGATCGCCGGCTGGAGCGGGCCAGTTCCGGGTAGCCCCTGGCCCCGAACAATCCGCCCGGGCCGTAGTACTGGCCGCCGAGCACGCCGGGGTCGGTCGCGGCGCGCAGCACGGGCAGGGCGCCCATCGCCGCCTGCTGGCTCACCAGCGCGTAGCTGAACGCGACGATCGCGGGCGTGTAGCGCGACAGCTCGGTGCCGGCCAGGCCCGGGTGGGCGGCGACCGCGATGGTGGTGCCCGCGCCGGACAGCCGGCGGGCCAGCTCGTAGGTGAACATCAGGTTCGCCAGCTTGGACTGGCCGTACGCGGCCACCCGGCTGTAGGACCGCTGCCCCTGCAGGTCGTCGAAGTTGATCCGGGCCCGGATGCGGTGCGCGAGGCTGCTGACCGTCACCACGCGGGAGCCCGGCACCGGCAGCATCTGCTCGAGCAGCAGCCCGGTGAGGGCGAAGTGCCCCAGGTGGTTGGTGCCGAGCTGCAGCTCGAACCCGTCACCGGTGCTCTGCCGGGGCGTGAGCATCACCCCGGCGTTGTTGACCAGCAAGTCGATCCTGGGGTGCCTGGCCCGCAGTTCGCCTGCGGCGGCGCGGACGGACTCCAGCGAGGTCAGGTCGAGGGGCTGGACCATGACGTTCGCGCCGGGGGCGGTGCCGGCGATGCGGGCGGCGGCGCGCTTGCCCTTCTCGGTATCCCGCACGGCCAGCACCACCGACGCGCCGCGCGCGGCCAGGACCCGGGCGGTCTCGAACCCCAGGCCGGTGTTCGCGCCGGTGACCACGGCGAGCCGTCCCTGTTGGCCGGGCACGTCATCGCTCGTCCATTTCGCACTCATGATCCCTCCAGACCCGTTATTCCGCCGGCCTCGGCGTACAGGGTCGGGGCTGTGTCGTGCGTGAATTCAGTCATGACGCCAGCATCCCCGCGGCCCGCGGCGTGACGGTATCCGAATCATGACTGCACTGTTCGCTGTGCCGCGGCTACCCGGTCTTTCCCAGGCAGGCAGGACCCGCAGCGGCGCCCGCTGACCGCGCAACAGGCGTCCGCATCATGCAGTCATCCGACGGATACCGGCCAGCGTCCCAGCACCGCACGATGGCGTGAAGGGCACACCCCGCAGACATGCCCGCACGCAATGTCATCACCGGCACTGGAGGTTCCCGTGATCGTCATCACCACCCCCACCGGCCAGATCGGCCGCCAGGTGCTCGGCCACCTGCTCGAGAGCGGCGAACAGCTCCGGGTCATCGCCCGCGATCCGTCACAGCTCCCGGCCGGCGTCCGCGAGGACCTCGGCATCGTCGAGGGCTCCCATGGCGACGCGGCAGTTGCGGACAAGGCATTTGCCGGCGCCGATGCCGTTCTCTGGCTGACGCCGGCGGACCGGCGGGCGCCGACGGTTACCGTCGTCCGGCCGCGGCGGCCCGGGCGCTCGTGGCAGCGTACGGCGATCATTACATGCTCGCCGTATCGCGTCGCGTTTCAGCGCACCCTGAGCGTGTCGATCACCAGATCGAGATGCCTGCGCCAGTCGAACCCTGGCCTCGGGCCCATCACGCTGACCACGCCGCAGATCAGCATCGCGATGTCGGTCGCCTCTATGCCGGGACGGATCGTCCCCGCGCGCCGGGCGCGTCCGATCAGCTCAGCGATGACCGCGATCAGCTCGTCCTGCTCGGCCGGCGCTTCCGTCCGCGCCTGCCCGGCACTGCTCGCCAGCGCGTACCGGACCCCGGCGTCCCCGGCGGCCGTCTCCGCGATACGGCGCAGCAGCCCCTCGATCAGCGCGGACGGTTCTCCGCCGGCCTCGAGCGCCCCGCGCGCCCACTCGGTGAACAGGCGGAACGTCTGGCGGACCAGCTCCGTCAGCAGCGCCTGCTTGGTCGGGAAGTGCCGGTAGACGGTGCCCACGCCAACGCCCGCGTGGCGCGCAACATCGTCGATCTGCGCATCGGCGCCGCTCTCCGCGAACGCCGCTCGCGCGCTCTGGAGGATCTGCTCGCGATTGCGGCGGGCATCGGCGCGCAGCGGGCGCTCTGTTTCTTCGCTGACAGTGCTGGTCACGGCCTTCTTCCTCCGGCTCGCTTGACAACCGGAATCATAGTTCACTATAGTCCGAGGTGCAACCGGAACCGGAGGTCCGTTTCCAATGACATCGATAACCCCTCCGCAGACATCGCCGCTCTATACGCCCCGCGGGAAGAATCTCGCCCTGCTGCTGCTCGCGATGACGCAGTTCGTCGTCGTGATCGACGCCTCGATCGTGAACGTCGCGCTGCCGTCGATCGGCAGGGCCCTTGACTTCTCGCGGACCGATCTTTCGTGGGTCGTCAACGCCTACACGCTGACCTTCGGCGGCTTCCTGCTGCTCGGCGGCCGCATGGCCGACCTGCTCGGGCGCCGCCGGATGTTCATGCTCGGATTGGTGCTGTTCTCGCTCGCCTCGTTCGCGGGCGGGATCGCGCAGTCGGAGGGATGGCTGCTCGCGGCGCGGGCAGCCCAGGGCCTCGGCGCCGCGATCGTGTCTCCGGCGGCGCTGTCGATCATCACGGTGACGTTTGCCGAGGGCGCCGAGCGCAACCGGGCACTGGGGATCTGGGGGGCGGTCGTGGGTGCGGGCGGCGCCGCCGGCGTGCTTCTCGGCGGGATCCTCACCAGCGGCCTCAACTGGCGCTGGGTGCTGTTCGTCAACGTTCCGATCGGGATTGCCGCGGCGGCGCTCGCGCCGCGGACGTTGCGCGAAAGCCGCGCCGACGACGGGGCGAGCACCTTCGATCTTCCCGGCGCGGTGACCGTCACAGCAGGCCTGTCCCTGCTCGTCTACGCGATCGTAGACGCCGTGAACGCCGGCTGGGGATCCGCGGCGACGCTGGCCAGGATCGCCGGCGCCGTCGTCCTGCTGGCCGCGTTCCTGGTCATCGAGCGGCGCGGGCGCCACCCGCTGATGCCGTTCTCGATCTTCCGCCTGCGCACGCTGCGCGGAGCGGACACGGTCGCCCTCCTCATCGGCATGTCGCTGTTCTCGATGTTCTTCTTCATCTCGCTGTACCTGCAGGACGTGCTCGGCTACTCGCCGATCAAGACGGGCGTCTCGTACCTGCCGCTCGCGGTCGGGATCATTCTCGCGGCGGGGGCTGCCTCACGGCTCGTCACCCGCATCGGCTTCAAGCCGGTGCTGATCGCCGGCATGCTGCTCACCGCCGGCGGCCTGATCTGGTTCTCGCGGGTGCCCGCCCCCGGCGGCTCCTACCTCGCCGACGTGCTCGGCCCGTCGCTGCTGGCCGGGGCCGGGCTGGGGCTCTCGTTCGTGCCCGTCACGATCGCCGCGGTGACCGGGACCGAGCCCCGGGAGGCCGGCCTCGCCTCCGGGCTGAACAACACGGCCCTGCAGATAGGCGGCGCGCTCGGACTCGCGATCCTGGCGACGTTCGCCAACAGCCGCACCCAGAGCGCGCTCCACGCCGGCGTTCACAGCGCCTCGATTGCCCTGACACAGGGGTTCGACCGCGCGTTCCTCGCGGGCGCGGGCTTTGCCATCGCCGGGGCGATCCTGGCCGCAGTCCTGATCTCCTCACGCGACAGCCGCGAGCACGCACAAGCGGCCCGCAACGAGCGCGCCGCCGCCGCGGCCGTTGCCGCGAACCCCGCATCGCAGCCCGCGTGAGTACATCGCCGGCCCGGCAGCGAGGTCACCCGCAGCAGCACGACAGCCGGCTAGTCAGGAGCGACACCGTGACCACCTCATCGGGCACATCCACCCGCACGCAGGTCCGGCTCACCGGCGGGTTGGCCGTCCGCTTCGCCCGCCGCGGCGCCCCCGGTCCCGGCGAGCCGGTCCCCTCCCCGGCAAGCACAGCACCGGCGGGGAGGACTGCGAGGACCCGGCTGAACGTGGACGACGCATGGTGCGAGGCACTGTTCGCCTCCGCGCCGCAGCGATCGGCCGCTCCGGCCGCCGAAAGCGCGGCCGCGGCGATCAGCCGCGCCGTGCGCCGGCTCGGTACCCGCGGCTGCGTCAGCCGGATGGCACAAGAGTTCGGCGACCACCCCCAGGCGGCCGCCGAGCGGATGCGCTGGGTCCGCCAGCTCGCCGCCGGGACGGCTGCCCCCGGCGACCTGCGAGCCCGGGCCCGAGGCCGCCTGGCCGATCC
>CAVYNE010000023.1:0-24933 GCA_963769715.1 uncultured Actinomycetes bacterium
GCGTCCGAGCTAAGCCTTTCGCGTCGCCAGCCGTCCGTCGGCGAGGGCAGTGGTGTCGACGTCATCGAGTGTGGTGACCACCAGATCCGCGCCGGCCGCGGCCAGCAGGTCGGCGTCGTCGGCTCGGGCGATGCCGATCGCGGCCATGTCGCCGGCTTTGGCGGCTTGGACCCCGGCGGACGCATCCTCGATCACCATCGCGTGCCGCGGTTCGACGCCGAGTTCGTGCGCGGCGGTCAGGAAAATCTCGGGGTCGGGTTTGCCGTGGGCGAAGTCGCGTCCAGAGACGTCGGCGTCGAAGTAGTCCAGCAGCGTCAGGCCGGGCCGAAGCGTCGGCGAGGAGATCCCTTGCTCCTGCGCGAAAGTGTCGAGCCGGATCTGGCGCAGGAACAATCCCGCGTTCTTCGACGACGACGCTCCGCGATGGTATCCCAGCGTCCTTGGTGGCGATGACGAACCGCAGCGCGTCGGGATAGGCGGTGAAGTCACCGGCCTGGATGAAGCGCACGACCATCTCCTGCTTGAGCCGTGCGTTCTCGGCGACGCGGTTTTCGCGTCGGGTACGTGGAAGTAGTCGAGGGCGGCGCGGGCGCCGCTCATGCGCGGCTTGCCGGATACGTACTGCTGGTAGACGTGGGAGGTGAAGGCGTCCGGCGACCACGTCGTGCGGTCGCGGATGCCGCGCCAGCTGGATTCCATCAGCTCGCGCAGCGATTCGCGCCACGCCTTCTCGTGCGGCGAGTCGACCAGCACCCCGTCGACGTCGAAAATCGATCCCTGGAACTTCGGCATGCGGCCTACTTTTCAGTCACGGGCGGAGGGCCCGGTGGTCGCCGGGTTCCGGCTGAGCTCGAACACGGTCTGGTCGCCTGGGCGCAGTTCACGGACATCGTCGCGGACTGCGGCCCTGACGGGTCGGCTCGCCCCCTCGGGGTGGACGGCCAGTGTCAGGTGATCACCGGTGAGTGTCACCTGGATCGAGGTCTCCCGGAACTGCATAGAGAACGACAGGCTGTCGAGCCTGCTCGGGAGCTGGGGATTGAAGTGCATGACATCGTCGTAGACATGGGCGCCGGCGTAATTCCGCTGCATGAGGTCGAGCGTCCCGGCCATGACACCCATGTGGATGCCTTCCTTCGTGGTCCCGCCCTGGATGTCATCGGCGTCGCTGTGCAGCGCGACCAGGAACCGGTCCCACGAGCTCTCGGGGTCGATGGTGGCGAGTACCCCGGCATGAGTGACAAAGCTCAACGTCGAGCCGTGAGAAGTCCGCCGGTCGTAGTATTCGACGTTCTGCGTCACCGTGTCGGCACGGTAGTCATACCCGAGCCGTCCGAAGATCTCGCGCAGCTCGTCCTGCCTGAACAGGAAGAACAGCATCACCGTGTCGGCCTGTTTGGTGACCTTATAGCGGTTGGGGTCCTTGCCTTCCGCGCGCAGGATCCGGTCGAGCCGCTGGATGTTGCCGTACTTCGCCCGGTATGCGTCCCAGTCCAGCTCCTCGAGGTCCTCGTATCCCTCGAACTGGCTGATGATCCCGTCGCCGAGGAACGGGACGAACATCCGTCGGCTCATGTCCTGCCACACCGCTAGCTCGTCGTCGCCGATGCCCAGCCGCATGCGCAGTGCCTCCGCGCGGCTGGCGGGGAGCAACGGCAGCAGCTGGCCGGCGATGCCGCACAGCCACGCCACCAGGACGTTGGTATAGGCGTTGTTGCGCAACCCGCCCTGCAGCGCACTCGGGTACTTGTCGTGGAACTCGTCCGGGCCCATCACGCCGTGGATCTCGTAGCGCTCGCGCTCGGGATTGAAGTGGGCGATCGACGCCCAGAATCGGGTGATCTCCAGCATCATCTCCGCGCCGTAGTCGCGCAGGAACGCCTGGTCATGGGTGGTCTGGAAGTAGTGCCAGATGTTGTAAAAGATCGCCGCGTTCACGTGCCGCTGGTTGCGGCTGAGGTCGGGCTCCCAGAGGCCCGAGACCGGGTTGAGGTGGACCAGCTGGGTCTCCTCGATTCCCTCGCTCCCGCTCTGCCACGGGAACATCGCACCACGGAATCCTGCCTCATGGGCGGCCGCCCTGGCCTCGCCCATCCGGCGGTAGCGGTACATCAGCAGCCCGCGCGTGACCTCGGGCAGCCGGACGTTGAAGAACGGGAACGCATAGATCTCATCCCAGAACACGTGCCCGCGGTAGGCCTCCCCGTTAAGTCCGCGGGCGGGCATCCCAGCGTCGAGGTCGGCGGTGTGACGGGAACAGACCTGGAGCACGTGCGCGATGTGCAGCCGCAGCAGCTGTTGCACGCTCTCGTCTCCTGACACCCGCATGTCGCATACCTGCCACAGTTCGTCCCATGCCGCGGTGTGGCGCTCGAATGCGGCGGCGAAGTCGGCATCGCGGGCCGCCGACCTGGCCGCCCTCACCAGGGTGTCACTGACCGCCGGATCCCGCGACGTGTAGAACGCCACCATCTTCTCTACCCGCGTCGCCTTGCCCTGTTGCACGTCGAAGGCGAGGACCTGCTGGATATAGTCCTCCACCTGGTAAAGCCTCCGCTCGACCTGGAGGCGTTGATCAGCGGCGAACACGCGCGTGCGGGCCGCGTGGCTAATGTACAGATTCGACTGCCGGGTCTCGGCCTTCAGCGCGACGACCTCGGGCCCGAACGTCCGCGGCGAAACGGGGTTCAGGTGGCGGCCCTCCAGCTGCCGGTAGCGGGCGACACCGCCATTGCTTACCCGGCCGTCGATCGCCGTGACCACCTCGACGCGCCCTGACCAGTTCTCCGGAACCAGCGTCCACTCGATCCCCGCGTGGTGCGGGTCGCCCATGCTGACGAACCGGCGGCTGTGCAGCGTCGTCTCCCGGCCGCTGAGATCACGGAAACGAACGTGGCGGACGACAGCCGCGTACCGGATGTCCAGTTCGTGACGGTAACCGAGCAGATCCACGTCGGCGAGCCTGATCGCCTCCCCGTCCTCGATGCGCAGCTGGAGGACCAGCCAGTTCGGCATGTTGACAAGATCCTCGTTGAGCACGGGCACGCTGCTCAGGATCGTCGTCTCGCGGTTGTAACCGCCGTGTACGTAGGTGCCGGGATAATGCACACCGTCGGCTTCTTCCCACTCCGCGGCGCCGCGCGTGCACAGGTAGCCGTTGCCCGTCGAGGTCAGCGCTTCGCGAAGCCCCTCGGACCCAGGCTCAAAGCCGTCATACGTGAGCAAGAAACCGTCCACGGCACCTCCTCGCCGCCTCGGCACGCCGTAGCCTCACGCCCGGCATAGCACCGGACTTCCCCAGCACAATGCGCCAGACTCGGAGAACACCTCCATCCCGTACCCGCGGGCCAGCAGGCCGGCTGCCGGGCCTCCTTACCAACCCTGGCGCCTCAGGGGCATGGGTCGGAGTCCGCCCGCGTCGGAGGTGTACCCAGTCCACCCCGTCCGCACCGCCGCGCGAGGTGAATAATCCGTCGAGGTCAAAGCACTGGGAAACCGGAGTACCGTCACGCGGTGGCCCTTGACACCGGTGACCCGCTCGCTAAGTCAAAAATCGACGTGTCCGCTGTCAAGTGGATCAATCGAGCGGCAGGGAAACGAGGACGGTGGTGCCGGCTCCAGGCGGGCTCTGGATGACGATCGTTCCTCCTAATTGCCTCCACGCGGTCGCGCAGGCCGATAAGGCCGGAGCCTCCGGCCGGCTCTGCGCCGCCAACGCCGTCGTCGCGAATGGAAAGGTGCAGCGTCCGGTTCGGTTGCTCGACCGTCAGGCGCACGATCGAGGCGCGGGCGTGCTTGACCGCGTTGGTAAGCAATTCGGAGACGACGTAGTAGGCCGTCACCTCGATACGCTCCGCAAGCCGTCCAGCGGTCGAGATCTCCAGCTCGACCGGCACTGCCGAGCGGTCGGCGAGTGTCCGCAACGCTGGCGCGAGCCCGCCGTCGGACAGGCCCGCAGGATGGATCCCGCGCGCGATATCCCGCAGCTCATCGAGTGCGGCCGTGACCGCGTTCGCCGCCTGGGCCAGCTCTTCCCGCAGCTCCTCGGGTCCCGCCGTGAGGTTGCCTGCCGCCGCGCGGAGCTGCACTGCGAGCGTGGCCAGGCGCTGCTGCGCTCCGTCGTGCAGATCCCGCTCGATCCGGCGACGGCTTTCGTCTGCGGCCGCGAGGATGCGGGAGCGCGAGCCGTCCAGGTCCGCGCGGATGAGGGCATCGGAGATCGCGGTCGCGATGAGTTCCGCGAAGCCCATCAGCCGCGGGTCGGTCTCCTCGGCAGTCGGCTCTGGCCCGTTCGCCCCGGCCAGCAGGGTCAGGATCTCGGAGGCCAGGGCGGCGCGCGTGGTGCGGTTCGGGGGATGGGGCTCGAGCATGCCCGGCACTCGGTGGAGGGGGAACGACAAGAGGATGCCGTCGGGCTCGGCACGGCCGGGCGGGCGCTGCAGGGTGCGCCCGGCCGGGCCCGGGTCGCCGAACGTGTCGCGTGCCGGCGGTGGAGAACCTGATATAGCGGTCATGTGGCGTGCCCCCAGGCAGCGTCGCTGACGTAATACGCCGTCGCTGTCGCTAGAGGGATGCTCGGATGAGCCCGGGATGGGTCGTCCGGTGCAGGGCCCGTCCTGCGGCTTGGCCTGTGCCCGGGCGCCGGGCACTCTTCAATAGAACCCGCCGGGCCGGGCCATGAATAGTGGTCAAGTGACGACACTTTGCCGCGGCGGCGGCTGGCTGATCGTGTCCACCCATCACCCCTTCGTGGACCACTTCTGGGCCGGTCCCGGGGCCGACTATTTCGCGACCTGCAAGTGGTCTGAGGAGTGGACCTTCGGTGGTCAGAGCGCCCTGATGAGTTTCTGGCGCCGGCCGCTGCACGCGATGACCGACGCCTTCACCGCGGCCGGCTTCCGGATAGCGGTCATCAGCGAGCCAGAGCCGGTGCCGGCGGCCCGCGAGCTGTTCCCCGACGACTTCGCGACCAAGCCGAACTTCCTGTGCTTCCTGTTCTTCGTCCTGCAGGCCGGCTAGCTGCGCCGGGCCGTGCTCGCAACGAAGAAGCCACTCGCCTCGACTCCCTCGTCCATGACTTGATCCGGACCGCCTTCCCAGAAAACGGGGAGCGGTGGTGGCGTCCGACCCGAGGTCCTGAACGGCCCAGACCTCGCTACCACCGCACCGATCTGGACGATCTGAGCGTCTCTAGCGCTGCAGCCAGCCGAAAGCTCGGCCGCAAATATTAAGCGTTCGGAGCGGCCGCACGCCTGGAGATGTCTGCCATGTCGCTATTCCGCGTGCCCGCCGTGATGGGCGGTCCGCAGGCGACGCGCTCGGAGTGCGCCCCCTTGGCGCGCTCGCCGGGAACTTCGGCCGTGGCGCGCAGAGCGGCATCGAGCATCCGTTCGCGCCGGTCGATTTCGTCGCCCATGTACAGGACCAATGACGCCAGCTCGGCTGTGTTACCCGGCCGGATCCGGGCCCAGAATGCGGCCAGCCTGCGCGCGATCGCGCGGCGCCTGCTCACCGGCGCCCGCGTGGTCACCTGAGGGATACCCAGGCACCTCAGCGCCAGGAGGCGGCCATCGGGGCAGCCGGGTCCGAGGGGATTTTCGGTGACGCTGGCTGGTAGTCCCCGTTCGGTAGCTGTCATCTGAATCGGTTCGTCCTTTGGGGATGGGTTTCTACGGGCACTGCGTGAGGAGTAGGACGCGCCGCGCAGGCACCCGGTTGACAGCAAAACGGCACAGTCGGCGATCATGCGGTAACGTCAGGGGCCTGGGGTGCCAGGACACGGTAACGGTGATGGTGGTGATGAGGGGTCTCTGTCAGTTCTGCCCCACGCGTTCTTGCAGGATCAGGCTTGGACGGCGCCGTCCTGCTCAGACGGAGCTGTATCCTGCACGCCCATCGCTCGCCATGGGGCGACCCGCTCCTCATCGAGCAGGTCTGGCCGGCGCAGATACCCGATCATCAGCCGAACCGATTCAGCTGCGTCCCAGGTCAGCTCATAGCACCGGGCTGCGGACCCGCAACGATCAGGTCCGAGCTGCCGGGCAAGCGACACGATCTCGGCCGAGAGCCGACTGAGTTCCGGGCCATCGGCTGGGTCAACCGGCCACGGCTCCGTTCCGCCCGCCGCGCCCAGCTGAGCGAACTGGTCCCCGAGCCAGCTCCACGGATCAGCTGTCAGCTTCGCATCCCAGACCCGCGGGCAGGGCTCATGTGCCAGGAACTGCGGATGGTAGTGCGCGACCCCGAACGTCCCCGGCGCGTCGGTAAGACGATCAAACAGGTCGGCGCGCCACAACGGCCGGTCCACGGCCACGAGCTGAGCAGCCGACTCGCTCCCTCGGCGCGGATGCGCCGCCAGCTCCCTCAGCTCGATCCGGACGCCGTGCTCCATGGAGGCATCATCCAGGTCGATCTCGAACCAGTGCCGGACGATGACCGCAGTGCGCGACAGGGTGAGGATGTGCTGCACGGGCGCCTCCAGCAGGGCTCGGCGCTGCCATCTTGGCCAGCGCTCGCATCGCGGACCGGCCCGGAGCGGGCACAGCCGGACTGCATGTCGTGCTGCCCCGGACGGCAGATCACAGCACTCATTCAACCCGGCCGGAACGAGCTGCGCTACATGCCCATAGCCGTTCAGGGCGGTTTCGCACCTGTTGGCGGCCATCAGGATCTGCCCGTTGACGGCCACGAGGCTGGCGGCGTGGCCGGTCAGTCGCAGTCGGTGCGCCGGTCAGCCGGTGTCGGCGTGAGCCGGTCCGCGTGGGCGTGCAGGTAGCGCTGGTGCGGCAGGCTGGCGGTGTGCCGGGCCGCCTTGAGGTAGGCGACGCGGGCAGCGGCGGGCTCGCCGGCCATCTCGAGCAGCTGGGCGCGCACTGCGTGGAAGCGGTACCCGGTGGCGACTCGCGTGTCGTCGGCGAGCTGGTCGAGCAGCTGTAGCCCGGCGCGGGGGCCGTGGACCATGGCGGTCGCGACCGCGTGGTTGAGCGCGATCACGGGGTTGTCCGAGGCCTCCCGGAGCAGCCCGTACAACGCGAGGATCTGCGGCCAGTCGGTGGTCTCGGCGCTGGCGGCTTCGTCGTGCACGGCGGCGATCGCGGCCTGCAGCTGGAACGGCCCGGGCAGGCGGCGGCGCAGCGTGGCGGTGATCAGCGCGACGCCTTCGCTGATGGCGGCGGGGTCCCAGCGGCTGCGGTCCTGCTCGGCCATCGGGATCAGCTCGCCGTGCGGGCCGGTGCGGGCCGGGCGGCGGGCGTCAGTGAGCAGCATCAGCGCCAGCAGCCCGGCGGTCTCGGCCTCGTTCGGGAGGAGCCGGTGCAGCAGCCGCGTCAGCCGGATCGCCTCGGCGCACAGGTCCGGGCGGAGCAGCCCCAGCCCCGCGGTGGCCGCGTACCCCTCGGTGAAGATCAGGTACAGCACGTGCCTGACCGCGGCCAGCCGCGGCCCGCGCTCGCTCGCGGTGGGCGGGGCGAATGGGGCGCCGCTGTCGGCGATGGCCTGTTTGGCGCGGGTGATCCGCCGGGTCATAGTGGCTTCCGGGACCAGGAACGCGCGGGCGATCTCGCCGGTGGAGAGCCCGCCGACGGCGCGCAGCGTAAGCGCGATCTGCGAGGCCGGCGACAGCGCGGGGTGGCAGCACAAGAACAGCAGGATCAGCGTGTCATCGGCGTCGTCGAGCCGCCGTGCGCCGTCGCCCGGAGTGATCCAGTCCCCGGCTGGCATCAAGGCGGCGCTGGCCTGCTCGCGACGGCGGCGGGCCTGCTCGGCGCGCAGCAGGTCGGTCAGCCGACGCGCCGCGACGGTGATCAGCCAGGCCCTCGGATTGTCAGGGACGCCGTCGTGCGGCCATTGGGTGGCGGCGGCTAGCAGCGCTTCTTGGACCGCGTCCTCGGCCAGGTCGAAGTGTCCGTAGCGGCGCACCAGCGCGGCGAGGACCTGCGGCGCCAAGGCGCGCAGCAGGTCCTCCACCGCCGGTGCGGGCATGCCCGGACTAGGGTTCGAGTTCGTCGCGGGACTCGGCCACCGGCCGCACATCGACCACGGCCCGCTCCCGGGCGTCCGGGCCGGGGGCCTCGGTCAGCCGGGCGGCGATCTGGGTGGCCCGGTCTAGGCTGGCGCAGTCAACGATCCAGTACCCGGCCAGCACCTCCTCGCTTTCGGCGTACGGGCCGTCGGTGATCACCGGCGCGCCGTCCTGCAGCCGGATCCGCCGGGCGTAGGCCGGGGCGGTCAGTCCCCGGGTCTCCACCAGCTCCCCGGACTCGGCCAGCTCCCGGTTGAACGCCTCCATGAACGTCCCCAGCGCCGCGAAGTCCGCGCCCGTCCAGGCTGGCTTGCCCGAGCCGGGTTTGCCGGCCATCGCGTCGTAGTCCCGCTGCGACCCGCACAGCAGAATCATGTACTTCACCGGTGACTCCCTTCACCTGCCGGCGCCCTGGGTGGCGCCGCTCGACAGAGACGTCGGCGCCGGCCGCCGAACCCGGACATCCGCCCCGATAATCCTCCGGTCCGGCACCGCCAGCATGACACGGCCGCCCCCGCCGATGGCCTGAGCACCGCACCGCAGGCGCTCCATGCCCGGCAAGCGCGAGCGACCTCCCGGGCAGGACCGTTGACACAACCGGACGGTTGCCATAATGTGGCAACCGTCCGGTTGCTATTTAGTGGAGGCTGTCATGGGGTTTCCTGACCGCATCGAGCGGACCGTGCCGATCGCGCACCCGCCGGAGAAGGTATGGGCGGCGCTCACCACGGCCGAGGGCCTAGGCGCCTGGTTCGGCAACGAAAAGGCGCATGACGGGAACACCGAGGGCTGGGCGAAGGAGCTGGGTGAACTGGCCGACTACCTCGATGCCGCCTGACACCCAGCCGCGCGCCGGACCTGACGTCGAGGCGATCGCCGAGCAGGTCTTCACCGCGCTGGCCGACCCGACCCGGCGGGCCATCCTGGCCGCGCTGGCCGCGCAGGGCCCGGCCACGGCCACCGACCTGGCCGGCCGCTGCCGGTCACCCGGCAGGCGATCGCCAAGCACCTGGCCCTGCTGGCCCAGGCCGGCCTGGTGAGGGCCGAACCGGGGGAACGGCGCCGGGTGCGGTACCGGCTGCGGTCCGCCCCCATGCAGGTGGCGCAGCAGTTCCTGGCCGCGCTGGCCCGCGACTGGGACGGCCCGCTCGATGCGCTGAAGGACCACCTCGACCGGACTGCTCGCGATCCCGCCACAACCCCAGTCCACGAAACCCGAGAACATCATGGCTGATCACGGATTCACCACCACCTTCGCGGCCGCTAGGACGGCCGCGATGGCGGCCGCGCTGGCGGCGACGATCGGGCTCGCCGCCGCGTCCTGGGTTGTCGCGGTCTGGCAGATGCAGGGGACGGACATGGGGGTGGCGACCAGGCTCGGCTCGTTCGCGTCCTTCATCGCCGTGTGGGTGATGATGATGGCGGCGATGATGCTGCCGGCCGCGGCCCCGGCGGTGCTGAGACGCGCTCAGGCCAGCGGCGGGGTGCGCGCCGTGCCGCTGTTCATCGGGTCCTACCTGGCCGTCTGGGCCCGCCAAGACCGCCATCGACCTGCCGCTCGCGCTCGCCATCGCCGGGCTTGGAGTCCTGATCGTCATCACACCCTCCCTGGTTCCTGGGCTCATCCCGCCGATGTGAGCCGTCACCGGTGACGCGGGCCAGGCCACCCTGTTGTGACAACAGGAAAAGACAGGAAAGACAAGAAAAGGAAGACAAACAATGACCAGTCACAAGACCGGGACACGTGAAGAATGGCTTGCCGCCCGGCTGGAGCTGCTTCAGGCCGAAAAAGCGCTGACGCGGCGCACCGACGACGTGGCGCGGCAGCGCCAGGAGCTGCCCTGGGTCAGCATCGACAAGCAGTACCGGTTCGACACCGACGAGGGGCCGGCGTTGCTCGCCGACCTGTTCCAAGGGCGCTCGCAGCTTCTCGTCTACCACTTCATGTTCGGGCCCGACTACACCGCGGGGTGCCCGTCCTGTTCGGCGATCGCGGACGGGTTCAGCGGCTCGGTCGTCCACCTCGCCAATCACGACGTCACGCTGACCGCGGTGTCACGGGCCCCGCTGACGAAGATCCAGGCGTACAAGCGGCGGATGGGCTGGAGCTTCCCCTTCGCGTCGTCCTACGGCAGCGACTTCAACTACGACTTCCACGTAGGGCACACCAAGGAGGCGTGGGACGCCGGGGCCGTCGAGTACAACTTCCGCGTGACGGACCTGCGGCCGCCCGCCGGCCAGGAGAGTTCCCGGAACGCCTGGGCCGATGCGATCGTCAGCACGGACTGGGAAACCTACCGGCGCGAAGGGCCCGGGGTGAGCGCGTTCGCGCTCGAGGACGGCGTCGTGTACCACACCTACTCGGCGTACGAGCGCGGGCTCGACGCGGTGTGGGGCATGTACCAGTGGCTCGACCGCGCCCCGCTCGGCCGCAACGAGACCGGCCATTGGTGGCGCCGTCACGACGAGTACGACAGCGAGTGAGATCATGGCGAACACGGCTCCGGGCGGGGCCAGCGACTATAACACCAAGATCATTGAGGAGTTCCGGGCGAACGCGGGACGCGTCGGCGGGCCATGGGCGGGCACCCCGATGATTCTCATCCACCACCTCGGCGCCAGTTCCGGGATCGAACGCGTCTCGCCGCTGGGCTGCTTCCCTCAGGCAGACGGCCGCTTCGCGATCGTCGCCTCCAATGGAGGATCGCCCACCCACCCGGACTGGTACTACAACCTCAAGGCCAGCCCCACGATCAAGGCCGAGGTGGGTGCCCAGACGTTCACGGTCGTGGCGGAGGAACTGGACGGTCCCGCCCGCGCCGGGCTGTGGCCGAAGCTGGTCGCGGAGGCTCCTTCTGTCGGCGAATTCCAGGCCAGGACCACGCGGCAGATTCCGGTGTTCATGCTGACGCGCCCGGACTGACCTGCGACCAGAGCGGCGGGTCGGCGTGCGGTTATCAAGGAAACCATCGCGATGTGGGCAGCCCGGGATGCGTCTTCGGAGCGGGAGTCAGGCCGATCTCCTATGCTGGCGCTGTGCATCTCGGCCTCATCGCCATCGTGGTCAGGGAGTACGACCCGGCCATCAGCTTCTTCGTGGACGTACTGGGCTTCGAGCTTGTGGCGGATTCTCCGGCCCGCACCAACGACGGGCGTCCCAAGCGGTGGGTGGTAGTCCGGCCACCGGGTGCCGCGACCGGCCTGCTGCTCGCGCGGGCTGACGGCGAAGACCAGGCCGCCATCGTCGGGAAGCAAGCCGCCGGGCGGGTGGGTTTCTTCCTCCATGTCGAGGACTTCGATGCCGCGTACGCACGAATGGCATCCGCGGGCGTGCAGTTCCTCACGGCACCGCGTACTGAATCCTACGGCCACGTCGCCGTGTTCCTCGACATCGCCGACAACAAATGGGACCTTATCGGTCCCGCGTCGTAAGGCTGGAGCGACCGCGGCGCCGTGCACCATGGCGCCGTGCACCGCGGCCGAGCTCTACCGCTAGCCTCGTTCAATGCCTGCGAATCACCCTTCCTCCGAGCCGGCTCCGGCAGGCGCGCTCAGCACACCCGAACCCTCCGCTCGGTCCCCCAGGCTGATCGGCGTGGGCCTAGATGCCCGGCTCGGCCTGCCGTTCGCCCGGTTGCGAGAGGCCGCGCGGGAGGCCCGGCGACTCGGTTTCGAGAGCCTGTGGACCCCGGCCGGCGGCGTGCCGGACTCGTTCCACGTCTGCGCGGCATGGTCGCAGGACACCCCGCTGCGCACCGGGATCTCCGTCGTCCCGGCGGTACGGATGTGGACTCCGCTGGGCCTCGCGGCGCAGGCGGCCACGCTGGCCCAGTTCTCCTCCGGCCGATTCGTCCTCGGCCTGGGAACGGGCGGTTACGGGCCTGGGTTCTGGGCCTCGGTCGGCCTGCCGAACCGCCCGATCGCCGTGATGCGCGCCTACGTCACCCAGGTCCGCGCGCTGCTGGCGGGCGACACGATCACGGCCGACGAGACCCGCGCCGCCGGCCAGGCGCCGGCGGGCGGGGCGCCGCCGGCGGGGGCACGCCCGGCTGGCCACGTTCGGCGTCGCTCGGGGTGCAGGACCTGCCGCCCGCTCCGGTGTACCTGGCCGCGCTCGGCCCGCAGATGCTCAGGCTGGCAGGCGAAACCGCCGACGGCGCGCTGCTCAACTGGGCGACGCCCGAGCACATCGCCGTCAGCCGGGCGCAGATCGACGAGGGTGCCGCCCGGGCCGGCCGCGAACCCGGTGCGGTGCCGGTCACGATGTACATCCGGGTCTGCATCGACGACGACGCGGCCGCGGCGCGGCAGGCCCTCGGTCAGCAGGTGCTCGGCTACGCCCTGGGCCAGCCAGGCATCCCTCCGGACGCCGGCTACCGCGGGCTGTTTGCTCGGATGGGGTTCGATGAGGTGCTGCGCGAACTGGAAGCCCGGCGAGACCGGGGCGCGACCCTGTCCGAGCTTGTGGACGCCGTCCCCGAACAGATGCTGCAGGCGGTGGGCTACTACGGCCCGGCCGCGGCGGCGCCGGCCGCCTTCGCCCGGCTCAGCACCGGACTGGACGAGGCCATCGTCCGGGTCATCACCGCCCGTCCCGGCCTGGAACCCGTCATCGCGGCCATCGCCGCCCTGACGCCCGCCCTCATCCGGACCGCCTGAACCAAGGTCTCGCAATACAGCTAAAACAGTTATATAATCCATCTTAATCCGCCCGGTCTTTCTGGCCTAGGGAACACCGGGGGCCGGGCGGAGAGCCAGCTCATCAGCGGAGCCGGAGGAGGAACCCGTGCGCCGGACCGTCTTCACCGACGAGCATGAGCAGTTCCGGCAGATGGTGGGGGCGTTCCTGGTGAAGGAATGCGTCCCGCACACCGCGGAGTGGCTGGAGGCGGGCGTGGTCAGCCGGGAGGCCTGGCGCAAGGCCGGCGAACTCGGGCTGCTCGGCTGGATGGTCCCGGAGGAGTACGGCGGCCTGGGCATCAGGGACTTCCGCTACAGCGTGGTCATCGCCGAGGAGATCGCCGCCACCGGCACCCAGGGCATCGCCCTGGCCCTGCACAACAACGTCGTCGCGCCCTACCTGACCGACCTGACGACACCAGAGCAGAAGAAACGCTGGCTCCCTGGCTTCGTAACCGGCGAACGGCTGGTCGCCATCGCCATGTCCGAACCCGGCGCGGGTTCCGACCTCAAGCAGGTCAAGGCCACCGCCCGCCGCGACGGCGATCATTACATCCTCAACGGGACCAAGACCTTCATCAGCAACGGCCTCCTGGCCAACCTCGTCATCGTGGTCGCCCGGACAGATCCAGAGGCCGGGCACAAGGGCATGAGCCTGCTCGTGGTCGAGGAGGGCTTCGAGGGCTTCGAACGGGGCCGCAAGCTCGACAAGATCGGAAACCGCGCCCAGGACACCGCCGAACTGTTCTTCCGCGACGTCCGGGTCCCGGCCACCAACCTGCTCGGTCAAGAGGGCCGCGGCTTCTACCACCTGATGCGCAACCTGCCCCAGGAACGTCTGGGCATCGCCGTGTACGCGATCGCCCACGCCGACCGCGCGTTCGCGGTGACCACCCAGTACGCCCAGGACCGGCACGCCTTCGGCCGGCCCATCGGCGGGTTCCAGGTCAACCGGTTCGCGCTCGCGGAGATGAAGACCAAACTCGATGTCGCGCACGCCTACCTCGACCGGTGCGTGCAGGCGGCCATGGACGGCGAGCTCACCGCGGAGGAGGCCGCCGGCGCCAAGTGGTGGGCCACCGAACTGCAGTGGGACATCGTGGACCGCTGCCTGCAACTGCACGGCGGCTACGGCTACATCAACGAGTACGAGATCGCCCGGCTCTGGCGGGACGCCCGGGTGCAGCGGCTCTACGGCGGCACGACCGAGATCATGAAGGAGATCGTCGGCCGCGGCCTGGGTTTCTTAGCGCCCGTGGTTTCTTATCGGAGGAGCAGCGATGCCATCAGTCACCGGCCACTGCCCGGCGTGGTGCGCACGTGCGCACGCCGCGGCTTTCTACCACGCCAGCGAGACGACCTCGGTCACGATCGCCAGGCCCGGCGGGGGCCGTACCGCACCGGACCGGCTCGACGTGCAGACCGCGCAGTACCTACCCGATGACCCGAACGAGCCCGCCTGGTCCCCGGGCGTCGAAATCACGGTGCACGCCGGCGGCCGCTACCGGCTGATCGGGCTGACGCCGGAAGAAGCCAGGGAACTCGCCGCGATGCTGGCCAAAGCAGCGGACAGCGTCAGCTAATACCCTGCTCTGTTAGCCACGGGGGGGCCGAGCCCGCCGACACCCCCCGTAGGCGCTCGCGGGTCCGGCTGAGCCAGGCGTCGTAGTCGGTGGCCTTGCGCAGGAACGAGGCGCCGACTCGTGGGTGCGGCAGGATCAGGAATCGTTCGGCCGCCATGGCCTCGATCACCGTGCCCGCGACGTCTTCCGGCATGAGCACCTCACCGAGCGCCCCGCCGTCCGGGGGAGCGGTGGACTCGTCGTCCGGCGGCAGGCCGAACATGCCCGTGTACACGGCGTTCGGGCACAGGCACGACACCCGGATCCCGCGGTGCCCGTAGTTCAGCGCGAGCCACTCGGCCAAACCCAGCGCGCCGTGCTTGGTCATCGTGTACCCGGGACCCGACGGCCCGGTGATCAGCGCCGCCGACGAGATCGTCTGCAACAGGTACCCCTCGCCGCGCGCCAGCATCGACGGCACCACCGCGCGGGCCGCCCACACGTGCGCCATCAGGTTCACCTCGACGATGCGCTGCCAGGCACTCACCGGCTGAGCCAGGTCACCCGGGGCCGGGTCGGTGAAGCCGGCGTTCGAGCAGAAAACATCGATAGGACCGAACGAGTCCTCCGCCGTGCTCACGAGCCGGCCAATAGCGTCCGGATCCGAGACGTCACAGCCGACACCGATGCCTCGTACCCCGATCCGTTCGGCTACTTTATGGGCCCATTCGGTGTTGATGTCCGCGACGGTCACCCCGCGGGCGCCTTCGGCGGCGAACCGCTCGGCCAGCGCCCGCCCGATCCCGCTGGCGCCCCCGGTCACCACGACGGACTTGCCGGCGAGTTTCACGTGCTGGCCCGGGAATGGCCGCCGCCGAGGTTGTCGCCACCCGGATAGCCCCCGCCGCCGAACTTCTCATCCAGGGCCGCGTAGTCCTTACCGAAGCCGTCGGTGCGCGGCAGCGCGTCCAGGAACTCAACCGTCTTCGGCTTCTTGTACGAGGCGATGTGGCGCCGGCAGTGCTCGATGAGGTCCGCGGCCGACGCGGTGGCGCCCTGGTTCAGCACCACGACCGCCTTGACGTCTTGGGCGAAGCGCTCGCTCGGGATGCCGATCACCGCCGCCTCCTTCACCGCCGGGTGGGCTTCCAGGCCGTTCTCCACCTCGGCGGGGAAGATGTTCTCCGCCCCGGACTTGATCATCCGGGTCATCGTGCCGAGGAAGGTGATCGTGCCGTCGGGCTCGCGCCGGCCCAGGTCGGTGGTGTGCCACCAGCCGCCGCGGAAGCGCTCGGCGTTGATCTCCGGGCGGTTCCAGTAGCCCAGGTGCACCGTGTCGCCGCGGACGCAGATCTCCCCGGCTTCGCCGATGGCGCACTCCCGGCCGTCGGCGCCGAGGATCCGGACCGAGGTGACCGGCGCGGGGCGGCCGGCGTTGCCCGCGCCCCGGCCGCCGTACCCGCCGTACAGGCAGAAGCCGGTGACCTCGGTCTGCCCGTAGCCGTAGCCCATGCCGCCGCCTTCGCGGCCGTGGCGGCTGTCGTCCGCCGCCACCATGCCCTGCCACAGGGGAGCGGCGATGGTGGCCTTCAGGTGCGGCAGCTCGGTGCCGCGCTCGCGCATCAGCTCCACCAGCTGGGTGACGGTGGCCGGCATGAGGTACGCCCGGGTGCACTTTTGTTCGGCCAGGATGTCCAGCACGTCGGTCGCGATGACCCGCCGGGTGACGACGTTGGTGCCGCCCTGGATCAGCACCGGGATGCCGTAGAACTGGAAGTTGCCGATGTGGAACATCGGCCCGGAGTTCAAGAACACCGTCCGGTCGTCGATGTCGCCCAGCCAGGCGACCGACATGCCCATGGCGATCAGGTTGGTGTGCGACAGCATCGAGCCGCAAGGCCGGCCGCTGATCGCCGCGGTGTAGATGACCAGCAGCGCGGAGTCCGGGTCCGCGTCTAGGCCCGGGTCGGCCGGGTCCCCGCTGGCCAGGAACGCCTCGTAGCCCTGGTCGGCGCTGGTGTCGTGCCGCAACCACAACGCGGCTTCGGCGGCTGGGGTGGCGGCCCGCGCCGCGCGCACGGTGCTGCCGATCTCCTCCTCCTGCCAGATCACCACCGTCGGGCGGAAGTCCTCGAGCGCGAAGGTCATCTCCGGCGCGGCCCAGCGCCAGTAGCCGGGGCACACCATCGCCCCGATCTTGGCGGCCGCGCCGAGTAGCTCATAAACCCGGAAGGAGTTCTGGCCGAGCCACAAGATGCGCATCCCCGGCCCGACCCCGGTCGCGCGCAGCGCGTTGGCCAGCCGGTTGACCCGCTCGTCCAGTTCGGGCCAGGTCAGGTGCACCTCGCCGTCGGCGAGCGCCAGCCGGCCCGGGTAGCTGCGGCGGTGCTCCGCGATGATGTCCCCGACGGTGATCATAGGCTCACTTTCCTTCGGAAATGGTGACTCGCTGGCCACTGCGCCCGCAGCCGCACGGGCCGTCCGTCAGCGTGCCGCGCAGGCCCAGCGGCGCTTCCCGCACCTGATGCGCCCGCGGGCCCGTGGTGGACAGGAACAGCTCTCCGCCGCGCTCGGCCAGGGTCCACTCCGCGTCGTTGAGATGGGCGCCGGAGCGGTGCGGGCACTCCACCGCGAGGGCTGGCCCCACCCGGGCGACGATGAACGGCTGGGCTCCCGCCGCGGCCAGCAGGCCGGCCGCGTCCGGCCTGGCCACGATGGCCGGCACCCGCGCCACGACCGCGGCGAGCTCGTCGCCCAGCCTCTCGGCCACGGTCCGGTCGATGCCGAAGATCATGGTGATGGGCAGCCGGCGTGCGTACATGCCGGTGCGGAACGCCTCGAAGGCGTAGACCTCCCCGATCGAGTACGGCGCGCCAAGCTCACGGGCCGCCGTCTCGACCGGGTCGAACCAGGGTGATTCCGGCATGCCGCTGACGATGACCAGGCCCCCAGCCAGACCGACGCCGTGGTCGGCCAGCATGGCGCGCGCCCAGGCCGCATCACGCTGCCAGTCGCCCCAGCTGACCTCGAAATAGACCAGCTGGCCGGCCACCTCATACCGGCCGATGCCCCATGGCCCGGGCCGGGGGAGCGTGGCGGCGGCCGCCGCCGTAGACGCTGCCGTCATGATCGCTCTCCCGCCCTCATGCCTTCACCACTCGGGGTAGTTTCCCGCCGCGGCCGCGGGCGAGCAGCTCCGGCTCGGGCAGCAGCTCGAGCACCGGCGGGACGCCCACCGCGGCCATGATCGCCTCGGACACCCGGTCCCGCAGATCCGGGACCGACGTGGTGGTGTCCGGGTCGTAGCCGACCCGGACCTTCAGCTCGTCGATCTCCCGGGCTGGCCGGACCAGCTGAAACAGCGCGGTCGCGGTCTCCGGGACACCCTCGAGCGCCCGCCAGATGTCCATCGGCACGAACGAGCGGCCGGCCACGATCGTCTCGTCGCCCTTGCGGCCGACCGGCCAGAACCGGGCATGGGTCCGGCCGCAGGCGCAGGGCTGTCTGGTCATCCGGATGATGTCGTCGGAGCGGAAGCGCACCATCGGGGTGACCGGGTTGTCCAGCGAGGTGGCGACCAGCTCGCCGAGCTCCCCGTCGGCCACCGCGGCGCTGGTGGCCGGGGTGCTGGCGGCCGGGTCGACGCTTTCCAGCAGCACGCAGTCCTCCCAGGCGTGGCAGCCGTCGTGCTGGCCGCATTCCCACGCGCCGGTGACGTCGCCGGTGGAGGTCCACAGGTAGACCTCCACGCCCCAGCTTTCCAGCTGCTCCCGCGCCCGCGCGCCGAGCGGCTCGCCCGCGAAGGCGGCGCCCTTGAACGAGGAGAACAGCTCGCGCATGTCGGTGGTCCGGCTCAGGTGGTCAAGCTCGGCCAGCGCCAGCCCGGTGAGCTGCGCGTAGACCGGCCGGTAACGGCGGATCGCGTCCAGCGCCGTGGCCCAGCCGCCGATGCCCGTGTTCACCAGCACCGGGATCGCGCCGACCATATGGTCCGCGTGATAAAGCGGCCCGCGCATCTTGAAGCCGCTGCCCAGCACGTAGTCTCCGGGCCGCACGCCGATCTCCCACAGGTCCCGGGCGGTCGCCGCCCAGAACGGGTGCCACCGGTCCCAGGCGTGCGCGTACAAGGTGGCGTCCCCGGTGGTCCCCGACGTGGAGAAGACCGTGGTCGTGTCCGCGTAGTCCGTGCACAGCAGGCCGCCGAACGGGTCCTGCGCCTGGTCACGGAACTGGCGGATGTCGTCCTTGGTGATGAAGGGCACCCGTTCGGTGAAATCGGCGAGCGAGTTGACGTCGCTGGGCTTGACCCTGGCCTCTTCCCACTTCTTGCGCACCAGCGCGGACCGCTCGTAGACGTAGGGCACCAGCTCCAGGATCCGCTCCTCCTGCAGCGCCGCCAGCGAAGCCCGCGGCATGGTCTCAATCTCAGGTTCGAAGAACCGTTCGTCAGGCATCTTTTCTATCCCTCGCTCAGGGGTGACACTCCCGCAGTGTAACCCGAATCGGCGTGATATAACTAACTTGTTAAGCGAATTTAGCTGTGTAGGGTGCGGATCGCGGAGGGTGACGTGATTACCAGCAGCGACAAGACGGTGCTCGAGCGGTTCCCTGATGTTCGCCTGGATCACCTGAACAAGCAGTATTACGCGGGGCTGCTGCGGCATGAGCTGCTGGCCGGCCGGTGCCGGGCGTGCGGCAGGTGGCATACCCCGCTGCGGCCGATATGCCCGTCCTGCTGGTCGGCCGGGGTGAGCCCGGCGCGGGTCAGCGGCCGCGGCACGGTGCACCTGCTGACCTTCCTGCACCAGGGGCCGCCGGCGCCGGGCGTGGACTACTCCGGCGGCTTCCCGCTCGCCGCGATCGAACTGGCCGAGCAGCCCGGGCTGCGGGTGCAGGCCACGGTGGTGGACTGCCCGCGGGACCGGCTGCGCGTGGGGCTTGAGGTGGAGCTCACCTGGATCGACCGCAACGGGGCGCCCTGGCCCGCGTTCCGTCCCCGCGAGGAAAAGCCGTGACGAAGCGCAACCCGGCCAAGGACAAGGTGGCCATCGCGGGTGTCGGCCTGTCCCCGTACGCCCGGGACCGCGGGGCCACGACCGAGCTCGCCCTAGTGCTCGAGGCGGCGGTCGCGGCGATCCGGGACGCCGGGCTGACCGCCGCCGACATCGACGGCGTGGTCGGCGGGGGGCTGCTCACCGGCGGCATCGACCCGGCCACGGTGGTCTCCGCGCTCGGTCTGCCCGCGGTCACCTGGTGGACGAAGGTCCCGCCGCCGATCATGAACCACCTAGTGGCCGCCGTCAACGCGGTCTGGACCGGAGCCTGCGAGGTGGCCCTGGTCTACCACTCGGTCTACCGGGTCGGCGGCTTCTCACGCAGCGCGAACGCGGACCCGTTCCGCCGCCGGGCCGCCTTCGGGCTGCCCGACGGCCGGGCCGCCACCGGCGACGGGCACACCGACGCCGAGCCGTGGAGCATGCACGGCTCGGCCGGCTACGCCGCCTGGGCGGGCCGTTACCTCGCGGAGTTCGGCGCCTCACGGGAAGATTTCGGCCGCATCGCGATCAACGGCCGGAGCCACGCGGCGGACAATCCGAACGCGGTGCTGCGCGAACCGCTGACCATGGCCGGCTACCTCGGCGGCCGGATGATCCGCGAGCCGTTGTGCCTGTACGACATGGATGTGCCGGTCGACGGCGCGGACGCGTTCATCGTGACCACCGCCGAACGGGCTCGCGACCTGCCCTCCCCCCCGGTCCTCATCCACGCGGCCACCATGGGCATGACCGCGCCACCCGAGGAGCACCTGGCCGCCGGGCTGGAGGCCACCGGGCAGCCGCTGGCCGCCCGCGACCTGCGGGCCAAGAGCGACCTGTGGCTGGACGACATCGACCTGTTCTTCCCCTACGACGGGTTCACCGTGGTGGCCTTGCGCTGCTTCGAGAGCTACGGGTTCTGCGGTCCCGGCGAGGCCGGGGCGTTCCTGGCCGACAACTGGGACGCGATGGAGAACCGGATCAAGATCAAGGGGCGGGTGCCGGTGAATACGCACGGCGGCAGCCTGTCCGAGGGCGGCTCCCAGGGAGCCGGCCACCTGCGCGAGGCGGTGACCCAGCTGCGCGGGCAGGCGGGCCGCCGCCAGCTGCCCGGCGCGCAGGTCGCCCTGCTCACCCCGGGTGGATTCTTCTTCAACGCGCAGGGCTTGATCCTGCGCGCCGACCAAAGGAGGCACCAGTGAGCTTGCTCGACGGCAAGGTGGCGATCGTGACCGGCGGTGGCCGCGGGCTCGGCCGCGCGCACTGCCTGGCGCTCGCCGCTCACGGCGCGGCGGTCGTGGTGAACGATCCCGGCGCCGGGCTGCACGGGGAGAGCACGGCGGAGACCCCGGCCGAGGCGGTCGCGGCCGAGATCACCGCCGCGGGCGGCCGGGCGCTGGCCGATCACTCCTCGGTCACCGACTGGGCGGCCACCGAGAAGCTGATCGCGCGGGCGGCCACCGAGTTCGGCCGTCTCAACGTCGTCGTGAACAACGCGGGCATCCTGCGCGACAAGATGCTGTTCTCGATGACCGAAGAGGACTTCAACGCGGTCGTCGCCGTGCACCTCAAGGGCACCTTCGCGATGACCAGGCACGCCTGCGCCTACTGGCGCGAGCAGGCCAAACGCGGGGCGGGCCGTGGGGGGCGGATCATCAACACGACCTCGGGGACCGGGCTGTTCGGCACGGTGGGCCAGGCCAACTACGGGGCGGCCAAGGCGGGCATCGTTTCGCTGACCACGATCACCGCCCTGGAGATGGCCAGGTACGGGGTGACCGCGAACGCGATCTCGCCGATCGCGCTCACCCGGATGACCGACGGCATCACCGGGGTGGCGGTGCGCAACCCGGTGCCGGAGGGCGCCCTGGCGGACTTCGATCCGCAGGATCCGGCCAACGCATCCGGTCTCGTCGTCTACCTCGCCTCAGACGCCGCGTCCTGGCTGACCGGCCAGGTGTTCCGGGTGCACGGGAACCGGGTGCAGCGGCTGCGCGGCTGGCGGTCGGCGGGGGAGTACCGGAGCCAATCCGGCCGGGCCGTGGAGCCGGGAGAGCTCATCGCCGGGCTACCAGAGGTGTACGGCACCGCGCCCGCCGGCCGGCTGCCGGACCCCGCGGTGCACGGCGCCTGACCGGGTCTCACTCGGCCGCGACCCAGGCCACCAGATAGAAGACGCCGAACGGGTCCGCGTTATAGAGGATCTCCACGCTCGGAGCGCGGTTGGGCATCGCCCCGGCGAGTACCTGCCAGCCGGCCCGGCCGGCCGCGAGCAGTTCGCGCGCCAGGTCGTGGTCCATGGCCCGCAGCGCGCCGAGGTCGCCGCTGCGCACCGCCCGCTCGAGCGCCGCGTCGAAGGCGGCCGCTCGCGGGTCCAGGTAGCCGGGGGCCCGCAGGCTGCGGCACGCGCTGCCGTCGGCCATGACCAGCAGCCCGACCCGGGCGGACCGGGTGCGCAGGTCCGCGCCGAGCCGCAGGCAGACCGCGGCCGGCTCGCCCTCGTGCACCGACTGCAGCAATCGCGGCCCGGTGTACCCGCCCTCGTCGAGCAGGCGAGCGCCGAGCCCGAGCGGAAGCGGAAGCGGCAGCGGTCTCGGGCCGGCCCCGACCCAGGGATCGATCCGTCCCTGGTACCGAGCGCCGGGCCGAACGCGGCGAGGTTGAGGCGCCCGTCGGCCGGCCAGACGCCCGTGCGGCGCCCCGCCCCGACGACGGCTATGACCTCAGGGGCGGACTTGACCAGCCGTTCGGCGGCGGCCGCGCAAGCCTGGCGAAGCTCGGGGATAACCGGATCCAGGCCGGTCAGCTCCCGGGCCAGCAGCGGGGCCGGGGGGCAGATCGCCACGCCGGCGATCACCGGGGCCCGCCCCCGCTAGGCAAGGCCGCGCACCGCACGTGCAGGCGCCCGGTCCCCCTGAATGGCCGAGACCATGTCCAGGACCTGGCGGGTCTGGGTGACCTGATGCGCACGGAAGACGCGGGCCCCGAGCCACGCGCATACCGCCGTGGTGGCCAGGGTTCCGGTCAGCCGCTCGTCGCGCCCGGCGTTCAGCGTCTCGCCGATGAAGTCCTTGTGCGACAGCGATACCAGGACGGGCCAGCCGGTCGCCACCATCTCGCCCAGCCGCCGGGTGACCTCCAGCGAGTGCCAGGTGTTCTTCCCGAAGTCGTGAGCCGGGTCGATGAGCACCCGCGAGGGATCCACGCCCTGGGCCACGGCGCGGTCGGCCAGGGCCAGCGTCCGCTCCAGCACGTCCGCCATCACGTCGTCGTATTCCACCCGGAACGGGCGGGTCCGCGGCGGCAGGCCGCCGGCGTGGCTGCAGACCAGGCCCGCGCCGTGTTCGGCGGCCACCTCGGCCAGCCGCTCGTCCCAGCCGCCCCAGGTGTCGTTGAGCAGGTCAGCGCCGGCCGCGCACAGCTCACGGGCTGTCTGGTGCCGCCAGGTGTCCACGCTGATCACCAGGTCGGGATAGGCCGCCCGCACCGCGGCCACGAAGGGGACGGTCCGCCGGATCTCCTCGGTCACGGTGACCTCGGTGCCGGGCGCGGCCGGCACGCCGCCGATGTCAACGATGTCGGCGCCCTCGGCCACGACCTCGTGCACGCGGTCCATGGCCGCCGTCTCCGCCCAGGTGGCACCGCGGTCATAGAAGGAATCGGGCGTGCGGTTGACAATCGCCATGACCAGCCGCTGCTGCGGCCCAAACGACCGTCCCCTTAGCCGCAGGGTACTCATCGTCGGCTGCCGTCGCGGCTGGGTGGCCTGCCGGAGAACTGGCTGGCCACCGGCGGCCGCTCCTGCACCGGGATCGGCCGGGCCACCGGGTGGACCTGGGCGCCTTTCCTGACGAACTGCTGGAGCAGCGGGCTGGCGGGCACCACCCCCCCGCTCACATCCCCAGCCCTCTTCACTGGGTGCCTGCGCTCCGCCACGATGAGCAACTCCGCGGCCATCAGGGCCAGATCGTGGTCGGTCTGGTGCTTGTGGGCGCGCGAGCCCAGGTCGACCTGCGCGATGGCATCCAGTCCGCGTGTGGCGGCGGTGTCGAGCAGGGTGGAGAGCTCCACCCCGTATCCCACCGGGATGCTGAGTGACTCCATCAGCTCGCGCCGCGCCGCCCATTCTCCGGCCAACGGCTGGACCACGCCCGACAGTTCAGGCCACCACAGGCTCAGCAGGGGGCGGGCCACCAGTTCGGTGACCCGGCCGCCTTCGGTCGAGGCGGAGCCGTCCGTCCCCGTCGCGATCCTGGCGTAGAACCCCTTGACGAGCTGCACGCCGGGATCAGCCAGCAGTGGTCCGAGCAGGCCACTGACGAAATGCGGCCCCCATTGGGTCAGGTCGGCATCGACGAAGACCAGCAGGTCACCCTCGGTGACGAGCAGCGACTTCCACAGCGCCTCGCCCTTGCCGGGATAGCCGCCGAGTTCCGGCGCGATGTCGCGGGCCCCATGCACGGTCGCGCCGGCCTTCGCCGCCGCCACTGCCGTCCCGTCGGCCGAATCCGAATCGATGACCACCACCTCATCGATCAGCGGTATCCGCTCCACCAGGGCCGCGCGGAGCGAGCCGACCACGCCCGCGATGGTGCGCTCCTCGTTGCGCGCGGGAATCACCACGCTGATGCCAGCGCCGGCCCGCCGCTTGCCCTCCAGCAGCACCTCGGCCGGCCAGTCCCGCCAATGCCAGGTCCGCCGCCCGTACCACGCCCGCGCGCGGCTGTGCACCTGCTACCCCCTGGCCTCTCCCGCGCCCGTCGAGCGCACCGCTGGCAACCACACCCGGCACGGCACTGCCAAGCCGACATGTCAACGGTACGTCAGCGCCCGTCCCGCCAACGCCAGCCCTCGGGCAGCCTGGCCATCGCAGGACTTCCGCTGTTCGCGGGGCTGGGTCAAATGGGGTAGCGGGTGGGCTCGATAGTGTATTGGCGGCCGGACGGGGTGGTCCACCTGAACGTCCCGTCGAACCAGTCCGAAGGGATACCTGGTCGGCGAACTGCGCCCCTACCGCCCCGAACCCAGGCCGGAACCCGGGCCCGGACTGGAGACAGGGTGCATGAGCATGCTCGAACCAAGGCCTTATGACCTGGGCCTGACCGCCAACCCCGAGCTGTCATGGGAGGCCATCGGGATCGCGGTGCCCAGCCCATGCGACCTCGGGGTCACCAGCAATCCCGAGCTGGGCTGGGACGACATCGAACCGGAACGGGAACCGGAGCCGGAACGGGAACCGGAGCCGGAACCGGAGGCAGGATGACCCGCCGCCACATCACCCCCCCGGGAAATCAAGCAAGCGGACGCTCGGTACCGGCAACGATGCCTGCCGGCCCGACCCCGGGGGACCAGCCTGGCCGCGGGCCCGGCCTCAGCCGCGCGCGTCCGCCTGCGCCAGGGTGGGGCACGCTGCGGCACCTGGCCTGGACAGCCGCGCACGGCCAGTACTGCCCGTTGCACTGGCGTGCGGCGGCCGCCGCGCACCGCAGGCGCCCGCGCCGCGACGACCCCCAAGCGCGCCGCCCATGGCCCGATCCAGCTGCTGTGCTGGCAGGCAACCCGCCTGACGCCCGGGCGGGTCACCCGCTGCCGGCGCGCCCGGCGAGCTCGGCGCTGAACGTGCGCGCCAGCGCGT
>CAVYNE010000024.1:0-14867 GCA_963769715.1 uncultured Actinomycetes bacterium
GGGTGAGGGCATGAAGATCGGATTCGGAGCCCCGGTTGCGGGCGCGTGGGCCACGCCGGAGTACCTGGCGGCATTCTCCGAGCGGGCTGAGCAGGCCGGGTACGCGTCGCTGTGGACGTTCCAGCGGCTGCTGGTGCCCGAGGGTTCCGGTATGGAGCCGGTGTACGGCAGCGTGCTCGATCCGATGGTGGCGCTGGGGTATGTGGCCGCCCGGACGTCGCGGATCAGGCTCGGCGTGGCCATCCTTAACTTGCCGTTCGTCTCCCCCGCCTACCTGGCCAAGCAGGCGACGACCGTCGACCTGCTGTCCGGCGGGCGGCTCGATCTCGGGCTCGGCATCGGCTGGATGCCGGAGGAATTCGCCGCGACGGGCGCGTCGCTGGCCAGGCGCGGCGCTCGCGCCGAGGAGTACCTGGCCGTCCTGCGCACGCTGTGGGCTGATGAGGTCAGCTCGCATGACGGCGAGTTCTACACGATCCCGCGGGGGCGGCAAGATCCTCGGCCGGTACAGCGGCCCGGGCCCCCGGTGCTGCTCGGCGGCATGTCCCGGCCGGCCATGGAGCGGGCCGGGCGGATCGCGGAGGGCTGGATCACCTCCAGCCGCGCCGACCTGACCAAGATCAGCGAGGCAGCCGGCGTGATCTCCGAAGCCGCCGCGGCGGCGGGCCGGGACCCGGACGCGGTGCGCATCATCTGCCGGGGCGTGGTGCTGGCTGGTGCCGAGGCTAAGGGTCCGGACGGCGGCCGCAGGCTCCTGTCGGGCAGCTATGGGCAGATCCGCGAGGATGCCGAGTGGCTCGCCGCCCGCGGCGTCACCGAACTGTTCTACGACCTGAACTGGGACCCGCAGATCGGCAACCCCTCGGTCGCGCCGGAAGCCGCGGCGGAGCGGGCCGGCGAGATCCTCGCCGCACTTGCGCCGGAGTGACCTAGCGCGCTCAGCGTCCTGACGGCTGGCTGACCAGGCCCTCCCGGTGGGCGATGGCGGCGGCTTCGGTACGGCTGGCGGCGCCGAGCTTGCCGAGGATGTTGGACACGTGCACGCTGGCCGTCTTCGGCGCGATGAACAGCACGGACGCGATCTCCCTGTTGCTGCGGCCCGCGGCGATGAGCCGGAGAACCTCACGTTCCCGGCTGGTCAGCCCGGCCAGGACCGCGCCGTCGCCGTGTTGTTCCGCGGTTCCGATCCTGGCCCGGCGAGCGAGGTCGTCGAGCGCCCGGCGCAGCGACCTGGCGCCGAGCTTGTCCGCCGTCTGCGCCGCCTGGCGCCACTGGTCCGCGGCCTCGTCCCGGCGCCCTGCTTCGACGAGCGCTTCGGCCAGCCGCCACCGGGTCCTGGCCACCTCGTAGACATAGTCCGGGCCGAACTCATCGAGGACCGCCTGCCAGGCCTGCGGGTCGTTCTCGCCGCTGGCCCGGCGGTACTCCGCCTCGGCCCGGGCGAGCCAGCCGCGTCCCTCGGGGCCGACGATGAACTTGGGCCGCTTGCGGAACGCGGCGCCCTCGCGGGCGATCTCCAGCAGCTCGGCGGCCGGGGCGAGTTCGGCGGCCACGGTCTCGTCGTTACCGGTGGCGCGGGCGTGAACCGCCCGGTCGGCCCGGGCGCTCAGGGCGACCGCGGCCGGCCTGATGGCGGATGGATAGTAACCCCAGGGCGGCTCGTTGACCAGGCCGATCGCGAGCGCAGCCTGTTGGATGGCTTGCTCGGTGTCGCCACGCCAGAGGGCATGCTCGGCGAGCAGTCCGCGCGCCATGAACTCATCGAACCCGTGGGCTGACCAGAAAGGCTCGATCCAGGCTAGTCGTTCCGCCACGGTCGGGTTATCCCGCGCCACGTCGACGAACAGGGCCATGGAGGACAGGTACGCCTCGGGCACGCTGGTCACCCGGACGGGGAAGCCGTCAGCGATCTCCTGAGCGTGATCCCACTTGCCGTCCGCGAAATGACACTGGAAGTGCAGGTGCTGCACGTCCAGGCCGAAGGGCGCCATGTTGAGCCCGGTCTGGTTGGCCCGCTTGGTTCCCTCGTGCGCCACGGCCGCGCCGATGGCCAGGTCGCCAAGCTCCAGGTGGGCCTGCGCCAGGTGGTACGCGGCGCGCAGCTCCACGCCGAGGACCTTGGCCGCGCGGGCCTGCTTGTGCGCCTCGGTCAGCAGCTTGATGGCCTCGTCGTTACGGCCTTCTCTGTTGCTGATGAAACCCAGGGTGACCAGGGCGTCGGCCTCCACCCACGGCGCCCCGGCGGCACGGGCCGCGGCCAGCCCGCGCTCGGCCTGTTCCCTGGCCATGGTGTAGTCGTTCTCGTTCAGCATGGTGTTGGCGTAGGAAGAGATCGCCCGGGCGTACTGCCACGTCGGCGGCTCGGCGGGGGTGGCGTCGACCGTGGTCCGGGCCACCTCGACGGCCTCATCGAGGGCCTTACGATCCTCCATCAGCATCAGGTAGGAGGCGAGGCGCTCGCCAATCCTGGCGGCCAGGAGGACATCTGGCTCGGTGTCGTCACGTTCGGCCTGGGCGGCGAGCACCTGCCGCAGCCGGCGGAGCAGGTGCACCGCGCGCTCGTAGTCGCCGCTGTCGGCCGCCGTGGTGGCGGAGAGCAGGCCGAGCTTGCCGCGGGCCATGCCGGCCGTCTTCTCCGGCTCGGCGACCCGCTCCCAAAGGGCGAGCGCCTGGTCGTAATGGCGGTGCGCCTCGGCTGGCGCGCCCAGCCGCTCGGCCTCCTCCCCGGCTCGCACCGAGGCGGCGAACGCGCCGGGAATGTCATGGCTGGCCAGGCAGTGCTGGGCCAGTTCGGCGGCCGTTCCCGGCATCGCGAGCCGGTGCTCGTCGGCGAGCAGCGAGCTCATCGTGGCGTGCAGCCTGGTCCGTTCCCCCGGCAGCAGGTCCCCGTAGACGGCCTCGCGCAGCAGCGCGTGCCGGAAGACGTAGCCTTCCGTGCCGTCGGTCACGAGCAGCTGGAGCGTGATCGCCTCCCGCACCGCGGCCTCGTATTCGTCGGCCGCCAGGCCGGACGCGGCGCGGACCAGCTCGTCGTCGGCCCGGCGCCCGGCCACCGCCGCTACGCGGAGGACCCGCTGCGTGGTGTCGGACAGTTGCTCCACCCGGCTGAGCAGGAGCGCCGCCAGCCCGGCGGGCAGGGCGTGACGTTCGGCCGGATCGCCGCTGACGAACGCGGCGAGCAGTTCCTCGGCGTAGTAGGCGTTGCCTTCGGCCCGGGCCACGATGTCGTTCAGCTCGATCGCGTCGATGCGGCCCGGCGCCGCCGCCATCAGGTGCTCGGCCAGCGCCGCCGTCAGGTGCTCGGCCAGGGCCGAGGGGGCCAGCGGGGCGAGATCGACCGCGGTGACGCTGGGCAGCCGGAGAAGTTCGGCCACCACCGGCCGGAGCGGGTGACGCCGGTGCAGGTCGTCGGTCCGGTAGGTGCCGATCAGCGCGACCCGTTCCCGGTGCAGCATCCGGGAAAGGAACGTGACCAGGTCCCGGGTAGAGGCATCGGCCCAGTGCAGGTCCTCGAGCACCAGCAGCACCGGGGCCGCGGCCGCGAGCTCGGTGAGCAAGCCGAGCACGCCGCCGAACATCTGCTGCCGGGCCAGGCCGGAACGGTCTTCGTCGGTGCGCTGCCCGTCGCCGCCTTCCGGGAGCAGCCGCCCCAGTGCGGGGCGTGAGCCGAGCGCGTCCCGGACCCCGCTGGACCGGGCGGCGCCGCGCAGCGCGTCGGCCAGCGGCAGGTAGGGCACGCTGTCGCCCAGTTCGGCGCACTGGCCGGAGAGCACGGTGAAGCCGCGTCCCTCGGCGAGCCGGGTCACCTCGCTGACGAGCCGCGACTTGCCCACCCCGGCGTCGCCACTGACCAGCGCGGCCACCGACCGGCCGGCCTCGGCGTCGTCGAGCAGCGTGAGCAGGCGGCCGAGTTCGTCGTCCCGCCCGACCATGCGCCCAGCCGGCACCCGTAGCACCATGAGCACAAGTATCCCATCAGGTGCCTGTTATTCCGATTCGTTAAGCGGTCCGCTATACCCTTCATCTTATGGACAAGGTCGAGCGGACAGACGCCGAGTGGCGGGAACTTCTGACCCCCGAGGAGTACGCCGTCCTGCGCCAGGCAGGCACCGAGGCTCCGTTCACCGGGGAGTACACCGACGCCAAGACCCAGGGCGTCTACCGCTGCCGCGCGTGCGGGGCCGAACTGTTCCGTTCGGACGCCAAGTTCGAGTCGCACTGCGGCTGGCCGTCGTTCTACCAGCCGTCTGAGTCGGACGCGGTGGTGCTCATCGAGGACCGCACGCTCGGGATGGCCCGCACCGAGGTGCGGTGTGCCGCCTGCGACTCCCATCTGGGCCACGTGTTCACCGGCGAAGGCTACGACGTCCCCACCGACCAGCGCTGGTGCATCAACTCGGTGTCGCTCAAGATAGAGCCTTCGGGATCGGCCGCCTCGTGAGCTCTGATGCGGGCGGCGCGGTGAGCCTGCGTCTGATAGCGGCGGCGACCATCATCACGGCCCGTCGGAAACGGGCATCTACCGCCGCATGTTCCGCACCGGGAAGAGAATCCCTCCCCGGATACCGAGGCCGTCGTGGTGATCGCCAGGTCCACTCAGGAAGCGATCGTCGTCAACGTGCCCTCGCTGTGAGGTAGCGCGGCCTGCTGGCCCACGGCCAGCTGTCATTCGGGTTCTCTTCGGTCGACGCGGCGGGCGCGCTTGACCGCGCCGCGGTTGTGCTTGGCCTCGAGGCGCCGTTCGTTCGCGCCCCGGCTGGGCTTGGTCGGGACCCGCGGGCGTTGCGGCGGGGCGACCGCATTGCGGAGCAGGGTGGCCAGCCGGGCTCGGGCGGCCTGGCGGTTGGCCAGCTGGCTGCGCTGCTCCGAGGCGGCCACGGTGAGCACACCGCCAGTCAACCTTCCGGCCAGGCGTTCGGTCGCCCTGGCCCGCGCCCATTCGGGGAGCGCGGAGGACCGCTGTACATCGAAGGAGAGCTCAACCCGGCTGTCGGCCGTGTTGACCGACTGGCCGCCCGGCCCGGATGACCGGGAGAAGCGCTCATGCAACTCGCTGCCGGGTATCACCAGCCAGCCGTTCACCCGGAGATCGTCAGGCATCCTTCGACGTTAGCCTGTGCTTCCCCGGTCGTGCTCATACCGGGTACGGCAACGGATGAGCATCTCTGCATACCAGGCCTGCAGCCAGTCACGTTCGGTGCCCGCGGCCAGGAGCAGCGCAGTGTCGGGGTGGTCCATGGTGTGGTTCACGGTGAACAAGATGCGGATATCGGCCGAGGCGGGTGCTCCCGGCCGGAGTTCGCTCATCGGCGGCGAAGCCGGCCAGCGGGGCATGACGGTGGGCGACTCAATGACCCGGTCTTCTTCGATGGTGACGTGCGGGTTTGGTTCGCCGGCCTCGGCGAGGGCGTCGTTGATCGCTGCCGAGGCCTCCTCCACCGCGGCGGCCGCTTCCGCCGCCGTCTCCGCCGCCTTGATGGCCTCCTTGCGGATCCGGATTTCGTCCACCTTGAGCTGTAGCCGCTGATTGGCCACGGTCAGGCGCTCTTCTTGGTCTCGCAAGCTGGCATACTCGCCACGCAAGTCCACGAGCCTGCCCGACAGCTGCGACAGGCGGGCTTTGGTGGAGTCAGCCAGATGCCTGTCCCGGGCTTCCAGAGCCTGGCCCAGCTGGTCCGCAAGCCCGGTGAGTTTCACCTCCAGCTGCTCGATCTGCAGCTCCAGCCGTTTGCGCGCAGTAGCCACATCGGCGACGCTGCGGCGCGCGCGGGTGAGCATCTCGAGCTGCCGCTGATAGGAGAAGTCCAGGTCCGGGCGGGTTTGTCGGGCCGGTATCTCAACCGGCACGACGGCCGGCGGGCCCAGGGCGACCCCCGCCTCGCGCAGCGTGTCCAGGGCCTCGTCGACGAGATCGGCGGCACCAGGATCACTGTCCCTCAGCTGTTGCAGCCATACCTCGACCTCGGGTACGACCCGGATCCGATAGCCCATCGCTGGCGCGGATCAGGCCAGGCTGGCGACGAGTTCGCGGACGGGCTTGCGGCGCCCGGTGTAGAAAGGGATCTCCACCCGGGTATGCAGCCGGGCTTCAGAGCCCCGCAAGTGGCGCATCAGGTCCACGATCCGGTGCAGCTCATCGGCCTCGAAGGCGAGTATCCACTCGTAGTCGTTGAGCGAGAAGCAGGGGACCGTGTTCGCCCTGACGTCCGGGTACTCGCGCGCCATCATCCCGTGCTCGGCGAGCATCCTGCGGCGCTCCGCAGGATCCAGCAGGTACCACTGATACGAGCGCACGAACGGGTACACGCTCACGTACGCGCGCGGTTCCTCTTCCGCCACGAAGGCGGGGATATGACTCTTGTTGAACTCAGCCGGACGATGCAGCGCCATCACCGACCAGACCGGCTCGCTGCAGCGGCCGAGGCGGGTCCGGCGGAACTGCACGTACAGGTCTTGCAGGTCATCCGGGCTCGACGCCACCCACCAGAACATGAAGTCCGCATCCGCCCGCAGACCCTGGACGTCGTAGCCGCCGCGGGTGACGATGCCCTTGCCCGCCGCCTGGTCAAGTAGATCGCCTACCTCGGCGGCGGCATTACCGAGGCCGCCGGCTTCAAGCGCGATCCGGTCGGCTACCCGGAACACCGACCACATCGTGTAGCGGACCAGTTCGTTGAGATCACGGGCCTTCGGCTTGCGCTCCGTCGGTGCGGCCTCGGTGCTCGTGCCGTCCGGGGCAGTCATCCCTTGTTCGCGGGTCATCCCTTGTTCGTCTGCCATGCCCCCATTGTCGGCCACGGGGATCACCGGCCCGCACGGGTACCGTCATCTGCCCGATGCCTGCTCGCCAGGAATGCCATCACCTGGCTGGCCGCCGCGCGCGCCGTCGCGACGCAGGCGGGTATGCCCACCCCGTCGTAGGCCGCGCCGCAGACGGCGAGCCCAGGCTGAGCCGCCACCGTCGCGCGTATCGTGGCCACCCGGTCCAGGTGCCCGACGGTGTACTGGGGCAGCGCGCCGCCCCAGCGGGTCACCCTGATGGCGGTCGGCGCGCCCCGCACCCCGGTCGCCTCCGCTAGTTCCGCCGCGGCCAGCGCAGCGAGATCATCGTCGACCCGCTGCAGCACCGCTTCCTCGCCGATGCGGCCGACCGAGCAGCGGACGATCTCCAGGGGCTCGCTACCGGATGCCGTCCCACCGGCCAGGTGCGGCCACTTCACGGTGGAGAAGGTAGCCGCCTTGACGACCCTCCCGTCCACGGCAGGCACCAGGTACCCGCTCCAGCCGAGGGCAGCCAGGCCCGGACCGGGAAAGGCGGACCGCGGATAGGCGAGCGTGACGATCGCCATGCTCGCGTAGCTGATCTCACCCCACGCCCTGACCGCGGCGGACACACCCGGGACGTCCGCGAGCAGACGGCCCGCGGGCCGCGCCGGGAGCGCGAGTATCACCGCGTCAGCATCGAACTGTTCTGGCGCCGCCGCCGACCCGACGGTGAGCCGCCAGCCGCTCCCAACCGGGGCCAGCTCGCGGGCCATCGCGGCGGTGCGCACCTCCGCCCCCGACGCCTTCGCCAGGTAGGCGGGGAGCATCCCCAGACCCCCGGCGAGCGTGGTGAATACTGATCCGCCCGCGCGGGCACCGGGCGTCTGGGCCGGACCGGGCGAAGCCGGCGCCGAGGACGGCAGCAGGGACCGCGCCGCCTCAACCAGGGAGCGGTGCTTCCGCGACGCGGCCGCCAGCGCGGGCAACGTCGCATCGAAGGACAACTCCGCCGAACGTCCCGCATAGACCCCGCCGAGCAGCGGGTCGACCAGCCGGTCCACCACCTCATCGCCCAGGCGCGCCCCCACGTAGTCGGCGACCGCCACGTCGCCGTCGCGAGCGGTGAGCGGCAGCTCAAGGTCCTGGCTGGCCCGGGCCACGCCTTCGCCGGACAGCACTCCGGACTTGGCTAGCTCGGTCATATCGGACGGCACGCCCATAAACTGCCGCCGCGGCAGTGGCCTCAGCGCGCCCAGCGTCCATATCGCGGACGACGTGGGCCCCGGGACGGTGCGCTGGCCACCGAGCCCGGCCTCGGCGATCAGCGCGACCCCTTCCGGCCGCGTGACGAGCAGCGCTTCGGCTCCCTCGTCGACCGCGACGCCACCGATCTCGGATACGGACAGCTTGCCGCCAAGCCGCGGCGATCCCTCGAGCACGGTCACCCGTACCGCCTCGTCCCTGAGGAAAAACGCCGCCGCCAGCCCGGAGATCCCGCCGCCCACGATCACTACGTGCGGCTGCGCGTTCGTATGCTCCATGTCTCCAGCCTGGCAGACGCCGCCCGATGGCGCGTACCGGAGGGTCGCCCGTTGACTGACATTCGGCTTCGCGCGAGCATCTCTCGCGAAGATGCCCTCCCGGCACTTTCCTGTTCGTGACCTCGGCCCTGTTTCGTGACCTCGGCCCTGTTCGTGACCTCGGCCCTGTTCGTGACCTCGGCCCTGTTTCGTGACCTCGGCCCTGTTCGTGACCTCGGCGCGGCCGGGCCGCTGCGCGATCGTGACCGGCGCCGCGGAACCGCGCAGTTCCCGCCCGCCGTCACAACGGCATGCTGAACACACGGAGCTTGACCCGCCGCAGTACGCGGACGGGGCGCACTAGGCACGGCGCTGTCGCCGGCCTCACGATCGGCAGCGTCCTGCTCGGCGGGGGCATGTTCCTTGCGGGATGCTCGGCCGCCAGCTCGAGCAGCGCCAACTCAAGCAGTGCCAGCTCGTCGTACGGGGCCGCGAAGACGGCGTCCGGCGGGGCGGCCGTGCCCGCACCCGCGCTGGCCCCGGCGGCCAGCGCCGCCCGGAACGCTGCGGGCGGTCAGGGCGGCACGGGCACCACGGCCCGGCTGGGCCCAGCGAGCAGCATCATCTACACCGCGCAGCTGACCGTGCGGGTCAACAACGTCAGTTCGGCCGCAGCCCAGGCCACTCAGATCGCCGAGGGCGTGGGCGGTTACGTGTCGAGCGAGACCATCTCGGCCAATCCTGATCACCCGTCCGAGGCCACCGCCAGCGTGGAGCTGAAGATCCCGGTCGCGTCGTACCCCGCCGCGCTCGGCCAGCTGGCCGGCCGCCTCGGCACCCAGCTGTCCCTACAGCAGCAGGCTCAGGACGTCACCCAGCAAGTGGCCGACGTGAATAGCCAGGTCACCTCGGACGAGGCGGCCATCGCCCAGCTCCGCGCCCTGCTTTCACACGCGGGCTCGGTCGGCGACCTGCTCAGCGTCCAGAACCAGATCAACGAAGAGGAATCCAGCCTGGAGTCTATGCAGGCCCAGCAGCGCGCCCTCTCCCACGAGACCACCTACGCGACGGTGGCGCTCAGCCTCCTGGGCCCCAAGGCCACGCCACTGGTTCACCGCCCGAAGGCCCCACCCTCCCTGGCGGGAGGCTTGGGCGCCGGCTGGCACGCACTGCGGGTCACGGTGGCCTGGACGCTCGCCTTCCTCGGCGCGATGGCACCGTTCGCCGCCATCGTGGCCATCGCCGGATTCGTGATCTATCGCGGCCGGCGCCGGCTGATCCGGCGCAAGCCAGCCGCACAGCCCGCCTCGCCGGAAAGCTAACAGCCTGCCTCGCCGGAAAGCTAACAGCGTCCGCCTGCTGTCTCAGGCCGACACCATCGTCCGGTACCGTGCCGACCATGGCAGGCAATCCTGGTTGGCAGCCGCGACACGACGATCCGCTGTTCATCTTGGCCTGGAATGGGGCGATCAGTGGCTTGCGCACGTCGAGGCGGTCAAGCCCGATTACGCCAAGGTGCTCGTCCGCGATAACCCGGATTTCGACGTGGCCCGGCGTGAGGCCCAGCTCGGCCGGCTCGCGCAGGTCAGCGCCGGACTGCGGGAAGCCGGCGTGCCGCTGCTCTATGAACTGCTCGTGCCCGCCACCGATGCCCAGCTCGGCCAGGTCGGCCACGACACTGACGCGTACGATCGCGACCTCCGTCCCGGCCTGGTCGTCCGGGTGATCGCCGACAACCAGGCCCACGGGGTCGAGCCGGCGCTGTGGAAGGTGGAGGGCCTTGAGACCGTCGGCGCGGCCCGGCAGGTGGCCGGGCAGGCCAAGGCGGGCGGTCGCGCCGCTGACCTGATCGTCCTGGGCCGCGACGCGCCGACCGAACGACTCGACCACTGGCTGGAGGTAGCCAGCCAGGTCGGCGCGTTCGTGGGCTTCGCGATCGGGCGCAGCATCTGGGAAGACGCAGTGCGCGAGTACGAGGCGTCCGATCGCGGCCAGCGCGCGGCGGACCAGGCACGCCGCACGGCTACCGAACATTACCTCGGCTTCGTCGCGCACTGGACATCCTGACCGGCCCGCGGCCGAAGCGGGCGGGCGTCAGGCGGAGGTATGGGCCGAGTCGGCGTGAACGAGATCGGCGAGCCGGGCCAGCACGCTGGGGTCGGTCTCCGGCAGCACGCCATGGCCCAGGTTGAACACGTGCCCCTCGGCCGTGCGACCGCGGGTGAGCACATCCCTGGCTCGCTCCTCGATGACCTCCCACGGCGCGAGCAGGACCGCAGGGTCGAGGTTGCCCTGCAATGCCTTGCCCGGCTCCACCCGCCGAACGGCCTCGTCGAGCGGAATGCGCCAGTCGATCCCGACCACGTCGGCGCCTGCCTCGCCCATCAGCCCGAGCAGCTCACCCGTTCCGACCCCGAAGTGGATGCGCGGCACCCCACCCGCCTCCCCTTCCTCCTTCACTCCGAGCGCGGCGAAGATCCGGCTGGTGTGCGGCAGGATCGCGTGCCGGTAGTCGTCAGGACCTACCGCGCCCACCCACGAGTCGAAGAGCTGAACGGCCGAGGCACCCGCCGCCACCTGGATCTGCAGGAACGAGATGGTGATGTCGGCCAGCCGGCCAAGTAGCGCGTGCCATAGCTCCGGGTTGCCGTACATCAGCGCCTTGGTCTTGTCGTGGTTCTTGGATGGCCCGCCCTCCACTAGGTAGGACGCCAGCGTGAAGGGCCCGCCCGCGAAGCCGATGAGCGGGCGTTCATCCAACTCGGTCACGAGCGCCCGCACCGCCTCGGTCACGTACGGCACGTCATCCGGATTCAGCGGGCGCAGCCGTCCCAGGTCCGCGGCGGTCTGCACCGGAGTCTCGACCACCGGCCCGATTCCGGCCTTGATGTCGACGTCGATTCCGACCGCGCGCAGCGGGACCACGATGTCGCTGAACAAGATGGCCGCGTCCACGTCGTACCGGCGCAGTGGCTGCAAGGTGATTTCCGTGATCAGCTCGGGGCGGGTACATGAATCGAGCATCGAGATGCCTTCGCGCACCCGGCGGTACTCGGGCAGCGACCGGCCCGCCTGCCGCATGAACCAGACGGGCGTGTACGGAACCGGCTCTCTCCGGCAGGCCTGTATGAAGGGGGACTTCGCATGGGACACGGTCACGTCTGGGATCGTCTCACACCATCACACGGTAGTCGCCGGGGGACACGCCGTCCAAGATCCCACGAATCAGCGCAAGAGCGTGCCACTATCTGCACCAACCCCTTCAACCCCGGCAAGCCCCGTGACGTAACGCACCGAGGAGGTCGCCAGGATGACGCAGCTGAGCAGGCACTGCGCCGGATGCAACGAGGAGCGGCTGTTCGAGCAGTTTCACGTGGAGCCTGCGAGCTGCCCCGATATACCGGACGGCGAATGCCAGGAATGGGGCTGCACGGTGTGCGGCGACGCCCTTATCATCGGCCTGCCCATGCCTGGTTACCTCAGCAGCGACAAGACCACCAAGGCTGCGTGACCGTACCGGACAGCTCCGCGCTGCTCCGCAATCCGGGCCGGCGTTCAATCCGACAATTCGCATGAAACATTGGTGTTTCGGCATGAATCTATATGGCGCTGCGTGAGAAGCGATGGGCGACACGTACGCTCAGGTCATGAGGCCGAATGAAGGGCCAGGGGATCGGCGTAATACGCGATCACGAGCGCCACGACGATCGGGGGCGGTGCCCGACTCCACAGCAGGCACCCCCGCGGTGACGCGGATTGCCGGGAACGTCGCTGACGCGTCCGGATCGGCCGCGCGGGAGTTGCCGCCCGAAGTGGGGGCGATCGGGGTGTCACGAACGCCTGCCGCGGGCCCGCCAGCGGCGGGCTCTCCCGGCGAGGCGACGTTCGCGGCGGCGGTAGCGGCCTTCGTGGCGGGCCGGGACGCTCAGAATCAGCGGGAGCTGACGTTCGAGGACGTTCCGGCGCCGAAACGGCTGGCTCCCTACGCCACGGCTATCGCCGCGACGGTCCAGCGGGATGACGCGGATGTGGCCTGGGGACGCCTGGTGCTGCTCTACGACCCAGACGGCCAGCAGGGCTGGGACGGTTTCTTCCGGCTGGTCGCGTACGTCCGCGCCGACGTAGAGCCGGAAATGGCCGCGGACCCGCTGCTAGGCGAGGTCGGCTGGAGTTGGCTATCCGAGGCCCTGGACATGCACGTACCCGGCTACGCCGTGCCGAGTGGCACGGTGACCAGGGTCATTACCGAGGGTTTCGGGGCCAAGCGAGACGAGCTTCCGCTGACCGGGTTCGAGCTGCGTGCCTCATGGTCCCCGGTCGGGCCAGAAGGTCCGCGCGGATCCGCCAGGACCAGCGATCTCGACGCCCTTGATCTATCGGCGCACATCGCGGCGTGGTGCGACTGCCTTTCCGCCGCGGCCGGCCTGGAACCGCCGGGGACGCGGGCATTGCGGCAACCGGGGCACGGGTGAGCGCAGGCAGTGAGGCTGGCGGGATCGCAGGCAGTGAGGCTGGCGGGATCGCAGGCAGTGAGGCTAGCGGGATCGTCCCACTGCTCGAGCCGCGCGACGGCCTGCCGCCGGTCATCGAGACGGACGAGGCGCTGGCCGAGGTAACCGCCAGGCTGGCCGACGGTGAGGGACCCGTCGCAGTCGATGCCGAACGCGCCTCCGGTTACCGCTATGGCCAGCGCGCCTACCTGGTCCAGCTCCGCCGCGCCGGGGCGGGCACGGTGCTCATCGACCCGATCGCCTGCCCCGACCTGTCCGGCGTGGACGCTGCGGTGGGCGACGCCGAGGCGGTACTGCACGCGGCGTCGCAGGACCTGCCGTGCCTGGCTGAAATCGGCTTCCGGCCACGACGGCTCTTCGATACCGAACTGGCCGGGCGGCTGCTCGGCTACCCGCGGGTGGCCCTCGGCACGCTGGTCGAAGAGGTGCTCGGCTTCCACCTGGAAAAGGGCCATTCGGCGGCCGACTGGTCGGCCCGCCCGCTGCGCGAGGAACTGCTGCGCTACGCGGCCCTCGACGTCGAGGTGCTGATCGAGCTGCGCGACGCCCTCGCGGCCGAACTCGCCGCCCAGGGCAAGACCGAGTGGGCCCGCCAGGAGTTCGAGGCCGTGCTCGCCGCCCGCCCGGCCCCGGCGCGGCCGGACCCGTGGCGGCGCACGTCGGGCATCCATCGGGTACAGTCCCGCCGCGGGCTCGCCGTGGTGCGCGAGCTCTGGTTCGCCAGGGACAAAATCGCCCAGCTTAGCGACCTGTCTCCGCGCCGTGTCCTGCCCGACACGGCGATCGTCGAGGCGGCCAGGTACTTCCCGGCCAACCATACTCAGCTGGCCAGGATCAGCGGGTTCGCCGGCCGTCAGGCCCGGCGACACGAGAAGGAGTGGCTGGCCGCGGTGGCACGGGCCCGGGCCAGCGCCGACCATGAGCTGCCCGAGACCACCGGCGGAGCGGTACCCAACGGGCCCCCGCCCGCGCACCGCTGGGCCGAGCGCGATCCCGCCGCCGCCGCGCGCCTGGCGGCGACGCGCGCGGTCGTGGCGGCCCTGGCCGAGGAAAACAGGCTGCCGGCGGAGAACCTGCTGTCCCCCGACGCGCTGCGCAGGCTCAGCTGGGACCCCCCAAAGCCATGCGAGGAGCAGGCCGTGGCCCAGGCGCTCGCCGGATACGGGGCAAGACCCTGGCAGATCGAACTCACCGCAGAACCGATCACCCGCGCGCTGCGTGACGTCCTCGCGGTCGCCAAGGCGGACACAGAGGAGGCGGATATGCTGGAGGGCTCCGCCGAACCCGAGAGGTGACCGTACCGGTGCTGATGACCGCCGCGGCGCTGGCGGGCAGCCCGCCGCCGCTGCCCGGCTTCCTTAACGCTCTCTCGTCACCCCTGCAGCACTTCGGCATCTGGGCCATCGGCTTCCTGATCATGGTGGAGGACTTCGGCATTCCCGTGCCCGGCGAGACGATACTGATCGCCGGGGCCATCTACGCGGGTGCGGGCAGGCTTAACGTCGTGGCTGTCGGAGTCGTGGCCTTCCTCGCGGCCATTCTCGGCGACAACATTGGCTTCGCCATCGGGCACTTCGGTGGCCGCGCCCTGGCCCTGCGGTGGGGCAAGTACGTGTTCTTGACCGAGGAGCGACTGGACAAGGCCGAGCGCTTCTTCGACCGGCGCGGCGCCATAGTCATCACGTTCGCGCGCTTCGTCGAGGGTCTGCGCCAGGCGAACGGGATCATCGCCGGCATCAGCGGCATGCACTGGCTGCGTTTCCTGATCTTCAACGCCATCGGCGCCGCTTTGTGGGTGGGGACCTGGGTCAGCCTCGGCTACCTGGCCGGAGACCACATCACCACGATCTACCACTACATAACGCTCTACTCCTACTACGTGCTCATCGCGCTGGCGGTGCTGATCGTCGGCTATATCGCCTGGCGGCTCCGACGGCGCCGCCGACGCCGCACGCCTGCGCCGGCCGCCCGAGCCGACGAAGCGGAGCAGACCAGCAGCACCGAGCAAGCCGCGGGGATCGCGCCCAGCCCAGCGGAGGTCGCGCCCAGCCCAGACGAGGACACGGAGATC
>CAVYNE010000025.1:0-327926 GCA_963769715.1 uncultured Actinomycetes bacterium
TAGCTGGCGGATCCGGGTTTTCTGGGCGTCGGTGAGCTGCCCTGTGCTGTTGTTGCGGGCCTGGTCGTAGGTGTCCTGCGCGTCGCGGTGCGCGCGCAGGGCGGTGTTCCAGTCGGCTTCGAGGGTGTCGGCGACGAGCCGGTTGGCGGGGTCGACGGCGAGGTAGCGGCGGCGGGCCAGGTCGGCGTGGTAGCGAGCGCGTTCGACGTGGGCGGCGCGCAGCGCGTCGGTCTGGGCGGCTCGGTGTTCCAGCTCGACGGTGACGGTGAGGGCGGCTTCGATGGCAAGCGGGGTGAGGGTGTCGAGGAGCAGCTGCCCGATCTGCTGGTCCAGGCCGGCGCCGGGGATGGCCTGGCAGATCCGGCGGGCGTGCTCGATGCCGTCGCGCTGGCATAGGTAGGTGGGGACTTGCTGGTCGCGGCGCTGGTGGTAGCGGATAGTCATGCGCTGCCCGCAGGTCCCGCAGATGATGATGCCCTGCAGCAGCGCGGGTCCTTCGCGGGGCGGCCCGGCGGTGCGGTCCTGGCCGTGCGCGGCGGCGTTGGCGGCCAGGCGGGCGCGGTTGGCGTCGTACTGGTCCAGGGTGATGTATCCGGGGTGGGCGCGGGGGATGAAGGAGATCCATTCCTCCCGGGGCAGCACGGTGCGGGACAGTTTCCCGCCGGGGAGCTTGATGTCGCGGTGCCGGCCGAAGGTGAACGCGCCGGCGTACCGGGGGTTGTGCAGGATCCGCAGCACGACGTGGTGGGCCAGCGGTTTCCAGTCGATTTCGCCCTTACGGGGACCCATCCGGTGCCGCCAGGGGAAGCTGAGGCCCGCGGTGTTGAACGCCTTCACGCAGGCGCTCGCTGACCCGGTTGCGGTGAAGGTGGCGAACAGGTGCGCGACAGCGCCGCGGACGGCGGTGTCGGGGTCCAGGATGACGTGCCCGGCGGCGTCGTAGACCAGGCCGACGGGCAGCGGGGTGACCAGCTCGCCGCGGCGGGCCTTGGAGATGATCCCGCCGCGCAGCCGGGCCCTGATGAAATGGAGCTCTGCCTCGGAGAGTTGCCCTTTCATGCCCAAGAGCAGGCGGTCATTGAAGTTCCGCGGGTCATATAGGCCGTCTTCGTCGCAGATCAGCGTGCCGGTCATGCCGCACAGTTCCAGCAGCTGGTGCCAGTCGGCGGAGTTGCGGGCCAGCCGGGAGCATTCCAGGCCGAGCACGATCCCGGCCCGGCCGAGGGAGACCTCGGCGACCAGCTGCTGGAATCCTTCCCGGTCGGCAGCCGATGCGCCGGACTGGCCCTGGTCGATGTCGATCACGGTGATCTGGGCGGCGGTCCAGCCCAGCGCGATCGCCTTGCCGCGCAGGTCGTACTGGCGGATCGCGGACTCGGTGTTGTGCAGGACCTGCTTGAGGCTGGACTGGCGGACGTAGAGCAGGGCGGTCCTGGACAGGTGGGCGGCGGTCACCTTCGAGGAGGCAGTATCGGTGAGCACGGGTACTCCTTTCCCTGAGCGATTGCGGGTGGTCAGGTGCCGGCCAGCGCGACGGCGAGCCCGGCCAGGGCGTGGATGAGCTCGGTGGTCACCGGCCCCGGCAGCGGCACCGGCGGCCGGGCCGCCGGTGCTGGCGGCCGGGCCGCCGGTGCTGGCGGCCGCGTGATGGTGGAGGTGGATGCGCAGGTCAGGCGGGCCAGGGCCCGCCGCCAGGCGGTGACGCCCTTGCTGGTGAGCATGCCGAGGCCGAGCGGGAACGCGGTGGCGCGTGCGTGCAGGGCGGCATGACGCAGTTGCTCGTAGCGGGCATCTAGCCCGCTGCCGGGAACATGAGCCTGGCCGGCATCCCGGCCCGGGGGTGACGGGCCTGGTTCAGCAGCCGCATGGCCAGGTGAAGGTCGCAGGGACGGGGACGGGTTCTCCTCCTTCCCGCATTCGGGGGCGGGCAGGTCAGCGGCTTTTGGAGTGCTCCCGGCGGCGGGCTAGCGCTCGCTCGATGGAGCGGGGGTGCACGCGCACGCCGAACTCCGCGGCGATGGGATCGGCCAGCCCGGCCGGCTTCAGTGCCGGATCGGCGGCCAGCTGCTGCTCGGCCCAGGTGAGGATCTGCCCGGTGAGCTTGTGGCCGCCGCGGGGTCCGGGCTTGGCCGGCACCAGCCCGTCCAGCCCGGACTCCGCCAGGGCGGCAGCGGCCTGGTAGTACGACGGCCGGGAGTACCCGAACGCGGCCGCGGTCGCGGTGACCGGCGCGCCGTCCACCGTGACGCGGCGCACCATCTCGTATTTGACCTGCACGGCGTCGCGGGCGTCGAAGAAGTCCGCGGAAAGGAATGCCTCGTCGGTGACCTGCCCGGGGCGGGGGTTCAGGCACCGTGACTCGCGCAGCGCCGTCACCTTCGGGTCCTCCGATGGTCCTCGCGGGGTCATGCCGCCTCCCGGCCGATAGAGTCGTCAGGAAGATTTTGCCGGTACTACGTGACCATTTCGCTGCGACACGCCGCAGAACTTCGAAGAATGCCAGGAAATTAGCTGGAACGGTACGCCAGACCCGACCTGACGGCATGGATCCAGGAAAGGTATCCGGCGTAATCTTCCTGACGTTCACGGCGTAATCTGCCTGACGGCCTCGTCACTGCCTGGCTGGGACCGCAGCCGGCCGATCAGGTTAGCCAGCGCCAGCAGGCCATCGATGGTGAACGGGCAGCGGCCATCGGCGATCACCGCGAACAGATCGGCGGGCGCGACATCGGTCCACCCGGCAGGCAGCGAGAACAGCACGCCATTCTCGTCATGCAGATGGACCCGGTCCTCACCCCAGTTCTGGCGGTACGCGACGAACTCGAAGTCCCGGCCGTAACAAGGGTGGAACGGGTGCGTCACCCGGACGCGTCGGTACCGATCATCCGGACAGGGTGCCGTTGACGATGTGGTCCAACGCCTATGCGGAAAGGTTCGTGCTCACAGCCCGGACCGAGGTCACTGACCGGATGCTGATCTTCGGCCAGCGGCATCTGCGGACGATCCTGGCCCAGTACGCGGCCCACTACAACGGACGGCGGCCCCATCGCAGCCTCCAGCTCCACCCGCCCCGGCCCGACCACCCTGTCGCCGACCTCTCCCAGGAGCGGATCAAGCGCTGGCCTGTCCTCGGCGGCCTCATCTACGAATATGAGCGGGCCGCATAGAAGCCCAGGTCAAGACCAGTGGCAGAGTTCTGGAACCCCACAGGGCGCACCTGTGCGGCGCCGCCCCCATCCCGGCATCCTCAGGCAAGACCATCCGCCGCCGGCTCAACCCGGGCGGTGACCGCCAGGCCAACCATGCCCTATGGCGGATCGTGTTCACCCGCCTGGGCTCGGACCCGGCGACCCGCGCCTACGCCGAACGGCGTACGGCCGAAGGGAAATCCAAGAAGGAAATCATCCGCTGCCTGAAGCGGTACGTCGCCCGCGAGGTCTATCCCCACCTCCGCGTCGGCTAGCACGCACTCCCGGGGGCGGCCTGGCCCGCTAATCGGCTGCCGCACCTGCTGGCCTGCGAACGATCCGCCGGCCTGTCAAGGGACATCGGGACTTCCCTGTGGGCGGACAGCTGATCTCCTTGCGGGTGGACAGGTTATGTCCGTGCTTGCGGTCAGCTGATCTCCTGGCGGGCTGGTCAGGTCAGCGGGATCACCCCTTTTCCTGTGGTGGCTTCGGCGAGTCGCAGGCTGGTTCCTTCGGTGGTGACCAGGTGGGCGTGGTGCAGGAGCCGGTCGACGGTCGCGGTGGCCAGGGTTTTGGGCATGATGGTGTCGAATCCGCTGGGGTGCAGGTTCGAGGTGACGATGACGGAGCGGCGCTCGTAGGCGGCGTCGATGAGCCGGTAGAAGGCCTCGCCGGCGGCCTGCCCGGCGGGGAGCATGCCGATGTCGTCGATGACGATGAGGTCGCACCGGGTGATCTTCGTGATGGCCCTGGCGGTGGTGCCGTCGACGGCGGCGCGGCCGAGCGCGGCGGTGAGCGTTTCGAGGGTGAACCAGGCGACCCGCATCCCGGTGTCGATGGCCTTGTGCGCGAGGGCCTCGGCGAAGTGCGATTTCCCGGTGCCCGAAGGGCCGGCGACAGCGAGGTTCTCGGCGCGGGTGACCCATTCCAGGGTCATCAGGGCGTGCTGGGCGGGCAGCGGGATGGAGGAGTCAGCTTCGCGCCAGGACGCGAAGGTCTTCCCGGCGGGCAGGCCGGCGGCCTTGCGGCGGATGCGGCGTCCGGCTTCGTCGCGGCCGCGGACTTCTTCCTCGAGCAGGATGCGGATGACCTCGGCGGGGTCCCACCGTTGGGCGCGGGCGGTGGCGAGCACGTCGGGTGCGGCTTTGCGCAGGTAGGGCAGCCGCATCCGGCGCAGCAGGGCGTCGAGCTGGTCAGGGACCGGCGGCGGGGCCGGCGCGATAGTGCCGAGGGTGGTGGCGGTCACGGCTGGCCGTCCTTCCCGCCGGCGGCCCGGGGCAGCTTGCCGCTGCCGTTGCTGCTGGCGGGTGCGGTGAGGGCGGTGGTGAGGTGCCGGCGGTCGGCGCGTTCGGCGTCGAGCAGCTGCTCGGCGCGTTCGGCGCGGGCGCGTTCGGCAGCGGTGAGCGCCGTGATGGCGTCGAGCTGGGCCTGGTGCTGCTCACGCAGGGTGCCGCGTTCGCGTCCGGCGTCGGCGCGGACGCGGTCTGCCTCGGCGCGGGCGTCGGTCTCGGCCTGGCGGGCGCGGATGGTCTCGGCGTCGGCGCGGCGGGCGGCCCCGGCCGCGTCGTCGCGTTCGCGGGCGCACCGGGCGGTCTCGGCCTGGGCGGCGCTTACCTGCCCGGCTGCCTCGGCCTGCGCTGCGGCGATCTGCGCGGCGGCGTCGCTGCGGGCCTGGTCGAGCGCTGCCTGGGCGGCCTGGGTTGCGGCGCGGGCGGCTGCCCCGGCGGCCTGGGCGGCGCGGGCGTCCTCGCGGGCGGCGTCCAGGGCTTCGGCCAGGGCCTGGGTCTCGGCTGCGGCTTCGGCGGCGCGGGCCTCGGCGGTCACGGCGGCTGCCTCGGCGCGGCGCCGCGCGGCCTCGGCCTCGGCGATCTGGGCACGGACCCGGGCTGGGTCGAGGCTGGCGGCCTGCTCGCGGGCTGCCCGGGTGAGCGCCGCGGCCTGGCGGATCACGGCGTCCAGGGCGGTCAGCGGGTCAGCGGGGCTGTCCGCGGGGACTGCGGCCGGGGCGGGGACGCGGGCGTCGTTGTGGTAGCGGCGGGCGCACTCGCTGCCGCAGAACTGCCGTGCCCGGCCGCGGTCCTGGCCGGGCAGGATGTTCCCGCAGCCAGGCCGCTTGCAGATGGCCGCCGCTGCCGCGCCGGGCACCTGCCCGGCGGGGGGATTGCTGGTCATGACGGTACCTTCCGGTATCAGCCGCTGCTTTCTTTTCATTTCTGATCAGAGGAGAAATGAAAAGAAAGCAGCGGCGAAGGGTGATCGGGGGGATAGGGTTCCTGGCAGGCCCGGCGGGGCGGGCCGGCCAGGAACGGGGGTATCTCAGGAAGAGCCCGCGGCCGTCCCGGCCGCGGTCGCGGCACGCTGCAGCAAGTACAAGGTGCAGCCGGCCGAGTCAGTGAGCAGGCTGGCGTCGCATCCCGGGCGCACGCTGCCGCGCCGGTCCCGGTAGAAGGCTTCCAGCAGGGCCAGGGTCCCGGGCGTGCGCAGGAACTCATCGACGTCGGTGAGCACGCTGATCAGGCCCGTCATGGTGCCCGCGGCGACAGTCACGGTATCTTCGGGGCCGTCGTCCGGGCCGGCGCAGACGGCGCCGCCAGGGCCGTTCACCGTGCCTGCCCGGGGTCGCTGGCGCCGAACCCGGCCCAGGCCGAGGTGCCGGGCTGGGCGGAGTACGCCTCGTCGGCGGCTGCCGCCAGCCCGCCGGCCTGCCCGGCAGCCTGGTAGCCGACGATGGACAGCAGGTCACCGTCGCCGAACCGGCCGGCCATGGCCGCGGTGCCCAGCGCGGCGTCGACGGCGGCTGTCCCGGCCAGCGCGGCCAGCTCGACCGCCTCAGCCATCTTCGCGCGGACCCGCGATGCGCCCGCTGCGGCGGCCTCGGTCAGCCAGGCCCGGGCCCCGTCGCCGATCGCCAGGAACGCCGCCTCCTCCGCCGTGACCGGCCTGGGCTGCGGCGGCCGCGGGGTCCCGTCGGGCTGCTGCGGATGGTCCGGGTAGTGGGCCAGGTTGATCCGCGGGTTCCCCGGCACCGACAGGCGATGCCGGGCGACCTCGGCCAGGCCCGGCGGCCCGTCGCCGGCCCAGGCCGGGCGCAGCGGCAGCGCCGCCAGGTCCGCGACCGCGACCAGCTCATCCCCGTCCGCGCGGACCCACACCTCCGCGCCCACCAGGCCCGGCGGGACCGAGTACCGCACGCTGCCGAACCGGATCGTCTGGTCGGTGTTCACCACCCGGGTGGTGCCGAGCGCGGCGGTATGCGGCACCTCCGGCACCGGGTGCAGCCGGGCCCGCTCGATCTCCAGGCGCTCCGCGGGAACCGCGCACGTCTCCCGGTGCACCCGCCCGTTCACCACCGCGCAGAACTCCTCGCACGCCCGCGCCAGCTCACCGAAGCTCCCGTAGCCTTCCAGCAGGTTCGCCTCCGCCGGGACCAGGTCGGCCTTGGCGACCCGGACCGTCGCCTCCGACCCGCCCTTGGTCTCCGGGTCATAGGGGACGCACGTATGCACAGTCATCCCGTAATGCCTGCCCACCGCCACGATCTCCGGATGCCGGACCGGCACCCCGGCGACATGCTCGACGGTGACCGTCTTCTCGTTATCAGTCAGCGCATACACCGGCACCCCGCCGATCCGCCGCAGCATCACGTCCAGGCACGCGATCAGCGTCGGCAGCGTCCGGTCCCACACGGGCAGCACCACCCGGAACCGCGACCACGCCAGCCACGCGCAGAACAGCAGCGTCCCCCGCGGCACCCCGTCCGGCCCCGGCACCAGCGGGCCCTTGCCCCAGTCCCACTGCAGCCACAGCCCCGGCTCAGTGATCCACGGCCGGTACGTCCTGCGGTGACCGGCCCGCCACCGGGCCTTCGCCGCTGCCACCGCCCGCCGCGTGGTCCGCTCGTTCCCGGTGAACCCCATCGCGGCCAGCCGCTCATGCACGATGTCGGCCCGCACCTTGCCCTCGGACCGGTCCACCCACGCCTCGATCTTGCCCAGGAACGGGTCGATCATCTTGGGCCGCCCCGCCGGCTCGCTCACCGGCCGGCCCAGATCCCTGGCCAGCGCATACCTGCGCACCGTCTTCGGATCCGCCTTGCACAGCGGCGCCGCCGAATGCGCGACGCCAGTCGCATCAAACGCCTCGAGAATTTCCATGATCTCCCTGTCAGACTTCTTCACGGCCCCTCCGGGCCCGTCGGCTGGTGTGTCATCACAGCCACCGAGCCAACTCCCGGAGGGACCCCAGGTGCCGAACCGACACGTAACGGTCTTGTCCGGATAAAGGGAGATCAGATGTCCGCCGGACGGGAACCGTCATGTCCGTCTACAGGGATCTTGGCGTGTCCGCTGACATGCTGATCTTCGGCCAGCGGCATCTGCGGACGATCCTGGCCCAGTACGAGGCCCACTACAACGGACGGCGGCCCCATCGCAGCCTCTTGCTCCACCCGCCCCGGCCCGACCACCCTGTCGCCGACCTCTCCCAGGAGCGGATCAAACGCTGGCCTGTCCTCGGCGGCCTCATCTACGAATATGAGCGGGCCGCATAGAAGCCCAGGTCAAGACCAGTGGCAGAGTTCTGGAACCCCACAGGGCGCACCTGTGCGGCGCCGCCCCCATCCCGGCATCCTCAGGCAAGACCATCCGCCGCCGGCTCAACCCGGGCGGTGACCGCCAGGCCAACCATGCCCTATGGCGGATCGTGTTCACCCGCCTGGGCTCGGACCCGGCGACCCGCGCCTACGCCGAACGGCGTACGGCCGAAGGGAAATCCAAGAAGGAAATCATCCGCTGCCTGAAGCGGTACGTCGCCCGCGAGGTCTATCCCCACCTCCGCGTCGGCTAGCACGCACTCCCGGGGGCGGCCTGGCCCGCTAATCGGCTGCCGCACCTGCTGGCCTGCGAACGATCCGCCGGCCGTCCCCGGGGCACCACAGACCTGCTGAGCGTGACCTAATAAGAGCTTTCCCTCCACCCGGAGTGGATCATCCCTGTCTTGTCCGCACCCAGCACTCCAGCAAATTACCGGGGCCTCACGACCGAAAAACCGAAAACTGAAAGAGGCCTTGACAAACATAGGAGCATCGTTCTGTTATCGATGCTCTCAAGGTCGCCTAATCAAGTGTGACGTTCCGTCACCATGAGCATGAGGTCCCGTGCTGCGGACGTCTGGTCCAGCTTGGCGCAGCGACTCAGCGGTGTGCACATCTGGGATACGCCCGTGCAGTGGAGCTGACTTGATATGAAGGCTGCGGTGTGGGGATTTTCGCACAGCACGGGATGTGGAGATATTCTCACGTCATGCGATGTGAGGATTTGCTCACGTATACTTGGGGGTGGTCATGGCCCGTAGGACGATCGAGGTGCGTAAGCCGCGCGACATCGGCGACGCAATCCGCGCCGTGCGCGAGGCACGTGGCATCTCGCAGGAGGAGCTCGCGCAGGCAAACGCCTACGACCGGTTCTACCTCTACCGGCTGGAAGCCGGCCGGAGCACGGTGTATATCACGCGTCTGCTGCGCACGCTGAAATCGCTCGGCATCACTCTCAGCGTGACATTCGATGCCGGTGACCCTGCCGCCGGGGATGGCCGCTCTGATGGCTGACAGGCTGGAGGTCCGTCTGCATGGCGAGCAGATCGGCTGGATTGCCCGCGGCTCCCGGCGGGAGCGCATCGAGTTTGAGTGGGCTGGCGGGTACACCCCCGGGCCTGTCACGCTGACGGAGTCGTTCGGGTCTGTCCTGCTGAAGGCGCCGCCGGGTGCGGCGAGCAGCTTCTTCGGGGGATACGCGCTCGAAGGCCGCCAGCGTGAGCGGCTCACCCAGCGGCGAGGCATCAGCAGCCCGGCAGACCTGTACGCGATGCTGCGCGAGTTCGGCAGTTCGATCGCCGGCGCCGTGACGGTAACCGACCCGGACACCGCAAGCCGGACCCAGCCGACCTACGAGCCGATCAGTGACGGCGAGATCATCAGGCGCCTGCGGCGGGCCGCGAATGACGGCGATCTCGGCTCTGATGATCAGAGCCGGTCCATGCTTGCTGGCCTGCAGCCCAAGCTGCTGCTCGCCCGGTTCGGCGGTGACTGGTACCTTCCCCGCGGCCGCGCGCACTCTACCCATATCCTCAAGCCGAGGCTTCCGGGACGTCCCGACGGGCTGGCCAGGGAGCACTACGGCCATGCGCTGGCCGCCGAGCTCGGGCTCGCGCACTACGGTACGGAGCTCGTCGGCACAGGCGCCCGCCAGTATCTGGTCATCGAGCGCTACGACCGGGCTGTCGACGGCCAGACGGTCACCTTGATCCATCAGGAGGACGCCGCGCAGGCACTGGGCCTGGACTGGGTCGATGACCATGCGAAATTCCAGGACCCTAGTGCGCCGCGTGACTCTCGTCGCCCGAGCGCATACCGGATCGCCGAGCTCCTTGGCTCGCTTCAGGGGGAAGGGCGGCCAGTTGCCGACTTCCTGCGCAGGCTCACGTTCACCGTGCTCCTGGGCGACAACGACGCGCATGCGAAGAACCTGGCCATCTTGCACCTTCCCGGCCGCAGCGTGCTCGCCGACGTCTACGACGCCGTCCCGAACCTCTTCCAGGACGACCGGATCGACTACAACCTCGCGCTCGCCATCGACGGCAACTTCGACCACCGGCGCATCAGCGCCGCGCACCTCATCCGCGAGGCCGAGCACTGGAACGCGCTCGGCACCGGCGAACCGGAGCAGATCGTCACCGCCACCCTGGCCGACATCGCCAAGGCTCTTGACCACGTGACAGTCCCGCCGGGCGTCCCCGCAGCGACCGCGACGCAGCTCGCGTGGAACGTCGAGCGACTGCAGGCCGGAGAAGAGATCGGCGAGCGACCGGCTGGCTACCGCCGGCGACGCAGGCGGTCATGACCACAAGTGCGCTGCAAGGATCAGCGGGACCCCGAGCTGGTGAACAACTTCCTGTCAGACTGGACGCACTGTCCCCGGAGTACCGCAGCGGTTTGCCGTTCAACGCTTGCCAGTCCGATGTCGTACAGCCGAACACGGTAAACACTGCGGGCCAAGCCAACCGCGAATCGCGCCGGTCCTGTCGTACTCCGGGCGCCGGAGGCAGCCTAACTGCCGTGGAATCGACATGGAGCGGCCTGTCGGCGAAGGGTTCGTAAGCCGCGGAAGGGCGGAGAGGCCGCTAGTGCCAAAATCCAGGTCCGGCATCCTGTCACTCAGTGCGAGATGCCGGTGACATTGGGCCGCACGAGATTCCGGGCCTGTTCAAGGGCACGCTCAGCGTCAATGACGGCAATTCGCTCTTGTTCGGTGCGCAGATACTTTCCGCCGGTGAGCTGGAGAGCAGCCAGCGCGCGGGCTTCCGGCGGGGTCAGCGTCGAGTCGGGCTGGTCGTACCGGTCGAGTTTTTCCTCGACGCTCAGCGGCCGGTAGGTCTCGATGTCGCCTGGCGTCATGAGCAGTGATTCGAGCTGCGGGATCATGGTGCGGGCGCGGGAGAGGAGAGTAAAGCCGTGCCGGTCGAGATCTCCCCAGTACCAGCAGCTGTCGGGACAGATCCAGGGCAGGAGGCTGAGGACGTCGAGGTGGTTGCCCAGGGAGTGGATGACAACCAGCCCGGCTGTGTCGCTCCAGGTGACTGCTGGTTCCTTGTTCTCCACGATCAGGATCGTGTCGGGCTGGATCTGCAGCGCGGCGAGCTCGTTTACGGGGGCGGTGATCTGCCGCAAGCCGCCGGTGGCAGCGCGCAGGACAGGATCGGCGATGACGATGCTGATCTCGCGGGGAAGCGGCCGCAGCCCGAGCGCGTCCAGGTCGCCGTCGGGGATGTCGGCGGGGTCGGGGTCCTCGGGCGGCTCAGCGGATTCGCCGGGGTCGGTGAGGGTGCCGAGGCAGGCGATGACCATGCTGCGGTGCCGGGCTAGCCATTTGGTGTGCATGCCGGGGACGGGCACGCTTCGCACGGTCAGCCCGGAGCGCGGATTGGCCCGGAACCAGGTGGTTGCGGCGAGCAAGGTGGTGAAATCGTAGTCGTCGAGATCGACAATGCGGGCGAGCCAGGGCTGCACCGCCTGCCCGGGGTGATGGCGGCTCAGCTGGTCCCATCGGTCGCGGGCGCGCTGCCAGTGGGCAGCGGTGTCCGTGTTGAGGCTGGCCAGTGTAAGAGTGTCCGGGATGTCGAGGTGGGTGTAGACGGGCTGGTCACCGTCGCGCCGGCGTCCTTGGCCACCTCCCGCAGCGCCGCCAGCCGGGCGGGCGTACCCGGATGGCCGAACTCGGCGGCATCCAGCTTGTCCTGGCTGACGTAGCCGCCCTTCAGCAGGGGTGAGTAGGCAGGCCCGGCCATGTCGGCTGCTGAGCGCGTTGCTGGTATCGCGGCCCGCGTCGGCGACCACTTCGGCTGAGCGTGGCCGGACGCGCAATCGACGGGGTCGGGGGCCGGACAGGTCCGGCGGGCCGGTGAAGGCCAGCACGGCGTCATATGGTGCCCTATCTGCGGGGTGGGTGAGCTCGGGTTCCGGCAGGCCGGGTAGCGAGGCGTCCCCGGAGTGCTCCTGGACCGGTGGTCGAGCCGCCATCGGCAGGACAGAGGCGATCGACGTCCGGATTGAACAGGAGCGCACCGCGCTTGAGGCGGTTCTGGCTCGCGGTGGAGGGAGGCGCGGGCGGCGGCGGCGCGGGCGTGCTGGCCCGGTCGACTCGGTTGGCTTCGGCTGAGGATCGTTACCTGACCGCGGCGACCCGGGATGGCAAGAAGCGGCTGCGCACGCACGGCGATCTGACTGTCACTGGTCTCAGACGGGCCGGGCGCCCGGGCTCGACTCCTGCGGGATCGGGGAGCTTCGCGCGCGGGCGGGTGCTTGATCCGGCTGGGCGTGAGGAGCTGACCGGCCGGCTGACCGGGTTCGACGCGACGCTCACCCGGCCGGGAGGCTCCCGCGGTCGCGCTCGGGCCAATCCGCGCCGGCCATCAACAGCGTGTCCCGCGACGCCGACCGCAGCCCGACCGGCAGACCCGATACCGTTTGTGGTGCTGGGCACCGATCGTGTTGCATCAGAAGCGCTACCGAACGCTCTTTGTCATGGAACCGGCCGGCGCGAAGACTTCAGCGTGCCAGCGCCGCCGCCACGACGTAACCGCTGAGCGGGCCAATCGCGGACGACGGAGACACGGACCTGCGTGCGCCCCGAACGGCCGGAAAGAAGAGACTGGATCATGTCGACAGGACCCTCGAGCGTGAATCCTTCAACCGTCGCGCCGTACATGTTTTCGCTGATGCTGCGCAACATCGCCACGTACGGCTTCCAGATCGCCGACCACAACGAGCCGGGTAATCCGGGAGGCTACACAGCACCAGGCTGCGTGCTCGCTTCGCCTTCATGGCCTTCCTACCCAGGAAACGTCGCACCCATCATTGAGGACTATGTCTTCAACTGGACGCGAGACGCCGCCATCACGATGTCGGCGGTTTTGAATCAGGCGCCCGCTGAAATACCAGCCGCAGGAGCATCCGGTCTTCTGGCAAGCTACGTCAACTTCGCGAGCACCTGCCAGGCAAGCGGAGGAGATATCGGACAAGCACATTACACCCCCGAGGGAGCATCGACGGGCTCAGCCGATGAGAGCGACGGCCCGGCTCTCAGAATACTGACAATCCTGCAAGGGTTCGCCGGCCTGGACGGACCCGCGCAGACGGTTGCAGGCAATGTGATCGCCGCAGATCTGGCTTACCTGCTCGACAACAACCACTACCAGAACCCGACGTGGAATCTTTGGGAGGATACCTTTGGCCAGTCGATATTCGCGCGGTCGGTCCAGCTTGCGGCGTTGAACCGGGTCATTAATCTCGGCCCAGGGCTCGGCATCCCCGTGCCACCAGCCGCGCAGGCAGCCGCCACCTGGCTCGGGCAGCAACTCCCATTGCACTGGTCGGGCGCTCCCCACAACTACTATGTGGGCGTTCTCGATGCAAGCAGAGGCGGGGGCGACCTCCCCGCGCCGTACGACCCAAGCATCGATCCGATCCTGGCGTGCATATACGGAGCTGGCATCCCTGCTTACGATCCGCAGTTGCTCTCAACGGCGGCGCAGGTGCGTGCGCAATGGACCGAACCGGCGCCAACCGCATATCCGGTCAACACCGCGGACGCAAGTATCGGGATCGGGCCGTGCATTGGCCGCTACAACGGAGATGAATACAGCGGGTCGAGCCTGACGAGCAACACGGGCCATCCCTGGGTCGTCTGCACATGCGGCTTCGCCCAGCTCTATTACGAGCTCGCGGCCGCCATCAGCAATGGCGCTCCCGTACCCGCCGATCCGCTGGCGATCACCTTCCTGAGCCAGGTAAACGTCAGCTCGGCAAGCACCGCAGGCGATGCCGCATCAGCGCTCCAGGCCGCCGGCGACAAGATGCTCCAAGCTGTCCTCTACCACAGCAACCGCTACGAGCTCAGCGAGCAGTTCGATCAGTCCAGCGGCTACGAGATAAGCGTCTCGAACCTGACATGGAGCTACGCCGCGTTTCTGTCCGCGGTAGCCGCCCGGATCTCCTGAGGCGCGGGATCGCGGTGATGGCGTGGCAGCGCGTCATGACAACCGCCACCCGCGGCCACCAGGCCCTGGCGGCCGCCGAGCAGGCCCGGGCGGCGGTACCGATGACCCGGCGTGTGGTCCGCGGCCGTCGCCGCGCGGTCGGCCGCACGATCGTGGCCTATCGCCGCGGTGACGGCGCCGCGACCAACTACGAGATTGCCTGGGTGACCGTGGCGCTGCAGCACCTGAGGGCCAAGGACGATTCCCGGGCCCGGATAGATCCCGTGCAGCGACGGCCATACACCTATGGTTCGGCGGGCGCAACTCGGGCACGTGGCGGCGCCCGCGTCCCTGCTCGCCTTGGCGGCCTGGCAGTCCGGTAATGGCGCAATGCAAGCTCGGCCGACCCGTGGCCGCCCCGGCTGCGGCAGGTGGCGAGGGAGCCGTGCGCGGCAGCAGCCCGGCGTCCGTAGGGCCTGCGTCCGAAGGAGGCGAGCGAAGCTGATGTGACGCCAATCACGATGCAATTTCTCCGCTAGCGGATGAACTCCGCGACCGCCGCGTGCTTGCGCGCGCTGGCGTGCGCCTCGACCCGGTCCCACGCGGCGATCGCCCCGGCCACCTCATCATCGCAGGCGCCGTCGTAGGAGTCGTCGTCCCCGGCCGCCTGGCCGGCGAACCCGGCCAGCGCGTTACATCCCGGCATGGTGTCCAGCAGCATCCCGGCAGCGAACCCCGCCGCCCGGGACAGGTACTCCCCCGGAGCACGCCGGGCCGACCCGGCCTCACCCGGCCCACGGCGTCCCAGGCCGACCGGCTGCCCGCCCGCCAGCCCCAGCCGGGCCGCCCGGGTGCACGCGGCGGCCTGCTCCGCGGTGATGCGCCGGCAGCCGGCCACGATCGCGTCCAGGTCGTACTCCCACGGCCCCGGCAGGCCGTCCGGGTCCGGCTCCTCCTCATCGGGGCACGGCGGCTCCTCCTGATCCACCTGGGCATCGCACCAGGCCCGCCACTCCTCCTCCGTCATCGGATCCGGGGAGGGCGCCGGCTCGCGAGGCTCCCGGGCGGGATCCTCGTCCCGCCCGGATCCCGCAGGAGCCGGTCCTTGTCGCACGCGCCACCACCGTTCGGATGAATGACCTTGATTTGACTTCGCTAGAACATCATAGCAAATTTGACCTTATAGAGCCAGTGAATCAGCTAAGAATCGAATAAATATACTAGAGTGATACAAGTTAAAACCGAGCCTTTGGACCGGCCGGAATGAGCTAGGCGGGGAGCGAGCCAGCAGGTGTGGAATTCTGCATAGCAGGTGAGCGCGGGGCTCCCAGATGACGTCGGAGAACGCGCGGTCCACCTCGCGTTTCCCCGGTGTCCTTGACCTGGCAGCGCAAGCCCGGCCAACCCCGCGCCCGGCCAACCCCGCGCCCGGCGGCACCGTATGGCGGTAGGTCAGCTGCTAAATCGCTTATATAGTTATATAATAAAGCTTAATACTGCCACGGGAGGCGCGATGGAGCTGACCGAACTAGACCGGCGGGAGTGGTTCCGCGAGCACTGGGCGCACGGGGTCCCGTTCAACCAGCACTGCGGCATCGAGGTGCGGCGATGGGATGACGAGGCCGTCGAGCTGTTCCTGCCCTATGCGGAGGTGCTCAGCGCGCACGCGGGCATCTTCCACGGCGGGGTGGTCGCGGCGCTGCTCGACACCACCGGCTCGGGCGCGGTGATGGCCGGCCACGATTTCGCCAAGGGCAGCCGCCTCACCACGATCTCCCTGTCGGTGCAGTACCTGTCCGTCGCGCCCGGTGAGGACCTGCTGGCGACCGGCTGGTGCACGCGGCGCGGGCGCAGCGTGCACTTCGCGCAGGCGCGGGCGTCCGGGGCGGTATCCGGCAAGGTGGTGGCGACCGGGCAGGTCGCGGTCAGCATCGCAGGTGAGCGGCCGGGCGCGCCCTGGCAGACGCCGGAGCCGCTACCGCGGGCCAACTAGCCCCGGCGGCCCGGCGGCTCTATCCTGAAGGCCAGGTGAACCTAGGGGTGAGTGGTCTGGCATGCGGATCGCAGTGCTCGGGGCTGGGTCGTGGGGTACCACGGTGGCGTCCCTTCTGGCGGGCCACCACGATTGCACCATCTGGGCCCGGGATCCCGAGCTGGCCAGGGAGATCCACGAGCGGGACGCTAATTCGCGCTACCTGCCCGGGTGCGCGCTGCCGCCCGCGCTGAAGGCCACGGCGGACCTGGAGAAGGCCGTGCACGACATCGACCTGCTGGTGGTCGGGGTGCCCACGCATGGTTTCCGGGCCGTCCTGGCCGATGTCCGCCCCTGGCTGCGGCCGTGGATCCCGGTCGTGAGCCTGGCCAAGGGCTTCGAGCGCGATTCGCTGCTGCGGATGACGCAGCTCATCCGCGCGGAGCTGCCCGGCCATCCCGCCGCCGCCCTGACCGGGCCCAACCTGGCCAAGGAGATCATGGCCGGGCAGGCCGCGGCGAGCGTGATCGCGACCGAGGACCTCGAGGTGGCCCGGGCGCTGCAGGCTGTCATGCGGCGGGGCCTGTTCCGGATCTACACCAACGACGACGTGATCGGCTGCGAGCTCGGCGGGGCGCTCAAGAACGTGGTGGCGATCGCGACCGGCATCGCGCAGGGGCTGGGCGTGGGAGACAACACGCGGGCCGCGGTGGTCTGCCGCGGGCTGGCCGAGCTCACCCGGCTGGGCGTCGCCATGGGCGGGCAGGCGGCGACCTTCTCCGGCCTGGCCGGCATGGGGGACCTGATGGCCACCTGCATGAGCCCGCTGAGCCGCAACCGGTCGCTTGGCGAGCAGCTCGGCGCCGGGCGGACGCTGGCGGAGATAACCAGCGCGACCCGGACCGTGGCGGAAGGCGTGGGTACCGCCTTCACCGCGCACGAGCTGGCCGAGCGTTACAGCGTGGAAATGCCCGTCTGCCAGGAGGTGTACCGGGTCCTGGCCGGGGAGATCCCCGCGTCGGAGGCCTACCGCGGGCTCGGCAGGCACCTGCAGGCTGGTCACGAGCGCGAGCCTGGGTGACGGCCGGTCGTTGCCTGGCTAGGTGCCCTGTGTCAGCATGTCGCCATGGCGGAATGGTGGCGCATCGACCGTTCACGGGCCGATGAATGGAAGCGGACCTGGACCGAGATCGTCTCCATGTCCTCCGCCGCGGCCGCGTCGATCGGCCTGCCCCAGCCGGGAACCCTGCCCGGCGACCCGTTCGCCTTGCTGGTGGACGCCGCGCGGGCCTGGCTCACCGGCAAGAAGAAGACGTTCCGGTTCTCGGGGCATGACCTGACCCTGACCCTTTCCGACATCTCGGTAGACGGCGCGGACCTGGCCCGGGTCATGGGCCAGTACGGTCAGGTCCGCATCTGCGCACGAGACGTCCAGTGGCACGCCTACCAGATGGAGCGAATCGAGGTGCGGGCCGGCAACGTGTACGTGCGGCCGGGCCTGCGGCTCACGCTGGTGACCGCGCCGGTTCACTGCGAGGCCTTCGTCTCGGCTGCGTTCGCCTCCAGCTGGCTGGCCACCGTGTCGCCCCGGCTCAAGCTGGCCCTGGTGGCCGGCGTCCCGCAGGTCGGCGTGGCGGGCATGCCGTGGGTGCGGCTGGAAATGGAAACGGGCGCCGAGGGCCAGTCCATCCGCCTGCGACCGAGCGCCCTGTACCTGCTCGACCGGCGGGTGTCACTGTGGTCCCCGGCGTTCCGCCTGGCCCTGCCGGACCTGCCCGACGGGTTCATGCTGACCTCCGTCGAGCCCGCACCGGGCGGGTTCCTCGTCCGAGGCCTGTTCAGCGAGTGGCAGCGGTCCCTGTCGCGAGATGACGTCGAGCGGCTCCTGGCCGGGATGCGCGCGGGCGGGGACCGCCTCGACATCTGATGATCGCACCAAGCCAAACAGACGCAACCACGTCGGCCGCGCACGTCCGGAGGTAGCGACGATATGAGCGTAGGGGTGGAGTCATCGGGGTCTTTGGGCTCTTCGGGGTCTTTGGGTCCATCTCGCGGCGGGCCGCTGGCCGGCGTGCGCGTGCTCGAGCTGGCGGGTATCGGTCCCGGGCCGTTCTGCGCCATGATGCTCGCCGACCAGGGCGCGATCGTGCTGCGGGTCGACCGTCCCGGAGCCGCTAACCCGCGGCCCGAGCGCGCCCTGATGAACCGCGGCCGTCAGTCCGCCGTCCTGGACCTGAAGCACCCGCGCGCCATCGACGCGCTGCTCCGGCTCGTCGAAGCCGCCGACGTGCTGCTCGAGGGCTTCCGGCCGGGAGTAACCGAGCGCCTCGGCGTCGGACCCGACGTCTGCCTGCGCCGCAATCCCCGGCTGGTGTACGCGCGGATGACCGGGTGGGGGCAGCACGGGCCGATGTCCACGGCGGTCGGGCACGACATCGGGTACATCGCCCGGGCCGGCGCGCTGTACGGCCTGGGCCGGGCCGGCGGCCCGCCCCAGTTCCCGGCCAACCTGCTCGGAGACTTCGGCGGCGGCGGGATGCTCCTGGCCTTCGGCATCTGCGCCGCTCTGGTCGAGCGGGCCACGTCCGGGCAGGGCCAGGTGGTCGACGCGGCCATCGTGGACGGGGCCGCGTCGCTGGTCGCCATGCCGCTGATGTTCATGGCCCAGGGCAGCTGGCGCGACGAGCGCGGGGTGAACCTGCTCGATGGCGGCGTGCCCTGGTACGACGTCTACGAGACGGCGGACGGGGAATGGATGGCCGTGGGCGCCCTGGAGCCGCGGTTCTACGCCGCGCTGCTGGCCGGACTTGGCCTGACCGACGTACCCTCACGCGACGATCCGAAGAACTGGCCGGAGCTGCGCGCGCTGTTCTCGGCCCGGTTCAAGGACCGGACCAGGGATGAGTGGGCGGCTGCCTTCGCCGGAACCGACGCGTGCGTCGAACCGGTGCTGTCGCTGCACGAGGCCGCCGTCGACCCGCACCTGACCGCCCGGGAGACCTACGTCGTCCGTGACGGCCTGACCCAGCCGTCTCCGGCGCCGCGTTTCTCCCGCACCCCGGGTCGGCTGTCCGAGCGGCCCCCCGCGGCTGGCCAGCACACGACTGAGGCGCTTACCGAGTGGGGCCTGGCCGACGCGGCGGATCTGGTCGCCTGCGGCGCCGCCATCCAGGCCTAGCTGCGGGCCACCGGCTAAGCCTGGATGGCGCACAGTCGAAGGGTCGTGCCCGCCCGCTAAGGCGCAGCCATCCCGGCGGCGGCAATGCCCTCCTTCCAGATGACTTTCCCCCGGCCCGTCGTTGCAGAGATGGCGAGGAAACTGCCGCCGTATGTCGCCCCATACAATGCGCCGGTCCCCGAAATGAGTCCCCAGACGTTCCGGTATCCCGTATTTCCGACGATCTTTGCGGAGCCAGTGCGCACGTTAACTGTGGCAAGGAATGACTCGGACGAACCGGACTCCGATACGGTGGCGTAGAGATGACCGTTGGCGAATGTGAGATCTCCGGCTGAGCCGAGGCCGCCACCGAAAGTGCCGATGAGAGTAGCGTGGCCGGTCCTGGAATTAATCTTGAAGAAGTCCCCGAACTGGTCGGCACCGTAGAGCGTGCCCGTCTTCGGCTGGGTCACGAGAGCGTTGGCGCTGCTGACGCCGAGCGACCCGATGTGGTGGCTGGCGCCAGTTGCTGCGTTGAGCCAGTACAGATCGGTAAAGCTGATCGCGTAGAGGGTCTTTCCCCGGAACGTGACATCGGTGAGTTCCACCCCGGTGAGGCCTTCGCGGGTCTTTACGTGTGACCTAGGGTCGAGACGATAGAGGGCGCTGTCGGGGGTAAACGTAATGACGTAGACCGTCTTCGGCGGTATCGGCCGAGCCGCAGCGGCATTGGCGCCTGCGGGCGCGAGCGCGAGGGCGCCGGCTGCTGCCAGCACAACCCCGCGAGCGATCTGGCGGGTCAGCCGTCTTCCGTATACATTCCTGTAAATCACTTTCGCCCTCCCCAGTTTCCCCAGTGCATTTCACTTCGCGCCCACAATAACACCGCTCCCTCCCGCCCATGCTGAAAGCGCTGTCTAGTTTGTGGCAAGAAGAACGGTGCCCGAGATCGCCGGGTGGTCTCACCTCTTGACGCCGGCTCCGCACCGTACGTAGAGCCCGTGGTCCGGCGGTGGCGCGGCCAGGCCGGCGATCCACTGTTGCGCCTCGGCGATCCCCGGCGGGGCGATCTCGGTGCCCGCGAAGAAGGAGGTGAATTCCTCATGCGTGTGCCGGAAGGCGTCCGCGGCTGTGTAGACGGGTCTCAACTCGGCATTCGGGCCCTCGTCTTCGGCGTGGCCCGCAGAGATCATGAGCCACGAGCCAGGGCGGATACTCCAGACGTACGCGGCGGTCGTGGCGCGCATCACGGCGGAGGACAGGAAGTGCGCGACCCCGCCGAGAATGACGCCCACCGGCTGGGTCAGGTCCAGAACCTTCGCCAGTTCCGGATCAGCCAGCACCGCCTCCGGGTCGGTCAGGTCCGCCTGGAACGCGGCGAGCCCGTCGCCTTTGGCCAGCAGCGCGCGGGAATGGACCACCGCGACCGGGTCGAAATCCACGTAGGCAACCCGGGCGGCTGGGTTCACCTTCCGCACCGCCTCGTGCACGGCCGGGTGGGTCGGCAATCCCGCGCCGAGGTCCAGGAACTGGGCGATGCCACCCTCGCGGGCCGCGCGTGCCGCCGCGGCGACCACGAACGCCCGGTTGCTGCGCGCCCATTGCTCCATGCCCGGATTCATGCTCAGCAGCTGCCCGGCGAGTTCCCGGTCGACGGTGAAGTTGTCCTTCCCGCCCAGCAGGTAATCATAGACACGGGCGATATTCGGCCGGGTCGTGTCGATCCCCGGCGGAGGGGTGTCAGGCGCCCGGCACTCACTCACCGGTCGGACTCCTCGCAACTCATATCCGGCGACTGTACCCGGCACCGCCGGCCGCAGTGTCACCTCCCCGCTGTTCCCCGCGGTCCATCGCCTAGCCGCTGATCAGACCGACAGATGCGCCGAACGAGCTCCTGCCAGCTTCGTTCCTCATCTGGAGCTGGACGGAGGCGGTCGTGGTCAGAGCGATAAAAGCCCGCGCCTCACTCGGCCGGCCGGGCACCGACCGCGTCCCTGATGTAACGGCGGATGGCGAGGTTCTCGATCTCGTCGAGGCGCCGGAGCAGGTCGCGGAGCTCGGCGAGAAAGGCAGCCCGCTGCGCCCGGACGTCCGCACCCGGCCCGAGCAGCCCCCGGTTGTCGGCCAGCTGAAGGGCCGTCTGGAAGAGCAGCACGGAGACCGACTCCGAGCTGCGCAGCCGGCGCTGGGCCACGTACTGGCGGCCGAGACCGAGGGCGCGGCGGGTCACCTCCTCGCGGTCGGCCGACCCGTCGGCATCGGTCGGCACGTCCTGGCCGGCCAGCACGTCGGCGACGATCCGGTAGGCCTCGACGAAAGGCCGGACGATGACATGGGACACCAGCGGCCGCATCCGCGCCAGCAGCGCGTCCGCTTCCATCGGACCAGCCCGCAGGCGGTCTTCCCACGCGGGATCGTGCCGGTCCATCTCGGCGTGCACCTGGCGCCGGTGCTCGTCGCGGTCCTTGAAGTAGAACTCGAACTTCAGCAGGTCCCGGAGCCGGGCGATCTCCGCCCAGAAGGCCCCGACCGGGTCGGCGCCGGCGTCCCTGGCCCGCAGCACGGCCAGCTCGCACAGGGCCCCCTCGAGCAGGAAGTGGACCAGCGAGTTCCGGTAGAAGGTGGCGGCGAGCTGCTGGTCGGGCCCGATCAGCCAGACCGGCTCGCGGCCGTCCCGGACGTAGCTGACCAGCCCGCCCGCCACCAGCGCGTCCAGCGTGGCCCGCACCGGTCCTGGCGCGGCCAGCGCCCGCAGGCTCGCGGTCGTCGGCACCGAACGGCTCTCCAGGTAGTCAAGCGCGTCAGCCAGGCCCAGCCGGATCTGGTCGAAGGTCAGGGCCGCGCCCTGCATGGCCAGCAAGATGGTGGTGACCGCGGCCGTCGCGGTGACCGGCATGCCCTGGTTGATCCGCCAGGCCACCTCGAAAGCGGTCTTGGCCAAGGCCAGCCGCCGGGCCGCGGGGTCGGTCGCGATCGGACCGTCCGGCGGCCCGAGGGACGCGCTCAGCGAGACCGGCTCACCGAAGCGCACGTAGATCTTGCCGTAGTGCTGGGCGCCCTGGGCCTTGATGAAGCCGTAGAGCCAGCCGAACCCCTCCGGCTTCTTCTGCCCGCCCCGTGCGTACTCGGCGTACTCGGCGATCTCGTGCAGCTGGTCAAAGGTGATCGAGACCGGCAGCAGCATGATGTCGTCGACGCGTCCCTGCAGGTAGGCGTCGGCAGCGTAGGACAGCAGGCCCAGCCTCGGGGGGAGCATCTTCCCGGTGCGCGAGCGGGTGCCCTCGATCGACCAGCTGAGGTTGAACCGCTTCTCGAGCACGTAGCCCACATATTCCCGCAGCACGTACTTGTACAGCGGATCGTCGCTGGTCGAGCGCCGGATGAAGATCACCCCGGCCCGCCGCAGGATGGCGCCCATCGGCCCGAACGCCATGTTGATGCCCCCGAACACATGCGCGGGCGGCAGCCCCTGCTCCTGCATGGCGGCGGTGAGCACCAGGTTGTCCAGGTTCGACCGGTGCGACCACAAGAAGATGCACGGGTAACGCTGCGTCGCCGCGCGCAGCCGTTCGACCTGGGCCTCGTCGTAGTCGATCTGCGGGTCGAAGCCCCGCTGGAAGATCAGCCGTCCCAGGGTCGGCATGATGTCGATGAGCCGGCGGCTCCAGCCCGCGGCGAGCTCGTCGAGGACCTGGCCCGCTTCCGCCAGCGACGGCGGGGACCCGTCTACCTCGTCTGGCCCCCGCCGCACCTGGTGCAGCCCGGAGCGGAACCGGCGCGAGGAGAGGATCTCCTCCTTCACCAGGCTCGGCGTCTTGTACCTGGGCCCGAGCAGCTGGTACTCGGCCCGGTCCAGGGCCAGCGTGGCCCGGCGGGCCACGTAGGCCGCGAAGTCGGCCGGGTCCTGGCCGGCCGTGGTCTGCGCCCAGTGCCGCCGCAGCGAGGCGACCGTGGCGGGCTCGCCGAGGAGCACGGTGGCCCGGCCCGGGTGGCGGGACAGGATCTGCCGCTGCTGGCGCTCGCTGGGGTGATATGGATCATGCCCGGGCATCATGTCGGCCAGCCGGGCAGCCCGCCGGCCCGCGTGTTCCTCCGGGAGCCAGGCCACCCTGACCGGCACCAGCCGGGTGGCGTCGTCGCGTTCGGTCAGCGCCTCCCGCAGCCCGGTCAGCGGGCTGCCCGGTGGCCCGAGGCTGACCTGCGGCCGGTCCCGGCCGCCGGCCGCGGCGATCCGCTCCCGGATCAGCCGTTCCTCAATCCCCGTCGAGGCCTGCGTGAGCAGCACCGTCTCGGTGCCGTCGGTCAGCAACCCGGCCAGGTCGGTTTCCGCGGTCATCCCGGCGTCCCGGCGCTGGGCCAGTCGGCCAGCGTCTCGATGTAGCGCGTCCGGACCTGCTCGATCAGCTTCGGCAGTTCATCGTGGGTCCAGTCGCTGACGTCGATGGCCGGCAGCACCGCTATATCGACGGTGCCAGGAACGAGCTGGTAGCTGTTGCGGCCCGCCACCGAGTCGGAGTTCCTGATGACGACCGGGACGATCGGGAGGCCGGTCGCCATGGCGATCCGGAAGGCGCCCTTCTTGAACGGACCCACCTCCAGCGGGCCCACCGCCTGGGCGTCCATCCGGCTCCCCTCGGGGGCGATCAGGATCGACAGTCCCTTGCGGGCGGCCTCCTCGACTCCCGCCAGGGCCGCCACGGCCGAGGCGCTGTCCGCGCGGTCGATGAACGCGGCGTCGAGCAGCTTCCCGAGCGGCCCGGCCAGCGGATTGCTTTCGAGCTCCTTCTTGGCGACGCCGGTCCAGTTGTCGCGGACCAGCGCGGCGACCATGAACACGTCGAAGTTGTTGCGGTGGTTGAACAAGAAGACCGCCGGGCGGCGGGCGGTCAGGTTGCCTGCGCCGGTGACGTTCAGCTTCACGCCGCTCAGCGCGAGCACGGTCTCCGGCCAGTACCGGGTCAGGAAGTTGACCCCCGTGCGCTTGCTCCGCGTCAGCACGCCGATGCCCAGCGCGCTGGCGGCCAGCGGGCCCAGCGACCAGATCCCGGCCAGGGTGCGGACCTGCCCCAGCGTGCTGCCGGCGTCCCGGCTGCTGAACCGCAGGACGGGCCAGCCGCGGCGGGCGGCCACCTTGGCCAGCCCTGGTCCCGGGTTGACCGGCCGCGGATTCCCGACCAGGTGCATCAGGGCCAGGTCCTCGTCGCCGTCCGCGTAGAAGTAGCTGATGCGCAGGTTGACCTGGTGCTCGGCGGCGAACCGCTGGACGCTGGTGGCCTTGGTGGTGCCCCAGATCACCGGGCGCTCGATCTCGCCGGTCAGTATCCCCAGCTCATCGACGACAAACCGGTTGCACACCACGTGCTCGATGCCGAGGTAGCGGGCCACCGGTTCGGCCTGCATGGTCAGGGCGGACGAGCTCAGCACCACGGTGTGGCCGCGGCGCTGGTGGGCGCGGACCAGTTCGCGCATCTCCGGGTAGATCAGGTCCGCGATGGACTGCCGGAAGACCCGCTCGCCCACTTCCTCGACGTCCTCGGCCAGCCGTCCCTTGGCCGAACGTACCGCGCCTTCGATCACGCCCTCGAACTGATGCCGCCCGAGCCGGTACTCCAGCGCCAGCTGCATCATGCGCAGGAACTCGCTCGCGCCGACTTCCCGGTGGCGCAGCCGGTCCTTAGTGACGGCCGCGACGGTGAACCCGGCGACCAGCGTCCCGTCCAGGTCGAAGAACGCGCCGATGTGCGGGCCTTCCGGGCTGGCGTCGACTTCGGCTACCGAGCCGGGCAGCCGCAGCGGCCGGGGGGCACCCTCGTGCGGCGTGGCGCTCATGAGCTGCGCCGGGGCGGGGTCCGCCGTCTGGTGCCTGCCGTCTTCGGTGCCGGGCGTGTTTTTGATGCCGAACGGGTGGGCGGCCGCCCTAGCTCCACTATCTCGTCGAAACCGAGCTGCAGGCACTTCTCGAGCTGGTCGGCGGCGGTGAACGACGCCGTGTCGTAGCGGAACGTCACCGTGCACATGCCCGCCCGGGAGATGAGGATCGCCATCATGGCCACCCGGGGCATGGGCCCCATCCCGTACTGCCGGTCCACCCTCGCCCCGGCCAGGAACGTCTGCTGCGCGTAGCCGGGCACGTTGCTGGCCTGGATGTCCGGCGGCGTGATCCGCTCGATGACCCCCATCAGCGTCTCGTCGGGGAGCAGGGTCAGGACCGGCGCGAGCCGGCCTATCACGTCGATAGCCGGCTCGCTGCGGCGCGCGATCACCTGCTCGCGTATCTGCTTCATCCGCTCGGCCGGATCCGATTCGCCGAGCGGCGCGGCGATGGTGACGCCCGCGAACCGGTTGCCCGACGCCGGGTCGTCGCCGGTGCGCAGGCTGACCGGGATGGCCAGCGGCACGGCCTCGACCGGCACACCGAGCACCTCGTGGTACCGGCCCAGGCCGCCGCACAGCGCGGCCAGGTAAGCGTCGTTGACCGACCCGCCGACCGCCTTGGCCGCCGCGCGCAGGTCGGTGAGCGGCAGCTCGAGCACGTGGGTGCGGGTCACCAGGCTCCGGCGGCGCAGCAGCGGCGACGGCTCGGCCGGCGGCGCCCCGAGCATGCGGCGCGCCGAGTCGGCGAAACCCAGTACCTCGGCCACGGTGGGTCCCGGCCGCGTGAGCAGCCGGGCGGTCGTACCCACGGCCTGGCCCAGCCAATTCCGGTAGGTCGAGAGCGTCGTGGCCGGCAGTTGCCTGAGGCTGTCGCGGAACAGGTCCTCACCGCTCAGGTCGCTCGGCACCGGCACCGGCGGCATCGGCCGTGGCTCCGGTTCCCGCTCGGTGTCGTAGATCTGCTCGAACAGGGCGAGCGCGCCCAGGCCGTCGGTGATCGCGTGGCTGAGCTTGATCAGCAGCGCGGCCCGGTCGCCCTGCCCATTCCCGGGCCCATTCCCGGGCCCATTCCCGGCCAGGCCCTCGACGTACACCGCCTCCCAGAGGGCGCGCGAGGTGTCCAGCGGCGACTGCAGCGTGACCTCGGCCAGGTCCAGCAGCTGACGCAGCGTGCCGGGGGCGGGCAGCGCGACCCGGCGCAGGTGGTAGTCCAGGTCGAAGTCGGGATCGACGACCCACCGCGGCGGCGTGGTCGGGACCGGCGGGACCACCACCTTCTGCCGCATCCTGATGACCACCCGGCTGGCCCGGTCCATCGCCTCGCGCAGCCGTCCCCAGTCAGCCGGCCGGTCAAGGATCTCCAGGTCCAGGAATGCCGAACGGGTGGCCGGATGCGCCTCGCCGCGGTGCAACAGGTAGTCCAGCGGGCTGAGCTCGTCGGGCTGCCCGGCGGGCGGTGGCGGGCGGTCGGCCATAATGCCCCCAGGTGATGCAGCGGTGTGCTTCCTCGTCGGCCATTATCGTCTGAACTAACGCACGAAGCGAGGTGTGAGGATGCGAGAGCAACGGCGCGGCCGGGTGATCGCGATGACGGCCGGGGAACTGGATGCGTTCCTCGGCCGGGAACGGACCTGCCGGCTGGCGACGCTCGGCCCGGACGGGCCGCACGTCTCGCCGGTCTGGTTCACCTGGGTCGGCGGCGCCCTGTGGGTCTACTCGCTGACCCGCAGCCAGCGCTGGGCCGACCTGCAGCGCGATCCCCGGGTGTCGGCCGTGATCGACGGGGGTCACCACTACGCCGAGCTGCATGGCGTCGAAATCGAGGGCGAGGCCGCCGTCGTCGGTCCCGTCCCGCGTACGAGCGAACCAGACCCCCAGGCCCCCGAGCTCGCCGAACCCGAGCGGCTGATGGCCGAAAAATACTTCGGGGCCGGGAAAATGACGCATGACGGCCGGCACGCCTGGCTGCGCATCACGCCGGCCAAGATCACCAGCTGGGACTTCCGCAAGCTCGCCACCCTGCCTGCGGGCTGATCTAATAGCCGGGGAGGTGCTGACGGGATGAGCGAGGAAGTACTGGTCGAGCGCCGCGGCGCGGTGCAGGTCATCATCATCAACCGGCCCGAGGCGCGCAATGCGCTGAACGGGGCGGTCGCGGCCGGGATCCGGGACGCGGCCGATGAGCTCGACGCGGACGACGGGCTGCGGGCGGGGGTGCTCAGCGGGGCCGGCGGCACGTTCTCCTCGGGGATGGACCTCAAGGCGTTCCTGCGGGGCGAGTCACCGGCCTTTCCCGGCCGCGGGCTGTGCGGGATCACCCAGACCCCGCCGCGCAAGCCGCTGATCGGCGCGGCCGAGGGCTGGGCGCTGGCCGGGGGATTCGAGCTGCTGCTGGCGTGTGACCTGGTGGTGGCCGGGGCCTCGGCGCGGTTCGGCGTCCCGGAGGTCAAGCGGTCGCTGGTGGCGGGCGCCGGGGGAGCGCTGCTGCTGGCGCAGCGGGTGCCGCGGGCTCTCGCGCTGGAGTTGCTGCTGACCGGCGACCCGGTCGACGCCCGCCGGGCCGCCGAGATCGGGCTGGTCAACCGGGTCGTCGAGGAGGGCCAGGCGCTGGCGGCGGCGCTGGAACTGGCGGAAAAGATCGCGGCCAACGGGCCGCTGGCGGTGATGGCGACCAAGGAGATCGCGCACCGCGGCGGCGACTGGACGGCCGCGCAGCGGTGGGATGAGGCCGCCCGGCTGATGCAGCCGGTCTTCACCTCCCAGGACGCGCAAGAGGGCGCCCGGGCGTTCGCCGAGAAGCGCGCTCCGGTGTGGAAGGGAAAATAGACGTGCACCGGGACCTTTACGAGCCGGATCACGAGGCGTTCCGCGAGGTCGTGCAGGCGTACGTCAAACGCGAGGTCACGCCGAACTCCCAGCGCTGGGAGCAGGAGCACATCGTCGACCGGCAGGCCTGGCTGGCGGCGGGCAAGCAGGCCATCATCGGGCTGCCGATACCGGAGCGGTTCGGCGGGGCCGGGACGGATGACTTCCGCTACCGCTGCGTGCTGATGGAAGAACTCGCCCGGGCGTGCGCGGGCTCGCTCAGCTCGGGGTTCGGCCTGCAGGACGACATCGCCATCCCCTACCTCGTCGACCTGGGCACGCCGGAGCAGAAGGCCCGCTGGCTGCCGCCGATGGCGACCGGCGAGTGCATCGGCGCGATCGCGATGACCGAGCCGGGGGCGGGCAGCGATCTGCAGGGCATCCGCACCGCGGCGGTCAGGGACGGTGACGTCTGGGTGCTGTCCGGCGCCAAGACGTTCATCACCAACGGCATCAACTCCGACCTGGTCATCGTGGTGGCGCGCACGGATCCGGACGCGGGCTCGCGCGGCATCAGCCTGCTGGTGGCCGAACGCGGCATGCCCGGCTTCACCCGCGGCCGCAAACTGGACAAGATCGGCCTGCACGCCCAGGACACGGCCGAACTGTTCTTCGACGACGTCCGGGTACCGGCGGCCAACCTGCTCGGCCGCGAGGGCGGCGGCTTCGTGCACCTGATGGAACGGCTGCCGCGGGAGCGGATGTCGATCGCGATGATGGCGCTGGCCTCGGTCCGGGCCGCGCTGGACTGGACGGTCGAGTACACCACCGGTCGCACCGCGTTCGGGCAGCCGCTGGCCGCGTTCCAGAACACCGCGTTCGAGCTAGCCACGGCGGTAACAGAAACCGACGTGCTCGAGGCCTACCTGGACAAGGCGGTCCGCGCGCTGAACGCGGGCACGCTGACCGCGGTCGACGCGGCCAAGGCCAAGCTCTGGGCGACCGAAGTGCAGCACCGCGTGCTGGACCGCTGCCTGCAGCTGTTCGGCGGCTACGGCTACATGGCCGAGTACCCGATCGCGCGCGCCTACGCCGACGCCCGGGTGCAGACCATCTACGGCGGCACGTCCGAGATCATGAAGACGATCATCGCCCGCGACGTGACCGGCCTGCGGGCCTGAGCCTTTACGATCCCGTACATCCAGATTCTAACAAGTACATGCTGATGTTCTGGGTCGATGAGTCCGCTGAGGTGACCGCGGACGACGACGCGGCGATGATGATCGCCGTCAAGTCGTGGGTGGAACAGATGACTGAGCGCGGGGTCAGGCTGTACGGCGGACCGCTTCGCTCGGCCGGCGAGGCCAAGATCGTCCATGTCCGTGACGGCGAGCTGCTGGTCTCCGATGGGCCGTTCGCCGAGACGAAGGAGCAGATCGGGGGCTATGACGTCGTAGAGTGCGCCGGACTGGATGCGGCCATCGGGGTAGCTGCCGGGCATCCGCTCGCGCGAACCGCCAAGGTCGAGGTAAGACCCTTCTGGGATGCTCCCTGGGACCACTGACCTGTCCGCCGGGTTCGCGGCCCGCGCCTGATGTCTATCCCCGGCGCCGGCATTCGTCGTCGTGATGACAGGCGCAAGCGGCGGGTTCGCCGGCGTAACGGAGGTCGGGATGGATGATCCGCAGATCGTTTCACGAGATGAGTGGCTGGCTGCGCGCCTGCGGCTGCTGGCCAGGGAGAAGGAGTTCACCCGGCAGCGAGACGCGCTGAACGCCGCGCGGCGCAGGCTGCCCATGACCGAGACCGGCAAGCAGTACGCGTTCGAGGGCAGGAACGGAAAGGCCAGCCTGCTCGGCCTATTCGTGAGCCGCGGCCAGTTGCTGATCTGCCACTTCATGTTCGACCCGGACTGGGACGAGGGCTGCCCGTCCTGCTCGTTCCTGGCCGGCAACATCGGCCACCTCGCCCATCTGCATGCCCGGGACACCACCTTGGCCATGGTCAGCCGCGCGCCGCTGGCCAAGATCGAGCTGTTCCGGCAGCGGATGGGCTGGGCCGTTCCCTGGTACTCCTCCTTCGGCAGCGACTTCAACTACGACTTTCCACGTCACCCTCGATCCGGCCGTGGCCCCGGTCGAATACAACTACCGGGACATTGCCGCACTCGGACCGCAGTGGCACGGGTGGACCGGTGAGATGCACGGCATCAGCGCCTTTCTCCGCCGCGGCGACCGCGTTTTCCGCACCTACTCCAGCTACGCCCGCGGCACCGACCTGGTCGATGGCATCTACAACTGGCTCGATCTCACCGCCCGAGGCCGCCAAGAAGACTGGGAGCAGCCACCCGGGCGCAGCGACAGCCCCTTGATGGGCTGGCTTCGCCATCACGACAGATACGGCTCATAGCCACCGCTGGATGCTCCCGCCCGGCTGGTCGCAGCCGCTCACATCTGACCGGGAGTTCACGACAGCTTGGCAGAGAGGGCGGCGGGAAGGCAGCACGCCAGATCACCCCCATAGGCGCGCTCCCAGCAAGTCAGCCCGAGAAGTCGCCAGCCGCTCCGAACAGCGGTTCCCGTGCGCTGCTCGTGCTCGTTCTGTAAGGGTGCTGTGTGCCGTCCGGCCGGCTATGGGCGGGTCCGGATATGACAGCGCCCCCGGAGCTCGTGCTCGCGAGGGCGTGCCTTGGCCGGTGCGCAGGTCGCCTCACGGCGAAAGGCGCATCATGGCTCCAGCTGGACGGTATTCCATGAAGGCAGTGGTTAGGCCCGGGGGACACTAACGCACCGACAGGAGTGGAACGCGAGGCTGGCCCGTGCTATTCCAGCCGCGAGAACCACCAGTGAGATCGCACCAGGCCTGCTCAATACCGCGGGACCAAGCATATCCTCCGCGCCTCCTTCGCCTGCAGTTGCGGCGTGTCGCGGCAGCGAGGTGGCCAGATCGGTGGCCGGGCAACTCCGCCCGGCGGCTGCTACCGCTGGGCGGAGCTGATGTCAGCCGGCGTGTTACCGGGCAGCGCCTGCGAGGTAGGCGGCGACGATGTAGGTCGCGTGCCGGTCCAAGCTGCCGCGGGCCCGGTCATACCGCATGGTGGTTCGCGGTCGCTCGCGATCGTGATCGCGTTCACGGTCCTCGTCACCGGCAACAATCCCTCCCAAGCCCAGCACGGCTCCCTCGCTGGCCGCCCTCACGGCCAAGCTCGCCATCGGCGTCGGGCTGACGGTGATCGCGATCCGGCAGTACAGGAAGATGGGCAAACCGAAACCGCCGAAAAACCCCCCAGATGGCAGACGGGCATCGACAACATGACGCCCTGGTACGCCATCGGGCTCGGCCCGCTCACCCAGCCGTGGGCGCTAATCGCCGCGGGCGTGTCGGTCATCGTCGAGGCGAAGCTCTCGTCCTGGCAGAGTTACCTTGCCCTTACGCTGTTCTGCGTCATCGCCACATCCTCGATCCTGGCCATGGAGATCTACGCCGGGTTCCGTCCCGAGCCGGCCCAGGCGTTCCTGGCCCGGTTGCGGCACTGGATCGATACCCATACCGACCAGGTCATCATCATCGTGTCTGGCAATCCTCGGCTTCTGGCTGGTCGGGAACGCATCTACTACCTCGTCACCTAGCTGCGGTCTTCCGCCGACGGCATGGACAAGATTCCACTGCGCAGGACGTTGCGGGGATGCCTCGCGTTGCTGCTGATGGCGAACGGCGGCGCTTTGCCCGGAGCCTACCGGGCCGCCGCGTAAGGCAGCCATCAGGCGCGGGCGGCGCGGACGCTGAACTCGACCGCAAGATGCAGGCCAGCTGGAACATCTCGGTCTTGCCGTGCCCGATGTGCTGCTCACCGGCCGAACCCTCGGCCAACTTGTCGCCTCGCGACGTGACAATGCACCGAACGTTCTTTATAGCCGGTCGTAACCAGCCGAACGGTGCTCGCTCTTGGCGTACCGAACGGCGGATACATGGGCCGCGATCGGCCGAGGAAGCGCATTGGCGCCCAGCCTGCCGGCCAGGACAATAGATCCGTGATGATCTGCTCAGGTGCCCCTGCTGGGCACGATCTGGCGGCGGTGGCAGTGCTGACTGACGGCTTCTTGGCGTGAGTCATCATCAGGCCGGCGCCGGCGCTTGCCCCGAGCGAGGTTCCGCGAGCGGGGCGCTGGCGGCTGCGGTCGCGAACCTGCTGGGGCAGCAGGGTGCGCCGGGCTGCTGGGAAGGCGAGGTGGCGTGGAACACCATGCTGCTGTCGCAGTACGTGCTGGCCTGCCGGATGGCGGGCAGGTTGCCGCTCCCGGAGCGTGATCGCGGCCAGATCCTGCGCCATTACCAGGCGGCACGGTGCCGTGATGGGTCGTAGCCGTTGCACGGCGAGGCACCGGGGTCGTTGTTCGTGACGGTGCTGGCTTATGTGGCGTTGCGGGTCATGGGCGTGCCCGCGGGCGATCCGGTGATGAGCGCTGCCCGGCGCTGGCTGCGGGCCCAGCCTGATAGTGTCACTGTCTTGCCGTCCTGGGGACGGATGTGGCTGGCGATGCTGGGGTTGTATGAGTACGAGGGCATCAATCCGCTGGTCCCGAAGACGGTTTTGCTGCCTGGCTGGGTGCCGGTCCACCCCGACCGGCTGTACGTGCACACCCGGATGATCTACTTCGGCCTGTCATGCCTGTATGCGGAGCGGGCCAGGTTCGACCTGGGGCTGGTGACCGGGGAGCTTCGCGGCGAGCTGTTCGTGCGGCCCTCTGCGCTGGTACGCCTGGGCGCGGACCTGCTTGCGCGGTACGAGCGCCACCCGGTCCGGGTGCTGCGCGCGGCCGCGGTCCGGCGCTGCCTGGCCCGGCTGACGGCAGAGCTGGAGGCATCGGCCGGGCATGTCCCCGGTCAGCGCGCTGCTGGGCTGCCTGGCCCAGGCCCTGTACCGGCGCGCCGCGCGAGACCGTCCTGCAGGCGGTCGACCGCCTGGACGCGTGGCGGTGGGAGGACCAGGACGGCGGCCTTCGCATCGCTGGTGCCCGCTCCTCGTCCTGGGATACTGCCTTTGCCTTGCGCGCGTTGCTGTGCGCGCCCGACACGCCGCAGGTCCGTGCCGCGATCGGCCGTGGCTACCGGTGGCTGGCCAGGGTCCAGGCCGCCGAGGAGCTGCCGCAGCGGCTGCGGCAGGGCCGTGACGCGGTCCTGGGGGGATGGTCGTTTTCAGACGGCACGCACCGGTGGCCGGTCTCAGACTGCACGGCCGAGGCTTTGTCCGCGGTGCTGATGGTGCATCGCCGGACCGACCTGCACCCGTGCATCGGCCCGCGCCTGCCTGACGCGCGGCTGTAGCAGGCGGTCGAGTTCATCCTCTCCAGGCAGAACCCCGACCACGGGTTCGGCACGTACGAGCGCACCCGCGGCCCTGGGTTCCTGGGTTCCTGGAAAAGCTCAACACCACCGAGATGTACGCCGGCTGCATGACCGACTTCTCCCACCCCGAACCCACCGCATCCTGCGTGGCGGCACTGGCCCGGTTCCGGCACGACTACCCCGGGTGCCAGCCGCGCCGGATCGATCACCGCATCCGCCGCGGCGTCCGGTATCTGCGCTCCTGCCAGCGCCCTGACGGCAGCTACCTAGGCAGCTGGGGCATCAACTTCACCTATGCCGCCTGCTTCGTCACAGAGGCCCTGCTCACCGCCGGCGTCCCGGCCTCCGACCCGGCGATAACAGGCGCAGTCAGCTGGCTGCGCCAGCACCAGAAACCAGATGGTGGCTGGGGCGAGCATTACACCAGCTGCCTGACCGGACGCTACGCCGAACACCCCGACAGCCAGGCCGCCATGACCGCCTGGGCCCTGCTCGTCCTGCTGCGCACCGCCGGCCCCGGCGACCCCGACGCCCGGCGCGCCCTGCGATGCCTGGAGAACCTGCAGCAGCACAGCACCGGCGGCGGGTGGCCCCGCCAGGCGGCAAGCGGCATCTTCTTCCAGACCGCCGTCTTGGACTACCGCCTGTACAAAGACATCTTCCCCACCTGGGCCCTCGCGGCCGCATCCACAAGGTCTGAGTGATCTCATCCCGTGCAGGCAACTATCAATCCGGCCCCTGATTCCTGCCCGCGCACCACGCAGATCACCCAGATCTGCGCCATCATCGGTCACGGCGCCCCAACGACGGCGGCCGTCCATAACGGCGGCTCTAGTCGGGTTGATCGAGTTCCTGGATCTCAGTGTCGGTGACTGGTGGCGATGAGCATCGAGGCCGGTTGTCAGGTGCCGAGGCTTCGGCCGCCATCGACGGCGATGCGCTGGCCGGTAATGAAGCTGGCGCCTTCGGAAGCGAGGAAGCTCACGGCGTAGGCGATGTCGCCGGGGGTTCCCATCCGCCCGGCGGGCACCGAGGCGAGATAAGCATTGCGGATGCCGGTAGCGACGTCCGCGTGGCGCTCGACGGGGATGAAGCCGGGTGCGACCGTGTTCACGGTGATACCGGACGAGGCGAGTTCGCGGGCCCAGCTACGGGTCAGACCTATCTGTGCGCTCTTGGCCGTGGCATAGGCGGAGCTGCCGGGGGGCGGCCGGCAGGCGACCTCGGAGTCGATGAGCACGATGCGACCGTGCTGCCGGGCCTGCATTCCGGGCAGCACCGCGCGGCCGAGCAGCACGGGGCTCTTGACGAAGAAGTTCAGCTGGGCGAGGTGGTCGGCCCAGGCCACCTCGGTCACCGGGGCTTCGGGCTGCGGGCCGGTGGCGTTGAGCACCAGCACGTCGATCGGGCCGAACCTGCCGGTGATCGCAGCGACCAGTTCGGCCACCTGCTGCTCATCGGTGACGTCGGCGCCGAAGGCCTCGGCGACGCCGCCGTCGTCTCGGATGCTGCGGCTGACGTCACGGGCAGGCCCGTCGCCGCGGCGGCCATTGACCGCGACCGCGAGGCCGTCCCGGGCCAGGCGCCGCGCGATCGCGGCGCCCAGGCCCCGCGAGCTGCCCGTCACCAAAGCCACACGCCCCTGCGCCACCGGCATGTCGGGATCCTTTCACACCGCTCAGCGCATTGGGCCGACTCCAAGCACTGCGCGGGCCAGTCCCCGAAGACGCAGATCAGCGATCTCCGTCCCGCCACCAGCACGTGAGCGCACAGAGTGCTTTATCTGCGGGCCAGAGCCGAAAAGCGCCGGTCCCGACTGGCTGCGCCGAAAGGCAGCGATGTGCACTCGGCCGTACATCCATGGCGAGCACGCCGAGTGACACCGTCCTGCGCTGTCATCACCAACCGGCAGCGCCGGATCGCCGAGTATGAGCGGTTCGGCCGGTTGTCACCCTCAATGCCGCAGCACGCGCAGATGACCCACTTCTGGGCAATTGTGATCATGCCCAAACGCCAATGGGCCGTCAGGTGACGCTCTGTTCTCGGCGAGGGCGAGCGACCTCTCGAGGAGGCCGTCTCGCCAGCTGTCTTGAAGAGCAGCTTGCTGGGCAGGTTACCTCTCCGCTCGCTGGCGTGAGGCCGGCGGCACCGTTCCGGCGGCCTGCCCGACAGCACAGCCGATTCGGCAGGCTCGACGACGACCCGGTGCACTTGCGGCAGTGCGGCGGCCAGCGCGCGGATGACGCCCAGGAAGCAGCCGGCGGTGCCGACATAGCTGCAGAAGGCGCTGATTGGCGGCGGGCCGGGGAGCTGATGGAGCAGTTCCTCACCGAGGCGGCGATAGCCGTCCACCATGTCGGTGTTATTGAACTGATCGATGGCGAACGCGCCTGTCTGTGCCGTGATCTCGGCTGCCCTGCGCATCATTGATGGGATCAGATCGGGCGTGATGCCGTCAGGACCCGGTATCAGCTCGACCTCGGCGCCGAACGCCCGCATCGTGCGGATCTTCTCGTCTGCGAACGCATCGGAGGATACGATCCGCAACGGGTAACCCTTCACCGCGCAGACGAACGCCAGGGACGAGCCGGTGCTTCCACCGGTGTACTCGACGACCAGCTAGCCCGGCCGCAGGTGGCCGTCAGCCTCAGCGGCCTGGATCATCGCCATGGCCATCCGGTCCTTGTACGAGCCGGTAGGGTTGGCCGCTTCCAATCTTCACCCACAGCTCGGCACAACCCTCGTCGGCCAGATGTGCCAGCCGGACCACGGGCGTACCGCCGATAGCCGAGATCCCCCCGGACGGTCCACCCGCGACCTCGATCCAGCGCGACGCAGCCATCAACAGCCTACGGCGACCGCTGGCCACCCTTGCAAGTAGGTCGGAGCGCGAGCCCCACCATGCGCTGCGTGGTAGGCAACGATCGCCACCGCTGCTTCACGTGTTAGCGCCGCGCGCTCCTACTCGCGGCGGAATGCATCCGTTCAAAGCAGTCCGGCGGGCATGGCATCTGCCACAAAGCGTGAGCACAGCGGCCTCGCCCTCCCTTTATATGCTTATATGCGCCGGATCGCCGAGCACGCGCTGATTATCGATGGCCTCACAGGCCCGCTGGGCACGCAGGGCTAGTTACTTCCGATCACTGTGGTCACAGCAGAGAGGGCAGTCGCTAAGGAGTACGAAGCCATTGAACCCGAGACGCCCTTGGAAGCCAAGTTGGAGCCACGTGCTATGGCCCTTGTCCTGGCCTTCTGGCGCGGTAGCGTTAGCAGTATGGAGCGGTGGGCGCTGCGGGTCTTTTTGAGCCATACCTCCGAGCTGCGCGAGCACCCGTCGGATGGATCCTTTGTGTCCGGGGCCGAGCGGGCGGTGAACCGGGCCGGAGAAGCGGTGCTTGACATGGCATATTTCACAGCCCGGGAGGACCAGCCGGCTGTTTATTGTCGGCAGCAGGTGCAGCGCGCCAGCGTCTATGTAGGCATCCTCGGGTTCCGGTACGGCTCCCCGGTCAGGGATGAGCCGGAGCTGTCCTACACCGAGCTGGAGTTCCAGACCGCCACTGAGCAGGGGCTGCCCCGGCTGATCTTCATGCTCGATGAGGACGCCTCGCTGCCGATCCCGGCAGCCAGGCTGCTGGACAGTGATCTTGAGCTGCAGTCCAGGCAGCGGGCGTTTCGTGAGCGGGTGAGGAACGCCGGGGTGACGGTGCAGCTGGTGGGATCGCCCGATCGGCTGGAGCTGCTGCTGTTTCAGGCGCTGAAGGACCTGCCGCGGCAGACCGAGCAGCGGATCGACAGTGGGCTGCAGCGCGAGCGCCAGCCTGCGGGCAAACCGGCTGTTCGCCAGGCCAGGTTTGTAAATCCGCCGCCAATGACCGCTCCCAGCTGGTTCCAGGACCGGCATTTGGAAACCAAGATCATCGGTGATTTCCTGCGCGACGACGGGCTTCGGCTGCTGACGGTGGTGGGCCGGGGCGGAGTGGGCAAGACAGCCATGGTCTGCCGGCTGCTCAAGGAGCTGGAAGCGGGGCGGCTGCCCGACGACGGAGGTGAGTTGGCGGTCGATGCGATCGTGTACCTCAGCCAGGCCGGCGTCCACCCCGTCACTTTTCCGAACCTGTTCGCTGACCTGACCCGACTGCTGCCCAACGGGAAGGCCCGGCAACTCCAGCAGCTCTACCTTGACCCGCAGCAGACCCCTGGGCAGCTGATGCTCACCTTGCTGGAGGCTTTTTCCGGCGGCCGCAGCATCGTGTTGCTGGATAACCTCGAAGACTTGATCGATCCGGTCACCCTCGCGGTGAGTGATGCTGGGCTGGACGCCGCTCTGGGGGAGCTGCTGACCGCCCCCGAGCATGGCATCAAGGTCATTGCGACCACTCGCATGGTGCCCCGGGAGCTGCTGCTGCGCCGCCCGGGCCGATCAAAGCGCCTCGACCTGGACGAGGGCCTGCCACCATCGGAGGCGATCAAGGTACTGAAGGGCATGGACGAGGACGGCGCGCTGGGGCTGCGGGATGCATCCCCCGAACTGCTGGCGGCCGCGTGTGAGCGGACACGCGGTTTCCCGCGGGCGCTGGAGGCACTAGCCGCGATCCTGGCCGCCGACCGGGATACCAGCCTGCCCGGCCTGCTTACCGCGGCGCAAGACGTGGTGCCTGATGGGATCGTCGAGGTTCTGGTCGGGGAGGCATTCGAGCGCCTTGACCCGCTTGGCCAGCAAGTCATGCAGGCTCTGGCCATCTACGCAGTACCGGTGCCGCCGGTGGCGGTCGACTATCTGCTGCAGCCGTTCCAGCCAGCCATTCACAGCGGGCCCGTCCTGTCCCGGCTGGTCAATATGCACTTCGCCCGCGGCGACCTCGGCCGCTACTACCTCCACCAGGTGGACCGTGACTACGCCGTCAACCAGGTCCGCCAAGGCCAGCGCGAAGACCGGGATGCCGGGCCGGGCGCGTTCACCCGGTATGCCTTGCGGGCCCGCGCCGCCGATTACTTCGAGCAGACCCGCACCCCCCGCGAAACCTGGCGGAGCCTCGACGATCTCGCGCCGCAGCTAGCCGAGTTCGAGCTGCGCTTCGCCAACGCCGACTACGACACCGCCGCCACACTACTCAACGATATCGACGTCGACTACCTGCAGAAATGGGGGCACTACCGGCTGGCCGTCAACATGCATGAACGCCTGCTCGGCAGGCTCGCCGACCCCTACTTGCAGATGGCAACCGCGGGCGCGCTCGGCAGCAGCTACCTGGTCCTGGGGCAGACTGAGCGGGCGGTTGAGCACTACCAGCAGGCCCTGGCCATCGCCCGCGAGGCTGGTATCCGCCGCAACGAAGGCGCGCTGCTGGACAAACTCGGCGGCATCTACCGGCTCATGGGGCAGACCGAGCGGGCGGTCGAGCACTCCCAGCAGGCCCTGGCCATCGCCCGCGAGACCGGCGACCGCAACGCCGAAGGCCTATGCCTGGGCAGCCTCGGCAACAGCTACCTGGTCCTCGGGCAGACCGGGCGGGCGATCCAGCACTACCAGCAGGCCCTGGCCATCGCCCGCGAGACGGGCAACCTCGCGTACCAAGGTGGGTGGACGGGCAGTCTCGGCAGCATCTACTTGCTCCTGGGGCAGACCGGGCGGGCGATCCAGCACTACCAGCAGGCCCTAGCCATCGCCCGCGAAACCGGCAACCGCACTAGCGAAGCGTTCTGGCTGGGCAATCTCGGCGAATGCTATGCGGACCTGGGACAGAGCGAGCAGGCGGTCGAGCACTATCAGCAGGCCCTGGCCATCACGCGCGAGACCGGCAACCGCGGTGGCGAAGCGTTCTGGCTGGCCGGTCTCGGCAACGTCTGCCGGGACCTGGAGCAGACCGAGCAGGCGTTCGACTACTACCAGCAAGCCGTTGAGATCGGTGACGACACCGGGCACGCGCAGGTTCAGGCCGAGGCCCGCCTCGGGCTCGCGCAGGTTCACCTTTTCCGGGGAGAATGGCCTGAAGCCCAGAAAGTCGCAGAATCCGCTCCAAGTCAGGGATATCGGCCGCTATTGCCCCGGGTATTCGCCGCTCTCGGGACGGCCTACCTGCGCGAGGGTCATCCTGCAAACGCCGGGAAGGCGTTTTCCGCCGCGCTATCCGCAGCGAACGATCTGCTCGCAGGCACCGATGGTCTTATCGACGTGCTCTACGCGAAGGGGACCGCCAGCGCAGGACAGGCCGTGACCGGCAAACCCGACATGGCCCAAGCCGCGCGCCGCACCTTCGAACAAGCCCTGGCCGTCGCCCCTGCGGCCGGCTTCCGCGCCAGAGTTCTCCGCCAACTCGACCTTCTGGCGCCAGCCGACGCCGCAGGCGTCCTGACAGAAATCCGGCGTGTCCTTTCCGAGGAGCCACGCGACACCGCGTAATGCTTACTCGTGCGCGCCGGAGCACCGTGACCCTCACGAGGCGTAGACGTGCAGGGTGCGCCCGACATCGTCGAGCATCGCGCGCAGAGCGTCATAGTCGGGATGAAGCATCCGCACGTACGCGTTGGCCATGTACCCGGCCTCCACCGGCTGGGTCGCCGATCCCTCTGGCGGCAGGTGAGCATCGATGACCCATTCGCCGTACCGCTGGCTCACCTCATTTTCCCCTGTGTAGCCCGAGATGCAGCCGTCCTGATCGGGCCGCAATGCGACCATCCCGCTGGCATAACGCCGCGACGGCACTGCCCCGGTCTCGCCGTGCACGATCGCCGTCGCCCACCCGCGGTACACGTCGATCTCGTTGCCGGCGGAATAAAGGTCCCACGCCCCCGCGCCAGGCGGGCGGCAGCCAATCTCGGAGAACTTAAGCCCTTTCGGGCCGAAGAACCACTCCATGTGCGTCGCCGATGTTCCTATCCCGAGGGCGGCGTTGACGCGCGCGGCCATTTCCCGCAACTCGGCATAGCCCGGCGCCGTGTCGATGCGATTAGTGGAGATGAACTGCGGCGAGATCCACCGGGTCCGCATCGCCTCAAGCACGTTCGGGTAATAGTGCGATGTGAAGTCGAGCGCCACCTCCCCGTTGATCGTGATGGTGTCGTAGAAGCCCTCGTGGCCCTCGACGTACTCCTCCACGGCGATCGACTTGACGCCCTTTTCGCCGAAGAAATCCAGGGCGTGATCGAGACCGGCGGCATTGTCGGCCCGCATGGTGTACAATGCGCCGGCCCCGCTATGCGGCTTGAGGATCAGCGGGAAGCCCATCCGGTCTGCGAAGTCGCGTGCCTCGCCAGCGTTGTTAGCCGCGGTCGAGGCCGCTGTCGAGATCCCCGCCTCGCGCACCGCCTGCTTCATCGACGGCTTGTCCCGGCACAGCCAGGCCGTCCGCACCGATGTGCCCGGAATGGTGCAGGCCTCCCGGACCCGCGCCGTGGCCAGGGTGTGCGCCTCGATTGTGGCCTCGATCCGGTCGACCCATATTCTGTCCTGTGTCCAGCGAACCGCCCGCGTCATCACTTCGACATCGGCGACCGACGACACCTGCTCGTAATGGTGCAGCCAGCCTTTCAGCTGATCGTCCAGCACGTACACGGGAGACTCGCCGAGGCCGATCACTGTCGCGCCGATCTCGGCCAGCGCGCGGGCGAAGTGACGCTGGGTGGAGGGGAAGAACGGCTCGATGAAGACGATGTTTATGGCTGGCATGGTAGCAGGGCAGGTAACGGGCTTGTTCCTGCAGGAGCAACGGTGACGCCGCTGCCAGATGGGTACCGTTCAGCCATGGTGGCCGTTGCCTTTGTCGCGCCGTACCTGCTCGAGGCGACGACGCGATTCGTCGAGGCCGTAGCGAAGTCGCCGGGGGTCGAACTGGCCCTGGTCACGTGCGAGCCCGAGGATCGTATGCCGACCGAACTGCAGAGCCTTCTCGCCGCGCACTGGCGGATCGACGACGCACTTGACGCCGGACAGATCGCCGCTGCCGTGCAGGGAGTAGGCGAGCACATCGGCCCAGTGCAGCGGATATTGGCAGTACTCGAGGAGTTGCAGGTACCACTCGCGCAAGTTCGTGAGTACCTTGGCATCGCAGGTATGGACGTGGCAACCGCGCGCAACTTCCACGACAAGGCACAGATGAAATCAGTAATGAACGCCGCTGGAGTGCCGTGCGCGCGGTACCGGCTGGCCGACTCCGCGGCCGCAGCGGCTGACTTCGCGGTGGACGTCGGCTTCCCGCTGGTGGTCAAGCCGCCCGCCGGGGCCGGGGCGAGGAACACGTTCCGTCTCGACGATTCCGGCGACCTGAGGGCATGGCTTGACACGGCCCTACCATCGCCGACACGGCTGGCGCTGCTCGAGGAATTTCTTACTGGCGATGAGGGCTCGTACGACAGCGTGATGGTGGATGGGCAGATCGTCTGGGATTCCGTCTCGAGGTACCTGCCTACGCCGCTTGAGGTGCTGCGCAACCCGTGGATCCAGTGGATGGTGCTCTTGCCCCGTGACATCGGAGGCCCTGAGTACTTGGGTATCCGGGCGATCGCGCCGGTGGCATTGCGCGCTCTCGGGCTGCACACCGGGCTCACCCACCTGGAATGGTTCCAGCGCCCCGACGGCACGGTCGCTGTCTCCGAGGTCGCGGCGCGGCCGCCCGGCGCCCAGATCACACCGATGCTGTGCTACGCCCACGACTTCGACCTGTATAGCGCATGGGCACAGCTCTTGGTGCATGGCAGCTTCGCATGTCCGGCACGCGCATGGTCTGTCGGGACTGTGTTCCTGCGCGGGCATGGAACGGGGCACGTACGGGCGGTACACGGCCTAGATGGGTTGCCGCTCTCAGTGAGCTCGATAGTCGTTGATTCACGCCTGCCGCAGCCAGGTCAGGCTTCCTCGGGCAGCTATGAGGGCGACGGCTACGTCATCCTGCGGCACCCCGAGACCGCCGTCGTCAGTGACGCGATGTGGCGGCTGATCACCAGCGTGCAGGTCGAACTCGGCTGACCATGATGAATGTCCTCATGATCTCACCTGGCTACCCGGCTGAGATGCCGTACTTTACCCGGGGCCTCACGGCCGCCGGAGCGTCCGTTATTGGCGTGGGCGATCAGCCGCCCTCAGAGGTTCCAGCCATGGCGCGGGATGCACTCGCACGCTACATCCCGGTCGGCTCCCTCGCTGCCGAGGATGCCGTCGCCGCAACCATACGCGAGCTGGCTTGTCAGGTGCGCGTCGATCAGGTGGAGTGTCTGTGGGAGCCCTACATGATCCTCGCCGCACGGCTGCGCGAGGAGCTTGACCTGCCCGGGCTGACAGTGGCACAGACGGTGCCATACCGAAACAAGGAGCGGATGAAGCAGTTGCTCGATGCCGCGAGCCTCCCCACGCCACAGCACTATTCCGCCGAGACAGTCGCAGGCGTGTGGGCCGCCGCGGAGCGCCTCGGCTTCCCGCTCATCGTCAAGCCGATAGCTGGTGCCGGTTCGGCCGACACCTACCGCGCCGACTCGGCCGCCGAGCTCGATGCCGTCTTGCCGCTGCTCCGGCACGTACCGCAAGTCAGCGTCGAAGAGTTTATCGAGGCCGAGGAGTTCACGTACGACACCATCTGCGCGAACGGGCGAGTATTGTTCGAGAACATTTGCTGGTATCTCCCCCGCCCGCTGCTCACCAAGATGCATGAGTGGATCAGCCCCATCATGGTGGCGCTGCGCGAACTGGACGCGCCGAACCTGCAAGGCGGCCGGGCTCTCGGCGCCGCCGTCTTGAAGGTGCTCGGATTCCGCGACGGATTCACGCACATGGAGTGGTATCGCAAGGCCGACGGCGAAGTGGTGTTCGGCGAGATCGCTGCTCGCCCGCCAGGCGCGCGCACGGTCGACATCATGAACTACGCGACCGATGCCGACCTTTTCTCGGGATGGGCTGAAGCTGTCACTCACGGGCGGATCTCGCAGCCGATCGAGCGGCGCTACAACGCGGCGATCATCTTCAAGCGCGCCAGGGGTGTCGGCCGGATCACGCGCTACGAGGGACTCGACCGCCTGCTGGCGGCTTACGGAGAGCACGTGGCCGCGCTTGACCTGCTCCCAGTCGGCGCGCCGAGACGCGACTGGCGGGCCATGACCATCTCCGACGGTATGGTGATCGTCCGCCACCGGGAGTTGCCGAAGACTTTGGAGATGGCGGAACGGTTCGCCGCCGGTCTCCACCTGTACGCAGACTGAGGCCGGTCGACATCCGCCCGACCAGTCTGGCTCGCATCACAGAATGATCGTTCGAGCCCCTCCACCGATGCCAGCCAAATACCGAAGGCTGCGGCGCATAACGGCAGCATCGGATATCGCCAGGCAGGTAGCCCATCGGGCTGGTACAAATCGTGACGGGCAGGATGCTGAATTCGGGTGTGCCAGCGGCACCGATTCCTGCCGTGGCCATGCGCTTTGCCACGCGGCGACCAGGCCTGTCCTGGCTGCACTGCCTGGACACCGGGCTCTGTGATCAGCACGGGTGGAGGTCGCCGTGCTGGCTGGCAAGGGCCTGGTGCGGTTGTGCGGTCAGCCCGGTGTCCGGCTGCTGACGTCGTGGATGATCCAGATGTTCGGTTCCCAGTACTCGCCGATGTCGCTGTCGTCCCGTCCGGGCGAGTCCAGCGAGCGTAGCGTTCGACGGGAATGGCCGGATAGCGGTCTTTCAGGGTCGGGCGCACCGGCGCGATCAGGTGCGCCAGCCCGGCATCGCGGGCCAGGGCGGCCATGGCCTGCAGCATCACCCTGGCCAGGCCCCGGCGCTGGTGACGGGGCGGGATCTCGGCGGCCAGCGCGCTGACCGCCGTCGGCCGCCCGCCCGCTGCCCGCAGTTCGAAGGCGGCGGCAACGGTCGCATCAATGCCCGGCCCAAGCCCGGTGTCGGTGCCGTCCCACGCCACCGGGATGGTGTGGCCCTCGGCCAGGACCGTCTCATCGCCGGGATCGTAGAGGACGAACTGCCAGTCCGGGAAGACCTCATAAAGCTGATCCCAGTAATGGTTGAGCGTCGCGCCGTGCTGGTTGTACTCGGGCCAGACCTCATCAGACAGGCCGGTAAGGGCGTCCCAGAGTTCTGGGCGCTCGCTGTAACGGGCAACCTGCGGGCCCACGCCACCAGTATTCCCGGACGCCTCCGCGATGGGAATCTCCTGCTTCCCCAGCGGGCGCTGAGGCGCGCGCCAGCGCGCCGACGCGATCCACATGCCCGTCCGGGCTCGGCTCGGACACTTGCCGACCGGCTGGGACTTGCCGCCAGATCGGCTACGCACCCGGTGACTACGGTCAGCGATCGCAGCGGTGCGTGTTGACTGCTTCGGAAGGTAAGCAAGCTCCCTGCCGATTCCGCGCGGTCGGAAGCTGGGTAGATCCCGGGTGCGGTGAGACACAGATGAGCTTGTTCGGCGCGTAAGGGCGGCGGCCTTGGTGATCGGGGCTAGTCGAGCGTCGTACGGTCCGTGGCGCTGGCATGCCGGCCCTGGTCATCGCCGAACTCTCCTGGCAGCCGGGCGGCCAGCACTACTCCCGGGCCGGGGTGGCCCGGCGACCACAGCGGGTTCTTTGCATAACACGAACTTTTACGGATAACACAAGGCCACCATCTACCCGACGAGCCTGAGCGACAAGGCGAACCAGGTAACTTCCCCCGGTGTTACTCCACGGGAGTGGTCAGTCCGTGCTGGTAGGCGTAGCGGACGGCCTGCGCGCGGTCGCGGGCACCGGTCTTGGCGAAGATCCGGTTGATGTGGGTCTTCACCGTCGCGTGGCTGAGGTAGAGGCGCTGGGCGATCTCGGCATTGCTCAGTCCCGAGGCGAGCAGAGCGAGGACCTCGGCCTCGCGGGTGGTCAGCCCGTCGGGCGGTTGCCCGCTGGGGCCTGGGCCTGCGGGACCGGCAGGGTCCGGAGACGGTGGCCGGCTGATGACCGCGGCCACGAGGCGCTCCTGGACGGCGGGATCGAGATAGGTCTGGCCCGCGTGCACTGCGCGGATGGCGGCCTCGATCTGCTCGGCGCTGGCGTCCTTGGTGAGGTAACCCCGCGCGCCCGCCCGCAGCGCGGGGACGATGGCGTCCTCGTCGGCGTAGGTGGTCAGCACCAGCACCCGGGCCGCCGGGAGCCGCTCGCGCAGGAGGCCGGTCGCGGCGATGCCGTCGAGGTCCGGCATGCGCAGGTCCATCAGGACCACGTCGGGCCGATAGGTCTCGGCCAGCCGCACCGCCTCGGCGCCGTCGCACGCCGCGCCCATGACCTCGACGTCGTCGATGAGCGCGACCAGCATGCTCAGACCCTCGCGCACGACCCGCTGATCGTCGGCGATCAGCACCCGGATCGGCGCGGGCGCGGGAGTATCGGTCATGCCAGGACCTCCAGCTCGACCAGCCATCCGTCGGCGGTCGGCCCCGCGCGTGCGGCCCCGCCCAGCCGCTGGGTTCGTTCGCGCATCGCCGCCAGGCCGTGCCCGCCACCCACATCGGCGAGCAGGCCGGCCTGGGGCTCCGTGGCCGGGTCGGCGCCGGTCCCCGGGAGGTGGTCCTCGACGGTGAGCACGGTCCGGCCCGCCTGATAGCTGACGGTGACGGCCGTAGTGGCGCCTGCGGCGTAGCGGGTGATGTTGGTCAGCGCCTCCTGGGCGCCGCGGAACAGGGCCAGGCTGGCCTCGGCCGGAAGCGGCCGGCTGGTGCCGTCGATCCGCAGGCTGGCGGGTGACCCGGTATCACGGCGGAAGTCCTCCACCAGAGTCGCCAGCTGGTCCAGGGTGGGCAGCCGTTCGCCGCGCAGGGCATCGACGGCCTGCCGCGCGTCGGCCAGCCCGGCCTTGGCCAGTTCGGCCGACCGTTCGATGGTGGCGCGCAGCCCGTCGCTGACCTGTTCGCGGCCGGCCAGCTTGCGCGCGCCCTGAAGCTGGATGGCCAGGGCGGACAAGGAGTGGGCGAGCACGTCGTGCAGCTCGCCCGCGATGCGGGTCCGTTCGGCGAGCGCGGCCGCGGCGGCCTCCGCCTCGCGCGCGTCCTGCAGCTGGGCCATGAGCAGTTCGGTGCGGTCCTGGCTCTCCCGGCCGCGCCGGAGGAACTGGCCGATCACCGTCAGCAGCACGTACAACAGCACCGCGCCGAGGGCGTTCTCGGCCGCGTGGGGCGCGGCGCTGATCATGATGGCCGGGGCCAGCGCGGCCGTGATCGCTCCCGACGTGACGGCCGCCGGGACGCGCGGCAGCCTGACCGCGGCGAACCATACGCCCAGGCTCGGCGCCAGCACGACAAATCCCTGCGGCTGCAAAACGGCCAGCGCCACCCCGGAACCGCCGATCAAGATGCTTGCGGCGGCCTGCGCGGCCTGGCCGCGGCGAGCCCAGCGGACGCTGATCGCGGTCGCCACCGCTGCCGCATACACGGCGAGCGCGATGGTCACACCCAGGCCAGCACCGTGCAGACCCGGTGCCGGATGAGTCCGGAAGGTGAAGATCACCACGACCGCGATGAAGGCCAGGCCCAGCGGCCGCAGCGCCTGCAGCTGCGCGTCGCCGCGTTCGCGGGCGCGCGATCGCGCTTGCGCCACCCGGGCCGAGGCAGGTTCAGGTTCTCCGCCGACGTCCGGGCCAGGTGGCCTGGCGCCATGAGAAAGGCCCGCCGCGGCCAGCCGTGCCTTCATGGACACAGTGTGGACCGTAGCGGGCCGGGTTACCAGGTCAGGCACCGACGCCACCCGCGATCGGGGCGACGGGGGCCGGGACGCTCGCCGTCAGCCGGCGTCCGCGCAGGTAGATGATCACCAGCCGGGTCAGCACGTCGGCCAGCGCCATCATGATCAGGGCCGCGATCCAGGCGGCCTCGCCGGTGATGTGGCTGGCGACGCTGAACCGGGCGATGGCCGGGCCCGCGCCGTTGTTCGCGGCGACCGCGAAGGCCAGCCGCGCACCCACGCCGCCGACCCACATGCCGGCGGCCAGCCAGCCCGCGCGGCCCAGGGGCCGGCCGTCGGCGCCGCGACGCAGGTAGGTGGCGAAGCCGCCGATGGCACCCATGAGTGCGCCGGTCAGCACGCAGGCCAGTTCCAGCGCGATGTCGTTCCCGCCGAGGGGCACGGAGTGCAGGAAGAAGAAGGCGGCGACGCCGACGGCGAGCACCGGGATGGCCAGGGAGCGCAGGTCGAGCGGGTGCTCGCGGATCTGGCGGATGACCAGGAGGACGAGGAGGGCGTTGATCACATATACGTTGATGTTGCTCATGCCGATACCGTGCGCCTTCGCACCCGTCCCGAGCGTCGGCCCACGGGTGGGCTCGCGGGTTGATCCTGATGTCAACCCGCGGGTTGACCGTTCTTGCCTGCGCTGGGCCCGTTCTTGCCTGCGCCGCCTCCCGGCCGGACACCGAAGCGGTGAGCGGCAAGTTAGCGTCGGAGCCCGACGGTGCGTGGCGGCCGTGGAGCATCTGGCGGCCGTGCGCGCCGACGTTCGCCTGCTCCGGCGCACTGATCATGGCGGCCGGGGCAGCTGCCGTCATGGGCAGCTGGGACACCCCGGCGCCGGGCCTCAGCTCGCTGGCCATCGGGGCCGCCGGGCAGGGCGTCCTAGCCGCGGTCGACGTGGGGATCCTGATGGCGGGCGCGAAGCGTCCCCGGCTTGCCCATCTGAAGTCGCCTGCTCGCGCTCGTTTGGGGCTGGTGATGCGTTCGTTAAAGGCACGTCCGCCGTAAGTTCAGCCTGACTGAAGGTGCCGCGCAGGGAACTCGCGGTCATCTGGGACCTGGCGGCCGTGATCAGCGTGGGTTCGTGGCGGGCATCATGGTGCTCGAACCTGGGCAGCGGCCGGAGATCCAGGCGCCTGGTTATCCAGGTCCCGTGGTGCCAGCCTTCTGGGTCAGGCGGACGACGGGGGACCGGGGGTCACCGGTGTCCGCCAGACCGCCTCGCTGACCGGTTTGATGCCGGGCAGCAGGCCGAGCTGGCTGAGCATGAACAGGTCGTTGCGGGAAGCGGCGTGCTCGACGATCTTGCCGCCCGCGACGCGGGTGATGTGTATCTGGTCGGCCTCGAAGGACCGGCCGGTGGGCGGCATGGCCCCCATGATCCGGGGCCGGGCCGACTCCCGGCGGGAACTCGCCCAGGTGCGTGCCCCGCAGCATCACGCGGTGCACCACCTTGTCGCCGTGGACGATCTCCTCCTGGATTTCATAGCGCAGGTCGGGAAACGCGGTCCGCCATGCCGTGACGATGTGCCGCATCGCCGCGTGGCCGCCTGGCTGCCGGACGCCGAAGTTGGTGAACTGGTCATCGACCAGGTCCTCGATGGCTGACAGGTCGCCGCCGTTCCAGACGCGGTCGAACAAGCGGCGCACGATCGCGCCGTTGTCCTGCTCGGTACCCATTGGGCTTCTCCTTTCCGGGCACTCGGCGCCACCACGAACCAGGCATGCCTGCCGTCGGCGGGGCCGAGCACGTCGGGGCGGGCCGGCGCGGTCCGGGTCATGCCTCCAATTTGGGAGACAGCATCTAGTGAATATGATGGCAGTATCATCGAAGTCGTGAGTGACGTCAAGGCCAGTACAAGCGGCAGCCCCAGGCGCCGGTATCAGTCGGCGGTACGCGAGCAGAGCGCCCGCCAGACACAGCAGGCGATTGTCGCCGCCGCCCGGGAACTGTTCACCGCCCGTGGCTACGCCGCCACCTCACTGGCCGACATCGCCGCGGCCGCGGGCGTCGCCCGGCCTACCGCGTTCGCCGCCTTCGGCTCCAAGCCCGCGCTGCTCCGCCAGGTCCTCAACCAGGCCCTGGCCGGCGACGACGAGCCCGTTCCCGTGGCACAGCGCCCCTGGTTCCGGCCGGTCTGGGACGCGTCCACGCCAGCCGCCGTGCTGGACGCCTACGCCAGGGTGATCACCCTGGTCAGCGTCCGCGCCGCCCGGATCTTCGAAGTCGTCCGCCGGGCCTCAGGCCACGCCGCCGAGATCGCCGAGCTATGGGACACGCTGGGACGCAACCGGCGCACCGGGGCGCGCATGGTCATCGACCACGCTGCCTCGCTCGGCCCGCTCGCCGCGGGCCTCGACCTCGACCGCGCCGCTGACATCCTGTGGATCTTCAACGACCCGGCCCTCTACGACGCCCTGGTAGCGGGCCGCGGCTGGCCCGAAGCCGACTTCACCGGCTGGCTCTCCGGCCAGATCCGGCACGCCCTGCTCCCACCCGCAGGTTAGGCTCCCGGCTGGATCAGGGCCCGGCCCGGTCCAGGATGCGGTCCAGGCCGAGCACGAACCCAGCCAGCACGCCGGTCTCGAAGCCGGCCAGTTCTTCCGCGCTCGCCGGCGCCCGGTGCTCACGCAAGTCGCGCACCAGAGCCAGAGCCAACCCCGCACCCCTCGACTTCATCCGAGACGACAGGCCATCACCATGGACGAGATCACTTCACGGAGATCGAGGAAAGATCAGAACGACTCGCCGATAGCGACCCGAGTTCCCAAGTCCTGGTCCAGACCCGATCGGGCCCAGCAGGCAGCCGTCGGACGCTCAGGAACCCGGGGACTATTGCTCACCCAGATCACCCGGTTCGGCACGGCACCGGACAGCCGCCCCGGCGACCAAGTTGCCGAGCATATCGGCGGGTACTTGCGCGGGTACACGAAGAGCCAAGTTACTCTCCGTGACGAATAACCTCTATGATCCTCCGTCTCTCGGCCAGCACAGTGCGCGACCACTGAGTGATCACGCGACCTCGGCGCTGTCCCGCGCCGTGCTCTTGGCGTTCAACCCTGTCCGCGGCAAATGAGTACGTTCGCGACGAAGGCTAGCGATGTATGTCATGCAGATTAGTCGATCGCTCCGCTGTTTGATCCGAGGTGCGCTATTCGGGCTTGCGGTTCTTGCTGGCAGATCTCGCCAGGTGCCTCAAGCTCTCTTGGAAGGATCTTGGGAATCCTACCTGCCTTGTATCCCTTCGACGAAGCCGGCGATAGCATCTTGGCATTCCTCTGGGCTTTGATTATACGATTGATACAGCAGGCCTGCGAGGTCTGATGGTAGCTCCAATTCGCCTTTTAGGAGCAGGAGAACGCGGTCGCGGCCAAGCCTGCCCCAGAACCATCCGTATTCAAGGCTCACGTTCTGCCGTGCCCGTACCCGCATACGTAGCTCACCTGTGCTCACCGGCTCGCCAGCTGCAGTGAACAAAGACGCAGCCTCATCATCGGGAGTAAAGAGCACTAGCGCACCATCTGCTTGGAGTGCCTCACGTTCGAATTTTTCCGGGACCGTCTCACCAGCCTTGAATCGTTCCCGCAACACTATGGGGTCAGTCACGCCTTGGGCACGTAGGATCTGTTCAACTAGCATGCGATCGTTGCTCCTGCCATGCACGATCATGAGCCGGGGCAGCGTCCTGATTTCTTGCTGGATTACCTCGATAGCCCTCTCGGGCGTCCCAGCTATATTGTCCCAGGTGCGTCGCGAAGGAAGTTTCGTGACTGGTGAGTCGAACTGATCTGACAGTTCCTGCCACAACAGCCTGCCTGCGCCGCCGAATGCGGCAACAGGAATCAGGCGTACTCTCATGAGGGACGCGGCCAGCCCTGCCGCATATGAATTAGCCCCACCTCCGATGATGATGGCCACGTCCGCGTCGCGGAGGATGCTCAGATGTGCCGCGCTCACCCGAGGGAGCAGCTTGAAAACGAACATGTCACCATCCGCGGTTGACTCCTCGGCAAATGGCCGATCGGGCTGCCGTCCGGGCTGGTAATATACCCGTACACTGATCTTTCGTTCCCGCTGTGACGCCAGTATTCCATCGACAACTAGCCGATCAGCGGTGTGCGGTTGGTCAGTCACCACAAGCAACATGTGTGGGGATTCTGCCAGAACCGAGCCAAGCCTGACACAAAAGTCCTCAATGGCATACGGGTCCCCTATGGGTGGGGTTCTGAGGTGTCTGGTCAGTGTGGTGGGGAGGTTGCTGAGGCGTGCCGGGGCGTCCTGTGCCGGTTCCGCGGGTTCGCGGGTCGTTTCTGGGATGATGGGCGGAAATCATTCCTGGCAGGCATAGGAGCGCGCGGTGACGGTGAGGTTCTCGGTGACGGTGAGGCAGGTCCTGGAGGACGGGAGCGAGGCCCGGCGGACGGGGAGCTGGCGGCGGCGCTGGCCGGGACCGCGGAGCAGTTCGCGGGGCTGGTGGCCTGGGCGGCGGACGAGGCCGCGGTTCTGGACCTCGGGGAGCGGGAGGACGTGATCGGGACGGAGGGCCGGAGCTGCAGCGGCGGCTGCTGGAGGCCACGTTCGCGATCGACGCCGCCCGCGAGGAGCGGGCCGGGCGGTCGCCAGCGCGGCAGGGATCCGGCACGGCACCGTGGAGGCAGGGCATGACCGGGGCGTGACGAGCGTGTTCGGGCTGGTCCGGGTCAGCCGGATGGCGTACCGCAACCGCCGCGAGCCGAACCTGTACCCCGCCGACGCCCGGTGGACCTCCCTGACGACCCTTACTCCCTGGGCATGCGCGCCTGGCGGCGTATCACCTGGCCGGCGGCGGGTTCGGGCAGGCCAGGACGTCATCGAGGCCGCACCGGGGTGACGGTCGGCCGCGCCCAGCTCACCGGCCTGGCAGAGGACCTGGCCGCCTGGACGGACGACTTCTACGAGCAGCGCGCCCGCGACGCGGACGACGCCTCGCGGACAGGGACGTGTGATGATGCAGGCCGACGGCAAGGGCATCGCCTGCGCCCGGAGCACCGCAAGAGCGCCGGCAAGGAGACCAGCGCGCACCCGGGGATCAAGAAGATGGCCGAGATCGTCGCGGTCGCCGACTTCACCCCCGCGTCCGCGAGCCGGAGGACATCGCGCCCCGCCCGCCCGCCGCAAGGCGCATCCCGGCCCCGTCGCGCGGGACAAGTGGGTTCGGCCTCGATCACCGAGAGCATCGAGGACATGATCGCCGCGGCCTATGACGAGGCCGACCGCCGCGACCCCGGAACGGGTCCGCCAGCGGGTCTTCCTCGTCGACGGCAACAAGCAGCAGATCGCCGCCATCGAGGCCCAGGCCGCCGAACGCGGGCTGAAGGTACCGGTCCTGATCGATTACATCCACGTCAGCGGCTACCTCGGCAAGGCCGCCGCCGCCCTGCACCCCGGCGACCCGGTGCGCAGGCCAGTGGGCCGACGGGCAGCTCCTCCGCGTCCTGCACGGCCGCGCGAAGGCCGTCGCCGCCACCCTCGCCTCCGTCGCCGCGAAGACCCGCGCCAACCCCCGCAAGCGCCACCTCGACCTCACCGACATGGACAGGGCCGTCACCTACCTCAACAACAACCACAGCACATGCGCTACGACAAGGCCTCGAAAGGCTGGCCGATCGCCACCGGCATGATCGAGGGAGCCTGCAGATTCGTCATCGAAGACAGATTCGGCATTACAGGCGCGAGATGGTCCCGACGGTGCCGAGGCATCCTCAAGCTCCGCGCCGTCGTCGTCAACGGCGACCTCGACGACTACATGACTACTACAAGAACGCTACCGCGACGAGCACCACTAGCCGCTACGACCCCGCCAGCATCGAACTCCCTCCCGCAGACGAAAACGAAGGCATCACCCACCGGGTTAGGCGAATTGGAACTGCCGATAACTGCGATTCTCATGAACGTTCACCAGCCCACTGTGGAACACTGTCTCGTCAGCGACGATACACGGCTACGCGCCAGATAGCGATGCCTACGGGGATCTCTCCTGTGTAGGGATCGGCGCGCCGACCGCCTCTTAAGATACCCGTCCGAGCGGCGCCAAGGATCGCGGAATGAGCATCCGTGCAACAGGCATTCCTGTCCGATCCGTCGGCAGGTTCCCCAGACCCTTATACGACTGACAGGCAACGACCTGCGGAGAGCGCCGCCGCACAACAGCTCTGGTTGTCGATGACTGACAACCAGCAGAGAACTCCTGCTAGTTGGTATCGTAGGGGTGTGAGCTCAATGAGCTGAGTCCATAAGGTAGAAATTGTCACTTTCGGAAAGTTTACGGGTACACGGCGCCAAACCGAGGTTACGCCCTCATTTCGGCAGATCCGGACGTCGGCCAGCAGTGCCAGCCGTGCGCGTAGCCGCACAATCAATCTAGTTCTGCTCGGCTGTAGCCAGCCGGGTGCCGTCTCACCCGGGCCTACCGATCGGCTACGCGCGCTGAGTACATGTCGAGGCCTGCTCGCGTAGCGTGACGGTGTCTCTGTGACCATGGTGAAGTTTGCGGCCGAAGAGGGCACCTTGCCCGGGTACGGCAGCCAGGCATGTCGGACTCAGGATGTCCGCTCGGCACTCAGAGCGCCTGGCCGTTCAGCCCGTTGCGAGGGTCCTTCGCAAATCGGTGCTGATTGAAAGAAGCCCAGCCACATCATCGAGCTCTGTCGTATTCTCGTGGCGGCTTACGGCAGGATGCGAGCCGTCGAAGATCTCTTCAAGGGCATCTGCGAGGCTGGTGTCGCGCTCGTCGAGGATCGCGGCGTACCGGGACGTGACCTCGAGGCTGCCGTGTCCTGCGCGCTGGCGGACCTTCTGCAGGTCCACTCCCTTGTCGATGGCCCAGCTGATCCCCGTGTGGCGGGCGTTGTAGGGCGTGAAACCCTCGGGTAGGCCCGCTGCGTCTCTGGCCGCGTTCCAGAGGCGCAACCAGACCTCAGCCATGAGGAATTCAGTGCCGTCCCGGCGCCAGCTACTAGCCTTGCCGGGTTCCCCCGTGCTTGCTCGCTGTGTGCTTTGCTGGCGACGCCACTGGCGCTGGTAGTCGGCGGCATAAGCCTTGCACTTCCCGCAGTGGCAGTTCATGGAGTACCTGGCACCCTTCGTGCCGTGCTCGTAGGCGATGCCGGCCTTGGATACCAGCGGAGGAAGGTGCTCGTCGTCATCGGCGGGAACCGGGCTGGAGCGCAGATAGGCGAACATCCACTGCGGGAAGAGAAGGTCGTCTGCGCCGAGGCTGTACGCCTCGATATGTTCCTCTACCGCATGGCACATCTGCTTGGAGATGGCGAACCGGCGCCAGTCGCCGTTCTTCGGATTCGGCTTGGTGAGCCATCCCGCTTTCCCCGCGGGGTGGTACTTGGCGTTGACGTAGACGGTTGACCGCGTGACATTCAGCAGCTGCTGCCCGAAGTCGAAGTCGCACGGGCGGAAACCGATCATCTCGCAGCGGCGGGCCCAGGTGGTGACGTTCAGCCGCGCGTACAACCTGGCGGGAGGATAAGTCATTGCCTCCTCCAGGCGCCGCCATTGGTCATGGCTGGCCACGAGCACCGGTTTGGCCGGCGCATGCTTGAGCCGGATGCTTCGTAGGGGGTTGTTGTCCCGGTACCCCTCATCGAATGCCATCTGGCACATGGCCGAGAGCACCTTGCGTGTCGCACGTATCGTGATCTGCGAGGCTTCCTCAGCGGGGAGAACGTTGACCAGCAGGTTGAAGAACGTTTCGCGGTTGACCTCGCTGATCCTCAGGTGGCCGACGTACGGGACGATGTGGTTCTTGGCCAGGTAGCCGTACTCCTGGCGAGTGCCGGGACTCACCACGTGATAGCGCAGGAAGCGCTGCTCGCAGAACTCCGAGATCGTCATCGTGGCCTTGTCGGCCGGGCTCGTCTCGTCCAGGAATCCGCGCTCGTGGCGCTCCTCCTCGTCGGCTACCTCGTAGGCTCGCTCGTGCGAGTCGTAGGTACCCGCGGACTTGTACTTGCCGTTGGCGGCCCGGTAGACGCCGACATACCGCGCGCCGATCGACTCTCTCGCTCGATCACGTATGCCACGTCAGACCTCCGAACTCGGCAACGCCGTGTTAGACGAGATGTTAGAAACACCCGCCGACAATGGACTGCAATCCACGCCACTACCTAACACAAAATGGGCCTTGACCTGCGACTTCATGAGTTCTATGGTAGCAGTCTTCTTGTGGAATGGATTTACGGCGGCACGTCCGAGATCATGAAGACGATCATCGCCCGCGACCTCACCGGCCTGCGGGCCTGAGCCTTTACGATCCCGTACATCCTGATCAACATGGCATGCACGCGGGCCCGGACAGTGGTTGCCAGGCCGGGTCATGGTAGGTACCTGGCTCGTCGTCGTGTCCGGAGGGTGGTGCAGCCGTATCGGGGCGAAGCCGCTTCTGGGGGCTTGTGGCGGTCGCTCATGACGCACGTCGAGCCACTGATGAGCGTGTATCGCGGCGCGATTGTCAGGGCGCGGCGTTCCGTTTTGGAAGCGAGTCAACACTACGATTACGCGCGTGACTGAGCCGGGACTGGACGGGGAGGAAGGGATCCTGTGTCATTGGGACGTTCCCGGAGTTGGCGCGCAAGCCCCTGTTCACGTCGTGGCCAGGGCAGGTCATAGCACTGCTGTTGTCGGCGCCAACGGGTCGGGCAAGTCGGCACTCGGGCTCTGGATGGAGCAGCACAACGCTGGCTTCCCCCGCATACGACGGCTCATCGCGCACCGCAAGCTGTGGTTTGAGTACGCGGGGCCTGAAATTACGTCAGCGTAACGTGAGTCGACGCGTACCAACGTGACCGTCTGGAGCCGCCAGCACGACTCGCGATACCTGGATCGCGCGGATGCGCAGCGCGCCAGTATGATCCTGTTCGACATCCTGGCCAGGGTGAACCACGAGTATGCCCCGACCACTCCAGTTGGCGGCCGTGACCAGGAGACACAATATCTCGACTCCGCTGCGCTACCTCTTTTGGTAGAAAATTGGGTAGAAAATCGCCACTGCCTGGAGTTTGTGGAAGCCGGTGCAGCGTAGTCCTGTTCTGTGAACCCTGATGCCGGACACCCTCGGCGTTGGTTGGCGCTGCTGGCAGATCGGTGCGTGGCGGTGCGGCCTTGCCAGCAGTTGCATGGGTGCGTTGCTGTACTTACTGCCATACACCGCAGGCGGGGTTCTAGCTTGGGTGCGCTAGCTTCCCGGCCGCATCCTCCCTTGCTCCTGGGCCTGTTCGGCCAGGCCTGCGATACTCCGTCGCCCGATAGGGTGAGTGCCGTGGACAGCTACGCTCTGGGTGATTTCTCGGTCTCTCGCATCGGCTTCGGAGCCATGCAACTGCCCGGCCCGGGTGTCTGGGGGCCGCCGCGTGACCGCGGCGAGGCGCTGAAGGTGCTGCGCCGCGCCGTGGAGCTGGGCGTGGACCACATTGACACCGCGCAATACTACGGGCCCGACGTCGCCAACGAGCTCATCCGCGAGGCGCTGCACCCCTATCCGGACAACCTCGCGCTGGTCAGCAAGGTCGGCGCACGCCGTGACGAGACCGGGGGGTGGCTGCCCTACAACGAGCCTGATCAGCTGCGCCGCGGCATCGAGGACAACCTGCGCAGCCTCGGCGTCGGGCAGCTGGCCGCGGTGAACCTGCGGGTGATGGGTGATGAGCCGGACCAGCGGTTCGACGATCAGCTCGCCGCCATGATCCAGGCCCGCGAGGATGGCCTGATCGGGGGCGTCGGGCTGAGCAATGTCACCCTGGAGCGGCTGCGGCGCGCGCTGGAGGGCACCCCGATCGCGTGCGTGCAGAATCCGCTGAACCTGGCCGACCGTTCCTCAATGCCCGTGTTGCAGGAGTGCGCCCTGAGGGGGATAGCGTTCGTGCCGTTCTTCCCGCTGGGCTCGGCCTTCGCACCGGACAATCCGGTGCTGGGCAATCCAGACGTCCGGGCAACCGCCGAACGGCTCGGTGCCACCCCGGCCCAGATCGCGCTCGCCTGGACCCTGGGCCTAGCGCCCAACGTCCTGCTGATACCCGGCACCTCCTCGGTGGCACACCTGGAGGAGAACGTCGCCGTCGCTGACGTCACGCTCGATGAGCAGGTGCAGCGGGAGCTCACCGAAGCCCAGGGATAAGCTCGCCGTAGTCAAGGACTCTCCGGAGGCTGTTGCCCTGACCCTGGGAGGAGCGAACATGGGGGCGTGGCCGATCACCCGAAGCGCTGGCGCTCCCCGTTCACCCCGCTCGAGATGCGCCGAATGTGGACCTACAGTGATGGTGCCCTCACGGCCAAGGGGTACTGGTGGCTGGGTGGCACCGCCAGGGCCGGGAGCTAGGTACTGGTCGACCAGGCGACCGGGAACGTCCAGGGCGTGGTTCCGCCGGGAGAATTATCACGCCGGTTCGCACCGGTGGACGTGTTCGCCGATGTACCCGGTTTCCCCGGCTATCTGGGGACGGTGACCGCGCCTGACGGTACCGCCGCGCTGGTGGACCTGGTCCTCGACCGCAACCCCTTCATGCTCGCGAACGGGCCCCGACGGGCGGCACGGCCCTACGCGCTCATGGTGCCCCGCAGCCATCGCGACGGATGGTCCTCGGCCACGGCTTCGGAACTGGCGGCTTGCCACACGGCGATGGCCCTGGTCGCCGGGTGGTACCGCAGCCTGGACGGCGGGCACGTGGTGTTCTGCGCCAATGACAGCGCCCCCAACCTCGACTACCTGCGCGACGCGGAAGCCGCCGGCGGGACCCTCGCCGGCAGCGGCACCGACGTGGCCGTCACCAGGAATCCCCGGCAGGACGTGCAGCACGCCCACTTGCACGCCTTCTATGCCGAACACGGTCGGACCGAGAACCACGAGTCGTCAGCGGTTCAGGGCCATCCCGTCATGGCAGAGGGTCACCGGGCGTTCCGTGCCGCCCTCGGCAGCGACGCCGTGCAGGTGGAACGGGACAGCACGAGGCGCGCCGCCGGCGTTCGCGTTGCGGCGCAGCCCTGGGGTGGCCAGCTACTGCTCCTACCAGCTGGGCGTGGACGGCCCCTTCTGGGTTATGCCGGCATTGGGGCCATCCCAGGACGAGGTCAACCGGCGTCTGGCCCGGGCCGACGGCTTCGAGGCCGAACCCGACCCGAACCTGGGCGGGGCCATCAACCTGGTGCGGCCCAGCCTGGCCGACGCGGAGCGGCTCCACGCAGCACAACGGGTGACAGCTGACCAGCGGGACAGTTTCGAGACCTTCGCGGCCCAGCGCGGACTGCACGCACGATCGCTGCCCCTGGATCCCGCACCTGGAACACCGCGCGCTCTGTAGCGCCTGGTCCGCCTGCGGGTGGCGCCGTGCCGGGCCATCTTCAGAACCGCGAAGCATCCATAACCAGACAGAGCTTCACCTTGATCGCCTTACGGCTGTGTGGGGGGGGCGTAGTTCTCGGCCCGGTTGGCCTCGAAGTCGGCCGGCAGGTCGAGGTCGGGGTTGCGCCATTTCTCGGCGGCGGCCACCCAGATCTCCTTGCACCGCAGCTTCTCCCGCAGCGCCTGGATGGCTATGACGGCTCCGATTGGCCCCACCATGACGGGGCGGCTTGAAGTGGCCCCACCTTTTGGTTGCAGTTGGTACGGGATGGTCGTGTCGGCTTGAAGTGGATCTGGCCCGTATTTCGTGATGATCACAGACCCCTGTCAGTTGACGAGGAGCACGCGCTTGCGGAGCAGGGGGAAGGCTGCGCGGCCGTACATCTGCCGTTTGATCATCTTGGTCCGGTTGACGTTGCCCTCGACGACGCCTGAGCTCCACGGCATGGTGAGGCCGTTGAGCACGGCGTCGTAGTCGCGCTTGATGCCGCGGACGAAGGAGTGCAGGTCAGGCTGGTCGTCGGCCTCGACCGCGGTGATCCAGTCATCGAGGCGGTCGCCGTGGCGGCCGGTGAGGATCTTGGCGAACTCGGTGACGTGCCGGGCGAGGGCATCCAGGTCGGGGCAGCGCTCTGTGGCCTTCGCGAGCTCGGCTTTCTCCTCGTCATCGAGGTTGTCCGGGTCGGCGGTGATCCACCGGGCCAGGTCACGGGCCTTGGGCGGCCCGGGGACAGCGGGCGGGGCGGCGCCGGCCTCGCGGAACGGGAGCACGTAGTCGCGGACGGTGCCGTAGCTGCCCTTGTACCCGCGTTCCTTCAGCTCGGCGTGGAGCTGGATGACGTTGGTGGCGCCGTCGTTCCACCGCTGGTGCAGGTAGGGCTTGTGCTCATCCAGGATCGAGGGCCGCCCGTCCTTCACCTTGACCAGCAGCTCGCCGACGGTTTCAGCGTAGTAGAACCGGCGCACGGTCTCTTTCGCGAGGCCGGTCTCGCGCTTGATGGGCTTGATGCCCTTGCCCTGGGCTTTCAGCGACTGGACCAGGTCGTACCGCTGCCGGGTGCGGACCGCCAGCGCGGACTCCTCAACGCGGCGGGCGGCGGCATCGATCGCGGCCTGCTGCAGGTCAGGAGCTTGCCTCGCATCGGGGGCGGCGGGCTGTTCCGGTTCTTCGGGGGCGGGTTCTTCCAGGCAGGAGCGGTGCCGCGCCGCGGCCTTGCCCACGTGCTCGCACAGGTTGTGGTAGATATGCCACCTGTCCGCAACCTGGTCGGCGTCGGGCGCGCCCTGCCGGGCGCCGTCGGCGTAGGCGCCGGCGCGGTCGCGGCATATCACTTTTATCCCTGGATGTTCCTTCAGCCAGTCCGCGACGGTGGCGGCCTCACGGTCGCGGAGCAGGTCAACGGGCCTTCCGGTCTCGACGTTGATGACGATGGTGCCGTAGTCCCGGCCGCGCCGGAACGCGAAGTCATCGATCCCCACGATGGCCAGGGCACCGGCCTCGGGATCGGGCAGCGCCATGACCAGGCGCAGCATGCTGGACCGGCTGGCCGTCAGGTCCAGCGCGCCGGCCAGCCGGGCTCCGGCGCGGCCGGCCAGGGCAAGCGCGATGGAGGCCAGCGCGCGGGCCAGCGGCGGGGTCTTCCGGGACCGCCGGGAGGTCAGGCCGTCGACCTGCTCGGCGAAGGTGCGCGCGCGGCAGCCCGGGTTCACGCAGAAGAGCCGGCGTATCCGCAGCAGGATCCGCACCCGGCGCCCGCCGATCGCGGCGTCGGACAACCGGCGCTGGTAGGTGCTGTGGACCTTGCCGGAAGAACAGGCGCACCACGGGCAGGCGGCGTCGTCGGCGCGGGCGCGTGCCCGGAGCCATACGCAGTCGCCGCTGACCTCGGCTTCCTCCACGATCACGGCGGCCAGGTGCGGCAGCAGCATCTCGAAGCTGATCCCGTACTGGCATGACAAGCACTGATTGACCTGCGAAAATGACACGACGGATCCCCGGGAGGACGGCTGGCCTAGACAACCGCCGGATTACCAGGGATCCCTCTTCTCACTTACGCAACACGCCGGTCATGTCCAGTAACGATCCGGATGAGAGTAAGGATTGCCGCGGATCGCCCCTGAGGGGGCTCGTTACCGTCACGAAATACGGGCCAGATCCACTTCAAGCCGTCACCCCGACCCCGAATCAGTCCCAGACGGGGCCACTTCAAGTCATGGTGGGGCCAAATGAAACCGTCCTAACCAGCCTGGAACACCCCGCACTCATACACGGTGCGCAGGATTCGCTGGCGGCGCAGCCTCGACGACCCATGGGCTGTCGCCGAGCTGCTGCGGGAGCTGCGCGCGACCGGGGCCGACGACGCGGTCACCGCCCTGGCCACCCGGGCCGCCCGCCTCGACGACCCGAGGGCCGTCCCCTTGCTGCTGCGGGAGGCCCCCCGGGTCGGCGGCATGGTCACCGTGGCGGTCGGCAGCTACAGCGTTTGACTGCTGAGAACGACCGTGCTGGGCTTGGCGCCGTTGCTGCTTGGTGGTCCGAGGGTGATCTCCATCAAGGGGAAGTCCCCGGGGTCAACAGCGCTCGTCATGTGGAAGGTTCTGTTCCCGCTAGCGGGAACCTGGAACGAGCCAGCGGGCGCCACCTGTCCAAGTTTCTGGCTGACGTACCAGCATTCGTACCACTGCTTGTCCCCAAAGCTTTTGAGGTGCTGCACGGTCAAGGTGATGTCCCAGCTGCCGGAGGCATCCGGGCGAGCCGTCGCTCGCCCGGTGGCTGCTCCGAAACCGTGCTCCTTGGCCGCAGTGGTGGCATAGAGCGAAATCACCACTGTGGGTTGGGCCGGGGTGATCCGGCCTCCGCCAAGGCTGAGCGGGACGACGATGGCGGCGGTGATGATCGCAGCGGCAACGGCCACGACAGCGGCTAGGCGGCCTTGGTGACGCCGCCACACCGGCAGGCGAGTGACCGTTGGTCGGGTCTCGTCCCCGGCCGGAGGCTGGAGCTGCGGTCTCGGCTGGACCCGGGTGGCGGCCTGATCTTCGGGGTCCGAGCGGCGATCAGCCTTGGGGGTCGGGGACATGGCTGCTGCGGCGAGCACGCTGGCGATGGTGCGAGCTTCGAGCCCGGGCGATGGCTCGGCCGCTGGCGGCAAGTGCTGGAGCATCTGGCCGAGCTCGCCGAACTCGGCCACGGCTGCCTGGCAGTGGAGGCAGCCCGTGAGATGACGCGGAAAATCCTCGGCCTGCGCTGGTCCCATGGTGCCCAGCACCCAATCGGCGGCTTCGGGGTGAGCGAGGTCGGCTTTACTGTCAGGCGGCATTGAAACCTCGCTCTCCCAGGGCGCTGCGAAGTGCCCGCATGCCGTTGAAGGTTCGTGACTTCACGGTGCCGACCGCCAGCCCCAGGCGCTCAGCGATCTCGGCCTGGGTAAGGCCTTCTTCGAGGGTCAGGCGCAGCACCTTGGCGTGAGCCGAGCTGAGTTTGTCCAGGGCTTCGCGCAGGATGAGGGAATCGAGGATCTGATCGGTGCTGTCGGGCAGCGGCGGCAACTGGAAATCCTCGACCGGGAGCAGCAGGCGAGACGACGGGCGTTTGCGGATGTCAGCGGCGGCCGAGCGGGCGATCACGAACAAGAAGGCGCCGACGCTGCCTCGCCCGGCGTCGAAACGCCCGGCGCTGCGCCACAGCCGCTGAAAGCTTTCCTGTACCATTTCCTCGGCCAGTCCTTCGTCGCCGAGCATGTGGAGCCCGAAGCGGTACAGGTTCTTTGCGTAGCGGCGGTATAGCTCCCTCATCGGCTCTTCGATGTTCCCGTCTGCGATCTGGTCAACTAGCTGTGCTTCTTGAGCAGCGAGGTGGGCCTCGGCATCGTCTAGTGACACACCGGACCCCCCAACTAGTCAACGGCGCCCACACGCCGTTTGTTCACTCCTCCAGCCGATTATGGCTTGTTTCAGTATTGCAGGTACCTCAGCCCGGAAACGCTGCCCCAGGGCGTGAACTATCCCGCCGCAAGACCCTCGTAGGGGCGACGCTGAATCCGTCGGCAAGCGCTCTTCACCTTCCCAGCGGGAACCAAGCCGGATAAGTGAACGTTTCCGGCCCCGCGCGCTTACGTAGTTCCGCGGACAGTTCGTTGCTCGATATCTCACGAGTCCGTCTTCCTCTCAGCAGTGGAGCTCCCAGGCGCTCCAGCGCGGTTCACAGCAGGCCTGAAAGCAGGCCTGAAAGCGGGTCTGCGGGCTGGCCTGAGGGCTGGCCTGTCGGCTGGCCTGAGGGCTGACCTGAAGGCTGGCCTGTCGGCTGGCCTGAGGGCACGCCTGGTCGCGTCGGCGTCCTGGGGCCAGGCGACGACGGGGAAGGGCGCGATGGGGAAGGTTTGCTGCTGTGGGTGTGCCCAACCGGATTAGGCACATGCGCCAGGTGGTTCGGGGTGAGCAGCAGTACCCAGGCCGCGATCACCGCGCAAAGTACGGTGGCGAGCCCGCCGGTCGCGGCGCCCATGGCGAAGGCCCGGCGCTCTCGGTGCTCGCGGCGGTATTCGGTGTGCCGCCGTTCGCGCAGCTGGGGCGGCAGCGAGGCGCGCCGGGCAGCCCAGCTGTTGCACGGCGCCGCGGCCATGCCGAGTGTCGGGAACAGGAGCAGCCCGGCGAGCAGCAGGGCGCTCAGCTGGGTGGCCTTGGTCAGCGCTCCGGCGATGCCGGCCGCGCCGAGCAGGGCTAGCGCGGTTTCGGCCCAGTTGGCCCTCAGCGCTTCCCACCACCGGGCGTGCTCGCTGGTCTTGGGGGTGCGCAGGAAGGCCGCTTTCCGGGCGAACAGGCCAAGCACTGACGCCTTCGCCACCACCAGGGAGGTGGACTGCCAGATGAACAACGCGCCGATCGCCTGTCGCCAGGTGGCGCCGGTTCCGCGGCGGAGTAGCGCCACCGCCCGGGCCAGCCCGAGCACGAAAAGCACCGGCATGGTGGTGAGCAGGAACGGGGTGAGCTTGCAGAATGTCTGGCCGTCGCTGGTCGCCAGGTTGGCAGCGCCGGCGAGGAGGAAGGCGAAGAAGGCAAGCCCGAGCAGGTCGCCGTACCACTGGATCGCGCCGGCGAGATATGCCCAGCGCTGGGCGGTGGACAGGTGGTTATGCTTGGATGTGCGGCCGGGAATCAGGGACCGCCAGTGCATGCGCAAGATCTGGATGCCGCCGAAGCACCACCGGTACCGCTGGCCCTTAAGCGCCTCGAAGGTCAGCGGCATGATGCCGTGACCCAGGGACTGATCCAGGTGCAGGCCTGACCAGCCGGCTCGCAGCAGCCGCAGCGACAGCTCGGCGTCCTCGGTGATGCACCACTCGTCCCAGCCGCCGAGTTCGTCCAGCGCCACCCGCCGGATGAGCCCCATGGTGCCGGCGAAGATGGCCCCGTCGCGTTCATTGCGTGATGGCTGAGAGATGGCGAAAAAGTACTTGTAGGAGTAGTACAGGCGGCGGTAGTAAGCGGCCTCTTGCCAGCCGCGGTAATCCTGCGGTGCCTGGACGAAGCCGATCCAGGGATCGGCGAAGGCCGGCGCGCAGCGGCGCAGGAATTCCGGCTTGATCTGGTAGTCCGAATCCACCACGCCGATCAGCTCCGCCCGCGGATCGGTCAGGTGGCGCAGCGCGTAATTGAGCGCCCCGGACTTGTAACCCGGCCAGTTCTCCAGGTGGGCGAACTTGACCCCGTGCCGCCTGCACCAGGCCTCCACCGGACGCCAGAGGGTCTCATCGTCGGTGTTGTCGTCGATCACGATGATCTCGTACCGCGGGTAGTCGAGGCGCGCGAGGGCCCGCAGCGTGTCGATGACCATGTCCGGCGGCTCGTTGTGGGCGGGGACGTGCAGGCTGATCATCGGCAGGTCGCTGTCCTTCGCGGCTGGCGAGACCTTAGGGGCTCCCCGCCTGCGCCGGTGCTCGGTGCCGAGCGCTTCGCAGATCTCCCACAGGTACGCGCACGACAGTACCGCCGCGAACAGCTCAAAAAGCCACAGCACCACGCCGCCGGCGGTGCTGGCCGCCCCGGATCGGCTAGCGAAGGTCCGCTCCAGCGCGACCGTCAGGTAAACGATGACCAGGAAGATACTTGACGCCCAGCACAGGTGGGCCCGCGCGGTCCAGCGGCGGGTGGCAGGGAGCCAGGCCAGGCTCGCGAGCACCACGCCAGCGACGCCGACCGCCTGGCCGTGCACGGAAACCCTGAGCAGCCGCAGCGACACCGCCACCACCGCAGCAAGTGCCGTTGTGGCGACCACCGCGAGCACGAGCCGGCGGATGGCCGGCCACGGCCCGGACACTGTACGGGCGTGCCGCTTTACCGGTATGAGCAGGCCGGCGAAGCCCAGCGGTGCCGCAAGAATACCTGCCAACAGCAACGCATGCATTACTGACCCCCATTGCTAGGTACTGGCGTCCAAAGGACGTGAAAACTGAGACGGGTTCTAAACCCGGGCTTGTCCCGCCGGGCTGGGCGGAGTATTCCGGCCACCGCCCTGAAGCTGCCGAGCGGGTTTTGACCCGGCGCGGGGTCCATTCGTGTCATGTCTGCCACGCCTTCGTTCCCGGCGTAATTGGACTGCTGTGACTCACCTACGACAGGATGGCCGGAAAGGTTCACTGCTGTTATATGGCGCTAACGCGGATTTCCACACAGCCAGCTGAGGTGGACTCTTAGCCGCGAGTTCGACGTGAGATGTGTATCTGACGTGCAGGAATGCACGCTGATGGCAGTCAGGAGGCGGGCAGCGCAGGGGGTGATCCCGCCACACCGGCGCCTTACCGCACTCGTTTGAGCCGAGTTCTTCTTAAGGGTTAAACCCGGGCTTTTCCCGCCGGGCTGGGCAGAGTATTCCGGCCACCGCCCTGAAGCTGCCGACCGGGTTTTGACCCGGCGCGGGGTCCATTCGTGTCATGTCTGCCACGCCTTCGTTCCCGGCGTAATTGGACTGCTGTGACTCACCTACGACAGGATGACCGGAAAGGTTCACTGCTGTTATATGGCGCTAAGGGTGAGGCATGCGCCCGAGGCCTGCCCGGAGATGACCGGCGGCCAGGTGAGAGATCCCCGAGCGGCTGACGAGATCAGCCATCGCGAGGCGACCTGGCTGAAGGCGCCGCTACAGCCGCTGATGGCATGGAGCAGGGCAACATACGTCTCGGCCCGGCGGCTCCACAGGTCCTGGCCCCCGCTGGCACGCGATACCGGGCCGAGACGCTGTCGCGAGCTGAGGCTGACGCGCTGATCGCCGCATGCTCGGCCACGTCGCGGACCGGCATCCGCCAGCCCGGCTCCCGCCACCTAGTCTGCGCCACCGCCCGTCGGCGGCGGCATCTGCGGCTCGCCACCACCCGCCGCCGCCGGCATCTGCGGCTCGCCATCGACCCGGAGACCACGTGACCAGCGATCGTCATAACCTTCAGCGCGCGCAGGACGTCATCCTCGCCACGACTGCTGCCGGCCGACGGTGCGTCCGTCAGCTCATGTTAACTAGGCCGCCGCAACGCCGGTCGCGCCGAGCGCCTCCCCCAGACCGGTCAGGTCGACCGGTTGCCGGGCGTGCGCGGGCACGTGGTCCAGCAGTGGGCGCATCACCTCGAGGGCGGCCAGGATCTCACGCCCGACCTCCTGCGCGGACCGCATCGCGTCCACCGAGACCAGGATGCCGCGGTCGCGGTACCACGACAAGATGGGCGAGGTCACCTCGTGGTAGAGGGCCAGCCGCTGGGCGATGACCTCCGCGGTGTCGTCGGAGCGGTGCTCCAGCGTGGCCCGGGCGAGCAACCGGCGGCTGAGCTCGGCGTCGCCGGCCAGCAGGTGCAGCGCCACATCCGCGGCCATCCCGAGGTCGCGGCCGATCAGGTAGGCCGCGCGGGCCTGGGTCATGGTCCGCGGGATGCCGTCCAGGACGAACCCGCCACCGGCCGCCTTGGCGGCGATCATCGCCTCCCGCAGCATGTCCAGCACGATCTGGTCGGGCACGAGTGCGCCGCGGTTCAGGTATTCCTGCACGGCGCGGCCCAGGGCGGTCCGCGCGGCCACGTGATGGCGCAGCAGGTCACCGGTCGCGATATGCGGCACGTCGAAGTGCGCGGCGATCAGCGCGCCCTGCGTCCCCTTGCCCGCGCCCGGGGGCGCGATCATCAGTACCCGCATGCTCCTCTCCTCACGTCATCATCCCGCGAAAGCCCGCCAGGTCGGCGGGTAGCGGGCATGTACCTCCCGCTTCGGGGTCACACGGGTGACAATGCCGGTCCGCTTGAGGCGTGCTCAGGGGCCTTGGTCCCCCGGACGGGTGCCCTAGGTAACCAGTCGGGCACGTCGCGGGTCTGCGGGCCAGGATGGGCGACCAGTTCTCACGGTTCGGCTACCACGCTCAGAGTCGGCCGCTGGTGTAGTTCAGCAGGCAGAGCAGGTCTTGTAAACAACCCGGCTGGCCGGCCAGTCGCGCGAGGCGGACCTGGCCGTAGCCCACTGGCTGCAGGACACCTCCCGCGACGGCGACATGCAGCTGCACGTCCACTCCCAGATCGCCCACGTCGCCAAAACGGCCACTGACGGGAAATGGCGCGCCGCGGACTCCCTCGGGTACAACGAGCACATCGGCGCCGTCGCCGCGATCGTGTCGCAGCACCTGGAAGAGGCCCTGACCGCGCGGTTCGGCCTGGAATGGACCGCCCGCGACGACGGCCACGGGTTCGAGATCAAGGGCATCAGCGGCGAGATGATGCGGCTGTTCTCCTCCCGTCGTGAGTCCATCACCGCGGACCTGCGCACGCGCGCCGCGCGATTTGAGCAGCGATACGGACGCAAGCCGTCCCAGCGCGAGCTCACGCAACTCGCGCAAGCGTCGAACTTCAAAACACGCGCGGCCAAGAAGGAAGGTGCGCTGGATTTCACGCAACTGCACGCGGGCTGGGCGGACAAGCTCGCACGCATCGTTGGCGTGAGGCTGGCGTCGGTGTGGCACAACGGAACCGGCCGCGCAGCCGCGCGGCGCAGACGGCCCGGCGCTCACTGAGCTTGAGCTGTCCCGCGCGGCGCAGAAGGCCTGCGGCTGCGGGACGGCGACACCATGGTGCTGGCCGAGTATGACCAGCACGGCCGGATCACCGGGGGAGACCCGGAGCAGATGATGGACGCTGCCGCGAAGGCCCACGTCGCCCTCACCAGCAGCGGTACCGACACCCTGCTGATGGCCGCCGACCACGCGCTGCGCCGCGAACTGTCCCGTCGCATCCGCGACGACCTCATCACCTTGGGCATCGTCTAGCCCGGCCCCGCGGTTACCATCGCGGACGGCAGCCAGGCCAGCTGCGGTGACCTGATCATCTGCACCCGCAACGACCACACCGTCGAGGCAGGCGAGCCCGGCCGCACCCTGGCCAACGGCGACCCGCGGACCGGGCAGCGACGGTGGACCGGCCCGAGCCTTCCGGTACCCCGGTTACCGTGACGCCGAACTCGGCTACGCGGTCACCGATCACGCCGCCCAGGGCCGCACCGTGCACACCGGCCTGCGTCCGGCCCCCGAGATGGCCCGGTACGACAAGATTCATGCCGAACGATCCGGCGGCCCCGCCCCCGCCACCCCGCCAGCCCCGGCGGCCACCCGAAGCGCCCGGCCGATGGGCGTGACCCGCATCGCCCAGCTAAAGGAGCGAGACGGCAGCGGCGAGCGGCTCCGCGGTGGCGTGCTCCATGCCCGGATCGGATGAGCCGCCCGTCCCGGCCGCGGCATCAAGGCCACGCAGCTGATCACCCGCCCGCCCTAGCTCGACCTCGGCCAGCAGCCGCAGATAGGTCTCGGCCCGCTCCTCGCCCACCCTCCAAGCTTGCACCGTGCTGGCCCCCGGGAACGACACCACCGCCCGCGACGTCAGCCCCCGGAAGTCCGACCGTCACCAGACGCTGCAACCCTCGCGGTTGAGATCTTCAGCTGACCAAAGGTCTCCTGGCGAGCCAGATCGAGCCCGGGAAATTTCTTTCTCCCGCTCTCGCCGCGCCCATTATCAGATCGTCATATAGCGCCGGCGGAGACCCGGTACCTGGGTGACGAGATTTACCGCGACGAAAGCCGGGGCTTTCCAAGTTCGCAGAACCATTCGTGGTCCGACTCACGAAGGAGCACTTCGATACCGCCGCGGAAAATCTGCGGACGCTCCTGGAAGACGGCGCGCTCTCCTGAAAGCGGAAAAGAGCATAGTATACGATTTCGCAGATAATTGTATACCATGACCAACCTAGTAAGTCGTATAAAGTTGTGAAAGGATCTGGACAAAATATCAGCATAGAACCTGGGGGGAACTATGCCAGATCAGCCAGGCGGCGAATGGTGGCAGCAAACGTCGGGCCGTCCTGGCCGCGTCGGCCAGCCGCCTTCAAGCCCGCCCCCTAGCGTTGCGCATCAGGGTCAACCGCCGCAGGCGACTGCCGAGTCCTCCTCGGCGGGCGATCAGTCATCCACGAGCCGGCGGAAGCTGCCGTGGCGAAAGAAGTACCGGGCCGCTATCATTCTGGCCGCCGTCGGTCTGGTGCTCTTCCTGGTTACCGTCTGGCTGTACCCGTCCACGACGCAACTGCCCGTCCCGCCCGCTAGCACGCTCGCCATCGAGGCATCGCAGCCGGTCGCGATAATCCAATACGAGGTCGACCAGGTATCTTCAGCCATCGCCGAGATGAAGGTTACCGTCCAACTGCCGGTTAACGCGCCGCTCCCGTCGGCTGGTACGACAACCGTCGAGCTCGTTGTGTCTCCTCCCATCGGAGTAAGCTTCGAGACCTGCCCAGTTCCGGCGTGCGTATCCGAGCCTCATGGGGTAACGTCAGAGAAGGTGCTATTGGCCTTTAAGGTGCTTTCCAATGCGAACGGCAACACCGGAGTTGCGGTTGCTGATTTTTTTGTTCGCGCGCACAACCTTGGCGGCACATATAACGACGTTAACGCGTCGGTCGTGGCGCCGGCCGTCACATACCAGGGTTCCGGGACGCCGACATTGCTGACACAGTACAATATTCCCGATGCCAGCAGCTATGATTGGTCAGTATTCCCAGTGGAATTCGCCAGTGCAACCTTCGCCACCTGGAACGAACCGGTAACCGGCGGTCAGATATCCGCCCGAGTCGCGGATGGCGTCGACTACGCTAATCAATCTAAAGACAATTACCATACATTTCTGGCTGGAGTAATCCTCGGCGCCGCCATCGGTGCGGTGCTGGCGGCTCTCCAAGAAGTGCTGACTGTCAACGATCCTAAGTAAATTCTCCCCCAGGAGAACAGGACTCCCTTATCGATGGCCCAGCTGATCCTTGTGTGGCGGGCATTGCAGGGCGTGAAGCCCAGATGGCGAACCGCCGCCAGTCGCCGTTCTTCGGATTCGGCTTGGTGAACCATCCCGCTTTCCCCGCGGGATAGTACTTAGCGTTGACGTTTACGGCGGCACGTCCGAGATCATGAAGACGATCATCGCCCGCGACCTGACTGGATTGCGAGCCTAGACCTCGTACCGCTAGTCGCGGCCTGAGCTGAAGGCGGCGTCGAAGGCAGCCTGAGGCGGGTCGAAGTCGAACCGGCGCAGGAAGGTGATCGCCTCGGCCGCGCCGGCCAGCCGGTCCATCCCGGCGTCTTCCCACTCGATGGAGATCGGGCCGCGATAGCCGATCGAGTTCAGCATGCGGAAGATGTCTTCCCAGCGGATGTCACCGCGGCCGGCGGAGACGAAGTCCCAGCCGCGCCGGGGGTCGCCCCAGGGCAGGTGTGAGCCGAGGCGGCCGCTGCGGCCGTCGAGCCGCTTGCGGGCCTCCTTGCAGTCCACGTGGTAGATCCGGTCGCGGTACCCGGAGAGGAACGCCACCGGGTCGAGGTCCTGCCAGACGAAGTGGCTCGGGTCGAAGTTCAGGCCGAACGCGGGGCGGTGGCCCACGGCCTCGAGCGCGCGGCTGGTCGTCCAGAAGTCATAGGCGATCTCGCTGGGGTGCACCTCGTGCGCGAAGCGGACACCCTCGGCGTCGAAGGTGTCCAGGATCGGGTTCCAGCGGCGGGCGAAGTCGGCGTAGCCTTCGTCGATCATGGCTGCGGGGACGGGCGGGAACATCGCCACCGTGTGCCAGATCGACGAGCCGGTGAATCCCACCACGGTGTCCACGCCGAACGCGGCGGCGGCGCGCGCGGTATCGGCCATCTCGGCGGCCGCGCGCTGCCGGACGCCTTCCGGCTCGCCGTCGCCCCAGATACGGGCGGGCAGGATCGCCTGGTGGCGGGCGTCGATGGGGTGATCGCAGACGGCCTGGCCGACCAGGTGGTTCGAGATGACCCAGCACTTCAGGTCGTACTTCGCCAGCAACTCGTGCCGGCCGGGCAGGTAGCCGTCCTCGCTCAGCGCGCGGCTGACGTCGAAGTGATCTCCCCAGCAGGCGAGCTCGAGGCCGTCGTAGCCCCACTTCCTGGCGTGCTGGCAGACCTCCTCCAGGGGCAGGTCAGCCCACTGGCCGGTGAACAAGGTGAAGGGATGGGGCATCGTTGACTCCCTTTCAGTTCGTGGGGACGGGCGTCCAGCCTGACCCATTCGCGGCGCTCTGCTCGACGGCGGCGAGGACACGCTGTACCTGGAGGCCGTCGGCGAACGACGGCGCCGGATCCGTACCCGTGGCTATGGCGGTCACCAGGTCCCGGACCTGATGCGTGAAGGTGTGCTCCCAGCCGAGCACGTGGCCCGGCGGCCACCAGGCGGACAGGTAGGGATGGCCGGGCTCGGTGACGCCGATGCGCTGGAAACCCTCCTCGCACGGGTCAACGGAACGGTCGCAGAACTGCAGCTCGTTCAGCCGCTCCAAGTCGAACGCCAGGCTGCCACCGTCGCCGTTCAGCTCGATCCGCAGCTGGTTCTTGCGGCCGGTGGCGAATCTGGTCGCCTCGAACGAGGCCAGCGCGCCCGAGTCCAACCGGGCGGTGAACACCGCGGCGTCGTCCACGGTCACCGGCCCCGAGCGCGGGGCCTCCCCGGCCGGCTCCGGCAGCGGGCGCTCGCCGACGAAGGTGGCGGTGACCGCGGAGACGCCGGCGATCAGCTCGCCGGTCAGGTACTGGGCCAGGTCGACGATGTGTGCTCCCAGGTCGCCAAGCGCCCCGGACCCGGCTCGCTCGCGCTGCAGTCTCCAGGTAAGCGGGAACGACGCGTCCACCAGCCAGTCCTGGAGGTAACTCGCGCGCACGTGGCGGATCCGGCCGATCCTGCCGTCGGCCACGAGCTTGCGGGCCAGGGCCACGGCCGGGACGCGGCGGTAGTTGAACCCGGTCATCGAGCGGACGCCGCGGGAGGCGGCCCGCGCCGCCGCGGCCGCCATGGCCTCGGCCTCGGCCAGGGTGTTGGCGAGCGGCTTCTCGCACAGCACGTGCTTGCCCGCCTCGAGTGCCGCGATGGCGACCTCGGCGTGCAGGTCGCCCGGCGTGCACACGTCCACGAGCTGGACGTCGTCCCGTTTGACCAGGGCGTGCCAGTCCTTCTCCGTGGCCGCCCAGCCGAGTCGCCGCGCCGCGGCGCCCACCGCGGCCGCGTCCCGGCCGCACAGCACGGCCATGCCGGGCTGCAGCGGCAGGTCGAACACGTGCGGCGCGGTCCGCCAGGCCTGTGAGTGGGCCGCGCCCATGAACGCGTAGCCGACCATGCCCACGCCGAGCACCGGCCGCTCCACCTGGCCGAGCTGGGCACCCTGGCTCGCTGTCTCCCCCACCTCGTTCCTCCCGTCAGGCCGTCATCCCGTCAGGCCGGTACTCAGGATGCTGGATTATCTAGGGTTCTGGCCTTCGGATCCCAGTCGGGATCCAGTGTCTCGGACAGGCTGAACGCCGACCGCACCGGCTCGAACGAGCGCTCCGCGACCGACCGCCCGATCGCCTCCATGGTCTCGAGCACATGCAGCCCCAGCTCACCCGACACGTACGGGCGGCCGCCGCCGCGCAACGCGCGGGCCATGTCGAGCACGCCGAGCCCGCGTCCGTCGGTTGCCCCGGAGGTCGGCAGGACCTGCCACTCATCAGTGCCGGCGGCGCGGAGCCTGATCTCGCCGTCGAACCGGTTCGGGTCGGGGAGCGCGAGGGTGGCTTCGGTGCCGGTGATCTCGACGAAGCCGTGCCGCGGCAGCGGCGACTCAAAGCTGAGCACGAGCGTGGCCACCGGGCCCTGCAAGTACTCGACCAGGGCGGAGACGTGGGTGGGGACCTCGACGCGGAACTCCGTGCCAGCTCGCGGCCCCTTGGCGAGGACCCTGGTGTCGCGGCTGCGGTGGCCGACGGCCGCGACCTGCCCGGCCGGGCCGAAGATCGTGGTCAGCCAGGACAGGTAGTAGGGCCCGATGTCGAACAGCGGTCCCGCGCCCCGCTGGAACAGGAACTCCGGATCAGGATGCCACCGCTCCGGGCCGGGGCTCTGCATCAGCGCCAGCGCCGTCTGCGGCACGCCGATCGCCCCTCCGGCGATTAGCCGCCGGGCGGTCTGCAGCCCGGCGCCGAGCACGGTGTCGGGTGCGCAGCCGAGCAGCAGGCCAGCCCGGGCCGCCTCGTCGAGCAGGCGCTGCCCGGTGGCGGTGTCGAGGGCGAGCGGCTTCTCGGTCCAGACGCTCTTGCCCGCGGCCAGCGCGGCCGAGGTGACCTCGGCGTGCGCGGCGGGGATGGTGAGGTTGACGACGAGTTCCACGTCGGGTACCCGCAGCGCCTGGGCCATCGTCCCCGCCTCAGGCACGCCGTACCTGGCGGCCTGCCCCTTGGCCCGCTCGGGGTCGATGTCGGCACAGAAGACCACCCGCAGGTCAGGGAACGAGGTCAGGTTGCGCAGGTACTCGCGGCTGATGATGCCGCAGCCGACGACGGCGACGCCGACCGGCCCGGCCGTCGCCGTCATCAGCCGCCACTCCCGCGTCCGGTCGGCTGGGCCAGTCCCTGGCCGACCAGCCAGGCCAGGCTGTCCCCGACCGCGGTCATCATGTCGGTCGCGCAGCGGTCGAGCTCGACCACGTGCCAGCCCACGGACGGGCTCGCGGCCAGGATCTCGGCCACCGGCATCCGCCCGGCGCCGACGGCGGTCATGAAGTCGTCCCTGTTGACCACCGGGCCGTCCTTGACGTGCAGGTAGCGGACCCGGTCGCCGAGCCGGCCGAGCAGGGCGGGCACGTCCTGGCCGCCCACCGCCGCCCAGTAGGTATCGACCTCGAGCAGCACCGTGTCGTCCAGCTGATCCGCGAGCACCTCGAGCGCGGGCACCCCGCCGACCAGCGAGGAGAGCTCGAAATCATGGTTGTGGTAGCCCAGCCGAAGGCCCTGGCCTGCCGTCCAGGCGGCCAGCTCGTTCAGCTCGCGGGCGACCCCCTGCACGCCGTCGGCGTCGGCGAACCTGGGCGGCGGCAGGTACGGGATGATGATCGTGTCCGCGCCGAGGGTGCGGGCGGCGCGCACCACGTCCTCGGCTTGCTCGCCCGCGGGCACGGCGTGCACGCTGCACGCGAACAGGCCCGCCGCGTCCAGGTCGGCGCGCAGCCCGTCCGGGTCGGACAGGATGTTGAACGGTTCCACCGCGCCGTAGCCCAGGGCACCGACCTGCGCCAGGACCCCGGGCCGGTCGGCGGGCAGCTGTTCCCGGAGGGTGTAGAGCTGTAGCGCCGCAGGGTTGGCCGTCACGGTTCTCCTTCTCGAAGACTCTCCGCTTCCCCTGCCAGGCTAAATTCAGCTATAAAACCAGGTCAATAGCGATTTCTCCGGTCGCGAGCGATGCTGCTAGCACATATTCAGCAGACATAGAGGGTTATGCAAAACGTTCCTTGAAGAAGTAAAGTCCGATTGCGGCTCGGAACGATGACCTGAAGGTCTTCAGCGGCCGGCGGTAGTCGGTGAAGAGAATCCGCCAGGTCTTCAAGGTCGCGACAGCCCGCTCGACCGGCGCACGGAACGAGCTCACCTGATTGTTCCACTCGTGTTCCCATTACAATGAGGAAAACCCGTGGATAGATTAACAGCCGGGTCTTGCATAAGCCTCATACTTTTCGAAAAGGAGTGGCCGTGGCGCGTGACGCCCGGCGTAGCACCTGGTCGATATCGCCGCCGACGCCGGGGTGTCGGTGTCGGCGGTGTCCAAGGTGCTCAACGGGCGGGCGGACGGGCGTCGCGGCCGGGACCCGGGCCCGGATCGCCAGCCCCTGGCGGCCATGGCTGCCACCGCCTTCCGCATGCTGCGCTCTGATCGGCTATCGTCGGCGGAAGCCAGAACTTCTGGGACGTGACCGGATTGCGGGCCTGACCCCTGGCATACCGGCCGGATTCGCGGGAGCGTGGTAACGAACAGCAGATCGCTGACCCGGGAGCCGGGACTCCTGGCCTGACGTCCCGGCCCGGGTCCGGAATCAAGGAGGATGCCGTGAGCGTGTACCGGGTCATCGACGTCATCGGGACCAGCCCCCAGTCCTGGGAAGACGCCGCCGTCACCGCGGTGAACACCGCGCGCAAGTCGCTCCGTGACCTGCGGGTCGCCGAGGTGGTGCAGCAGGACCTGTCCATCGAAGATGACGGCGCCACCGTCTTCAGGACCAAGCTCCGGCTGTCCTTCAAATACGAGGACCCGCAGTAATCGTCACTAGGTCAAGGTCATTAAGCCGAACGGCGCTGGTTTCACCGCCCGGGCCGCGTGCGCGCTGCCCGGGCGGGACGCGGCGGCCGGTTTCAGCCGGGCCGGCCCTTCACCCGCCGCTCAGCGGCTGCCAGCGGGCCTGGACCAGCCCTAGCCGGCCTCGTCCAGGCCCGCGGGGGCGGGATCGAAGTAGCCGGGTATCCACTTGAGCACCTCGGCCCGGAACTCGCCTTCGCACTCGAGCTGGCACAGCACCCCGATGCCGGCCGTGGACACGCGGTGGATGAGCACGTAGGACGGCGGCACGTTGAACCTGCGGGTGATGTTGCTGGCCCGCAGGTCCGTGACTCGGGTCGCCTCCTCGCGCAGCCATTCGCGGCTGAACTTGAAGCAGTCCACCTTGGACGGCTCGGCGAGCGGCGCCAGGAAGGCGTGCAGCGCGTCCAGGTCCACGTCGATCCCGGGCCGCAGGAACCCGTTCGCGCGCAGTTCCCGCTCCACTTCTGCGACGTCCGCGTCGTCGTCGTGCATGATCCGCAGCAGTCGTCCGAAGAACGGCGGCAGCCCGCCCGGCAGCCGGTCCACGGCGCCGAAGTCGAGCACGCCCAGCCGGCCGTCGTCGAGCAGCCGGAAGTTGCCCGGGTGCGGGTCCGCGTGCAGCAGACCGGCCCGCGAGGGTCCGGAGAACAGGAACCGGACGAGCAGGATGCCGGCCCGGTCGCGTTCCTCCTTGCTGCCGTCGCTGATGATCTTCGACAGCGGCGTGCCGTCCATCCAGTCGGAGACCAGGACCTGATCTGTGGCCATGACGACGTTGGGCACGTAGATGTCCGGGTCGCCCGCGTAGGCGTCGGCGAACATCTGCTGGGACATCGCCTCGAGCTCGTAGTTGAGCTCCTCGGCAACCCGGTCTTTCAGCTCGTCGAGCAGGGGCTTGACGTCCAGCCCGGGCATCAGCAGGCCGAAGAGCCACCCGGCCCGGCTCAGCTGGTTGAAGTCGCCGATCAGCGCGCGTCCCGCGCCGGGGTACTGGATCTTCACCGCGACCCGCCGCCCGTCGCGCCAGATCGGCCTGGTGCACCTGGCCGATGGACGCCGCGGCTGCCGGGGTGTCGTGGAACTCGGCGAAGTCGTCCCGCCAATCCTCGCCGAGTTCCTTGGCCAGCACCTGGTGCACGGTGCGGGCGGGCAGCGGCGGCGCGGACTCCTGCAGCTTGGTCAGCGTGGCCCGGTAGGGCCCGGCGATCTCCGGCGGCAGCGCCGCCTCGAAGATCGACAGCGCCTGGCCCAGCTTCATCGCGCCGCCCTTGAGCTCGCCCAGGACGCGGAAGATCTGGTCCGCGGTGCGCTGCTGTATTTCCTGCGCGACGACCTCGGCCGGCCGCCCGCCGATTCGCTTCCCGACCCCGATGGCCGTGCGGCCCGCCAGCCCGATCGGCAGCCTGGCCATCTTCGCGGCCCGGGTCACCGGGTTCTTGGGCACGTCGTTCACACCGACATTGTCCCGCATGCGCAGGAGCGGTTTGGTACAGGTAGAGGCCGCGAATGCGCCGGCCGGCTCAGCGCATGGTGGTCCGCGTCTGGGGGAACGTCCACTGGTTGCCCTCGGGGTCGGCGGCGACGTAGAACGGCAGCCCAACCCGGACCCGGGCATCCCGGGCGCCGCGTTCATCGGCCACGATCCCCGCGGCCAGCAGCACGCGCAGGTGCTTGCTCATCGTCGGCGCGGCCACGCCGACCGCGTCGGCGAGATCCCCGGCCCGCCGCGGTGACCGGCTGAGTTCCACAAACAGCAATTATTGTCAATATCGCTCATCCGCTGGCCGGGCGAAGGCGCCCATGTCGCGTCGGTGGCCCGCCGCCGTACCGCATCCGCACGCCGGGTGCGGGAGCCAGGTCCGGCGCCGCCACTGCCAGTCGGGCAGCACGACCTCCAGCGTGCCGTCCGCGGTCACCGGGACGGTCTCCGGGCGGTCGATATAGGCCAGCGCCTGCGCCGACGCGAGCGTGGCCGTCATGGCGGCGAGCACGGTGTCGCAGGCCTGCGGCTGGGACCGGGCGAAGGTGGCCTGGGCCAAGATCTTCGGCCACAGCGAGTCGGCCTCGGCCTTGCGCAGGTCCACGCAGTTCAGGCAAGCCGAACTCCCCGGCCGCACCAGCGGTCCCACGACGCCGATCGCCTCGCCGGTCCGCAGCGTCAGGTGCGGCACCCGGTCACTCATCAGCTGCTCGGTCAGGCCTGGCAGCGTCAGCCCGGTGAGTATGACCAGGTCAGGCATTGTGCCGTCGTCGCGGGTCTGCACCTCGGGCGCGGCGCGCTCGACCGCCCGGGCGGCCCCCTCCTGCCGCGGCGAACCTAGGTCAGCCAGGACCAGCCCGGCGGGCGCGAGGTCGGCGGGCTCGGCCGGCTCCGGGTCGGCGCAGGTAACGTGCCCGACGCCAGAGGCGGCCAGGAAGCTGGCCACGCACGCGCCGGTCCGGCTCGCCCCGTGCACCCGGACGTAGGCGGCCCGCCTGCGGGCCAGCGTGCGCGCTCCGCCGTCCCCGTCCCGGTAGGCCAGCGACGCGGTGGCTAGCTCCGGGGCCAGCCGGGCGCGCAGCTGCTCGGGTAGCGAGGCGTGCAGCCGGGCCGGGAAGTCGTCGAGCACGCCCGCGGCGGCCAGCAGCGCGAGCACCCGGTCGGCCGCCCCGGGCGGCACGCCGTACGCCTGCGCAGCGGCGATCACGGTATCCCGGTCGCGGCTCCCGTCGAGCAGGCTGATCACGGCCGCGGTCTGGCCCAGCCCGCCGAGCGCGATCGCCCGCCGTGGATCCACGCCGAACTGCACCGTGTCACGGTCCCGCCAGACCGGCAGCAGCCCCGCCTTCAATGCTGGTCTCATGGCGACATGCTGACACCCTCCAGTGACATTCCGCGCCCACCGGACCCGGCGCGCGGCCGCGTCAGCGCGCGCGGACCGAGGCCAGCACGAGGGTAGTGATGACGGCGGCCAGCGGCAGGGCCGGGACGCCGGCCGCCGCGGTCGCCACCAGCAGGCCGCACAGCCCGGCGCCGGCCGCGAGCCCGATCAGCACGCCGAACCTTCGCAGGCCGTGCGGCGTGTCCTCGCCCGGGCGGACCAGCGAGCTGACCAGTGCGGTCAGGGTGCCGGTGAGGAACGTGGTCGACACGTTGGTCAGCCCCATCTCGCTAACCGCGGACGCCTGCGTGCCCATGGCCGCCGCCGCCACCGCGAGCAGGCAGAACTGCGCCCACCCGGTCGGGCTGGCACCGGTGATCTCCCAGCCGACGGTGAGCCCGGCCAGCAGGACGAGCTCGGCGAACAGCGCCCAGTTGACGTGGGCCGGCAGTACGCTGGCCTGACCCTCGTCGTCAGCGGGTTTCGCCGCTTTGAAGCCATGGGCGATCCAGGTGCCGCTGGCTACCCCGGCGATGTACCCGACGATTGAGACCGCGGTGTGGCTGGCCAGCGAGAGCGACCTCTGGGCCACGGCCAGGCCCCCCAGCACGATGTTGCCCGTCATAACGCTGGTGAAGACCTCACCCAGCCGGGTGAAGCTGGCCACGTCCATCGCGCCGGAAGCAAACGTGAGCGCGATCGCGATCAGCGTCAGGATCTGTTGCCTCGTCCTGGTTTGCATCGGGATTGCGGCGACTAGACCCGACCTTCAGGCCGGGAGGAACCGCCGCCTCACCTCCCCTGGAATGTCGCTGCGCCGTGCTAACTTCAAGTTGTCGGCAAGAACCAAGCGGACACCCCACCACCTGGCACGGAACCGCGGCAGGGCATGCCGTGGCTGCGCGGGGAGGCTGCTGGGATACCGAGCCTGTGAACCGCGAACCTACAGCACGACCGTAAGTCGCGGCTGGAATCCCCGCCCTTCAAGGCGGCGGAGGATGTCAACGCCCGATAGCAGATCACCTCGGGCTGTCATCAGGCAAGCCGGGCCAGCCGCCAAAGGCGAGCTCAGCCGGGTTCAACCCGGACGGAGCGCGCCCACGGCGGCGCGTGCGGGGCCTGCGCGCCGAGCAGCCCGACCACGATCCGCATCCCCTTCGGCGGCTCGGCAGGCCACGGCGTGTACCCGTCGGTGAGCACGACCGTGACGGCGGGCCTGGGCCGCAGCGCGGCCGCCGCGGCGATGCCCGCGCCCATGTCGGTCCCGCCGCCGCCGACCAGCTGCACCTGGCGGGCGGAGCTGACCCGCTGGGCCGGCCCGACCGCGGTGTCGCAGGCCAGCACGCGGACCTGGCGGGCCAGCCCGAGCGCGCGCAGCAGGCCCTCGACCTCGGCCAGCACCATGGCGAGCAGGTCCGCGGTCATGCTGCCCGAGGTGTCGCAGACCACGGCCACCTCGGGCACCGGCCGCCGCAGCGCCGGGAGCACGACCTGGCCGGACCCAAAAACCACGGCGGACCGGCGCGACGGCCGCCGGTAGGAGTAGTCGACCGCCCCGGCGACCTCGGCGACGGACCGGCGCAGTTCGGCCGCCAGCAGGGCGCGCCAGTTGACCTTGGGGCTGAGGATCTCCTCGGCCCAGCGCAGCAGCCCGGCCGGCACGGTCCCGGCCTGCTTGCCGTGCGCCACGACGTCCTGCGCGACCTGCCGCCGCAGCAGTTCGGCCTGCCAGGCCTGCAGGCCGCCCGGCGACTGGCCGGGCCGGGGCATCCCGTCCGCGCCGCTTCCGCAGTCGGCCCAGGGGCTCGCCGCTTCCCCGCCTTCAGATTGGGCCGAACGGTCCCGGTTCCCCGCCTCCCGCCCGCCCTTCGCCTCCTGGGCGGACGCCTGCTGGGCGCGTCGGATCCCGTCGAAGTACTGCTCCGCCAGCAGGCCGTCCTCGGCGCGCAGGTCACGGGGGAGCACCGGCCGGCCGGGCAGGTCGAGGCCGGCCGGCACCAGGTCGTCGTTGATCTCGGCGTCGGCGGCGCGTATCCAGGTGCGGGCCTCGTCCGGCCGGACGCCCGTCGCCTGCGCCCGCTCGCCGTGGGTCCGAAGCAGGTGGCAGACGTGATGGACCAGGACGCTGCCCAGCTGCGCGGGGGTCCAGCCTGAAGTGAGCTCCGGGTCCGCGTGCATCCGCCAGTTCTCGTCGACCGACACGGCGCCGCTGCCCCGCTCCGCGATCACCTGAGCGCCGAACACCCCGGTGGCCAGGTACGGGAACTTGGTGGCGGCCCACAGCCGGGCCGCCGCGAGTGCTGCTATCTCGGGGGGACGACCCCCCCAGCCCTCGCTGTCAGTCACGCCAACAGGCCCGCGTCGCGCAGCACGGGGGCGAACAGGTGGATTTCCGCGGGCAGCGCCGCGCCGTCGGGGCGGCACCTGGCCAGCACCCGCGCGGCCACGGCGGCCACGTCGGGCGCGGCGTCGGCGGCCAGGCCGAGGACCTGCCAGCCGGCTGTCCAGCGGTCCGGCGTCGGGTCCGCGGCCACCGCGGCCGCGATGGCGGCGAGGGCGGCGTAGGCCCGGTCGCCCCGTTCGGGTAGCCGGAACGAGGCCGGGTCGGCGAGCACTTGCTCCGGATCGGGTAGGTCCATCTCGACCAGCCAGGCGAGGAACTCGATACCCGCCCCGTCGCCGACGGCCCCCCTGATCAGCGCCGAACGAGCCTCGTCCCCGGTGCCGGAGGCGCCCGCGGCGGCCATCAGCCGGGCCGCCATCTCCCAGGTCCGCGGCGACGGCCAGCCGCGCCCCGCGGACGCCGCGTCGGACGGCGGGGCACAGGCCAGCGCGGGCCGGACGTGCAGGAAGGCGGCGACCAGGCCGCGGGACAAGATCTCCTCCGCTTGCCATCCGTCGGGCAGCACCGGGACCACCGGGGCGGCCCAGCCGCCGGCCAGCCCGTCCGCCACCGCCCGCGGGTCGGTGTGCCAGGCCAGGTGGCAGAGCCGGTTGGCCAGCGGCGCGGACAGGTCCCAGCCGTCGGCGGCCTGCTCCGGCGGGTTGGCTGCGGCGACCACGGCCACCGCGTCGGGCAGGGTGAGGTCGCCGACGACCCGCTCGAGTACCACCCGGAGCAGGGCGGCCTGCACGGCCGGCGGGGCGGTGGACAGCTCGTCGAGGAACAGCAGGCCGTGCCCGGCCTCGGCCAGCCGCCGCGCCCAGGCCGGGGGTGCGAACCGGACCCCGTCGCCGACCACGATGGGCAGCCCGGCGAAGTCCGAAGGCTCCCGGATCGAGGCGATCACCGTCTCGCACGGCAGCCCCATGGTCTGCGCCATGGCCCGGATCGCGGACGTCTTGCCGGTGCCGGGCGCGCCCCACAGCAGCACCGGCACGCGGGCCGCTACCGCGACGCCGAGCGCCTCGACCGCCGGATTGTGCGGGCTCATACCTCCCAGTGTGGCGCATCGGCGGCACTCGGCCGCACTTGGCGGCCGCCGCGGCCCAGGCCCGCCTGGCTGCCGTGCACGTCAAGCGGCACGGGTTCGGCGCCCGGCGCGCGCAGCGCCAGGACCTGCGCGTCGGGCCAGCCCGCCCGCTGCACGGCGACGACCAGGTGCCGGCCGGTCAGGGCCAGGCCGGCCGTCCACACCCGGGCCAGCCAGCCGGCCGGCAGGCTGACCCGCAGCCGCCGTTGCTCGCCCCGGCCGGTCATCTCGACCGATCCCCATCCGGGCCCGCGGTGCAGCGACACCACTACCTGGTCGGGGTCGATGCCGAGCCACTGCTCGGCCACCGGCGCCAGCCGGCCGGTGATCGCGGTGACCAGCGCGGGCCGGACCGTCTCCATTTCCTCGTCCGGCCGGTTCGCGTGCGCCTCGGCCACCTGTCCGATCAGCCTGACCTGGAAGCCGTATCCCAGCGCCAGCAGCGACAGGATGTCGTTCCTGCGCCGCGCGGCCTGCTCTCGTTCCTGAACGTCCTGCTGGTGCCGGGCCTGCGCCCGGGCCGCCGTGGGGACCGATGGGCTGGCCAACCGCATCGGCCCGTGCCCAGGGCCGCCCGGATGGAGCGCAAAGCCGGTCCGGCCGCCGCGCTGGTCGGCCTGCGCGGCCGCGTCGACGTCATCCCAGCTGACCACGATCTCGTCGGCCGGGCCGCGCGGGCCGATGGCCAGCATGGTCAGGTCGGTGGCGTGCCGATCCCAGGCCGCGGCCAGCTCGACGCACCTGGCCTTCTCCCCGCCGAGGGCGGCGAGCACGAGCTCGGCCTCGGGGTCGGCATGGCTGAGCAGCGAGAGCGCCCCAGCTTCCCAGCGGACGATGTGCCGGCCCTGGCCGCACGCCACGTGGGCCTCGCAGCTTGGGAGGCAGTCGAACCATCCTCCGTTCGGCGCTCTGCTATCCCGGGGGGACACTCCGCCCCCTGGGGGCACCCCAGACCCCGGTGGCCCGGAACCCCCCGCACTGGTCACAGCGGGTACCCCCAGCGAAGCGGCAGCTTAGTGCGGACCTCGGCCGACCGGCCGCCGGCCAGCACCTCGATCCAGGCCGTGGACCGGGGCAGCGGTGGCACGACCCGCAGCCGGACGGCGTACTCGCGGTCCGTGGGTCCGGCCTGGTGCCAGCCGGCCGGGCGGGCCGCGTGCCACCGGCCGCCGCTGTCCCGGAGCCAGATCGACAGCGGGAAGTCCAGGTCGACCCCGAGCGGCCCGAGATGGCCGTCGGCCGTCATCCCCCGGGCCAGCACGTGCAGGGACGAGGTTCCCTCGGTGTTGTGCAGGCCGAGCAGGGCCAGCCGGACGCCGTCCAGCTCGGGCAGGGCGACCGCCACCGCCGCGAAGCCATCGCGTACCGGCGCCGTGTCCGGTTTCCTGCGCTGGTAGTGCGTCAGCAGGCTGAGCCAGGGTTCCGGCAGGTCATGGGCGGGCGCCGCGGCGATCCCGTGCCCGCCGATGCCCAGGCCAGCGCACAGCGCGGCGAGCCGGGCGGGGATCAGGCTGAGCGGTGACAGGACGTCGGCGGCCTCGAGCCCGGCGATGATGGCACCGAGCCCGGCGGCCATGGCCTGCAACGGCCCCGGCGACACCGCGGCCAGCCGCCGCCGCTGGTCGCGCGGGAACTCCGGCGCCGCCGTGAGCAGCCGCTCCGCGAGCATGATCAGCAGATGCTCGCCCGGGCTGAGCTTCGCCTCGCTGACCTCAGGCTCGCCGCTGCCGGGCGAGCCGGACTGGTCCAGATCGATGCGCACCGCCGGGCCGGGCGGCGCGGCGACGTCGAGCCAGCGGATGTCGGCCGGCGGGGTGGGACGCAGCCTGATCTCGCTGGTCCACTCGGGACCGCCGCCGGGCGTGAAGTCCAGGTCGTACCGGGCGCCCCGGTCGTCGGCCACGGTGAACAGCCCGAACGGCATCAGGTCAGGGTGCCGCAGGCCCAGCCGGAGCTGCAGCGACTCGGTGTGTACCCCCCACACCGCGATGAACCGCGCGCCCGAGCCGGTATGCGCCAGCGACATGAGGTACAGATCGCCGCTGGTGCCCTCGGTGTGAAACGGGACGGCCAGCCCGACCGGGACGAACCGCTCGGGCGCCCCATGATCTGGGCCGTCACCGGGCTCGGGGTCCGCCGACACCGGCGTGGCGCTGCTCCCGGCCGGTCCGCTGCGCGGCAGCCAGGCCGGTCCGCTGCGCGGCAGCCCGGCCGGTCCGCTGCGCGGCAGCCCGGCTGGACTGGCCGGCGGTCCGGAGTGGCCGAACTGGAGCTGGGCGGCCAACCGCGCCACCGCCGCGGCCTGCATCGTCCTGGGTGGCAGCGCTCCAGGCGGCCCCGGGCCGGGTGACGCGGTTCCGGCTGGTCCCGGGCTGGCCTTTTCGTGGAGTTGCCGCAGGCTCACGGCCAGGTCGAAATCGGCCAGGATGTCCTTCACGGTGTCGATGTCGAGCGCTCCGACGGCGGTCAGGGCCTGTCCCACCACCAGCACCTTGGCCCGGCCCGTGCCGTGCCCGCCCGCCCGCGGCCACGGTGCAGGCGCCAGCTGGCCGCGCATCTCGGCCTCGGCCAGCAGCCGCAGAAAGGTATCCGCGCCCTCGCGATTCATGTCCTAATTGTCCGCCTTGGCGGGAGCGCCGCGGACCAGCCAGCCTGCACCCGCCGGAGCGGAAGATTGTCCCTGGCGCTTTCCTAGGTCCTCACGCCGAGGTGACGACGGCGTGCGGCTGAGCCGGCTTGACCGACTCGGCGGACGTCCAGCAGCGGACGATGTCACGCATGGAGAGCAAACCGGCCACGTCGTGGCCTTCGACCACGATGAGGTGCCTGAACCCACCGCGGACCATCGCCTCGGCGGCTTCTTCCAGGGTCCAGTCGGGCGAGGCGTAGGTGAGCTCTTCGGTGCGGTGCTGCCCGGCGAGTTCGGCGTCCGGATCCTCGCCCGCGGCTACCGAGTTGAGGATGTCACGTTCGGTCAGGATGCCGATGCCAGCATGGTCCGAGTCGATCACGACGGCGGCGCCGATGTGGCGTGCCGACATCATGCGGGCGGCCTGCCGCAGCGTGTGTGCTGGCCCGATGGTAAGGACTAGATGGGACATGCCGTCTCGCACCTTCACGAGTAACACCCCCTGGTTCCGGCGCTTGTGCATTTGTGATGTTCCCCCAGCATCGGTTAATTCACCGCAGAGGGCAAGCCCGTGATTGCTCAGCCGTGCGAGTTATTTAGTCATGAGAATTTCGCAGCTGGGCTAGTACCTCGTCGTGCAGGTGACCGTTGGTGCACACCACGCTGCCGCCGTCCGGCGTGGCCTCGCCCTCGAGCGAGGTGAACCGCCCGCCCGCCTCGGTGACGATGATCTGGAGCGCGGCCAGGTCCCACAGCGTCACCTCGGGTTCGGCGGATATATCGCAGGCGCCCTCCGCGACCAGCATGTGCGACCAGAAATCCCCGAACGCCCGGGTTCTCCACACCAACCGGGTCAGGCCGAGGAAGTTGTCAAGCAGCCCGCGCTCGGACCAGCCGCCGAGCCCGGAGTAGGACATCGACGCGTCGCCCATCTTGGTCACCCCGGACACCCGGCACGGCGACGCCTTGGTCAGGCTGCGCCCGGTCCACGCGCCGCCGCCGAGGGCGCCCCACCACCGGCGGCTCAGGGCCGGCGCGGACACCACCCCGACCACGACGTCCGGACCGTCCATCAGCCCGATCAGCGTGGCCCAGACCGGGACGCCGCGCACGTAGTTCTTCGTCCCGTCGATCGGATCGATGACCCAGCACCGCGGCCCCGAGCCCGACCGGCCCAGTTCCTCGCCGAGTACCGCGTCGCGCGGTCGTGACCGGCGCAGCACGTTACGCAGCGACTCCTCGGCCGCCTGGTCGGCATCGGAGACCGGGGTGAGGTCGGGCTTGGTCTCGACCCGCAGGTCGAGCGCCCGGAACCGCCGGGTGGTGATGTCGTCGGCGTTGTCTGCGAGGACGTGCGCGAAGCGCAGGTCATCGTCGTAGCGTGCCATCCGCGAAACGGTACCGCCTGGGATATCTCGCTGGCCAGATCCGCCGCGCCCGCGTCATAATGCTTCAGATGGGTCATAACGCTGACGGCCTGCTCGCCGACCCGCCGGAGCAGCTGCGGGCGTTCGTCCGCGACGGCAGGATCACCGCGGTGCCGGCCAAACGGGACCGCCGCCTTCTGCTCCTTGACCAGGTGGCCCAGGCGTTCGAGCCCGGCCGCAAGTACCCAGAAGCCGCGGTCGACGAGGTCCTCAAGGCGATTTTCCACGACCATTGCACCTTGCGCCGGCATCTAATCGACGAGGCGTTTATGTCCCGGAACGCGGCCGGCGTCTACTGGCGCGCCGGCGGCACTGTCGCCTAGCACTACGCACGACAACTGCCTCGCTACACCCTCCAGGCGCAGAGTTTTCACATTATCTGGGAGGATTGGGGCTTATGGGTGATTTTGGTACCCTATAGGGTACCTAATCCTCCCAGGAACCCCAATCCTCCCCGCAAATCCGGCGATCATGCTTCATCCATTTGGCGGCGCTGCAACAGACGGGGCCAATGGGACCAATGGTGCGCTATGGACTCGCGTCCGGTGCGCGAGCCGCTGGCGCGAGCCAGCCGCGAGGCGCCGTCGCGGAGACAGCCCGCCGCCGCCACGGCGCTCCGACTAACGGGCTAGTCCGGGCTGGTGCCTTCGCGGCTGCGCAGCAGGCGGCGGAGCGAGTCCAGGCGCGCCTCGGCGTGGTGCTCGCGGGCCCACTCATCCAGGGCGCAGCCAGGGGAGAGGTGATCGCAGCCGGGCGGGCACCCGGCGGTGCCCTCGGCCAGGTCCCCGAACGCCTCGACCACCCGTTCCGCGCTCACGTGGCCCAGCCCGAAGCCCCGCAGTCCCGGCGTGTCGATGAGCCACCCGTCGCCTAGCGGGATCGCCACCACGGAAGACGACGTGTGCCTGCCCTGGCCAGTCACCGGGTTGACCCTGCCGACCGAACGCTCCGCCGCCGGCACCAGCGTGTTCATCAGCGTGGACTTGCCGACGCCCGATGGCCCGATGAGCACGCTGATCCGGCCGGTCAGCGCGGACCGCAGCCGGGACAGCGTGCGCGCGGGCAGCGGCCGCCTGGTGGTCAGCATCGGCAGGCCGAGCGGCCGGTAGAAGTCGCGCACCTTGCGCGACGAGGCTCCCGAGTCTAGGTCGGCCTTGGTCAGCACGAGCAGCGGGTCGAGCCCGGCGTCGTACGCGGCGACCAGGCAGCGGTCTACGAAGCGGAGATTGGGCGCCGGGTCGGCCAGCGAGCAGACGATAACCAGCTGATCGGCGTTGGCTACGATGATCCGCTCCAGCGGATCGGCGTCGTCGGCGGACCGCCGCAGCGCGCTGGTCCGCGGCTCCACCCGGACGATCCGGGCCAGCGACCCCTCGGCGCCGGACGTGTCGCCCGCTAGCGCGACCCGGTCGCCGACCACCACCGAGCCCTTGCCGAGCTCGCGCGCCTTCATGGCCACGACCAGCCCGTCGTCGGTCATGCACCCGTACCGGCCCCGGTCCACGCTGGTCACGAAGCCCTCGATGGCGCTGGCGTGCGCCGGGCGCCGCCGGGTACGCGGCCGGGAGCTGCGGCCGGGACGGACCCGGACGTCGTCCTCGTCGAGCCGCGCGTAGTCGGATTGCGGGCTCATGGCGGTGTCAGGATTCCGGTCCTAGCATCCCAGCCCAGACCTGGCTAAAGTCCGGGAAGGTCTTGGCCACGGTGTCCGCGCCGGCCACCCGGAGGCCGGGCACGACCAGGCCGAGCACGGCCGCGGCCATCACCATCCGGTGGTCGTCGTAGCTGTCGAACGGTCCGCCGGCCGCCGCGGCCCGCAGCGGGCGCGGCCTGATCTGCAGCCCGTCGGGCAGTTCGGTGATGTCGCCGCCGAGCGCGTTGATCTCCTTGGCCAGGGCGGCCAGCCGGTCGGTCTCGTGCGTGCGCGTGTGCGCCAGCCCGGTGAACACCGAGGGCGATTCGGCCACCGCCGCCGCGGCGGTGAGCACCGGCGCGAGCTCGTTGACGTCGCGCAGATCGGCGGTGATGCCGCGGATCCGGCCGGTTCCGGTGATGGTCAGCCCGTCCGCTCCGATCTCGCACCGCGCGCCCATCCGCGCCAGCACGTCCAGGATCGCCCCGGCCGCCTGCAGGCTGTCCCGCGGCCAGTCACCGATGGTGACGGTGCCCCCGGTCACCAGCGCCGCGGCCAGGAACGGCCCCGCGTTGGACAGGTCGGGTTCCACCGTGATGGCGCCCAGGGCGAGCCGGCCCGGCCGCACCCGCCAGGCATCCGGCCGCGGCCCCGGCCCGTCCGCGCCAGAGGAAGATACCACGGTGCCGGACCGCAGTTCCGCCACGTCGGCGCCGGCCGCGCGGAGCATCCGCACCGTCATGGCGATGTGCGGCGCCGAGGGCACCGGCGGGCCCTCGTGCCGTATCTCGATGCCCTCGTCGAACCGGGGCGCCGACAGCAGCAAGCCCGAGACCAGCTGCGAGGACCCCGAAGCATCCAGCACCACGGTGCCACCGCGGACCGCGCCGCAGCCGTGCACGGTGAACGGGACCGCGGCGCGGCCGCCGTCCTCGATGTGCGCGCCGAGTCGCCGCAGCGCCGCGAGAATCGGGCCGACCGGGCGCTGCCTGGCCCGCGCGTCCCCGTCGAAGGCGACCACGGCCGAGGTCAGCGCGGCCGGCCCGGGCAGGAAGCGCATGACCGTGCCCGCGTTGCCCACGTCCACGCTCACCGCGGAACCCGGCGCGGGTTGCCCGGGCGTGACACGCCAGCCCGTTCGGGACTCGGTAATCTCGGTGCCCAGCGCGCGCAGCGCGGCGGCCGCCAGCGTGGTGTCCCTGGCCCGCAGCGGGTTCGTGATGACGGAAACGGGGTCCGGGCCGTCGCTGAGCGCGGCCAGGACCAGGGCCCGGTTGGTGATGGACTTGGAGGCCGGCAGCCGGACGCGGGCGCTGACCGGGCCGTCGGCGGTGGGGGAAGGCCAGGTCCGGCCCTGGTTGTTATCCGGATGCATACGGTTGAGCGTATCGTCCGGGCGCCCGCGGGGCGCGAGGAGTGTTTGGCCGCCCCGGATTCTGGTTATGAACTGCCAATCCAGGCTTAACGGGACGTGTCCAGACTGTATCCAGTTTAGGAAGATTTGCATGTGCGGTCGTTTTGTGTCGGCGCGCAAGCGCCTTGAACTCCTCGAGGAGTTCGGCGTCGAGCGTGACCGCGTGGCTGCCTCGCCCGACCCGGAGCCTGACCCCGACTACAACGTGGCGCCGACCAAGAGGATCTACACGGTCCTCGAACGGCCTGCCCGCGACGACGAGCCGCAGGCCCGTGAGCTGCGGGTGGTGCGCTGGGGCCTGGTGCCCTCCTGGGCCAAGGACGCCTCGGGCGGCGGCAGGCTCATCAACGCCCGGGCCGAGACCGTGGCGGTCAAGCCGTCCTTCCGGCGCGCTTTCGCCAAGCGCCGGTGCATCATCCCGGCGGACGGCTACTACGAGTGGCAGGCCATTGAAGAAGACGGAAAAAAGCGTAAGCAACCTTATTTTATTTACCGAACGGATGGGGGGTCACTGGCCTTCGCCGGCATCTACGAACTCTGGCGGGACGAGGCGGTGCCACCCGATCATGACCACGCCTGGCTGTGGACGGCCGCGATTATCACGACCCAGGCAACCGACGATGTCGGCCAGATCCACGATCGCATGCCCATGGTGATCACCCCTGATCACTGGGCAGACTGGCTCGATCCGGACAATGCCGAACCTAGCCAGCTTCAGGCGACGATGCTGCCCGCGATGGCGGGCGGCCTGACGTCGCATCCCGTATCGGTGGCCGTCAACTTCGTGCGGAACAACGGACCGGATCTCATCAAGCCCCTCGAGAGCACCGATGGGCCGTCCGAAGCTTCCGCTGGCAAGGAGAGACCGCCCGGCGAGTTGTTCTGAGTCCGCGGCCCCGCAGCCCTGGCTTCAAGCGAGCCCGGGCTGCCTACCGCACGCGGACGGGAGGCGAGGACATCAGTGGAGACTACTGTCGCCCGCAAGCGCCTAGAGGAGATGCGCGACGACCTGGACCGGACGATAGCCGTCCTGCAGGGCGAGCACCCTGGGCCGGTGGCGGGCACGGGCTATCCGCAGGACTCGGCCGACGCGGGGTCCATGCTCTCCGAGGCCGACCGCACCGAGGCGATTCTCCACACCGCTCGCAGCCAGCGCGACGAGGTGCTCGCCGCGCTCGCCCGCATCGATGAGAGCAGTTACGGTCAGTGCGTCGACTGCGGGAACGAGATCCCCGAAGGCAGGCTGGAAGCCCGGCCCGAGGCGGCCCGCTGTGTCACCTGCCAGGCCAAATACGCCAAGCGCAGGCGCTAGCGCCGCGGCTTGCGGGCCGATACCACCAGCTGCGCGCCGAGCGACTCGTCGGACCGGGCCGCCAGTTCGGCCCGCACCAGCTTGGGCAGACCGTCGGGGTCACGCCGCAGCCAGTGCGTCACCACCGACTCGGAGAACACGGTCCGCGAGCGGATCCAGTTGACCCGCAGCCCGGCCCCGCTGAACAGCTCCCGGACCTGGTCCGGGCCAAAGCACCTGGTGATCGTGCCGTCCGGCCATGGCACCAGCACCACCTCGGCGTGCGGCAGGTCGACCAGGTGGGCCCAGTGATTCTGGTCGGCGAGCACGGCCATGCCGAGCACCAGGGAGTCGACGCAGGCGAGCACCCGTCCGCCCGGCCGCAGCACACGGGCGATCTCGGCGATCATCGCCTCGGCGGCCAGGTGCACGGACAACGCCCGGTCGTCGGCGATGACGCCATCCGCGCAGCCGTCGCGCAGGAAGGTCAGTCGCGATGAGTCGGCGATCACCGGGATGATGCCCTGCTGGTCTCGGGGGGACGGTGCTGCCCCCGGGGGGTCGACCCCCAGGGACCCCCCCGATCCTGGGGGGAAACCTTTCCCCCCAGACCCCCTCGGCCCCTCGGCCCCCCTTCGGGGGGAAGTCGGCGCCTCCGGCGCCGCGGACCCGCTCGGCTCTCCCGGCGCCGTGAGGGTAGCGGGGCTTTGCTCGATCACGCGGATCACCGTGTGACCGGCCTGGGCGGCCAGTTCGGCGCCTGGTGCGCGCGGCCCCGAGACGTCGACGAGGAGGTGCCGGCCGGACGGCAGCCACTCCGTCAGCTGGGCTCGCGTCACCGCCTCGTGGAATTGCCAGTAGACCGGGAGCTGATCAGTGTCAGGCGCGGTGATCGCGCTGGCCGCATGCTGCACGGGCGCTGAACTCCTGACTCGGCGCCGCTACCTGTCGGCACTGCTTGGGGACGCTGCCGCCGGGCGCCTATATGTCTTACCTTCCCGGCTTGGCGAGCCTTATGCCAGCCAGCGGAGCTGCTGCGGAATGACGGGATGCACCACTGTGTTGAACGCGGCATGGCAGTCGCTTCGCCACCACGTGGCATGCTGACGGAAGCTCACAACTCCGGCGCGGTATCCTCCCGCTCATACGGTCTGCATGCCCGCAGCCCGGCCTCGTACTACCTAGAGGGGGTGGGTCCCGTTCCGGAGACTCTCGAACAGCGCGGTGAGCGCTTCGAGCAGGAGGTGCTGCCCTACCTGGATCAGCTGTACTCCGCAGGGCTTCGGATGACCCGCAACCCGGCGGATGCGGAAGACCTGGTGCAGGAGACCTTCGCCAAGGCCTACGCGTCCTTCCACCAGTTCCAGCAGGGTACGAACCTGAAGGCGTGGCTGTTTCGGATCCTGACGAACACCTTCATCAACACCTACCGCAAGCGGCAGCGTGAGCCGCAGCGGTCGGGTGCGGAGGAGGTCGAGGACTGGCAGCTGGCGCGGGCCGCGTCGCACACCTCGGGGGGACTGAAGTCGGCCGAGGCGGAGGCGTTGGAGCGCCTGCCGGATTCTGACATCAAGGAGGCGCTGCAGGCGCTGCCCGAGGAGTTCAGGATCGCGGTCTACCTGGCCGACGTGGAAGGGTTCGCGTACAAGGAGATCGCCGAGATCATGGAGACGCCGATCGGCACCGTGATGTCACGCCTGCATCGTGGTCGCCGTCAGCTACGGGAACTGCTCCAGGATTACGCGGCGGAGCGCGGGCTGGCACGGACTGCTTTGGACGCCTCCGCAACCGGGGAGGAAGGACGATGAGCTGCGGAAACCCCCACGAAACTCCGTGTACCGAAGTGCTGGACAGGGTCTACGGCTACCTTGACGGCGAGCTGGACGACCTGGACTGCGCCAAGATCCGCCAGCACCTGGACGAGTGCGGGCCCTGCCTGCGGGAGTACGGCCTCGAGGAGGCGGTTAAGCGGGTGGTGCAAAAGCACTGCGGCTGCGACCCGGCGCCCGCAGCGCTGCGCGCCAAGATTCTCGTCCGCATCAGGGAAGTCCGCGCGACTATCGAGTTCGCTGAGTAACGGCCTGCGGCATCCGGCGTTCCGATTCGCCAGGACTGTGGCAATTGCGCCACATGTGCCGTCCTTGATTGCTCGTTGTGACGACAATGCTCACGGTTTGTTCACGATGAGATTTAGGCCTGCGCGAACGTCTGCGCTCGCGTTATCCTGTGGTTGAACGATTACAACACGGTGCGGCGAAGGCAATTTCGCTCTAGGGAGGTCCGCCTCATGCATACAGGCGGTGATGTCGAAGCTGGTCGGCGCGCGCTCCTTGCGGGCGGGCCCGGCGAGCTGCGCGCCCGCGGCGTGGCTTGGGGCTGACGTTACCGGTCCAAGTCCGCGGCGTACATACTCCTGACTGCGAGGGGGAAGTTTGGGCAAGCTCTCGCGGGCCGCACTGCTCTACATCGGTGTGGTGGTAGTCCTCGCCGTCGTCCTGGTGGCCAGAGGCCCGTTCACGGGGCTGAGCTGGCGGTACGTCGTATTTCTGGGCATCCTGGTTATCGTCTCTGAATCCAGGGCCACGCAACTCCGCCAAGGGCAACTCACGTGGTCCTCGAGTTCGGCCGCCATGCTTGCGTCGGTTGTCCTGGTTGGTCCGGTTGGCGCCGCCATTGTGGGGGCTTGTACCGCATTGGGTCTGCGTCGCGGCCCGTCCGTGCTGCAGCGCGTATTCAATACGGCGATGTACGCACTCAGTGCCTACCTAGCGGGCCGCGCTTTTCTTGCCCTCGGCGGCCAAGTCGGGCTGCCGAATGAAAATTCTTTCCCGAAGATCATCTGGCCGTTCGCCGGCGCGGCATTGGTCCATGTCGCAGCCAATCACGGGTTGCTCAGCGGCGTGCTCTGGCTGACCAGGGGCCAAGGCTCCTCCGGGACTATGGGGAACCAAGGAGTCGGCGTCGGGCTGACCGGGCGGCTACTGCTCTCCGATCTCGGCTATGCGGCCTACGGGCTGCTCATAGCGGCGCTGTGGAGCGTGGTCGGGCCGTTCGCACCGCTGCTGGTGCTGATCCCGCTGTTCGTCGCCCGCTGGGCAGTCGCGCAGTTCGCCGAGCAGCAGAAGGCGTATGAGGCCACGGTGGGCGCGCTGTGCCAGGCGGTGGAGACCAAGGACTTCTACACCCGCGGCCACAGCGACCGGGTGTCCCGGGGTTCGGTCATGATCGCGCGCGAGATAGGCATGCGGGGCGATCGCGTCGAGGCGATCAGGTACGCGGGGATGCTGCACGACGTGGGCAAGCTCGGCGTACCGACGAAGGTCCTGCAGAAGACGGGGAAGCTGACTGAGGAGGAGTACGCGGCCATCCAACTGCACCCGATGCGCGGGCTCGACATCGTCCGGGAGATCGGCTTCCTCGACGAGGCGCTGGCCGGGATCATGCACCATCACGAGCGGATCGACGGCCGCGGTTACCCGATGGGGCTGGCCGGGGACGAGATCCCCGAGTTCGCCCGGGTGCTGGCGGTCGCCGACGCCTTCGACTCCATGACCTCAACCCGGTCCTACCGCGGCGCGCGCCCGGTCGACGAGGCGATCGAGGAGCTGAGGAAATGGTCGGGCACGCAGTTCGACCCGGCCTTCGTGGACGCCTTCGTGGCCGCGCTCAGGCGTGAAGGCTGGCAGCACCCCGAGCCGCCCGGGCTCGCGGCCGACGACCTAGCCACCGTAACGGCCCAAGATCATGACGACCCAGCCGCACCGCTCCGCGTCGTCGACAGCCTCTGAGCAGGAAAGACAGTGAGCGAACGACGACATGAGCTCCGCCGGTATCCTTGGCGGGTAGGGGATTCCGGCCAGCTGCTGCTCCTGGTGGCCGCCGGCGTGTGCCTGGTCGCCTCGGTCGCGCAGACCGCGGCGGACGGCCTGCAGGATCCCCGGATCGCCATCGCGTTCGGCGCGCTGATCGCGTTCGGCGAGGTACTCAGGCTCAACCTGCCGGGGGACCGCGAGTCTGCCCCGATCGGGTTCGCGGGAGCGCTCGCCTACGCCCTGCTCATCCGGGTCGGAAGCCACCTAGTCCATTACAGCGCCGAGCAGGTGGTGACCGTGGCCACCATCGGCATGATCATCGGCGCGCTGCCGCACCTGGCCGTGGGCCAGGCCCGGGTGAGCGGCATGGCCGCGCGCCTGCTCTGCGTGGCGTGCGTCGCGTACCTGTTCCGCCCGCTGGCGGGGAACGCCGCCGTGGACCGGCACTGGGGCCTGGCCTTCGCGCTGATGACCTCCCTGACCGTGCTCGCCCTGCTACTCGAGGCGGTGCTCACCGCCCTGCTGCGAGTGGACGAGCAGCGGGCCAGGTTCCGGGTGGCGCTGGTGGACGAGATGCGCGTCCAGCTGCCGCTGGGCGCCGCGGTGGGCGCTTCGGCGCTGCTCATCGCGTTCGCGGCCGAGGTGATGGGGCTGGCCGCGCTGGCCGTGTTCACCGCGCCGCTGCTCGTCACTCAGGTGGCGTTCCGCCGGTACGCCGGGATCCGGGCCACCTACCTGCAGACCGTGCGCGCGCTCGCCAAGGTCACCGAGATCGGCGGATACGTGGAAGCCGGTCATTCCGAACGGGTCGCCAAGCTGGCCGTGGCGGTCGGCCGGGAGCTCGGCATCCACGAGCCCCAGCTGCTCGAGCTCGAGTACGCCGCGCTCATGCACGACATCGGCCAGTTGTCGCTGCGCGACCCGATCCCCGGCGGGGCTACCGTGCTGGTCTGCCGCCAGGACCAGCAGCGCATCGCCGAGCTCGGCGCCGACGTGATCCAGCAGGCGCAGGTGCTCGGTTCGGTAGCCGAGATCGTGCGCAGGCAGAACGAGCCCTACCGTGCCGTGGACGCCGCGCCCAATGGTCACGGGGTTAACGGCGGCCGGGCGGCGTCGTCCGGGCCGCCGCTGAGCAGCCGCATCATCAAGGCGGCCAACGCGTTCGACGACCTGGTGGGCAGCTCGCTGGACCCGGGCCGGGCCGCTGCGGCGGTCCAGCGGCTCCGGCTGGAGGTAGCCAGCGAATATGACCCGAGCGCGGTCGAGGCCCTGAGCCGGGTGGTGAACCGCCGGTCGGTCATCCAGATGTGATCATGCGCCAGGCCCGCCAGTAGGCTGGCGTAATGTTCGATTCGGTGCTGGTCGCCAACCGCGGAGAGATCGCCAGGCGGGTGATACGGACGGCCCGGCGGACGGGGATCAGGGCGGTCGCGGTCTACTCCGACGTCGACGCGGAGCTGCCGTACGTCCGCGAGGCGGACGAGGCCGTCCGCATCGGCCCAGCCCCAGGAGACCCAAATTCCCAGCCCGCCCGCAGTTACCTGGACGCCGAGGCGATCATTGACGCGGCCCGCAAGACCGGGGCAGCGGCGGTCCATCCGGGCTACGGCTTCCTCGCCGAGAACGCGGACTTCGCCCGCCAGGTGATCGCGGCCGGCCTGACCTGGGTGGGTCCCGATCCGGACGCCATCGAGCAGATGGGTGACAAGATCCGGGCCAGGAACCTGATGGAACGGGCCGGAGTGCCGGTCTCGCCGGGCAGCCGCGAGCCCGTCGCCGACGTGGCCGCGGCGCTCGCCGAGGCGGACCGTATCGGCTATCCCGTCATGGTCAAGGCGGCCGCCGGCGGCGGCGGAATCGGCATGGGCGTGGCCGCTGACGAGGCTGGCCTGCGGTCGGCGTTCGAGACGGCCCGCTCGCGCGCGGAACGGTTCTTCGGCTCGCCGGAGATCTTGATCGAGCGGTTCGTGGCACACGCCCGGCACGTCGAGGTGCAGATCCTCGGCCTGGCTGACGGGCGGGTGCTGGCGCTCGGCGAGCGCGACTGCTCGGTGCAGCGGCGGCACCAGAAGGTAGCCGAGGAGACCCCGTCGCCAGGCGTCTCCGCCGGGCTGCGCGAGCGGATGCTGGCCGCCGCCATCCAGGCCGGCCAGGCCGTGGCGTACCGCGGCGCCGGGACCGTCGAGTGCCTGGTGGACGCCGACACGGGCTCGTTTGTCTTCCTCGAGATGAACACCCGGCTGCAGGTCGAGCACCCCATCACCGAGCTCGTCACCGGCATCGACCTGGTGGAGCAGCAGTTCCTCATCGCCGCGGGCGAGCCGCCGTCCTTTGACCCGGCCGCCGTCAGGTCTTCCGGGCACGCGCTCGAGCTGCGGATCTACGCCGAGGACCCGGTCCGTTTCCTGCCCGGTCCTGGCACGATCACCGAGTGGGCCGAGCCCACGGGCGCCGGCCTGCGAGTGGACGCCGGCTACCAGGCAGGTAACACCGTGACGCCGTTCTACGACCCGCTGCTGGCCAAGCTCTGCGTCTATGGCGCCGATCGCGAGCAGGCCCTGGACCGCGCCAGGGACGCGGTGGCGGCCTTCCGCATCACGGGCCCGAAGACCAACCTGCTGTTCCACGCGGACCTGCTCGCCAGCCCGGAGTTCAGCACCGGGGACTACGATACGTCCCTGGTAAGCAAGCTGCGTCCCGCCTAGCGGGACAGAGGAGGAGTCACCGGTGGCTGAGGTCCGCGCGGAGATGGTCGCGAACGTGTGGAAGGTGGTCGCGGCGGAAGGCGATCACGTCGACGACGGTGACACCCTGGTGATCCTCGAGTCGATGAAGATGGAGATCCCGGTCCTGGCCGAAGGCCCGGGCGTGGTCACCAAGATGCACGTCGCGGAGGGCGACGTAGTCCAGGAAGGCGACCTGATCGCCGTCATCGGCTAGCCCGCTAGACGCCGGTGGTCGAGCGGGGGTAGGCGACCTCGGGGTCGGTCACCACATTGACCAGGTAGGGGACGCCGGCGGCGAAGGCGCGGCGCAGCGCGGGAGCGATGTCCGCGGCCGCGGTGACGAGTTCGCCCGCCCCGCCTAGAGCTCGGACCACCTCGTCGTAACGGCAGCCCGGCTGCAGGTCGGCAGCCACGTCGTAGCCGTAGATGGCGCGCATGGGATGCCTCTCCAGGCCCCAGCCGGCGTTGTTCCCGCAGATCATGACCACGGGCAGCCGGTGCCGGACCAGCGTGTCGGCATCCATCAGCGAAAAGCCGGCCGCGCCGTCGCCGAGCAGCAGGACGACCTGCGCGGCCGGCCGCGCCAGCCGGGCCGCGATCGCGTAGCCGAGCCCGGTGCCCAGGCAGCCGAACGGCCCGGGGTCAAGCCACCCGCCGGGGCGCTTCGGCTCGATGTACTTGCCGGCGAAGGAGACGAAATCGCCGCCGTCCCCGATAACGACGGCGTCGTCGTCGAGTACCTTGAGCAACTCGCCGTAGATCCGGGCCGGATGCACCGGGTCGGCGTCGCTGGCCAGCAGCGGACCGTCGAGCGCCAGCGCGGCGTGCGCCGCCTCGGCCAGCCCCGGTGCCCAGTCCGGGTCCGCCCCGGTGGAGAACGTCGCCAGGGCGGTGAAGAACGCGGATAGGTCACCGGCGGCTGACGCAGCCAGCGGGACGTGCGTCGCGATCCCGCCGGGCGTGTCGGCCACGTGCACCACCCGGGCCGGCGCGTCCTGCGGCCCGAACGAGCCGTACCCGAGCCGGAAGTCCAGCGGCGTTCCGGCCACGATGACCAGGTCGGCCTGGCGCAGCGCCACCGACCTGGCCCGGGTGACCAGCAGTTCGTGACCGGCGGGCAGCACCCCGCGGGCCTGCCCGTTGGCGATCACGGGCAGCCGCAGTTCCTGCGCCGCCTCCCGGGCCGCGTTCTGGGCACCGCCCAGCCACACGTCAGACCCCAGCACCAGGACCGGCCGCCTAGCCGTTCGCAGCAGCGCGGCGATCTGGTCGACGGCCGCGGTGTCGGGGGCTGAGCCGGCCGGGGTTTCAAAAGCCGGAAGGTCCGCCTCGGCCTCGCCGTAGATCGCCTCGAGCGAGATGTCCAGGAACACCGGGCCGCGGTGGGGGCTCATCGCCAGCCGGAAGGCCTCGTCGACTGAGGGCCCCACCTTCGCCGCGTCGTGCTCAGTCCAGGCGCGCTTGGTGACCGGGGCCAGCAGCGGCGGATGGTCCATCTCCTGCAGGCTGCCCGCGCCCCAGCGGTAGTCGGGCGCGCGCCCGGCCAGCACCACCACCGGCGCGCCGTTGAACCACGCGGTCGTCACCGCGCTGACCGAGTTGGTCACGCCAGGCCCGGCGGTGACCACGGCCAGTCCCGGCGTCCGGGTCAGCCGCGCTGTCGCCTCCGCGGCGAAGACGGCGGTCTGCTCGTGCCGCACGTCCACCAGTCGCAGCGGCGGATCGGTCTTGACCGCCGCGTCGTAGAGCGGGAACACGTGCCCGCCGGACAATGTGAACAGGACCGATACGCCATGCCGCCGCGCTGCCGCCACCGCGTGCGCGCCCCCGTGACCAGATAGGTGACCAGATGGACGTTCCACGGAAGCGACGTTACCAGCGAGTAGCTGTCAGTCCCACCCAGCGCTGAGATCAGCCGGGAGAGCCCGGCTGATCTCAGCGCTCACACCTCGAGGTCAGGGTAAGTCCCCGGCCGCTCCCGCGGCGCCCAGGCCGATGCCCGCGGGCGTGGGGACCTGGACGTCGGCGGGGTCGGCGGTGTACTGGTGCGGCAGGGTCTCGTCGGCGCCCTGGGGCACCTGCGCGACCCGGAAGATCACGGTCAGGATCACCGCGATGATCAGGTTGATGAGCACCGCGGTGATGCCGATGTAGACCGTGTGCCCGAGCTCGATGTCGGAGGACGAGGCCCAGTGCGAGACGGTCGGGGACGCCGACCTGTACGCCGCGATGGTGCCGAAGGCCATCCCGGCCAGCCAGCCGAGCAGCAGGGCGTACCGGTCGAACCAGCGGGTGAACAGGCCGCCGATGAGCATCGGGGCCATCTGCAGGATCCACACCCCGCCGAGCAGCTGCAGGTTGATGGCGAACGTGTGCGGCAGCTCGACCGCGAAGTACAGCGCGCCGAGCTTGACCACCAGCGAGGCCCACTGCGCGACCCTGGTCTGCAGCCTGGGACTGGCGTCGGGCTTGAAGAACTCGGTGAATATGTTGCGGGTGAACAGGTTGGCGGCGGCGATGGCCATGATCGCGGCGGGTACCAGCGCGCCGATGATGATCGCGGCGAAGGCGACCCCGGCGAACCAGCTCGAGAACATGTGCTGGAACAGGTAGGGCACCGCGAGCTGGGCGTTGTCACCTGCCTTCTTGACGTTCGCGACGGTGGTCTTGTCGGTGATCGCCATGTAGCCGAGCAGCGCGATCAGGCCGAGCAGGACCGAGTAGATGGGCAGCAGCGCCGTGTTGCGCTTGACCACGTACCGCCGCTTGGACGCCAGCGTCCCGGTGATCGTGTGCGGGTAGAGGAACAGCGCTACCGCGGAACCGAGCGCGAGCGTGGCGAAGTCGAGCTGGGTGCTGCCGATTGCCTTCGAGGTCGGGACGAACGTGCCGTTGGGCTTCTTGGTCACCGGGTTGATCGCGGTGAAGTGCGTCTGCGCGGTCCCGAAGATGTGCCCCCAGCCGCCGAGCCGGGTCGGGATGTAGAAGACCGCGACGATCACCATCACGTAGACCAGGGTGTCCTTGATGAAGGAGATTGCCGCGGGCGCGCGCAGCCCTGACACGTAGGTGAAGATCGCGAGGACCAGGAACGCGATGAATAGCGGCAGGTCCTTGACGAATGTGTTATTCGACGACGCGCCGACGCCCATTACGGTGAGCACCGCCTGGATGCCGACCAGTTGCAGCGCGATGTAAGGCATCAGCGACAAGATGCCGGTGAAGGCGGCCGCCAGCGACAGGCCGCGGGAGCCGTACCGGCCGCGGATAAAGTCGGCGGGGGTGATGTAGTTGTGCACCCGGGAGACCGACCACAGCCGGGGCAGGAAGATGATGATGATCGGGTAGACCATGATCGTGTAGGAGACGGCGAAAAAGCCGATCGAGCCGGAGCCGAATATCACGGCGGGCACGGCGATATAGGTGTACGCGGTGTACACGTCTCCGCCGAGCATGAACCAGCTGATGAACGTGCCGAAGCCGCGGCCGCCGAGGCCCCACTCGTTCAGGTGCAGCATGTCCTCGGTCCGCCGCCAGCGGACCGCGGCGAAGCCGACGCCGGTAACGACGATGAACAGGACGACGACGATCGTGAACGTGGTGATGTTGACGTGGCTCACTTCGTCACCTCGCCCGGGTCGGCGGGCTGGCCGCCGGGCGGTACCAGCCTCTTCTGCAGCTGGATGACGATCCACAGCACGATGGCGACCACCGGCATGTAGGCCAGCAGGTAGAAGTAGAAGAACGGGAAGTCGCCGATCTTCGGGGTCGTCCTGGCGTAGATGGGCACGATGAGCGTGCCGGCGATGCAGGCGGTGACCAGGACGGCAATGACCGCGGAGGTCACCGGGTGGGCGGCTATGGGGCTTTTCGAGCCGCTAGAACTCCTTGGCTGGACGGGCGGCTGGGTCATTGTTGCCCTCTCGTCGAAGGGGACAGCCTTTCCCGCTGTGACCGACATCACACGCGATTGTATACATGGTGCCCCTCAAGCCGGAGTTCATCAATGCCCTAACGGCATGAAAAGAAAATTGTTACCAAGTGAGCAGGTCATCGACTGGTACGCATTACCGGCTCGCATCTATCCTGCTCGGAACCTTGCGGACGCATTCTCATCTAATGAGGATTGCTAATAGTTTGATCATGAAAAGTACCAGCCGGAGCGGAGGCAGCGGCTTCGCCGGGGTCGGCGGTGTGCTCCTGGCGGCCAGGCGCCGATGCCCGCCCCGGCCGCGCCCCAGCCTGCGGGTGTCCAGCGCCTCCAGCGTCAGGGCGGTGTGGTTCAGCGTGCGAGCCCTGGTGTCGTGACCACCAGGACCGGCGGTAGGGCCGGGACGGTCACCGGCGGAGCCTGGTCACGAACTTGTACCGGTCGCCCCGGTACCACGATTGCGCCCACTCCACCGGTTCCCCGGTGACGTCGTAGGCGTGCCTGGACAGCAGCAGCAGGGGCAGGCCCGCGTCCACCTCGAGCAGCTGGGCGTCATGCGGGTCGGCCAGCACCGTCTCGATCGTCTCCTCCGCCTCGGCCAGCTGGATGCCGTACACCGAGCGCAGCGTCTCGTACAGCGACATGTTCCGCTCCAGCTGCTTGCGCAGGCCAGGGAAGCGCCGGGCGGGCAGGTGCGAGGTGTCGATCGACATCGGCTCGCCGTCGGCGAGCCGCAGCCGGTGAATGCGCAGCGCGCGGCCGCCCGGCCGGATGCCGAGCAGCTCGGCGAGCGGCTCGTCGGTGGTGACGTACCCGATGTCCAGGATCTTGGTCTGCGGGTGCAGGCCGTGCGCGCGCATCCCTTCGGTGTAGCTGGCCAGCTCGAGCGGCTGGGCCACCTTGGGCTTGGCCACGAAGGTGCCCTTGCCCTGCATGCGCAGCAGCCGGCCCTCGATGACGAGCTCGGCGAGCGCTTGCCTGACCGTAGTCCGCGAGGTTCCGTACGAGCGGGCGAGCTCTCGCTCCGGCGGTACTGGGCTGCCGGCGTCCAGGGCGGCGGTGAGCTCGAGCAGCTGGCGCTTTACCTGGTAGTACTTGGGCAGCCTCGGCCCGGTGCTCGCGCCGGGTACGCCGGGCGTGTCGTCGGCCGGAAGCAGAGAAGCGGTCATCCGGAATCATTGCCTTAAAAAAGGGTTAACGTCAACTCTCATCATGGTCGCGTACCGCCTTCAGCGCGCCGGCGGCGGTCGCACCGCACGCCCGCCGGCGCCCCACCCGGCCGCCGCGTGCCGGAGGAGCTCCAGCGGATGTGATCGATCGCGCATCGCGTCGCGGGGGGAATGATCTGCGCTCCAGATGCGATGATGATGCTGTGCCTACGCTGAACGACCTGGCCAGGAGCCATACCAGCCTCGGTGAGGCCGACGTCGAGTGGCTGCATTCGCTGGTGTCGGACTGGCAGCTCCTGGCCGACCTGTCCTTCGCCGACCTGATCTTGTGGGCGCCGGCCAAAGACGGGACCGGCTGGCTGGCGATCGCCCAGATGCGCCCGACCACCGGACCGACCTCGCTTCAGGACAACGTGGTCGGCACCTTCGCCGGGCCGGAGGACCAGCGCCTGCTGGACGTGGCCAGAGACGAGCGGCGCATCTGGCGGGAGAGCGACCCGGACTGGACCAACGGCGTCCCGGTGCGCACCGAGGGCATTCCGGTGACCCGGGCGAACCGGGTGATCGCCGTCATCGAGCGGTGCACCAACCTGAACTCGGCCCGCACCCCGAGCCGGCTCGAGCTCACCTACCTGCAGGGCGCCGATGACCTGGCCCGAATGGTGGCCGAGGGGACGTTTCCGTTCCCCGGCGCCGACGCGATGCTGATCCGGTCGCCGCGAGTCGGCGACGGGCTGGTCCGGCTGGGCAAGGCAGGACGTGTCATCTACGCCAGCCCGAACGCACAGTCGGCCTACCGCCGCCTCGGCCTGGCCGCCGACCTGATCGGATCCGAACTCGGCGTGGTCACGGCCGGGCTGTGCGCGTCCGATGAGCCGCTTGACGAGTCGCTGATGGTGGTGGCTGCGGGCCGCGCCCCGCGCGAGGCCGAGGTGGACGGAAACGGCTCGGTGGTCCAGCTGCGCTCGATTCCGCTGATCGTGGGCGGGAGCCGGACCGGCGCCCTGGTGCTGGTGCGGGACGTCACCGAACTGCGCCGCCGCGAGCGTGAGCTGATGACCAAGGACGCCACGATCAGGGAGATCCATCACCGGGTCAAGAACAACCTGCAGACGGTGGCCGCCCTGCTCCGGTTGCAGGCCAGGCGGCTCCGCGCGCCTGAGGCACGTGACGCGCTTGACGAGGCGGTCCGCCGGGTCGGGTCGATCGCGGTCGTGCACGAGACGCTGTCCCACGCGGCGGAGGAGGTCGTCGATTTCGACGACATCGCCGACCGGGTGGCCATGATGGCGGGCGAGGTGTCGGCCGCCGAGGTCCGGGTGATCCCGAAGATAACCGGGTCGTTTGGCCAGTTGTCCGCGGCCGTGGCGACCCCGCTGGCCATGGTCCTGACCGAACTGCTGCAGAACGCGCTTCAGCACGGCTTCGCCAGCCCCCAGGCGGCCAGGGACATGGACCACAGCCTGCTCGAGGTCGTCGTGGTGCGTGAGCCGGAACGGCTGACGGTGACCGTGGCCGACAGCGGCGTGGGCCTGCCCGACGGGTTCGAACTGGAGTCGGCCACCAGCCTCGGCCTGCAGATCGTCCGCACGCTGGTGGTGGGGGAACTCGGCGGACGGCTGCGGATCGCGCCCAGGCCGGGTGGCGGCACCGAAGCGGTGGTGGATCTTCCGGTCAGCCACGAACCAGACCGGTGAGCAGTCGGTTAAGACTGGCTAAAATCCCAGCCGGTCACACGTGCGCGCGGGCCCGCAGCCTGATCGTCCGGCGCTTGAGCGTGCGCCGCTCGTCCTCGCTCATCCCGCCCCACACGCCGGCGTCCTGGCCGGAGTCGATCGCCCAGCGCAGGCACTCATCCATCACCGAGCAGCGGCGGCACACCTGTTTCGCCTCGTCAATCTGGAGCAGTGCCGGGCCGCTGTTCCCGATGGGGAAGAACAGCTCCGGGTCAACCTCACGGCAGGCGGCTTCGTGGCGCCAGTCCATGATTGTCCACTCCTTCTCGGCGGCCGGCCGCCAGCGGGATTGCGTCCGGTATGCACGTCTATCGATAGCTTGTGAAGGATTTCACGAGCCTTGCCGTCTTGCGCCGTCGTCCCAAGTTTCCCGGGGACCACTATTGATGCCGAGTAGTAACCCGACCAGGCCGCCAGGCGGTCCGGACGTGCCCCCGAAGGCGACGCAAGAGTCATCTAAGCTGATGACACGCGCGATGCGCCCCCGCACCAAGCATCGGATCAAGCCTCTCAACGTCGGTTGACGAGCGCAAGAGGCCACGGCGACCCGTCAGCTGAATTTAATGTCAGATCGATCACATTTGCTTTCGGCGCGTCCGTTTGGGGCCGTCGCGCGTCACGCCACGACACGAAGCGCGTGCGGTACGAACTGGAATTTAACCTCCTCGGTTTCACCCAGATATTCGCCGTCGACCTGGAACGCGATCGGGCGGGCCGAGCGCACCGTGAGCGATTCCGAGCCGGGCACGGACAACATGTCTCGCCCGTGGGTCGGCCGGCTCCTGATATACAGCATCTGGCCGACCGCGTTGAAGATCGTGGTCAGCCGGATCTGGCGCAGCGCCAGCAGGTCGAGGCCCGAGTTGAAATCCGGATTAGGAACGGGCAGCAGCGGGCGGTCGCGGAAATAGGTCCACGGCGAGCGGTTCGTGATGATGGTCAAGAACAAACCGCTAATCGGCGGCTGGCCGTCGCGTTCCAGCGTCAGGGCCGGCCGCCGCCGGTCGGTGCGGTAATACTGGCGCACCATCGTCCGCAGGAAAAGCGGCGTGCTCTCCCGGCGGCCCGCGGCGCGCAGTCGCTCCACTTCCCGGACCGTCTCGGCGTCCATGCCCAGGCCCGCGCTGAAGGTGAAGTACCGGTTCGCGGCCAGCCCCAGCCCGATCGTCCGGTAGCGGCCCGCCGCGATGACCTCCCGCACCCGGCGTATCGCCGCGGCGGCATCGACCGGCAGCCCGAGGGCCCGCGCGAGCACGTTGGCGCCTCCGCCGGGTATGACCGCGATCAGCGGTCGCCCGCCGTATGACCCGTCCCCGCCAGCACCAGCACCGTCCCGGCTCATGACGCCGTTGACGACCTCGTTGATCGAGCCGTCGCCGCCGAGCACGATGATGAGTTCCCCGCGCGCCGCCGCGGCCAGCTCGCGCGCGTGACCTCGGTACTTGGTCCGTTCGACGTCCAAGTCCACCAGCCCGGCTAGCGAGCTGACCGCTAGGTCGATGACGGTATCCGTCATCGAGGTGGCATGCCGGTTGACGATCAGTAGGCCCTGCACGCGCCTAGGCTAACGGCCACCTAAGCTGGAAACCTGCGCGACCCCAGGATCAGGGATTGGTGGGAGGACATGGCGACGCGACCGACTGAGGCGGCCGGGACACGAGGCGCCCGGGATCCCGCCGAGGCGGCCGCGTCCCCGCGTCCGCGCGCGCTCCGCGTAGCCGCGGCCGCCCAGGCCGCTGAGGCCGTCGGCATGTGCGCGGCGGCTGCCTTCGCCGCGGTCTCGACCGCGGGCGGACAGTCCTACCAGCAGGCCAGCGGCGTCGCCCTGACGCTGATCGCCATCGGCACGGCCGCCGTGTTCGCGCTGTTCGCCGCGGGCTTGGCCAGGGCCAAGCCGTGGACCCGCACCCCGGTGGTCATGACTCAGCTGTTCGTCGGCGGGGCGGGGATCTACCTGCTGAACGGGCACAGGTTCGACTGGGGCGTGCCCACGCTGCTGCTCGCGGGCTGCTGCCTGGCCGCCCTGTTCACCCCGGCCAGCCTGCGCGCCCTCAACCGCGCCCCCAAACCGCTCGGCTAGCCGGGCGTCAGTCTTCTGTGGTCAGGCCTTCCCTGAGCTGGGTGAGGGTGCGGGCGAGCAGGCGAGATACGTGCATCTGGGAGATGCCGAGCTCGGCGGCGATCTGAGACTGGGTCATGTTGCCGAAGAACCGCAGCAGCAGGATCTTCTTCTCGCGCGGCGGCAGTTGCTCCAGCAAGGGCTTGAGCGATTCGCGGTACTCCACGCCTTCCAGCGCGTCGTCGACCATGCCCAGGGAGTCGGCGACGGCGGGCGCGTCCTCATCGCCGGAGTCCGGGGCGTCCAGCGAGACGGTTGAGTAGGCGTTGGCCGACTCCAGGCCCTCCAGTACCTCCTCCTCACTCATCTGCAAGTGCGCGGCGAGCTCGCTGACGGTCGGCGCGCGGCCCTCGCGTTGGGCCAGGTCGCCGATGGCCTTGGTCAGCGAGAGCTTGAGCTCTTGCAGGCGGCGCGGGACGCGGACCGCCCAGCCCTTGTCCCGGAAGTGCCGCTTGATCTCGCCCACGATGGTCGGCGTGGCGTAGGTGGAGAACTCCACGCCGCGCTCGAGGTCGAACCGGTCGATGGACTTGATCAGCCCGATCGTGGCGACCTGGGTGAGGTCGTCGAGCCACTCACCGCGGTTGCGGAACCGGCGCGCGAGGTACTCCACCAGCGGGAGGTGCAACTCGACCAGGTAGCCCCTGAGCCGCGCCCGCTCCGGATCACCGGCCGGCAGCTCCGCCAGCCGCTGGAACAGCTCCCGGGCCCGCGCCCGGTCAGGCGATCCGTGCTCGATTCGCACGGTCTCCGCGGTCGCCTGGGCAACCTCGAACTCCTCGCTTGCCTGGGTAACTTCGAGCTCCTCGGTCACCTGGACCTCGAACTCGCTGCTCACCCGGACCTCGTCCCAGGGTGCCCGGAAGTCCCGGAAACCCCGCTTCTGGGGGCCTCCCGGCGCTTGCGGAGCACGATGGAAACCTGGTCATCGTCCCCGAGCCGGGAATCGACCGTCCCGGCCAGGGCGGAGAGCACGGTCCAGGCGAAGGTGTCCCTGGCGGGTATCTGCGGCTCGGCAGCGGTCACCGACACGGTGATCGTCATCTCATCCGCGCTGAGATCGAAGGCGCATTCCAGGTTCGTCCCCGGTATCGCCTGGGAGAGCAGCATCGCGCAGGCCTCGTCCACGGCGATGCGCAGGTCCTCGATCTCGTCCAGCGTGAAGTCGAGCCTGGCCGCCAGGCCCGCCGTTGCCGTCCGCAGCACGGACAGGTACGCGCCCTCGGCGGGCATGCACACCGTCACGTGGTCTTGCGGCTTCTCGCGATCCGCCTGCGCGGTGTCAGAATCCAGGGGGCCAGGATCCCGGGGGCCCGGGTCCCGCTGGCCCGGCACGGACCCAGGAACTGTCGTCGCGGCGGTGTCTTCGGTCACGTCTCTCCTCCGGGCAGGTTTCCGGTCGCCGCCCACTGCAAGCAACCTACCGCCCGCAGCCCACGACGAGAAACGCGCCGCGCCGCCCCCGGGCGCTGGCCCCGGGCCACCAAAGACGCGAAACCCGGGTCCCGCGGCGTCGCAGCAGCCTGGAACCCGGGTCTCATCGGGTGGGACGGGGTCAGCCCTGCTTGGTCTCCCAGAAGATCTTGTTGATCTCCTCGATCTTGGCCAGCAGCTCGTCCGCCTTGGACGTGTCCGTGCTGCCCTTGGTGCCCGCGGCGCCCGCGAGCTTGGTGGCCTCGTTGAACAGCTGGTGCAGCTGCGGGTACTTCGCGAAGTGCGGCGGCTTGAAGTAGTCGGTCCACAGCACCCAGAGGTGATGCTTGACCAGCTCGGAGCGCTGTTCCTTGATGATCAGGCAGCGGGCCCGAAACTCAGGGTCCGTGTTCTGCTGGTACTTTTCGTCGATGGCCTTGACCGATTCCGCCTCGATCCGGGCCTGCGCCGGGTCATAGACTCCGCACGGCAGGTCGCAGTGGGCGTGGGCGATGGCCTTCGGCTCGAGCAGGCGGGTAAGCAGCCTCATCGATTCCCTTTCTCCGGCTTGTTAGCTTGCAGACCCGACACTACCCCTGCCGCCTGCGCCGACACCTGGAGGGATGCGTGCACTGGCCCGTTTGGAGGGTCAAGGTGGCCGAACGGTCCATGGAGCCCGCCCTGTACCCCGGAGACTGGCTGCTGGTCCGGCGTACCCGCCGGATCCGCGCCGGCCAGATCGTGCTCGCCCGGCAGCCGGGTCGCCCGGAGATGCTCATCGTCAAGCGCGCAGCCCGCCGCGTCGACGGCGGCTGGTGGCTCGAGTCGGACAACCCGGACGCAGGCGCGGTGGACAGCCGCCGCTTCGGGGCGGTGCCGGGGCCGCTCATCGAGGGCCGCGTGCTGGCCCGCTACTGGCGGCCTCGCACCGGTGATCACGCCGACTAGCGAGTGCCGGGCGGGCTGAAATAATGCGCGCTTACACCGCAGCGGTCGGTTCCTTTACGTCACCGTCGTCTTCGCCGCGCTTCCTGGCGCGGAACGCGGAGACGTTGGCACGGTTCATGCACCGCTCGGAACAGTAGCGCCTGGTGTTACTGGTGCTGGTGTCGATGAACACGCCCTGGCAGCCGGCCGCCTGGCAGACGCCGAACCTGTCGATGCCCACGTCGGTGAGCCGGACGGCGAGGCCCATCACCGCGCCGGCCGCGTACTTGTCCGCGACCGAACCGCTCTCCGTGTAGTGCACGTGCCAGGGCTGGCCGTCGTGCCCGGAAAGCTGCGGATGGACCGGGTGCTGGATCAGCAGGGCGTTCAGCCGGGCAGCGGCGTCGTCGCCGTCGCCTTCGGCGGCGGCGACGAAGAAAGCGTGGAACTCCGCGCGAAGATCCCGCAACGAATCCAGGTCGTTGCGGGTCACGCCGGTGTTGAGGTGCTCGCGGTCGGCGACTAGGGCGCGCAAGCCATCTAGGTTGGCGAGCCTGTCACCGTCCTGGCCCCCGGCACCGGCCGTGTTCACTAGCCGCACCGCGAGCTCAGCGTAGGAGTTGAGATCCACTCCCGTTCCCTAGCTGCCGTCCCTAGTTACGGGGAGATTGGTCATGTAATGGTCTGTTGCCGGTATCGAGTATTACACCATCCGCGGGACAGATGCCAGCAGCACGCCGGCGTTCTGTGGCACAATGGCTACACGGGACACCCCCGTCTCTATCTCGCGCGCGCCATCGCCGCGCCCATCCGTCATCTTGAGCCTGGGGGTAACCCATGTCTGTTCAGCCAACCCTTCCCGCCGACCCGGATCCTGGCCGCCACGGAGATCCGGTGTTCACCATGCATCGCGGCGGCAAGATCAGCGTGCGGCCGGTCGTCGACGTGACCGACCACCAGGGCCTGGCGATGGCCTACACGCCGGGGGTCGCCCGGGTGTGCACCGCGATCGCCGACCAACCCGAGCTGGCCGCCGACTACACCTGGGTGTCCAACACGGTCGCCGTCGTCACCGACGGCACGGCCGTGCTCGGCCTGGGTGACATCGGCCCCGCCGCCGCGATGCCGGTCATGGAAGGCAAATCGCTGCTGTTCAAGCGGTTCGCCGACATCGACGCGGTGCCGATCTGCCTGGCCTGCACCAGCGCCGACGAGATCGTCGCGACGGTCGCCGCGCTCGCGCCGAGCTTCGGCGGCATCAACCTGGAGGACATTTCCGCGCCGCGCTGCTTCGAGATCGAGGACCGGCTCAGGCACCTGCTCGACATCCCGGTCTTCCACGACGACCAGCACGGCACGGCGATCGTGACGCTGGCCGCGCTGCGCAGTGCGGCCCGGGTGGCGGGCAAGGAACTCGGCCAGCTCCGCGCGGTCGTGTCGGGCGCGGGCGCGTCCGGCGTGGCGGTGACGAAGATGCTGCTCCGGGCCGGGATCGGCGACATCGCCACCTCGGACAGCAAGGGCCTGATCTACCGGGGAAGGGAAGGGCTGAACCCGGTCAAGGCGGCGCTGGCCGCCCAGACCAACAAGGCCGGCCTGACCGGCTCCACCGAGTCAGCGCTGCGCGGCGCGGACGTGTTCATCGGCCTGTCGAGCGGCACCGTGGCCGAGTCGGCCATCGCCTCGATGGCCCCTGGCGCGATCGTCTTCGCCCTGTCCAACCCCGACCCCGAGGTCCGTCCGGACGTGGCCGGGCGGCACGCCCTGGTGGTCGCCACCGGCCGCAGCGACTTCCCGAACCAGATCAACAACTCGCTGGCCTTCCCCGGCGTCTTCCGCGGCGCCCTGGACACCCGCGCCACCGACATCACCGAGGCCATGAAGCTGGCCGCCGCCGACGCCATCGCCGCCCTGGTCGGACCCGACGCGGCGGCCGGCTACGTCATCCCCAGCCAGTTCGACGAGCGCGTCGCCCCCGCGGTCGCCGCCGCGGTCGCCGCCCAGGCCCGCGCCGACGGCGTAGCGCGCCGCTAGCCCCGCCCACAACCCCAGCCCCATCAACCCCATTGGTTCCGCCCTAGCCCCAGCCAAGGCTGAGGGCGGAACCAATGAGTGTGGCGCTCTACTTATTCTTCCGGGCAGAGTGCCGTTTTTCGCTGGGATCGCGGGTCCTCGTCTGGGGGGCGCGGGCTCCTGGCCCCGTCTGCCGCGCTGCTGGGAACTTGAGGAAGCTTGCCTGGGCCGTGGTCCGGGTTTGGCTGGCTGGTCAGGCTCGTTCGCAGTGGGCAGGACGCGTCCGGCGAGCCGCGCGGATGCTGGCCGGCGGTGATGAAGCGGCCCTCGCCCTGCGAGCGATCCGTTATGTCCGGTTATGAGGAAACCTCAGGGTGAGGCATTCCGGGCGCGGACCATGATCGTGTGCAGTTCGGGACAAATATTGTCCCGAACTGCTCATGATCATGAAACAGCCGGTGCGAGGGTGCCTTTTAGGGTCCTGGTAGTGCGTCTGCGGGGCCTGTGTGTCACAAGGCCCGAGATGGCCGCGCCGGCGGGCCGCGCCGGCCGCGCCGGGTCGCACCGGGAACGTGGCCTCGATCACCAGACGACCCGCTGACCTGGCCTGATAGTTGCGGGATTTATCAAAGACCTTTCTATTCAGTAGAGCGCCGCTCTCATGTGTTGCCGAGGCGGCCAATGCCGCGGGCTGGGGGCGCTCTCGGGGCGCGACGGCCGGCGCCGGATGGCGGCTCGGTAGGGTGTGGGTCATGTTTGCTGCCACCGCTGCGCGTATCAACGCTGATGACCCGCTGTCCGGACTCGAGCTCGGCGAACGTCCGGAGCCGACGGCCCCGGACGGGTGGACGACGGTGACGGTGAAGGCGGCCGCGCTCAACCATCACGACGTCTGGACGCTGCGCGGGGTGGGCATCTCGGCGGACCGGCTGCCGATCGTGCTCGGCTGCGACGCGGCGGGGACCGACCCGGACGGCAACGAGGTCGTCGTGCACGCGGTCATCGGCGACCCCGATGCTGGGGGCGGCGACGAGACCCTCGATCCGCGTCGCTCGCTGCTCTCCGAACGCCACGACGGCGTCTTCGCCGAGCGGGTCTGCGTGCCGCGGCGCAACCTGGTGCCGAAGCCGTCGGGGCTCTCGTTCGAGGAGGCCGCGTGCCTGCCGACGGCCTACCTGACCGCGTACAAGATGCTGTTCGAGAAGTCCGGCGTCCAGCCGGGCGCGACCCTGCTCGTACAGGGCGCGGGCGGCGGGGTGGCCACCGCGCTCATCGTGCTCGGCCGCGCGGCCGGCTACCGGGTCTGGGCGACCAGTCGCAGCGAGGCCAAGCGCGAGCGTGCCCTCAAGCTCGGCGCCGACCAGGTCTTCCCGTCCGGGGCCAGGCTGCCGGAACGGGTCGACGTGGTCCTGGAGACCGTCGGGCAGGCCACCTGGGCGCATTCGGTCCGGTCGCTCAAGCCCGGTGGCCGCATCGTGATTTCCGGTGCGACCAGCGGCGATGCGCCGCCGGCCGAGCTGACCAGGATCTTCTTCACCCAGCTAAGCGTGACCGGCTCGACGATGGGCACCCGCGATCAGCTCGGCCGGCTGACCAGGTTCTGCGAGCAGACCGGGACCCGCCCGGTAATCGACCGAGTCCTGCCGCTGGCGCAGGCTCGCGACGGCTTCGAGGCCATGATCACGGGCGACCTGTTCGGCAAGATCGTCTTCAACCCGTAGACCAGCGAACCCGGCGGGGGCCTACGTGGGACCCGGCGGGAGCCCCAGGTGGGGGCGGAGTCTCAGTCTTGCTTGGGCGGGTTCTCGGTGTCGTCGGCCGGCGGCTCGCCGCCACGCCCCGCGCCGAAGATCTCGGACTTGACGCGCTCCAGCGCGTCTTCCAGGATCGTGCGCAGGTCGCTGATCACGTTCTCGCCGACGGCCGAGGACTGCATGGCCAGTTTCCTCAGGTCGGAGGTGAACTGGACGGCCAGTCGCTCCAGATCGCGCAGCGTCCCGAAGTCAAGCGGTCCGGTCCAGCCGGGTCCGTGGCTCCGGCCCCGTACGCGCGCCCAGTCTTCCCAGCCGCGCCGTCCGGGCCAGTCCGTCCAGCCAGGTCCCTGGCTCCACCCGGACCCGTCACCCCCGCCGGGGGCGTCCCAGTGCTCCTCGCCGGCTCCGAACCGGGCGCCAGCGGGCTCGCCGAGCCGGCCGGCCCCCGGGCCTCATCGCGGGCCCGCTGGGCTTCCTCGCGGAGCCGCCGCGCCTGCTCATGCACCCGCTGGGCGGCCTCGGGCCCGCGCTGGGCGCCCTCGGGGCCGCGCTGGGCCGCCTCGGGACCGCGCTGCGCGCCGGCCTCCGGGCCCCGCGCCTCGGGGCCCCGCTGTGCGCGGGCCTCCTCGCGCGCCTGCCTGACCTGTTCGCGGGCCTGCTCCTTGGCCTGCCTGGCCTGCTCGCGGGCCTCGTCCCTGGCCTGCCTGGCCTGCTCGCGGACGTCAGTGGCCGCGTCCTTGCCCACCCGGCGGGACTCACGGGCCGCCCAGGTCAGCTCCTCGCGCAGGCTGCGCACGGTCTGCCTGACGTCTTCCCTGACCTCGCGGACGATGTCGCTGACCGACGCGGACAGTTCTTCCTCGAGCTCGTCGAGCTCGTCGCTACGGCTGCGCAGTTCCTCCCGGCCGGCGTCAGTGATCCGGTAGACCTTGCGGCCGTCCACGTCGTCGTGAGTGACCAGGCCCTCTTCCTCGAGCCGGGCCAGCCGGGGATAGATCGTGCCTGGCGAGGGTGAGTACACGCCCATGAACCGGTCGCGCAGCAGCCGGATGACCTCATAGCCGTGCCTGGGCTCCTCGTCCAGGAGCCTCAGCAAGTACAGCCGGAGGCTGCCATGGCGGAATACCGGACTCAACTGGCCTCGCCTTCCATCTCACTCTCATTATCAGGCTGTTCGCGCCCGGCGCGTCGCAGCAGCATGACCCGCCCGGACATGGTGGTCACGGACACGTGCCCCGAGCCGGCGCCAAGGCTACCGCTAACGCTATGAGACGCCGGCGCGCAGGTGCGCTTAAGCTCAGGAAATTCGCTCCGAACGTCACCCGAAAGCGAGTGCAGGTTCACCTGGGCGTCGGCTTCGGCCGGGAGTCTGAGCGTCACCTCGCCGGACACCGTGGTGACCTGCATCCCGCCCAGCGGGTCGAGGTCGATGTCCGCGGTCACGTCGCCGCTCACCACGTTCGCGTCGAGGCGCTCCAGCCAGCCGTCCGCCAGCGTCAGGTCACCGGACACCGTCCGGAAGTTGAGCCTGCCGTTGATCCCCTGCGCCTCGAGCGCCCCGGACACGGTGTTGGCGTCTACGTCGCCGGCCACGCCGTCCAGCGTGATCCCGCCGGAGACGCTCTTGACCGAGGCCCGCGAGCTGATGCCGGACATGACGGCGGTCGCGCTGACCACACCGACCTGCGTCGGGCACTTGCGGGGCACGGTCACCGTCACCATGGCCGAATGGCGCTGCGGCCGCAGCCACTTCAGCAGGCCCTCCCAGGTCAGGTTCTCGTGCGCGATGGTCAGGACCCCGCCCTCGTAGGTCACGGTGAGCGGGTCGCCCTCGACGCTGGACACGTCGAGCGAGGGCTTGCCGTCGGTGGCGAGCACCGCCACCGAGCCGGCGATGAGCCTGACCCGGAGCCCGGTCACGTCGTCGAACTCCAGACTCGTCGGAGCCTCGATGGTCCACCGCGCCATCTCACCCGTTGCCATTCCGCCCGCCCTTCCCGTAAGCCCGGCCAGTACGCCTAACGATATATCTCATATTACCAAAGTCAAGATGTATCGCGATCGTATCGCCGGAGGGCCCGTGAAGGTGGTGCCGGGGCGGTCACCTGGCTCGTTCGGGAAAATGGCCCTTGATCTAGTCCTCGTCGTCGTCGAGCCGGGCCAGCCAGCTGGCCAGCCGGTCCACGGCCACGTCGAAGCCGGGGTTGAGGTCCACGAAGTCGCGTAGCCGCTCGGCGAGCCAGGCCATCGAAACCTGCTCCTCGCCCCGCCGTTCATCGAGTTCCTCAATGCCGCGGTCGGTGAAGTACATAAGTACATCAAGCCCCCGAAGGGATCGCCGTCTCGATGATCTCCCGGTGGGTGGTGGCGTGCTTGGCCGCCGAACCGGCCGCGGGCGCGGAGCTGGCCGGCAGCGACACCACGCCGACCTCACGGTTCAGCACCCGCGGGAGCTTCAGCGCCATGGTCGGCCAGGCGCCCATGTTGGCCGGCTCCTCCTGGACCCAGGTGACCGTCTCGGCGTTCGGGTAGCGGGCCAGCTCGGCGCAGAGTTCGGAGACCGGCAGCGGGTACAGCCGCTCGACCCGGACGATCGCCGTGTCCGCGCGGCCTGATTCAGCCAGCACGGCCTGACGGCGCGCGGCCAGGTCGTAGTACACCTTGCCCGCGCACAGCACCACCCGGCGGACATCGGCGTCGTTCTGACCCTCCCCGGCCGCCGGAGCACCGATCAGCGGCCGGAACGACCCGGTGGTGAATTCGCTGACCGCCGAGGTGGCCGCCTTCAGCCGCAGCATGGATTTCGGGGTGAACACGATCAGCGGCTTGTGCCGGCCGGAAAGGCCCTGCCAGCGCAGCAGGTGGAAGTAGTTACCCGGGGTGGTCGGCATGGCCACGGTCATGTTGTCCTGCGCGCACAGCGACAAGAAGCGCTCCACCCGGGCGGAGGAGTGGTCAGGCCCCTGGCCGTCGTAGCCGTGCGGCAGCAGCAGCACCACGCCCGAACGCTGACCCCACTTCTGCTCACCGGAGCTGATGAACTCGTCCAGGATCGTCTGCGCGCCGTTGACGAAGTCGCCGAACTGGGCTTCCCAGCAGACCAGGGCTTCCGGGCGGGCGACGGAGTAGCCGTACTCGAAGCCCACCGCCGCGAACTCCGACAGCAGGGAGTCGTGCACGAAGAACTTCGCCGCGCCGGAGTCGAGCTGCTTGAGCGGGGTGTACTCCGCGCCGGTGTGCCGGTCCACCAGCACCGCGTGCCGCTGCCCGAACGTGCCGCGCCTGCTGTCCTGGCCGACCAGCCGCACCGGGTAGCCGTCCAGGATCAGCGCGCCGAACCCCAGCAGCTCGCCGGTGGCCCAGTCGATGGCGTCCCCGGTGACCATGGCGGCGCGCTTGTCCAGGAGGGGCTTGAGCCGCGGGTGCGGGGTGAAGGAAGCCGGCAGGTTGACCTGGGTGTCGATGATCCGCTTGACGACCTCGGCGCTCACCGCGGTCGGCGCGGCCTCGTGGTTGACCGGGCGGTCTTCCGGCTCGGGCCTGCGCACGGTGCCGGGCTCGGCCGGGCGGTCCGCCGCGTCCCTGGTCTCGGTGAAGGCACGCTCGAGATGCTGCTGGTAGTCGCGCAGCGCCGCCTCCGCCTCCTCCATCGTGATGTCGCCGCGGGCGATCAGCGACTCGGTGTATACCTTCCTGGTGGAGCGCTTGGCCTCCACCAGGTCGTACATGAGCGGCTGGGTGAACGACGGGTTGTCGGTCTCGTTGTGCCCCCGCTTGCGGTAGCACACCATGTCGATGACGACGTCCTTCTTGAACGCCTGCCGGTAGGCGAAGGCCAGCCGGGCGATCCGCACCACGGCCTCGGGGTCGTCCCCGTTGACGTGGAAGATCGGCGCCTGGATCATCCGGGCGACATCGGTCGCGTACACGCTGGACCGCGAGTACTGCGGGGCGGTGGTGAAGCCCACCTGGTTGTTCACGATGACGTGCACGGTGCCGCCGGTCCGGTACCCGCGCAGCAGCGACAGGTTCAGCGTCTCGGCCACCACGCCCTGCCCGGCGAACGCGGCGTCGCCGTGGATGAGCACGGGCAGCACGGTGAAGCCGGGCTCGCCCTTGTCGATGACGTCCTGCTTGGCCCGGACCACGCCCTCGAGCACCGGGTCGACCGCTTCCAGGTGGCTCGGGTTGGCCACCAGCGAGGTCTTGATCTGGCTGCCGTCGGGGGCGCGGAAGGTCCCCTCCGCGCCGAGGTGGTACTTGACGTCGCCGGAACCCTGGGTGCTGCTCGGGTCCAGGTTGCCCTCGAACTCCTTGAAGATCTGCGCGTAGGACTTGCCGACGATGTTGGCCAGCACGTTCAGCCGGCCGCGGTGGGCCATGCCGATGACAGCCTCGTCCATGTGCGCCTGGGCGGCCTCGGCGAGCACCGCGTCGACCAGCGGGATCAGGGACTCGGCGCCCTCGAGGGAGAACCGCCGCTGGCCGACGAACTTGGTCTGCAGGAACATCTCGAACGCCTCGGCCACGTTCAGCCGGGACAGGATGCGGATCTGCTCGTCGTGTTCGGCGCGCGCGTGCGGGACCTCGATCCGGTCCTGCAGCCAGTGACGCTCTTCGGGGTCCTGCATGTGCATGTACTCGATGCCGACGGTGCGGCAGTACGAGTCGCGCAGCACGCCCAGGATCTCTCGCAGCTTCATCCGCGGGTGGCCGCCGAAGCCGCCGGTGGGGAAGTCGCGCTCCAGGTCCCACAGGGTGAGGCCGTGCAGGTTGATGTCCAGGTCGGGATGCTTGCGCTGGGTGACCTCGAGCGGGTTGGTGTCGGCCATCAGGTGGCCGCGCACCCGGTAGGCGTGGATCAGCTCCTGCACCCGGCCCGACCTGCCCACGTCGTCCTCATGGCCGGCCGGGATGTCCCTGACCCAGCGGACCGGCTCGTACGGGATGCGCAGGGCGGCGAAGATCTCGTCGTAGAAGCCGTCCTCGCCGAGCAGCAGCCGGTGGATCTTCTGCAGGAACTCGCCCGACTGCGCGCCCTGGATGATCCGGTGGTCATAGGTCGAGGTGAGCGTGACCGACTTGCTGATGGCCAGCCGGGCCAGGGTCTCCTCGGACGCCCCGGCGTAGGCAGCCGGATACTCCATCGCCCCGACACCCACGATGCACCCTTGGCCCGCCATCAGCCGCGGCACCGAGTGCTCGGTGCCGATGGTGCCGGGGTTGGTGATCGTCGCGGTGGTGCCCTGGAAATCGGTAACCGCCAGCTTCCCCGCGCGCGCCCGGCGCACGACGTCCTCGTAAGTGGTCCAGAACTGGCGGAAATCCATCTCTTCCGCCGCCTTGATGTTCGGCACCAGCAACTGCCTGCCGCCGTCGGCGGTGTGCACGTCGATGGCCAGCCCCAGGTTGACGTGATCGGGCTTGGCGATGGCGGGCTTGCCGTTTTCCTCCGCGTAGGCGTCGTTCATCTCCGGCAGCGCCACCAGGGCCGTGACCACCGCATACCCGATGAGGTGCGTGAACGACACCTTGCCGCCCCGGCCGCGCCGCAGGTGGTTGTTGATGACGATCCGGTTGTCCGCCAGCAGCTTGGCCGGGACTGCCCGGACGCTGGTCGCGGTGGGCACGGCCAGGCTGGCCATCATGTTGGTGACGGTGCGGGCCGCGGCGCCGCGCAGCCTGCTGACCTCGGTGCCCTGGGGTGGGTTAGGGGGAGAAAGCAGAGCTGGGTTAGGAGGAGGGGACGCAGCCGGGGGCTGGGGCGCAGCCCCGGGGGGCGCGGTGGCCGGGGCCTGCGGGGCCGGGGCCTGCGGGGCCGGGGCCTGCGGGGCCGGGGCCTGGGGGGCCGGGGCAGGCGGCTGGGCCTGCTGGGCCTGGGGAGCTGGCGGTGGCTGAGGAGCACGCGGTGGCTGGGGAGCCGTGGCCGGTGCCGACGGCGCGGTCATAGGCGCCGCGGATGCTGTTAGGACCGGCTGAGGCCCTGTTCCGTTCGGCAGGGTGGGCTGAAAGTCGGCGAAGAAGCTCCACCAGGCTCGGTCCACCGAACCAGGATCAGCCAGATACCGCTGGTAGAGCTCCTCGACCAGCCATTCGTTGGCGCCGAAGTCGGCCTGGTTCGCGTGATCCGGTGCGGCTCTGCCCATTCCCGGGCCCCCTCCCGGGCCCATTCCCGGGCCCCCTCCCGGCCGATGCGGTGCGCTGGCTGGCTGGTTTAGGGGCCCAGGCTCTTGTGAAGCTTCGGGCCCGCGGACCTCCGCGTTACCCTGCGGTGACCCAGAAGACACGGCGGACATCGACCCGTAAAACCCTCTTCCAATATCCGTAATCTTTGATTGCCTCTGCTCATCAAGGCTACCCGGCGCCATCCGGGCCAGAGCCTGAAGAACTTCAGGCACCCATCGGTACGGGTGTGGTCTGGGTCACTTGCGGCACGGTGTGGGTCTTTCGAGTCCGCTCCCGGCCACGACGTGCGCGAAAGTCCCTGTCACCTCCGATCCCGGCCGGTAGCATCGGCGGGAAATGGCATCTGGGTTTTCCAGGTTTATCCCCCCGCTTTCGGCACTTTCCCCGGGGCCATCCTGAAGACGGTAAGGCACAGGTGACAAGGGAACCGACCGGCTATCCCGAGGCTGACGGCGCCCGGGGCCCCTCGCGTCCCCCGGGCTCCCAGCCTTCGCGTGCCAGCACCGGCCCCATCCCCCGGGCCGGCCGCGATCCCTGGAGCGGGACCGCCCCCGGATTCGAGTTCGAGGGCCGGCGCCCCCGGCCAGGCCGCCGACCCAAGCGACCCCAGGACACCCAACCCAACCAGGACACACGGCCCAACCAGGACACACGGCCCCTGGACGCGCCGCGCGAGCCGCGGCGTTTCCGGTATAGCCCGACGGTGAGTCAGCCGCTGTCTGCGCCGCCGCAGGCGTGGCCCGATAACGACCAGCTCGCCACGCCCGGATTCGAATTCGATGACCAGCCGCAGAACGTCGTCCCGGCCCGCGTCATCCCCCTCACCCGCGAGACCGGCCCGCGCCAGGCTGACCCGCGCCAGGCTGACCCGCGCCAGGCTGACCCGCGCCAGGCGCCGCCGGCGCGGCCGGATCTGAGGGCGGCCGGCGCCGAGTGGGCCGGGCTGCTGCGCTCGCTGCTGCCCCAGCCCCCCAAACGCCAATGGTCCCGGGAGTTCCTGGCCGGCCTCCACTTCCGGGGCTGGGGGGTCAGGGTGGCGATCCCGATCCTCGCCATGGTCGTCTTCGGTGTCGCCGTCGTCGTGATAGCGGGCGCGAACAGCGGCAACTCGGGCCCCGCGCCGTCCGCGACCGCCCTCGGCTTCCCGCCCGCGACCCTGGCGGGCAACGACTTCACGGCGGCCGACAGTGGTCGCGGCATCAGGGCGACGCTGGGCCGGGTGACGAGCGTCGGCGACGAGATCGTGGCGGTGGGGTCGCAGGACGGCGCGCGCATCGCGCGGGCCCAGTTCTTCGTGTCCGGCAACGACGGGCGTTCCTGGACGCTGGGGACGGTCCGGTCGGCGGGCGGCGGGGTGCCGCCGCCCGGACACGGCGCCGTCTTCGTGGCCGGCGACCAGGGCGCCTGGCTCGCGCTCGGCCCCGGCTCGATCTGGACGAGCGCGGACGGCCGGACGTGGACCCTGGCGCCCGGTAACGGGCTGCCGCTGCTCCCCGGCGACCAGATCAGCGGCCTGGCGCGGACGGCGGCCGGCTTCATCGCCGTCGGCGCGAACGTGCCCGGCGGCAACCAGGCCAGGTCCACCCCGCTGATCTTCGCCTCGGCCAACGGGCTCACCTGGCAACGGCTCGACGCGGCGCGGCTGCACCTGCCCGCGGGCGGCGGCCGCGCCCGGAACGTCAGGTACGTCGCGGTGGCCGGGAAGCTGATCCTGATCGCGGGAGACGTCGTCACCACCGAGGTCACCGGCAAGCCCAAGCGGGCGGTGACGGTCCAGGCCGGTGCCGCCTGGCTGAGCGGCGACGGCGGCTCCACCTGGGTACCGACCGCCGCGCCGCTCGGGCCCGGCGCGCAGCCGCAGGTGGCTGGGGTGGCAGGTGTCGGCACCGGGTTCGTCCTGCTCCGGCCGGCCACCGTAGCCAAGCGGCCGGCTGTCGACGCCTATTTTTCGCCGAACGGTGTCGGCTGGACGTTCACCGCCACCCTCGGCGCGGCCGGCGGGTTTACCGCCGGCCTGGCGAACGGTGGCCCGGACGGTGTCGTGGTCACCGGCGTTACGGGCCGGACGCTGACCGCGTTCGCCTCCCCGAACGGCCGGGCCTGGCAGCAGGCCAGGCCCCTGGGCACCGCCGCGTCGCAAGCGGTCTCGGGCGTAACGCTGGCTCCGGACGGTGCCGTGGTCACGGCGGGCGTCAGTGCAGGCTCGGATAGCCGCCAGCCGGTGCTTACCCTGGCCGGCCCCAACGGCGCCGCTGATCATGTGGATATCGGGAAGATCCCAGGCGCCGTCGAGGAGGAACTGGCCGTCAACGGCGTGGCCGCCCAGGCCAGCATGCAGGTCGCGGTGGGCAGCGCCAACGGCTTTCCCGCCGCGTGGACCTCGGTCGACGGCGGCAGCACGTGGACCCGCGCCACCGGCGCCACCCCGGGGGTGCTGGAGCGGCCGGGGTCGGAGCAGCTGACCAGCGTGACGCACGGCAACATGGGATGGCTCGCGGTGGGCGGCGTCACCGCGAACGCCGGCGAGCATCCGGTCGTCGTCGTCTCGGCTGACGGCACCAGCTGGCAATCGGCTGATGGTGAGAGCGTCTTCGGCGTGCCCGGCCTGTTCACCGAGCAGGCGGCCGCGAACGGTCAGGGCTACGTCATCGTCGGCCATCAGACCGTCAAGCAGGTCCAAAACGGCGCCGTTTCCGCCCGTACCGTCGCCGCGGTCTGGTGGTCGGCCAGCCTGACGGGCTGGCAGCGGGCCGGCGACGCGACGGCGGGCGCGCTGGACGGGCCGGGCGCCCGGCAGATGACGGCGGTGGCGGCCAGCTCGGCCGGCTTCGTCGCGGTGGGCTCGCACGGCGACCAGCCGTCGACCTGGACCTCGGCGGACGGCCGCAGCTGGCGCCAGGCCGACCTGCCCCTTCCGGTCGGCGCCACCCGGGCCGTGCTGGAGCACGTCGCGAGCGCCGGCCGCACCGTGGCCGCCGTCGGCACCGCGCTCACCACGACGGGCCAGCATGTGCCCTTCGCGGCCAGCTCGTCCAACGGCGGTGCGAGCTGGATCGAGTCGGCGCTGCCGGTTCCCGCGAGCCTGACGTCGGTCACGGCCCTGGCCGCGGCCGGCGGCGCCTTCACCGCCACCGGGACCTACGGCAGCACCCCCGGCCATCAGAACGTCGTGGTGTGGACGTCGCCGAACGGGTCGGCGTGGCGCGCGGCCGAGCCCGCCGGGCAGGGCCTGACCGGGGCGGGCATCCAGGCCATCACCAGCCTGACCGTGTCCGGCAGCACGCTGACCGGCGTCGGCTTCACCGCCTCGCCGGCCGGCGAGGAGCCGGTCTTCTGGCAGTCTCCGATCAGGTAAGCGGCCCGATCAGGTAAGCGGCCCGATCAGGCGATGCCGATGGGCGGGCCGAACACGTCGTCCCGGCGGTTACCGAGGCTGGGCAGGCTGGCCCGGACGGTCCCGATCAGGCCGGTATCGACCTCGGCGACCGTCACCGAAGGCGCGGGCCCGAGGTCGGCCCGGACCACGCCGAGCGGGTCGACGAGCATGCTGCGCCCGATGCCGGTCGCGGCCCGGGTGGGCGGCTCGTCAGGATCGGGAACTTGCCCCACGGCGGCGACCCACATGGTGTTCTCGATGGCGCGCGCTCGCACCAGCGTGACCCAGTGCTCCTCCTTGAACAGCCCCGCCGCCCAGGCGGCCGGCAGCACCAGCAGCTCGGCCCCGGCGACCGCCAGCGCGCGGGACAGCTCGCCGAACCGCACGTCGTAGCAGATCGCCAGGCCCGTGCGCACCCCGGCGAGCGTGCACATGACCGGGGCGGACCCCGGCGCGACCAGGTCGGACTCGCGGTGCCCGAACGCGTCGAACAGGTGCAGCTTGCGGTAGGAAGCGACCAGCTCGCCGGATCCGTCGTAGGCCACCGCGGTGTTGTACACCCGGCCGTCCGGGGCGGGCTCGAAGACGCCGGCGACGAGCGCGACCCCGGTCTGCTTCGCCGTGGCGGCGAGCCCGGAGCAGAACGGGCCGGCCAGCGGCTCGGCCGCGGCGCGCAGGTCCGAGCCGAACCTGACCTGGGTCGCCTCCGGGAACACCGCCAGGTCAGCGCCCTGCTCCGCGGCCTCGGTCAGCGCCTCCCGGACGCGGCCCGAGTTGACTTCCGGCCGGGAGCTGACCGGGATCTGGCACAGTGCGACGCGCATAGACGCAGCCTAGTGTGTGACCGGAAACCTTGGCCGGGACGAGCCGGCCCTCCCGAAGATCGTCCTTGACCGGAGCCGATGCGCATCGGTACATTACTAAAGTAATTAACCAATGAACGTACTGGGGGAGGCGGAACCGTTGCGGGAGATGGCCGGCCTTGATGAGGGCGCCCCGCTGTTCGCTCAGGTCGCCGGCCGGCTGGCGGAGGAGATCGCGGACGGGGGCCTGGCCGAGGGCGAGCGCGTGCCGTCGATGAACGAGCTGGCCGCCTACTACCGGATCAACCCGGCGACCGCAGCCAAGGGCATCAGCCTCCTGACCGATGAGGGGCTGCTCGATAAGCACCGCGGCGTCGGCATGTTCGTGGCGGCCGGGGCGCGGCAGCGGCTGCTCGCCGAGCGCCGCAAGCGGTTCGCCGAACGCTATGTGGAGCCGATGGTCGTCGAGGCGGGCCGGCTCGGCATCGGCACCGGCGAACTGGTCGAGCTGGTCCGCCAGGCCAGCCACGCGCAGGGAGGTATCACGGCATGACGCCAGCGATCTCAGTGGCCGGGCTCACCCGCCGCTACCGCGGCCAGCTCGCCCTCGACCGCGTCGGTTTCGACGTGGCGGGCGGGTCGATCACCGGGCTGCTCGGCCGCAACGGCGCGGGCAACCCCGTAACGGGATTGAGACGTTCATCGCTAGCACACCAGGCAGACTTTCGCATACCCGGTAAGAGGACGTCCTCCCGGATGCGCCCACCGTCCCAGTATTTCTGACTGGCAGGTCTTCTGCCGACCCGGGGAGCAGCCCGCTACCGTCTGGCAGAGAACAGCCCGCGTGAGTTGATGAAGACCACCTGCCTGCGATCTTCCGGCTCGCTGGCCCTGTCGTCATCGCCGGGTTCTGATCCGACGATGTTGTCGGCGTAGCTCGGCGCGACCCGGAAGTTGCCGTTGCCATCGGGCTCGAGCGTCTCAAGCTCCAGTGCGCGGCCCTGCAACTCGGCGAGCAACTGCTCCGACTGCCGGAACATCTCGACGAGCTCATGGCGAGGGTATAGCTCCTCTTCCTCGTCCCGGTGCCGGGGTTTCCGCCAGTGGCCGAGGACCAGGCGGGGAACACGGATCAGCTGCGGCCACTCGTCCCGCCCGCATTCATCGAGCTCGGACCAGAATTGGGACCAGTCGAGTACCTCCGAAGGAGGTACCGAGGAAGCGGGATCCCCCCACTCGGCCTTGCCAGGATCACTGATGTCGAACTGGACCAGGCATCTCTTCTTGACGCCCCGGTCTCGCCGGCGGTGGGCGTTCAGGTCCTGGCGCAGCACGCCGACTACCTGCTGAGTGGTCATGACGACCATCCAGTCCCCGAACCATCAGCCGGTCTTGCTGCGCTGGACTGCCAGTTCCGTCGCGTCTTGCCCGTCAGCCCTGGCCGCGGCGGCCAGCTCCCCGTCCCAGTGCGGCCGGGGGAAGGCATAGAACGGCTGCCGGGCGAGCGGCTTCTGGCTGTACTCCCACAGCTGACCAAGATCGACATTCACCTTGTGACGTCCAGGGCCAGCGGGCGTGATCGTCTTCAGCTCCAGCTGTATGGCCTTGCCGGGCTGGGCCGGCAGCGCCTGGAGGTCGATATCCACCCCGTTGACCGGCCACCACTGCGCAGCCAGCGACCGGTACCTGTACGCGACGCACAGGCTGGCCCAGTGCTCCAGCGTCTTCTCCGGAACCGACACGTTTTGCGTCATGGTGAAAACAATAGGTAAGGGGGCGTTTCTATGAAAATCCGGTGACTGGGTGACAGCGGTCGCTTCGATCAGGGAGCGAGCGATGGCGACCGCCGTTGAGCTGGATGACTCGCACACGGGGGACCACGACCGGACGCGTCATGAACTATCACGACCACTGATGGTTCCCGGCGTCGCGGGAGACGCCGACGCCGTTGGCGTGCGACATGATGTGCCAGACGCAGCGCAACATCGCCAGCGGCTTCATCGATGCCGCCACCATGACGACGCTCGACGGAGTCCTGCGCTGGGGCTCTCTAGGACGGCTCGTCTTCCACGCCGTGGGTCGATCCGGCGAGCTACCTTCCAATCCAGGCCATCACGACGCACCAGAGTGGAGGGACCGAGGAGACGACCTTCACCTGGCTCCGTCGAACCTGGTAACCGGGACGCCGCGCGGAACCAGGCACGCGTCCCCGCGCCGCATCTTGGCAGTCGTCATGCGCACAGGTTGACCGGGCTGCCGGGGTAGTACGGATGCCGGTTTCTGCTGCTCAGGCGGCACAGGATGCGCAACGGTGTCGGCAAGACGACGCTGCTGCGGATCCTGGCCGGGCAGGAGTTCCCCTCGGCCGGCCGCGTCCGGGTGCTGGGCGCCAGCCCGGCCGAAAACGATCAGATCCTGCGCCGGATGGTGTTTGTCCGCGAGGACCAGGCCTACCCGGACGTCAAGGTCCGGCACGTGCGGTCCGCGCTCGGGATCGTGATCGGCCTGGCGGCCCGGGCGGAGGTGACGCTGTTCGACGAACCCTACGCCGGCCTGGACGCGGTGGCCCGCCAGAGGTTCTACGACCGGGGCCGGATCGTGCTCGACGTGGCCGCCGACGACCTGCGCGGCGTCGCCACGACCGTGAGCGGCCCCGTCCTGGCCGTGGATGAGTTCACGGCCGGACGCGAGGTCTGGGACCGGCGGCGGGCCGCGTCGCAGGCGTCGGTGGTTATGGTCGGTCCGCTCGACGAAACCGACTGCGCCCGGGCCCGTTCGCTGCGGCTGGATCTGGAGCACTTGACGCTCCAGCAACTGGTAGTCCACGCCGCGGTCCAGCCGGCCGCAGACACGCTGGAAAGGACGAGCGCATGAAAACGTGGATCAACATCGCCCGCTACCACGCGATCCGGCCGGCCATCTATCTGGGGATGCCCTGGCCCTTGGCGTGAGCCGCCGCTCTTACTACTACACCGGGACGGCGCTGCTCGCCGTCACCCTCGCCGCCGCCGGTCTGGCGCTGACCGTGCTGCAGGCCATCGAGCGGGCCACCGGCGGCTGGGGCGTGGCCATGCATTTCTTCCGGGTGTCGTACATCCTCGACGGGCCGTGGTACCTCACCTGGCTGACGTCGTTCGTGGCGCTGGCGCTGCTGTTCGTCTACGGCATGTGGTTCGGGATCGTCTACCGGCGCTGGAACCTCACGCCGCGTCACTATCTGAACCGCCACGACCGGCAGATGGCCACAACCGCCAGATAGCCGCAGCTCATATGCCGAGGGCGGATAACAGCGTCCCAGCGGGCGCGCGCGGGCGCGACATGATGTCATGAGCGGGTGAGCCTACTCCTGCCTAACCGACCACTGCTTAACCGGCGCCTCGACGGGCTGGGGACGACGATCTTCGCCGAGATGTCCGCGCGCGCGGTCGCGACCGGATCTATCAACCTGGGCCAGGGCTTCCCGGATACTGACGGGCCGGTCCAGATCGCCCAGGCTGCCGCCGACGCCATCCTGGCCGGCCGCGGTAACCAGTACCCGCCCGGCCCGGGCATACCGGAACTGCGCCAGGCCATCGCCGCGCACGACGAGCGGTTCTACCGGCTGCGGTACGACCCGGCCGACGAGGTGCTGGTCACCGCGGGCGCCACCGAGGCGATCGCCGCCGCCATGCTGGCGCTGGTCGAGCCGGGCGACGAGGTGATCGCGTTCGAGCCCTATTACGACTCCTACGCCGCGAACATCGCCATGGCGGGCGGCGTCCGCGTCCCGGTCACGCTGCGCCCGCCGGACTTCCGCCCCGACCTGGACGAGCTGGCCAAGGCGGTGACGACGCGGACCAGGCTCATCCTGCTCAATACCCCGCACAACCCGACCGGTTCGGTCTTCAGCCGTGACGAGCTCGCCGCGATCGCGAACCTGGCGGTCGAGCGCGACCTGCTCGTGGTCAGCGACGAGGTCTACGAGCACCTGGTCTTCGACGGCGAGCACCTGCCGATCGCCGGGTTCCCCGGCATGCGCGAGCGGTCGGTGTCGGTCAGCTCGGCGGGCAAGACGTTCTCGTTCACCGGCTGGAAGATCGGCTGGGTCAAGGCGGCGCCCGAGCTGGTGACCGCGGTAAAGACGGCCAAGCAGTTCCTCACCTACGTCAGCGGCGGCCCGTTCCAGTACGCGGTGGCCGAGGCGCTCGCCCTGCCCGACGAGTACTACGCCAGGCTGCGCGATGACCTGCGGGCTCAGCGTGACCTGCTCCTGCCGGGCCTGCGGGACATCGGCTTCGAGGTGTACGAGCCGCAGGGCACGTATTTCGTCACCGCCGACATCCGGGGCCTGGGCGAGCAGGACGGGGTGGAATTCTGCCGGACCCTGCCGGATCGCGTGGGCGTGGTCGCCATCCCCTCCGCCGTCTTCTACGACCACAAGGAACTGGCCCGCAGCCACGTCCGCTTCGCCTTCTGCAAGCGGCCCGAGGTGCTGACCGAGGCGCTCGTGCGCCTGGCCCGGCTGGCCAGCGGCTGACTCGGCGGCCTCCAGGGTCGCCACCCAGGTCGCGAGGTGGTCATCGAGTCCAGGATGCGCCGCACGTTCGGGCGTACCTGCTGGCGGGCCGGACGCCGGGGCGCCCGCGCGGTGGGGCTGGCCGCCTGAACCAGGTCGAAAAGGTGCGCCCGTTCGGCCTCATCGAGTTGTAGCGCGCGGGCGAGTGCTCCCAGCACGTTCTCGGAGGCGCCGTGCGCGTGGCCCCGCTCCAGGCGGGTGCAGTAGTCGACGCTGACCCCGGCGAGCAACATGCTGCGCGTTCCGCGTCACGCGAGGAATGGCTAACGGGGCGGCAGGAAGTCGGTGGTGATCGCGGCGGGCCAGGTCTCGGGGGTGGCGAGGATGCCGAAGTCGGCCAGGAAGGCGGCGTAGCCCTTGAGCAAGTCCGCGCGGAGGTGGCCCCACGTGCCCTCGTGGAACCAGGTCGGGATGACCAGGGCCAGGGAGCGGGCCAGGCGCCAGGCGGGGACGTAGGGGACCGCCTTCGCGAGGAGCTCGACCGTGCGGCCCTGCTCGGCAGCCGCGGCGGCATAGCCGCGGCCGGTCACGGCGAGGAAGGCACGGATCAGGTCCGGGTCGGTGTCAAGGAGTGCCTCGGGGGCGCCGAGAACGTAGCTGTGGTACCCGGGGGCGCCAGTATCCCGCATCGGCCAGACGCGGACCTGCTCGGCGGCCGAGTCGGCGGTCAGCGCGTCCCACGACCAGTAGCCCCCGAAGGTCGCGTCCAGGCCGGAGGCGGCCAGGAACTCCGGGGTCAGCTCGGTGGCGCCGGTGTCGACGGTCTCGACCGCGGCGGGGTCACCGCCGTCGGCGGCGACCACCGCGGCCACCATCGCCCTGCCCCGCGGGGTGGGTGTGTAGCCGACGAGGTGGCCCGCCAGGTCGCGCGGGCGCTCGATGCCGCTCTTGGCAGTGACCTGGATCGCTTCCAGGCCCTCGTGGTTGATCGCGGCGATGGCGCTAACGCGCTCGCCACGCTCCCTGCGGACCAGCAGCCGGTTGGGCGGGAACAGGCCGAACTCGGCCTGGCCCCGGTGCAGGTACTCGAGGGTGTCGCCCCAGCCGTAGTCGTGCACCCGGAGCTCCACGTCGAGGTCGGCCCCGGCGTACCAGCCCCGGTCCCGGGCGACGAACAGGCCCGCCGAGTTCGGCCAGGGGTGCAGGTAGTCGAGGACGACGCGGACGTGACGGGTCATCGGACGGGATTCTCGGAATCGGCGGGGATGCGGACCTGACGGGCCGGGTGGCTCTCGGGGAGCCGGGGGCCGCGGCCGGGGAACAGCTTCTCGCGCAGTGTCCCCGGGCGGTACTCACGCTGCATGAGGCCGCGCTCGGCGAGCACGGGGGCGACGTGGTCCGTGTAATCGGCCTGGCGGGAGTCCGGGTGCCGCCACATGCCATGGTGGATGTGCGAGACGGTGTTGGTCAGAAACGCGTTGAAGACGAGCGGACGGGGCCCAGTGGTTAGGGACACTGCGCCGTTATCCCTGCGGCAGCAGGCTGTTGGTGTAGTCGTCGGAGGCCGGCGGCGGGGTCTTGCCCTTGAACAGGCCTCCGGCGGCCATCAGCTGGGTGACGCCGGCGAAGCTCGCGTCGCTGAGGCTTCCCCACTGCCCGGCGGCGGACAGGAGCGTCGGGGCGGTGGCGTTGCCGGTGGCGACGATGATGTTCTGGCTGTGATCGAGGGCTGCCTTGTTGTTGTTGATCAGGATCTGCTCGGCCTGGGCGGGATGCTTGGCCGACCAGATGTAGCCCTCGGCCAGCGCGGCGAGGCCGCGGCGGAGCACCGAGGAGTTGTTCGCGATCTCGGCGTCGGTGGCGGCCAGGGAGTCGTCAGGGAAGCTGGCGGCCTCGCCCAGGTAGTTCCTGATGGGGAAGAGCCGCAGCTGCGCGCCCTGCAGTTCGGCGGTCACGTCATCGACACCGCCGAACATCACCGAGTACGCGACCCGCTTGGACGCCAGCGCCTGGTAAGCGGAGGTTGAGAGCACGACCTCCTTGTAGACGGGATTCTTGGCACCTGCCTTCGTCATGACGGCCTTGAGGATCGGCGGGTCGCTCGGGACGCCGAAGCCGCCATAGAGCTGCCCGGACAGCTGCGCCGGGCTGGTGTACGGCGAGGACTTGAGCACGGCGATCTCGATGGTGTTGACCTGGGCGAGGCCGGCCACGGCGCGGTACTTGAGGCCGGTGGCGCGGTAGGCGGGGATGTTCGGCGGGTAGGTGAAGGCGAGGTCGGCCTTGCCGGCGGACAGCAGCGTCTCGCCGGGCGTGCCGCCGTAGGGGATGATGACCGGGTTGATGCCTTCCCTGGCGAAGTACCCGTTGCTGATGGCCGCGTAGATGCCAAGGAAGTCGACGTTGGGCGTCCAGTCGAGGGCGATGCGCAGCGGCTGTAGCGCCGCGGTGCCGGACGCGGTGCCCCTTGGGGTGCTGGACGTCGCGCCGGCTGGCGTGCCCGCCGCGGACGTGGTAGAGCTTGCCGAGGAGCACGCGGTCGCGCCAGCCAGTCCGGCGAGGGCGAGCAGGGCGACGAGCGCGGTCTTCGGGCGGCGAGGTGTGCGGGACATCACGGTACGGCTTTCATCAGTGGTTTCATCGGTATGCCCGGTCACCATACCGCATATCCTAGTAATTAGATAGACTTAGTAGGATACCGTAACTCACGGATCACGGATCACGGATCACGATGAACTCTATTCGCCTCCGGACCTGGTTGCCCCCTGCGCTGGTCCTGGCTGCCGCCGTCGCGGTCTGGCAGCTGTGGGTCTCCGTCAGCCACGTCGGTCCGCAGCTCGTCCCCGGGCCGTGGCAGGTCGTCTGGGCCACCTGGGATGACCGGAGCAACATCTGGCCGGCGATCGCCGTTACCACCGAGGAGGCCGTCCTCGGCCTGCTCGCCGCCACCGCGGTCGCGTTCGTTTCCGCCGTCGCCATCGACTCCTGGCTGCCGGTCAGGCGCGGCCTGTATCCGCTGATCATCGCCTCGCAGACGATCCCGATGATCGCGCTCGCGCCCCTGGTGCTGATCTGGTGGGGGTTCGGTCTCGTGCCCAAGGTGGTGCTGGTGGCGCTGTTCAGCTTCTTTCCCATCGCCGTCGGGCTCGTGCAGGGACTGGCGTCCAGCGACCCGGACGCGCTCAACCTGCTGCGCACAATGCGCGCCTCCCGGCTAGCGCTGCTGGTGAGGGTCCGGCTGCCCAGCGCGCTGCCGCAGTTCTTCACCGGGCTGAAGATCTCGGTCACCTACGCCTATGGCGCGGCGATCGTCGCCGAGTTCGTCGGCGCCCAGCAGGGCCTCGGCCTGTACATGTACACCGCCGCGCACGCTGCGCCCGTCGCCACCAACTTGGTGTTCGGCTCGATCGTCGTGATCGCGCTGCTCACGATCCTGCTGTTCGCGCTGGTGGCCGGGGCCGAGCGGCTGGCGATGCCATGGAAGGAACGGCGATGAGCGCGGCCGCCGCGATCTCACTGGAACTGCGCGGCCTGGATAAGCGATTCCGCGCCCTCGACGGGGCGGGTGATGTCGTCGCGGTCAGACACGTCGACATGGACGCGCAGCCCGGCGAGTTCGTCACGCTGATCGGGCCGAGCGGGTGCGGCAAGTCCACCGTCTTCAACATCGTGGCCGGGATCGAGCCGCCATCGGCCGGCGAGATCCGCATAGGCGGCCGGCCCGTCCCCGACCGGCTCGGCGCGAGCGCCTACATGCCGCAGCGGGACGCGCTGCTGTCCTGGCGGCGGGTGATCGACAACGTGACGCTCCCGCTCGAGCTGCGCGGGATATCCAAGCGGGCGGCCCGGGCGAAGGCGAGGCCGCTGCTTGAGCGGTTCGGCCTGGGCGAATTCGGCCGCGCGTGGCCGTGGCAGCTGTCCGGCGGGATGCGGCAGCGGGTGGCGCTGCTGCGCACGATCATCGCCGACCCCGCGCTCATCCTGCTCGACGAGCCGTTCGGCGCGCTGGACTCGATCACGCGGGCCGACCTGCAGGAATGGCTACTCCAGGCCTGGGGCGGGGTGGGTGCCACGGTGCTGCTCGTCACGCACGACATCGATGAGGCGGTGCTGCTCTCTGACCGGGTGTACGTGATGACGCCACGGCCGGGGCGGATCGCGGCGGTGATCGGCATCGGCCTGCCGCGGCCCCGGACGGCCGGACTGCGGGAGAGCGACGCGTTCATCGCGATGGCGCGGCGAGTCCGGCACGAGCTGAACGCGGCGATGACCGCCCAGGGCGAGTTCGCGGAACCAGGGTCGCTCGCGGCGGAGGTGCCGGAGTGAGCGGGCGCGGCGAGCGGCTCCTGGTCAGCGGGGACTACCTCGTCACGCTCGGCGATCCGGCGGTGATCGCGGACGGGGCGGTCATCGTTGAAAACGGCCGCATCGCCGAGACGGGACCCCGGGCGGTGCTGGCGCGCCACGGACCGTTCAGCGGACAACTGGGCGGCGCCGGATACCTGCTGCTGCCCGGCTTCATCAACGCGCACTACCACAGCGAGTGCTGGACGGCCCGGGGACTGATCGGCACGATCTTCGAGTACTCCAACCTCTTCATGGGCGCGGGCGCGCCGGTGATCGACGAAGAAGCGCTGGAACTGCTGGCCACGCTGGGGCTTGTGCACGCGGCCAAGGGCGGGCAGACAACGACGGTCGATGTTTTCTACGGCAAGCCGGCGATGGACCTGCTCGGCGCGGAGCCGGTGCTGCGGGCGTACCAGAAGGTGGGGCTGCGGACGGCGCTCGGGGTGACGCTGCGGGACCAGAACAGCTACGCGCACGAGGCGGACTCGGCCTTCCTGGCGCGGCTTCCCGCTGCCATAGCCGACGAGGTCCGCTCGTCGCCGCTCGGCTACGCGTGGCCGGTGGACCATGTGCTTGAGGTGTTCGGGAAGCTGCACGAGCGGTGGCACGACCGAGACGGGCGGATCCGGTTCCTGCTGGCCCCGGACTGGACGCCGGCCTGCTCCGACGACCTGTTCCGCCGGGCGCGGCGGACGGCGGACGAGTTCGGCGCGGGGCTGACCACGCACGCGCTCGAGACGCGGTCGGAGATGATGTGGAATCTCGAAACGCACGGCAAGCCGGCCGTCCGGCGGCTGCTCGATCTCGGCGTGCTCCGTGACGACGTGAGCTTCGGGCACTTCGTCTGGGCGACAGACGCCGACATCGCGATCGTCGCCGACACGGGGGTTGTCGTCGCCTGCAACCCCGGTTCCAACTTGCGGCTGTCGTCGGGAATCTGCCGGGTGCGCGACCTGCTCGCCGCCGGGGCGTCCGTGGCCTACGGGACTGACGGGATCTCGTTCTCCGACCGGGAGGACTTCTTCCAGGAGGTACGGCTCGCGGCGTACCTGCAGCGGCAGCCGGACGTGTTCAGTGAGCACCGGCTCTCCTCCGAGCTGCTGCTGCGTACCGCCGGGGAGGCAGGGGCGCGGGCGGCGGGGTTCGCCGGCCGGCTCGGCCGTCTGGCCTCCGGGTACCGGGCGGACCTGCTGCTGCTGCGATCCGGCGACCTGTTCTTCCCGCCGGGGCGGTTCGACGGGGTGCCGGTGCTTGACGTGCTGCTCGACCGGGTGTCCGCGCGTGACCTGGACACTGTGCTGGTGGACGGCCGGGTGATCGTGTCCGGCGGCCGGATGGTGACGGTGGACGAGGACGCGCTGCGAGAGCGGCTGCTTTCCCTGACCGGCCGGCTGTACCCGGCGCATCCGGCGGGGCCGCGGCTGCTTGAGCTGGCGGGGCTGCTGCTGCCGCACGCGCAGTCGATCTACGATCGCTGGTACCAGGTGCCGATCGACGCGCCGGCGTCGGTGTACAACGCGCGACGGGCGCCGGCCGCCGGGACCGGCCCGGCGGCCGGCTAGCCGCCGGGCGCTAGCCGGTGACCAGGGGCAGGTCCGGGTCGGCGCTCCACTCCGTAAGAGAGCCGTCGTAGAGGCGGGCGTCGGCCCGGCCCGTCAGGGACAGGGCAAAGAGGTCGACGGTGGCCGAGATGCCACCGCCGCAGTAGGCGACGACCGGCTGGTCCGCGCGGACGCCGCCGGCCGCCAGAACGGCGGCGAGGTCGGCGATCGGGCGGAAGCGGTTGGTCGCCGGGTCGACCAGACCGTTCCACGGGACGTTGACGCTGCCGGGGATGCGGCCGGGGCGGCTGTAGGCCCCGGGGCCATCGCCGCGGAACGCGTCGGGGGTCAGCGCGTTGACCAGGCAGGCGGACGTGGCGCCGGCCGCACTGATCTCCTCGACGTCGTGGCGGCTGGCGAGCAGTTCGGGGCGCGGCTTCGCGGTGAACGTCGCCGGCGGGTAGCAGATCTCGCCCGACTCGACCGGGAAGCCGGCCGCCGCCCAGGCCACCAGGCCGCCGTCAAGCACGCTGACGTCGTCGTGACCGAAGTAGCGCAGCAGCCACCACAGCCGGGTCGCCCACATCGGCGTGTCGTGCGCATAGGCGACGACGTGCGTCTCGTCGCCGACGCCGAGGCGGCCGATCGCTTCGCCGAAGCGGTCGGCGGCGGGCACGGTGAAGGCGAACGGTGAGCCGGGGTCGGAGAGCTCGCCGGGGATGTCGGCGAAGGCGGCGCCGGGCAGGTGCGCGCCGGCGTAGTCCGCCCTGCCGCTGACAACCTGGTACCGGCCGCCCGGGACCTCGCGGCGGAGGAAGACGGTGGCATCGAACACGCGGACGCGGTCGTCGCCCGCGGCGTCGCGCAGTTCCTCGGGGCTGACCAGCGGCGCCAGCAGGGACATCATGGACCTCCTTGGATCAACCAATATCTATTATTACGGTCGGAAAAATCATCTCTTGCGGGAGGTGCCGATGAGGATCGGCGTGTCATTGCCGTCACGGCTCGGCGACGGGGCTCCAGGGGGCGGGTTGAGCCAGCGTGACCTCATCGACCTGGCGGTGCTTGCCGACCGCACGCCCGGGTGGTCGCACGCCTGGGTGTCCGACTCGGTGCTGTCCCCTCCGTTCTACGACTCGGTGGTCTCGCTCGCCGCCTGCGCGGCCGCCACGTCGCGGATCCGGCTCGGCGTCGCCTGCCTGGCCAGCCTGGGACTGCGCCACCCGCTGCTCGTCGCCCAGCAGTGGGCGAACCTGGACGCGCTGTCCGGCGGGCGGATGATCCTCGTGGCGTGCCCAGGCGAACCGCCGGGCGACACCCCGTCCGGGCGGCCCAGGGCACGCGAGCTGGCCGTCTTCGGCATGAGCCACCGGGAAAAGACCGCCCGGATGGCGGAGGCGGTCGGGTTCCTGCGGGCGGTGAGCTCCGCCGTTGACAGCAATGCCCCGGTGAGGTTCGACGGCGAGTACTTCTCGATCGGCGACCTCGTGCTCCGGCCGGGGTTCGTCCAGCGCCCGCTGCCGATCTGGCTGGCGGCCAACCCGCCGGCCGACGCGCCGCGGCACGTGGTCGAGCGGGTGCTCCGCCGCGTCGCCACCCTCGGCGGCGGCTGGCTCACCTTCGCCGTCACGCCGAAGCTGCTCGCCGAGCGGCTGCGCCTGCTGCGCGAGCTCGCCGGGGAGGCGGGGCGGCCGCTGCCGGCGGACTTCCCGGTCTGCGTGTACCTGAACGTCAATACCGGTGAGGATGCCGATCGGGCGCTGGCGGACGCGGTCGCAACCTGGCAGGGCGAGACCGCGCGGGCCATCACCCCGGAGCTGGTCCGCGAGGTGGCGGCCGTGGGCCCGGCCGGCAAGTGCGCGGAGCGGTTCGCGGAGCTGGCGGAGGCGGGCGCCACCGACGTGATGGTCGGCCTGCTCGGTGCCGACCCGAAGCGGCTCATGCACCGGATCACGGAGTCACTGCTGCCGCTCATAACGGGAGACTAGCCGGCCGTCAGCGACCCGGCCGCGCGGTGAACTGGTCCGCCCAGCCGCCGTCGCCGCGCTTGTCGCTGTTGTCCACCACGAGGTCGGCCCGGCCCGGGGTGTCCGCGGCCGCCTGCAGCGCGGCTTCCTGGCGCGTCCAGCGTGCCGCGAACGGCGCGTAGGTGGCCCAGTCGGGGCGCAGCTCAAGCCGCCGTCGCCGTTCGTCTGCCGGGGTGTCGATCCAGATCAGGCAGGAGAAAGGCCGGCCGCGGGTTCCAGCCCGACGCAGCACCCTTCGACGACGAGAAAGTCGCCTGGGTCAAGGTCCACCCACGCCCCCGGCTGTCCGGCCAGCCAGTCGTACCGCTGCCAGCGGGCCGGCCGGCCCGCCGCGAGCGGCCGGAGCACCCAGTCGGCCAGCAGGCCGACCGATTCGGCGATAGCCTCCCAGCCGGGGACCAGGTCATCGACGGAGAGCACAGGGGCGGCGAGCTCGCCGGCGAGACGGTGGGCGAAGGAGGACTTGCCTGAACCGGACATGCCGTCGATGCCGACAACACGGCAGCGCCGGGCATCCAGGGGCCGCGGGCTTGCCGGGTCGGCCAGATCCACGGCCCAGTCGTCAAGAGCTCGTATCCTCATCGCGAGCTCCTCGAACGTCATCGCCGTGAGCTTACCGGAACGGATATGTGCGGAGTTCTTCATCCAAGTCCAGCCAACCGGAATGATCCGCAGGACACCCCCAGTTCCTCGGTCCCGCCGCTTCAGTACCAAGAACCGGGGAGCGCTCCCCCTGGCGTGCTTGCGGTGCCCACGAGCGACGCCGATGCTGAACGCTTGAGGCGAACATCAGGATTGGCGGCCAGCGGTGCGATGCAAATCCCTCAGCCTGGTCACTGAAGCCAGGGATCTATGATCTCGATGCCGGTGCCGTCGAAGTCGGACACGTTGCGGGTCGCCAGCGCGGCGCCCTGGGAGCGGCAGACGGCCGCGATCAGCGCGTCGAAGCCGGCGATCGGTTTCCCGGCCCGCTCGCGACTGCTGGCGATGACCGCGTAATGTTCCGCGGCTGCGGTATCGACCGGCAGGACCTGGTCTGCGAAGGCCGAGAAGATCTCGTCGGCTGCGGCGAGAAGGACCTGCTTCCTGCGTCCGTCTGGCAGCCGGGCAATGCCGTACCGGACCTCTGCGAGCGTGATGACGGTCGTACGCAGCTCGCGCCTGTCCCGGTCGCGGACCCAGCTTGCGATGCCAGGTGCGGGTTCCGGGCGCATCAGCTCGGAAACCACGTTCGTGTCGAGGATGATCATGCGGAGAAATCCGCGGCACGCGCCGGCTCCTCGCGCCCGGGCAGGTCCAGGTCGACTCCGCCCAGCGCGCCGAACCGGTCGAGGAGCGTCGTGAACAGCCCGGCGGAGTCCGCGGGCTCGCGGACGGCTTCCGCGAGAATCGCGCGCGCCTCTGCTTCCATCGACCTGCCGTGACGAGCCGCGCGAACCTGAAGGCGCCGCTTCACCGTTTCATCAAGGTTCCGGATGTTCAATGCCGCCACTGCTATCACCTCATGCAATCGATGATACCAAGCATGATAGCAATTCAAGACCGACAGTACCGAGCACAGGAGGCGAAGCACCGCTCCAGCAGGTCAGCCTGGCGTTCCGCGGGATCGCCTGGCACCGTGGTCCGGGCCTGTACCGCTTCAGAACCCGTGCCGTGGCAGCTGAGCACCTCCGACCAGGAACTTCGGCCGCCTGGTCACCTGGGACAGCGCCGCGGTGAAGATCCACGCGTCCTCGCACCACGTCCCGGTCGGGGTGAGCACGGCCTTGTAGCCGAGCTGCTCCGCCGAGCGGGCGACCTGGCCGAAGTAGTCGACCGTCGGGGCGCGGAAGTCCGTGATCGCCGGCAGCGACTCCTGTGACCGGTCGCCGGCCCCCACGATGTCACGGCTGTCGCCGTTGGTGGGAAGGTACCAGTGCACGTGAATGCCCATGTCTTTGCCTGCCTTGTCGCCCGGCCAATAAACGACTAAACCTATAGGAATTATTGACTATAGCTCGTCCGGCCGGTTATCGTCAGGTTCGCGGCCGCACATGACGGCCCCGCACATGACGGCCCCGCACATGACGGCCCCGCACACGAAGGCACCGCACGGAAGAGGACAGTGGCCACGACAACCCACGACATCCGCGTCCTCACCAGGACCCGGCACGTCGCCGCGGCCGCGGCGGTGTTCCGGACGGCCATCCGTCCCCGGCGGGGCGCGGGTACCGCACGCCGCCGTCACCCAGGTCGGGGTTCTCCCGACACATACCAGGCGGGGCGTGCTCACCGCGCTGCTGCGCAGGCAGCTGGCTGACATTGCCGCGCGCGGCGAGGTGGTCGCCTCGCTACGAGCCTCCGAGGCGGTGATCTACGAGCGGTTCGGCTACGGCATCGCCACCTGGGCCGCGGACTACGAGCTCGACCGTCGCCGCGGCCCGCTGCGTAACACCCTGGGCGGCAACGGCCCGGTCCGGCTGGTCGGCCAGGCCGAATCCTCCAAGCCGCTGGCCGACATCTACCGGGCCGCGGCCTGGACCGGCTCGATCGACCGGCCGCAGTACTGGTGGAACCTGCGGCAGCTCCTCGCGGAGGCGGCGCCTGGCCCCGGCTATCTCGCGGTGCACGGGACCGAGGGCGCGGAGGACGGGTACCTGAGCTACCACCCGGTCGGCACCTCTGAGTGGTTCCGCAGCCGCGACCGGACGGTGGTCGTCGATGACTTCGTGGCGCATAGCGAGCGCGCCTACCTCGGGCTGGCGCGGCACCTGACCACGCTGGACCTGGTTGACACCATCCGGCTACCCGGCCGCCCGGTGGACGACCCGCTGCCGCTGCTGTTCACCGACGCGCGCTGTCCGGGTGACCGGCGTCCGCGACGAGACCTGGCTGCGTCTGGTCGACGTGCCCCGCGCGCTGGCGGCGCGCAGCTACGAGGCCGCTCCCGGGTCGCTGGTCATCGCCGGCCGGGTCACCCAGCACCGGCACGGGGCGCTCGCCGCGGCCGACCGGCTGTTCGCCACCCCTCGCGCGCCGTTCGCCGGGACCAGCTTCTGAGCTGGCCGAGGCGCCCACTAGTGACCGGAAGATCCCGATGCCCGAAGCGCGCAGCGGTCACGTCATCCTCGGGGTCAACGTCCTCGTCCTCGGCTACCTGCCGGGCGCCTGGCAGTGGGACCCCCGGCTGACCGCGCGATCGCCCCTGGACCCGGCGTACTGGCAGCACATCGGCTTGGTGGCCGAGCGCGGCACCGGCGCGTGGACGGTCAGGTAGTGGTCGCCCACCTCGCTGCATCCGGGGGTGCTCAGGCGAAGTAGTGGCCCTCCTTGAGGTCGGCGATCAGTCCCGGGCGGGTCGGCTCCCACCCGAGCAGGTCGCGCGTGATCTGTGCCGAGGCGGGGCCGTCGATTCCCCAGAAGCCGCCGAGGAAGCCGACGTACTCCCCGGCCTGCTCGGGGGTGACGGAGATGGCGGGAATGCCGAGATGCGCGGCGAAGACCTCGGCGACCTCGCGGATCGGGACGCCCTGGTCGCCGACCGCGTGCAGCACCGACCCGGCCGGGGCGGACTCCAGCGCGAGGCGGAACAGGCGCGCGGCGTCGTCGCGGTGGACCGCCGGCCAGCGGTTGGCGCCGTCGCCGACGTAGGCCGCGGCGCCCGTCTCGCGCGCAAACCCGATCGCGGTCGGGATGAACCCGTTGTCGCCGTTGCCGTGCGTGGCTGGCGGCAGCCGCACGACCGAGGAGCGGACCCCGCGGCCGGCGAGCGCGCGAGTGTAATGGGCGTTGGCCATCCGCCCGCCGGCGCCGCTGATCGGGACCTCGCGATCCCCGTCGGCCGCGGCCAGCCCGTCGCGTTCGGTAGCGACGGCCCCGGGCGGGAGCCCGAGCACGCCGAGGATGCCGGAGGCGATGACGAACGGCTTGCCGGTGCCGGCCAGGGCCTCACCGAAGGTCTCGATCGCCGCGCGGTCGGCGGCGGTGGCGCCGGCGAAATCGCCGGCGAAGGCGATGTCGTGCTTGAACGCGAGGTGGATGACGCCGTCGGACGAGGCGGCGGCATCGCGCAGGGTGCCGAGGTCATCGAGCGTTCTGCACGACCTCCGACAGCCGCCGGGTCGGATCACCGGGCTGGCCCGCGACATCGGGGCTGTTGGCGATCAGATCCAGGCCGATGAACTTCATACCGCCGGCCTCCCTGCACTCGCGGCCGCCTGGTCCCGCTTGGCGACCTCTTCCCGGACGATGGGAATGACGTGGCGGCCGATGTCGACGGCGTCGGCGAGCAGGTCGTAGTCGCGCATGGAGATGATGTCGACGCCGAGGTCGATGTAGTCCAGGATGGCCTGCGCCACGGTGTCGGGCGTGCCGACCAGGGCGTCGGGGTTGCCGGCGCCGCCGGTGACCACGGCGGTCCGGGTCCACATCGCGCGGTCGAACCGTTCGCCTTCGGCCGCGATGGCCAGCAGCCGCTGGGAACCGGTGTTCTCAGGGTTATTCAGCGGACGGCGCCGAGACAGCGCCCCGCCGTTCGCCGCCACCCGGTCTTCGATCCTGCGAACGATGGCGTGGGCCTTCGCCCAGGCTTTCTCCTCGGTCGGCGCGATGATCGGCCGGAACGCGACCTGGATCTTCGGGACATCACCGCGGCCGGCCGCCTTAGCCGCGGCCTTCACTGACGCGATCTGCTCCGCGGTGCTCGCGAGCGGCTCGCCCCACAGGCAGTAGATGTCGGCCTCGGCAGCGCCGACCCGGTACGCGGCCGGGGACGAGCCGCCGAACGACAGCCGGGGCCGGGGGAGCTCGAGTCGGTGCGCTAGTCGGGGCCGCCGGAACTGGTGCTGCTGCACGACGCCGGCGGGCACCTTCGGCAAGCTGGACCTAGCGCCTTCCGATGACGACAACCGGCGCGTCCTGGCCGTCCTGGCCTAAATTGATTCCTGAGATGACCGAGATGAGTGCTGAGTTGCTGGGCGCGGCCGAAGCGGCGACGGGCTTCATGCCCACTGCCGAGGGCCTCGCCCTGTTCGACGCGGCCGCGCGCTACGCCCCGCGCGGGCCGGTGCTCGAGATCGGCAGTTACTGCGGCAAGTCCACGATCTACCTGGCCGCGGCGGCCCGCCAGGTCGGCCAGCTGGTGGTCACCGTCGACCATCACCGCGGCTCGGAGGAGCACCAGCCGGGCTGGGAGTATCACGACCCGGGACTGGTGGACCCCGGGATCGGCCGCCTCGACACGCTGCCGAGGCTGCGGGCCACGCTCGCCGCGGCCGGGCTGGAGGACCAGGTGGTGGTCGTGGTGGGCCGGTCCGCCGAGGTGGCCAGGCTCTGGCGCACGCCGCTCGGCATGCTGTTCATCGACGGTGGCCACACCGAGGCGGCGGCCGCGGCCGACTACGAGGGCTGGGCGCCGTGGGTCGCGCCCGGCGGCGTGCTGGCCATCCACGACGTGTTCGCCGACCCGGCCGAAGGTGGCCAGGCGCCGTACCGGATCTACCAGCGGGCGCTGAAATCCGGCGCGTTCACCGAAGCCGGCCGGGAAGGCTCGCTCCGCCTGCTAGAGCGGACCGGCGACGGGATCGGCTGACTCGCGGTCCGGGTCCGACTCGCGGTCCGGGTCTGATTCCCGGCCCGCGTCCCTGAAGATCCCCGCGCCGCCGCTGAAGCCCGCCAGCGCGTCGGCCGCCAGGACCACCGCGGCCGCGGTCCAGCTGGACCGCTCCCTCGGGAACGGAGCCTGGTTGTCGAACTGCCAGCCGGTCCAGTACGAGCCGTCGTCGTGACGCAGGTGCTGGACGCTGGCGAACACCTCCAGGGCCTGCGCGCGCATCCCGCAGGCGTCCAGGGCGATGACGAGCTCGCAGGTCTCGGCCGCGGTGACCCACGGCTGGTCGCTCACGCAGCGCACGCCCAGGCCGGGCACCACGAACGTGTCCCAGGCCGCCGCCAGCCGGCGCTCCGCGTCCGCGCCGCGGAGCGCGCCGCCGAGCACCGGGTAATACCAGTCCATGGCGAACCGGCTCTTGTCCGCGAACGCCTCCGGATGGCAGGCCACCAGGTTTCCCAGCTGGTCCGCCGCGAGTTCCCAGTCGGGCCTCGGGTCGTCGGCCAGCTTGGCCAGGGCGATCGCGCAGCGCAGGCTCTGATGGATGCTCGAGCAGCCGGAAAGCAGCGCGTATGTCCCCGGCACGCCGGCCGCGTCGCGCTCCCACCGGACCTCGCCGCGCGGCGTGCGCAGCGCGAGCGCCCATTCCACCGCGCGGCGGACCGTCGGCCACATCACCAGGGTGTGCCGTTCGTCGCCGGTCACCAGGTACTCGTGCCAGGCGCCAACGGCGACGTACGCGGCGTGGTGGCTTTCCGCCGCCGGGTCGGTCACCCGGCCCGCCTCCACGGACCGGGGCCAGGACCCGTCGGCGCGCTGGGTCTCGCGCAGCCACCGGTAGGCCCGCCTGGCCGGCTCGCGCAGCCCGCAGGCGCTGAGCGCCATCGCGCACTCGACATGATCCCAGGCGTCCACGTGCCCGTCCGGCCACGCGATCGCCCCGGACCGTTCCTGCATCCGGGTGATGGACTCACCCGTCGCGAGTACCTCGGAAGGTGTTAGCCCGGGGGGAACGATCCCCCCCAGACTCCCCCTGCTCACAGGGGGGCTCCCCGCCCCCCCGTACCCGCCTGGGGGGGCGGCTCCCCGCCCCCCCGCACCCCAAGGGTGGGCTTGACCGCGTACACCACCAGGCTCTTCCCGATGAGCGGGTTCAGCGCGCGGTCGGCGAGCCGGGTGACGGCCGGCTTGCGCATGATGTCCCAGACCAGCAGCCGGTGATACGCGCTGGTCAGCTGGTGCTTGTCGTCGTGCACGCCGACCGCGCACTTCAGCCACCAGTACGGCGAGTGCAGCCCGTGCGCGTGATGATGCCAGACGGCCCGCAGCCCCGCCCTGGCCAGCTTGGCTTCCAGCTCGACCCGTGTGTAAATGCGCACATGCCCCCCGGGAACCTCGTGATACTCAGTGGACAACGCCCAGCAGATCCGTTCCGGCAGCCAGCTCGGCACGGTGATGGCGGCCAGCCCGCCCGGCCGCAGCACGCGGGCGAGTTCGTTCATCGCCCGCTGATCGTCCAGGACGTGCTCAAGGACCTCGGCCGCGATGACCCGGTCAAAAGAATTATCGCCGAACGGCATGGCGGTACCGTCTCCTGAAATGGCGCTCGCCCCGGCCTGCGGTCCGGCTTCGCCTGCCACCTGCATCGCGCCGAACATCGAAGTCACCGGGGCCAGTTCGGCCGGGTCAAGGTCGAACGCGACCACGTTGGCGCCGCGGCGGTACACCTCGAACGCGTGCCGGCCGCCGCCGCAGCCTAGGTCGAGCACGCGGTGGCCGGGCCGGATGGGGAACCGGCGGAAATTGACGGTCAGCACCGGGGCAGCCCTTCCATGGCCGCCAGGTACTGGCCGGCGGTCGCCTGGGCCACCGCGGACCAGGCGAACCGCTCGCCGACCCGGCGCAGCGCGCGGTCCGCGAGCGCGGCCCGCTCGGCGGGGGAGTCGTGCAGCCGCCGCAGCACGGCGGCGAGTTCCTCGTCATCCCCTGGTGTGACCAGGACGGCGGCGTCGCCGGTGACTTCGGGCAGCGCTCCGGTGCGGCTGGCCACCAGCGGGGTGCCCGAGGCCATGTGCTCCACCGCGGGTAGCGAGAACCCCTCGTACAGCGACGGCACCACGGCCGTCTCCGCGCTGGCCAGCAGCGCGGAGAACGCCTCGTCGCCGAGCCCGTGGGTGAACGTGACCCGGTCGGTGAGGGAAAGCTGGGCGGCCAGCCGTTCGGTGGCGGGCGCGGGCCTGCCGACGATGATCAGGTGCGCGTCGGTGTCGGTCACGAGCTTGCCCACCGCGCGCAGCAGCGTGGCGATCCCCTTGAGCGGGGAGTCGGCGCTGGCCACCGCGATGATCCGGCCGGGCACCCGGGCCCCTTCCCGCGGCCGGAACACCCGCGTGTCCACGCCCAGCGGGATGATGTGCACATCTTCGGGCCGGACCCGGAAGTCGCGGCAGATGTCGCGCTTGGACGACTCCGACACGGTGATCAGCGGCCCCGCACCGGGTATCCCAGGTGCCCCGGGTTGCCTGGCCAGCCGGCGGGCCACCCGGGCCTGCATCCGGACGAACCCGTACCAGCGCCGCTTGGACAGCGCGCTGAGCCGGCCCGCCGAGGCCAGGTCGATGCGCCGGTCCACGCTGATCGGGTGGTGGATGCTGGTCACCAGCGGCAGCCCCAGCCGCCGCACGCCGAGCATCCCGTAGCCGAGCCCCTGGTTGTCATGGACCACATCGAAGTCCGCGGCGCGCGCGGCTAGTATCCGTACCGCCCGGAGGCTGAACGTCAGCGGCTCGGGGAATGCGCCGCCCCACATCATCGCGGTCTCGAGCACGTCCACCCAGTCCCGGTACTCGCCCCAGCGGGGGGTGCGGAACGGGTCGTCGTCGCGGTACAGATCGAGGCTGGGGATCTCGCGCAGCCATGGCCCGGGATCGAGGTCGGGGTACGGCTGGCCTGAGAACACCTCGACGTGATGCCCGAGCGCATGAAGTTCCCTGCTCAGGTGGCGTACGTAGACACCCTGGCCGCCGCAGTGCGGCTTGCTGCGATACGAGAGCAGCGCGATGCGCAGCGGGCGGTTCAAGATGACCACGGGGCACCTTACCACTCGGTAGCCTCAGGGGTTCGGAGCGGACCCGCGTAGCCCGCCGCCATCAGGCTGCAGGCTCGCTCGTGGGTGCGCCAGACGGCTGCTCGGTCGGGATCCGGCGACTGAGGAACAGGACGTCCGGGCGAAGGACAACCAAGCGCTCAGGGTCACACAGGACGGGCGGCTGTACATCACCCGTCCCAGGTGATCGCGGGTCTACCACCTGGAGCTGTTACGGTATCGACGTGACGCACAGGTTCCCGGCGCTGATCGCGGCGCCGCCGCCGGCGCGCGGGCGGCTCTGGCTGACCGGGGCCCGGCTGTTCGACGGCACCGGGGCGCCGCTGCGCGAGAACACGGCGATCCTGATCGAGGACGGCGTCATCCGCCGCGTCGCGGACGACCGGGAGGCGTGCCCGGACGGCGCCCGCCCGGTAGACGTGGGCCGGCGGGTGCTCATGCCGGGGCTGACCGACGCGCACACCCACGCGTCCGGCCGCGTGCCGACGACCGCGAAGGGCGCGGAGGAGCCGCTGCCGGGGATCGCGGCCCACTTCCTGCAGGCCGAACTCCGTGACTACCTGCGCTTCGGCGTGACCACCATCCGGGTCTGCGGGTCGCAGGGGCTGATGCCGCAGACGGCCAGGCAGGCCATGCGCTACGGCGCGTTCCGCGGTCCCCGGCTGCTGACCTGCGGCAAGATCATCTCTGCGACGGCGCCGGGCGGGCGTTTCTACGGTGACATGTACCGGGAGGCCGACGGCCCCGATGACATCAGGCGGGCGGTCAGGGAGCAGATCAGGGCCGGCGCGGACTTCGTCAAGGTGATGACGACCGGCGCCCGCTCCAACGAGCTCGAGGACCCCGAGCCGCTCCAGCTCACCGAGCCGGAACTGGCCGCGGTCACCGACGAGGCACACCGGATGGGCTACCGGGTGGCCGCGCACGCCGAGGGCCTGGACGGCTGCGCGGCGGCGATCAGGCACGGAGTGGACACCATCGAGCATGGCATGTACCTGCACCGGCGGCCGGACCTGCTGGCGGCGATGGCCGCCGCGGGCCAGGTCCTGGTGCCCACGTTGTCGGGCTATTACTGGATGGCCGGCCTGGAGGAGGCTGTCGACCCGGCGGTCAGCCCGGGGCAGGCCCTGGACCCGGCCGCGGCGCACGCCGATCCCGGGATGCCGCCCGTGCTGTCCGAGCTGGCGCAGCATAACCTCGAGCAGGGCGCGGCCAGCATGCGGGCCGCCCGGCAGGCGGGCGTCAAGATCGCCCTCGGCAGCGACATGAGCCTGGCCGTCGGCCTGGAGATCCAGCGGATGGTGCACCACGGGCTCAGCCCGGCCCAGGCTCTGGTGGCCGCGACCAGGACCGCGGCCGAGGCGCTGGACCTGGACGGGCACATCGGCACCGTGGCGGAGGGCAAGCTCGCCGACCTGACGATCGTGGACGGCGACCCGCTGGCCGAACCGCACCTGCTCAGTGACCCCGGCCGCATCTGGCTGGTCCTGCAGCGGGGCGTCCCGGTGGCCGGCCAGGCCCTGGCCAATCCGGCCCCCTGAAGCCCGGCATGAACGGCATGAACGGCATGAACGGCATGAACGGCAAGAAGATGCGCCGCCGGTACGGGTTCGCCGGTGCCTACCTGGCCTGCTTCCTCGCCGTCGAGTTCACCTACGCTTTGCTGACCCCGGCCGCGCAGGCCACGCTGATCGCGTGGGCCAGCACGAACGTGGCCAACCTCGAGCATGAGCCGGCCCTGCCGCTGGTGCTTTCCGCCTTCGTCACGCCCGGGGACCTCGTGGTCTGGCCGGTGCTGATCGCGCTGGCGCTCTTCGGCGCCAACCGGGCGCTCGGCAACGCCAGGACGGCGCTGGTCTGCCTGGCCGGGCAGGTGATCGGCTCGCTGGTCAGCGAGGGCATCGTGGCTTACCGGGTGGACGCCGGCCAGCTGGCCGGTGCGAACAGGTACCTCACCGACGTGGGGCCGTCCTACGTGGTGGTGTCGGCCATCGTGATCGCGCTGGCGTGCGGCACCTGGCTCGCCCGGGCGCTGGCGGCCGTTGACCTCGTGGTGCTGGTGTTTCCCGGGCACATCTTCGGCGGCCTGAGCCAGCTCGACGTGTCCGCGGTCGGGCACCTGACCGCGATGCTCACCGCGGCCGCGGCCACCGCGCTGATCCTGACCCGCCGTAGGCGGGGCTCAGGGGGCCACTTGGTGGACGGCCATGCCGATCAGGTAGGTGATCCCGACCGCGATGGCCCCCAAGACCAGCTGTCGCAGCGCGCCCCGCCAGAACGGCCGCTCGGTCAGCCGGGCCACCAAGCCCCCGCCGACGATCGCGGCGACGGCGGCGAGGCCGAGCGCGACGGCCATCACGTCCAGGCCGAATAGGTACGGGAGCAGCGGGATGATCGCGCCGACGGCGAACGAGGCCAGCGAGGCGCCCGCCGCCACCACCGGGGAGGGCAGGTCGCCGGGGTCTACCCCTAGCTCCTCCAGTGCGTGCACGGCCAGCGCCTTTTCCGGGTTCGCCGAGATCTCGGCGGCGGCCTGCCGCGCAGTGGCCGCGCTGACGCCGCGGGCCCGGAGCATGGTGGCCAGCTCGGCCTGCTCGAAGGCGGCGTTGTTCTCCAGCTCCAGCCGTTCCTTGTTGACCTCGGAGTAGATGAGCTCGTTCTGCGAGGAGACCGACACGTACTCCCCGGCCGCCATCGAGCCGGCCCCGCGGCCAGGCCGGCCAGGCCGGTGAGCACGATCGTGTGCGCGCTCGCGCCGCCGCCGCCCACTCCGGCGATCAGCGACGCGTTGGTCACCAGCCCGTCCATGGCGCCGAACACGGCCGGGCGCAGCCAGCCGCCCGACACGTCGCGGTGGTGGTGTCCGCCGTCGCGTCCGTGCGGTTCGGTCCTGGCTCGCTTCTCAGTTGCCATCGGGGCTGCATTCCCTCTCCGCGCCGTCACACTCCAGGCCAGCGCAAATTCTCCAGCGTCCCGCACGGCGCGCGCCCGGCGCGGTACGCCGCGGATGGCGCACCGCACCGGGCGTAACAGGCCTAGCTCTTGGCCGCGTTGTACAGGAACAAGTGCCCGATCGCGGTCGGGTAGACACCGGTCACGTTCTTCGCCGTCGCCGTCAGGTAATTGTAGAAGTACCCGAAGATGATCGGCGTCTGGGCCAGCAGCAGCGTCTCGATCTGCCCGGCCAGGCTGCGCTGGGTGGACAGGTCGGAGGCGGCGACGTACTGCGCGACCAGCTTGTCGTACTGCGCGTTGTTGAAGTGAGCGGCGTTCCATGCGCCGCTGCCCGTCGTCGCGTTAATCGTCTCCAGCGGCGCGCCCAGGAACACGTTCGGCACGCCGCGGTGCCCGTAGTCGACCAGGCTCATCGTGGCATCCAGCCAGTCGGAGTTCCCGAATGTGCCCTTGCCGTAGTAGGCGGACGAGGGCTCCACCTTCAGGTTGATTTTCACGCCGATGGCCGCCGCGGATTGCACCACGATCTGGGCGTACTCGGGGATCTCCTGGGCCAGCTCGGTGACGAGCTGGGTGCTGAACCCCGAGGGGTGCCCGGCCGCCGCGAGCAGGGACTTGGCCTGGCTGATGTTCTGCGTGCGCTGGGCGACGCTGGTGTTCGTGGACGGGTACACGGGCGCGAACGGGCTGTCGTTGCCGACGTCGGCGAAGCCCTTGAAGAGCGCGGTGACGATCGCGGGGCGGTTGAGCGTGAGCGCGATCGCCTGCCGCACCCGCGAGTCGGTGAACGGGGCCTGGTCGTTGCGCATCGACAGCTCGCGGTGCGCGCTGGACTTCAGCTTGATGATGTTGTAACCGCCGCTGAGCAGCGCCTGGCCGCCGGACACGGAGAACTGCCCGACTACGTCGATCGTCCCGGCAGTCAGCGCGAGGATCGACGGAGACTGGGTGTCATAGAAGGTGAACTGGGTCTGCGAGGGCAGTGCCTTGGTGCCCCAGTACGACTCGTTACGGGTAAACGTGGCGCCCACCTTCGGCGTGTACGAGCCGAGCACGAACGGCCCGGTGCCGATGAACGAGCTCTGCCAGCTGGCCGGGTTGTAGCCGTTCGGCAGGATGATCACGTTGTAGTTGTCGGAGGACACCAGGTACGGGAAGTTCCCGTTGGGAGCCTCCAGGTGGAAGGCCACCGTGTAGTTGTCGACCTTCACCACGCCGGACGGTTTCAGCACGGTGTTGGGCAACGCGGACAGCGAGTTCGACCCGTTCTTGGTGTTCGTGTGCAGCTGGAATGTGTACACCACGTCGTCGGCGGTGAGCGGGGCACCGTTGTGGAACTTGACACCCTGCCGGATCTTGAATGTCCAGACGTCGGCGGTGGAGTTAGGCGTCCAGCTCGTCGCGAGCACCGGCGTCAGGTTCAGGGTCTGGCCGGAGAGGCAGAGGTACTCGCCGGTCTGCGCGAGCATATCGAGCCCGCCCTGGTCGGGGACGGTCACCGGGTTGATCGCCCCGGTCGGCGTGGTGATGCCGGCCTTGATCACCGCTCCGGCCGCGCCGGCGGCCGCACTCGACGAGCTCGACGTGCCCGGCGCAGCCGAGCTCGAGGAACTGCTGCTGCAGGCGGCGACGATGCTGCCGAGCAGCGGTACCGATATGCCGACGACGGTGCCGCGGCGGATGAATTCGCGGCGGGAGAGCCGTCCCGCGGCGAACTCGTCGATGATGTGATTAGCGATCTCACCCTGGCCCTGGCGCAGGCGCCCGAGCCGGCGGTGATCGATATTCCTGGTCATGGGGAGCCTCCCTGAGATGGGGCGGATTCGTTGCGTTGGATATTTCGCAGTTCGGCGAGCGGGATATGACATCGGATCAGGTGCCCCGGCTCTTCTTCGAGCAGCGGCGGTTCGGTAGATTCGCATAGGCCGGTCGGCAGTCGGCGAGGGCAGCGGGTATGGAACACACAGCCGCTCGGCGGGTCGGCCGCGGACGGGATCTCACCGGTCAGCCTGATCCGGGCGGGAGGCTGGCCGTCGAGCGACGGCACGGCGGAGAACAGCGCCTCGGTGTAGGGATGATGCGGTCCCGCGAAGACCGTCTCGGCTGGCCCGATCTCCATCACGCGCCCGAGGTACAGCACCACGATGCGGTCCGATAGGTACCTGACCAGACCAAGGTCATGCGAGATGAACAGGTAGGTGGCCTGCTCGGTGGTCTGCAGGTCGGCCAGCAGGTTGAGGATGGCCGCCTGGACCGAGACGTCGAGCGCCGAGGTCGGTTCGTCGCAGACCACCACTTCGGGCCCGGCGCCGAAGGCACGCGCGATCGCGACCCGCTGCTTGAGCCCGCCCGAGAGCTGGCTCGGGCGCAGTGGCAGGTGCCGGTCCTCCAGCCGGACCGAGGCGATCAGCTCGGCCAGCCGGTCGCGCAGCGCCGTCCCGGACAGCCCGGCCAGCCGGGTCAGCGGGCGGCTGATCAGGCTGCGCACCGTGTGCCGGCGGTTGAGGGCCGAGTCCGGGTTCTGGAACACGATCTGCAGCGCGCGCAAGGTCTCCCGCGGCCGCCGCCGCGCGTCCGGGTTGAGCGGGGTGCCGTGCAGGGTGACGACCGAGCCCTGGTCCGGCGCTATGAGCCCGAGCAGGACGCGCGCCAGCGTGGTCTTGCCGCTGCCCGACTCGCCCACCAGCCCGAGCGTCTCGCCCCGGTGGACGGACAGGTCGACGCCGGCCAGGGCCTGGACGCCGCCCGCGAAGGTCTTCGACAGTCCCTCGACGACCACCAGCGGCCCGCCGCTCCCGTTGCCCGCGAGCGTGTCGACCGAGACCGGGGTGGCGCGAGGCAGGCCCGGGGCCAGCTCGTGGAAAAAGCAGCGTGAGGTCCGCAGGTCGCCGGCATCGAAGAACGGCGGATCTGACTCGCGGCAACGGTCCTGGGCGAGCGCGCACCGAGGGGCGAAGATGCAACCGGTCATGGTGTGACCGGGCGCCGGCAGGAAGCCGGGGATGGTGTCCAGCCGGTCGTTGTCCTTGCGCTGCCCGCGCCGCGGGATGCAGCGCAGCAGCCCGACCGTATAAGGGTGGCGCGGGTCGTCGAAGACCTGGCGCGCGGGTCCTTCCTCGACCAGCTCGCCCGCGTAGAGCACCCCGACCCGGTCGCACATCTTGGCGATCACCGCCAGGTTGTGGCTGATGAACAACACCGAGGTGTCGAGCTCCTGGCGCAGCGCCGCGACCAGGTCGAGCACTTCGGCCTCGACGGTGGCGTCCAGTGCGGTGGTGGGCTCGTCCAGGATCAGCAGCGACGGCGAGATGGCCAGCGCCATCGCGATGACGACCCGCTGCGCCATTCCGCCGGACAGCTGGTGCGGGTACCGCCGCATGACCAAGCCCGGGTCCGCTATCTGGACCTTGCGCAGCATCTCCTCGGCCGACTGCATCGCCGGGCCCTCGGACTCGCCGGCGATCTGGAACACCTCGGCGATCTGCTGCCCCACCCGAAGCGAAGGGTTGAGCGCCCGCCCCGGCTCCTGGTACACCATCGAGACGGTGCGGGCCCGCAGGTCGCGGAGCGCTGCCCGGTCCATCGACATCGGGTCCAGCCCGTTGATGCTGATCGTCCCGCCGCTCACCCGGCCGTTGCTGGGCAGGTAACGCACCACCGCGAGCGCGACCGTGGACTTGCCGGACCCGGACTCACCCACCAGCCCGTAAGACTCGCCGCGCCCGATCGAGAACGACACGTCGCGCAGCGCAAGGCGGTCCTGGTCGCGTACCCGGTAGGTGACGTCCAGGTTCGAAACGGACAGGGCCAGCGCAGGGTCAGCTGACGGCGGAGCAGCAGCGGCCGGGTCGGTGGTCATGCGCTGAGCACCTGCTCAATCGAGTCCGCGATGAGGCTGACCGCGACCACCAGCGAGGCGAGGGCGAGCGCCGGGAACAGCGTCTGCCACCAGTAGCCGGACACCAGGCCGACGTAGTTGGCCGAGATGTCTGCGCCCCAGTCGGGGGTGGGCGGTGCTATGCCGAAGCCGAGGAAGGATAGCGTGGCCACCGCGAAGACCGCGTAGCTCAGCCGGACCGTGAACTCGACCACGATGGTGGGCATGACGTTGGGCAGGATCTCGGCGAACATGACCCGGGCCGGTCTCTCGCCGAGCAGCCGGGAACCGGACACATAATCCTGATGCCGCTCGACCAGCACCGCCGCCCGGACCGTGCGCGCGATCAGCGGCGTGAACACCAGGCCGATGATGATGGTAATCGACAGTACGGACGAGCCGACGGCGACGACGAACAGGAACGCGATGATCACGAAGGGCAGCGCGAGGAAGGCCTCCACGATCCGCGAGATCACCTGGTCGAAGGCTCCGCCGAGGTAGCCCATGGCCAGGCCGAGGGCGGTGCCGAGGATGGTGCCGAGCACGGTGGCCAGCGGGGTGATGATCAGGATGTCCCTGGCGCCGACGATGACCCGGGACAGCACGTCCCGGCCGAGCGGGTCGGTGCCGAACCAGTGTGCCGAGGACGGGGCGGAGTTGGCGGACAGGAGTTGCTGCGCGAGCGGGTTGTACGGTGCGAGCAAGTGCCCGAAAACGGCGCAGACGACCCAGAACAGCAAGATGGCCGCGCCGACGAAGAACGTCGGCCGGTGCAGCAGCAGTCGCCACCTGGCCGGCGTGGCCCGGCTCGCGGCCGCCACCGCCGCCTGTCCGGTCGGCCCGAGATACCCACCCGTACGATCGAGAGACGCAACCGGATCAACCGGCGACGGGACGCTCATTCCGTGCCCCCGATCCGCAGCCGCGGGTTGAGGAAGGTGAGCAGCAGGTCCGCGGCCAGCGTGGCCAGCACGTAGACCACGCCGATGACCAGGATCCCGGCTTCCATCATCGGGAAGTCATGGGCAATCGCGGCCTTGTAGATCAGGTTCCCGAGGCCCTGGTAGTTGAAGAGCGTCTCCACCACCACCAGCCCGCCGATCAGGTACCCGGTCTGGGTCGCGATCACGGTGATGGTCGGCAGCAGCGAGTTCCGCAGCACGTGCCGGCGGATCACGGTGGCTCGCGGCAGCCCCTTCAGCACCGCGGTCCGCACGTAGTCGGAGTTCAGCGCCTCGATGGTCCCCGCCCTGGCCATACGGGCAATGTATCCGAAGAGTACAAAAACGAGCGGAATAGCCGGCAAAAGGAGATGCCTGAACTGGTTCAGGGCCGAGGCGCCCGCCCCGGCCGAGGCGGTGACCGGCAGCCACTTCAGCTCGACGCCGAATATCACGATGAGCACGATGCCAGAAACGAACTCGGGCACGCTGGAGAGAGTAAGCCCGGTCACCGAGATGGTCCGGTCCGTGCCGCGGCCCGCGTAGAGCGCCGCGATCACGCCGCCGATGATGCCGAGCGGCACCACGATCACGAAGGCGAGCGCGGCCAGCTTGACCGAGTTGATCAGCGCGGCCCGGATGAAAGGCTCGACCGCGGTCTGGTACGTGTAAGACGTGCCCAAGTTGCCGTGCAGCAGCCCGCCGATCCAGCTCAGGTACTGGGTGAGCAGCGGCCGGTTCACCCCGAGATGCTGATCGAGCGCCTGCACGGAGCTATTCGCCGCGAACGGCCCGAGGATGAAGCGGCCGGGATCACCCGGGAGGATCTGGCCGCCGAAGAATACGAGCAGGGTGAGCAGCCATAGCGTGAGGACCATCAGCCCTAGGCGTCTCAACAGGAACGTTGCCATCGCTGGCCTCCTCGATGCCGGGCCGCCTCGTGCGGAACGTTCCAGAGCGGCACAGCCTAGCTCAGTTATAGATGGGGGAGCAATTAATGACGATCATGCTCAATGGAAGTGACCTGACTGTTACCCCGCCCACCTCCCCATCCCCCTTCGCTGGTCGCGGCCGCCCGGCATGGTGAGGCCGTCGCGCTGGTGCCCGCGGCCATCGCCGCCATGCGCCAGGCGCGCACGGTGGTCCAGGAGGGTTCTCAGCCACGGCGATCCGGTATACGGCCTGACCACCGGGGTCGGCGAGCGCAAGGCCTTCCTGCTCGAGGAGCTGGCCAGCTCGGTGAAGGGGGAGGGCATCGAGGACCGGGCCGCGATGGCGCCGCTGTCGGCGCGGCGGCTGGCCGACATGGTCCAGCTGTGCGCCCGGGTGGCGGCGATCGAGCTCGTCGTCGCGGCTCAGGCCATCGACCTGCGCGCGCCGGGTCAACCCCTCGAACCCCTCGAACCCCTCGAACCCCGCCAACTCGGCCTGGGTACCGGCCGCGCCTTCCGGATGATCAGGGAGCTCGTCCCGTTCACCCAGGCCGACGGGACGCTGCCCGCCGACCTCGAGCCCGTCGTCGAGCTGGTCACCCGGGGTGACCTGAACCCAAGAGAGCCCCGGCTGCCTGAAGCGAAGATCGGCGGATACCATGCCCCCATGCAGGACCAGAGCCGTGTGCTGTTCGTCACCCCGGCGTGAAGATCACAGCGATCCGGCTGATGCGGATGCGGCTGCCCCTGGACCCGCCGTTCTACGCGGCCTGGGATCCGGTGCCGCGCCGCCACTTCGACGCGACCCTGGTCCGGGTGGAGACCGACGAGGGCGTCACCGGGCACGGCTCGGGCGACACGATGGACGGCTTCGAGCCGTTCGAGTCCCTGTTCACCGGCCGCGACCCGCTGAGCATCGCCGGCCACGTCAAGACAATCGAGACGATCGGCTTTCACGCCGGCCGGTACTGGCCGCTCGAGGCCGCGCTGTGGGACATCGCCGGCCAGGTGACCGGGCAGCCGGTCAGCGTCCTGTTCGGCGGGGCCAGCCGGCGGCTGCCCGCCTACGCCTCGTTCGGCGAGGCCAGGAGCCCGCAGGCCCGGGCGCAGGCCGCGGTGGCAGCCAAGGCCGCCGGTTTCCGGGCCATGAAAATACGGATATCCCGAACGGACTGGGTGTCAAGCCTCGAAGCCGTGCGTGCCACCCGGGTGGCCGTCGGCGAGGACATCGCCATCATGGCCGACCTGAACCAGTGGTGGCGGATGGCCGGCGCCCTCTCGCCCGCACTCGATGAGACCCAGGTCCGCCGGATCGCGGCCGAACTGCTCGACGCGCTCGCGGCCGGCGCCCTCGACGTGCTGCAGCCCGACGTGGTGCTGTCGGTCGGCCTATTGCGCACCAGGACCATCGCCGAGCTGGCCCTGCTGCGGCACCGCTGGTTTACCCCGCACACCTGGACCAACGGCCTCGGCCTGCTGGCCAACCTGCACGTGGTGGCCGGCGTGGGCGGCGGCCCCTACGTCGAGTTCCCCTATGACCCGCCCGGCTGGACCCCCGAACGCCGCGACTTCTTCCTGGCCGAGCCGGTCCGGATCGAAGCCGACGGCTGCCTGGCCGTCCCCGACGCCCCCGGCCTCGGCGCCAGCATCGACCACGCCGCCGTAGCCCGCTACGCGCTGTCCTAACCCGCCCAGCCCCAGGAGCCGCATATGTCCGTAATTGATGGGTTTGTGATCGCGCCGAAGCCGGCTGCGCACTTCGGCGTCGGCGCCATCGGGCAACTGCCCGGGGTGGTCCGCGCCACCGGCGCCGTCCAGGTGGTCGTGGTGACCGACGCCGCGCTCGCGGCCACGCCGGTGATCGCGACGGTCATGGCGGTGCTGGCCGACGCCGGCCTGCCGGCCCGCGTCTTCTCCGGCGTGCACCCCAACCCGACCACCGACGACATCGCCGCCGGCGCCGATGTTGTTGCCCAGGCGGCCGCCGAAGCCACCGCGTCCGCGTCGGCCGCCGCAGAAGCCGCTGCGGTCACCGCCACCCTGAGGGCCTCCACGCCATCAGCCCGGCCGGCCTCCATGCCCGTGACACCCTCCGCCTGGCTGGCCTCATCCGCACCCGCTGCGGCTCGGGTCGCGCTGGTCGCGGTAGGCGGGGGGTCGCCGATTGACGCGGCCAAGGGGATCGCGATCGCCGCGGTCAACCCGCAGCGCGGCCGGGACCTGGACTACCGTAACGACTTCGCCGTGGCCGCCCTGCCGATCGTGGCGGTGCCGACCACGGCGGGGACGGGCGCCGAGGCCAACTCCTTGGGCGAGGTGACCGATCCGGTGGCTCACCGCAAGTTCTACCTGGGCCACGCCAGTTCGCTGCCCGCCGCCGCGATCCTCGACCCGGCGCTGACCGTGGGCCTGCCGCCGGACGTGACCGCCGCGACCGGCCTGGCCGCCCTGACCCACGCGCTGGAGTCCTACCTGTCGGTGCGCCCCAACCCGTGGTCGGACGGGATCGCCCTGCAGGTGGTCCGGATGATCGCGGCCAACCTGCCGCAGGCCTGCGCGGACGGCACCGACCTGGCCGCCCGGTCGCAGCTGCTGCTGGCCGCGCACATGGCGGGCGTCGCGATGGCCAACACGGGCCTCGGCCTGTGCCAGGCCATCGGCCACTCGCTCAGCGGCCGGTGGAACGTCGCGCACGGCGTGGCGCTGGCCATGCTGCTGCCCGGCGTGCTCCGCTTCAACCTGCCGGTGCGCACCGAACGGATGGCCGACATCGCCCTGCTTATTCCCGGCGCCCTCGGCGCCGGGAATAAGCAGGGCGACACTCACGCGGACGCCGGACGCAACGCCGAGGCCGCCATCGAGGCCATCGGCGCGCTGCGCAAGCAGGTGGGGCTGACCGCTGCGATCGCCGATTTCGGCATCACCGAGGCCGACTTCGTCCAGATCGCCGCCGACGCCCTGGACGACGAGGTGCTGGCCAGCACCCCGCGCCCGCCGACCGGGGACGACATCGGCGCCATCCTGCTGGCCAGCTGAGCTCCCCATGCCCGCGCAGCCAAGCACGCTGATCACCGGCATCAGCGAGTTGGTCACCAACGAACCGGACCCGCCGGGCCGGTTTGCCGCCCGCAAAGACGCGGCGCTGGTCATCGCCGGCGGCACGGTGGCCTGGACCGGGCCCGCGTCCCGGGCGCCGGCCGCGGACACCGTGGTGGACGCGGGCGGCCGGGCCGTGCTGCCCGGGTTCGCCGACTCGCACGCTCACCTGGTCTTCGCCGGGGAGCGCAGCGCGGAGTTCGCCGCCCGGATGGCGGGCCGGCCCTACCGGGCGGGCGGCATCCTGGTCACGGTCGAGGCGACCCGGGCCGCCCCCGACGCCGTGCTGCGCGCCAACCTGCGGCGGCTGGCGGCCGAGATGCTCCGGCAGGGCACGACCACGTTCGAGTGCAAGTCCGGGTACGGGCTCACCGTGCCGGACGAGGCGCGCGGGCTGGCGCTCGCCGCCGAGGTCACGCCCGAGGTCACCTACCTCGGCGCGCACGTCGTGCCGCCCGAGTTCGCCGCCGACCCGGCCGGCTACGTCGACCTGGTGCGCGGCCCGATGCTGGACGCCTGCGCGCCGTCGGCCCGCTGGGTCGACGTGTTCTGCGAGGACGGGGCGTTCGGCGCGGACGAGGCCGCCGCGGTGCTCGCGGCGGGCCGGGCCGCGGGCCTGCTCGCCCGGGTGCACGCCAACCAGCTCGGACCGGGCCCCGGCGTCCAGGTAGCGGCCGCGGCGGGCGCCGCGTCGGCCGACCACTGCACGTTCCTGACCGACGCCGACGTGCACGCGCTGACCTCGACTCCGGTGGTCGCGACCTTGCTGCCCGGCGCGGAGTTCGGTACCAGGCAGCCGTTCCCCGACGCGCGCCGGCTGCTCGACGCGGGCGCCACGGTGGCCCTGGCCACCGACTGCAACCCGGGTTCCTCGTTCACGACCAGCATGCCGTTCTGCATCGCGCTCGCGGTCCGCGAGATGGGGATGACCACCGAAGAGGCGGTCTGGGCCGCCACCGCGGGCGGCGCCCGGGCGCTGCGCCGCACCGACATCGGCCACCTCGGCGCCGGGGCCAAGGCCGACCTGATCCTGCTGGACGCACCGTCCCACGCCTACCTGGCCTACCGCCCGGGCGTCCCGCAGGTCGCGGCCGTCTGGCAGGCGGGCCGCCTGGTCGCGGGCCGCCTCACTTAGCCGCGACGCCGCCCCAGAGCACGGCCGGGCTGGCCGCCTCGAGTTCGCTGTCCGGCCGCCACTGCGGGACCCTGACCACGCCGGGCTCGACCAGGTCGAGCCCGGCGAACAGGCGGGCCACCGCCGCCCGGTCGCGTAGCGTCACCTTCTCGGTCAGGGACTCGTTCATCCGCCGGACCATCTCACCGTGCGGCTCGGCGTCGATATCACTGGCCGGATGCGAGATCGTGGCGAAGCTGCCCGGCCCGCATGCGTCCATGAGCCGGCGCACGATCGCGCCGGCTTCGTCGTCCGGGGCGAACTGCAAGACCGCGAGGAGCATGACCGCCACCGGCTTGGTGAAATCCAGGGTGTCGGCCGCGCTGGCCAGGATCTTGTCCGCGTCCCGCAGGTCGGCGTCGATGTAGGCACACGCGCCTTCCGGCTTGCTGGTCAGCAGCGCCCTGGCGTGCGAGAGCACGATGGGGTCGTTGTCGACGTAGACGATGCGGGACTCGGACGCCACGCCCTGGGCGACCTCGTGCGTGTTGTCGTTGGTCGGGATCCCGGTGCCGATGTCGAGGAACTGCCTGATCCCCGCCTCGGCGGCCAGGAAACGAACCGTCCGGGCGAGGAAGGCGCGGTTGGCGCGGACCGAGAACACCAGGTTCGGGTACGCCTCCAGGGTCCGCTCGCCGAGTTCCCGGTCGGCGGCGAAGTTGTCCTTCCCGCCGAGCCAGTAGTCGTAGACCCGGGCGATGTGCGGGACGCTGGTATCAAAGGTGGGCATGAGGCTCCTCGTCGGACGACGTCATAGAGCCTAGCGGCAGGTAGTGACGGCGGAAACGGATCAGGGGCGCACCGGAATCGGTCACGTAGGGGACACCCGTCACCCGGGCGATGAGCAGCAGGTGATCCCCGGCCGGGATCCGCTGCTCCGCCGAGCACTCCAGCGCGGCCAGGCCGCCGTCAGGGATCAGCGCCCCGGAGTCCGGGCCGCGCCGGTGCGGCACGTCGTCGAGCATCAGCCGCGCGCCGGGCCGGCCCTCAGCGGCGAACCGCCCGGCCAGCATGCGCTGCCCGGCCGAAAGCAGCGTGACCGCGCAGCGCGTGACCGGCTCCTCCTCCCGGCCGAACAGCTCCGCCGGATACGACCCGGACATCAGCGACACCAGCACCAGCGGCGGATCCGCCGACACCGGGCAGAACGCGCTGACCGTCGCCCCAACATCGTCCCGCCCGTCCGCCACGGTCACCAGCGTGACCCCCGCCGCCCACGCCCCCGCCACGTCCACTCCGAGGGTGACCACGGCGGAGAGCCCGGTTCGTTCGGTCAATGGATGATCCAGCGGCCGGGGAGCATCAGCGGTCCGTACGGCGACAGGCCCGCCTGGGCCGCGAACCGCCAGGCCGGGCCCCACGCGTCGGCGAAGCCGAGATCCAGCCGGGCCGCGGCGGCGGGCCGGGACTCGCTCGACTCCGGCGGCCGCAGCTGGTCGAGCGGGGTCAGCCGAGGGTAGACGCGCAGCGGTGCGTCGGCGGGCAGCCCCGCCCGGCGGCGGGCGATCTCGGCCGCGACCGCCATCCCGCCGAGCTCGTCGGCCAGCCCGTTCTGCACGGCGTCGGCGCCGGTCCAGACCCGTCCCCGGGCGACCTCGTCCACCTGCTCCACCGTCATCCGGCGGCCCGAGGCCACCTTGGAGGTGAAGTCGCGGTAGATGGCGTCGAGCCAGACGTTGATCCGTTCCCACTCGTCCTCGCTGAACGGGTGCGTCGGCGCGAACATGGTCGCCCCGGTTCCCACGGTCACCGAATCGGTGGTGATGCCGACCCGCCGGAACGCCTCCTCTAGCACGGGCTTGCCCATGATCACGCCGATCAACCCGGTCAGCGTGCCCGGCTGCGCCACGATGATGTCGGCCGCCATCGAGATGTAGTACCCGCCGGAGGCCGCCACGTCGCTCATCGAGACCACGACCGGCTTGCCTGCCGCGCGGGTCCTGACCACCTCGCGCCAGATCGTGTCGGACGCCACTGCTGACCCGCCGGGGCTGTTGACCCGCAGCACCACGGCGCGGACCCGCTCGTCCGAGGTCGCCGAGCGCAGCGCGGCCGACACCGTGTCCGAGCCCATGCCGCTGCCCCCCAACGGGCTGCGGCTGCTGCGCCCCTGCCTGATCGGCCCGGTTGCGTAGATGACCGCGACGAAGCGGTCGTGCCGGTTGGGCAGCCGCCGGGCCCGCTGCGCCAGCGCGTGCGCGCGCTGGTAACGGGAGACGTACTGCAGGATGGCGTCGGCGCCCGCCTCCTTGCGCACGTCGGCATACACCTCGTCCCGGTAGCCGAGCGCGTCGACCAGGCCCTCGGTCAGAGCGTCGGCGGCCAGGAACGGACCGCGGTCGAGCAGCGCGCGGGCGTCGGCCAGGGTCTTGCCGCGGCGCTCGGCGATGGCCGCGGTGATCTGCTCGGCGATCGAGACGGCCATTCGTTCGGCCGCCTCGCGGGCCGGGCCGGTGAAGCCGCGTTCGGTCAGGTTGTCGGCGGCCGACTTGTACTCATACCGTTTCGCGCTCTGGAAGGCCACGCCGATCTTGGCCAGCGCGTCGTGCAGGAACAGCTGCTCGATGGCCACGCCGGTGAGCCCGAGCGCCCCGGAAGGCTGCAAGTAGATCCGGTCGAAGGCGGTGGCCAGGTAGTAGGGCGCGTTGCCTCCGGTGAACTCGCCGAAGGTCTCGGACCAGGCCACGGTGAGCTTGCCCGACTCGCGGAAGGCGGCGACCGACTCGCGGATCTCCTGCATCCGGGCCAGCCCGATCCGGCCGCCGCCCACCTTGACCACGAGCGCGCGGACCCGGTCGTCCTGGCGTGCGCGCCGCAGGCCCTCGATGACGTCGGGCAGCCGCATCTTGCGCCGGGACATGATCGCGGACAGCGGATCCGTAACCGGCCCCTCACCGATCCCGTCGGTCAGGTCGAGTTCCAGGATCAGCGGGGCCGTCTGGCGCTGGCGTAGCCTGGAGACCTGTTCGGTGATTTGCCGGGCAAATTGCACGTCTGCCATGCGGCCAGCTTACGGTGCGGAGGAGATCAGGATCGGCGGGCATCCCGTGACAATCGTCGTAGATGTCGCCAACGTGATGGGCTCGCGCCCCGACGGCTGGTGGCGGGACCGGGCCGGCGCGGCGGCCCGGATGCACGCCGATATTGCCCGGCTGGCCGCGAGCGGCCGCGCCATCGTGCCCGACACCGACGCGCCGGGGTTCGTCCTGGTGCTCGAGGGCGCCGCCAAGGCCGCTCCCATTCCGTCCGGCCCCAAGCCGACCGCCCCTAATCCAGCGGCAGGGCCGGGCGCGGCGGGTCCGGTGCCGCCCGGGGAGGTGCGCGTGGTGCGGGCGAGTGGCTCGGGGGACGACGCGATCGTGGCCGTGGTGCGCGAACTGCCCGGGCGGCGGGTGGTCGTGACCGCCGACCGCGAACTGCGCGACAGGAGCGTGTCGGCAGGCGCGACGATCCTCGGTCCCGGCTGGCTGCTCGGCCAGCTAAAGGACCTGAAGGACTGAGCTGCGTGACTGAGCTATGTGACGGGCCGGGGTTTCGGGCCACCCGGCCCGTTCAACCGGGTGGCCCCACTTCCCCTCGCCCCGGCGCGCTGGGGCGCCGGAGCGAGCATCGTAGCAGCCAGAAAGCCTTGCCCGCCCGAGTTAGGGGCATAAGTCCGGTTGGAAAATCCTGTGCCTACCGGCTTTACTTGGCCCTCTGGACTGGGCCTTCTGACCCCTCGAAACGACGAAACGGAAGATGCCTGTGCGAGTGCTGATCGCTGTCGCGGTTGTCCTGGTCGTCTGCCTGCTGTTCGCCGCCGACCGGACGGTCAAGGCGATCAAGCGGGCGCGTCGTCGCCGTGAGGCCAGCCGGCGGCTCGCCGCCGCGGCGGCCCGGGCGGAAGCCAAGGACAGACTGCGGAAGTCCGCCGAGCGGGCCAGCGGGGCGCTCACCTCGGTCATGCCGACCATCCACGACGTCGACCCGCGCCACGTGGAGTAGCTCCCCGTGCGGATCGTGGTCCTGGCTGACACCCATGCGCCGCGCCGGTGGCGGGCCTGCCCGCCGCGGGTGGCCGCGCAACTGCGCGGTGCGGACCTGATCCTGCACGCCGGCGACGTCTGCACCGCCTCGGTCCTGACCGAACTCGCCGAGTACGCGCCCGTGGTCGCCGTGCTCGGGAACAACGATCAGCCGGACGTGGCCGCCTGGGGAGCCGCCGAGACCGCGGAACTCGACCTGGACGGCCTCAGCGTGGCGATGGTGCACGACAGCGGGGCCGCCGCCGGGCGGATCGTGCGGATGCGGCGCAGGTTCCCGGCGGCCGACCTGGTGGTGTTCGGACACTCCCACATACCGCTGGATGAGTCCGCGAACGGGTTGCGGGTCTTCAATCCGGGATCGCCGACGGACCGCAGGCGGCAGCCCCACGGCACCCTCGGCCTGCTGCACATCGACGACGGTCACCTGACCGAAGCCAGCATCATCCCGGTGACTTAGCCCCACCGTCCGGGAGCCCGGGCAGACAACACGGAACCGCGCCGCCGCTCCTGCTCGAGCGGCGACGCGGTTACCGGTCAGCCAGTTACTCAGTCCACCAGTCTTCGTCGTCTTCCTTGCCGTTGGCCGCCTGCTTGGTGCCGGCCTGGACCGCGGCCGGGGAACCGCCGTTGACGGGCCGCTGCTGGGTCGCCTGCGCCTGGGTGGGCGCCGGCGACACCTGGGTGACCTGGTGAGCGGACTGCACCGGCTGCACCGTGGTGGGGGCAGCCGGCGCGGAGGCGCCGTTGCGCGGCGCTCCGGACGGAATCGACGGGGCGGGTGGGGTCGGGTCGGCCGCGATGGCCGGCTTCGGCGCCGAGGCCTGCATCATCGCCGCGTCCATGCCAGGCAGCTGGCCGCCGAGCAGCTGGCGCACCTGCGCCAGGTGGGTGGCGATGCTGTCCTTCTGCCTGGTGAGCTCGTCGACCTCGCGCTGCGCGGCCGCGCGGCGCCGTTCGGCGTCCGCCTTGGTCTCGGCGAGCATCTGCTCGGCCTGGGTCTTGGCCTGGCTGACGATCTGGTCGGCGTTCTTCTTGGCGTTGCTGACCAGCTGCCGGGCGTGCGAGTCGGCGTCCCGCCGGGTCTGGTCGGCCTGGGCGCTGGCCTTGGCCGCACGCTGCTCGGCGGTGGAGGCCCGCTGCTCGGCCTCGGAGACGAGCTTCTGCGTGGCGGACTGGGCGGCGGCGAGCCGTTCGGCTTCCTGGCGCTCGGCTTCTTCGCGCCGCGCCGCGAGCTGAATCTCGAACTCGGCCTCGGCCTGGGCCCGCTGGGCTTCGCTCTCCTCCAGGATCCGCTGCGCCTGGCTGCGCATCTCGTCGGCCTGGCGCTTGGAGGTGGTGAGGATCTCGTCGCGCTCGCGCTTGGCGGTGGCCTTCAGCTGGGCCACCTCGCGCTCGGTGCTGGTGCGCAGCTTGGCGATGTCACGCTCGGCCGCGGCCCGCTTGTCCGCGACCTCGTGGTCGGCGGTGGCGCGGAGCTTGGCCACCTCGCGCTCGGTGGTGTTGGTCAGCTCGTCGGCCTCGCGCCGGGCGGTGGTCCGGATCGAGTCGGCCTCGCGCTCGGCCGCGCCCCGCAGGTCGTCGGTCTCGCGCTTGGCGTTCGCACGCAGCTCGGAGGCCTCGTTCTCGGCGGCGGCCCGCAACTCCGCCGCGTCGACCTTGGCCGCGGCCTTGATCTCGTTTGCTTCGGATCTGGCCGCCTGGACGAGCTCGGTGGCCTGTTCTTCGGCCAGCCTGAGCAGCTGCTCAATGCGGGCACCGAGGCCGGAGTAGGTCGGGCGTTCCTGCTCCTGGATCTGGCGGTGCGCGTCAGTCAGCTGCTGCCGCATGGTCTGGGATTGCTCGCGGTGCTGGCGCACTTCGGCTTCGATCTGCCTGATGTGCTCATCGACCTGGTGGCGGTCGTAGCCCCGCATGACCGTCGCGAACTCGCGCGGCGGGGCCTCTTCGAAGAAGTTGGTCAGCTGGGCGTCAATGTCCGATTGCATATGGCCTAATCCTGGCTAGACGTGAAGGCGACGGAATTTTGCGGCGGGTGTCAGCCATGCGGGTACGACTCTCGCCCGGTGACAGGCAGACTACTCTTACTCGGGAGGTTTGGCGGACCCTTCAGAGTTCTCTATCCTATGCGTCCTGGTAAATCCCGTTAGGGTCAGTATGGGGCATCAGGCTGGGCTGGCAAACTGTACAAGTTCGGTCAGCACGCCCCCCAGATCGGCCGGGTGCAGGAAGGCGATGGACGCGCCCATGGACCCGTGCCTGGGCCGCTCATCGAGCAGCCTGATGCTGCCCCCACCTATCGCAGCCAGGGCTTTCTTGATGTCGGCGACGCCGTACCCGATGTGATGGATCCCCTCGCCGCGGCGGGCGAGGAACTTGCCCACCGGCGTGTCCGGCCCCAGCGGCTCGAGCAGCTGAACGTAGCTAGCACCCGGGCCGACCGCCAGCATCGCCTCGCGGACGCCCTGCTCGGAGTTCGACTCCAGGCTCACCACCTCGAGCCCGAACGTCGCCCGGTAGAGCTCGATGCTCCGGTCCAGGTCCCGGCAGGCGATGCCGACGTGATCGATGCGGGTAAGCAGAGGTTGCACCATATTTCCTTCCGGAGCCGGCTAGGTATCGTTACTCATATGAGCGAACCACGTCAGCCAGTCATTGTCGGCGCGGCGAGAACACCGGTAGGCCGCCTGCTCGGATCCCTCGCCAGCAAGTCTGCCAGCGAACTCGGCGGCGTCGCGATCGCCGCGGCCCTGGACCGCGCGGGCCTGCGCCCGGATCAGGTCCAGTACTCGATCATGGGGCAGGTGCTGCAGGCGGGCGCGGGCCAGATCACCGCCCGGCAGGCCGCCGTCGCAGCCGGCATCCCCATGAGCGTCCCCGCGGTGACGGTGAACAAGGTGTGCCTGTCCGGCCTGGACGCCATCGCGCTCGCCGCGCAGCTGATCAGGCTGGGCGAGTACGACGTCATCGTGGCCGGCGGGATGGAGTCCATGACGCGCGCGCCGCACCTGCTGATGAACTCCCGGGCCGGATACAAGTACGGTCCGGTAACCGTCGAGGACTCAATGGCACTCGACGGGCTGACCGACGCCTTCGATCACCTGTCCATGGGCGAGTCCACCGAGAACAGCGGGCGCAAGCTCGGCATCACCCGGTCCGAACAGGACGAGTTCGCCGCCATGTCCCACCAGCGTGCGGCCGCGGCGGCCAAGAACGGCCTGTTCGCCGCCGAGATCGTCGGCGTCCCGATCCCGCAGCGCGGCGGCGAGCAGCTGATCGTGACGCAGGACGAGGGCATCCGCCCCGGCACGACTAAAGAGTCCCTGGCCAAGCTCAAGCCGGCCTTCACCAAGGACGGCACGATCACCGCCGGGACCGCCTCGCAGATCTCGGACGGCGCCGCCGCCGTCGTGGTGATGTCGACTCAGGCGGCCGAACGGGCCGGGGCGCGTGCCCTGGCCGAGATCGGCGCGCACGGAAACGTGGCCGGTCCGGACAACTCGCTGCAGTCCCAGCCGTCCCACGCCATCCAGCAGGCCCTGGGCAAGGCCGGCCTGACCCCGCAAGACCTGGACCTGATCGAGATCAACGAGGCATTCGCGCAGGTGGCCATCCAGTCCATGCGCGACCTCGGCGTCGGCCCCGACGTGGTGAACGTCGACGGTGGCGCGATCGCCATCGGCCACCCGATCGGCGCGTCCGGCGCCCGGCTCGCCGTGCACCTGTGTTACGAGCTCGCCCGGCGCGGTGGGGGGCTCGGTGCCGCCGGGCTATGTGGCGGCGGCGGCCAGGGCGAGGCCCTGCTGTTCCGGGTCCACGGCTAGCCGGCCCGTGGCCGAAAAAACCACCGTGGCCGAAATAACCCCCGTGCCTGAAACCATGGGCGCCGAGCTCGACAAGGCCCGGGCCGGGGACATCCGCGCCCTCGCCCGGCTAATCTCGCTGGTCGAGGACGAGTCACCCCAGGTCCGTTTGGTCATCAAAGATCTTCTGCCGGACACCGGCCGGGCCCGGATCATCGGCCTGACCGGGTCTCCCGGCGTGGGTAAGTCCACCGTGACCGGCGCGCTGCTGAGCGCGTTCCGCGCCGCGGGCCACCGCATCGCGGTGCTCGCGGTCGATCCGTCGTCGCCGTTCACCGGCGGCGCGCTGCTCGGCGACCGGATCCGCATGCAGGAGCACGCCACCGACGGCCATGTGTTCATCAGGTCGATGGCGAGCCGGGGCCACCTGGGCGGCCTGGCGGCCTCGACGCCGCAGGCCATCCGGGTGCTCGACGCGGCCGGGTACGACCTGATCCTCATCGAGACGGTCGGCGTGGGGCAGGCCGAGGTGGCGATCGCCTCGCTCGCGGACTCCGTGCTGGTGCTACTCGCACCGGGGATGGGCGACGCCATCCAGGCGGCCAAGGCCGGCATCCTCGAAGCCGCCGACCTGTTCGTGGTGAACAAGGCGGACCGGCCCGATACCCAGCAGGTGGTCAGGGACCTGCGCAACATGATCGCGCTGGCGAACATCGAGCACGGCGCCTGGAAGCCGCCCATCGTCACCACCGTGGCGGTCAAGAGCGAGGGGATCGATGAGCTGGTCAGGCGCCTGGACGAGCACTGGTCCTGGCTCAACGACACCGGCGAGCTGAAGAACCGGCGCCAGGCCCGGGCGCGCGAGGAGCTGACCGCGCTGGCCTTCGCCGCGCTGCGCGGCCGACTGGCGGCCAGCCGCCTCGACGAGCTGGCCAGCCGGGTCGCCGACGGCACCCTGGACCCCTTCACGGCTGCCGATGAGCTGCTTTCGCGGTCTTCCGGCCCGTAGATAGGCTGAGCACCGCATACGGTTGTGCCCGTGGGTAAGCCGCTTGAATTGCCGTTTGATCCGATCGACCGGGCGGCGCAGATCTGGGCCCGCCGGTTCGGCCCCTCACCGTCGATGGCCGCGGTCACCTCGATCATGCGGGCGCAGCAGATCCTGCTCGGCGAGCTCGACGCGCTGCTGCGGCCGTACGGGCTGACGTTCGCGCGCTACGAGGCGCTGGTCCTGCTGACCTTCAGCCGCCGCGGCGCGCTGCCCCTGGGGCTGATCGGCGAGCGGCTGATGGTGCACCCCACCAGCGTCACAAACATCATCGACCGCCTAGAGCGGCAGCAGATGGTGATCCGCAGGCCCAACCCGGCCGACGGCCGGGGCAGGCTGGCCGAGATCACCGAGGTCGGCCGGGCGGTGGTGGAGAAGGCCACCAGGGACCTGATGGCGGCGGAGTTCGGCCTCGGCGGTTTCGAGCCGGGTCAGCTGAAGGAGATCTTCGACCTGTTCCGCGAGCTGCGGCTGACCGCCGGCAACTTCGTCCCCGAGGAGCCCTAAGAGTCGCTCAGCTGCGAGGGCTTCCAGGTCTGCCCGCCATCGAGGGTGAACCAGACGGTTCCGGCGGACGGGTCGGCGGGCAGTGCGACGCCCTGCGCGTCGGTGGTCATGCCCACGTAGCCGAACCCGCCAGCCGGCCCGCTCCCCACCAGCGTCGCCGTGTGCCAGGCGGTGTCGCCCGCGGGCAGCACGTCGATGCCCCGGTCCGTGCCGAGCACCGCGGTCCCCGACGGGCTGGCGGCCAGCGAGTAGGCGACTCCCGCCGCGGGCGCCCGGGCGAGCTGCAGCCAGCTGATCCCGCCGTTGGGCGAGGAGAAGATCTGCTTGTTCTGGGTGCCCGAACCGCTGCCGTCGGCCGATGTGCAGGCCGCGAACAGCTCTTTGGCGTTCACCGCGCCGAGCAGCGCCTGCCACGGCTGGCCGCCCAGTTGCGCCGGCCCCACGGTGCACGAGGAGACCAGCGCACCGACCCGCGGCCAGGCCGCGCTGCCGTCGACCGGCCCGGCGTACAGCGCCCCGTCCGGCGCGAGCAGGTAGCCGCGGCTGCCGGTGAGCACCAGCGAGGCGGCCCCGCTGGCGGCGGTGCTGCTAGCGAGGCCGGTCGTCGCGGCGCCCACCGGCGTGAAGTCGCCGCCCGAGGCGGGGGAGGAGTAGAGCGTGAAGCTGGTGCACCCGGCGGCAAATGCCTGCCCGCTGCTGGTGCAGGACGCGAACACCGCGAACGCCCGGCTGCCCACCGTCTCCAGGTCGGTCACCCGCAGCCCGTGGGTGCTGACCTGCGTCCAGGTTTGCCCCCCGGTGTGGGTGACCCACAGTTCCGGCCCGAACGCCCAACCGTCGGTGGGGTCGAGGAACCTGACCTGGCTCACGCCGGTCGCCCCGTCCGGCGCGCCGGTCAGCGGCGCGGGCACTCCGGTCCAGGTCCGGCCGGCGTTGTCGGTGCGCGCGATCGAGGTGCAGTACTGGGTGGCACAGTGGCCCGGGGTGCTGGCCTGGCCGATCACCCAGCCGGTGTGCGTGCCGATGAACGTGACCGACGTGGGCCGAAAGTTAGCCGGCACGGGTGCCGGGAGCGACGCCGCGGACGGCCGCGGCGCGGCCGTCGATGACTCGGCGTGGCCTGGCCCGGTCGGCGTGGTGGTGGCCGGGTGCCCGGCCTGCGCGGCGGACGTAGGCGCGGGGTTCAGCACCGGCAAGTTGACCACCTGGGGGACGGTCACCGCCGCGGCCACGATCACCGCCGCCGTGGTCGCGGTGATGGCCAGCCTGCGGATCTTGCGGTGCCGCGCCCGGCGCTTGATCAGCTCGAAGGTGCCGGGCGGCGGCGGCAGCGGGTTGACGCGCTCGCTCAGCCAGTCGTCGACGTCGCGGTGATCAGGCATCGCGTTCCCCCAGCGCCGTCTTCAGCTTGGCGCGCGCCGCGAACAGGTCGGCCTTGATGGTGCCCTCCGGCCGGTGCAGCAGCGTCGCGACCTCCCGGATGCCGAAGCCGCCGTAGTAGTGCAGCAGGAACGGGTCGCGCAGCCGGGGCGGCAGCGAGGCGATGAGGTGGCGCACGTCGACGTCCTGCACCGGGTAGGCGACCGGGTCCGCCGCCGCGCCGGCGGTGACGCTGCGGATGGCGCGCCGCTCCCGTTCGGTCTTGCGCCAGTGGTCGCGGACCAGGTTGGTGGCGATCATATAAACATAGCTTTGCGGGCTGTCCACCCTGGTCCACCGGGACCACAGCCGGACGAAGGCCTCGGATGCGATCTCATGCGCGGTCTCGTCGTCGTCGACCAGCCGCCTGACCCAGCCGGCGAGCTTGGGGTAAACGCCCTTGAACAGCTCTTCGGCCGCATCGGCGTCGACCCCTTGGCCCCCTTGGCCCCCTTGAGCCCCCTGGTCCCCGTGTCCCCTGTGAACCTCACCAGCGGTGCCCACCGGATCCCCCTTGATGAAGTTCCCCGCAGGCGACGGGAACAGCGCGGCCTGCCGCCCCGCACGTCCGTCGCCCGGCATGAGCACCATGTCGGGACCGGTCGGGGCGTCCTCGAGAACACCCGTGTGATACGGCACTTCTACCACATTTCCTGGGATCTGGCCCGGGCGCGCCCCCGTGGCGACCGGGCCCCGCTGCGCGCGACGCCGTTCCCGGCCTCGCGCTCTTTACAGACGTCGGAACCCGCTCATCGGTTGCACAGAAACTTCTTTTTTCCGAACGGGTCCTGATGCCCGCCCGGCGGAGGTGCGTGCGGTCCCGGCGGGTTACACTGAAAAAAAGTAGTAGGACGTCCTACTATCTTGCCGGACTCACACCTTCCGGAGGCAGGATTATGGCCACGGGCCCCTCGGAGACCAGCAGGGATCGCTGGCAGCGTCGGTTCGACCAGGCAGCCAAGCGCGACGCGGACTTCACCACGCTGTCCGGCCTCGAGGTCGATCCCGTCTACGGGCCGCCGGACGGCGCGGTGGTGCCGGAGATGGACCGGATCGGCTGGCCGGGGGAGTACCCGTTCACCCGGGGCATTCACGCCACCGGCTACCGGGGCAAGCCGTGGACGATCCGCCAGTTCTCCGGCTTCGGCAACGCGCGGCAGACCAACGAGCGGTACAAGATGCTGCTGGCGGCCGGGGGCGCGGGCCTATCCGTGGCCTTCGACATGCCGACCCTGATGGGCCGCGACTCCGACGACCCGCGCTCGCTCGGCGAGGTGGGGCACTGCGGCGTGGCCATCGACTCGGCCGCCGACATGGACGTGCTGTTCGAGGGCATCCCGCTGGCCGACACCACCACCTCGATGACGATCAGCGGCCCGGCCGTGCCGATCTTCTGCATGTACCTGGTGGCCGCCGAACGCCAGGGCGCGGACCTGGCCAAGCTGGACGGGACCCTGCAGACCGACATCTTCAAGGAGTACATCGCGCAGAAGGAGTGGCTGTTCACCCCGCACCCGCACCTGCGGCTGATCGGTGACCTGATGCAGTACTGCGGCGAGAACATCCCCAGGTACAAGCCGCTGTCGGTGTCCGGGTACCACATCAGGGAGGCGGGCTCGACGGCCGCGCAGGAACTGGCCTTCACGCTGGCCGACGGGTTCGGCTACGTGGAGCTCGGCCTGTCCCGCGGCCTGGACGTGGACGAGTTCGCGCCCGGCCTGTCGTTCTTCTTCGACGCGCACATCGACTTCTTCGAGGAGATCGCCAAGTTCCGCGCCGCCCGGCGGATCTGGGCCAGGTGGCTGCGCGACGTCTACGGCGCCCGTACCGAACGGGCGCAGTGGCTGCGATTCCACACCCAGACGGCGGGCGTCTCGCTGACCGCGCAGCAGCCGGACAACAACATCGTCCGGACCGCCGTCGAGGCGCTGGCCGCCGTGCTGGGCGGGACCAACTCGCTGCACACCAACGCGCTGGACGAGGTGCTGGCGCTGCCGGGCGAGGCGGCGGCCGAGACCGCGCTGCGCACCCAGCAGGTGATCCTGGAAGAGGCCGGCCTGGTGAATGTCTCCGACCCGCTCGGCGGGTCGTGGTACGTGGAGGCGCTGACCGACCGGATGGAGGCCGAGGCAGAGGCGATCTTCGCCCGGATCCGCGAGATGAGCTCGGACGGCTCGATGACCGACGGCATCCTGGCGGGCATCGAGGACGGCTGGTTCACCGGCGAGATCGCCGAGGCCTCGTTCGCCTACCAGCAGCAACTGGAGAAGGGCGAGAAAAGGATCGTCGGCGTGAACTGCCACACGAACACGGTCGCCCAGCCGCTGGAGATCCTGCGGATCAGCCCCGAGGTCGAACGCGAGCAGGTCAGCGTGCTGGCCCGCCGCCGGGCCGGCCGTGACCAGGAAGCCGTCGACGCGGCCCTGTCCGCGCTGGTCGCGGCGACGCGCACCGAGGCAAACCTAGTCCCGCCGATGCTCGAAGCGGCCCGCGTCGAGGCCACCCTCGGCGAGATCTGCGGCGCCCTGCGCACCGAATGGGGCGCCTACACCGAGCCCGCCTCCTTCTGACCGGGTGAGGCGACCGGGAGGCCGACGTCCCTGGCCGCGGCGAGCAGGTGTTCGTCGTAGGCCACGAACGCGGTCAGGTCCCGCTTCACCGCCAGCGCGGAGGCCAGGTGGATGGCCTGCGCCGGGCTCAGCTCCGGTGGCGGCAGCGTGGCCGAGTTGTCGAGCACGTCTGCGCTCAGCGCGATCCGGGCGATGCGCTTGATCAGCTTGTAGCCGCGCGGCAGCGCACCGGGCTCGGCCCGCCAGACGGCCCGCGGCACCTCCGCCCGGTACAGCGCGCTCGATACCAGCGGCTGGTCGGCCCGCTCCGCGAGCCATCGCGCCAGCGCCGCCGATTCGGGTTCGGTCAGGGCCAGCTTGACCAGCGCGGAGGAGTCGAGGTAGATCATCGCCGCTGCTCCATTTGGCCTGGCCGGCCACCGGTCGGCGCCGGATAGGGCTCGAGATCGCCGACGCCGCCCGGTTCCTCAGCCGGCTCGATGATCCCCGCCGCGATCAGGCGTTCCAGCGGGCTGCCCGGCTCCCTGACCGGAACGAGCTGAGCCACCAGCCGCCCCCGGTTGGTGATGTCCACCGTGTAGCCCTTCTCCGCGAGGTCGACGTAGACGCTCGCATGCTGGCGCAGTTCCCTGATCCCAATGCGATGCCGGGCGGAGGGCCGCTCAGTGGCCTCCGCGCGCGACGCGGGCCGGCCGGGTTCCCGGGTCCGGCCCGCCCGGCCCTCCGCGCTCCGACCCTCGGGAGGCTGCCTCGCGCTCACCAGTAGCGGATCTCTTTCATCCTCCGGGGTGTCACTCATCGTGCCACGGTAGCACAAGGATGCTACAGTGGCAGCTGATGCATCCCGGCCGATGTTCCGTCGCCCAGCCTGACGCCCGAGAAGGTGATCCTGCAACGGCTGCCACGAGCCTAGGCCTACCGCCTGTTCGACACCCTTGCCACCGCCAAGGTGGTGTCGCTCCCCGAGGCATCGTGTCGCTCCCCGAGGCATCGTGCCGCTCCCCGAGGCATCGTGCCGCTCCCCGAGGCATCGTGCCGCTCCCCGAGGCATCGTGCCGCTCCCGGACGCCTCGCGCATCGGCCCACGACCGCGCGATGTCCGAATTATCCTACTTATAACCCGAGTGTTCCTCTCGGCGAATTCCATGAGTGTGGCACTCTACTTATTCTTTGGGGCAGAGTGCCGTTTCTCGCTAGGATCGCGCGTCCCCCGTCTGGGGTGCGTGGGTCCCGTGGTGCCGGGCGGGCTGGGCGTGCTCGTGGTGTGCTGCCCGGCGCGGCGGGTGCGGGATTATCCGGGTGGATCGGGCCGGCGGGGTGGATCGGGTACCCCCTGGGGGCCCAGATCCACCCGGCAGGCCATTTCCACCCGGTTATCTGCGGGCCCTGGGGCGGGAGGGGCACCGGGGCCGCAGGGAGAGCAGGAGCCGGGAGGACATGGGGTCCAGGGTCACGGGCGTGGCGGCCGCTTGGCCGGCCGCGGCCGCTTCGCCGGCCGCGGGCGGAGGCTACGAGGCCACGACGGGGCTCATGGGGGTCTGTGGTTCCAGGCGGGCCGGACTTGCCCCGGTTACCTGACCGGCGCCCTGGCCCCGTCTGCCGGGGCACCGGGTGGCCGCAAGCCTGGGCGCCGACCAAGCCGCGACGCCGCCCGGCCAGCCGCCGCGCGCCGTGACGTGGCCAGCCACCCGGATCGGCGCCTGGATCCTGAGCGTGAGGACGACGACCGACCGTCCTCTCTGGGTCGACCGCCTCACCAGGTGATCGCCTCGGACTCGGAAATTCAGGGTCCGGGAAGCAGGTGGTGCGGCCCGGCCCAGCCCGGGATCCGGCCTGCCCGTCCGGCGGGCCCACGGACGCGACGCCGTCGACGCGCCAGGGACCCGGCCTGGTGTCCTGGTCGATCTGGCGTCTGAGCTTCGGCGAGGTGGCCCGACGTCCCGGCCACCGGCCTCACACCGCTGCCAGCCGTCCCCGATCGGTCCCGGCGAGCGCGGGCGGTCCGCAATGGCGGGCGGATCAGCACCCTTCCGGCGCCGACCGGCCGAGCCTCCAACGCCTCGAACGCGGCCATCGCCCGCCCGCGCTGCGAAACCGTGACCGTGCTGGTCGGGCCGCCCTGGCGGTGCAGCCGGTCCGTCGGCGTGGGCACAACGAAGTGCCCCGCGGGCCTGGTGGGCCCGGGCACGCCCCCGGTAGTGGTGTCAGCGGGCGCTGACCGCGCGACCGGCTGCCGCGACATCGGCGGAGATCCCGGCTTGCGGAGCCCGGGTGGTGGCGGCGCGAGCCTTGACGGCCAGGATCCCGGTCCGGGCGAGCAGCATGGCGATGGCCAGGAAGATGAGGCTGTCGGTCAGGGCACCCACGGTGATGTGGGTCGTCGCCATCCAGTGGCCGAGCGAAGCGCCGAAGATGTGGTTGGCGCCGTAGGCGAAGAACAGGCGCGCGCCCACCACGACGATCCAGACCAGCGCGTACGGCAGGCCCGCGTGGGAGACGGCACGGCCGGTCGGCGCATCGTAGCGGACCCGGATCAGCGCGGCGGCCAGAACGCCGAGGGCCAGGCCTGCCGCCGCCCCGGCGATCTCCAGGGCCAGGCCATTGCCCGAGACGGCGCCGCCCTTGATGAAGAACGGCACGATGACGGCCGCGGTGATGAACGGGCGCAGCAGCCGCATCTTGCCAACCTTGCGCTGCCCGAGGTCACTGATCAGCACGGTGGCCAGGATGATGAGGTTGAGGATCCAGACGCTGGCGTCCACTTCGAACTCCTTAGTGAGGCACTTCAGCGGGGTTGCGCTGATGTCTGCCACGCTAGGAGCGGGGCGGTAGGAGCCGCGTCGGCCTGCGGCTTGATCCGGGGTGCAGCCCGAGTGGAGACTGCGGCCAGCGGCCGCCTCCACCCGGCGTCAACCCGGGATCCAACCCCGGTCAACCCGGCCGCGCGAGCGCCCGCGGGCCGAACCGGGCTACGTTGATAGCATGTTCGGTTTCGCGACGCGGAAGGATATGGTGACGGGCGCCCGCGTGGTCAACGTCACCCGGGTAACCGACATCATCCGCGCCATCGGCCTCGTGGTGGTCATCATCACCGTCTCCCTGGCCAGCCCCCGGCCCGGCGCCGACAGCGCCCGCAGCCTGGCGATCGCCATCGCGCTCGGCCTGTCCGCCGCCGCGTGGATCGTCTGGATGCTGGGCGAACACAGGCGCTGGACGAATCTCGGGAGCCTGGCCGTCATGGGGGCGGCCGGAGGCGTGCTCGCCGGCCTGTCGCCGAGCAGCCCGGCCGTGGCCATAGGGTGCGCGGCGACCTTCAGCGCGGGCGTCCGGCTGAAGACCGAACTGTCGCTGGGCATCATGGCCGGGACCGTGGCCGCCTTCCTGATAGCGGCCCTGGCCACCGGGGCTCCGACCGGAGCGCTGCTGGGCTTCCCGTTCGCCTTCGCCGGGTTGTGGAGCGTGAGCCTGACCCGCCGCGAGTACCTGGTCCGGGCCCAACAGGCCGAGCACATGCTCGCCGAAACGCGCCGAGCGCGGGAGGCCGAGACGCAGGCGGCCGCGCTCGCCGAACGGGCCAGGATCGCCCGCGACATCCACGACGTGCTCGCCCACTCGCTGGCCGCGGTGTCGGTTAACCTGCAGGCCGCCGAAGGCCTGCTGGCCGCGAGCACGCTGCCCGTGGACAACCCCGAGCTCGCCAAGGCGATCGAGTGCATCGACCGGGCCGGGGCGCTGACCCGCGAGGGCCTGGCGGCGGCCCGCCGGGCGGTCTTGGCCTTGCGCGACGATGCGGCCCCGCTGCCCGATCAGCTGTCGTCGCTGGTCGGCCAGTACCGCGCGGCCGGCGACCTGGCGGTGGACTTCACCGTCACCGGCAAGCCGCGGCCGCTGTCGGACGCGGCCAGCCTGGTGGCCTACCGGACGGCGCAGGAAGGGCTGACCAACGCGCGCAAGCACGCGCCCCGCCAGCCCGTCGCGCTCAGCCTCGGCTTCGAGGCCGCCCAGATCACGGTCAGCGTCGCCAACCCGCTGCCGCCGGCCGGTGCGGCGGGCCCGCTCGCCGCCGCCGGGGCCGGAGCCGGCCTGACCGGCCTGCGGGAGCGCGCCGCGCTGGCCGGCGGCACGCTTGAGGCAGGGCCGGCCGCCGGGAGCTGGCGAGTATGCCTGAAGATGCCGGCATGACCGAGAACCCGGAGCCGGTAACCGTCGTCGTCGCGGACGACCAGTCCGCCGTCCGCGAGGGCCTGGTGCTGCTGCTCGGCACCGTGCCGGGGATCGCCGTGACCGGCGAGGCGGAGGACGGCGAGGTCGCCGTCGAGATCGTCGCGGCGAAAAGTCCGCAGGTCGTCCTCATGGACCTGAACATGCCGCGCTGCGACGGGGTGGAGGCGACGCGCCGCATCCGGGCCAGCCATCCGCAGACCCAGGTGGTGGTGCTGACCACCTACTCCGACGACGAATCGATCATCGGCGCCCTGCAGGCAGGCGCGCTCGGCTACCTGACCAAGGACGCCACCCGGGCCGAGATCGGCCGGGCCGTGCTGGCCGCCGCGGCCGGCCAGGCGGTGCTCGATCCCGAGGTGCAGCAGCGGCTGCTATCGGCCGCCGTCCGCGCGCCCGCCGCCGCTGGGGCGGCCGATCCCGCCGACACCGACCTGACGCCGCGCGAGTCCGAGGTGCTCCGCCTCATCGCGGCAGGCAAGTCCAACCGGGAAATCGCCCGAACGCTGTTCGTCAGCGAGGCCACGGTCAAGACCCACGTCAACCGGATCTTCGCCAAGACCGGCTCACGCGACCGCACCCAGGCCATGCGCTACGCCTACACCCACGGCTACGCCGACCCGCCGTCCTTACGGCCGTCAGTCTTCGCGGTGCGCCTCGCCAGGCTCCTTGTCCATCCGGAGCCCACGCCAGCTCGGCTGGCGCAAGATCCCGTCGGTGGTCCACTCGGCGAACGTGATCTCGCCGACCGGGCGAGGTTCCACCCACCGCGCGCCGCGAGCCACCTAGGCCGGAACTTTTGTACCGAACGGGCTCTCTTCGCGCCCCAGTGACCCCAACTGCCCCATCAGGCCGGTGAGCATCTCCTGGGTGGAGCCGGTGAACAGCCTCGAACAGCAGCTGATCGCCGTCGTAGATGCCGAGCAGCAGCGAGCCAATCGTGTCCGCGCGGTGGCCTTCCCCGGTTTCCAGCCGCAGACGATGACTCCTGCTGCTGGACGTTCTTGACCTTGATCCAGTCCCGGCGCTGGCCCGGATGGTAGGTCGAGTCCAGTGGCTTGCCGACCACACCCTCCAGGCCCTTGGCGATGCTCTCGGCCAGCAGTTTGTCCGCGCCGCCGCGCTGCCACGGCGGGGTGCGGACCGGGGCGGCGTCTAGGCCGAGCTCCTCCAGCCTCGCCCGGCGCTCGGTATAGGGCCGGTCGAGCAGCGAGTCCGCGCCCTGGTGCAGCAGGTCGAACACGAAGATCTGCACCGGCGCAGCGGCGGATCAGCGTGTCCTGCGGCTGCAGGACGTGCATGCGTGATTGCAGCAGGCCGAAATCAGGGCGGCCGCCGCGCAGCGCCACGATCTCGCCGTCCAGGATCACCGGGGTGCTGACGCGCTCGGCGAGCACGGCAAGCTTGGGGATAGCTCGACGCCATGTCCTTGTCGTTGCGCGAGACAAGGCGGACCTTGCCCCCGCTGACGTAGGCGATCGCGCGCAGCCCGTCCCACTTGAGCTCCCAGCCGTACGCGCTCGTCGTCGGCCGGGAACTCATGGCGCAGGCTCACCAGCATGGGCCGGATGAGCCGCGGCAGATCCGTCATCCCACTATCATGACCTGCCACGGGCGGAGCAGTGACGGCGAGATTTTCGCTAGAGCCCTCCCGTCGTCTGGCCGACCTCGATCAGGTGACCATCCGGGTCGCGGATGTAAGCGCGGATCTCGCGGCCGTGATCCTTGGGCTCGGTCAGGAACTCGGCGCCCTTCGCCGACCACTCCGCGTAGGCCGTGGCAATGTCGGCGACCCTGAGGTTGATGAATGCACTGGCATGATCCGGGTCAGCCGGCGGGGCGAGCGTCACCGTGGGCTTGTCATCGGTCGGGCCGCCGCCCGCATTGAGAATGAGCCAGCTATTGGCCATCTTCATAATGACCGGGTCGCGTTCCATCACCACCTTCGCCCCGAACACCGTGCGGTAAAACTCACGCGACCGGTCCTGGTCCGAAACCACCAGGAAGTGAGTCACCACGAACCCGCTCTGGGGCGCAGGGAAGTCGTCGTCGGCCATATGGCCCACCCTCTCAACTCGCCGAGCGCCCCCGGCGAACACCACCGTGGCTCCACGTAAGCAGGATACGCGCAAGCAGGAAACGCACCCCGCTGACCGCGCACATGACGTCGTCGGCTGCGTTTCCGAGGAAACGCCGCGCGAAATGTCTGGGGGGTGGGCTGGCGCCACGGACCTCGTGCGCGCCGCGGAACGACCGGCCCCAGCCGAGACGGCAGCCTGGCGGGCCGTGGTACCCGCCCAGCTGACCTCGCCGCCGGTCGGTGCCGCTGGAGCGGCTGGAGGCGCAGAACTGCGAGCTGGCCGGGCACCTGACCGCGGCGACGTGCCGGTTCCTGGTCCTGCTGGCCGATTTCGATGCCCGCCGCGGCTGGGCCAGCTGGGAGATGAACAGCTGCGCGCAGTGGCTGTCGTGGAAGTGCCAGCTGACGCTCCGGCGCCGCCCGGGAGCACGTCCGGGTCGCCCGGGCGCTGCGGGACCTGCCGGTGATCCGCGCCGAGTTCGCCGCGGCCCGGCTCTCCTACGCCAAGGTGCGGGCGCTGACCCGGATCGCCACCCCGGAGACCGAGGAGGGCCTGGCCGAGATCGCCGGGCCGATGACCGGGAACCAGCTGGAGCGGTTCGCCCGCGCCCACCGGCAGGTCAGCCACGCCGTGCGCCGCGGCCCGGGTCCGGCGGCGGCTGGCCTGGCGGTTCGAGGACGACGGGTCCCTGGCGGGGACGTTCCGGCTGCCGCCGCTGGACGGTGCGGTGCTGATCAAGGCGCTGCGCGCGGCCGCCGGGGCCCTGGACCACCCCCACGACCCCCAGGACGGCGGCGACGGCGGCGTTCCCGCGGAAACGTCGGCCGGAGCGTGCAGCCGGCCAGCGTGCAGACGTCCTCGAGCCTGGCCGAGCGCTGCTGGTGATCGCGGAGGCGTTCCTGGCCGGGAAGGTCGCCGCTGCGGATGACCCCGAGGTGTACCAGGTCATCGTCCACGTCGGCACCGGCGCCCTGGCCCAGAACGATCCGGCCGTCGAGACGGGCAGCCGGCAGCCGCCGGCGTTTCCGCGGAAACGCCGGCCGCCCCCCGGCCGGTGCCGGGTGACCCGGCCGACCCGGCGCGGTGCCAGTGGAGGACGGCCCGGCGGTCAGCGTCAGCACCGCCCAGATGCTCGGCTGCACCGCCGCGCTGAGCTGGATGCTCCACGACCGCGACGGCACCGTCCTCGACCTGGGCCGCCGGCGGCGGCGCCCGCGCCGCGCTGCGCCGCGCGGCCCGGGAGCGGGATACCTGCCGGTGCAGGTTGCCGGGTTGTGAGTCCCGGCGCATCGACCTGCACCACATCCGGTACTGGAGCCGCGGCGGCCGGACCAGCCGGTCAACCTGATCAGCCTGTGCAAGTACCGCCACATGCTGGTCCAGGACCGCGGCTACCTCATCGCCGCCAGGCCCGGCGGCGCGTTCACCTTCAACCGCCCGGACGGCACCGGCATCCGCAGCCCGGCCCTGCCGCCCGCCCGACGGGACCATCGACGCCTGCCACGACGCCGACATCACCCCCGAGACGATCATCCCGCCCGGTACGGCGAGCGCCTCGACCTGGACCACGCGATCTATACCTGCTTCGCCAACGCCGAATACCATGCGCCGCGCCAGGCGCGACCAGGCCGGACAGCCGGACCAGCAAACGATGCCGCGGCCGCACCGCAGGATGCGCCCTGGAGACCCATCCTGACCGAACTGGACATCATCGCCGGGATCCGCCAGGCGTGCGAGAAGCACGCGCTTAACTGACACCGCTAACCCGCAAGCCTGGACGTCACCGGCATCCGGCCCGACCCGGGCCGCGGTCAGGCGGTGATGGTCTGTATCCGCGCTCGCGGCCGCCGGGCGTGATGAGGGGTGCCCGGACGGCAGGAACTCCCGCAGCTCGAAGCTCCCGATCCGGGCGGCTTGGGTGCCCCGCTTCTGCGGCGGCTTCGTCCATGGCTGGCGCACTCGGGCATGTCGAAGCTGGCGATCTGCTCCTGGTCTCCGCGAACGGGCCGTCGCTGACCAGCACCTCGCCTCGCGGATCCGTACCGTCGCGGCCTGGCTGGCCGGCCCAGCGCGCCGCCGTACAGCTTCACGCCGCTGGTCTCCATCTCGGTGACCAGCATGGAGTTCCCGTGCCGCCGCCGAGCCCTCGGCACCGGAGTCATCGGCCTGGCTCAGCTCGGCGGTCTCGTCGAGGTAGTGGATCAGCAGGTATCTCACCGCTCCGCCTCAGGCTTCCAGGGCCGCGCTGATCAGGCCGAGGAACTCGTCGTCGGCGATGGCGGCCGCGTCCTGCGGGCGTAGCTTGATGGTTCCCTTGCTGGTCCGCAGCTCGGGATGACGGTCGGTGAAGCCGCCGTCACGGCCCTGCTGCCAGCCGTAGATCGAGATCCCGTGCTGCCACGCGCCGACGTACAGACGGCGGCGGCCGACCTTATAGCTGGGGATCTGATACGACAGGACCACGGCCGCTTCGGGGTGGGCGGTGAGGATCAGCCGGTGGATGCGGTCGAACAGGGGACGGTGCGCGGGGTCGACGCCGTCGATGTAACTCCGTACCGCTTCGTCCATTTCCCCATTGTGACCGCTAGCGGCCTGTTCCAGCCGGTCGGCAGTTCCTGGCATGGCAACCTCCTTGGGACGATGTCCGGCCTGCACCAGTGACGACGGCCAAGCCGTCCGGAAATCATCGCGGTCAGCCGGAAGAGGCTCAGCGGCAGCCGGAAGAAGGTAGCGTCTTCTCGAACCAGTGGTGCGCGTAGGGCTCGTCGTTGAACGCCGCCACCTCGCGGTAGCCGGCCGCCCGGTACAGGCCGATCGCCTCGCCGAGGGCCCGGTTGGTCTCCAGTCGCAGGACGCGCACGCCGTGCGCGGCGGCGCGGGCCTCCAGTTCGGCTAGGAGCCGGCGCCCAGGCCGAGCCCGCGGACCGACGGGGCGACCCACATCCGCTTGATCTCGGCGGGCGCGCCGGGGTGGAACTTGAGCGCGCCGCAGCCGACCGGCTCCGCGTGCAGGGTCGCGACCAGGAACAGGCCCGCGGGCGGGGTCATCTCGTGGTCGGCGGCCGAGATGCTCCGGGCCGGGTCGAAGCCGCCGTCGAAGCGCCCGGACAACTCCTCGACGTAGGCTCGCAGGCAGTACCGAGCCTCGGGGTGCCGCGGATCGCGCGCGCCGATCTGGACCGCCGAGGCGGCCAGCAGTCGCTCCACCTCGGCCATGGCGGTGACCAGTCGGCTGCGCTGTCGCGCGGTAAGCGGACCCAGCAGACAAGCGGCGGCCGCGTCGGAGAGGCGGTCGAGTTCGGCCCGTTCGGCCTGCCCGGAGGCGGTCAGCCGGGCGGTCCTGAGCCTGGAGTCCGCCTCGTTCACCTCGACGCTGACCAGCCCGTCGTTTTCCAGCGACCGCAGCAGCCTGCTCAGGTAGCCGGAGTCCAGGTCCAGCCGTGATCGCAGGTCCCGCAGGTCGCGGCCGTCCGGGCCGATCTCCCACAGCAGCCGCGCCTGCCCGAGCGGCCGGCCGCGGGCGAGGAAGGCGTCGTCGAGGGCGCCGATCCGCTGCGTGACGGCCCGGTTGAACCGCCGGACCGCCTCGATCATGGCCCGCTCCATTCTCTGACTATAGTCAGAGAATGGCCGTCACCGCTCCGGGCGGCAACGGTCACTGGTAGACAGGACGCTGACTTCGGTGATCTGGTCCGCTGGCCAAGGAAGACTGGTCCACTGGCCAGGGAAGAAAGGACAGCGGAAGCGAGTTACCGAACCAGGCTAACCGGGAGCCCCGGATTAGCGACTAGCAGGCGTACGGCAGGATGGAATCATGCAGCCGCGGGATTTTTCGCTTTACGGAGCCGTCGATCTGGGCGCGCGGCAGGCGGCCGCGCAGCGCAGGCAGCAGGCGGCTCAGTCGCCTTCTGCGCCCGGCGCCGCCGGGTCGAACGGCGGAGTCGTCATCGACGTGACCGAGGAGACCTTCAACACCGACGTCGTGGAGCGCTCTCGCACCACGCCGGTGATCATGGACCTGTGGGCCGAATGGTGCGGGCCGTGCAAGCAGCTCTCGCCGGTGCTTGAGAAGCTCGCCGCCGAGGCGGGCGGCCAGTGGATCCTGGCCAAGGTCGACGTGGACGCCAACCCCCAGCTGAGCGCGGCGCTGCAGGTGCAGAGCATCCCCATGGTGGTGGCGGTGCTCGGCGGCCAGCTCGTGGACGGCTTCCTCGGCGCCATGCCCGAGGCCCAGGTCCGCCAGTGGATCGGCCAGGTCCTGGCGGTCGCGGAGAAGATGGGCATGCCGGTGTCGGGCGGCGCGGCCGACCAGGACACGCAAGCCGACCAGGACGCCCAAGCGGACGGACCCGAGGCCGCCAACGGCCGCGCCGGCGCCCCGGGTGACCGCGCGGACGCCATGGGTTCTTCTTCGGCCCGGCGCGGGTGGCCCGCCGATGCCGCCGGCCTATGCCGAAGCCCGCGCGGCCATGGAGCGCGGCGACCTGGACGGCGCCGCGAAGGCGTTCGAGACCGAACTGGCGGCCAATCCGGGCGACCCGGTGGCCAAGACCGGGCTGGCCCAGGTCAACCTGATCCGGCGGATCAGCTCCTACGACCAGGCCCAGGCCCGCCGGGACGCAGCCGAACGCCCCGGTGACGTCGAGGCGCAGGTCCGGGTGGCCGACATCGACCTGGCGTCCGGCCGGATCGAGGAGGCCTTCGACCGGCTGCTCGGCGTGGTGCGACGGACGTCGGGTGAGGAGCGCGAGCAGGCGCGCGCGCACCTGGTCAGCCTGTTCGAGATCCTCCCGCCGAACGATCCGCAGGTCAAAAAGGCCCGCTCAACCCTGTCCGCCCTGCTCTTCTAAGGGAATATGTAACTTGAGTTGTAAGTTACTTGCCAATGAAGGATGAAGACAATGAAAAACCCTTCGGAAAAGAGGCAAGGATGTACGTCACAACTTTTGACCCGTTTGCCCGGGACTTCGGCCGTCAGTTCGACCGGCTGACCCGGCACGCGTTCGGCCAGGCCGGCGGCGGCATGCCGCTGGACGGCGTGCGGCGGGACGGCGAGGTCATTCTGCGGATCGACGTCCCCGGCATTGACCCCGACTCGATCGAGGTCACCGTGGACCACGGGATCCTGATCGGTCAGCGGCAAGCGCCGAGGAAGAGCGGAGCGAGAACGACAAGTTCATCGTGCGGGAGCGCACGATGGGCACCTTCACCCGCCGCCTGCGGCTGCCGGAGAACCTGAACGCCGAGGCGGTCGAGGCCGGTTACGGCAACGGCGTCCTCGAGGTCCGGATCCCGGTCCTCGAGCAGGCGAAGCCGCGCAAGATCGAGGTCCGTAAGGTCGAGGTCCGCCAGGCGGACGACCACACCGAGCTCGCCGCCTGAAGATCTTCAGCCGGGCTCACTGAACACACAAGCGGCCGGCGGGCGCGGATGCGTCCCGCCGGCCGCTTACCATCTGGGCAGGAGGAGGAACTGCCATGGCATCGTCACCGCTCGAGGACGAGCACGCCCCGCTGTACACGGTCGGGCAGGTCGCGGAGATGCTCGCCGTCAAGCAGGCCTTCCTGCGCCGGGTGGACGCGCTGCAGGTGGTCTCGCCGCAGCGGTCGGCCGGCGGCCAGCGCCGCTACACGCGCTATGAGATCCGCATCATCGAGCAGGTGATGACGATGGCCGACGAGGGCATCACGCTGCAGGCGATCCGCCGCATCATCGAGCTGGAGCGCCAGCTCGCCGCGGTGACCAGGGAACGGGACGAACTAGCCCGCCGGCTGGCCGGACGTCTTTAAAAGACCCTTTTTACCGAACGGGCCGGGGTGCGTGCGGTTCGGCCTCCGCGAGCTGTTCCAGGACGGGCAGCGCCTCGGCCAGCGCGGAGCGTTGCGCCGGGGTGAGCAGATGCAGGCTCGCGGTCAGCACCAGGGTGCTCTCGGTGCGGATGCGCTCCAGCGCGTCCTGGCCGCGCGGGGTGATGGCCAGGGTGCTCGCGCGCGCGTCGGTGGGGTCGGCGAACCGGCGGACGTAGCCGCTGTCTTCCAGCGCGGTCACCAGCCGGGTGAGGGTGGACGGCGCGATGCCCTCGGCCGCGGCCAGGTCGCCCAGCCGCATCGGACCGGACCGCTCGACGGTCGCCAGCGCCGCGAGCTGCGTGGGCGTCAGGCCGGCCAGTTCGTGCCGGCGCAGCCGGCGGACAGCCGGGCCAGCGCGACCCGCAGCCTGGTGACGTCGACCGCGGGCGCCTCGCCGGTGCTGGCCTCGCCGGTGCGGCTGGCCTCGTCTGGGCTGGCCTCGTCTGGGCTGGCCTCGTCTTAAGTCGCCTCGACCACCGATTCCGTGCTCACCTTTTCAGCCTACGCGGTGCGCGCCGTACCCTGGAGTCCAGCGGAAAGGCGGGAACCAACGTGGCGATGGCGCCGAGCGTCTCCTACTCCATCACGGTGCGGCTCGAGGTGGCCAGCCGCGGCCGGGCCGTGAGCGAGATCACCCGGGCCGTGGAGCAGCCCGGCGGCGTCGTGACGGCGCTCCGCTGCGACCCAGCAGCCTGAACGATGATAGATATATGGACGACATGGCATCGGAAGTCCTGGCGGGCCGTCTGCTCGTCGCCACCCCGGTGCTCGGGGACCCCAACTTCCGCCGCACCGTCGTCCTGATCGTGGAGCACGAGTCCGAGCAGGGCACGCTCGGCGTGGTACTGAACCGGCCGACCAAGGTCCCGGTCGGCCAGGTGCTCGAGCCGTGGACGGAGCTGGCCACCGACCCGTCCGTGGTGTTCAACGGCGGCCCGGTCGCGCCGAACAGCGCGCTCGCCCTGGCCCACTTGCCCGGCACCGGCGAGCCGGTGGGCTGGCACCCGCTGGACGGCGCGCCCGCCATGGCCCGGCTCGGCCTGGTCGACCTGGACGCCCCGCCGGGCCTGCTGGCCGCCGAGATCGTCTCGCTGCGGGTCTACGTCGGATACGCCGGCTGGAGCGCGGGCCAGCTCCAGGCCGAGATCGACGAAGGCGCCTGGTACGTGGTGCCCGCCGAGCCGTCCGACGCGTTCTGCGCCGAGCCGGAGCGGCTGTGGCCGGCCGTGCTGCGCCGCCAGGGCGGCGAACTCGCCTACGTCGCGACCTACCCGGACGACCCGGGCCTGAACTAGCCGAGGCACGCGGGCAGCCCGGACCGCGTAGACTCGCCCACGTGAGTGAGACTGAAGTTCTCCCCGAGCAGGAGACGCGCGTCCACGAGGACGTCAGGCCCGACACGTCACATGGCGACGGCGATCACGAGCGGTTCGCGCACTACGTGCAGAAGGACAAGATCGTCGACAGCTCGGTGATGGGCACGCCCCTGGTCGCGCTCTGCGGCAAGGTGTGGGTGCCCAGCCGGGATCCCAAGCGCTACCCGGTCTGTCCCACCTGCAAGGAGATCTACGAGCAGCTCCCCTCGGGCGACGGCGGGAACGACTGAGCCCTGCCCAGGGGCGTTCCAGGGGGCCATCCCCCCGGGCCAGCACGGCGTGCCGTTGCCAGCGCAGGGCGGCGTGCCCCGGTAACATCTCGGCCTCGTGACCACCCCTCGATCTGACGCCGCTGACACCCAGACCGTTCGGGATGATCTTCTTCCTGGTCTTCGCGGGTGGCAGAAGGATGCCTACCACGAGTACTTCCGCGCCTGGAGCCGCGACTTCCTGCTGGTCGCCACGCCGGGAGCGGGCAAGACCACGTACGCGCTCACCGTCGCGGCCGAACTGCTGGCCCGGCGCGAGGTCGCGGCGCTCACCATCGTCACGCCGACCGAGCACCTCAAGTACCAGTGGGCGCAGGCGGCCGCGCCGCTTCGGCATCGCGATCGACCCGGCGTACCGGAACGCCCAGGGCCGGGCCGGGGCGGACTTCGCCGGGGTCGCCGTCACCTACGCCCAGGTCGCCGCGCACCCGGCGCTGCACAGGCAGCGTACGCAGAACCGGCGCACGCTGGTCATCTTCGACGAGATCCACCACGCGGGCGACGCGCTGTCCTGGGGAGACGCGGTCAAGGAGGCGTTCGACCCGGCCCGGCGCAGGCTCGGACTGACCGGCACGCCGTTCCGCAGCGACGCGAACCCGATCCCGTTCGTCACTTACCTCGACGAACCCGGCGGCGGCAAGCGCAGCGCCTCGGACTACGTCTACGGCTACGGGCCCGCCCTGGAGGACAGCGTGGTCCGTCCGGTGATCTTCCTGGCCTACTCCGGCGAGATGCACTGGCGGACCCGGGCCGGGGACGAGCTCACCGCCACCCTGGGCACGCCGATGACCAAGGACCAGATCGCGCAGGCCTGGCGGACCGCTCTAGACCCCGCGGGGGAGTGGGTCAGCCGGGTGCTCGAGGCCGCCGACAAGCGGCTGACCGAGGTCCGCCGCGGCATGCCCGACGCGGGCGGCCTGGTCATCGCGGGCGACCACGAGGACGCGCGGGCCTACGCCGCCCTGCTGCGCCGTCTGACCGGTAAGCGGCCCGTGGTGGTGCTGTCCGACGACAAGACCGCGAGCAGGAAGATCTCCTCCTTCGCCACCTCGGGCGACCGCTGGATGGTCGCCGTGCGGATGGTCTCCGAGGGCGTGGACATCCCGCGGCTGGCCGTCGGCGTGTACGCGACCAGCGTGTCCACCGCCCTGTTCTTCGCCCAGGCGGTCGGCCGGTTCGTCCGGGCCAGGCAGCGGGGTGAGACCGCGTCGGTGTTCCTCCCGTCGGTTCCCGTGCTGCTGTCCTACGCCGCCGAACTCGAGGCCGAACGAGACCATGTACTCCGATCCCCGCACGCTGAGACGCCCGAGGACGAGATCGCGCTCGCCGAGGCGCAGCGGCAGCGCGATACGCCGGACACGCCTCTCGAGCCGGCCTTCCAGCCTCTCAACGCGTCCGCGCACTTCGACCGGGTGCTGTACGACGGCGGCGAGTTCGGCACCGCCACGGCGGCCGGCTCGCCGGAGGAAGAGGACTTCCTCGGCCTGCCCGGCCTGCTGGAACCGGACCAGGTCCGGACGCTGCTCCGCAAGCGCCAGGACGCCCAGGTCGCCGCCCGCTCCGCACCGCCGCCCGCTCCCTCGCCCCCGGCGTCCCCGCCCCTGCGACGCACGTCAGCCCCGCAGGCCCCTCCCGCCGCGCCGCCGGTGAGCCGCCAGGCCCTCGCCGCGCTCCGGAAGGAACTCAACGGCCTGGTCGGGGCCTGGAGCCACCGGACCAGCCAGCCGCACGGTGTCATCCACGCCGAACTGCGCCGGACCTGCGGCGGCCCGCCGCTGCCGCAGGCGACCGCGGACCAGATCCGCACCCGCATCGACACGATCCGCCGCTGGGCCATCTCCGGCCGCTGACCCCGTCAATCGCCACCCAATCCGGGAACTGGTCCTACGAGCCAGCAGGGTGCCGGTGAGGTCCACGTGGGCGGCGCGCAGGTCCTCGATGGCCTTGGCGGTGGATTCCGGCGCGACGCCCGCGGTGAGGTCGAGCAGGACCCGGGTGGCGAAACCGGCCCGGGCCGCGTCAGCCGCGGTCGCGTGCACGCAGTAGTCGGTCGCGATGCCGACCACGTCCACCTCGTCGACGTCGTGGGCGCGCAGCCAGTCGGCCAGCGGCGTCCCGGCCTCGTCGGCGCCCTCGAACCCGCTGTACGCCGCCGCGTGCTGGCCCTTGGCGAAGACCGCCTCGACCGCGCCGGTGTCCAGGTTCGGATGGAAGTCCGCCCCGGGCGTGCCTGCCACGCAGTGCGGCGGCCAGGAGGCTGCGTAGTCCGGATGGTCGGAGAAGTGGGCGCCCGGGTCCACATGGAAGTCCTTGGTGGCCACCACGTGCGCGTATTCATGATCGGCGCCCAGACGCTCGCTGATCGCGCGCGCCACGGCGGCGCCGCCGGTTACGGCGAGCGAGCCGCCCTCGCAGAAGTCATTCTGGACGTCAACAATGATCAGTGCGCGCATGGGGCCAACGGTATCCTCCGGATCCGTGAGGCGTGATGGTGCCGTTAGCGCGAGCCCTACTCGCCGACGTCGGCGGGGGTGCCGTTGGTGATGCGGATGAGTTCGGCGTAGGACGTGGGGAACACGGTGTGCGGGTGGCCCGCCGCCGCCCAGATCACGTCGTACTTGTCCAGCCAGGTATCCACCAGGGTCCGGATCGGGCTGGGGTGGCCGACGGGGGCGACGCCGCCGATGGCCTGGCCCGTCCATTCTCGGACCGAACGGGCGTCGGCTCGTCGTACCTCCGCCACGCCAATCAGCCCCGCTACCTTGGCCGTATCCACGCGGTGAGCGCCGCTGGTCATGACGAGCAGCGGCGCCCCGTCCGCGCTGAACACGAGGCTGTTCGCGATCGCGCCGATCTCGCAGCCGAGCTGGGCGGCCGCGGCCGCGGCCGTCGGCGCGCTCTCGGGCAGTTCCCGCACCTCGCCCGCCACGCCCAGGTCACCGAGCACGGCCGCGAATCTGGAGAAGTCAACTGGCATGCGAGCAGGCTAGCCGGGCCGCACCCGGCCCGGCGAACCGTTTACGACCGGTAGCAGTAGGATAACGATTAGGACTCGGCTCCGTCCGGGGGGTCGAAGACGGTGGGGATGGCCGGGTAGCCGCGAGACAGCTGCCGCGCGTACGGCGGCAGCTCGGCCAGCGACTCGCGGTGCCGCGCCCGGGCCTCCTGCACCGCAGCGAACCCGGAGCGCCCGACGATCTGGCCGTCGGCCACCAGCGGCACGAGCAGTTCCCGGTCCAGCGGCCCGGCTTCCGGCGGCGTCAGGCTGATCCGCTCGCTCAGCGCGATGCCCTGCTGGTCGCGGTGCCGCACCGCCCACTTGCGCCCGCCCCGTCCCGGCTTGCCCACCGAGCGCTTGGCCACCGGCTTCATCTCCTCGTCGTGGTCAGCGGATGAGGCCCGCGCCACCAGCTTGTACACCAGCGCCGCCGTCGGCGCGCCCGAACCGGTGACCAGCGACGTGCCCACCCCGTAGCCGTCCACCGGGACCGCGCCAAGCGCCGCGATGGAGTACTCGTCCAGGTCACCGGTGAGGATGATCCGGGTGTGGATGGCGCCGAGCTCGTCGAGCAGCGCGCGGACCTGCCGGGCCAGCACCGGCAGGTCGCCGCTGTCGATCCGCACCGCGCCCAGGTCGCGGCCTGCCACCTCGACCGCGGTCCGCACCGCCCGCGCCACGTCGTAGGTGTCCACCAGCAGCGTCGTGGCCTGGCCGAGCGCCTCGATCTGGGTCTGGAAGGCGTGCCGCTCGCTGTCGTGCACCAGGGTGAAGGCGTGCGCGCTGGTGCCCGCGCTCGGGATTCCGTGCTCGTACCGCGCCCGCAGGTTCGACGTGGACGTGAAGCCGGCGATGTAGGCCGCCCGGGCGCTGGCCACCGCGGCCCGCTCGTGGGTCCGCCGCGAGCCCATCTCGATCAGCGGGCGGTCGCCGGCCGCCGTCACCATCCGGGACGCGGCGGAGGCGATCGCGCTGTCATGGTTGAGGATGGACAACGTGACGGTTTCCAGCAGTACCGCCTCGGCGAAGGTGCCCTCCACGACCAGGATCGGCGAGCCCGGGAAGTAACAATCCCCCTCGGAGTAACCCCAGATGTTTCCGCCGAAACGGTAGGATTCCAGGAAAGCCAGCGTCGGCTCGTCCACGATGCCGGCGCCGCCGAGGAAGTCCAGGTCGACCGGGCCGAAGCGGAACCGCTCTATCGCGTCGAGCAGCCGCCCGGTGCCTGCCACGACGCCGTACCTGCGGCCGTGCGGCAGGTGCCTGGCGAAAACCTCGAATACGGCCCTGCGGCCGGCCGCGCCGCTGCGCAGCGACGCCTGCAGCATGGTGAGCTCGTAGTGGTCGGTCAGCAGTGCCGTACTAAGCGGGGCCGTCTCGCCTAGGGCCGTCTCGCCTAGGGCCGTCTCGGAGCCAGGCGGGGGCTGGTTGTTCACGCGATTCGTCACAGGTGGAAGACTACGGAGTGGGAGGTGGGTGGTTGTGAGCACGGCGCCCGCTGAGGTGGATCTGCCGCGATCCGCCGACAAGCTGTCCCCGGACCAGCCCTGGGTCACGATCGTCTGGAACGATCCGGTCAACCTGATGTCGTACGTGACGTACGTGTTCCAGCACGTTTTCGGCTACCCGAAGAAGAAGGCCACCAAGCTGATGCTCGACGTGCACCACAAGGGCAAGGCGGTGGTCGCCGCCGGGGCCAGGGAAGCCATGGAGCACAACGTCGAGGTCCTGCACGGCTACGGCCTGTGGGCCACAGTGAACCAGGACAAGTAGCCAGCAGACATGGAGCCGTTCCGGTCGGTCCGCGGTGGCGGCGCGCGCGCCTGGCTCGCCGCGGCCGAGGCGTCCCTGCTGCGCAGCCTGGTCGGCCAGATCATGTCCCTGGTCGACCCCGAGGGCCCCACAGATAACACGGCAGGTAACACGGCGGACAACCTAGCGGACACCGCCGATCCCGGCCTGGCCGCCCTCGAGGCGATGGTGCACGGGCCGGGGGCGGACAAGATCCCCGAGGACCCGGTGCTGGCCCGGCTGCTGCCCGACGGGTACCGCGACGACCCGGACGCGGCCGGGGAGTTCCGCCGGTACACCGAGCCCGCGCTGCGCAGCGCCAAGCACGCCGCCGCCCAGGAGATGCTGGACACGCTGCCGGAGGCGGGCGGCCGTATCCAGCTGACCCAGGACCAGGCCCTGTCGTGGCTCAAGGCGCTGAACGACGTCCGGCTCGCGCTCGGGGTCCGGCTGGGCGTCACCGAGGACTTCGAGGAGCAGTGGGCGCGGCTGAAGCCGGATGACCCGCAGTGGACCGCGTTCGAGGTGTACGCCTGGCTCGGCGCGGTGCAGGAATCGCTGGTCCAGGCACTAGCCTGACTGATCATGCTGACGATCTCGCGCGCGCTGTACGACCAGATCGTGGCTCACGCCCGCGCCGACCACCCGGACGAGGCCTGCGGCGTGCTGGCCGGCCCGGCCGGGAGCGACCGCCCGGAACGGTTCATCGCCATGATGAACGCCGAACGATCCCCGACCTTCTACCGCTTCGACTCCGCCGAGCAGTTCCAGGTGTGGCGCGAGATGGACGACAACGACGAGGAACCGGTCGTCATCTACCACTCGCACACCGCCACTGAGGCGTACCCGTCGCGGACCGACGTCTCCTACGCCAGCGAGCCGCAGGCGCACTACGTGCTGGTGTCGACCAGGGACGAGGATGCGACGGAGTTCCGCTCCTACCGGATCGTGGACGGCGCGGTCACCGAGGAGCCGGTGTCCGTGGTGGGATGATGCCCGGAATGATTCGGGCGGCGGGCGGGTTGGACGCCTAGGACTGACCAGATAACCCAGTGGAGCGTTGTTCATGGCCATCGAGGTTCGCATCCCGACGATCCTGCGTACGTACACCGACGGTGCCAAGCAAGTCGAGGGGACCGGATCCACGCTCGGCGAGCTGTTCACCGACCTGGAGCAACGACACGGCGGCCTGCGGGAACGCCTGGTCGACGGCGGTGGCCTGCGGCGTTTCGTCAACGTGTACCTGAACGACGAGGACGTCCGCTTCACCGGCGGCCTGGACACCCCGGTCAAGGACGGCGACACGGTGACCGTGCTGCCCGCGGTGGCCGGCGGCGCCCGCTAGGGTCCCGCCGCAACGGCCTTTTTATACCGAACGGACCGGGGTAATGCGCTACGAGAACCTGCTTGACTCGCTCGGCCACACGCCCCTGGTCGGATTGCCCCGTCTGTCGCCATCGAGCGATGTGCGGCTATGGGCCAAGCTGGAGGACAGGAACCCGACGGGGTCGGTCAAGGACCGCGCCGCGTTCTTCATGATCGCCCAGGCGGAGAAGGACGGGCTGCTCTCGCCGGGATCGACGATCCTGGAGCCCACCTCGGGGAACACCGGCATATCCCTGGCCATGGTGGCCAAACTGCGCGGCTACCGGGTGGTCGTGGTCATGCCGGAGAACACCAGTGAGGAGCGCCGCCAGCTGCTGCGGATGTACGGCGCCGAGATCATCGGCTCGCCGGCCGCGGGCGGCTCCAACGAGGCGGTCCGGGTGGCCAAGCAGATCGCCGCCGAGCACCCCGACTGGGTGATGCTCTACCAGTACGGCAACGAGGCGAACGTCCGCGCGCACTACGAGGGGACCGGGCCGGAAATCCTGACCGACCTGCCCGAGATCACCCACTTCGTCGCGGGCCTGGGCACCACCGGCACGCTCATGGGCGTCGGCCGCTACCTGCGCGAGCACAAGCCGGACGTCAAGATCGTCGCGGCCGAGCCGCGGTACGGCGAGCTGGTCTACGGGCTGCGCAACGTGGACGAGGGCTTCGTCCCCGAGCTCTACGACGAGTCCGTGCTGACCACTCGGTTCTCGGTGTCCTCGGCCGACGCGCTGCGCCGGACCAGGGAGCTGATCGCGGCCGAGGGCATCTTCGCGGGCATCTCGGCGGGCGCCGCCCTGCACGCCGGCCTGGGCATGGCGGCCAAGGCGGTCGCCGCGGGCGAGCGCGCCGACATCGTGGTCCTGGTCGCCGACGGCGGCTGGAAGTACCTGTCCACCGGCGCCTACTCCGGCACCCTGGACGAGGCCGAAGCTCAGCTGGAAGGTCAGCTCTGGGCGTGAGGCCGGCTGCCTGAGGCCATAATGGCTGGCATGCGCGTGACCGTGGTCGGATGTGCCGGGAGCTTCCCCGGGCCGGACAGCCCGGCGTCCTGTTACCTGCTCGAGGCCGAAGGCTTCCGGCTGGTCCTCGACCTGGGCAACGGCGCGCTCGGGGTCCTGCAGCGGTTCGCCGAACTGTTCAGCGTGGACGCGATCTGCCTGAGCCACCTGCACGCCGATCACTGCGTCGACCTGGGGTCCTACTGGGTGGCCCGGCAGTACGCGCCGGACGGGCCACGGCCGCCCATCGGGGTGTACGGCCCGCCAGGCACGGCGGAGCGAGTCGCGGGGTTCGGCGGCGAGGGCCTGGCGGCGGTCCAGGCCCGGTTCGGCTTCGCCGACCTCGCGCCCGGCGCCTTCGAGATCGGGCCGTTCCGGGTCGCCGTCGACCATGTGAACCACCCGGTGGAGACGTTCGGCTTCCGGGTGGAGCACGCGGGCTGGCGGCTGGCCTACTCCGGCGACACAGGGGAGTCCGACGCGCTGGTCCGGCTGGCCGAGGGGGCCGATTTGCTGCTGTGCGAGGCGTCGTTCCTCGACGGGCCCGGCTACCGGCCGAACCTGCACCTGACCGCGCGGCAGGCGGCCGAGCACGCGACCCGGGCCGGGGTCGGGCAATTGGTGCTCACCCACCTGGTGCCGTGGAACGACCGGGACCAGACGCTGGCCGAGGCGTCGCAGGCTTACCGGGGCCCGCTGTCCCTGGCCGCCTCGGGCCTGGTGCTCGGGCCTGCGGGGCCCCGATAGGCTGGGCGTCATGTCACGACCCGACGGACGATCCGTCACTGAACTACGGCCGGTGAAGCTGACCCGGGGCTGGCTTGACCACGCCGAGGGGTCGGTGCTGGTGGAGTTCGGCCGCACCAGGGTGCTGTGTGCCGCGAGCGTCACCGAGGACGTGCCACGCTGGCGGCGCGGCGGCGGGCTCGGCTGGGTGACCGCCGAGTACGCCATGCTGCCGAGGGCCACCAACACCCGCGGCGACCGCGAGTCGGTCAAGGGCCGCCTGGGCGGCCGCACCCAGGAGATATCCCGGCTGGTCGGGCGCTCGCTGCGGGCCTGCGTGGACTACAAGGCGCTGGGCGAGAACACCATCGTCATCGACTGCGACGTGCTGCAGGCCGACGGCGGCACCCGCACCGCCGCGGTGACCGGCGGGTACGTCGCGCTGGCCGACGCCGTGGCCTGGCTCAAGGGCCGGAAGCGGACCAAGGGCGACCCGCTGCTCACCTCGGTGTCCGCGGTCAGCGTGGGCATCGTGGACGGCGAGCCCCGGCTCGACCTGTGCTACGAGGAGGACGTGGCCGCGCAGACCGACATGAACGTGGTGTGCACGGCCAGCGGCGACTTCGTGGAGATCCAGGGCACCGCCGAGCAGGAGCCGTTCAGCCGCGACCTGCTCGGCCAGCTGCTCGATCTCGCCGTAGCGGGCTGTGGCGAGCTGACCAGCCTGCAGCGTGAAGCCCTCGGTGGATAACACCGTCGTGCTGGCCACCAGGAACGCCGCCAAGCTGCATGAGCTGGCCCGGATTCTGGGCGCGGAAGACCACGGCGGTAAGCACATCAGGCTGGCCGGGCTTGAGGAGTTCCCCGACGCGCCCGACGTGCCGGAGACCGGCGCCACGTTCGAGGCGAACGCGCTGCTCAAGGCGCGCGCGATCGCGGCCTGCACCGGCTTGCCCGCGGTGGCCGACGACTCCGGGCTCTGCGTGGACGCGCTCAACGGCATGCCCGGCGTGCTGTCCGCCCGCTGGGCGGGCGGCCACGGCGACGACCGGGCCAACCTGAACCTGGTGCTGGCCCAGGTGGCCGACGTGCCGGACAGTCACCTCGGCGCGCGGTTCGTCTGCGCCGCCGCGCTGGTCGGGCCCGGGCCCGGCGCCCGGGAGTGGGTGGTGACCGGGCAGGTCGAGGGCCGCCTGGTCCGCGAACCGCGCGGCCGCGGGGGATTCGGCTACGACCCGATCTTCCTGCCCGCCGGGTTCGGCCAGACCACCGCCGAGATGACCCCCGAAGCCAAGGACGCGATCAGCCACCGCGGCCGCGCTTTCCGCGCGCTGACTCCGTTCATCACCGGGATATACAGGGAGGACACATGACGGACAAGCGACTCGGACCTGGCGACCCAGCCCCCGACTTCACCTTGACCGATGCCGACGGCAAACAGGTCTCGCTGTCCTCGTTCCGCGGCCAGCGGGTGATCGTGTACTTCTACCCGGCCGCGATGACTCCCGGCTGCACCACCCAAGCCTGCGATTTCCGCGACAACCTGGCCGAGCTGAACTCCGCGGGCATCACCGTGCTCGGCATCTCGCCCGACCAGCCGGCCAAGCTCGCGAAGTTCCGCGACAAGGAGAGCCTGACCTTCCCGCTGCTCTCCGACCCCGATCACGCCGTGCTCGAGGCTTACGGCGCCTACGGCGAGAAGAAGCTCTACGGCAAGACCACGGTCGGCGTGATCAGGTCCACGTTCGTGATCGACGCGGACGGCACGATCTCCAAGGCGCTGTACGGCGTCAAGGCCACCGGCCACGTCGCCCGGCTGCGGACCGAGGTCGGCGCCTAAGCGGTACCGTTACTAGCGGCCAGCCACGAGCTGGCCCCAGCGGGCGTGGCGAAATGGCATACGCGGCAGGTTTAGGTCCTGTTGGTGGCGACACCGTGGGGGTTCGAATCCCCCCGCCCGCACTCGGGGTTACCGACAGAACTGCCGGTGTCGTACCGACAGAACTGCTTCGGTGAGGTGTTTCTGAGTATCGCGCGGGGTCTGACATCGGCGCTGGCTGTTGTATGACCTGGCCGGGGAGCGTCGGCGGGCCTGCTGTGGGGCTGCTGGCCGGCTTGGGGTGCGGCTGACCCGCCGGGCTGTAGGTGATCAAGGTGGCGGGAGCTGTTTGTGCCGGTCTGAATCGCCCCGACCGCACCACCCGCTGCCAGCGCGCCGGATGCCACTGCCACGCCGACCCCCCGCGACTGCACGGGCCCCTACCCGACCTGGACCCGCAAGATCAGCGGCCGGACCGTCACCAGGACCCTCACCACCGAAGACGCCGAACGGCTCCGCCCCTACTTCGACGCCCACCGCCACCTGCGCCAGCTCATCACCGAACTCGAAGCCATCTCCATCCAGCTCGCCGGGCACCCCAGCCCACCGCACGCCCAGCCGGGAGATCAGCCCGCTTAGCGCGGGATCAGCACACCGGAAACCTGCTAAAACCACAGGTCAGCGAGTTCTGTCGGTGACCCACTCCGGTCTCTCCGTTACGTTGCAGGTCAGGGCCTTAATACGAGCACGGAACTAACCGGAGTCAGGGCGCTGATACTTACGGCGGTACTTGATCACGCTCGGACCCCCACACAGCGCGCCGAGGCCCCCGACGGCGGACGAACGCGCGGGTGTTGTAGTGGGACTGCCAGGCGCTGGAAGAACGCGGGGCCGTCCATCAGCCGCACCTGGTCGAACGGGTTCGCCGTAGTGTTCGCGGCCGGGTCGACCGGGACTTCGGCAGGGGGCATGTAGTCCGTGCCCCAGGCGCTGAGCGGGGTGATCGTCAGCCCGTCCTGGAACGCGTGTATCTCGGGGAAGTCCCGTGAGTCGGCGGCGGCGACCTGGACCAGCACCCAGGCGTATCGCGTGTCGCAGCGGTATGTCGCCTAGGTGTGCCGTGCCAGCCAGGCCCGGCGATCAGGCAATCACCGGCTTCCTTCCCGGTGGTGCGGGTGCCGATCGAGGCGAAGTTGTCGGTCCACATGTCCATCACCTGCGCCACCAGGTAACGCTCCTGGGTCGCCGGATGGGAGAAGACGGCTGGCTCCGCATCCAGATCGAGGGAACGCGGTAGCCCACAGAGAGTTGCGGCTGATGCGGACCACGTTCTTGAAATCGGGGTCGACGAACTCCCGCAGGCGATGGAACTGTTGACAGGCGCGCTGTATTCGCCGGATCCGGGCGCCGCGGTCATGACCCGCCTGGTCACGTCCATCATGACGAGCGGGAACCCGTAGGCGTACGCGTACATGCCGAAGACGTAGGCGATCTGCTCCCGCACCCAGCCCGCCGCCTGCCCCTTGACCTGGGTGGCAGTGGACATCGTGGACATCACAGTCCTCCTTCCCGGCGTCAGGCGCCGCTTTCGGCCATCTTCTGCTGTGCGTCGGCGATGGCGCCCTTGAGGGCCTTGACGTGGTGGCCTTCGGCTTCGCCGACGACCTTCTTGATGGCGCGGGTCACGGCGGGTTCGACCTTGCCGGCGGCCGAGTGCGGGTAGGCGACGATCAGGCCCGCGCCGCCGACCGGGATGGTGGCCCCGGCCTGCTCCTCGAGCTTGCTGGCGGTCTTGTGGTGCAGCAGTTTGCCGGCTCCGGCGCCGATCACCGCGCCGATGGCGGTCGCGGCCAGCAGCGGGGGGGCGAACAGGCCGACCGCGAACCCGACGGCGCCCAGGCCCGCGGCGCCCTCGCGGACCATGTGGTCGGTCTGCTCCACGGACAGGTCGCCTTTGAGGTCTTTGCTGATGACCACCGCGCCGTGCAGGTAGCCGCCGCTGGCCAGGACCGCCTCGTAGTCGTCCTGGGCGGCGTCCTTGGACAGGTAGCCGCCGATCAGCACGTCGGTCGTTTCGTCATCGAATTTCATCGGTGCCTCCTCCAGGCTCCGGGCCTGTCTTATGCCGACAGGCCGTGCGCGGCGTGGCCGTGCTCGGCGGCCGCGTGCAGCTCGTCCTCGTCCTGGGCCGTCAGATGCGGCTTGACGTCGAAGACGACCTTTTTGACGGTGCCGGTGAAGGCGAACGGTTTCTTGTCCGCATAGCTCAGGTCGACGACCCCGCCGTTGTCGCGGCCGATGTCCATGCCCGCGTAGGCCGAGAAGCGGATCGGGACGGTGTGGTCCATGCGGCCCTTGCCGACGGGCCGGTCGTTGATGTACAAGGTCACCTCTCCGCCGGTGGCGGGCTTGGCCGCGTCGGCGGTGAACTCCATCCGCACGGTCACCTCCCCGGCCGGCAGCGGTTCGTCGGCCTGCTGCCGGTAGATGAACACGCCCATCATCGAGTAGGTGTGGGTGAGCTTGCCGTCGGCGACCCACAGCGAGAACCCGCCTAGGTGGTCGGCCTCGGCCACGATCACCCCCTCGGCGCCCCCGGCCGGGACGACCAGATCCGCGCTGATCGCATAGGAGTGGTTGTAGATCCGCGGGATCATCCCCGACATGACGTTCTGGACATCGCCGCGGTACTCGATCGGGACCGCATCGGGCCGGGGCGGGAGGATGCCGAAGAACGCGGACAAGGTGGCGAGCAAGGGGAGCACCTTGTACTTCTCCGCCTCCGCCCAGAACAGCTCCCTCAGCTCGGCAACCTTGTCAGGGTGGTCGGCGGCGAGGTCGTGGGCCTGGGTGAAATCATCAGGCAGGTAGTACAGCTCAGCGGGGTCGCCGTCGGGGTCCCACACCCCGGGCGCGTAGGGCCGCAGCGCATCGGGTGTGATCACCCACGGGATCCGCGGCGTCTTCATGGCCAGCCACCAGCCGTCCTTGTACATGGCACGGTTGCCGATGGTCTCGAAGTACTGCTGGGTGTGGTGTTCCGGCGCGGCGGCGTCCGTCAGTGAGTCCGCGAAGGTCACCCCGTGGAGGGGCTCCTGCTCGATCCCGTCGACGTGGGAGGGGGCCGGAATCTTGAGGAGGTCCAGGATCGTCGGGCCGACGTCGATGGCGTGGGTGAAGTGCGAGCGCAGCGCGCCGCCCCCGGTGATCCGGGCCGGCCAGTGGATGACCATCGGGTTGCGGGTCCCGCCCAGGTGCGAGCCGACCTGCTTGCCCCACTGGAACGGGGTGTTGCCGGCCCACGCCCACGCGGCGGAGTAGTGCGGATCCATCATCTGGCCGCCCCACGCGCCGATGCCGCCGTACCGCTCGGCGAGCTGGAGCTGCATCTCATCGGTCAGCGGGATGCCGTTCTGCATGGTCATCTCGTTGAACGAGCCGGTGATCGTGCCCTCCATGCTGGCGCCGTTATCACCCCAGATCCAGATGATCAGCGTATTGTCCAGCTCGCCCAGCTCATCGATCGCGTCGATGACCCGGCCGACGTTGTAGTCGGCGTTCTCGGAGTACCCGGCGTAGACCTCCATCTGGCGGGCGTAGTAGGCCTTGAGCTTGTCCGGGACCTCATCCCACGCGGGGAACGCCGCGTCCCGCGGCGTCAGCTCCGCGTCGGCGGGGATCACGCCCAGTTTCTTCTGCCGGGCGAAGATCTCCTCGCGCAGCCGGTCCCAGCCCTGGTCGAACTTGCCCTGGTACTTATCCGCCCATCCGGGCGCCACGTGGTGCGGGGCGTGGCTGCACCCGGTGGAGAAGTACACGAAGAACGGCTTGCGGGCGTCTTGCCCCCGGACCCCGTGCAGCCACTCGATGGTCTTATCGGCCATGGCATCGGGCAGGTAGTACGGGTTCTCCATGTCGTAGAAGGCCGCCGGGGTGCCGATGATCTTCTGGTTCTCGGCCAGGCACGGGTCCCACTGGCCCGCATCGCCGCCCAGGAAACCGTAGAAGTAGTCAAAGCCCCACCCGTTCGGCCATCGTTCGAACGGCCCGGCCGGGCCCTGCTGGCCGTCGGGGGTCAGGTGCCACTTGCCGAACGCCGCGGTGCTGTACCCGTTCTCCGCCAGGATCCTCGGCCAGGGCGTGCAATCCCGCGGGACCGTCGCCGTGTAACCTGGAAAGCCGCTGGAGAACTCACCCACCGACCCGAAACCGACCGCATGGTTATTCCGGCCGGTCAGCAGCGCCGCCCGGGTCGGCGAGCACAGCGCGGTGACGTGGAACCGGTTGTACCGCAACCCCCCCTCCGCCATCCGCGAGTAGTTCGGGGTGTCAATCGGCCCGCCGAACGTGCCCGCGTTGCCGAACCCGGCGTCATCGATCAGTACCACCAGCACATTCGGGGACCCCGGCGGAGGCTCCGGATGCCCGATCAGGTTCCAGTCCGGCTCCGACCCCGCCAGCGTCTTGTTGCTCACCCCGCCAAACGGCGGTCGGCGGATCGGCAGCTTCGTGCGGTCAGGCTCGCTCATCTTCTTCCCTTCGGTTCAGCACCTGGACCCGGCGGCCGCGACGGTGCGGTCCTAGGCGGCTTGCAGGTTCGCGCGGCTGCCGTAGGCGCACAGCCCGTACAGCGCGATCACGTCCATCGCGATGATCGTCAGGGACCAGAACGGGTAGGCGGGAATGAAGAACATCTGGTCGATGGCGCTAAGCCCGAGTACCGCCACCGCGAGCCAGCGGGCCAGCTGGTTGCCCGCCAGCACCCCGGCCGCCGCCAGCAGCTGCAAGACGCCGATGATCAGCGTGATCCAGCCCCAGGTCCGCAAGCTGCCGAACACGTAGTGCGCGTTGGCGGTGAACACGTGCGAGTTCGCGATCGCGGCGATGCCGTAGATCAGGTTGAAGCAGCCGATGATCACCAGCAGCACCGACGCGAAAAAGACCAGGCCATAGCCCTGCCCTTCCGCGCGGCGCCCGCCCGTACCCCTGGCTGACTGGGTTGTTGACGTCATAGTGACCCCCATGTTGTCGGAATCGCCGGGATCTTGACTCCGATCGCTTTACGATCGCCTTCCGTTACCAGTCCATCTCGTGCCGGGGCGGGTTCCATCGTCCCGATGGGATGAAAGACCGGGTAGTCAGCCCTCCAGGATCCCTAGCTCACGAGACCGGGCCACTGCCTGGCTGCGTGAGGAGGCCCCCAGCTTGCGGTAGATCGACATCGCCTGCGACTTAACCGTGAAGCGGGACAGGAACATCTCCGCGGCGATCTCCGGGAACGACAGGTGGGTGGACAGCAGCGGCAGCAGGCGCAGCTCGGCAGCGGTCAGCGCCGACGCTCCGGGGACGCCTGAGCCGCGTTCCCTGGCGAGCTGAGCCCGCAGCGCCCCGGCCTCCCCGACGAGGGTCCCGAGGCCGGGCCGGCGCCTGAGCAGGTCATCGACCTCACGCATGAGCGTCCTGGCACCTGCCGCGTCGGCGAGCGCGAGATGGACGCGAGCCAGCTCGATCCGGGCCTGGACGGCGAAGTGGGGGAGTGCGTAGGTCAGCAACGGCCGCAGGTGCTGGGCACTGATGAGTTCCCGGCGCGCCGCCGGGACATCTCCCCGGTGCACGGCTGCGCGGGCTTGCACCGCGCAAGCCAGGGGTGTCGCGTAGCTCTCCTCGATCCTGGCCCGGCGCAAAACGGCGCGTGCTCGTTCCGCAAGGGCCTCGGCCCGGTCCCATTGACTGTCCGCCATCGCCACCAGCGATCGCTCGCACAGCGCGAGCGCGAGATCCTCGGGCGCGCCGGTCACCTCGCCGACACTGACCGCATCCTCCAGGGACGCGGCGCCCCCATCCAGGTCACCGGACATGACGCGCGCGAGCCCTTGCATGAGCGCGGGCGCCGGCGTCACAAAGCTCCCCGCCGCGAACCTGCGCACGGCTTCGTCTGCATCGGCGCGCATCTGTTCGGTCCCCCGCCGGCACAAGATGGCCCGGAGCAGGGCGGCCCACGCCTCGGCGGAGGGGTCACCAGGCTGGGTCCCGTCCCCGTACTGCCAGCGATCGACCGCATCGGCCCACCGCTCGGCCTCGACCGGCCGCGCCGTCAGCGCGGAAAGGAGCGAGGCCAGCACCGCGGCCATCGGGTGTCCCTCGATCCCGCCCCGATCTTCCAGCCACCCGAACCACCGCTGGACGGTTGTGACCCGGCCCTGCCGGTAGGCAGGTACCCCGATTTTCTCCACCAGGCCAGCGACCGAGCCGACGTCCCCGGCTGCCATGGAGTACTCCAGCGCTTCCTCGGGCCAGCCGTTCCGCACATACCAGCCGGCGGCGCGGCGCCGCAGGACGGGCATCAGGCCTGGCTCCAGGCGACGCAGCTCCGCCAGCAGCATGTCGCGGAACAGATGGTGGTAGCGGTACCACTCCCCCCGCCGGCCCAGCGGCACCAGCAGCACGTTCGCCCCGGCCAGATCCGCCAGGACCGCAGCCGATCCGCCGACTTCAAGCACCGCATCGCACAGCGGCCCGCACATCCGCTCCAGCACCGCGGTCCGGGTCAGGAACGCTCGCTGCTGGCGGGAGATCCGCGAGAGGAACTCCGACTCCATGTAGTCGCTGACGAACCGGTCGTCGCCGCCAAAGGAGACCGCCGCGCTCGCGAACGAGCCCCCCTCCCTGAGATACAGAGCCGCCAGGTACAGCCCGGCCGGCCATCCCTCGGTCCGCTCATGCAGCTCCGCCACATCTTCCTCGGCCAGGGCGAGGTCCGCGTTGCGCAGCAGCGATGACGCCTCATCGCGGGTCAGTGACAAGTCGTTCGGGCCGATCTCCGTGATCTTGCCCTCGGCGCGGAGCCGCGCGATCCGCAGCGGCGGCGGGGCACGGCCGGCCAGCACCAGCCGCGCCGGCCGGCACGTGATCGGCCAGCACCGACAGCGCGGCCCGGCATTCGGAGTTGCGCAGCACGTGCACGTCGTCTAGGACCAGCACGACCGGCGAGGTCATCGACGAAAACGCGGACCCCAGCCTGGGGACGACCGAGCCGGGCACCGAACTCACCGGGGAGGCCAGCGCGTCGAACACCCGCTCATCGATCGGCTCGACCGCATCGAGCGCTGCCGCGACGTAGCTGAGCAGGACCTTCGCGTCGTTGTCCCCATCGTCGACCGACACCCACGCGAAGGCCTGGCCGTTACCCTCGGCCCACTGCGACAGCAGCGTCGTCTTGCCGTAGCCGGCCGGCGCGACCACCGAGACGACCGGGCGGGAGTCACCCCGCGCCAGACGTTCGATCAGAGACGAACGAGGCACGGTCCCGGGCCGTATCACCGGACGACGGAGCTTGGACGCGACCAGGTCGAACGCTGACCCGCCCGCACGCGGTGACCAGCCGACCCGCTGCCGCACGTCGCTCACGCCCATGCCCCGACGGTCCCCTCCGATTCACCAGCCGCCGACGTTGCGCACCAGCTGGCGTGAGCAGGAGCGCCGTCTAGTCATGTCCGCCCTGATCACCGGCCGTCGTGCCTGCCTATGCGCTGGTCTTGTTGGATATTTTCTGGATACGCCGCATGCTGGGCCTCCCGCTAGGGACGTTGGTCCCAGATGAGCGTCCTAGGGGCCATGGCGCGGGCTCCGCCAACCCTTGCGCCCCGCTTCGCTTCGTCCCTTCGGGACGATGCGCGCTGCCCCTCCCAGAAGCAGAGTGGGGCGTGATTCAGCGAACGGCGGTGTGACGATCGGTAGCCAGCCTGAGCATGGCTGGACCGTGGTTCTCCGGCGTCGGCCGACCCTGCTTATCGGCCTGGGCGGAAGGAGTGGCTATGACTGTGACGACTGAGGGTGCCGCGTCAGGAAGTCCTGCCGTGCGGGCATCCGGTAAGGGCTCGCCGCGGGCCGGGACGGTGGAGCAGTTGAGCCGCGCGGACCGGGTGGCCCGGGGGAAGGATGCCCGGGCGGTGGCCCCGCTGGAGTCGCATGCGGAGTTCGCCCCGGCCGGGCCGCGGGATCCGGTCGGGCTGCTGCTGGAGCAGGCGAAGTCGCGGGTGCCGGAGCTGGTGCCGGTCCGGCACGGGCGGATGCTGGTGTCGCCGTTCACGTTCTACCGGGGGGCGGCGCTGCCGATGGCGGCGGACCTGGCCACCACGCCCGCCTCCGGGCTGCGGGTGCAGCTGTGCGGGGACGCGCACCTGTCCAATTTCGGCGCGTTCGCGTCGCCGGAGCGCAACCTGGTCTTCGACGTCAACGACTTCGACGAGACCCTGCCGGGCCCGTTCGAGTGGGACGTCAAGCGGCTGGCCGCCAGCTTTGCCGTGGCGGGCCGGGACAACGGGTTCACCGACAAGGCCCGCCGCAAGATCGTCCTGGCGGCGGCCGAGGCGTACCGGACGGCGATGCGCGGCTTCGCCGGGCAGCCGTTCCTGGACGTGTGGTATGCGCACCTGGACATCGAGCAGACCATCGGCCAGTTCCGGTCCCAGATGAAGGCGAAGAGGCTCAAGGAGGCCGAGAAGCTGCTGGCCAAGGCGCACACCCGGGACAGCACGAAGGCGCTGAGCAAGCTCACCACCGTGGTCGAGGGCTGGCGGCGGATCATCAGCGACCCGCCGATGATCGTCCCCCTGGAGGAGCTCTTTTCCGATGTGCAGGCCGGCGCGATCTACGAGGAGATCCGGACGGTGCTGGGCAAGTACCGGCGCACGTTGCAGTCTGACCGGCGGCACCTGGTGGAGCAGTTCACGCTGGTCCAGGCGGCCCGCAAGGTCGTCGGGGTCGGCAGCGTCGGCACCCGCGCCCGGATCTTGCTGATGGACAGCGGCGACGGCGTCGAGCCGTTGTTCTTGCAGGCCAAGGAGGCCCAGCCGTCGGTTCTGGCGGAATATGCCGGGCGTAGCCAGTACGCCAACCAGGGCGAGCGGGTCGTCGCCGGGCAGCACCTGATGCAGGCCGAAAGCGACATCTTCCTGGGCTGGACCCGCGTGCCCGGCCCGGACCAGGTGGACCGCGACTTTTACGTCCGCCAGCTGAAGGACTGGAAGTTCTCCGCCCCGATCGAGCGGGCGCTCCCCTCGGGCCTGCGGGTCTACGCCGGCCTGTGCGGCTGGACCCTGGCCCGGGCGCACGCCCGCTCCGGCGACCGGGTCGCGCTCGCCGCCTACCTCGGCGGCTCCGGCGCATTCGACCAGGCCATCGCCGACTTCGCCGAAACCTACGCCGACCAGAACGAGGACGACTACGCCGCGCTCCAGGCCGCCGCGAAAGACGGCAGAGCCGAGGCGACCACCGAGATCTAAGACTAGGCCCAGGTCCGCCCATCCAAATCCGGAAAGCGGCCAGAAATGGCCGAGCCCCTCGCCAGGCTGACCCGCCCGCCTGAGGTGACGCAGCCAGCTAGCCGCGATCCAGCCGGGATACGTACGGGAGAATATGGAGGCTGCGCCATGGCAGATGCCACCGCCGATATGGACGCCGATCATGCCGCGTCGCTGGGACGCCGGTACCTGATCAAGTTCGAGGAAGACACCCTGCGGTCGCGGCCGCTGTGGATCCGGCTGATCATCGAGTTCGTGGGCACCTTCGTGCTGGTGACGGTGGCGGCCGGGTCCGGGGTGATCAATCATTACGCCGGCGGCGGGCCGATCAGCCGGACCGCTGCGGTGATCGCGCCCGGCGCGGTGGTGATGGCGATGATCTACGCGTGGGGCCCGCTGTCGGGGCTGCACATCAACCCGGCGGTGACCTTCGCCTTCGCCAGCCGCCGGGCCGTGATCCGCGCGTACCGTCGGGCTGGCGCCCTGCCGAGCGGCCCGGAATGTCGGGACCTCTGGCCCTGAATGCGCACGTCACGCGGGGTGACGGTGACGGTGAGGCCGGGCCCGCGTTCGGTGCTTGCCCGCTCCGCTTGCCTGGGCGGCGGGCAGAGAGGCTGAGCACAGGCGGCAGGGGCCCAGCGATTCTGGCACAGGAGGTCACCATGACTTCGGCAACAATGAAGCGGGACAGCGGCACGGGCGGGCGCCATGCGGAAGGCCGCGGCGCCGGGATGGTCCTGTTCGCGTCCATCCTGCTGCTCGTCATCGGGTTCTTCAACATGATCTACGGCATCGCCGCGATCGCCAACTCGCACGTCTTGGTCGCCGGCGCGCACTACGTGATCGGCGACCTGCGGGCCTGGGGGTGGGTCACGCTCATCCTCTCCGTCCTGCAGCTGGTCGCGGCGGGCGGCATCGTGATGGGCAACCAGCTGGCACGCTGGTTCGCCGTCGCCGTGGTCGGGATCAACGCCATCGAGATGATGTTCTTCATCCCGGCCTACCCGTTCTGGGCGCTGGTCATCATCGCCGCGGACGTGGTCGCGCTGTGGGGGCTGTGCGCCTACGGCAGCCGCGAGAACCTGGAAGCCGTCTAGCACCGCAATGCCCGGACCGGTCCCGGCTGGAACGGGCTCTGCCCTGGGGAGGAACCGGGAAGCCCGGTACAGGCCCGGTGAGCAGGGATGGAACCTGTTCCGTCCTCCGCCGGGCCCGCGCCGGGTTTTCCCAGTCCTGCTGGGGTCTCTGGTTCACCGGTCACTCCAGGATTGACACTTATGCCTGGCCTGCGCCCTGCCCGGTCAGCGGCACGCCCGGAAGGAACTCCCCGTCACTGTGCCTGCCGTCAGGAAGCGGGATCCGGCCAGCAGGGCGGTCAGCTCATCGCCGTGGCGTGGCATCGGCGGGGCAGGGGATCGCCTAGTTCATCCTCGGCGGCGATGGTTCCGCCGCTGCGCCGGTCGTCGATGATCACCGCGCCGGCGGCGGCCAGGGCGGCGCAGGACGCCCGGTAGTGGTGGCCGCACAGCAGCAGATCGACTGAGTGCGGCCGGGCAGCGGCGGGCGGGATGAGGACCCGCACCACCGGCCGGGCGGGGCAGCAGCAGGCCCGATCACCCAGATCGGGCGGCCCGGGCCAGGCAGCCTGGTCTTCGGGGGGCGTTCCGGCCGCTGGGCCGCCGGGGGGACCTCCCGGCGGCCTTGGCTTTGCGGCGCGGAAACCTCATCCTCATCGAGCCAGCATCAAAGGCCTGCGAGCTGTCTCGACAGGGGCTTAGCACTCGTCCAAGACGGGACCTTCGGCCCTGAACATCCAGGCAGGCCATCATGTCATCGTGGCTGGAACGCACCAGCCGATAGTGACCACAGATGGCAGACGACGATGACTCACGGCGAGAACCAGACGACGGCCGGTAGCGGCGCCGGGATCGAGATCGTGAGCATGCCAGCAGAGCTGGATCTCACCACCAGCGAGGACGTGGCCGCTCAGGGCTGCGCCGCCATCGCCCGGCCGGCCCGGCTGGTGCTGCTCGACCTGACGGGCGTGTCCTTCTGCGACGCCCGCGGGCTCAGCGCCTTCGTCCGGATCGCCAACTGTGCCGACGCGGCCGGGTGCGGGTTCGCCCTCATCGCGCCGCGGCCGCCGGTCGCGAGGATCCTGCGGATCAGCGGCCTGGACAGCCGGCTGCCGGTGTTCGCCACCATCGACGACGCCCGGGCGCTCCGCACCGCTACAGCCAGCGTTTAGGCAGCCCGGGACGCGCAGACCGGCTGGAAGGCGTCAGCAGGCACATCGGGCACGCGGACGCAGCGTTGACCATCACGCAGCACGTTCAGACGGACCCGAGCCGATCACCAGGTCGCGAACACGCTCGCGGAGCTGATCATCAGCGACTCCTCGCCCCCGCCGGGGTCACGGACATGGCGGGTGACGGCGGCACTGATGAGCTGCGTGAGCAACCTCCGTCAGCAGACTCCCCCAGAGACCCGGCCTTCTCGGCCGAGGCCGCGACCGGCGCGATGACCGGTGAGACGACCGGGGCGACCGGTGCGACGACCGGCAAGACCGTCGCCGCCACGGGCCAGGGCTATTCCGCCTTGCGCAGCACGTCGTCGGTGACGTCACCGATGAGCGCGGGATGCGCGACCCCCGCCAGCCGTTCCGGGTCGACGTCGAGCACGACCACCGCAGCGCCCAGCCCGGCCAGGTAGCCAGCACGGGCTTTCTGACCAGGCCGGGCGTCCCAGGCCCCAGGGGGCATCGCCGTCCACGCGGCCATCGGCACGCGTCCCGTCCCGGACTGGCGTGACGGCCACAGTGAGGAGGCCTCATGCGGCCGGCCAGCCGATCGCCCCGGGAGCTGTCCATAGCCGGGACACCCGCGCAGGTAACCGGCCAGCTAGCGCTGTACCTAGAAACAGGAGCGGAGCCGGTAGCGGTCATCTGTGACCTCGTTCCATCAGTTGCTCTCGCTGATGGGCTTGCCCATCAGGCTCCGTCCTCGGCTGGCGGAGTTCAGGCTGCCGGCTGACCACGCGGGCATGGCCCGGGTCTCGCGCCGTGCCCGTGGCGCTCAACCCTGTCTGCGGCGGAAGAGCTTTTCCGCCGTCTGGCGAAGCCGGCTGCGGACTGCCGTCGGCCGGGGATTACTCGCGTTCGATCCTGCGCAGCCCGTGCGCGGGGGTCCACCACTGAACGATGAGCATCGTGGCCTTCTCGTTGAGGTGGGTGTGTACGACCTCGGCGATGTCGGCATAGAAGCGGTCGCCGTCGGATCCGTCGGTGGGTGGCCTGGCATGGATCGCCCGCCCGGAAATCTTCGCCTCACCCGGCCACTGCGCTTCCGCGCCCTCGCCGGGGTCGATCGTGGCGCTGTGCAGTGCGAACCGCGGATCCCGGCCCAGATCCGCGCCCTTGCGCACGTTCGGCATCGAGCCGAAGGCGAGCTCGCCGTCCTCGAAGGCCACCTCGATCCCGGAGATCCGCGGCGACCCGTCGGCTCGCACGGTGGCAATCGTCTTGTGTCTGCGCCTGTCGAAGAGCCCCTGCACGCGCTGCGCGAACTCAGGTTCCGCGCGCTCGACGTCCTTCCGCGCCGTCATGCGCCCAATATCGCACAGGCGGGTCCGGCCCGCTGTCCGATCGCGCGTCCCAGGTTGCCAGCGCCGTGCCGAGGTAGTCGATATGCCCGCGGATCGTCTCGACGGCCGCGGCGCCCGTCTGGGCAGCCTGAGTCCCTCGATCATCCATGGCGGGTCCTCTCAGCGGCTGCGGTAAGTGACCGGCCTGCGGAACCCTGGTCGAGGGCGCGCTGATACCCGGAGTGATACTGCCGGGGATGATTCCCGGTCCTTCCACTGGCAGCGCCAGGGCTAGGAAAGCAGGTCAGGACAGGGATACATGTCCGGCGATGACCCCGCATGTACCTGGCTTCGGGGGAGTTCGAATCCCCCCGCCCGCACCACAGGTCACTTTCGTTTTATCACACGGATGCAGAGTTCCCCATCTGTCACACCAAGCTCTCGCGTCACTTCGGCGAGGTTCGCTTAACCGCTGTGGCCGCCGAACGTTCCCTGGCCAGGGCCAGGGCAGTCCCGGCCAGGACGGCCAGGCCGTACAGCACGTACTGATCGCTGCCCAGCATCGGCCCCAGCCGGGGCGGGTGGCCCGGCCACGGGATCGGAAAGAACCCGAAGAACATCGCTGCGCCCGCGGCCGCCGCCAGGCCGCAGGCCACCGACCGGCGCCGCCACGCAGCCGCGGTCAGCCATACCAGCAGCGGGACGGCCCACACCCAGTGATGAGTCCAGGAAAGCGGCGAGACGAGCAGCCCGGTGATCGCGCAGCACACCACCCCGGCCAGCCGGTGCCCGCGCCGGTGCGCCCAGACGGCGACGGCCAGGCCGGCCAGGCCGACCGTCAGCGCGGCCAGCAGCCACCAGGTCCGCGGCGGGTCCCCGGTGCCGGCCAGCCGGGCTATCGCCCCGGCCAGGGACTGGTCCGACGGGTTGGCCGGATTGCCGATCCGGCTCTGGTCGTAGAACACCCCGCCCAGCCAGAACACCCGCGACCGCGACGGCAGCCAGACGAATCCCGCCGTCACCGTCACCGCGAACACCCCCGCCGCGGTCGCCGCCGCTCGCACCCGCCCGGTGAGCGCCAGGTACGCCACGAAGATCAGCGGGGTCAGTTTGATCCCGGCGGCCAGCCCCGTCCCGATCCCCTGCCACCAGCCGCCGTCGTGCCGGCGCATCAGGTCGGCGCCGATCAGCGCGGCCAGGATCAGGTTGACCTCGCCCAGGTGCAGCGTGTACGCGACCGGCCAGGTCAGCAGCGCTAGCGCCGACAGCGCGAACACGCTCTCCGGGCGCCGCCGCAGCCCCGCCGCGCCCAGCGACAGGCCGCACAGTACCGCCAGCGCCGCCACGCTCCCGATAGTGAGCGCCGCCTTCAGCACCCCGATGGTCGTCCCCGCGAACACCGCGAACAACAGCGCGGCGAACGGCGGGTAGGTGAAGCTGAACGGCGCGCCCGGAGCGTACAGCGCCCCGCCGCCGGCGGTGGCCTGCTGGCCGCCCCACCAGTACACCCGGACATCCCACAACGGCCAGTGCGCCGCCGGGGCCGGGAGTCCGGGAAGCATGTACACCACCAGCGCCGCCACGCCCACCAGCACCAGCGCTACCCGCATCCACGGTTCATCCCGTAGCGACACCAGCCGGGCAGCCCAGCGACGCGCCTGTAGCAGCGCGGTGACGGGAGCGTTGACTTGAGTCACCAGCTAATCTTGCCCGCGATTTCGGGAAGACTGTCCCCCCGGGCCCGCTCAGTTCGTCAGGCACACGACAAGATAGCCACCAGGAAGGAGCCACAGATGCAGTATGCCTTGCTGATCTACGCCAAGCCGGCGGCCGCCGAGGTGCTCGGCGGCCGCCGTCGGCCTGCTGGCGGCGGCGGTCATGGTCCGGGGTGCCCGGTCACGGTAAAAATCTTTATGCCGAACGGTCCAAGTGTCACGCCCTCCCCAGCCTCCGTGCCCTCCAGCGTGGTCAGCTCGCCGCCGTCCAGCCCCGGCTTCACCGTCAGCGGCTCGGCGGCGTGGCTGGCCAGCACGGCGAACAGCGTGCCGTCGTCACGGATCAGCGTGTCGCAAGCGACGTGCGGGTCGTCGACGGTGACCGCGCGGCGAACCTCGGCGTGGATGGCCAGCGCGTCGTAGAGGGTGACGGTGTCATCGGGGTTGACCTGCGGGGTCAGCGCGGCCATGTGCTCGATCGGGTAGGTGCACAAGACGAGGGAGCCGGGGCCGGTACGCCGCAGCAGCAGCGCGGGCCGGCCGTGGTTGTCGGTGGCGATGACCTCGGCGCCAGCCGGCTCAACGGGCAGGAACGCCCGGCTGTGCTGGTTCCCCGCCGCCCGGAACGTGAGCGTGGTGCCCCGGGCCAGGTCGCCGAAGTCCTGGCGGAAGTAGAGCACCACGTCGTCGTCGATGGGGTTCGCCATCCCCACATCGAGCTGATGCCGCACGCCGAACGTTTCGTCCAGCCGCCCGTACGAGGGCCCGCGGTGCCAGCCGGTGTCGCCGGCCGAATAGGACAGGTAGACGCAGGCACCGTCGGCCGCGAGCCGCTCCAGGGTGGCGGCGGTGGGCGCGAGCAGCTGTTTCACCGAGGGCGCCAGGTACAGCCGCGCGTCGCCGCCTATGCCGCTGGTTTCCCTGGTCAGCGCCACCGGCAGGTCGGCCAGCCGGGCCGAGACGTAGGCCTGGGCGAGCGCGCGCGCGATGTGCGCGCGGTCGGCCGGGTCGGCGAACGGGTAGCTGGTGTCCAGGTAGCCGGGGATGATCAGGGCGGCGTCGCTGTCGGTCCGCGCGCACCGGCTCACCTCGATCGCGTCCAGCGTGGCCGCGAACGCCCGCATCTCGCCCAGGGTCGGCTTGGCGGCGCCGGAGGCGTCGGTGAGGCCGAAGTGCTGCTCGAAGGCGTGATGCCGGTACGGGTCCTGGCCGGGCAGGTCGAAGTCGGTGTTATTCCAGGCGATCCAGCCGGTCGCGCCGGCCAGCAGGCTGTGGTGCAGGACGTGCCGGTAGTAGCGGGCTGCGTTCGCATCCGAAGCGAAGTCGGAGCTGACCCCGAACTCCTCGAGCACCACCGGCTTGCCGAACGTGCTGGCCAGCTCGCACTGCCAGGCGGCCGCGTAGTGCTGCCGGACCTGGTCATCGCCCACCGGGTACACGTGCGGGCCGAGGAAGTCGCACAGCCGCGCGACATCGGCGAGCCGGAACCCGTTCTCGCGGCCGCTGGCCTCGATGCCCCAGGAGCCGTCGCCCAGTGAGAAGGGCTGGCGGCCGCCGGCCGCGCGTACCGCGTCCCTGATGATCTGCGCCCACGCGGCGACCGTCTCAGGCGGGGGGTGGCCGCCGCCGTACAGCGGCATCTCGTTGGAGACCAGCCAGCCGGCCACGGCGGGGTGCGGGCCGAACCGGCGTACCATCTCGCCGGCGAACCAGGCCTGGCGGCCGACCATCCAGACGTCGGCGTACAGGTCACGGCCGGCCCGCCAGGCCGGGTCCCAGTTCTGGCCGGACATGTGGCCGACGATGAAAGTGGGGACCGTGCTCATCTGCTGTTCGGCGTGCCGGTCGAGGAAGTCGGCGAACCTGGCCGCCATATCCTCGTCGATCACGTCCGGCTCCGGCATGAAATCGGGCCAGTAGAAAAACAACCTGGTCATCGTCAGGCCGTGCTCGCGCAGCACGCGCAGTTCCGCCGCGACGACGGCCGGGTCGTAGCTGCGCCACATGAGGGGACCGCCCGTGGCAGACCAGAAGTTGGCCCCGAGCCAGTTGACCGGCTGCCCGGCCGCATTAATCCTGGCGGTGCTCCTGCGCATGAGACACAGTTCCCCTCTGCGGACGACCCAGCGCCTACCGCTGCTGAGATCGAATCACTATACCGGTTTAGTGTCAATTGCACGGGCTGGATCTCGCAGCCTTATGATTGGGTGGGTGAGCGGGCCGACCTGCCCGGGGGTTGCCGCCGGTGCGAAAGGGAAGCCGGATGAGACGTCCGACCATTGCGGACATTGCGCGACGCGCGGGCGTGACCAAGGCCGCCGTCTCCTTTGCCCTCAACGGCCAGCCCGGCGTGTCGGCCGCGACCCGCGAGCGCATTCTGGCCATCGCGGCCGAGGTGGGCTTCGAGCCCAACAGCGCCGCCCGCGCCCTGTCTGACGGGCGAGCTGGCGCGTTCGGCTTGATCATCGACCGCCCGGCGCGCACCCTGGGCAGCGAGGTCTTCTTCATGCAGCTCATCTCGGGCATTCAGGCGGAGCTGGCGACCAACCATATAACCCTGCTGTTCACCATGGCCGAGGACCAAGCCGAAGAGATCCGCATGTACCGAACGTGGTGGGCGCAGCGCAAGGTGGACGGCGTGTTCCTGGTCGACCTGCAGGTGCGCGACCGCCGGATCCGCGTGCTCGAGGAACTCAGCATGCCCGCCGTGGTGCTCGGCACCCCGCGCGGGGCGGGCAGCCTGCCCGCCGTCTGGCAGGACGACCGGGCCGCCACGCAGACCGTCGTCGGCTACCTGGCCGGGCTCGGCCACCGGCGGGTCGCCCGGGTCGGCGGTTTCGCCAGGTACTGGCATTCCAAGCTGCGCACCGACGCGCTCACCCAGATAGCCGGCGCGGCGGGCATCGAGGCGATATCGGTAGCCGCCGACTACACCGCCGAGCACGGCGCCGAGGTGACGCGGGACCTGCTGAAGCAGCCCGCGCCGCCCACCGCGATCTTGTACGACAACGACGTGATGGCGCTGGCCGGGCTCGGCGCGGCGCAGCGGATGGGCGTGCGGGTGCCCGCCGACCTGTCCATCCTGGTCTGGGACGACAGCATGCTCTGCGAGCTCGTCCATCCCGCGTTCACCGCGCTGCGCCGCGACATCCCCGCGGCGGGCGTGCACGCGGCCCGGATGCTCCGCGAGGCCGTCACGGACGGCCGGCCGGATCATCTTCGGGAGGCCCTGCCCGTTCTCCTGGTGCGGGACAGCACCGCCGTGGCGCCGGATGGCAGGCGGCCCTAGCCTCGCCGCCAGGGGGGCGGCCCCCGTGGCCAGCAGAGCTCGGCACCAGGCCGTTTACCTGCTTGATATCCGATCGAGACCTTAGCGATACAAGGTTGCCGCTTTACTTAACGGCCGCACCTGACGACACTTAACCGGTATAGCTAGCTTTTTTCAACGGCATACCTGAGCCTTGGCCGAACCGGCCACGATGAACCGGCACCGGCGGTGACTAATGACCCCAAGCGAGGGGCCGTTCTGCACTTCCTGGCCGCCGCATTCGGTGTCCGCAAGCATGGATAAGGCCTAAAGAGAGCAACACCAGGACTCCTTAATGAGGAGGTAGGAGCAGGTGAAACGCAACATGAAGGCGATGAACGCGAAGTGGGCGAGAACCGGGGCCATCCGGTGGGGTCGTTGGGGTATCGCCGCGGTGGCGGCCGCCCTGACCTTGGCCACCGCCAGTGCCTGCACTAGCAGTTCATCGTCCAGCAGTCCCAAGACGAGCACAGCACCGTCAGCGTCGTCGGCGGCGGGGCTAACCGGCTTCCCGCGCAGCGAGACGCTCTACACCAGCGGCACGGCCTACGCGCCGCCGACCATCTGGAATCCCTTCGACCTGGGCAACTTCGCCACCGGCACGCAGGGGCTGGTCTACGAGCCGCTCTTCCTGTACGACCCGGTGAAGAACACCTACGACCCGTGGCTCGCCACCAGCGGTACGTGGAGCGGCAACACCTACACCATCGTGGTCCGCAACGGCGTGAAGTGGAGTGACGGGACGGCGCTCACCGGTGCCGACGTCGCTTATTCCATCAACCTGGCCATGACCAACAAGTCCGACCCGTACAACTCCAACACCTCGACGGTGAAGAGCGCGACCGCCAGCGGCAATACGGTCACTGTTAGCTTCAATGGCCCGCCTGGTTACAGCGAGTGGCAGGACTACCTGTGGAAGGCGCCGGTCGTTCCGCAGCACATCTGGTCCAAGCTCTCGGCCACGCAGCAGGTCACCGGGGCCAACACCAAGCCGGTCGGCAGCGGTCCCATGCTGCTCGCCACGTACAACGCCACCGAGGTCGCGTACCAGGACAATCCCAACTGGTGGGGCATCAGCCAGCTGGGCCTGAAGTTCAAGTTCAAATACCTGGTCGATACCGTCAACGGCTCCAACAACGTCGAGCTGTCCGCGCTGACCTCGGCACAGGTCGACTGGAGCAACAACTTCCTGCCGGGCATCAACGAGCTCGTCAGCGGGCTGGGCGGTAACGCCGGATACGGCCTGAAGACGTTCTACTCCAGCTCGCCTTACATGCTGCCGGCGAACACCGTGTGGCTGGAGCCGAACACCACCAAGGCCCCGATGAACAATGTCAACTTCCGTAAGGCCATGGCTTACGCGATCAACCCGCAGCAGCTGGTGTCCGTCGTGTACAGCGGCATCACCGAGCCCGCGGGCTCGACGGGTCTGCTGCCCAACCTGAAGCCGTACATCGACCAGGGCATGGTCAGCCAGTACGGCTTCTCGTACAACCAAGCCCTGGCCAAGCAGTACCTGGCCAAGTCGGGGTACCACGGCCAGAACCTCACCCTGGAGGTCCCGGACGGATGGACCGACTGGATGGCCGGCGTCCAGGTGATCTCTCAGGATCTGGCGGCGGTGGGCATCAAGGTCACGCCCGCCTTCCCCCAGTACGCGGCCCGGACCACCGACCTGACCAGCGGTAACTACGACCTGGCGCTGGACAACAACGCCCAGCTCGACTCCACGCCGTGGAGCTACTTCCAGCGGGTGTACGCGCTGCCGATCCAAGCGCAGCAGACGGCCCAGCTCGACTGGGAGCGCTACAGCTCGCCGTCCGATTGGGCCCTGGTGCAGCAGGCCGGCAGCACGCCGGTGGCCGACACGGCCAAGCTGAACTCGATCTACAGCCAGCTGGAGAAGGATTTCCTCGCCCAGCTCCCGCAGATCCCGGTCTGGTTCAACGGCGCCTGGTTCCAGGGCAACACCAAGTACTGGACCAACTACGCCGCGAACGGCAGCAGCAACGAGAACACCCCGGTCATGTGGGGCGGTTACCTCGGCGCGATGACGACGGTCTACGCCCTGGCCGCGCTGGCCCCGGCCCCGCCGCCGGCGTCGTAACCCGCACGGACATCCCGATCAAGACCGACAACTGAACGGTTCGATGCGGCCCGTCATCCCGCCCCGCGGGATGACGGGCCGCCGGGTCCGTTGACGCAGCCCAGGGGAGTGCACGTGCGACGCTATCTCACCAGGAAAGTGATCACCTACATCCTGGCCTTCTTCGTCGGCGCGACCATCGACTGGGGCATCCCGCACCTGATGCCCGGTAATCCGGTCCAGCTGTACCTGTCGAAGTTCCAGCTCCAGCCGGGCGGGTACGCGGCCCTGTACAAGACCATGTCGGAGGCCTTCGGCACCAACCTGCCGCTGTGGGATCAGTACTGGCATTTCTGGTACGGCCTGGTGCATGGCGACCTGGGGGTCAGCATCTACGACTTCCCGGGCCGGGTGACGACGCTCATCTTCGACGCCATCCCGTACACCCTCGCGCTGCTGGTGCCCGCCATCGTGCTGTCCTACATCCTCGGCAACAGGCTCGGCGCCGCGGCCGCCAGGCGCAAGTCCCTCGACAACACCGTGCTCCCGGTCGGCTACATATTCCAGGCCATCCCCTACCCCTGGCTGGCCCTGCTGCTGCCGTTCCTGTTCGGCGAGGTCTGGCACGTGTTCCCGATCTCCGGGGCGTATGACGAGACCCTGCTGCCCACGTTTTCCTGGGCCTTCATATCGAGCCTGCTCTACCACTGGTTCCTGCCGTTCCTCACGGTGTTCATCGTGAGCCTCGGCGGCTGGGCCATCGGGATGCGGAACCTGGTGATCTACGAACTCGAGAACGACAGCTCACGGTACCTCAGAGCGCTCGGCGCGAAGGAGCGCGTGATCCGCAGGTACGCCTATCGCGGCGCCTCGCTGCCCCAGCTCTCCGGCCTCGCGCTAGCACTCGGGGTCGTCATCGGCGGCAACATCGTCACCGAGATCGCGTTCCACTATCCCGGCCTGGGCCTGCTGATCTACAACGCGATCGAGGATGAGGATTACTTCCTGCTGCAGGGCATCTTCATCTTCATCGTCGTCGGGGTGCTGATCGCGAACTTCATCATCGACCTCGTCTACATCACCGTGGACCCGAGAACCAGGCTCAGCATGCAGGGAGCGTCGACATGAGCGACACGCTGAGCGGCAGCACGGCCGCGGGGAGCACCGGCCCGGGCGAGCCGGTGGCACAAGTAGCCGGGACGGTCATGCCGTCCGTCTCGGCCCCGGTGGTGGTGCGCAGGCGCGGGGAATTTTTGTACTACGCGGTGCACAACAGGAAGCTGGTCCTCGGCCTGGGGCTGGAGGTGGTGTTCGTCCTGGCCGCCATCTTCGGGCCGCTAATCTCGCCGTGGAACACCACCGAATACTTCCTGCCTCGCCAGCCACCGTCGGGGGTGCACTGGATGGGCACCGACTATTTCGGCCACGACGTGTTCGCCCAGGTGGTCGACGGCTTGCGGCTGAGCTACCTGGTGGGAGCGCTCGGTGCGCTGTGCGCGGCGCTCGTCGGCATGGCCCTCGGCTTCATCGCGGGTTACCGCGGCGGGCTGCTCGACGAGATGCTGCAGATGCTCACCAACATCATGGTCATGATCCCGTCCCTGGTCCTGCTGGTCGTGATCGGCGCGTACCTGAAGACCCGCGGCATCGTGTTCGAGGGGGTGTTCATCGGCCTGACCACGTGGCCGTGGGTGGCCAGGGCCGTCCGGGCGCAGACCTTCACGCTGCGCTCGCGCGAGTTCGTCGACCTCGCCCGCCTGTCGGGCCAACGTGCCACCCGCATCGTGATCTCCGACATCGCCCCGAACATGGCGTCGTACTTGTTCCTGGTGGTCGTGCTGCTGTTCGGCAGCGCCATGCTCCTCGCGGCCAGCTACGACTTCCTGGGGCTCGGGCCGACCACCGGCATCTCGCTCGGCGGGATGATGAACCAGGCCTTTCTCTGGAGCGCGCTGCAGCTGCACATCTGGTGGTGGTTCGTGCCGCCGGGCCTGGTCCTCACCGGCATGGTGGCCGCCCTGCTGATCGCCAACGTCGGCCTCGACGAGGTCTTCAACCCGAAGCTGAGGGAGCAATGAGCGTCAAGGTAACCGACCTCAGCATCGCCTACCGCACCCGCGCCGGTGACGTGTGCCCGGTGGACCAGGTCAGCTTCTCGGTCGCCGACGGCGAGATCATGGGGCTCGCCGGTGAGTCTGGCTGCGGCAAGTCGACGCTCGGCAACAGCCTGGTCTTCCTGGAAGGCCGGATGCGGCACCTCGGCGGACGGGTGGAACTCGATGACACCGAACTGCCGATCGCGGATTTCCGCGCCATGCGACCCTACCGGATGACCAAGGTCTCGCTCGTCCCGCAGTACGCGATGAGCGCTCTCAATCCCACCCGCAGGATCGGCAAGCTCACCACCGACCTACTGCGGAGCCACGGGGTCCACGACAGCAGCGTGATGGCGGAGATGAGGCGGCGACTCGACCTCGTCGGGCTCAGCGACAACGTGCTCGACCGGTACTCCTTCGAACTGTCCGGCGGCATGCGCCAGCGCGTCACGGTCATTCTCTCCACCTTGTTGAACCCCTCGCTGCTCATCGCCGACGAGGTCACCTCCGCTCTCGACGTCTCCAGCCAGCGGGCCGTGGGGGAGATGCTGCTCGAGTTCAGGGACCGCGGGTTCGTCAAGAGCCTGATCGCGATCACCCACGATCTGTCGATCCTGGCCCAGATCGCGGACAGCATCCTGGTGATGTACGCCGGCCGGCTCGCGGAGAAGGCCAGCACCGGCACCATCGTGAAGGCTCCGCTGCATCCGTACACCCAGATGCTGCTGGCCTCGCTGCCCGAGGTCGGGGTCCGCCATGACCAGACCGCCCTGACCGGCATCCCGGGACGCCCCCCGTCGCTCGTCAGCCCGCCGGCCGGCTGCCGCTTCGCCGACCGCTGCCCGTTTGCCCGGGAGAAATGCGCCGAGATGCCCCCGTTCGAAGAGGTGCAGCCCGGTCACCATGTCGCCTGCTGGAAAGTCAGCCAGGGGTGGGCAGCGGGAGACAGAGCATGAGCACGCTCCAGCTCGACCAGGTTTCCAAGCTCTACCGGGCCAGCGCCTTCGGCGGCGACCTGACGCCGGCGCTGCGCAAGGTCAGCTTCGACATCGACCACGGCGAGGTGGTGACCCTTATCGGCGAAAGCGGCAGCGGCAAGACAACCCTCGGGAAGATCATCCTGCGGCTGGTGACGGCCAGCAGCGGGAAGGTGGTGTTCGAGGGAAACGACATCTCGGTCTTCAAGCGGACGGGGCTGCGCGACTATTACCGGCAGGTCCAGGGTGTCTTCCAGGACCCGTTCAGCTCCTACAACCCCATCTACAAAGCCAACCGTGTCTTCGAGTCGATCCGCGGCGTGTACTTCCGGCATATGCCGCGCCAAGCGTGGCACGACAAGATCGAGTCCGCGCTCCATGGCGTCGCGCTCAATCCCGGTGACGTCCTCGGCAAGTACCCGCACCAGCTTTCCGGCGGCCAGCAGCAGCGCCTGCTGATCGCCCGCGCCCTGCTGCTGGACGTCAAGCTGCTCGTCGCCGACGAGATCATCAGCATGCTGGACGCGTCTACCCGGGTCGACATCCTCAACCTGCTCGTCAGCCTGAAGCGGTCCGGCCTGGCGATCTTGTTCATCACCCACGACCTGTCGCTCGGCAACTACGTGAGCGACCGGACGGTCATCCTGCGCCGTGGCGCGATCGTGGAAATGGGCGACACGGTCAAGGTATTCAGCAATCCTCAGCACCCTTACACGAAGGATCTCCTGGCCGCCGTGCCTGAGCTGCGCAAGAAGTGGCAGCTAACGGCCGACCAGGGACAGCCGGTCCCGGCCCATGGCAAGGCCGGCGTCCGTGGCAATCGCAAGACCGGCGTCCTGGCCAGGGCAGAACGCCCGCCGCAGTCCCCTTGTGCGCTTGAGCCTCCGCCGCTGACGCGGTTCGAGGAAGATCATTTCGTCGCGACCGCAGAATCGTAGCACCGAGGCTGGTACATAAACCCGTTCGGTCATGTTGATTGAACAAATAAATAACAATGGTCATCCTCCGTTCATCAGCATCGAGTTGATGTTGAACGAGCCGAACCCGATGAACTGCTGCATGACGTTGACCACGCGCTGCAGCCGGTCCTTGTCCACGGTGCCGACCGGCCCCGTGCTGACCGGGTAGTTGTCCAGGGCCATGACCAACGCGGTCAACTTGGACACGCCATAGGGGGCCGGCACGTTCTCCATCGCGGTTTCGACCGCGGCGCGGCTGCCGTCCGCGATCTGCTGCCCCTTTTCCAGCGCCTTGTAGAACGCCGCCAGCGTGTGCGGGTTCTTCTCGGCCCACTGCTTGGTCACCACGTAGCCCGCGACCGGGAAGGCCTCGGTCGCGCCCTGGTTCAGATCGACCAGCGGCACGGACCCGTTGTCCTGTTCCGCGCCGCTGGCGAACGGTTCCGGCATCACGGCCGCGCTGACGGCGCCGGACTGCATTTCGGGGACCATTTCAGTGAACGGAACGCTGGCGAACTTCACCAGCCCGGGGGCTATCCCGTGCTCGGCCAGCACCGACGCGGCCAGCAGGTACAAGATGTCCTTGGGCGCGTTGATGGCGATGATTTGGTTCTTCAGGTCGGCGATGTCCTTGACCGGCGAGTTCGGCATCGTGTAGATGGCCTGGGCGCCCGGCCCCATCACCGATCCCTCGGCGAAGATGTCCAGGTTCGCCTCGCCGCTCTGCTGCGCCTGGATATAGGAGACGTAGTTTCCGCCGGTGATGTCGTATACACCTTTTGCCTGGTCGGCGATCACCGTCTCGCTGCTGGTGGCAGCGTTGAAGGTGACATTCAGCCCCTGGGCCGTGAACAGGCCCTCGTTGAGCGCGACGAAGAAGCCCGCCGAATCCAGCGCCGGAACCACGGCGACGTTCAGGTTCGTCTTTTCCAGGCCGGACGAGGCGGCCGCCCCCCGGCCACTGGAGCATCCGACAGCCAGCGCCAGCGCCGTGGCCGTGGCCGTGACCAGTAGCGCCTTACCGCGCACTCGCCTGGTTCTCATTTGTGCTAACCCTTCGTAGCGGCGAGGAGGGGGCACTGACGGGCGGTACGTGCCCGTTCACTGCAGGACGCACGAGTACCAGACCGATCGCAGTCCCCCTCCCATATCCCTCGGGCAGCATAAAACAATAGAACCGGCCCATTCAGGAAATTGCAGAAAGTCAGACTTAGCAGATGATGGGATGCGACAGTGTGCGATGCCGTAGGAGAAAGTGCGATAACGGGACAAGCGCACCCCGCGCGACATCGGGCGACAGCTTCCCGGCGCCCTCGCGCCCTGGGACCGGCCCGGGGCCGCCGCGCCCGGGGCGGGCTGGGCTGGATAAGTTCGGTCACCATGAAGGCGATGAGCGTGATCCCGGGCCGCCGCGGCTCGGCGCTGATCGCCGAGGCACTAGATCCGCCGCCCGCGGAGGGCTCGGTCCTGGCCGAGGGTCTGCTGGCCGGCATCTGCGGAACCGACGCGGAGATCCTGCTCGGCCAAGGGCTGCCGCCCGGCGGCGGGCCGCGGCTGGTGATCGGGCATGAGTCGCTCGGCCGGGTGCTCGAGGCCCCGCCGGACGCGCCGGTCCGTCCCGGCGACCTGGTGGTCGGCATAGTCCGCCGCCCCGATCCGGTGCCCTGCCCGGCCTGCGCGGCCGGTCAGTGGGACTTCTGCGCGAACGGCCAGTACACCGAGCGCGGGATCAAGGGCCTCGACGGTTACGGTGCCACCCGCTGGCGGGTCGGCCCGCGGTTCGCCGTCAAGGTCCCGGACCGGCTCGGCGACCTCGGCGTGCTCACCGAGCCAGCCAGCATCGTGGCCAAGGCCTGGGAGCAGATCGACTTGATCGCGGCGCGCGCCCCCCGGTCGGCCCGGATCGTGCTGGTCACCGGGGCCGGCCCGATCGGCATGCTGGCGGCGCTGCTCGGCGTCCAGCGCGGTTACCAGGTGCACGTCTTCGACCGGGTCGCGGCGGGCCGCAAGCCGGACCTGGTCGCCGCGCTCGGCGCGACCTACCACCACGGCCCGGTTGGCGGCCTGGACGTGCGCCCGGACGTCGTGCTCGAGTGCAGCGGCGCCGGCGAGCTAGTCCTGGAGTTGGCCGGCCGACTTGCCCAGGCGGGCGTGATGTGCCTCATCGGCATCTCGTTCGGCCGGCTCAGCTTGCCGGTGGACATGAACCGGGTCAGCGCCTCGATGGTGCTGGAAAACTCGGTCATCTTCGGCACCGTGAGCGCGGCGCGCCGTCACTACGAGCAGGCCGTCGAGGCGCTGGCCGCGGCCGATCCGGCCTGGCTGGGCGGCCTGATCAGCCGCCGCGTCCCGCTGTCGGTGTGGCCACAGGCGCTTACCAGGCACCCAAGTGATGTAAAGGTCGCCGTGGACCTGACAAAATAAGCCGTCTACCCCGAACGGACCGTGGTGACGCCACCAGGACAGGTTCGGGCCCAGCCAGGAAACGGAGCATGTGATGGCGGACGCGGACACCGACGCGAAGCCCCTGGACCAGGACGCGCTGGTGGCGGGCATCAACCGTACCCGCGCGGAGCTGGCGCGCACCATCGACGCCATCTCCGACCGGGTGAGCCCGAAAAAGAACGTCGACCGGGCCTTGGAGCAGGTCCGTCAGCGCACCGCCCAGATCGACCCCCTGATGGCCGGCGCCGCCGCGGCGGCCGTTCTCGTCAGCGTCACCGCTCTGTTCCTCTGGCGCCGCCGTTCCGCTCCCGCCGCCGCCAGGGGGCGCCGTAGCAAGCGCTAGCCGGCGCTCTTGGTCAGCTCTTCGTACTCCGCGGCGGACAGCAGGTCGGCCGGCAGGGCCGCGTCGCCGTTGCCGTCGGTGGCCACACGTACCCGGAACATCCAGCCGGCTGTGTACGGCTCGGCGTTGACCAGGGAGGGATCGTCTTCCAGTTCGGTGTTGACCTCGGTGACCTCGCCGTCCACGGGGGAGTACAGGTCACTGACGGACTTGACGGATTCCACCTCGCCGCAGGGCTCGCCGGCCGTGACGGTCGCGCCGGGGGTCGGCAGGGAGATGTAGACGATGTCGCCGAGTTGCTGGGCCGCGTACTCGGTGATGCCGACCGACGCCGAAGTGCCGTCGACGGACACCCACTCATGCTCGGGGGTGTAGCGCAGTTCGGCTGGAACACTCATCGTTATTGTCTCCTCCGGTAAAACGGCAGGTCCGTCAGGTGGGCGGGCACCGCCTCGCCCCTGATACCGACGTTGAGGACATGATCACCCTCGTCGGCATCCGGTTCCAGGTACGCCATGGCGATCGGCACCCCGAGCGTGGGGGACGGGGCGCCGCTCGTGACAGCGCCGCGGGTCTTACCATCGGCCAGGACGGGGTAGCCGTGCCTGGCGATCCGGCGGGACTGGATGGTCAGGCCGACCAGGTGCCTGACGGGTCCGGAAGCAGCGCGGGCGGCCAGGGCCTCGCGGCCGACGAACTCGCCCGGCTTGTCGAACTTCACCACCCGTCCTAGGCCCGCTTCAAAAGGTGTCACGTCCGGGCCGAGCTCGTTGCCGTACAACGGCATGCCGGCCTCTAGTCGGAGCGTATCGCGGGCCGCCAGGCCAGCCGGTACCAGGCCGGCCGGAGCTCCGTGCGCAACCAGCGCGGTCCAGATGTGCTCGGCGTCCTCTGGGCGACAGAACACCTCGAAGCCGTCCTCGCCGGTGTACCCGGTGCGCGCCACCCAGGCCTTGCGCCCCGCCACCTCCCCGAACGCCCCCGCGTAGTACTTGATCGCGCCCAGGTCCAGGCCGCCCGCCAGCGGGGCGAGGATCCCGGCCGCCTCCGGCCCCTGGATGGCGACCAGCGCGTAGTCGCCGGTCGCGTCGGTGACCAGAGCGGGCCCGGCCGCGCGCTCGCGAAGCGAAGCCAGGACCACATCGGTGTTCGCGGCGTTCGCGATGACCAGGAAATCGTCCTCGTCTAGCCGGTACACCACGAGGTCGTCGAGCACGCCGCCGTCTTCCGCGCAGATCATCGTGTACCGAGCCCGTCCCGGCCTCAGCCCGGACAGGAAACCGGTCAGCGCGTAGTCCAGCACCGCCCCCGCCCGCGGGCCGCTGACCAAGATCTCGCCCATGTGCGAGAGGTCGAACAGGCCAGCCGCGCGCCGTACCGCGTGATGCTCGGCGGTCTCGCTGGCGTAGCGCAGCGGCATCTGCCAGCCGGCGAAGGAGGTCATGGTCGCGCCGAGCCGCTCGTGGACCGTGTGCAGCGGAGTCCGCCTCGGCCGTTCTCCTGATGATGTCACCTGCGAATGGTATTCCGGAACCATGAACCTTCTCACCGAGCCCCAGATCACCGCCGAACTTGCCACCGTCCCCGCCTGGACCCGCGACGGCGACTCGATCACCACGGTCACCGAGCGCGCCGACTTCTCCGATGCCCTGCTGTACGTCGGGGCCGTCGCCTACCTCGCCGAGAGTGCCAGCCACCATCCCGACATCACCATCCAGTGGAACAAGGTGACGCTGACCCTCAGCACCCACTCAGCGGGCGGCCTGACCGCCAACGACTTCACCCTGGCCCGCCAGATCTCAGCCCTGTCCTAAGGCGCTGCCCTGTGGGCCCGCCCCGAAATGGGAGGTTCGCACCGCAGGACGTCGCTGTTTCACCAGATTTGAACAAAATGACACCTCTCAGCCTCTTATGAGCCGGCTGAAAGAGTGGCATCGTGGGCTCTCGCGCGGTGCCGGCATGGCGGGCCGCGCCGTTACGCGTGAGAGGAATAGCTCATGAGGAGAGGACGGGACGCGCGTCGACGCCGAGCCCGCCTGGCCCCCCGCCGGGCGACCTGGCTCCGTATCACCGCGGCCGCTAGCTCAGCGGCGCTGCTCGGCACGCTGGGCCTGGCGGGGACCTCAATGGCCGCTACCGCGAAAGCGGCGAAAGCGGCGAAAGTCGCGACGCGCGCCGGCGCGACCAGCACGTCAACGTGCCGCCTGGGCCACGGCGTCAAGCACGTGGTGACGCTCACCTTCGACAACGTGCACTACTTCCGGGACAACCCGAACGTCCCGTCTGACCTGGAACTGATGCCGAACCTGCTCAACTTCTTCGAGAACAACGGCACGTTCTTGTCCAACAACCACACGCCACTCATCGCGCACACCGCCGATGACATCCTGACCACGTTCACCGGGCTGTACGGCGACCGGCAGGGTATGCCGATCTCCAACAGCTACCAGGCCTACAACGCCGACGGCGCGAACGGCACCTTCAACACGACCGACCCCGCGGGCTCGTTCGCCTACTGGACCGACCCGGTCAACGACACCAAGACGCCGCCGAGCGCCGGGCACGACACCAACCCGAACATGGTCTACTCGCCGGTCCCGCCGGCCACCGCGGCGCACGCGGTGACGCCGAACACGACCACCCCGGCGCCGTGGGTCCCGTTCACCCGGGCGGGCTGTGACGTGGCCGACATCGCCACGGCGAACCAGGAGCTGGAGAACACCACGCCGGACATCGCCCAGGCGTTCGGCGCCAACTCCCCGGAAGCCCAGCAGCTGGCCGCGGATACGGACTCGTTCAAGGACGCCGAGACCGCGGATTACGTCGGCGTCGCCGTGCACTGCGCGCAGGGCAGCGCGTTCTGCGCCGGCGCCAAGGCGACCAAGTTCGGGCAGTCCACCCCGTCGCCGACCGCGGTGCCCGACGTGCTGCCGGACGAGCCGGGCGGGTACCACGGGTTCCAGGCGCTGTTCGGGCACAGGTACGTCGCGCCGCAGCTCGGCGCGGGCACGCCCAACCTGACCCGCAACGGCGTCCAGATCACGAACGCGGCCGGGAACCTGGTGGACGAGAACGGCAACCAGATCAACGGCGCGTTCCTCACCAACCACCCCGGCTTCCCCGGCTTCGGCCCGATCAACGCGTCGCAGACGCTGGCCTACCTGGCCGACTCGCTGGAATCCGGCGTCCCGGTGGTCAACGGCTACATCGCCGACGTGCACGGAAACGAGCACATCCCGGGCCTGGCCGCGTGCAACGGCGCCCCCTCGGCGCTCGGCCCAGGCACCCCGTGCTACATCGCCCAGGCGCAGTATTACAACACCGCGTTCGGCGCCTTCTTCCAGCGGCTGGCCGCCGACGGCATCAACGCGTCCAACACGGAGTTCGTGCTCAGCTCGGACGAGGGTGACCACGTGGCCGGCGCCAACGTCGGCCGGGCCATCCAGCCCACCCCGGCCAACTGCGACGGCGTGACCGTGGCCTGCACCTACCCGACCGGGACGTTCGGCGAGCTGGCCGGGAACATCACCGGCCTGCTCGCCACGCAGAAGAACAACACCACGCCGTTCACCCTGGAATCGGACGCGGCGCCGGAGTTCTACGTCACCGGCGACCCCGGCCCGAACGCGCCGCAGGTCCGCACGCTGGAACGCGACGTATCGGGCCTGACCGCGAACAACCCCTACACCGGCACCACCCAGAAGATCACGAACTACCTCGCCGACCCGGCCGAGATGGCGATCCTGCACATGGTCAACGCCGACCCGGCCCGGACGCCGACGTTCGCGCTGTTCGCCAAGCCGGACTACTTCCTGAGCCCCGGCGCGGCTAACTGCAGCACCGCGTGCGTCGCCGTGAACAGCGGGTTCGCCTATAACCACGGCGACTACGCCGCGGAGATCAACACGAACTACCTCGGCCTGGCCGGCCCCGGCGTCAAGCACCTCGGCCTCGACGGCCAGGCGCCCAACGCCGGCCCGGACTCCGCCGGGCCGAACAGCGGCCAGGTGGTCGTGGCCAACAGCGGCACCACGGGCACCTGGGCCGACGAGACCGACATCCGTCCGACCCTGATCTACCTGACCGGGCTGAAGGATGACTACGAGCACGACGGCCGGGTCATCACCGAGGTCCTCGCCGCCCCGAACACCGCGCTCAGTTCGCCCGCCGTGACCAGCCTGGGGGCCTGCTACAAGCAGATCAACTCCAGCGTCGGCCAGTTCGGCAACTTCACCCTGCAGGCCTCGACGTTCGCCGTCGAGTCCAGCAGCGTCGGCGACACCCAGTACAAGACGATCAACGCCACGCTGACCGGGCTCGACCGGCTGCGGGACGCGCTCGCGCTGCGCATCAAGGGTGAGCTCGAAGCGGCCGCGTTCTCCGGCCAGCCGGTCTTCGGCGCGCCAGGCCAGACGATCGCCTGCCAGGCGCTCATCGCCTCAGCGGGGGCGCTGGCTCGGCACCTGTAGGTAACAAACGAGATCGCGAACCGTGCCGCCGTCCGACGTAAGTGTCAGGGCGGCGGCACGGCCATCGCACCGGATGTCGGACAATGGACCGGTGGAATCCCAGGTGCCCGTGGTTCTCGGGCTCGGCCAGACCCAAGGACCCCGCGAGATCGTCATTCTCGGCTCCACCGGCTCGATCGGCACTCAGGCGCTCAACGTCGTCCGGCGCAATCCCGGCCGGTTCCGGGTGGTGGCCCTAGCCGCGGGCGGCGGCCACCCCGACGTCCTGGCCCGCCAGGCCGCCGAGTTCGGGGTGGCGGCGGTGGCCGTACCCAGCCCGGCCGCCGCGGCCGAGGTACAGGATGCGCTCCGCCATTTTTGGTCCCGAACGGAGTCGGCTACTAGCCCCGCGAACCCGTTCGGGCCCGGCCGTCCCGCCGGTTCGCCGGGTATTGCCTTCGCCAGCCCTCGAGTACTTTCCGGCCCGGACGCGGTCAGCGAGGTGGCTGCGTGGCCGTGTGACGTGGTGCTCAACGGGGTGACCGGGGCGGCCGGGCTGCGAGCCACGCTGGCGGCGCTGGACGCCGGCCGGGTGCTGGCCCTGGCCAACAAGGAATCGCTGATCATCGGGGGCCCGCTGGTGACCAGCCGGGCCAAGCCCGGGCAGATCGTGCCGGTCGACTCCGAACATTCCACGATCGCGCAGTGCCTGCGGGCCGGGCGCGATTCCGAGGTGCGCCGCCTGGTGCTGACCGCGAGCGGCGGGCCGTTCCGCGGCTGGAGCCGCGACCGGCTGGAGAACGTCACGCCGAGCCAGGCCCTCGCGCACCCCACCTGGAACATGGGCCCGCTGGTCACGATCAATTCCGCCACGCTGGTGAACAAGGGCCTGGAGGTGATCGAGGCCCACCTGCTGTTCGGCTTCGGCCTCGACCGGATCGACGTGGTGGTGCACCCGCAGTCGATCGTGCACTCGATGGTCGAATTCTCCGATGGCGCCACGATCATCCAGGCGTCCCCGCCGGACATGCGGCTGCCGATCTCGCTGGGCCTGGCGTGGCCCGACCGGGTACCCGAGGCCGCGCCGGGACTTGACTGGTCGACGGCGGTGACGTGGACGTTCGAACCGCTCGACGACGACGCCTTCCCCGCGGTCGCGCTGGCCCGCGAGGCGGCCGCCGCCGGGGGCACCGCGCCCGCTGTGTACAACGGGGCGAACGAGGCGTGCGTGGCGGACTTCCAGGCGGGCCGGATCAGCTTCCCCCGGATAGTCGACACCGTCGCCCGGATAGTCTCGGAACATGACGTCGCGCGCACGGCCGTCACCACGGTGGCGGACGTGCTGGCGGTGGACGACTGGGCCCGGCGGCGGGCGCGTGAACTTAACGCCCAGATAGCTTAGACAGCAGAGGAAAGGGACGAGCGGATGGACCTGATCGGCTGGGTCATCTTCATCGTCGCCCTGCTCTTCTCCGTGATGCTGCACGAGACCGGGCACTTCGTGACGGCCAAGAAGTTCGGCATGAAGGTCACCCGGTACTTCGTCGGCTTCGGGCCGACGATCTGGTCCACCTGGCGGGGCGAGACCGAGTACGGGATCAAGGCCCTGCCACTCGGCGGCTTCGTCAAGATCGTCGGAATGACCTCGCTCGACGAGGTGGACCCCGAGGACGAGCCCAGGTCGTTCCGCCGCCACCCGGCCTGGCAGCGGATCATCGTGCTGTCGGCCGGCTCGTTCATGCACTTCGTGCTGGCCTTTCTGCTGATCTTCGGCCTGGCGCTCGGCATCGGCATCGAGAACGACAACACCACTCAGCTGGGCACGATCAGCACGTGCGTGGCGTCGAACGTCACGGCGCTGGACAACGGCGTCTGCACCGCGTCGAACCCGCCGTCTCCGGCCCGGCAGGCCGGGCTCCGGCCCGGCGACCAGGTGACCGCCTTCAACGGCACGCCGGTGAGCAGCTATACCCAGCTCGGCAACCTGATCCGCCACACGCCGCCCGGGTCGCCGGTGACCATTACCGTGGTGCGTGACGGCAAGACGCTGACGCTGCACACCACGCTGGCCACCGTCGAGGGCCGCAGCGGCAGCTACCTGGGCATCTCGCCGGCCGTGGTCTTCTCGTCGGCCAACCCCATCCGTGCCGTCCAGTACGCGGGGTCGGCGTTCGAGCAGGTCATCGTCGGCTCGGTCAAGGCGGTCGCGGCCCTGCCCGCGGCGCTGCCGAAGCTGTTCAGCAAGGACCGGGCGAACACGGCCGGCGGCCAGGTCAGCAGCGTGGTCGGCGCGGCCGAGGCCACCGGGCAGGCGGTGGCCGCCAACGTCGGCTGGCAGTTCAAGGTCAGCTTCGTGCTGCTGCTGATCGCCTCGCTCAACATCTTCGTCGGCGTCTTCAACATGCTCCCGCTGCTGCCGCTGGACGGCGGGCACGTCGCGGTGGTCATCTGGGAGCGGATCCGGGCCTGGTTCGCCCGGCTGCGCGGGCGCCCCGACCCCGGCCTGGTGGACATGGCCAAGCTGCTGCCGGTCAGCTTCAGCATCTTCATGGTCCTGATGTTCTTCGGCGTCGTGCTGATCCTGGCCGACATCGTGAACCCGGTGAATATCGCAGGTTAACAGGGCCGGTTCACTGGCGGGTGTGTCCCCGACGCGCCCGTCAGCGTCCGGCCCCGGCCGGTCGCCGGGGGATGGTTCAATGGCGGGGTACAAGATCGGGGATCTGCCTACCGAAACGGATGGGGGCTATGAGTACTGAACTCGGAATGCCGCAGGCGCCGCCGGCGCCTCTGGCCGAGCGCAGGCTTTCACGCCAGATCATGGTGGGTTCGGTGCCGGTCGGCGGGGGTGCGCCGGTAACGGTGCAGTCGATGACGACCACGCTGACCGCCAACGTGAACGCCACGCTGCAGCAGATCGCCGAGCTGACCGCCTCCGGCTGCCAGATCGTCCGGGTCGCCGTGCCGTCCCAGGACGACGCCGACGCGCTGCCCGCCATCGCGAAGAAGTCGCAGATCCCGGTCATCGCCGACATCCACTTCCAGCCGAAGTACGTGTTCGCGGCGATCGAGGCCGGCTGCGCGGCGGTCCGGGTGAACCCGGGCAACATCAAGCAGTTCGACGACAAGGTGGCCGAGATCGCCCGCGCCGCCAGCGACGCCGGGATCCCCATCAGGATCGGCGTCAACGCGGGCTCGCTGGACAAGCGACTGCTGGCCAAGTACGGCAAGGCCACCCCCGAGGCGCTGGTCGAGTCGGCGCTGTGGGAATGCTCCCTGTTCGAGGAGCACGGGTTCCGCGACATCAAGATCTCGGTGAAGCACCACGACCCGGTGGTGATGATCAACGCCTACCGGCAGCTCGCCCGGCAGTGCGACTACCCGCTGCACCTGGGCGTGACCGAGGCCGGGCCGACGTTCCAGGGCACGGTCAAGTCCGCGGTCGCCTTCGGCGCCCTGCTGGCCGAGGGCATCGGCGACACGATCCGGGTCTCCCTGTCCGCGCCGCCGGTGGAAGAGGTCAAGGTCGGCATCTCGATCCTGGAATCGCTCGGCATGCGCCAGCGCCGTCTGGAGATCGTGTCCTGCCCGTCCTGCGGCCGCGCCCAGGTCGACGTGTACAAGCTGGCCGAAGAGGTGACCGCCGGCCTGGAGGGCATGGAGGTCCCGCTGCGGGTCGCGGTCATGGGCTGCGTGGTCAACGGCCCAGGCGAGGCCCGCGAGGCCGACCTCGGCGTCGCCTCGGGCAACGGCAAGGGCCAGATCTTCGTCCGCGGCAAGGTGATCGCCACCGTGCCCGAGTCCGCGATCGTGGAGACGCTGATCGAGGAGGCCATGCGCCTCGCCGAGCAGATCGCCGTGACCGACGGCGATGAGGCGGGCGGTAAGCCCGTGGTCACCGCCTACTGACGCTACGCGGACTGTCTGGTCACGGTCCTGGCCAGCATGCTCTCGGCGTAGATGACCTCGCCAACCTGGTCCGTCACCTGGGCCCGGGCGTCGGCGGGCAGCATGTCGTCGGTGATGAGCACGTCCACCTCGCTCAGCCGGGCGAACGAGCTCAGGCTGACCAGGCCCCACTTGGTGTGGTCGGCCAGCACGACGACGCGGCGCGCGACCCGGATCAGGGCCCGGTTGGTCTCCGCCTCCGCCAGGTTGGGCGTGGTCAGCCCGGCGTCGGTATCGAAGCCGTAGCAGCCCAGGAAGAGCAGGTCGAAGTGGAGCGACCGGATGGTCAGGTCGGCCACCGGGCCGACCAGCGCGTCCGAGGGCGTGCGGACGCCGCCGGTCAGCACGACCGAGTCGGCCGTGCCGTCCAGGCCGCGCGTCCCGCTGAACAGGTTGGTCACCCGCAGCGAGTTGGTGACGATGGTCAGGCCGGGCACGTCGAGCAGGCACTGGGCCAGCGCGAACGTGGTCGTCCCGGCGGCCACCGCGATCGCGGTGCCCGGTGTGACCAGGCTCGCGGCGGCGCGGGCGATGGCGGTCTTCTCCGGCCGCTCGAGCACCAGCTTGGCCTCGAAGCCCGGCTCGTGGCTGGCCGGCGTCCCCGGCAGCACCGCGCCGCCGTGGACCTTCTCGACCAGGCCATCGCGCGCGAGCACCTCAAGGTCCCTGCGGATGGTCATGTCCGAAACGCCGAGCCGCTGGGTGAGATCGCTGACCCGTGCGCTGCCGTCGCTCCTGACGGCCTGCAGGATGAGCGACTGGCGGTGTCTGGCAAGCATGCCTGTTTGCCCTCCTTGTCACTGGATGGCGCCGGGGCCGGGCGGTCGGCCCCGGGTTGCGCCATCCGTCTTCAGTGAGACGTTTGCGAAGCGTGTCCGGTTCCGGGCGCCGATGTCGGAACGCCTGTGATTATTGACAGCATCTGCGATCTTGCCCCGCCCCGCCCGCTCCCGAGTCCCTCCAGCCCGCCCCGGCCCTGAGTTCCGCCACGCCCCTAAGCCCCACCCGAGTCCCTCCCGTCCCCTGAGCCCCGGCACGCCACGGGGGGCCTGGCCAGCGGGCAGCGTGTCGAGGGTGTTTCGTGTTCGTTGCCGAATAGTGACTTGTTAGCGTTAACATCGTCGCACGTGTTCGTGTCTGTGATGAGCTAACTACCGTGGTGCGGGCGAGGCTGTGGTTGCGCGGAGCTACCGGTGAGGCATGATCGGGCATCGCCATGGAAATGACCCGGACCGGTCCATCCGGCTGCGGGGTGAGGGGGGATGCGGCGAACCGAGGCTCAGGCCCGCGATTGCTGGTTTTGCTAAGCGGGCATGTCTGTGCCCGTGCTGAGGCAGATACCGAAACGGGCTCGGTCCATTATTAAGGCTGCGTGGTGCTTGACAGGCGATCATGAACAGACTTAGCGTCAGCGGCGGTGCATCCGATTGCGCTGAATACCGGTCGCATTATGGCCACCGCGTAGTCACGCTGGGCGATCCGCCGGAGCGGATATCTGAATAAGAGTGTCTTCGCGTTCTCTCTCTCGCGACGAAGTCGACGGGACTCGCCGCGCATGCTGCGGGCTTGGCTCGGGAGAGTATCCCGTCCCAGGAAAATTCCATGGAGGTCCTTAGATGAGGAAAAAGATCGACCCAGTAGTCGACGAAGCGATTGAGACCCTGAACATGAAGGACGGGCCTTCTCGCCGTCGGCTGATCGAGGGGCCGGCCTGTTCAGTGCCACGGCGGCCGCCTCCGCGCTGATCGCGGCGTGCAGTTCATCGAGTTCCAGCAGCGCAGCCCCGAATTCGACGTCGTCGACGGCGGCGGCTGCGGCCGGCAACTTCCCCACCACGCCCAAGTGGAAGTTCACGTTCGTGAACCACGTGACGGACAACGCGTTCTTCACGCCCACCCAGTACGGCTTCCAGGACGCCGCCGCGCTGCTCGGCCTGCCCACCCCAGCGTGGACCGGCGCCCTGTCCACCCAGCCGACGAACTCCACCATGCTGTCCGCCTTCAACGCCGCGGTCACGGCGGGTTCTCCCGGCATCGCGACCACCGTGGTCTCGGCCACCGCATTCACCGCGCCCATCAACAGCGCGCTGCAGGCGGGCATCCCGGTAGTCACCTACAACGCGAACGGTGCCGTCAGCAGCCCCACCAACGGCCTGGCTTACATCGGCCAGGAGCTGTACGTGTCGGGCCAGGCGGTCGGCGCGCGGCTTGCCTCGCTGATGAAGAAGGGCGACACGGCGGTCGGCTTCATCGCCCAGCCCGGCGCGCTGAACATCCAGCCGCGCATGGACGGCGCGACGCAGGCCTTGCAGGCCGCCGGCATGAAGGTGATGTTCGGCAGCACGGGCGTCAACGCGGGCGCCTCGGCGACGCAGGAAGCCCAGGTGATCCCCCAGTTCCTCCAGTCGCACGGGTCCAGTCTCCAGGGCGTCTTCGCGGTCGACGGCGGCGACACCGCCCTGCTCGGCACCTCGCTGGCCAAGTACAACCTGGTCGGCAAGGTCGCCGCCGGCGGCTTCGACCTGGAGCCGCAGACGCTGTCGGCGATCACGGCCGGCCAGATCAGCTTCACCGTCGACCAGTCGCCGTACCTGCAGGGTTTCCTGCCCGTAATATATCTCTACCTCTGGCAGCTGTCCGGCGGGCTGGTGGCGCCGCCGACGACGGACACCGGCCTGAAGTTCGTGGTCAAGGGCAACGTGGGAGCGTACACGGCGCAGACGACCCGGTTCGAGGGGTCCACCTCACAGCAGAAATACATCAAGCACACCGGGCCTATCTCGACCTGATCGTCAAGTCGCGCAACACTAGGAATTGCAGGTCTGCGGCGGCTCGCCGGCGGCTACCCAATGGTGAGCCGCCGCGGTACCTGGGTATGACTCCTGAACACAGGCATCCGGCGAAGCAGCGCGATTGGGATGAGCGACGTGAGTGACACTGCCGAACGCAGCCCGGAGACCATCGGCACCGTACCCAACGGGCGAAAAGGCGGCCCGAGCATCGCCCGCCGCGCCTCCACCTTCCTGCTGAGACAGCGCGAGGCCAGCGTCCTGATCATCGCCGTTTTGCTGTTCGTCTACTTCGCGGTGACCACCACGAACTTCGTCAGCCACGGCAGCTTCGTCAACATCGCCCAGTACATGGCCCCGTACGTGATCATCGGCATCGGCCTGGTGCTGCTGATGGTCTGCCTCGAGATCGACCTGTCGGTCGGGTTCGTCTGGACGCTGGCGCCGTACGTCGTGCGGTTCTTCGTCGACTCCGGGATCCCCACCCTCGTCGCCATCGTGATCACGGTGCTGCTGCTGGCGGTCGTCATCGGGGGGATCAACGGAGTCGTCACCACTGTCTTCGGCGTCCCGTCGCTAATCACCACGCTCGCTACCGGCTACATCATATTTGGCTACACGCTGACAATCTCCGCCGCGCAACAGGTGAACATCCCGACGAGCTCGCTGGGGCTCGGTCACTGGTTCGGTTTCGAGGCGTGGTCCGAGATCATCTGGGCCTCCGTCCTGGTCTTGATCTTCCACGTGATCCTGACCCGGACCCGGTGGGGCCTGTACACGGTCTCGGTCGGCGGCAACCTGCTCGGCGCCAGGGAGTCCGGCATCAAGGTCAACCGGATCAAGATCGGCAACTTCATGATCTGCAGCGGGCTCGGCGCGCTGGCCGGGATCATCGAGGCCTTCAAGAACAACATCATCGACCCGAGCGCCGGCCAGCTCGCGGTGGTGCTCGTCGCCCTGGCCGGCGCGGTGATCGGCGGCACCGCCATGTCCGGCGGCTCCGGCACCATGATCGGGCTCTGGCTCGGCATGCTCGTGCTCGGCATCCTGCAGGACGGGTTCAACCTGCGCGGCATCAGCTCGAACAAGTTCCTGATCATCCTGGGCGCGGCGATCCTGCTCGCGATGATCGCCAACACGTACCTCGCCCGGATGCGCAACGCTGGCCGGCTGCAATCCAAGTCGTGAAGCAGCGCGCCAGACCCAGCACGGAGGCAGCGAAGTGAGCACACAGGAAACCGGCAGCGACCCGGCGCCGGCCGGCGACGACATCCTGCGGGTGGAGCACATCTCCAAGCGTTACGGCGCGGTGACCGCGCTGACCGACGTGAACCTGCACCTGGGGCGCGGCGAGGTGCTCGGCCTGATCGGTGACAACGGCGCGGGCAAGTCCACCCTGCTGAAGATCATCTGCGGCTTCCAGCCACCGACCAGCGGGCGGATCCTGCTCAACGGCGAGGAGGTTCACTTCACCTCGGTGAAGCAAGCCCGCTCGGCCGGCATCGACATCGTCTACCAGGACCTCGCGCTGGTCAACCAGCTCACCGTGTACCACAACATGTTCCTCAACCGCGAGCTGGTGCGCTGGCCGCTGCTCCGCAACAAGCGCATGCGCAAGCAGGCCCAGGAGCACCTGGACTCCATGGGGATAAAGACCCTGAAGTCGGTGGACGTCGAGGTGGCCAGCTTGTCCGGCGGCCAGCGGCAGGCCATCGCGGTGGCCCGCTCGGTGTTCTCCGACGCCAAGCTCCTGCTGCTGGACGAGCCGCTGGCCGCCATGGGCGTCAAGGAAGGCGCGATGATCCTCGACCTGGTGCGCGATCTCAAGGAGCAGGGCATCTCGATCGTCATCATCGCGCACAACTACGGCCAGGTGTTCCCGGTGTGCGACCGGGTGAACCTGCTGCAGGGCGGCAAGATCACCTTCGACAAGTACAGCCGGGACACCTCGGTCGAGGAGCTGACCGAGATAGTCGTCGCCGAGTACCGCAAGGCCCTGGAGGAGCGTCACCGCGCCGCCGCCTCCTGACCGTTACCGCTAGCTAACGGCTCCGGGCGTCACAGGCCGAGGCACCGGGTTGCGCCGGGCATGATGGGGGGCATGTCGATCTCACGCCTGGGCGGCTGCCCGCCCCGTCGCGCTGCGGCGGCGCTGACCGTGGCCGTGGCCGCCCTGCTCGGGGTCAGCGCCTGCTCCGCGTCCGCCACGTCCTCCGCTCCGGCGGCCGGAAGCACGCCGGCCGGCAGCACCCAGACCGGCAGCACCCAGACCGGGAGCGGGAGCACGCCGCAGGCAGCCGGGCCGCTCGTCCCGGCGCACAGCACGCTGCACTGGCATTCCTGCTCCGGCCAGCTGGCCCAGCAGGGCGTGCCCGACTGCACCATGCTGAGCGTCCCGGTCAACTACGCCGATCCCGGCGGCAGGCATATCAGCCTGGCCCTCGACATGATCCCGGCCACCGCGCCGAAGAGTCAGCAACAGGGGATCATGCTGGTCAACCCGGGCGGGCCCGGTGGTGACGGGCTGCCGCTCGCGGCCGAGATCGCGCAGGGCCTCAGCCCGGGCGTGGCCGCCAGCTACGACATCGTGGGCTTCGACCCGCGGGGCGTCGGGTCCTCGGTACCCGCGCTCAGCTGCGATCCCGGCTTTTTCTCCGGCGTGCGCCCGAACTACGTCCCGGCCAATGCCGCCGCCGAGCAGGTGCTCATCAATAGGGCGAAGATGTACGCCACCGACTGCGAGCAAAGGTTCGGCTGGCTGCTGCCCTATATGACCACCCAGGATGTGGCCCGCGACATGGACGCTATCCGCGCGGCGTTCGGCGTGTCGAAAATAAACTATTACGCGTTCTCTTACGGCACCTATATCGGCCAGGTTTACGCCACTCTTTTTCCCGCCCACCTCCGCCGGATGGTCCTGGACAGCACCGTCGATCCCACCGGGGTCTGGTACACCAACAATGTCGGGCAGGATTACGCTTTCCAGGGACGCATGGAGGCATTCTTCGCCTGGATGGCTAAATACAACGCCACCTACCATCTCGGCAGCACCGCTGCGCAGGTACAGGCCGCCTGGTACCAGGCCCGCAACCAGCTGCTCGCGCACCCCGTCAACGGCATGATCGGGGCCGACGAGTTCGACGACACCTTCTTGCTCGGCGGCTACCAAGACCAGCTCTGGCCGGGCTTGGCGCAGGCGCTCTCGTCCTACCTGAACGCCGGGCAGACCGCCGACCTGGTCGGCCAGTACCAGGCCAACGGCACGCAGAACGAGAACGAGTTCGCCGTCTACAACGCGGTGCAGTGCTCGGACGTGAACTGGCCGCGCAGCTTCGCCTACTGGACGTCGGACACGGAGATGATCTACAAGACGGCCCCGTTCCAAGCCTGGGACAACGCCTGGTTCAACGCCGCGTGCGCGTTCTGGCCGGTGAAGGGGCCGGCCAAGCCGCTGCAGATCAAGGGGGCCGGCCTGCCGGGCATCTTGATGCTGCAGGGCACGCTGGACCCGGCCACGCCGTACGCGGGCGCCCAGGACGCGCACAAGCTGCTGCCGTCCGCGCGGATGGTCGTGGTCGAGGGCGGCGGCAACCACGGGCAGTCCATGGAGCAGCCCTCGGACTCTTGCGTGCAGGGCTACCTGAACGCCTACCTCGGCACCGGGGCCCTGCCGGAGGCCGCGGGGCTGGTCAACGCCACCTGCCCGGCCATGGCCGCCCCGACGCCGGGAACCTGATGAGCATTATCTGCCGGTATCGGCCCGTGTAGGCTGGAGTTATGTTGCGGGTAAAGCCGCCGTGGTCCGCCTCGGTCCGGCTGCTCGATGAGCGGGATCGCAGCGCCGTGCTCGCCATCTGCGACCGTGATCCGGTGACCAACGTCTTCGTCAGCTCCCGCGTCCGCTCCCTCGGTCTCGAGCCCGGCCGGCTCGGCGCGCAGATGTGGGGACACGCGCCCGGCGGGCGGCTGGAATCGCTCTGCTACTCCGGCGCTAACCTGGTCCCGGTCGCCGCCACCGCGGACGCCGTGGTGGCGTTCGCCGACCGGGCGCTGCGGCAGGGGCGGCGGTGCTCGTCCGTGGTCGGTCCGGCCGCCGCGGTCCAGGCCCTGTGGGCCCTGCTGCGGCCGCACTGGGGACCGGCCCGGGAGGTCCGTCCGGTGCAGCCGGTCATGGTCACGCCGGGGCCGCCGCTGGTGCCGCCCGATCCGCTGGTCCGGCGGGTGCGGCCCGACGAGATCGACATCTTGTGGCCGGCCTGCGTGGCCATGTTCACCGAGGAGGTCGGCGTCTCGCCGGTCACCGGCGACGGCGGCGCGTCCTACCGGGCCCGGCTGGAGCAGCTCATCCGCGGCGGCCGGGCGTTCGCCAGGATCGAGAACGGCCAGGTGATCTTCAAGGCGGAGATCGGCGCGGTCACGCCGCAGGTCTGCCAGGTGCAGGGGGTGTGGGTCCGGCCGCAGTCCCGCGGCCAGGGCCTGGCCGCGCCCGGCATGGCCGCGGTCGTGGTCGAGGCGGCCCGCTCGATCGCGCCGCTGGTATCCCTGTACGTCAACGACTTCAACGCCCCGGCCCGCGCGGCCTACCGGCGGGTCGGCTTCACCGAGACCGGCCGCCTCATGTCGGTGTTCTTCTAGTCGCGGTCGCGGATCTTGCGGAGGTACTCGACGATGGGGCCGAAGGCGTCCCTGATCTCCTCGAGCTGACGCGGGGATAGCCGGTCGATGAAATGCCGGCGCACGTTGTCCACGTGGTACGGGGCGACCCGCTCGATGGCGGCCATGCCGCTGGCGGTCAGCACGGCGAACGTGCCCCGCTTGTCGCCCTCGCAGTCGTCGCGCCGGACCAGGCCGCGGTTCTCCATCCGCGAGATCTGGTGGGACAGGCGGCTCCGCGACTGGCTGGTGGCGTCGGCGAGCTCGGTCATCCGTAGCCGCTGATCTGGGGCCTCGGACAGCTCGACCAGGATCTCGTAGTCGTGCCCGTTCAGGCCGTGCGCGTTCAGGTCGCGATCGAGCTGGCGTAGGAGCAACTGGGACAGGTGGACCGTGGCGCGCCAGGTCTGCTGCTCGTCAGGGCTCAGCCAGTGCGGCTGTCCGTCGGTCCCGGCCATAACACGAATCTACCCTTGTCGCGCGAATAGGGCGACAGTGTTTGAGCTGGTCCCTGGGGCTTTGGGGGACCGGGACGGTCGTGCTCTGCTAAGGGCCGCTGGCCGGCCTGCCCCTCCTCAAGTAAACGGGCTTCGGCCAGCTTGGCCTGGCACGCGTCCAGCTGCTGCCGTGCCAGCCTCTCGTGCCTGGTCAGGCCCAGGTCACGCAGCAGCGGCAAGCATGCCTCCAGGTAGCCGATGGCATGCCAGGGCTCCCCCAGGGACAGATGGCTCTCCGCTATCTTGAACAGGCACAAGGCGTAGGAGCACTGTGCTCCCTCGGCCCGGAATCCTTCCGCCGCCTGCCGGTAGGCCTCGATGGCCGCATCGCAGTGGCCCAGGCCCTTGTGGCTATCGCCGAGCAGGTTGAGGAAGTAGGCCGCCTCGCGCGGCTGGCGTCCAGCTGTCCCAGCCCCAGAACCTGGCAAATCGTCCGGCATTATCATGGCGGCCCTTCTGGCTGGGCGGATGTCCCCTGCATCCGCCCGACTGTTTGATTAAATCAATCTGCCCACCATGCTGTTCTCGCCCCCTCCGCGAGAACAGGCATACCATAGCTGACAAATGTCGCGCTTAGTTCTCAGCCCCGTGAACCGATACCGAGGAGACCGTGGCCCAGCTGACGCCAGGAGATTCAGCTACGCCGACTGGTGCGCAGGCCGCCGCGGCGTACCTGCGCGAGATGCTGCTCCGTCCGGGCCGTTACCGGCGCAAGTGGGAGCAGTACGCCGAACGCAGCAGGCTGGGACAGGTGAATCAGCTCGCGGTCGCCGAGGTGCTCGCGCATTACCTGTGGGAGCACCCGCGGGCTCAGGGCGACGTCGACCTGCTGCCCCGGCAGCTGAAGGACACAGCCTCGCGGGCGCTGTCCGGCAAGCTGCTCAGCCGGGCCACGCTGGCCCTGTTCATGGACGCGTTCGGGTTCAGCTCGTTCGAGCGGGAGCAGTTGATGAAGCTGTGGGAAGGCTCCGCCCACGTCCGCGTGCTTTCCGGCCCCCGGGCGATCCGCGAGGACAAGGCGAGCGCGCTCGGCAGCCCGCGGGCCAAGACGCTATCCCTGCATGATCATCATTATCTCGGCCCGGAGGGGCTGCCGGTCCGGCACCGCGTCATCCACGTCATCGAAGCGCTGGTCGACGGCATGGACCGGCTGCCTTACCGGGCCGACACCAACGCCTTGTCCATCGAGGTCGGGCAGGGCTTCAGCGGCCTGGCCGGCCCCGTCTACCAGCCCATAACCGAACTGTTCGTGGTGGACATGCTGCTGGCCAAGCCGCTAGCCGCCGGGGAAACGGCCACCCTGGAGTACTCGGCGAGCTTTCATTACCCGACGCCGCCCCCGCCCGAATTCCGCCGCGTCGTGCAGTACTTCGTCGAGAACCTGGACATACGGATCGAGTTTCATCCCGACAAGCTGCCAGCCAACGTGGTGTGGGCGGTATGGGACGGGATGGAAGGCCCCATCGTCGAACGGGAGAACGTCGCCCTGGACAGCCAATTCGCCGTCCATCGCTACCTGCGCCTAGCCGAGAAGACCACCGTCGGCTTCCACTGGGACTGGTAGCCCTGACAGACAACGCTGCGCGCCAGGCGAAGCGGGGCGACGGCCCGGCGTGGCACGATCAGAGGGTGCGGAAGGACGAAGGCGCGGCGACCACTAGTGCCGAGTTGCGCGCGCACAATCTGGCGCGGCTGCTGCGCGCGGTCCACGGTGGCGGCGGCCAGGTCACCCGGGCCGAACTCACCAGGCAGCTCAGCCTGGCCCGGGGAACCGCCACCGTGCTGGTCAGGGAGCTGGCCGGACGGCAGCTGATCGAGGAGCTGGCCAGCCCGGCCGACGCGCCGGCCGACATCAAGGTGCCGCGCACCCGGGGGCGTCCGACCGGCGTGCCCTCGGCGCACCCGCAGGGCCCGGTCGCGCTCGCGGTCGACCTGCGGGACGACTCGTTTACCCTGGCCGCCTTCGAGCTGACCGGGCGCTGCACCGTACTGGACCACCAGGAGCGGGATGCGGGCTCCGGTACCGGGGTGCTGGCCGACGTCGCGGCCAGGCTGAAGGTCCGCCGCCGCCAGTTCGGCGACCGCGTGGTCGGCATCGGGGTGGCGGTCCCCTCGCCGGTGAGCGGCGGCCAGATGGTGCAGCCGACCCTGCCAGACTGGCAGGACGTCGACGTGGCCGCGGTCCTCGGCAGCGAGATAGGCGAGGACGGACCGATCCTGGCCGGCAACGACGCGACGCTGGCCGGCCTCGCCGAGGCTCGCCGCGGCGTGCTGCGCGGGGTCTCCGTCGCCTTGCACCTGCACGTCGCGACCGGCATCGGCGGGGTGCTGCTGTCCGGCGGCCTGCCGGTGACCGGCGCTCATGGTTCGGCGGGGGAGTTCGGGCACATGCCGCTGACCGGCGGCAGCGAGCCCTGCCGGTGCGGCTCGGTCGGCTGCTGGGAACTCGACGCCGGCGCTCGCGGGCTGCTCCGCGCGGCGGGTCAGCCTGAGGAGGGCGACCGGATGGTCCACGCCGAGCAGGTCATCGCGGCGGCGGACACCGACCCCGGCTGCGGCCAGGCCCTGGAGCGGGTGGCCGAGGCGCTCGGCCGCGGCATCGGCGCGCTGGTCAACGCCCAGGACCCGGCGGCCGTCGGGCTGTCCGGCCTGGCCGCCGAGATGTACCAGGCCGCGCCGGCCGCGGTCCGGGCCGGCTACCTGGCCACGCTGATGCGGTTCCGCCGGCCAGAACCGCCCGCGCTGCTGCCGTCGACGCTGGGCGAACTCGGTGCGCTGACCGGCGCGTCAGAGCTGGTCTTCGACGCCTTCCTCACCCCGCGCGGCCTGCTCGCCTGGCCCGCGCCCGAGCAGAAAACCGCGTGACTTCTCCGTGACTAGCTGGTAAGTTCCCGTCCTCGTGGCTGCGTCACGAGCAAAAGAAAATCATGAAGCCGAACGATCCAGCGATGACCCCGTCCTAACCGCTGAACGCGACCAACTGGGGCGCTCGCGCGAGTTCCTCCGGCTGATGCGCGAAGACGTACTCTCGCTGCGGGCCATGGGCGGGGACCCGGTCTCCGAGGAGTACCTCAAGGCCGACCTGTACCACCGGGCCGAAGCCCTCCAAGACATCCCCGACACCCCGCTGTTCTTCGGCCGTCTCGACTATGCCAGCCTGCCAGAGGAAAACGAAGACGGCATCGCGGGGCACAGCTTTCACATCGGCCGCAGGCACGTGCACGCGCCGGACGGCACGCCCGCCGTGATCGACTGGCGGGCGCCGGTGTCCAGGCCGTTCTACCGGGCCAGCGCCGCGGACCCGATGAACCTCGCGCTGCGCCGGCGGTTCGGGTTCTCCGGCGGCGAGCTGACTGCCTACGAGGATGAGCTCTTCGCTGCGGAGGCAGGCGGCGGGGCCGGGGCTCACAGCCCGGGCCGTTCGGTCCATAGACCCCGAACCGGGCCGAGCCAGATCCTCATCGACGAGATCGAGCGGCCGCGGTCGGGGCCCATGCGGGACATCGTCGCGACCATCCAGCCTGACCAGGATGACATCGTCCGCGCCGGCGCCGACCAGACGGTCTGCGTGCAGGGCGCGCCTGGCACCGGGAAGACCGCCGTCGGGCTGCACCGGGTCGCGTACCTGCTGTACGCGTACAAGGAGCAGGTCCGGCGGCGCGGGGTGGTCATGGTCGGGCCGAACCGGGCCTTCTTGTCCTACATCCGCAACGTCCTGCCCGCGCTCGGCGAGCTCGACGTCACCCAGACCACCGTCGGCGAGCTGGTCGGCGGGCATTCTGGGGCGGTCCCTGTCCGCGGGACCGACGGCGAGGGGGCCGCGGTCGTCAAGGGCGACGCGCGGATGGCGGAGGTGCTGCGGCGGGCGCTATGGGCGTCGGTCCGGACGCCGGACGCGGCGGTGGTGCTGCCGCGTGGCTCGCGGCGCTGGCGGGTGGCCGCTTGGGAGCTCGAGGAGCTGGTGCATGAGCTGCGGCACCGGGGGGTGCGGTACGGCGCGGCCCGCGAGCTGCTCGAGCACCGGATCGCGCACGTGATCCTGACCCAGATGGAGGCGGCGGGGGAGGCCTGCGACGACCGCACGCACGAGACGGTCCGGCGCTCCCGGCCGGTGCGCGCCGCGGTGGACGCGATGTGGCCGAAGGTGGATCCGGTGCGGCTGGTGTTCGGGCTGCTGTCGTCGGCGCCGGCCCTGGCGCAGGCGGCCGAGGGCGTGCTGACCGCCGCCGAGCAGGCCGCGATCGTGTGGCCGGCGGCACCGCGCGGGCCTGGCTCAGCCCGCTGGTCCGCGGCCGACATGGTGCTCATCGACGAGGCGCGCGACCTGATCACGCGGACGCCCAGCCTGGCCCACGTGGTGGTGGATGAGGCCCAGGACCTGTCCCCGATGGAGTGCCGGGCGCTCGGCCGCCGGTGTTCCACCGGCGCGGCCACCGTGCTCGGCGATCTGGCCCAGGGCACCACGCCGTGGGCGGCGCCGTCCTGGGAGTCGCTGCTGGCCAACCTGGGCAAGCCGGAGGTCGGCGTGCGGGAGCTGTCGGTGGGCTACCGCGTGCCGCGGCAGATCCTGGACTACGCCTCGACGCTGCTCGCGGTCATCGCGCCCGAGCTCGAGCCGGCCTCCTCGCTGCGGGCCGATCCCGGGTCCCTCGACCTCACCCGCGTGCCCGCCGGGGCGCTGGGCCAGGCCCTGGTCACCGCGTGCCGCCAGGCCTGCTCCCGGCCCGGTTCGGTCGGCGTCATCGCCGCTGACCCGCAGGTTCCCGCCCTGGGCCGAGCGCTGGAAGCGGCGGGCCTGGAGTACGGCGCGCCGGGGGCGGACTCGGCGCTCACCTTGGTGCCGGTAACGCTGGCCAAGGGACTTGAATACGATCATGTCGTGGTGGTCGAGCCCGCGCGCATCGCCGGCGCCGAGACCAGAGGCCTGCAGCGGCTGTACGTGGCGCTCACCCGGGCCGTTTCGCGGCTGACCGTCTTGTATTCTGAGCCGTTGCCCGATCCCCTGCCCGATTGAGGGTACGGTTAATGGTCCCTTATTGAACCGATGCCCGGGCTGCTGCGTCTGTCTGGGTAGGGGAGCGCGCGGACTTGCCCGTTAGCTTCCTGAACTGGGTTTTTCCCGATGTTGATTGCGCGGGCGCCGCTGCGGCGGCATGCTGGATGAGGCGACATTTAGTCCTCGTCTGACTCCTATAAGTTACAACGGTGATAACGGTGGAAGTCAAAAGGACCGGCGATCCGGACCAGATCCAGACGGTTTATCTGGAGAAGCTAGCCGACGAGCTGTCCCATCGCGGCCTTGAGGCGTGGCTGATGGCGCCGCCGGGGCGCAGACCCAGCCTGTACGTGGTCAACCCGGCCGCGCGGGCGCTTGAGGAGAACGTCTACGTCGGTTGCGGCCGGGATGGTTTGTGGTGGTTCTGGTGGTCGTGGGCGGAGCGGATCGCCGTCGCCGACGACGTTGACCTCGCCGCCAGCACGATCGTCCGGGTACTGGCCTCCCTGCTCCGTAATGACTGAGCCCCGTAATGACTGAGCCCGGTCACGGCTGACTGGCCGCCGGGATGGACCTGTGCGCGACCCCGGCGGTTGAGCTCGCCCGGCTGATCCGGTCCCGGGAGCTGTCCGCCACCGAATTGCTCACCGCCGTGCTGGCCAGGATCGACGAGGTCAACCCACCGATCAACGCGATCGTCACGCTCGCCGCCGAGCAGGCCTTCGCCGTGGCGGCCGGGCTCGACACGCAGGCGGTCCGCGGCTCGTTCGCCGGCCCGTTGCACGGACTGCCGATCGCGGTGAAGGACCTGGCCGAGACGGCGGGGATCAGGACCACCTTCGGCTCGCCGATCTTCGCTTCCTTCGTGCCGTCGTTCGACGCGCCGCACGTGGCCCGGCTCAAGCAGGCCGGCGCGGTGGTGATCGGGAAGACCAACACCCCGGAGTTCGGCGCGGGATCGCAGACGTTCAACCCGGTGTTCGGACCCACCCGCAATCCGTACGACACCCGGCTGACCGCTGGCGGCAGCAGCGGCGGCGCCGCCGCGGCCGTCGCCGCCGGGATGATCCCGTTCGCGGACGGCTCCGACCTGGCGGCCAGCGTGCGGAACCCGGCGGCCTTCTGCGGGCTGGTGGGCCTGCGGACCACGCCCGGGCTGGTGCCCGCGGACGTGCTCGACCCGCTGGCCGTGGTCGGGCCCATCGCCCGCACCGCGCCGGACGCCGCGCTGCTGCTGGCCGGGATGTGCGGATCGGATCCCGGGCTGCCGCTGGCGCGCCCCGATCGCGCCGGTGACTTCCTGGCCCTGCGGCCGGCGCCGCTACCCGGCCTGCGGGTGGCGTGGACCTTCGACCTGGGTGACCTGCCGGTGCAGCCCGAGGTCCGCGGTGTGCTCGCGGCGCAGCGCGGGTCGCTGGAGGGCGCCGGGTGCGCGGTGACGGACGCCGCGCCCGCCCTGTCCGACGCGGACGAGGTCTTTGCGGTCCTGCGGGCCGCGCTGATGGCCGGGATGGCGCCGCTGCTGCGCGCCCATCGCGAGCAGATCAAGGCCACCCTGGCCTGGAACATCGAGAAGGGCATCGCGCTGACCGGCGAGCAGATCGCCGCGGCGCGGGCCCGCCACGCCGAGATCTTCGGCCGGGTCAGGTCCTTCCTGGCCGACGGGCCGTACGACGTGCTCGCGCTGCCCACCGTGCAGGTGGTGCCGTTCGGTGTCGAACAGGAGTGGGTGAGCCAGATCAACGGCGAGCCGATGGCCACCTACATCGACTGGATGCGCTCCTGCTCCCGGATCACGGTCAGCGCGCACCCCGCCGTCTCGGTGCCGGCCGGCCTGACCGATTCCGGGCTGCCCGTCGGCCTCCAGTTGGTGGGCCGCTACGGCGCCGACCGGCAGCTGCTCGAGATAGCGGCCGCGATCATGGCGCTGGCTGGGTGAGGCCGGGGAAGGCCTGGGTGCTGCCGCGCCAGAACGCCGCGCGCTGCGCCGCGACCTGCATGGCCAGCGCGCCGAAACGCCGGAGCCGCTGGTCGCTGACCGCGACGAGGCCGAGGTAAGCCCGGGTCACGCCGTCTTCGAGGTAGGCCGCGAGCGCCGTCGCGCTGGTCGCGTCGTGCACGCGGAAGGGAAGCTGGTAGAAGGCCTGCGCGGCGGTCGGCGTCGCGCCCAGCCGCCGGATCATCGCGGCCAGCATGTCGCGGGCCTCGTTGTGGCTGGTCCAGTCCTGCTCGGCCGCGGCCAGGCTGCTCCCGGTCAGGTGGGCGCCCGCCACCCCGTAGCCGAAGATGGCCGCGTTCTCGGCCGCCAGCACGGCCTGCAGCGCGGAAACTGCTGTGGTCGCCGTCACTGGCTTGCCCTAGCCCAGGCCGTTTTCGGCCAGCACGGTCACGTGCGTGGCGTCGGAGGCGGCGATGCTCGCGAACAGCTGGGCCAGGGCGGGTTCCACGGTCGCCAGCCGCTGCACCAGGCTGGCCGCCGAGGCGCGCTCGGCCGCGCGCAGCCGGGCGGTGGTGACGCGGGCGGGCCCGGTACTGGCCGAACTGCTGGCCGAGCTCGCGGACGGGCCGGTCGTCGGGTCCGTCCGGCGGCCCGCCGGCGTCGCCGGCGTGCCGGGCGGCTCGATGAGCCTGGCCCGCAGCTGCGCGAGGTGCTGCTCGTGCTGGGCGAGCAGCGCCCGCAGCGTCTGCGACCGGGCATCATGGGGCGCCGTCCCCGAATCGCCGTTGATGGCCGTCCGGTACAAGTTGATCAGGCTTTCTTCCGCCGCGATAACTGCCTGTAGTGTCAGCACATTGTGGCCGAGGGGTGGGCGGCCCGCCAGCGGATCGGGGCCTGCGAACAGACTTGAGGACCGGCAGCCGGCGGTGGCAAGCAGCAACGGCAGCGCCGTCGCCGAGGCGAGCAATATGCGGCGCCTCGGCAGAATGTCGGGCACACGGGCAAGCTACCATGTGCGGTTCGGCGGGTCTGGCCCGTCCTATCCGCGAGACGGTCCAACCCCGGATAGGCTAGGTCCTAATCCCGCAGGTCGTGGACGAGGAGGTTCGTGATGCCAGGAGGGTCGCGTCACGCCCCGAGACCTCGCCAGGTGGTCGCCGGCGGGTCGCCGGAAATGGGCCGGGACGAGGACAGGATCGCGGACGTCATCCGGCCCGTGATCGCCGCCGCCGGAATGGACCTGGAGGCCGTCCGGGTGAGCGCCGCGGGCAGGCGGCGATTGCTGCGGGTGGTGGTGGACAGCGACCGGGGGGTGAGCCTGGATGACGCCGCGGCGATCAGCCGTCAGTTGTCCGCCGAGCTCGACACGGTGGCCGTGATGGGCGACTTCCCCTACACGCTCGAAGTCTCCTCGCCTGGCGTCGACCGCCCGCTGACCGACCCGAGGCACTGGCGGCGCGCGGTGGGACGCCTGGTCCAGGTCACCGTCATCGACGCCGGGGATTCCGGGGTTTCCGGATCCGCTGGGGTTTCCGGGTCCATCTCCGGCCGGGTCGTCGCGGCCGACTCGGACGGGGTAACCCTGGACGTCGACGGGACCCGGCGCCGCTTCGGGTACCCAGCGCTGGGCGCCGGCGCCGTCCAGGTGGAGTTCGGGCACCCGCAACCGGAGCTTGGAGCGACCCGCGATGGACATTGACCTGAACGTGCTACGGAGTCTGGAAAGCGAGAAGGACATCTCGCTCGACCAGGCCATCAAGGCCATCGAGGACGCCCTGCTCGTCGCCTACCACAAGTCGGAGGGCGCGTCGACGTCGGCGCGCGTCGAGGTGGACAGGAAGAGCGGGCACGTCACCGTGTGGGCCAGCCAGACCGACCCGGACGGGACCGTGGGACGGGAGTACGACGACACCCCGGCCGGCTTCGGCCGGATCGCCGCGACCACCGCCCGCCAGGTGATCTTGCAGCGGCTCCGCGACGTCGAAGACGAGCTGACCTTCGGCGAGTACGCGGGCCGCGAGGGCGACATCGTGGCCGGAGTGATCCAGCAGGGCAAGGACCCCAGGACAGTGCTGGTCGACCTGGGCAAGCTCGAGGCGGTGCTGCCGCCCGCCGAGCAGGTGCCCGGCGAGCGTTACGTCCACGGCGAACGGATCCGCTGTTACGTGCTGCACGTGCGCAAGGGCCACCGCGGGCCTTCGGTTACCCTGTCCCGCACTCACCCGGGCCTGGTGAAGAAGCTGTTCGCCCTGGAGGTGCCCGAGATCGCCGCCGGCGCGGTGGAGATCGTGGCGATCGCCCGCGAGGCCGGGCACCGCACCAAGATCGCGGTCCGGTCCCATCAGCAGGGTGTCAACGCCAAGGGCGCCTGCATCGGCCCCATGGGCAGCCGGGTGCGGAACGTGATGAACGAACTGCACGGCGAGAAGATCGACATCGTGGACTACTCCGACGACCCGGCCGGCTTCGTGGCCAACGCGCTGTCGCCGGCCCGGGTGACCCGGGTCCACGTGGTGGACGCGGCAGCCAGGGAGGCGCAGGTCATCGTGCCCGATTACCAGCTGTCGCTGGCCATCGGCAAAGAGGGGCAGAACGCCAGGCTGGCCGCCAGGCTCACCGGCTGGCGCATCGACATCAGGTCCGATGCCGCGGTGGTCCCGTCCGCAGAAGCCTGAGCCGCGGTGGTCCCGTCCGCAGAAGCCTGAGCCGCGCGGATCTCGCCCGGCCTGCCAGACCTGCGGACACGGTAGACTTGTGTTTTGTCATGGCCACACGAGCCGAACGGCATGTCCCGGGTATGCCCCCGTTGCGTACCTGTGTAGGCTGCAAGGAGCGTGTGGTCAAGTCCAGCCTGCTTCGCCTCGTAGCGGCTGGGGACGCCATCCAGCCCGACCCGCGGGCCCAGTGGCCTGGCCGGGGTGCGTACCTGCATCCCAGCCTGGCGTGCCTGGAACTCGCGCGGCGGCGCCGGGCGTTCCCCCGGGCCTTGCGCACTGCGGGATCGCTCAGCCTCGAACCACTGGCTGAGTATCTTTGCGGCGCGCAATCCCCGGCATAGCATTACTGGCGGCGGAACAACCTGGCTGGGCAGCACGCTATAAAGCGAGTAAGGAACACCTGTCGGAAAGCAGGTCGAGAAGCTGATGAGCGCTCGATGAGCACGCGGCGATGATCACCATAGGCTGAGGCCGGCCCGGAGCACGCTCTGCCCGGGCCGAGGTCCGGTAAAAGGTCCGGGAAACGGGCCGAGAAGGAGCGTAGTGGCGAAGGTCCGGGTTTACGAACTCGCGAAGGAGTTCGGTGTCGAGAGCAAGGCCGTCATGGTCAAGCTCCAGGAAATGGGCGAGTTCGTAAGGTCAGCGTCCTCAACGATCGAGGCGCCGGTGGTCCGGCGGCTCAAGGAGGCGTTCGCCTCCAATACAGCACAGCAACCGGCTACAGCCCAGCAACCGGCTCAAGGGTCAAGGCCCAGGCCGACGGCACCGTCCGGCGCGCGCGACGGCGCGCCCGCCGCGACCTCGCCTGCCCAGGCGGGTCCCGCGGCTCCTGGGGTTGGTGCCCAGCCACGGCCTGACGTTGGCGCGGGGACCGCATCCCGCGATGACCGCGTGGCTGCAGCGGCCGCCGGTACGGTTCCGGGTGTTCCGCCCGTGCCCAGGACCGCCCCTGACGGGGCGGCCAACGGCTCAGCAGAACGCGCGGCCGCGCCCGATGGCGCCGTCGCGAACGGGACCTCCCCGGTTCCCACGGCCCCTGATGCGGCAGCCCGACGGCTGCCGCCGGTCCCTCAGTCGCCTGCGTCCCGGCCCGGGCCTGAAGCCGATGCCCCCCGCTCCGACCCGAGGACCCAGGGGACTCCGGCCGCGCCCGGCGCTCCGAGGGCGCCGAGGCCCCCGGTCACCCCGGCCGACTTCCGCAGCCCAGGAACGGCCCAAGGGGGCCAGACCCGCCCCTCCACGTCGCGTCCCGGCGCGCCGGGCAGCTCAGCGGGACAGCGCCCAGGCGCTCCCGCGGGCCGTCCCGACCAGGGTGGTCAGGGTTCCAGGCCGTCCGCACCGAGGACCCAGGGCCCTGGTGCGCCCCGGCCGGGTGCGCCCAGGTCAGGCGGATCCGGTCCGCGCCCGGGCGCTCCGCGCCCCGGCCCGAGGCCGGGCAACAACCCGTTCAGTTCGACCGCGACCGGCATGGGGTCGGCGCCTCCCGCTCGGCCCCAGGGCCCAGGTGCGCCTAGTCAGCCCGGCCGTCCCGGTCCTTCGGCCGGCGGCCAGGGCGGCGGCCAGGGCGGCGGCCCAGGGGGGCCAGGGGGTCCAGGGGGTCCGCGTCCGGCTGGGCGCGGTCCGGGTCGGCCCGGCATGTCCGATGGCGGTCCGCGTCCCGGCGGCCCCCGGCCTAGCCCGATGAACATGCCCTCCCGCCCGGCGCCGTCCGGTGCCGGACGGGGCGGTCCCGGCGGCGCTGGCCGCGGTGGTCCGGGTGCCGGAGCCGGCACCCGGCCTGGCGGCGGCGGTGGCGGCGGTGGCGGCGGGGGTGGCCGCGGTCCCGGGGCTGGCGGTCCGCGGACTGGCGGCGGTCCGGGTGCGGGTGCGGGTGCTCCCCGCGCCGGAGCCGGTGGTGGCCCGCCTCGTCCCGGCGGCGGCCGCGGCCGCAGCGGTACCCAGGGCGCCTTCGGGCGGCCCGGCGGGCGTCCGTCACGGGGCCGGAAGTCGAAGAAGCAGCGGCGTCAAGAGTTCGACAACATGCAGGCGCCGTCGATCGGCGGCGTCCCGGCCCCGCACGGCAACGGCCAGGTGGTCCGGCTGTCCCGCGGCGCGTCGCTGAGTGACTTCGCCGACAAGATCGGCGCGAACCCCGCGTCGCTGGTCCAGATCATGCTGCACCTTGGCGAGATGGTGACCGCCACCCAGTCGGTCAACGACGAGACCCTCCAGTTGCTCGGCGCCGAGCTGAATTACAACATTCAGGTCGTCTCGCCCGAGGAAGAGGACCGGGAGCTGCTCGAGTCGTTCGACATCGAGTTCGGCGAGGACGAGGGCGAAGACGCCGACCTGGTGGCCCGTCCGCCGGTCGTCACGGTCATGGGTCATGTCGACCACGGCAAGACCAAGCTGCTCGACGCGATCAGGCACACCAACATGGTGGCGCGCGAGGCCGGCGGCATCACCCAGCACATCGGCGCCTACCAGGTGAACACTGAGGTCGACGGTGAAGAACGCAAGATCACCTTCATCGACACCCCCGGGCACGAGGCCTTCACGGCCATGCGGGCCCGCGGTGCCGAGACCACCGACCTGGTGGTGCTCGTGGTGGCGGCCGACGACGGCGTGAAGCCGCAGACCACGGAGGCCCTGAACCACGCCCAGGCCGCGGGCGTGCCCATCGTGGTGGCCGTCAACAAGGTCGACAAGGAAGGCGCCGACCCGCAGCGGGTGCGGGCCCAGTTGACCGAGTACGGGCTCGTGGCCGAGGAGTTCGGCGGTGACACGCAGTTCGTGGACGTGTCCGCGACCAAGCGCATCGGCATCCCCGAGCTGCTCGAGGCGATCATCCTGACCGCCGACGCCTCCCTTGACCTGCGCGCTAACCCCAAGCAGGACGGGCAGGGCGTGGCGATCGAGGCGCACCTGGACAAGGGCCGCGGCCCGGTGGCCACCGTGCTGGTGCAGCGCGGCACGCTGCACGTCGGCGACTCGATCGTCTGCGGTGAGGCGTTCGGCCGGGTCCGGGCCATGCTGGACGAGAACGGCGCCCCGATTCCCGAGGCTCCGCCGTCCCGGCCGGTGCAGGTGCTCGGCCTGACCGCCGTGCCCGGCGCGGGCGATAACTTCCTCGTCGTCTCCGACGACCGGATGGCCAGGCAGATCGCCGAGCGCCGGGAAGCCAGGGAGCGTGTCGCCCAGTTCGCCCAGGGACGGCGGCGGGTCACGCTCGAGGACCTGGAGTCGGCGTTCAAGGCCGGTGAGCGCGAGGAACTGCTGCTCATCATCAAGGGCGACGTGTCCGGCTCGGTGGAAGCCCTGGAGGATGCACTGCTCCAGCTCGATGTCGGCGAAGAGGTCAGCCTGCGGGTCATCGGCCGCGGCGTCGGCGCGATCACCCAGGACGACGTCAACCTGGCCATCGCCTCGGACGCGATCATCATCGGCTTCAACGTCCGGCCGGCCGGCCGGGCGGGCGAGCTAGCCCAGCGCGAGGGCGTCGAGATCCGCTACTACTCGATCATCTACCAAGCGATCGAGGAGGTCGAAGCCGCACTCAAGGGCATGCTCAAGCCCGAGTTCGAGGAAGCCCAGCTCGGTACGGCCGAGATCAGGGAGGTCTTCCGAGTGCCCAGGATCGGCAACGTGGCCGGCTGCATCGTCCGCAGTGGCACGATCCACCGCGGTAACAAGGCGCGGCTGATCCGGGACGGCGTGGTGATCTCCGACAACCTGACGGTGGAGTCGCTGCGGCGGTTCAAGGAGGACGCGACCGAGGTCCGCGAGGGCTTCGAGTGCGGTATCGGCATCGGCTACAACGACGTCAGGATCGCCGACACGATCGAGACCTTCGAGATGAGGGAGAAGCCAAGGGCCTGATCAGGTACCCGGGCCGCAGGTACGCGGGCAGGAGCGGAAGTGATGCCGTGTACGTCGCGGCGCTGACGCTGGATGTGCAGCTCGGCGACGTGCACTCGCTGAAGGGCAAGCGAGGCGTCGTGCGCCCGCTGGTCGCCGAGCTGCGCCGGCGCTATCCAGGTGTCGCGGTCGCCGAGACCGGGTACCTGGACCTGCACCGGCGTGCCGAGATAGGCGTGGCCGTCGTATCCGCGACGGCCGCCAACGCGATGAGCGTGCTCGACGAGTGCGAGCGCCTCGTGGCCGGGCACCCCGAGATCGAGCTGCTGTCGGCTCGGCAGCGGCTGTTCAACGAAGAGGAGTGACGGAGCATGGACGCCGCGAGGGCGCGCAAGCTGGCCGACCAGATCAGCCAAATCGTCGCGGAAATGCTGGAGCGCCGGATCAAGGACCCCAGGCTCGGCTTCGTGACCGTCACCGAAGCCCGGCTGACCAACGACCTGCGCGAGGCCACCGTGTTCTACACGGTGTACGGAACTGATGCCGAACGGGCCGACTCCGCGGTGGCGCTGCACAGCGCCACCGGCATCATCAGATCCGAGGTGGGCAGGCAGCTCGGTCTTCGGCACACCCCGTCGCTTGAGTTCGTGGCCGACGTGCTTCCGGACAGCGCCAAGCGGATCGAGGACCTGGTCACCCAGGCCAGGCACGCCGACGCCGAGCTCGCCCGCAGCCGGGAGGGCGCCGTTCCCGCCGGCGACCCCGACCCTTACCGCAAGCCCGCCGCCGACTCCGGCGAGGACGACTTCGACTCGTGAACGCCCCGCAGGCGAGTGGCAAGCAGAGCGGCCTGGTCATCGTGGACAAGCCTGGCGGCATGACGTCGCATGACGTGGTGGCGCGGGTCCGGCGGCTGGCCGGGACCAAGAAGGTGGGGCACGCCGGGACGCTGGATCCGATGGCGACCGGCGTGCTGGTGGTCGGCGTGGAGAAGGCCACCAGGCTGCTCGGGTACCTGACGCTGACCGAGAAGGAATACGCGGCCACGATCAGGCTCGGCCAGTCGACCAGCACCGACGACGCGGAGGGCGAGATCACCGGCACCGCGTCGGCCGCGGACGTTTCCGCGGCAGCGCTCACTCAACATCAGCTGCGCAAGGCGGTGGCCGCGCTGACCGGCGAGATCTGGCAGGTGCCGCCCGTGGTCAGCGCGATCAAGGTCGGCGGGCAGCGTGCCTACAAGCTGACCAGGGCGGGCGCGGCGCCAGAGCTAGCGGCCCGGCCGGTGACGGTCTGCCAGTTCACGGTCACCGCGCTCCGTCGCGACGGCGATCTGGTCGACGTTGACGCCACCGTGCGCTGCTCGAGCGGCACCTACGTCAGGGCCCTGGCGCGCGATCTGGGTGCTGCCCTGGGGACCGGCGGTCACCTGACCCGCCTGCGTCGCACCAGGGTGGGCGGGTACGGCGTCGAGGACGCCCGCACCCTGGAGCAGCTGGCCGACCGGTTCGAGGTGTTGCCGCTGGCCCAGGCGGCCTCGGCGGCATTCCCGCGCCGGAACCTGAGCGCGGACGAGGCCCGTCGGCTGGCCAACGGCGGCCGCCTGGCCGCGGCGCCCAGCACCCCGCAGGCCAGCACGGGCCCGCAGGCCAGCACCGCGCAGGCCAGCACCTTGCAGGCCAGCATGGGTCCGACGGCCGCCTATGCGCCTGACGGCACCCTGATCGCCCTGGTCACCGAGGAGTCAGGACAAGCCAGGCCGCTCGTCGTCTTCGCTTGAAGCTTTAGGCTTGTGGTCTGGATTCAAAGGAGGAACGGGGATCGTGTACCGCTGGTACGGCCTGGCCGAGGTGCCTTCCGACTGGGATCAGTGCGTCGCGACGATCGGCGTGTTCGACGGCGTGCACCGCGGCCACCAGCGCATTATCAGGCGGGCCGAACAGATCGCGCGGGCGAGGAACCTGCCAGTCGTGGTGATCACCTTCGACCCGCATCCGGATGAGGTCGTCAGGCCGGGCTCTCATCCGCCGTTCCTCACCACCTCGCGGCGGCGAGCCGAACTGCTCGCGGGCCTCGGTGCCAACGCGGTCTGCGTGCTCCCGTTCAACCTGGAATTCTCCAGGCTCAGCCCGGATGAGTTCGTCCGGGTGGTCCTGTCGGAACGGCTGCACGCCGCCGCCGTGGTGGTGGGGGATAACTTCAGGTTCGGCCACCGGGCCGTGGGCGACGTGCCGCTGCTGGTTCAGCTCGGCGAGAAGTACGACTTCACCGCCGAGGGCGTGCCGCTGCTCGTGGCTGACGGCGTGACGATCTCCTCGTCCTACATCAGGGAGCAGCTGGCCGCCGGTGACGTGGCCGCGGCCGCCACCGCGCTGGGCCGTCCGCACCGGGTGGAGGGCGTCGTCGTCCGCGGTCACATGCGCGGCCGCGCGCTGGGTTTCCCGACCGCCAACCTGGAGACGCCGCCGCACACCGCGACCCCCGCCGACGGTGTGTACGCCGGCTGGCTGACCAGCCTGGACCTGGACGGAACCGAGGCCAGCCGCTGGCCGGCCGCGATCTCGGTCGGCACCAACCCGACCTTCGGCATCGGCGACCGCACCGTCGAGGCGTACGCGCTCGACCGCGACGACCTCGACCTGTACGGCGCCCACGCCGCCATCGACTTCACCGCCCGGCTCCGCGGCACGGAGCGGTTCGATTCCGTCGATGCCCTGGTCACCCAGATGCGCGAGGACGTCATCCAGGCCCGGGCCCTTACCGGCGGCTGAGGGCGCCAGCCGGCCGGCGCCTTCATACGGCTGTCACGTTCTTCCCATAATGTGCGTTCGTGGGAGTGGATGGGCGAGACAGGATCAGGGCCCCGCGGCCGGGCCGGCGCGATCAGCCGGGCCAGCTCGATCAGCCGGGCCAGCTCGATCAGCCGGGCCCGCTTGGCCGGCCGGGCCGCGCTGAGCGCAGGGCCGAAGCGGGCGTGGCCGGCAATGCCCGCCTGACGGCGGCGAACGCGGCCGTGCTGCTGGTGCTGCTGGCAGCCGAAGGCGTCACGCTCCTGCGGGTCCGCCAGCTGCTCTCGCCGCACGTCTTCATCGGCATGGTGCTCATACCGCCGGTGCTGGTCAAGGTGGCCAGCACCACCTGGCGGTTCGCCCGCTACTACCGCGGCGCTCCGGCCTACCGGCGCAAGGGAGCGCCGCCGGTCGTGCTGCGCCTGCTCGGCCCGGTCGTGGTGGTCCTCACGCTGGTGTTGCTGGCGAGCGGCGTGGGGCTGATGCTGGTGACCGGGTCCTGGCTTAGCCTGCTGCTCAAGGTGCACAAGGCTAGTTTCGTCCTGTGGTTCGGTGCCATGACGATCCACGTGCTCGGCCACCTGGGCGAGGTGTTCAGGCTGGCCCCGCGTGACTGGCTGCGCCGGACACGGCGCGAGGTCACCGGGGCCGGCCTGCGGCAGTGGCTGATCGCGGGCAGCCTGGTGGTCGGCGTCCTGCTCGGGTTCCTCCTGCTCAGCCGGGTGGGTCCCTGGCTGGCGGCGGCCCCGAACGCAGGGCACTAACCCGGTCACAGCGACGAGTAGAGCGTCCGCTCGAAGTCGTTGTACAGCTTGACGGCCTCCGGTGTCACGAACGGCAGGAAGCTGCTGTAGATGGCGCCGCAGATGCCGGTGCTGCGGTCCACCCAGAACTGGGTGTTGCACAGGCCGGCCCAGGCCCCGGACCCGGCTCGTCGCATGCCCGGGAAGTCCGAGGTGTTGAGCAGCAGCCCGTAGCCCCACTTGAAGCCGGGACCTGCGTTGAAATCGCAGGTCGACGCCGGGTCGACGGTCGACAGCTCGGCGGGGAAGTCCAGGTCGCCGATCTGGTTGCGGAAGGCCTCGTCGACCGTGGACGACCGCAGGATCCTGGTGCCGTCGAGCTCGCCGCCGCGCAGCAGCGCTCGCTGGAACTTGATGTAGTCGCTCGGCGGCCCGTAGAGCCCGTGCCCGCCGGCCCACCAGTCCGGCGCCTGGTTCAGGATCTCGCCGATCGACATCCAGGTGCCGTCCTCGCCCTTGACGTGGACCGGGGTCGAGTTCGGCCGCTGGTCGTCGTTCATCAGGAACGTGGTCTGGTCCATGCCGAGCGGACCGGTGACGCCCTGCTTGATGGCCACGTCCAGGCCGACGCCGGTGACCGCTTCCACCACCTTGCCGAGCCAGTCGATGTTGATGCCGTAATTGAACGCCTCGCCCGGGTCGGCCAGCATCGGGGCGGTGAAGGAGGCCCGGGACCCCGCGACGACGTTCGGGACGCCGGTCGTCTCCTCCCAGCGCACTAGCTGTTCGTTAAAGAACCAGTAACCCAGGCCGCTGGTGTGCGTGACCAGGTTCTTCACGGTGGCCTGCCGGGCCGGGGGCCTCAGCCTCGGGGTATCGCCGTCGAAGCCGGTCAGCACCTGCAGCTCGGCGAACTCCGGGCAGTAGTCCGCGACGGGCGCGTCCAGGTCGAGGTTGCCCTGTTCCACCTGCTGCAGCGCGGCCACGGTGCACGGCATCTTGGTCATCGACATGATCCGGAACAGCGTGTCCACCGTGACCGGGTCGCTCTGGCCGGCCTCCCGGGGGCCCGCCGCGCCCTGGTAGATGACGCCATCGCGATCGGCCGCGATCGCGGCCACGTGCGGGACCCCGCCGGAGTCCACCGCCTCCTGCAGTACCTTGTCGATGGCCGTCCCGTCGATGGATGCGCTCATGCGTGACCTCCTGGAGTCGAACGGCGTCGTTCACGTCGTGTGCCACGGCGGCATTTCACCTGGCTATCATGCCGAAGGCCAGTCGCTTGTCTCATTCTGAACCCGGAAGCCCTTGTCAGCAAGCGCTAACGTTAGTATATTCTAACGTTAGTAAAAGCAGTCAGACACGACGGAGGGAGCAGGAACATGGGCCAGCCAGTGGCGTTCTTCGAGATCATCAGCCCGGACCACGAACGGGCGCAGAAGTTCTACCGCGAGCTGTTCGGCTGGGAGGTAGCCGCCGACCCGGCCATGGGCGGGTACGGCCTGGTCGACACCGGTGCCGGGGCCGGCGCGATCGGCGGCGGCATCGGCCCGGGTGAGGCGCCGGGCGAGAAGAACGTGAAAATCTACATGCGCGTCGACGACCTGGACGCCTACCTGGACCGGGCCGAACAGCTGGGCGGCAAGCGCCTGGTACCACCGACCGACCTGCCCGGCGACTTCGGCCGGTTCGCCGTCTTCACCGACCCGGACGGCAACCAGGTCGGCCTGTGGAGCTGATCAAGCCCAGCTGATCAAGCCCAGCTGAGGACCCTCGTCAGGCGCCGGCCAGCATCGCCTCGAGTGCGGCCCGCAGCGGAGCCAGGCGCCTGTCGGCGGCCTCGCGGGCGGCCGCGAGCGAACGGCCCGCGAGCGGTTCGGTGATCTCGATGTAGCACTTGATCTTCGGCTCGGTGCCGCTCGGCCGCAGCACCACGCGGGCACCGGTGCCGAGACCGAAGATCAGCACGTCGGCCCGCGGTACCCCGAGCGTGTCGCTCCGGGCCAGGTCGGACAGGCCGGTCACGGGTTCGTCGCCGAAGGCGGCCGGCGGCGTCGACCTGAGCTGGCTCATCACGTGCGCCTGGTCGGCCGTCCGCAGGGTCAGCTGGGAGGTCAGGTGCACGCCGTGCGCCCTCTCCAGGTCGTCATAAACCGCAAGGACCGAACGGCCCTGCGATTTCGCCATTTCCGCCAGCCGGAGCATCGCCAGCGCGGCGCCGATGCCGTCCTTGTCGCGCACGACGTCACCGACGGCGTAGCCGAGGGCCTCCTCGTAGCCGAACACGAAACGCGCACCCGGCACGCCGTCGGCCGCCCTGGCGATCCACTTGAACCCGGTCAGGGTCTCCGCGTAGCGGACGCCGGCCGCCGCCGCGATCTTGGACAGCAGCGTCGAGGAGACGACGGTGGACGCCACCAGCCGCGTCTGCGGCTCGACCCCGCCCCCCGCGGTCCCCTCCAGCAGGCTGGCCCTCATCAGGCTGGCCCTCATCAGGCTGGCCCTCATCAGGCTGGCCCTAATCAGGCTGGCACCGAGCAGGGCGCCCACCTGATCCCCGGTCAGCACCCGCCAGCCGCTCCCCGGGTCGGGAACGGCCACGGCCAGCCGGTCCCCGTCCGGGTCGCTGGCCACGACCAGGTCGGCGCCGAGCCGCCGCGCGTCGGCCAGCGCCAGGTCCAGGGCGCCCGGCTCCTCCGGGTTGGGAAACGCGACGGTCGGGAAGTCGGGGTCGGGCTCCGCCTGCGCGGCCACCACGTGCGGCGCCGCGAAGCCCGCCTGCCGGAGGGCCCGCAGCATCAGCGGCCCGGCCACTCCGTGCATCGGCGTGTAGACGACGTTCAGCTCCGTCCGGACCCGGCGACCCGGGCCCGGAGCGGACGGCCCGGCGGCGGCCGCCACCACCGCGTCCAGGTACGCCCGCGCCACCTCGTCGCCGTGGCGGGTGATCAGCGGGCTTCCGGCCCCGGCCACCGGGACCTGTGACAGCGGCCCGAGACCGGCCATCAGCTGCTCGATCTCGGCGTCGGCGGGCGGGATGACCTGGGCGCCGTCACTCAGGTAGAGCTTGTACCCGTTGTCCGCGGCCGGGTTGTGGCTCGCGGTGACCATCACCCCGGCCGCCGCGCCCAGGTGGCGGACCGCGAACGCGAGCAGGGGAGTGGGGCAGGGCAGCGGGAGCGCGTGCACCGCGATGCCCGCTCCGGCCAGCACCCCGGCCACCTCGCCGGCGAACTCCGCCGACCGGTGCCGCGCGTCGCCGCCCACCACGACGCCGACCCGCTGACCCCGCTGAGTCCCGCTGCCCTGGGCCTCGGAACCCGGCCCGAGCAGCCAGCCGGCCACGGCGGCGGTCGTGGCCCTGACCACGGCGCGGTTCATCCGGTTCGGACCCGCGGCGACCGCGCCGCGCAGCCCAGCCGTCCCGAAGTGCAGCCGGTCGGCGAACCTGTCCCGCAATTCGCCGACCGCCGCAGCATCCGCCGCGCCCGCGCCCGCGCCCGCGCCGGGGAAGGCGCGATCCAGCAGCGCCTGCAGCTCGGCCCGGTCGCCCGCGTCCGGATCGTCCGCGATCCAGGCCTCCACGGCGGCCCGCAGCTCAGCCCCATCCGTCACGTGCACCGCTCATTTCTAATGCACCCTCACCAAACCAGCAAATTCCACCCATACCGGTCCCGAGCCACGCGCCGCGGAAATCAATGAACGTGACGTTCTAATGATTCTTTGAGGTAGAACGCCGCGTTCATTGACTCGGGGAGGTGTACGGGACGGTGCGGGTGGGAAGAGGGGGATGGGCGGGAATGCAGTGGCAATCACCACGCCCCGCCGCCGCTAACCACAGGCCGCCGCCTGGCAGTCACCGCCAAAAGGCGTTCGCGTTCCGGTGGAGCGGGCAGCCTGGACCGTTCGGCATAAGTCTTTAGGCCTTGACGTAGGGGATGCCTTCGGCCCGGGGGCCGCGGACCTTGCCGACGAGCCCGGCGAGCACGATGATCGTGACGACGTACGGGGTCATCAGCAGCAGGTTTGACTGGATCGGCGTGTTCAGGGTGGACATGATGGACTGCAGTTGGGTGGTGAACCCGAACAGCAGGGCCGCCGCGATCGCGCCGAACGGCGCATACCGCCCGAAGATCATCGCGGCGAGCGCGATGTAGCCCTCACCGGAGGTCATGCCCGCGCCGAACGAACCGACCGAGCCGATCGTGAAGTAGGCGCCGCCGATGCCCGCGATCAGCCCGGCCGCGATGACGTTGCGGTACCTCATCGCGATCACCGGGATGCCCACGGTGTCGGCCGCGATCGGGTGCTCGCCGATGGCCCGGGTGCGCAGCCCCCACCGGGTCGCGAACAGGCCTACCTGGACGCCGGCCAGCGCGATGTAGGTGAGGTACAGGAAGATGGTGGAGTCGAACAAGACCGGGCCGACGATCGGGATGTCGCCTAGCAGCGGGAGCTTGATCGCGGAGAACGTGGGCGGCGAGTTCAGCGTGTTGGCGTAGGGCACCATGAGGTCGTCATAGAGGTACCCGGTGAGGCCGAGGATCAGCGTGTTGAGCACCACGCCGAGGATGACCTGGTCCACCCGGTAGCCGATGGCGAAGACGGCGAGCAGCGCCCCGACCAGCGAGCCAGCCAGCGCTCCGCACACGAGTCCCAGCCACAGCGAGCCGGTGACACTGGCCACGATGGCGGCGGTGAAGGCGCCGAGCAGCAGCTGGCCCTCGATGCCGACGTTGATCACCCCGGAGCGGGAGCACACCACGCCGGTCAGCGCGCCCAGCATGATCGGGATCGACTGGTTCAAGGTGCCCTGCAGCAGGTTTACCACGTTGAACGCCGTGGTCAGGCCCGCGTCGGCCCAGCACAGCAGGGCGAGGACGAACAGGAAGATGACCACCGCGATGGCGACCCGCTTCAGCGCCGTGCCGAACGGCAGGAAAGCCCGCAGCGCGGCGATCACGAGGGTAATCGCGCCGCACACGTAGCAGGTGGCGGCGGCAGGCAGGGTGAAGTTCGGCACGGTCACCTTGGCGAACGGCTGGGAGAACGCGAAGGTCGCGTCCCCGTGATGCGCGTTCATCCCCAGGACGAAGATGTTCACCAGCCCGAACACGGCAAATGTCACCGGCGCCAGCCACCGCCGGAAGGCGCTGCTCGGGGCGCGGGCCGCCAAATCCAAGTCCACCGGCTGCGCGGGGCTGGCGGTCGTCATGCGTTCCACCCCTTGGACATGACCCCGCCCACACCGCCGGCCCTGGCGGCACGCAGCCGGTACACGGACCGGATCAGCGGCGGCGCCGCGACGAACAGGACGATCACCGCCTGCAGCACCTGCACCATGTCCACCGGAGTGCCGGTGGCGGCCTGCATGAGCGGCGCCCCGGCGTGCAGCGCGCCGAACAGCAGCCCGGCGAGCACGACCCCGAGTGGCCTGCCCAGGCCGAGCAGCGCGACCGTGATGGCGTCGATGCCATAGGTTCCGTAGCTTTGGAAGTTCAGGCTGAAGTCGGTGCCCTGGATGACCGTGGCGCCGCTCAGCCCGGCCAGGCCGCCGGCGATCAGCATCACCAGCACCCAGTTCCGTTCCACGTTCATGCCGGCCACACGCGCGGCGCTGGGATTCTTGCCGATGCTGCGGAACTCGAAGCCCGTCGTGGTCCGGTTCAGCAGCCACCACACGCCCGCCGCGCAGGCCAGGGCGATGAGGAAGCCCGCGTTGATCCGCAGGTGCGAGCCGAACAGCAGCGGCAGGTGCGCGTTACCGGCGATGGCCGAGGTGACCAGGTTGGTCGTGTGGGGCTGCTGCATCAGGTAGCCGAAGGAGAGCAGGTAGGCCAGGAAGTAGCCCATGATGTAGTTCATCATGATCGTGGTGATGACCTCGTGCGCGCCCGTTCGTGCCTTGAGCTCGCCGACTATCCAGCCGATCGCCGCGCCGCCGACGAAACCGCCGATCACGCAGACCACGACGTGCACGAAGAACGGCAGGCTGACCCCGTAGCCGAGGTAGGTGGCGAGGATCATGCCGCCGATGAGCTGGCTCTCCGCGCCGATGTTGAACAGGCCCGCCTGGTAGGGCAGCGCAACCGCCAGCCCGGCCAGGATCAGCGGCGTGGCCTGGACGCAGGTCTCCGACAGCGGGTTGAACACGGCGGACAGGTAGCCGTCGTGCACGGCCGTGGCGAACGACGCCTGCTGGAACAGCGCGGCGACCGTGTGCGGGTTGACGATCGATCCCTCGAACATCTCCACGTAGGCGCCCACCGCGGTGTCCCAGGCCGCCGCGATCGCGTGGCCGGGAGCCGAGAAAAAGTTGCCCCAGGCATGCAGCACGGTCGTGTTGGTGAACGCGTTGAGCAGCCCGCCGACCACAAACGCGGTGAAGATGGCCAGGATGATGACGGTGACCGTATTACCTTCAAGGATCGAATCCCTCAGGACCTGGCCGAACGAGCTGTGCGACTCCTGCTCGTCTTCCTTCTTCGCCACGGTGGCTGGATCCGGGGAACCCGCCTGGTCGCTCATTGTCCCGCTCCCGGTATGGCCGTCGGGGCGCTAGGGGTGGGTTCCGATCCCGGGTCTTGGTCGGTTGCCCCGGCCATCAGCAGCCCCAGTTCTTCCATCGGCACCGTCGGCGGCCGGAAACCGGTGATCTTGCCCTCGTACATGATCGCGATCCGGTCCGCCAGAGCGTAGATCTCGTCGAGTTCGGCGGAGACGATGAGCACGGCCATACCCTTGTCGCGCTGGTCCACGATGCGGCGATGCACGAACTCGATCGAGCCCACGTCCAGCCCGCGGGTGGGCTGGCTGGCCACGAGCACCTTGTGCTCGCGCCCGAGTTCCCTGGCCAGGATGACCTTCTGCTGGTTGCCGCCGGACAGCGTGCCGACCGGTGCCTGCGCCGAGGTGGTGCGGACGTCGAATTCCTGCACCCGCTCGGCCGCGTTGCGTGCGATCGCGCCGAGGTTGAGGTTGATGCCGGAGGCGAAAGGCGGCCTATTATACTGGTCGAGCACCATGTTGTCGGCCACGGAGAATTCGCCGATCAGTCCGTCTTCCTGCCGGTCCTCGGGCACGTAGGCGATCCCGGCGCGCAGCCGCTGGGCTGGCGTGGCGTGGGTGAGGTCACGGCCATTCAGCGTCACCAGGCCCGCCGCGGCGGGCCGCAGTCCCATCAGGGCCTCGCACAGCTCGGTCTGCCCGTTGCCCTGCACCCCCGCCACGCCCAGGATCTCGCCCGCCCGGACCTGGAAGGACATCCCGTTCACCAACACCCGGCCGGTCTCATCGGCGACGGTCAGGTCGGACACGTCGAGCACCACGTCGCCAGGCTTGGCGGCCTCCTTGCTGACCTGCAGCTGCACGTCCCGGCCGACCATGAGCGAGGCGAGCTCGTCCTCCGTGGTGCCAGGAGGCCGCTGGCCGACGACCTTTCCCCGGCGCAACACGGTGATCGTGTCCGCGATCGCCTGGACTTCCTTGAGCTTGTGCGAGATGAAGACGATGGACTTGCCGCCCTCCTGCAGCTGCCTGATGATCCGGAATAGGTCCTCGGTCTCGGCCGGGGTAAGCACCGCGGTCGGCTCGTCGAGTATCAGCACGGTCGCCTCCCTGACCAGTGCCTTGACGATCTCGACTCGCTGCTGGATGCCCACCGGCAGGTTCTCCACCAGGGCGTCCGGGTCGACCTCCAGGCCGAACCGGTGGGATAGTTCCCGCACCTCGCGGCGGGTCTTGCGCCGGTCGAGCAGCCCGGAAGGGCGGGTCTTCTCGATGCCCAGCGTCACGTTCTCCGCCACGGTGAACACGGGCACCAGCATGAAGTGCTGGTGCACCATGCCGATTCCGGCCGCGATGGCATCCTTCGGGGAGTGGAACCGGACCGCCTTGTTATCGAGCAAGATCCGGCCCTCGTCAGGCTGCAGCAGCCCGTACAAGACGTTCATCAAGGTCGTCTTGCCGGCGCCGTTCTCGCCCAGCAGGGCGTGCACCTGACCTGGGGCCACCGACAGGTCGATATGGTCGTTGGCCACCAGCGAACCGAAACGCTTGGTGATGCCCTTCAGTTCGAGTTCCACGGCCGCCCTTCAGTTCCGCGTCCGCACCATCATGCCCGTGGCCTCCATTTTCGCGCGGCCCCACCCCACGTGGAACCCTTCGGCCTTCACGCCGATATGGCAGCGATGCGCATCACGCCGCACCGCTGCCACATTCGTCGTGCCGTGCTGTCAGGTTCTTACACCGGGCTCTTGGTCGGCGTCTGGATCGTGCCGCTGATGATGCCCGCCTTTATCTGCGCGAGCTCTGACTGCAGCGACGCCGGGACCTTACCAGCCCACAGATGGAACGGAGCGAGGACGGCCCCGCCGTTGGCCAGGGTGCCGATGTACGTGTTGCCCGTCAAGGTTCCGGCGGCGGTGCCCAGCACCGCGGTCTTCACGGCCGGCACGATGCCCTTCTCCACGCTGGTGATGAAGTACTTGCAGTACTGCGCCGCGCTGACGCATCCGTCGAGGTCCACCCACATCATGTTCACCTTCTGGCTGCCGGCCGCGGCGTCCGCGTCCTGGACGGCCTTGGCCGCGCCGAGGCCGACGTTGCCCGCGACCGGGAAGATGATGTCGGCACCCTCGCTGATGAACGTCTGAGTCAGTGTCTGGCCCTTGGTCTGGTTGGTGAAGTCACCGGTGAAGGAGCCCTTCTGGGTCTGCTCGTTCCAGCCGAGCACCTGCACGTGCGTGCCGTGCTTCTGGTTGTAGTACTGCACGCCGTCCCAGAAACCGTCCATGTAGATCGTCACGGTCGGGTAGTCCGCCCCGCCGAACGTCGCGACCTTACCGGTCTTCGTCATGCCCGCGGCCAGGTAGCCGCCCAGGAAGCCGTCCTGCACGGTGTTGAACACCAACTGGTCGATGTTGCTGACCTTAGTGCCGGTCAGGCACCCCGACGCGTACGAGCAGTCGACGATCGCGAACTTCTGGCTCGGGTTCGCCTTGGCCGCGGCCTCCGTCGCGGCGGCCAGATTGAAGCCCGCGGTGACGATGATGCCGCACTTCTGGCCGATGAACGTTCGGATGTTCGGCGTGTAGTCGGCTGGCGTCGTCGACTGCAGGTACGTGACCTTGATATTGCTGTTGGCAAGCGCGGCCGCCTGCATGCCCGCCCACGCCGCGGCGTTGAACGACCTGTCGTTGACGCCGCCGGTGTCGAGGACCACGCAGCCAAGGAACTTGGCTGACGTTGACGCCGAGCTGGTCGCCGAACTCGATGTGCTGGAGTTGCCGCCGGCCGGGGCCGAGCTGGTGCTACTGCCGCACGCGGCGATGACCAGCGTCGCCGACACGGCCAGCGCCGCCGTGGCCCATGCGCTGTGTTTCACGCTTACCTCCACTGGGCCAGCACGCCGCAGCGCCTGGCCTCGCATTCGTCCTGGGTTGACCCGCAGGTTATGCCTGGTGGTCTCTACTGGGAAAGGGACACACGGCCATCTAGCCTGCTCGTTGCCGAATCGGAACCCGATCATGATGGCGTTATTGGCCTGACAGACAGACACCCGGGGTTTTCGCCACGGGTCTTGGTGCCTTCCTACAAGGCAGCAGGGCCTACAGGCTCAGCGCAGCCTGCGGGGAGGTGCTGTCGGACGCGGGGACGTTGCCGTTAGGCGTCGGCACGCCCGGGAAGTCAAGGACGACGGTCAGCCCGCCGCCTGGTGTCTCGGCCAGCCGGGCCGTGCCGCCGTTCGAGGTGACCAGGCGGTGCACGATGGCCAGGCCGAGCCCGGTGCCGTTCGGGTTCGAGGTGGTGAACCGCAGGAAGGCGCGCTCCCGGTCCTCGGCGCTCATGCCCGGGCCGTCGTCGGCCACGGTGATCTGCGGGCCGGCCGTCGTGACCGCTGCCGTCACCGTGATGTGGCCGCCCGCGCTCAGCGCGTCGAGCGCGTTGGCGATCAGGTTGTCCAGGATCTGCTCCAGGTGGCCCTCGCCGATCCAGGCCAGCACCGATGCGCGCGCCCGTGCGCTGCCCACTCCCGGGGCCTCGAGCGCGATGCCCCGGTCGTCGGCCACCGGGTGCCACGCCACGACCCGCTCCCTGGCCACCTCGGCCACGTCCACCGCGGTGGGCACCGGCACCACGTTCTCGGCGCGCGCCACCGCGAGCAGGCCGTCCACCAGCCGGGACAGCCTGGCCAGCTCGTCGAGCGCCCCGGCCAGCTCGTGCGCGGTGGTCTCGGGGTCGGGGTCGGTGTCCGCGGCGAGCAGGTCCAGCCGCAGCCGCAGGGCGGCCAGCGGGGTGCGCAGCTGATGCGACACGTCCGCGATCACGGCCCGGTTCCCGTGCACCAGGGCCTCCAGCCGCCCGGCCATCGTGTTGAACGTCGTCCCCAGGCGGCGCAGCTCCGGCGGCCCCGAATGGACCACGGCCCGGCTGGCCAGGTCACCGTCGGCCAGCCGGCCCGCGGCGCTGTCCAGCCCGGCCAGCGGCCTGCTCACCCACCGGGCCAACGCGAACGCCAGCAGCGCGGCGGCGAGCATGGCCACGACCGCGATCGTGCCGAGGATGACCCACAGCTCGATGATGTCGTGGTTCAGCGAAGCCGTGGGCCTGACCAGGATCACCGTACCCACCAGCTGGGCCCTCGTTGAATAGACCGGGATCGCGGCCGCTACCCACGAACCGGTGACCTCGGGGACCGGCTGGTGCGCCGGGGTCGTACTCCGGGCCGGCTCGTCCGCCCGAGTGGCCAGCTGGGCCCAGTTGCCGCGCGGCATGCCCTGTTCGGCCACCACGCCGCCCATGACATTGTTGCGGGTGCTCCGCTCGATCAGCAGGCCGTAGCCGGCCTCCCGCACCTGGCGGAGCAAGTCGACCAGCGGCGCGTACTTGGGATTTTCCAGGCGCCCCTGGGCGACCGCGGCGTCGGTGCTGACCGTGTCCGCGGTCTCCTGGACGAACGAGTTCCGGTCGTGCGTGATCGCGTTCAGCGCCAGCGGGACCATGGCCCCGGCGATGACGACGGCGGTGAAAGCCAGCAGGACCAGCAGGATCCGCCTGGTCACGGCGCGCTGCTCTGGTCAGCGAGCCGGAAGCCGTGCCCGTAGACGGTCTCGATGAGGCCGGGGTCGCCGAGCTTTTTCCGCAGCGCCGCCATGTGCACGTCGAGCACCTTGGTCGGCCCGTACCAGTGCTCGTCCCAGGCGCGTTCGAGCATCTCCTGGCGGCTGACCACCCGTCCCGGGTCGCTGGCCAGGCATTCCAGGATGGCGAACTCCTTGGGCGTCACGGCGATGTGGTCGGCGCCCACGGTGACCTTGTGCGTGCGCAGGTCGACGGTGAGCGGGCCGTGCTGCAGCACCTGGCCGGCTGGCGGCTGCGGCGCAGCACCGCCCTGATCCGGGCCAGCAGTTCCTGCAGACCGAACGGCTTGATCAGGTAGTCATCGGCCCCCTCGTCGAGGGCCAGCACGCGGTCCGATTCCTCGCCGCGCGCGGTCACGATGATGATGGCCGCGTCGCAGGCCTGGCGGAGCCGCCGGCAGACCTCCACGCCGTCGATGTCGGGCAGGCCGAGGTCGAGCAGCACGACATCGGGCACCGGCCAGTCGAGCGCCGCCTTGCCCGTGGTGACGCTGCCGGTTTCGTAGCCGGCCCGGGTCAGCCCGCGGACCAGCTGGGTAGCGATGCCAGGGTCGTCCTCAACGACAAGGACCCGGCCAAGACGTGCGTTCACGGCCTCCACGTTAGGCACCAAACCGCCATGCTCCCAACCGGACGCAGATCTTAACCAGATCTGAACTTCTTACAGGGGGGGTCCTTAGCAAGTCGCCAGGCATGATTTCTATCAGAGTTCCCCGTCTAAAGGGGCCCAGCTCTTAGCGCGGTCAGCCTCCCTGCTGCGGCCGCGCAGGACATGAGAGGGTCCGTGTGGATAAGGCAACCCTGCAGCCTTATCCACACGGACCCTTAGTCCTTTAGAGTCGTCGAGTGATCATCGACTGGCCCAGACTTCGCGCCGCCGCAGTGGACGCAGCGGGACGGGCCTACGCTCCTTATTCCGGGCTCCGGGTCGGCGCGGCCGGACAGGCCGCCGACGGGCAGATCCTCACCGGCTGCAACGTGGAGAACGCCTCCTACGGCCTGACCCTGTGCGCCGAGTGCGGCCTGGTCAGTGCGCTGCACGCCTCCGGCGTCGCTGCTCTGCACGCGTCGGGCGCTCAAGGGCCGCTGCTGGCCGTGGCCGTCGTGGCCGGTGACGGGGAGCCGCTGCTGCCGTGCGGCCGCTGCCGCCAGCTGCTGCTGGAAGCCGGCGGCGGCGACCTGCTCGTCGACACCGCCGGCGGCCCGGTAGAGCTGAAGGTCCTGCTCCCAGCGGCCTTCACCGATACCGATCTCGCCGCGCGCCGGGAGCCCCGCCCATGACCGACGCAGCCGTGACCGATGCGGCCACCCTGATCCGCGCCAAGCGTGACGGGCACCGGCTGGCCGATGACGACATCAGGTGGCTGTTCGAGGCGTACGCCCGGCACGAGGTCGCGGACGAGCAGATGTCCGCGCTGCTGATGGCGATCTACTTCCAGGGCCTGGACGGCGCGGAGCTCAGGACGTGGACCGCGGCCATGATCGCCTCCGGGGACCGGCTCGACCTAAGCTCCATCACCAGGCCGACCGTGGACAAGCACTCGACCGGCGGGGTCGGCGACAAGGTCAGCCTGATCCTCGCGCCCCTGGTCGCGAGCTGCGGCGCCGCCGTGCCGCAGCTGTCCGGCCGTGGCCTCGGCCATACCGGCGGCACGCTGGACAAGCTCGAGGCGATCCCCGGTTTCCGCGCCGGACTGACCCCGGACGAGACGCTCGCCGTCCTGGCCAGCGCCGGCTGCGTGATCTGCGCCGCCGGGTCCGGGTTGGCCCCCGCGGACCGCAGGCTCTACGCGCTGCGGGACGTCACCGGGACGGTCGAGTCGATCGCGCTCATCGCCAGCTCGATCATGTCGAAGAAAATCGCCGAGGGAACCAGCGCGCTCGTCCTGGACGTCAAGGTCGGGACCGGCGCCTTCATGAAAACCCAGGACCGGGCGCGGGAGCTCGCCGAGACCATGGTCGCCCTTGGCGAGGAGCACCAGGTCCGCACCCGGGCGCTGCTGACGCGGATGGATGTCCCGCTGGGCCGCGCGGTGGGCAACGCCGTCGAGGTGGCGGAGTCCGTAGCCGCCCTGGAGGGACACGGCCCGGCCGACCTGATGGAGGTCACCCTGGCCCTGGCCCGGCAGATGCTCGCCCTGGCTGGCCTGGCTGGTGACACAGCTGGCGATCCCGCCGCCGCCATCGCGGACGGCCGGGCGCTGGTCGCCTACCGGGCGATGGTCCGCGCGCAGGGCGGCGACCCGGACGCCCCGCTGCCGCAGGCGGCTCACACCCAGGTCCTGCCGGCTCCCGCGTCCGGCTGGCTGACCGGCCTGGACGCCCTGGCGGTGGGCACGGCGGCCTGGCGGCTCGGGGCGGGCCGGGCCCGCAAGGAGGATGCGGTCAGCGCGGCCGCGGGGGTCATCTGCCTGGCCAAACCGGGTGACCGGGTGCAGGCAGGCCAGCCGTTGCTCGAGCTCCGGGCCGATCAGCCGGATCGTTTCGGTCCCGCCCTGGCCGCCCTCGCCGGCGCGATCGCCGTCAGCCAGGACGGTCCCCCGCCGCCGGTCTCCCCGGTCATCGAGTACGTATCTACGGGTTGACTTCCTCTCCCGCCTGAAAGGCGGGAAGATTCCTGCCGTGCCGCTCACGCGGCACCTCGGAGGGTTCCTGCTTCACCGCGCTGAGCCGGGGCAAGCCCTGGTCTTACCTGCGCTCCACAGGCTGACACCGCCAGCCCGGCGGCCCTGGCGACGTTCACCGCCGCGTTCACATCCCGGTCTAGCCACACCCCGCATGCCCGGCACTGCCAGGCACGCACGTGCAGCGGCTTGGGGCCGTCCTTGGCCCCGCACGCCGAGCACACCTGGGAGGTGGGCTCGAACCGCCCGATCCGGCGGAACTCCCGGCCGTGCAGCCGGGCCTTGTACTCCAGCATGTGCACGAACGCCGACCACCCGGCGTCATGGACGGACTTGGCCATCCGGCTGCGGGCGAGGCCTTTGACCGCCAGGTCTTCCACGGCGACCGCTTGGTTTTCGCGGATCAGTGCCGTGGACAGCTGGTGATGGAAGTCCCGCCGCGCGTCCGTCGCCCGCGCGTGCGCGCGGGCTACTTTCACCCTGGCCTTGTCCCGGTTCCTGCTGCCCTTCTCCTTGCCGGACAGGGCGCGCTGGGCCCGCTTGAGTTTCTTCTCCGCCCGGCGCAGGAAACGCGGGGAGGCGATCTTGCGCCCGTCGGACAGGACCGCGAAGTGGGTCAGCCCCAGGTCGATGCCGATCACCGGTTCCGTCTCGGGCATAGTGTCCGGCTCGGTCTGCACGACGAAGCTGGCGAAGTACCGGCCCGCCGCATCCTTGATCACGGTCACGCTGGACGGCGCGGACGGCAGCGCCCGCGACCACCGCACCGGGACGTCCCCGATCTTGGGCAGGCGCAGCTTTCCGCTGGGCAGCACCTTGAACCGGGCGTTGGCGGTGAACCGGATTGCCTGCCGTCGGTCTTTGCGGGACTTGAACCGGGGCGGCGCGACCTTCGGTCCCTTGCGGGTGCCGGTGACCGAGGTGAAGAAATTCCGGTAGGCCGTGTTCAGGTCCGCCAGGGACTGCTGGAGCACCGCCGCGCAGACCTCGCCCAGCCATGCCCGCTCCGGGGTGGCCTTGACCGCGGTCAGCCGGGCCGACAGTTGCCCGTCGGTGAGGTACGGCAGCCCGGCCGTGCGGGCTTCCTGCCGGGTGCGCAGCGCGTCGTTGAACACTACCCGCGCGCAGCCGAACGCTCGCGCCAGCGCTTGCTGCTGGCCAGGCGTCGGGTAGCAGCGGTAGTTGTACCGGAGCTGCATATCTAGAACATACTTACGTTTTATGGCTGAGTAAAGGAAATCCGCACGTGCAGGCATGGCGTGTCCAGATGGCGTTCCCGCCTGGTTTTCATGACCAGGGATCGGCACCAGGTGCTCGCCGCCACCCGCCTGCGCCGCATCGAAGAGATCATGCGATATGCCGGGCCCAGGTTCCGGATGCGAACTGGCCGAGTTCAACGCCAGCCCGGCTACGTCCGCCTGCTGGTGAACTTCCCGCCCGCCGCGGCCATCTCCCGCCTGGTCAACAGGCTCAAGGGCGGGTCTTCCCTGCGGCTGCGGCAGGAGCTCCTGACATGCGACAGCACTACTGGCGCGCGAAGCGCCTCAGGTCCGGCTCCTATTTCGCCGGATCCGCCGGCAGCGCCCGGCCACGGTCCTGCGCCAGCACATCGAACGGCAGAACCGGCCCGCCTGACGCCGGCTGAGGTCCGTCCGCCTTCACCACCGGCCTGAAGGCCGGCGCACTAGCGGACACTCTGGTAGCACAATAGTCAGATGCCGACACTTGCCGAGATCCGGACGGTCCCGAAGGTTCTGCTGCACGATCACCTGGACGGCGGCCTGCGCCCGCAGACCGTCCTTGAGCTGGCCCGCGAGACCGGCTACCACGATCTGCCCGGTGACGACGCGGAAGAGCTGACGCAAAAGCTGACCGAGGGCGCGCACCGCGGTCACCTCGAGATCTACCTGGATGCGTTCCGGCATACGGTCGCGGTCATGCAGACTCCAGACGCGCTCCGGCGGGTGGCCGCTGAATGCGCCGAGGACCTGGCCGCCGACGGGGTGGTGTACGCCGAGGTGCGGTTCGCGCCCGAGCTGCACACCGAGCGCGGGCTGAGCCTGGACGTGGTGGTCGAGGCGGTGCTCGACGGCTTTCGCCAAGGCAGCGCCAACGCGGCCAGGGCCGGGCACGGGATCACGGTATATGCCCTGCTCACCGCCATGCGCACGGCGGCCAGGTCGTTGGAGATAGCCGAGCTCGCGGTCCGCTACCGGGACGAGGGCGTGGTCGGGTTCGACATCGCGGGCGCCGAGGCGGGCTGGCCGCCGAGCAGGCATCTGGACGCCTTCCAGTACATCAAGCGGGAGAACTTCCACATCACCATCCACGCGGGCGAGGCGTTCGGCCTGCCGTCGATCTGGGAGGCGGTGCAGTGGTGCGGAACCGAACGGCTGGGCCACGGGGTCCGCATCGTGGACGACATCCAGATCAGCCGCGAAGGCAGCGTCCGGCTCGGGCGGCTGGCCGCTTACATCCGCGACCGCCGGATTCCGCTGGAGATGTGCCCGACCTCGAACGTCCAGACCGGCGCGGCGCCGTCGATCGCGCAGCACCCGATCCGGCTGCTCCGCCAGCTGGCGTTCCGGGTGACGGTGAACACCGACAACCGGCTGATGAGCCAGGTCACGCTCAGTTCGGAGTTCCACCGGCTGGTCACCGAATTCGGCTACGGCTGGTCCGACATCGAATGGCTGACGGTGAACGCGATGAAAAGCGCGTTCGCGAGTTTCGACGAACGGCTGCACCTCATTAGCACCGTCATCAAGCCGGGGTTTGCTACCGCCCGGGCGATGAGCGACGCGGTGGTCCCGGTCAGCATGCTCGGTGCGCACCAGACCGGATAAAACCAATAATTATCCCGAACGGTCTTGGTTTCTCTCCATCCACACCTGTAACAATCCGGGTGAAGGCGCTGCGCTTTGGCGGAACGATTCGGCATGATGGAAGGTGGCCACTGGTTCTGAGCGGCCTTGGTCAGGGGAGGGCCGAATGGTGCCGCAGTCGGAACGGGAACCACCTGCCCGGGAAACACCACCTGCCCGGGAAACGCTGCGTAAATGGGATCCGGAGCGGATCGGGCCCTATGTAGTGCTAGGCCGTCTCGGTTCCGGGTCGATGGGCCAGGTGTACCTGGGGCGTTCGGCGGCGGGACGGCTGGTCGCGGTCAAGACGATCAAGGTGGAACTGGCCGAGGAAGCCGGCTTCCGCACCCGGTTCGCGCAGGAGGTGGCGGCCGCGCGGAAGGTGAGCGGCGTGTTCACCGCCGCGGTCGTCGAGGCCGACCCGGAGGCCGACCTGCCCTGGCTGGCCACCGCGTACGTGCCGGCGCCGTCGCTGGCCCGGCTGGTGCTGGCCTGCGGCCCGCTGCCGGTGACTACCGTGCGGTGGCTGGCCGCCGGGTGCGCGGAGGCGCTGGAGTCGATCCACGGGCCGGCCTGGTGCACCGGGACCTGAAACCGTCGAACGTCCTGGTCGCGCCCGACGGGCCGCGGGTGATCGACTTCGGCGTGGCCCGGGCGGCCGAGCGGATGGGGCGCACCACCTCGCGCGGAGCCGTCGGCACGCCCGCGTACATGGCGCCCGAGCAGGCCAGGGACACCCACGAGGCGTCGGTGGCGAGCGATGTGTACTCGCTCGGCGCGACGCTGCTTTTCGCGGCCACCGGGCACCCGCCCTACCAGGGCACCACGGTCATGGACGTGCTGGCCCGGCTGGCTACCGAGGAACCCGACCTGTCCGGCCTGCCCGATGAGCTCACCGAGCTCATCACCGCCTGCATGGCCCGCGTGCCTCGGCAGCGCCCGACCTCGTCCTCGATGCTGGCCCAGCTCGGGGACTTCACCGAGGCCCAGTCCGGCCCGGGCGAAGAGCACGCGTACCTGCCCCAGGCGGCGATGGTCCTGATCGGCCAGTACCGGATGCGGGAGTATCAGCGCAGCCCCGCCTCGGCCGCCTTCGCCAGTCTAGGAGCAGAGATCGGCGAGGATCGCAGCGACGACGCCACCTCCGCCTCCTACACCGAGCTTCCCGCCTCCTACAAGCCCGTCCCCCGGCGCAAGCCCGGGACCGGGACCGGGGCCGCGGGGCCGGGCGGGTCCGGCTGGCGGCGGTGGCTCAGGTCGCACATGGGCTGGGCCGGATGGGCCTCCGTCGGAGCGGCCCTGGTCGTGGTCGGCGTCATCCTCGGCGCCGCGCTCAGCAGTTCGAGCACCCCGAACCCGAGGACGTCGGGTTCCGCGCTGCCCCCGGCGCCGCCGGCCGCGCCGGACAATGTGTGCGGCACGTCGGCCGCAAACACCGGCAGCCCCACCCTGTGCATGCTGAACCAGAGCGAGGGCGCCGCCGGTGCCACCTGGGTCGTCCGGGGCAGCGGCTTCGCCCCCCTGATCTCCGTCACGGTCTCGCTGACCTGGAATAGCCCGCCGCAGCTGGCGCCCAATGCGACGTTCGACCACACGGCGCAGGACAAGCCGGTGGTCCGCGCGGACGGGACCTTGCGCTTGGACATCAGCCGGCTCTTCCCCGGCTCGTTGCGGCTGGGAATGTTCACGGTCACGGTGACCGGTTCGGACGGCAGCGAGGCCACCACGACGTTCATCGTGATACCCCCGGGGGCCTAACCCTGCGTCCACCACAGGTCTTCCTGGCGGGAGCGCCAGGCGGGGTCGTCCAGCCGGCTCAGGTCGGCAGAGGTGATGATGCCGTGCTCGATCAGGATCCGGACGGCTACCTCGTCCGAGAGCCGGACGTCGGCGGCGGCCAGCCCGCGGTCGGCGATCTTCCGCCGCAGCACCTTGATGTGCTCGGCCACCCGGGCCGCGAGCAGATCGCGGTACTCCGGGTCGGCCTCGAACCGTTCCAGCTCGTGATAGGCACCGGTGACCTCCAGGGCTTCCCGCGCGATTTCCGGCGTGCGCGGCAGCGGCCGGGTCGCGCTCGGATCGACCAGCCACGGACGGCACCAGATCAAGGCGACCAGGAAGAGCTTGGTCATCGGGTCCAGGTAGAACGGCAACAGCGTCCCCGCCCCGGCCAGCTCGACGTCCTCCGCCTCGATGTGACCGGACCCGTTGACCAGATCAATCGCATCGGTCCGCTCAACCTCGTCGGCTAGCCCAGCTCCCGCTAGCCCAGCTCCCGCTAGCCCAGCTCCCGCCAGCCCAGCTCGGTCCGTCCGCCCGGCCAAGCGGGGCCCGGCGGCCTCCTCGACGCCCAGCGTGACCGTCACCACCAGCGACTGCCGTTCGTCGAGCATGGCGCGCGAGCCGACCAAGGCCGTGCCCGTGCGCACGAACCAGCCGTTAGCGGGCTCGCCGTCGTCTTCCATCCGTGGCAGCCGGACCTGGTACCCCTCGCCCTCGACGTACAGCGCGTGGGTGCGGCTGAGGTTGGCGATCCAGGCGCCGGCCGCCAGCACGGTCACCATCCCGGCCCGCCGGGACAGCCCCCGGCCGGCCGCGACGATCAGGTCTACGTCAGGGCCCCGGCCGAAGACCAGGCGGGTGCCCTCGGCGAGCAGCCTCTTCTGGCCCGACGCCGTGCTGACGTGGGTGCTCAGTGGCATCTTTTCCTGCCTGCGATAAGCCCTAACGAAGCGCGATCTGGTTAGTCTAGGCGGGATTCTCTTAGCCTGGCGGACCTGGTGTAACCCCGGACTCGGGGATACCCGTGGGTAGAAAAGTCCTGATTAGCTACAGGTGGCAGGGTGCTGGGTTCGGCGGTAGGGCATCGCCCACAGTGGATGTGGGGGGGCCAGTCCCGGAAATTCGGCGATGTCATGGTGGTGCCGCACCAGAGCCCAGTGCCCTGCCCGAATAGCTGAGCCCGTAAGAGCCCCGAATAGCTGAGCCCGTAGTGGCCGAGCCCGGGTAGCTAGATAGCTAGATCTGGCCGAACAGGCGGTCACCCGCGTCGCCGAGCCCGGGCACGATGTATCCCCGGTCATTCAGCCGTTCGTCGACGGCGGCGGTCACCACCCGCACCCAGGGCTCCTCGGGGCTGTCGCTGGCGAAGGCCTCCTCGATATGCCGCAGGCCCTCGGGCGCGGCGAGCAGGCAGACCGCGGTCACGGAGGCGGCGCCGCGGTTGGTGAGCATGCTGATGACGGTGGCAAGCGTTCCGCCGGTGGCCAGCATCGGGTCGAGCACGAACGTGTCCCGTCCGGTCAGGTCGGCAGGCAGTCGGTCCGCGTAGGTCGATGCGACCAGCGACTCCTCGTCTCGGCGCAGCCCGACGAAGCCGACGTTGGCCATCGGCAGCAGCTGGGTCATGCCGTCGAGCATGCCGATGCCGGCCCGCAGCACGGGCACGATGAGCGGCACCGGGCGGGCTAGCTTGACGCCGCGGGCGGTGCCCACCGGCGTGGTGACGGACACGGGCTGGACCCGCATTTCACGGGTCGCCTCGTAGGCGAGCAAGGTCACCAGTTCGGCCGTCAGGCTGCGGAAGGTCGCGGTATCGGTGGCGGCGTCGCGCAGGGCGGTGAGCTTGTGGGTGACCAGGGGATGGTCGATGACGAGCGTACGCATAGCAAGCAAGTGTGGCAGGCGAGGCCAGCGGGGGCTACTGGCGCAAGGCTCAGGCGTTGGGGCGGGCGCGGACGGACGCGCGGGAGCGGGTCAGGTCGAGCTCGATGTGGCGCGCGGTGGCGAGCAGCGGCTGCAGCAGTTCCTCCACGATGCTGTTCAGGGTTCGCCGGCCGGCGTGGGTGGAGACGTTGATGGCCGCCATGACCTGGCCGTCGGCGTCGCGGATCGGCGCCGCGATCGACCGCAGCCCTTCCTCGAGCTCCTGGTCGACCAGGGCCCAGCCCTGGGCCCGGATCTTCCGCAGCTCGCGGCGGAGCGCGGTCGCGCTGGTGATGGTGTGCCCGGTGAGGCCGCGCAAGCTAGCCGATTCCAGGTACTCGTCGAGGCGTTCGTCGGGTTGCGCGGCTAGCAGCACCCGGCCCATCGAGGTCGCGTAGGCCGGGAACCTGGTCCCGACGCTGATCGTCACGGTCATGATCCGCTTGGTCGGTACGCGGGCGATGTAGATGACGTCGTCCCCGTCAAGCTCGGACACCGACGAGGATTCGTGCACCTGCTCCACCAGCTGCTCCAGGTGCGGCATGGCCACCTCGGGCAGGGTCAGGCTGGACAGGTACGCGTAGCCGAGTTCGAGGATCTTGGGCCGGAGCGCGAACCGGCTCCCGTCGCTGCGCATGTAACCGAGCTGGACCAGCGTGCGCAGGAACCTCCGGGCGGCGGCCCGGCTCAGGCCGGTGCTCGCGGCCACCTCGCTCAGGGTCAGCTTCGGGTGCTCCGCGTCGAAGGCCCTGATCACGGACAGGCCGCGCTCAAGTGACTGGACGAAGTCCCCGTCATGACCTTGGTCCTGGTTGTCAGGCAATGCAGGCCTCCCGGCTCGGTCGATGACATCATAGACCGGGCCCTGCACGTTCGCTTTCTGAACTATCGTTCGTCCTACGTACGGCTTAACCTTGGAAACGAGATGACAGTCAGCTCACGGACTCAAGTCGGCATCGTCGGGGCCGGCCCGGCGGGCCTGCTGCTCTCCCACCTGCTGGCCCTGCGGGGCATCGACTCGATCGTGGTGGAGAACCGCAGCCGGGCCTACTGCGAGGCGCGGCAGCGGGCTGGCCTGCTCGAGGCCGGCACGGTCGAACTGCTCCGTGCCGTCGGTCTCGGCAACCGGATGGACGCCGAGGGCCTCGAACACGGCGGGATCTACCTGCAGTTCGAAGGCGAGCGGCACCACCTCGACTTCCGTGACCTGACCGGCGGCCGCTGGGTGACGATCTACGCCCAGACCGAGATCGTCAAGGACCTGATCCAGGCCAGGCTCGCGGCCTCGGCCATGATCGAGTTCGAGGTCGCCGACACCGAGGTCGGCGAGCTCGATACCGACCGGCCCGTGCTCCGCTACACCGACTCCGCAGGCACCCGGCACGAAGTCGCCTGCGACGCGATCGCCGGCTGCGACGGGTTCCACGGCATCTGCCGCGACTCGATGCCGCCCGGCCTGGTGACGGTGGCCGAACGCGGATACCCGTACTCCTGGCTCGGCATCCTGGCCACGGTGCCGCCATCCACCGACGAGCTCATCTACGCCCGCCACGAGGCCGGCTTCGCGCTGCACACCATGCGCACACCGCAGGTCAGCCGGCTCTACCTGCAGGTTCCGGCCGACGAGAAGATCGAGCGGTGGTCCGATGACAGGATCTGGGCCGAGCTGCGGCACCGGCTTGGCGTGCCGGGATGGGACCTGAAGGAAGGCCCGATCACGGAGAAGGCCATCTCGCCGATGCGCAGCTTCGTCGCCTCGCCGATGCGCTACCGGCGGCTGTTCCTGGCGGGTGACGCCGCGCACATCGTGCCGCCCACCGGGGCCAAGGGCCTCAACATGGCGCTCGCCGACGTGACCGCCCTGTCCACCGCCCTGACGAGCCTGCTCAGGGACGGGCAGGCCGGGCTGGCCGACGCGTATTCGGACACCTGCCTGAACCGGGTCTGGCGAGCCACCCATTTTTCCTGGTGGATGACGTCCATGCTGCACGTAGACCCGCGCTCGGACCAGTTCGGGACCGCCCTGCAGCTCTCCCAGCTGCGCTACGTCATCTCGTCTCGGGCGGCTGCCACCACGCTAGCCGAGAACTACACCGGCTATTTCCCCCTTGCCTGGGCGTGGTTAACCCAGGCCCAGGTGGTGGCGCGGGCGCAGAGCCCGCGCGAGCAGGGCCGACAGCGCCGCCGCGACTCCGGTCTCGGTCAGCGACAGCGGCGCGCCGAGGCCGCGTTCGTCGCCGAGCAGGTGGAGGGCCCACAACCGGTGCCGCAGCGTGTAAAGCTCGGTGCGCACCGCGCTGGCCAGCCCGTGGCTGGGCTGTCCGTGGCTGGGCCGTCCGGCGCTGGGCCCTCCCGTGCTCTGCCGCCCGGTGCTCTGCCGTCCGGTAGCGGTCGCGGCCGCCCAGCCTTCCACGCCGTGAATGTCGGTCAGCAGCCTGGTCAGCTCGTCGTACCCGGTCGGCCCGCTGGTCAGGATGACCAGCAGCGCGGCCTCACGCACGGCGACGGAGAAATCCGGCTGCGGACCGTCGTCGGGGCCGATCAGCGCGGCCGTCCCGATATGCCATCTGGCCGCGGGGTCCGCCGTCATGAGCTTGCCCGTCTTGGTGAGCACCAGGCAGGTGCGGCTGCGGCGGATGGCCCCCATCTCGGTCTGCGCCATGTCGCGCAGCGTGTGCAGCGGGAACACGTCGAGTTCCTGGCGCAGCGTGCCGACGAGCTGATCGCGCCAGCCGAACGTGTCGACCGCCTCGGAGACCAGGGCAGGCGCGATGTAGTGCCGGGCGGTGAGCCGCAGACCCTCGTCGGCGCGGGTGAGCAGCCAGCCCAGCGTGGGCAGCGGGTCGTCGGGGACCGCAGGCGGCTCGAGCAGCCGCGGGATCAGGCCGCGGGCCAACCGCGACCGCTCGCCCGGCCGGCCGTGCGCCCACGCGTCGATGCGTTCGGCGCTGATGCGGCTCAGCCAGGTGTCGTTCCCGGGCGTGTCGTCGGCGGGCGGGGACGCGGGGATCTCGGGACGACCGGTCAGCCAGCGGTTGACGATGTCCAGGCGCTTGGTGCGCCAGCCACGCGCGCCTACGCTCAGCTCGCCGGAGGCGAAGGCCAGTTCCAGGGCGGCCGCGCAGGCGTCGTAGGCGGCGCGCTCCTGGGATCCCATGACCGAACCCCAGGCGAGCAACTCAGTGTCCGGCGGCGCCGCGTTCGACTCCTCGATGGCCTCGGTGTAAGCGGCGATCCCCTCCTCGTGCCCCTCCGCGTACGCGGTGATGATCTTCTCGGTGCCCGCCGAAGAGCACACCCCGGCGTACCGGTCCAGGCCCGCGAGCAGGAACAGCCGGCCGAGGGCCTTCGCCACGCCGACCCGGCCCGGCGTTGACATCGGCCACTTCACCGGGAGCGCGTACCAGAGAAACTCCTGCAGCCGCAGCAGCGAGATCGTCTCCAGGCCCTCGTCGCCGGTCAGCCAGGCCAGGGCAGCCCTCGCGTCGCCGGCCGCTTCCGGGTCCTCCCGCGTCAGGGTCTCCAGCGCCTGGCTCTCTGTCATCATGCGGACAGTCTGCCGCAGGCCGATGCATGAGGCTAGTGCACGTTAGTTTGCACGCTCTGATTGGGTACTGCCCGGCGCCGGTGCCGTCCAGGCAATTACGTCGGGCATCATGGTCGGGTGCCTGGAATATATGACGAGCCTGAGTTCTATGAGGCCGCATGTGCCTACCGTGACGTTCCTGTCGAAGTGGACGCGCTGCTGCGGTGGTCCGGTAAGCACCGGCCGCCGGATTCCGGCCTGCCTCGGTCGGTTCTCGAGCTCGCCGCCGGCCCGGCGGAGCACGCTCGTAACCTGGCGCGCCGCGGGCTCGAGGCCACCGCGCTCGACCTCAGCCCGGCGATGTGCGCGCGGGCCCGCGACCTGGCGGAGGCGGCCGGGACCCGGCTGAGTGTGGTGCAGGCCGACATGCGGGACTTCAGCCTGCCCGGCGGTTTCGATCTCGCGATCACGATGCTCAACTCGCTATGTCACCTGATGTCGCTCGACGACATGCTGGGCCATCTGGCCTCGGTGGGGCGTCACCTCGACTCCGATGGCGTGTACATCATGGAGCTCGCGCATCCCGCGGACTTCCTCGCCGCCGAGCGCCGGACCAGCAGTGAATGGAGCACCGAAGTCGCCGGCGGCACGGTCAGCGTGCGCTGGGGCGCGCAAGACCAGATCGATCCGGTCACCCAGATCACCAGGGAGCACGTCAGTGTCACGTACCATCAGCGCGGCGGCCCGGTCCGGACGGTCACCGATGTCGTGCCCAACCGGTTCTGGACCGAGACCGAGCTGACCGCCGCCATCAGGCTGGCCGGCGGGTTCACCATCGTGGCCCGCTACGGCGACTTCGACTCCGACTTGCCGCTCGACGCGGCCGACGCGTGGCGCATGATCCTCGTGCTGCGCCGCGAATAGGCCGCCGCTGTGTCGTCCTCGTCTGTGTTGTCCTCATCTGGCGCCCTTCCGCTCACCGCGACCAGCACGCCGGTCAGCACCAGGGCCACGCCGAGCAACTGGAGGGCAGCAGGCCGCTCACCGAGTATCACGTAGCTGAGCGCCACTGACCCGGCCGGCTGGACCAGCAGCAGCGCGCCGATCATCCCCGCGGCCAGGCGCGGCATGGACACGGTGATCAGCAGCCAGCCGATGACCTGCGAGGTCAGGGCGAGCAGCGCGAGCCAGCCGAGCGTCGGCCAGGCGTGACCGAGATGGAAATCGCGCAGGGCGAAACCGAGCACCACCGACCCGGCCGTTGCGCCGACGGTCGCCTCGAAGAGCGAGGCGGCCACGGCCGTGCGCGCGCCGCCGGACGAGGTGGCCTGGCGCAGCATCAGGATGTAGATGGCGTAAAGGATGGCGACGCCGACGCCGTACACCACGCCGAGCGTGGGATCGGTGCCGTAAGCACGTGTCCCGCCCACGTCGGCGAGCCCGCCCACCAGGGCCAGCCCCGCGAGCATGACCGGCGATGCCAGCACCAGGGACCGGCGCGGGCGCTCGCCGAGGATCAGCCACGCCAGCAGCGAGATGATGAGCACCTGCAGGTTGGTCACCACGGTGCCGAGCCCGGCGCCGATCGCGGTGATCGCATGGCTCCACAAGATGAGGTCCGCGGCCAGGAACACTCCCGCGAGGCGGGCCAGCCAGCGACGGCGCGACGGCATCGGCGGCGCTCCGCGCCTGCGCTCGAGCAGGGCTAGGGCGCCCAGTACCGGCAGGGCGAACGCGCACCGGCCCAGCGCCGTGATGCTGGCCGAGGTCGCGGCCAGCCGCATCAGGATGGCCGAACTCGAGATGCAGGCCGCTCCGGCTATGGCCGCCGCCATCGGCAACATCGTCCTTACCGGCACCGGCGCTCTCCCAAGTGTCATGACCAAAGATAGATTATGGTGATGACGTTAACCCTATTCCTTGTCAGGAGTAAATGTGGTTTTCGCTCATGACACGACTGCCGCCCTGGTACTCGCCGCCGATCTGGTCAACTCTGGCGAGCCGGCCGACAAGGTGCCGGCCGACGAGGTGCCGGCCGACGAGGTGCCGGCCGACGAGGTGCCGGCCGACGAGGTGCCGGCCGACGAGGTGCCGGCCGACGAGGTGCCGGCCGACGAGGTGCCGGCCGACGAGGTGCCGGCCGACGAGGTGCTGACCGACGTCAGGGCATTGGAGGCGTTCCTCGATAAGCACCTCGTCGAGCCGCGGCGGCCGGCCACCGTGGCTGACCTGGACGCGGTGCGAGCCCTGCGGCCCCGGCTGCGGGCCGCATGGCAGGCCAAGGACCCAGCGGAGCTCGCGAACCTGGTCAACGAGCTGCTCTGCGATTCAGGCGCCCGGCCCCGGCTGGTGGATCACGGCGGCGGCTGGGGCTGGCACCTGCACGTCACCGGTCACGACGCCGCACTCAAGGACCGCATCGGGGCCCAGGCCGGCTTCGCCTTCGCCGACCTGGTCCGGCTGGGGGAGGCGGACCGGCTCCGCCGCTGCGAGGCGCCGGATTGCGAGGCGGTCTTCGTCGACCTGTCCAGGAACCGCTCCCGTCGCTACTGCGATACCGGCAACTGCGGCAACCGGCAGCACGTGGCGGCTTACCGTGAGCGGCTCCGTGCTGGCTCGGGGGGACGACCCCCCGAAGCCCCCCGCGTACGGGGGGGTGCCACCCTCCCGTGCCCCCCTGGCCCGTCCGCCATGCCGTGCCTGAGGTAGCGGTCCAGGATGGCCTCCACCACCTGGGTGAGCGAGTTGCCCTCATCGGCCGCCGCCTGGTGCGCGGACGCGCGCAGCGTGTGGTCGATCTTGATGGTCAGGTGCGGCCGCAGGCCGGCCGCGCTGGCCACCCGCCGTTGCGGGAACGGCGGGGGCGGCTCACAGTGCACCACGTGCTCGCGGAGCTCTGCTTCCCGGAGCTGGGCCGGGGCCCGGCGACGGACGCGCGCTTGCACCGCCTGCCGGCTGATGCCGAGGGCTTCGGCGAGCGGGCGCAGCGGCCAGCCCGCTTCGTGCAGCGTGGCCAGCGTCGCGGACAGCAGTTCGCTGCGCCCGGAGGAGCGGAGCTCGCGCAGGCGGGACGCGATCCGCTCGGGCAGCACCGGCGTGCCCGTGGTCTTAGGGTCATCACGATGGCGCGCGTGCTGCACGTACTGGCGCAGCCCGTGCGTCACCACCTCGGACATCGTCCGGCCCTCGCGGGCCAGGCGCGCCCTGAGCCGCTGCCTTCGCTCCTGGTCCAACCGGAAAGTCAGCAGCCGCCTGGAGCCCTGTGCGTTCATCTCACCGCGGCCAGCGCCCGGTCAGGCAGCGGACCGGGATCCATGGCGATCACCGTCTGCTCGGCCTCGACCAGGTCGAGGTACCTGCGCGTCTCGGCGGCGCGCCTGCGCCGGCTCCAGCCGAGCAGCCGGCCCATGATCGCGCTCACCTCGCCTGCCGCCCCGGCGCCCGCGTCGGCCGACTCGATGAACAGGCGCGTCCGCCGCATCAGCACGTCCTCCACATGCAGGGCGTTCTCGTGGGTGACCGCGTACGCGACCTCCGCCCGCAGGTACGGGTGACCCTCGGCCAGCGGGCGGGCCAGCCCGGCGTCGGCTCTCGTCAGGTTGAGTACTTCTTCGGCGAGCGTCCCGTACCGGCCGAGCAGGTGCTCCACCGCGGCGCGGGGAACACTGTAATCCTCGGCAAGCCTCAGAGCTGCGGCCTGTACCGCGGCCAGCCCGTCCGCGCCCAGCAGCGGCACCTGGTCGGTGACGGACCCGGGCACATCGCGGCTGAAGTCGGCCACGGCGGCGTCGATCACGTCACGCGCCATCAGCCGGTAGGTGGTGAACTTGCCGCCCGCGATGCTGGCCAGCCCGGGCACCGGCACGTCGACCACGTGTTCCCTGGACAGCTTGGTGGTCGGCTTGGAGCCGTTGCCCACCCGGGGATCCACCAGCGGCCGCAGGCCGGCGTAGACCGCGATCACGTCGGCGCGGGTCAGCGGATGAGCCAGCACCCGGTTCGCGGCGGCCAGGATGTACTCGATGTCCTCCTCGGTCGCGGCCGGCTCAGCCCGGTCGCCGGACCAGTCGGTGTCGGTCGTGCCGACGATCCAGTGCTCCCCCCACGGAATGAAGAACAGCACGCTCTTCTCGGTCCGCAGGATCATCCCGGTGTTCGCGTCCACCGCCGCCCGCGGCACCACGATGTGCACGCCCTTGGACATCCGCACCCGGTAGCCGGCCTGCACCCCCGCCAGCTCATGCACCAGGTCGGTCCACACCCCGGCGCAGACCACCACGACCTCCGCCGTCACCGTGACCTCGCGCCCGGTTTCCTCATCACGCACCCGGGCGCCGGTCACCCGCGTCCCGTCCGGGCCGCGAAGCAGCCCGACCGCGCTGACCCGGGTCGCCATGACCGCGCTGTGCGCCGCCGCCGTGCGGGCCACGGTCAGCGTATGCCGCGCGTCGTCGACCTGCGCGTCGTAGTACAGCATGGCGCCCGCGAGCCGGTCCGGAGACAGCGCCGGAGCGCGCTTCAGCGCGCCACGGGCGGACAGGTGCCGGTGATGCGGCACCGGCCTGCGGGGTCCCTCCATCGCGTCGTACAGCACCAGGCCCGCCCCGACGTAGGGGCGCTCGACCACCTTCTTGTACAGCGGGTACATGAAGGAAACCGGCTTGACCAGGTGCGGGGCGAGCTTGGACACGAGCAGGTCGCGTTCCCGCAGGGCCTCGTAGACCAGCTTGAAGTCGAACTGCTCCAGGTACCGCAGACCGCCGTGGATGAGCTTGCTCGACCGGCTGGAGGTGCCCGAGGCCAGGTCGCGCGCCTCCACCAGGGCCACCCGCAGTCCCCGGGACGCCGCGTCCAGGGCCGCCCCCGCGCCCGTGATGCCGCCGCCGATGACCAGCACGTCGAACCGCTCGGTCGCCAGCCGGCTGAGCATCGCAGTACGGTCGCGGGCGTCGAGAACCCCGTTACTCGCCATCACATTCCCCCCTGCGGCTGGACTCTTCCCACCCCTAGAGTATGTACATCGTCAACCTATCCGTAAACCGCAGCATGGAGTAGTGACGAACTGCGGTTTAAAAGAAGGAGACAGAGTGGCCGATTTCGTCGGGGCCATCGATCAGGGCACCACGAGCACGAGGTTCATGATCTTCGACCATTCCGGTGCCGAAGTGGCCAGGCACCAGCTCGAGCACACCCAGATCATGCCCCGGCCCGGGTGGGTGGAACACAACCCGATCGAGATCTGGGAACGCACCTGCGCCGTCATCATGACCGTGCTGAACGCCCAGAACCTGCGTATTTCGGACCTCGCCGCGCTCGGCCTGACCAACCAGCGGGAAACCACGCTGGTGTGGAACCGGCGCACCGGGCGTCCGTACGGAAACGCGATCGTGTGGCAGGACACCAGGACCGACCGGATCGCCTCCGCCCTGGACCGGGACGGCCGCGGCGACGTGATCCGGCACAAGGCCGGCCTGCCGCCGGCCACCTACTTCTCCGCCGGCAAGCTGCAGTGGATGCTCGCCAGCATCGACGGCTTGCGGGCGGACGTCGAGCGCGGCGACGCCATCTTCGGCACGATCGACACCTGGCTGCTGTGGAACCTCACCGGCGGCAGTTCCGGCGGCGTCCACGTCACCGACGTCACCAACGCCAGCCGCACCATGCTGATGAACCTTCAGACGCTCGACTGGGACGACGAACTGCTTGGCTTCTTCGCGGTCCCGCGGCAGATGCTGCCCCGGATCCTGCCATCATCGACGGCCGAACCCTACGGGATGACGTCGCCCCAGGGCCCGTTCGCCGGCCGGCTGCCGATCACCGGCACCCTCGGCGACCAGCAGGCCGCCACCGTCGGGCAGGTCTGCCTGGCCCCGGGCGAGGCCAAGAACACCTACGGCACCGGTAACTTCCTGCTGCTGAACACCGGGACGGACATCGTCCGTTCCTCCAGCGGGCTGATCACCACGGTGTGCTTCAAGTTCGGCGCGGAGCCGGCCGTCTTCGCGCTCGAGGGGTCGATCGCGGTGACCGGCGCCGCCGTGCAGTGGCTGCGCGACCAGCTCGGCATCATCAGCGGCGCGGCGCAGAGCGAGACACTCGCCCGCCAGGTCGACGACACCGCCGGCGCCTACTTCGTGCCGGCCTTCTCCGGGTTGTTCGCGCCGTACTGGCGGGCCGACGCGCGCGGCGCGATCGTCGGCCTGTCCAGGTTCCATACCAGCGCGCACCTGGCCCGCGCCACCCTAGAGGCCATCGCCTACCAGACCAGGGATGTGGTCGAGGCGATGGAGCACGACTCCGGCGTGCGACTGGAGGTGCTCAAGGTGGACGGCGGGGTGACCGCCAACGACCTGTGCATGCAGCTGCAGGCCGACATCCTCGGCGTGCCGGTGAGCCGCCCGGTGGTCGCCGAGACCACCGCGCTCGGGGCCGCGTACGCGGCCGGGCTGGCCACCGGGTTCTGGCGGGACCCCGCCGAGCTGCGCGCCAACTGGCACGAGTCGAAGTGCTGGGTGCCGTCGTGGACGCCGGACCGCCGCGCCGACGGCTACGCCGGCTGGCGCAAGGCCGTCGAGCGCACCCTGGACTGGGTAGACGTGAGTTAAATCTCCCGAACGGCCTGGCGCGTGCCCCGGTACCGCCTCCTGCGGCGGCTCTCTATGATCATGAAGGATCCCGTACTGCTAGCCGTACCGGATCCGCCGTGATCATGGGCGAGACCCGGCCCAGGGGTCGTAGTCGACCTCGAGGGGTTCTTGCGCGGGGCGCTCGGCCTCGGGTACGTGCTGCAGGTTGAGGCGGATCCGGTACCAGCTGGAGCTTCGGCCGCGCATCGAGTCGACCAGGACGTCGGCCGGCTCGAGCTTCGGCCATACCGCGGGATGCCGCGCCTTCCAGCGTTCCAGCCCGGCCAGCGCCTCGTCCTTGCTGGCCGCGCGCGCGATCTCGATCAACGGCTTGGTGCTCTGCCTTCGGCCTGTGGGCCCGCTGGTCTGGCCCGGCGCCGAGGGAGCCGGAGCGGCCCCGGACCCGGCACTGCGCCGTTTGGACGGCTGGACCCGCGGCGCCTCGCCGGCCTGCTTGTCATAGTGCGGCGGCCACGGCGCGTCGGGCAGGCCCGCCGCCTCGTCCCTGGCCGCCAGCTCGAGCAGCCCGTCCAGCGATCCGGCCGCCTCGTCCATCTCGGCCCAGGGGTCGCCGACAGTCGCGAACCGCGCCGGGACGGTTTGGATGGTGAACTCCGCAGGATCGCACGACGGCACCTCCGCCCAGGTCAGCGGCGTGGATACGCGGACGTCGGCGACCGGGCGGATCGAGTAGGCGGAGGCGACCGTGCGGTCCTTGGCGTTCTGGTTGTAGTCCACGAACACGCCGTGCCGCTCCTCCTTCCACCACCTGGAGGTGGCCAGCTCAGGCGCCCGCCGCTCGATCTCCCGCGCTACCGCCACCGCCGCCCGGCGCACGTCGCCGAACTCCCAGCGCGGCAGGATCCGGGCGTAGATGTGCATGCCGCGCGACCCGGACGTCTTCGGCCAGCCGGTCAGGCCGAAATCCGCCAGCACGTCCCTGGCTACCAGGGCCACGTCCCTGATCTGCGGCCATTCCACTCCCGGTACCGGGTCCAGGTCGACCCGGAGCTCGTCCGGGTGGTCCAGGTCGTCGGCGCGCACCGGGTGCGGGTTCAGGTCGATGCAGCCGAGGTTGATCACCCAGGCCAGCCCGGCCTCGTCGTTGACCACCACCTCGTCTGCGGTGCGGCCGGAGGGAAAGCGGAGCTCGACGGTGCCGACCCAGTCCGGCCGCTTCTCCGGGGCCCGCTTCTGGAAGAACGGCTCGCTCTCGGCGCCGTTCACGAACCGCTTCAGCGCCATCGGCCGCCCGCGCACGCCGCCCAGCGCCCCCGGCGCCACGGCCAGGTAGTAGTGCACCATGTCCAGCTTGGTGACCCCGGCCCGCGAGAAGAACGCCTTGCTCGGATTGCTGATCGCGACCTCGCGGCCCGCCAGCTCCAGCACCATCTTCGGCTCAGCCACGCCGGCTCCCTGAAGAGTGACCCTGCAGAATCTCGGCGAGGTCGAAGCTCACCGGCTCCTCCAGCTGCTCGTAGGTGCACGAGCGCGGCTCGCGGTCCGGCCGCCAGCGGACGAACTGCGCCGTATGCCGAAACCGCGGGCCCTCCATGTGGTCGTAGCGGACCTCGACCACGCGTTCCGGGCGCAGCGGGATGAATGACAGGTCCTTGTCCGCGTTCCACCGGCTGGCCATGGCCGCGCGCGGGGTGCGCCCCCCGGCCTCGTGCTGCGCCCAGTTCCACGGGTGCGCCTCGAAGGTGGTGACCAGTGGCTGCAGCTCGGTGAACAGCTCCTTACGCCGCTCCATCGGGAAGGCGCCGATCACGCCGACGCTGGCCAGCTTCCCGTCGTCTTGATACAGGCCGAGCAGCAGGGACCCGATGCGATCCTCTCCGCTCTTGTGGATCCGGTAGCCGGCCACCACGCAGTCCGCGGTGCGCTCGTGCTTGACCTTCAGCATCACCCGCTTGTCCGGCTCGTAGACCCCGCCGGTCGGCTTGGCGATCAGCCCGTCCAGGCCGGCGCCCTCGAACTGGCTGAACCAGCCGGTGGCGACCTCCCGGTCGGTGGTCGTCGGGGTCAGGTGCACGGAGGAGCCGGCCGCGGCGAGCGCGCCCTCCAGGGCGGCCCGGCGTTCGGCGAACGGCCGTTCCATGTAGTCGGAATCACCCAGCGCGAGCAGGTCGAACGCGATGAAGTGCCCCGGCGTCTGGGTCGAGAGCAGCTCGACCCGGCTGGCCGCCGGGTGGATGCGCAGTTGCAGCGCCTCGAAGTCAAGCCGCCGGCCCTCGGCGTCGGGAATCACGATCTCCCCGTCGATCACGCACCGCTCCGGCAGTTCGGCCTTGATCGCGGCCACCAGCTCGGGAAAGTAGCGCGTCATCGGCCGTTCGTTCCGGCTGCCGATCTCAACCTCGTCACCGTCGCGGAACACGATCGACCGGAAGCCGTCCCACTTCGGCTCGAATACGTAATCCCCGCTCGGGATCGCGCCGGTTGGCTTGGCCAGCATCGGCGCCACCGGCGGGTTGACAGGAAGATCCATTCTCCCAGCTTAAGGCGCGGTCCACATCTCGCTGTGTTTCCACAGCTCCGCGGCCAGCTCGGGCGTGGCCACCGGGCTCGGTGCGCGCTCCGCGCACTTGTCGTAGAACAGCCCGCTGTCCTGTGCTACGTCCGGCGAGGTGGCGCAGTACAAGGACGTCTGGGCGCCTTCGGTGGTGGACAGCAGGCGCCTGGTCACGATCGGGCGGACCGGCCACGGCACCCGCCGCCAGATGTCGGAGGCCACCACCCCCGGGTGCAGCGCGTACGTGGTGACCCCGGTGCCCGCCACGCGGCGGGCGAGTTCCTGCGTGAACAGCACGTTGCACAGCTTGGAGACGGCATATTCGCGCAATCCCGTGATGCCGCGGGTGCGCCGCCGCAGCGCCTCGAAGTCGATGCCCTGGGCCGAGTAGTGGGCGTCGCTGGACACCGTCACCACCCGGGCCGGCCCGCTGTCGGTCAGGCAGCCGAGCAGGGCGCTCGTCAGCGCGAAGTGACCGAGGTGATTTATCCCGAACGTCAGCTCGAATCCCTGTTTGGTCAGGCCTCGTGCCCCGCCTACGCCGGCGTTGTTCACCAGTACGTGCAGCGGCTCGCCCAGGGCCAGGAACGCCGCGGCGCACGCCTGCACCGAGTCCAGGTCGGCCAGGTCGAGCGGCAGGAACCAGACCGAATCGCTGCCGGTCTCGGCCGTGATCGCGGCGACCGCCGCCTCGCCCTTGGCCCGGGACCTGGCCGCGATCCACACGCGTCCGCCCTGGCCGGCCAGCCCGGCCGCCGTGGCCCGCCCGATCCCGGTGTTGCCCCCGGTCACCAGGAACGTCCGCCCGTCCAGCTTCCCCATCCGCACTCCTATCCCGACGTCAGAACCAACGTGGACAGCTACCCCCCATGCTGCGGGGGTAGCTGTCCACGATGTCGCGGAGCAGCCTACTCGACCGGGATTTCCTTGTTGATCAGGGACAGGTCGATGCCCTGGCGGTTTCGGATGATGCGGGCCCCCACGAAGATGACGATGGCCAGCACGTAGTTCGCGCCCATGTAGACGAGGGAGGACGAATAGTTCACGAAGTACAGGTTGTTCGACAGCCACTCGATGAGGCAGTACACGAGCAGCGCGATCGTCACCACCCCGGCCACCGGCACGATGGGCACGCCGAACAACTTCACCTTGCTGGCCGGCGAGGCGTACCACAGGTCCGGCTTGCGCAGCGGCAGGATGACCACCGCGATCGCGCTGAACAGGTACGTCACCGCGATGACCAGCGTGGCGTCCAGCGTGTAGGTGTGGAAATTGCTGTTGTACGAGTACAGCGCCGCCAGCCCCACGGCAGGCAGCAACATCAAGATCAGCGAATAGAACGGCACCCGGCGCTTCTCCGAGACCTCAGCCGCCCGGTCGGGGAGCACGCGGTCGAACGCGGCCGCGAAGATGACCCGGGTCGAGGACAGGAACAGGGTTCCCACCCAGCCGAAGAACCACAGGCTGAGCACCAGGATGAGCACCACCTGGAAGGCGGTGTTGTTCACCAGCCAGCCCGCGAACATGAACGGGTACGGCCAGATGCCGAACTGCGGGGTGAGGTTGTAGTCCAGCGAGTTGAGGTTCTGGTAGAAGCCCCAGCCGACGGTCTTGGCCATCAGCAGGAAGAAGATGATCGTGAAGGCGACCGTGAGCCACAGGCCGAAGAACATGCCGGCGAACACCCGTTTGAAGTCGCTCGCGCCGCGGACCTCTCCGTACAGGGTGGTGCCCCAGTTCGGCCACAGCAGGAAGAACATGAACGCCGGGATGAGCAGCATCGTCGGCCCGAGCGGGCCGAAGCCGATCGGCGATGTGGTGTAGCCGGCCTTGACGGCCGCCGCGTTGGTGGCCACGTAGGCGTTGTGGACGCCGAACAGGTTCTGCCCTTCCCGGTTGAACGCGGCGATGAAGTCGGCGTGCGAGTTGATCAGCAGCAGGATCACCACGACGGCGAAGCCGACCACGCCGCCGATGAAGCACCAGCGCTGGACCTTGGCGTAACCGGCCATGCCGATGGAGACCAGCAGGCCGGCCACCGCGATCGTGATCAGTGTCACGATGAAGATCCCGTTGTGCGTGCCGAACCACGCGTAGCCGCCCCCAGGCCAGGTCCACTTGAGCGTTGCCCACAGCGGCTGGAACAGCTGGACCGCCAAGATGTTGCCGTAGATCGGCGCCCACAGCCAGAGAATGAACCACCAGCCGGTCGCGGCCATCACGAAGCCGATGCCGCTGCCCAGGATCCTGGTCTGCCAGACGTAATCGCCGCCCGCCCGCGGGATCGTGACCACGAGCCCGGAATAGGCGATCACCAGGAACGACACCCAGATGCCCCCGATGATCGTCGCCGTTATGAACTGGCCCTTCGGGAACGCCGGCCCGGCGAAGGTGAACTCCCAGATTCCGAGCGTCACGAAGTTGGTCGCCAGGCACGCGTAGATCAGCGAGTCCCGGACCGACCAGCCGCGGACCAGGCCCGTCGCCTTGCGGAGGAAGAGAGTCGGTCTCTCCTCCCCAAGTGCTCCTGCCGTCATATGTATCCTCCGATTTTATCCTGTTTTGTCCGTTTTAGGCGAGATAAGAAGGCTACATCTGGTGTGTATGTGTTCATCTAGCGTCAATATAGGTCTTTAGGGACCTCTGGAACTGCTGGTTGTGAAGTTGAGGACTTACACTCCGCTATTCTGCTGACCGACGCGCCGGATTCCTCGCTAGCGGGAGCGGGCCACGCGGGTCGGGGGCTGCTGGTGGTTTTGCGGGTCCTCAGCCGTTCACGAGTATGTACTTGCTGACCTTCCCTTTCTTCTCGTTCAGTTCGAGGAGCGCGCCCTGCAGCACGCCGTCGGTGTAGGAGCTGCCGGGATTAATGGACAGGGTCCGGCTGCCGAGCCTCTTCACTCCCCGGCTCTCGTGGATGTGACCGTGCACCGACAGCGGCGGCTCGTACTTCAGGATGGCGTCGCGGACCGCGGTCGAACCAACCGGCTTCATCACCGCGCCGCCGTGCGTGGGGCGCATCGTCTTGTCGAGCGCGGGTGCCTCGTCGAGCCCGGTACCGTACGGCGGCGCGTGGAAGTTGAATATCGCCCGGCTCATGTCGGGGATCTGCGAGACCACAGCGTCGATCTTCGACGTCAGGACGTCCTCGGGCGCCTCGCGGAAGGTATTCCACGGGGTCGGGTTGGTCCAGCCCATCGAGGCGAGATAGAACCCGCCGATGTCGAGCACCTTGCTCTCGGCGAAACTCACGGAAGGGGACGCCTCGATGATCGCGTCGATGTCCCAGATGTCGTCGTTCCCGCCGTTGAGGATGCACGGAATGTCGCCGCCGCGCAGCTTGCCGTCGGCCATGTCGAGCCATCGGTCCAGGCCGCGGGTCATCTCCAGGGTGAACCTGCGGTCGACAGAACCGTCCTGCTCGTTCAGCGCGTCGAGCTCGTCCGTGGACATCACGGCGGGGTAGGACCCGCGGTCGCGGATCTTGCGCTGGATCTCGTCGAGTTCGGCCTTGGTTTCCAGCCGCAGCCGCTGGCCGCCGAAGGTCACCTCCCAGTAGCCGGGCATGGCCAGGACCGGCACCAGGACCTTGCCGGTCACGTCCCCGCCCAGCACGACCATGTCGGCCTTGTAGAAGGCGGCGGCGTTGAGGAATTTTCGCCAGCAGACCTCGGAGCCATGGATGTCCGTGGCGAAGAAGACTTTCATCGCGGTCTCAGGTGCCTTCCTTATTGCTCAGTACTTCCTGGAAGCGAATCAGTGGTCCACTTCTTCGGGTAGTTCGTACCAGCGGACCCGGTCGCCCACGTTGGACCTCAGCTTCCACTTGAGCCCCTTCGGTACTGTTTCGGCGACCTCGTGCAGTTGCTTCGCCTGTGTCAGGGCGTCGAAGCGCGGGTACGGCGGCGCCAGTCCAGGCTGGGAGGAGAGCAGGTCAGGCAGCTTGGTCAGGTTGCCCGTCACGGTCCGCCACCAGCCCCAGTCGCCGGCGAGCACCGCGCCGAACCGGTCGGGGTCGATGGACGGACGGGCGGAATCCCGGCCCACCCGCACCCCGGATAGCAGGTGGAAAATGTCGTGCGCGTCCTTGGCGTTAAGCTCGACGATCTGCAGCTTGGATAGCAGCAGGTCAGCCGGGTCGAGTGTCGGCAGATTGGCCGACGCCGAGCTGAACGACGGCTTGAAGTCCAGCGTGTGGCACATTGACAGCCGGTCCACCATGACGTCGATGGGCCGCCCCGACGCGGCGGTGAAGTACATCTGCCGGTCCCCGTTCAGGTTGTTGAACCGGCGGTCGGGCTCGCAGCCCGCGCTTTCCAGGTACGCGGCCACCTTGCGCCGGCTCTTGCCGAGGCAGGCCAGGTCGATGTCCTGCCCGGCGCGCAGCCGGGGCGGGAAATCGGGGCACAGCACCCGGACCCCGAGGCCGCCGAGGATCTTGAGCTGGTGGCCCGCCTCCGTCGCGCCGCGCACCAGCCCGGCCGCCTCGGGCAGCGGGTCGCTCGCGGCGTTTCCCCCGGGGCCGCCGCGAGCCTCGTTTGGTGTGGTCATGCCAGGTCGCTCCTCGTCTTACCCCGTGCCAGTTAGATCATGGTGACGTGATAGCCGGTCTGTCTAGTTTTCGGGTAAAGAATCCCACGTTGTGGGGCTCTGCTGGCTCCGGAGGGACGAACCCAGGAGCCCCCCGAACCCTCGAAGAGATTTGGCTGGCTCCGCATGGCGCGTACCGCAGCCCGTTCGGCATTACAAATGATCTTTTAATCATCCGAACGGACCTGGCTTTCACCCGCTCGCGCCACATCACGGTCTCGCCGGAAGAACTCGACCGGCTCCGCCGGCAGCGGCGTATTGCCGAGGATCAGGTCGGCCGCCTTTTCGGCGATCATCATGACCGGCGCGTAAATGTTGCCGTTGGTGACGTACGGCATGACCGAAGCGTCGACGACCCGCAGCCCCTGCAGTCCGTGCACCCGCATGGTCGCCGGGTCGGTCACCGCCATCGCGTCGGTGCCCATCTTGGTCGTGCAGGACGGGTGCAGCGCGGTCTCGGCGTCCCTGGCCACCCAGGCCAGGATCTCCTCGTCGGTCTCCACCGAAGGGCCGGGCGACAGCTCGCCCGCGTTGTAGTTGTCGAAGGCCGGCTGGGTCAAGATCTTCCGGGCGATCTGGATCGCCTCCACCCATTCCCGCTGGTCGGTCGGCGTGGACAGGTAATTGAACCGCAGTGCGGGGTGCACCTTCGGATCGCGCGAGGTGATCTTGCAGGTCCCGCGGGAGTCGGAGTACATCGGGCCGATGTGCACCTGGTACCCGTGCCCGCCCGCGGGCGACGAGCCGTCGTAGCGGATCGCGATGGGCAGGAAGTGGAACATCAGGTTCGGGTAGACCACGTCGTCGTTGCTGCGGGCGAAGCCGCCGCCCTCGAAGTGGTTGGTGGCGCCCGGGCCGGTCCGCCCGAACAGCCACTTCGCGCCGACCATGGGGCGGTTGCGCCACTTGAGCGCGGGCGCGACCGAGACCGGCAGCTTGGAGCCGTACTGGACGTACACCTCCAGGTGGTCCTGCAGGTTCTCGCCCACGCCGGGCAGGTCGGCGACCACGTCGATGCCGAACTCGGAAAGCTCCCCGGCGTTGCCGACGCCGGACAGCTGCAGCAGCTGCGGAGAGTTGATGGCCCCGCCCGACAAGATGAGCTCGCCGGACCGGACCCGCTTGACCTTTCCTTCGTGGCGGAACTCGACGCCGACCGCGCGCGGGCCGTCGAAGATGATCTTCGTGACGAAGGCGCGGCAGGCCACCGTGAGGTTGGGCCGGCTCATCACCGGATACAGGTAGGCGCGCGCGGCAGACAGCCGCCTGCCCCGGTGGATGTTCCGGTCGAAGGCGTTGAAGCCCTCCTGCCGGTAGCCGTTCACGTCGTCGGTGAGCTGATAGCCGGCCTGCTGGACGGCGGCGAAGAACGCCTTGAACAGCGGGCTGGTAGCCGGGCCCCGCTCGAGCACCAGCGGCCCGGTGTGACCGCGGAACGGATCCTTCTCCTCGGCGGCCAGGCAGTTCTCCATCCGCTTGAAGTAGGGCAGGCAGTGCGCGTAGTCCCACTCGGCCATGCCCGCGTCCGCCGCCCAGCGCTCGTAGTCCAGCGGGTTGCCACGCTGGAAGATCATCCCGTTGATGCTGCTCGACCCGCCCAGGACCTTCCCCCGGGCGTGGTAGACGCGCCGCCCGTTCAGCTGCGGCTCAGGCTCGCTGGAGTACTTCCAGTCGTAGAAGCGGCTGCCGATCGGGAAGGTGAGCGCGGCCGGCATGTGGATGAACGGGTCCCAGATGTAGTCCGGGCGGCCCGCCTCGAGCACGAGCACCCGGGCGCCCGGGTCGGCGGACAGCCGGTTGCCCAGGGCGCTGCCCGCAGATCCGCCGCCGACGATAACGAAGTCATAGGTATGAGGTGCCATGGGTCCGCTGTCCTCCCGCTCGCCTCCGGGGCGCCCTTGCGGCGCTGCCTTCCATCGTCCCTCGTTCCTCACTCCTCAGTCCAGGCGGCGCCGGGCCCGTTCGGCTCGCGGGGAGCGCCGTCACGCCTGGGTGGCGGCGTCGAGGTTCTCGCGCACGGTCTGGGTCATCTGATGGTCCGGTCCTAGGTAACGCTCGCAGTCGGTGAGGGCCCGCTGCAAGACCGCGACGACATCGGTGAGCCGCCCGGCCGTGTAGTAGGCGGTGGCGAGGTTGCACCGGGTGGTCAGGGTCTGGTCGTGCCCGGCCCCGAGCATCCGCTCGCTGTCGGCCAGCGCACGCTCGTACTGCGGGATGGCGTCGGCCATCCGGCGGGCTTGCTGGTAGCAGGCGGCCAGGTTGGAGCGCGCGGTCAGGGTGTCCCGGTGGTCCGGTCCCTGGACTCGCGTCCGGTCGGCGAGGGTGCTCTCGTAGAGCGGGACTGCCTCTCGCAGCCGCCCCGCGCTGCGGTAGGCGTAGGCCAGGTTGGCCCGGGCGGCGATCGCGTCCGGGTGGTCGACGCCCTGGACCCGCTCGCGGTCGGCGAGCACCCGTTCGTACTGCGCGATGGCGTCCTTCTGCTTCCCGGCGGCGCGGAAAGCCGAGGCGAGGCTGGCCCGCGCCGCGATGGTGTCCAGATGGTCCGGCCCGTGCATCCGCTCCTGGTCCCCCAGCGCCCGCCCGTACTGCGCGATCGCCTCCTTGGCCTGCCCGTTGGCCGCGTAGGCGGCGCCCAGGCTGGCGCGCACGCTCAGCGTGGCGGGGTGGCCGGCGCCGAGCTGGCGTTCGGCGTCGGCGAGGAGCAGCTCATAGGCGGCGATCGCCTCCCGGGCCCGTCCCGCCGCCTGGTATGTCTCGGCCAGGCTGGCCCGGGCGTCCAGGGTGGCTGGATGGGCCGGGCCGAGCATCCGCCCGGAGTCGGCCACCGTGCGTTCGTACAAGCCGATGGCGTCGGCGGGCCGCCCGGCGGACTGGTAGGCGTGGGCCAGGTGGCTGCGGGCCGCGATGGTCTCGGCGTGGTCGTGCCCCTGGTTCTGTTCCCGGTCCGCGAGCGCGGACTGGAACACCGCGATGGCGTCGGCGGACTTCCCGGCCGACTCGTAGGCCGCGGCGAGCCTGTCCCTGGCCACCACGGCGTTGGCGTGGGCGGGGCCGAGCAGCCGGGTGCTCGCGGCCACCATGGACTTCCAGTACGTGATGGCCGCGCGGGACAGCCTGCCCTGCTCAAGCGACAGGCCGGCGCGGAACAGCAGCGGATGGGCCTCCGGCTTCCACAGCATCTCGTAGTCGGTGGCCCGCAGCGCCGCGGCGCAGTCCCGCAGCGCCTGTTCGAGCTGGGCCTGTTCGAGTTGGGCCTGTCCGAGCTGTGCTGGCCCGGACTGGACTGGCCCGGACTGGGCCTGCTCGCCCTGACCGTCGCCGTCCGGCCAGGTCTCCAGCAGCGCGTCCGCGGCGGCGGTCACGACCTGCTCGAGATCGGCGGGCGGCAGGTAAGCGCGCACGGCGGCCTGCACGCTGGCGTGCATCTGTACGGTGCGCGCCAGGCTGGCCGGGTTGATGGTGACCAGGCCAGCCTGGGCCAGGTTGTTGATGGAGGCGCGCACCATGTTCTGATCGGCGGAGTTCGCGGTGCTAGGCCGGCCGGCGATGTAGCCGCAGGCAGCCGGACTGGTCAGCACGGCGCCTGGCACCCCGTGGTGATCCAGCATCGCGGCCAGCACCAGCGTCGGCCAGGCCAGCCCGGCCGGCGGCAGCTCGTGCGCGCACTCCGCGGCGATGGACCAGGTAGCCAGGACCGCCGCCGAGACGCCGTCCACGGCGGACATGTGCGGGATCCGTTCGGCCAGCCGCGCGCGGTACTCCCGGCAGCCTTGCCTGCGGGCGCTCATCACCGCGGTGGCCTGGGCCAGCCCGAGCGGCAGGCCGTCGAGGTCCTCGCCCAGGTCCAGTGCCTCGATCCGCTGGTCGGGGTGGTCGGTGAGCCGGGAGGCAACGTAGTCCAGGGCCTCGCGGCGGCTCAGCCCGGCCACCGGGACGACCCGCAGGTCCCTGCCCTTGAACGCAGTGCCCTTGAACGCTGAGCCCTCGAACGCTGGGCCCTCGAACGCTGAGCCCTCGAACGCCGTGGCCGGCAGCCTGGTGGTGATCAGGACCCGCCCGGACGCCCCGGCCGGCCACAGCTCCTCCAGGTCGCTCAGCTCGGCCAGGTCGTCGATGATCAGAGCCCACGGCCGCGTGGTGTGGGCCAGCCAGGACACGAAGCGCGCCGCGGCCGCCTCCGCGTCCTCGTCCGGCTGGCTGGCGTCGACCGTGTTCGCCGCCTGGGCGAAGCCGACGATGAGCGATTCGGCGCTGGCGGCGGTCACCCAGACCAGGATCTCCACCGCCCGGGTGTTCCACATGACGTGGGCGAACTCCACCGCGAGCTGCGTCTTGCCGGTGCCGCCTTGGTCCGCCGGCGCCAGTTCGCTCTGGCTACCGTGGACCAGCACGACGGTCTCCCCGGGCTGCAGGCTGCTGGCTAGGTCAGGTCCGGTGTGCTCGCGCGGGTAGTAGGTGTCGGCGAGCGGCGGCACGATCCCGGATAGCAGCACTTCCGGCCCAGTCCCGGATGCGGTTCTCGCTTGCTGCGCGGCCATGGTGGACAGCCCTTTCTCGCCCCCGCTTCTCGTGGACCGGCTGAATCTGCAATGCTGAATCCGGTTGCCGAATCCAGCACTGTTGAACCTGGCACTATTGAATCCGGCCCCAATCCAGGCCACAGGCTCTTACTGGCCGCGCGACCCCGCTGTAGATGGCATGATAATCACGGTCACCGCTTGATGGCTATATGTTGCGATAAGTCACATTATGTGACCATTAAGCTCAATAATTGTAACTATCTGCACACTCTCTGTATCGAGTGTCACGTGGCGATTTTAGTGCGAACTGAGCCGATTGTTTCCGGTTTTAGCCGGATCTCGTCCATGACCGGTCGTCAGGCCCGGGTGGCGGCCTCGAGGTTCTCGCGCACGGTCCTGGTCATCGGGTGGTCGGGGCCGAGATAGCGCTCGCCGTCGGCCAGGGTCCGCTGCAGTAGCGGGATGGCCTCCGTCAGCTGCCCGTCCGCGAACAAAGCCGCGGCCAGGCTGGACCGGTTGGTCATCGTCTCCGGGTCGCCGGGCCCAAGCATGCGCTCGCTGTCGGCCAGGGCCTGCCCGTAGTGGTAGATGGCGTCGCTGAGCCGGCCTGCCTGCTGGTACGTTGCGGCCAGGCTGGCCCGCGCGAACCGGGTATCCGCGTGGCCGGGTCCCTGCACCCGCTCACGGTCGGCCAGGACGCGCTCGTAGGCCGGGATCGCCTCCCGCAGCTGCCCGGCGCTGCGGAAGGCGAAGGCCAGGTTGGCCCGGGCCGCGATCGCGTCCGGATGATCGGCCCCCGCGGTCCGCTCCCGGTCGGCCAGTACCCGCTGGTAGAGCGCGATCGCGTCCTTCATCTTTCCGCCGCGGTGATAGGCCGAGGCGAGGCTGGCGCGCGCCGCGATCGCGTCGGGATGGTCGTAGCCGCCCTCCTCGGCGTCCGCGACCAGCCGCTTGTACTGCTCGATGGCATCCTTGGGCTGCCCGGCGGCCAGGAAGGCGGCGGCCAGGCTGTCCCGCGTGGCCAGCGTGCTCGGGTGCCCCGCGCCGAGGAGCTTTTCCGAGTCGGTCATGAGCACCTGGTAGGCGGCCAGCGTTTCCTGGCCGCGGCCGGCCGCCTGGTACGCGGCGGCCAGGCTGGCCCGGGCGGCCAGCGTGACCGGATGCGCGGGGCCGAGCTGGCGGCCGGCCCCGTCCGCCATCTGCTCGTACAGCGCGACCGCCTCGGCTGGCCGCCCGGCGCTGGAGTAGGCGTGGGCGAGCCGCCCGCACGCCGCGATCGTGTCGGGGTGTTCGGGTCCGGAATTGTGCTCCCGGTCGGCCAGCGCGCTGGAGAACACCGCGATGGCGTCGCCGAAGCGCCCGGCCGACTCGTAGGCGGCGGCCAGCCGGTCCCGGGCCGTTATCGCGTTGGCGTGCGCGTCGCCGAGCAGCCTGGTGCTGGTGATGAGCATGCTCTGCCAGTACGTGATGGCGGATCCGGCCAGCCCGCTGGCCTCCAGGCTCAGCCCCTTGCGGAATAGCACCGGGTGGGCTTCCGGCTGCCACAGCCTGCTCTGGTGGGGCTGTGCTACCTGATAAGCCTGGGGCTCGGCGGCGCTCTGCGGGGCCGGGCGGGCGTGGTGGCCGCCTTCGGCCGGGCGGGGGACGGCGCTGTCGGCCGCCCACAGCGCGCCAGTGCAGTCCCGCAGGACCTGCTCGAGCTCCGCCTGTTGGGGCTCCGCCTGTTGGGGCCGGGCCGGTTGGGGCTGGGCCGGTTGGGGCTGGGCCGGTTCGGGCTGGGCCGGTTCGGGCTGGGCCCGCTCGGGCTGGTCCGCAGTCCCGCCGGGTTCCGGCCAGGCCTGCAGCAGCGCCTCCGCCGCGGCCAGCACGGCCTGCTCGAAGTCCGCGGGCGGCAGGTAGGCGCGCACCGCGGCCTGGACGCTGGCGTGCATCCGCACCGTCCGGACCGGGCTGGCCGGGTCGAGGCTAATCAGGCCGACCCGGGCCAGGTTGGTCACGGCCGCGTGGACCAGGGTCTGGTCGGCCGCTTCCGCGGTGCTCGGCCGGCCCGCGATGTAGCCGCACCCGGCCGGGCTGGTCAGCACGGCGCCAGGAATCCCGTCCGGATCGAGCATGGCGGCCAGGGCCAGGGCCGGCCAGGCCACGCCCGCAGGCGGTAGCTGGTGCGCGCTCTCGGCGGCCAGCGACCAGGTGGCCAGCACCGCGGGGGAGACGCCGTCGACCCGCACCGCGGACATGTACTCGCGTCGTTCGCCGAACCGCCCTCGGTACTCCCGGCAGCTCAGCCGGTCCACGGTCATCACGGCGGCCGCCTGGGCCAGCCCGAGCGGCAGCCCGTCCAGGTCTACGCCTAGGTCGAGCGCCTCGGCCCGCTGGTCGGGGTAGTCGGTCAGCCGGGCGCTCAGGTACGCCAGCACCTCGCGGCGGCTGAACCCGCCGACCGGGGCAATCCGCGGCCCGGCCGCCGCTTCATGGGTCTGGCCAGGCCCGGCCCGGAAGACGGTCTCCGGCAGCCGAGTGGTGATCACGACCTGGCCGGCCGGGCCCGCGGGCCAGAGGTTCTCCAGGTCGGCCAGGCTGACCAGGTCATCCAGGATCAGCGCCCACGGCCGCCTAGTGTGCGCCAGCCAGCCGATGAAGCGGTCCGCGGCGGCCTCGGCGGACAGCGTCGCCTCGGCCGCGCCGACCGTTCTGGCCGCCTGCGCGAAGCCGGTGACGATCGCCTCCCGGCTGGTCGCCGTGACCCAGACCAGCGCGTCGACCGCGCGGGCGCCCCACAGCGCGTGGGTGAACGCCACCGCGAGCTGCGTCTTGCCCGTGCCCCCCTGGACCACGGGCGCGGCGGGGGTCTCCTCGCCGTGGGTCAGCACCACCGTGTCGCCCGGATACAGGCCCGCCCGCAGGTCAAGCCCGGTTTCCGGGCGCTGGTGAAAAAAGTCAGCGAGCGGCGGGATGATCCCGGACAGCTTGACCTGAGAATGCGGCGGCGTTCCGGTCCGCTCCGCAACCACGTTGACAGCCTCTCCCGCGTTGCCTCGAAGGCCAGGCCGGAGGTCCGGACGTGGCCGTGCCACAGTTTTCGAGTGAGCCGCCACTACCCGCAATCATGGCCGCTCACGACGAACGCGATTCCCGCCCGTCGGCTCCCGGCGGACTCGCCGGGGGCTCAGAGGGGAGGGGTCGGTACCGTTCTGCACGTGCACCACAGTCCGGCATAGGAATGCTAGTGGTGATCCCTGGGCATGGCTATATGTGCGAAAAGTTCGGATAAGGCCCTGAATGGGGCGTCCAATGAGGCTGTTGTGGCTCGTCACGACCTCACCCCCGGAGTAGGGGGTGCACCTGCCCCGGCGTCCCTTTGTTATGAACCCGAGATAGGCTTCGGCGCATGCCGATCAGGGTGATCCGCGCGGCCCTGGGGTGTCCGTACAAATCCGTCACGCCATTACGCGTCAGGCAACGCCAAAAACCGCGTGCGATCAATGCGCTAATTTAAGACCAATACGCGCCGCGGCGGTTAGGAAACGCAGAACTCATTGCCCTCCGGGTCGCGCATCGCGATGGAGTTGCCCCGGACGGTGTCGTTCGCCCAGGCGATGCTGGCGCCGGCCTGAACCAGTTGCTCCACCTTCTCGCTGACCAGCCGCTTGCGCTCCTCGCCGCGGACCTCACGACCGGCCACCCGGACGTCGAGATGGACCCGGTTCTTGGCGGTCTTGCCCTCAGGCACGCGCTGGAAGTACAGCCGGGGACCTTCGTCCGCCGGGTCGATCAGCGCGGTCGCGTCACCAAACTCCTCTTCGCCAATCCCCACCGACCTGGCGAACGCCTCCCAACTGCCGAAGCCCTCCGGCGGCGGCTCGACCACATAGTCCAGTGCCAGCACCCAGAATTCGGCGAGCTTGGTCGGTTCGGCGGCGTCGAAAACGACCTGGATCTTGGTGTACATGATCACGATCCTCCGTGTCTAGCTTCTGACGTTACGGTGAGTAACGGGCGGGAACGGCTATCGTCCGTAGTTTTTCAACTATTCTCAGCCTCGGTTCGTCCACATGGCCGCCGGGTTCTCCACAGCTGTAGTTGCCTGTCTGTTAAGGCGAGTCCGCGGCCTTGTCCACAGTGGGTAGATCGTTTTCCCCGTCTCGTCCACAGGCTGGCCGGCCTTGTGCACATGGCGATCCACAGACGTGCGGAGGTAGCGTGCTCTTTCCTGGGCAGTGCGTATGGGATCGATATGCGCCGGGCAGGGGCTCAGGTAGGGGTTGGGGTAGGGGCGCGCGGCGAGGCGGTCACTATGAGCAGGCTCACCATGAGCGGTGCCGGCGACACCGCGATCGCTGCGGAGGCTCAGCATCGCCGCAGGGTGGACGTGGACGTCATCCTGTTGCTGATGAGGAGCGGACGCATCCTGTTGCGGGAGCGGGCCAACACCGGTTACGGTGACGGCGCGTACGAGCCGCCGACGGGCCAGCTGGCCGACCGGGAGACGATCGTCGAGACGGCGATCCGGGTTGCCTCGGCCGAAGCCGGGATCACCATCAGCGCGGGGAACGTGGCGCTCGCGCACGTCATGCACGACGTGTCCGGCAGCGGGCGCATCGCCTTCTTCCTGACCGTGTCCGGCTGGCAGGGCGAGCACGCCTCGGCCGGCGCCCGCTGGTTCCCGGTCGCGAACCTGCCCACCAACATGCTCGACCGGTCCCGGGTGGCACTGCGGAACTACGCCGACGGGATGCGGTTTTCCACCTACCCGGCGTTCGGCCCGGGCGGCCCGGCGCTGCCTAGTACCTCCGCCTGGGCCGCCTCCGGATGGCAAGACGCCTTCAGCGCCTGACGCTGCGACCGGCCGAGCCCGGAACCGCCTGAGCCCGGATAGGCTGACCGGGATGGTCGAGATCCTGAACGCGCACGGCTCGAAGAACGACATCTTCGTGGCCGCGATGACGCCGCGCGATTTCACCTCCGACGATGACCTGCGCGCCTTCGTCCGCTGCCTGTGCGACCGGGGCGGCCCGTTCGGCGGGGACGGCATCTACTTCTACGACGCGGCGCCGGACGTCCCGCAGGCCTGGTTCTTCAACCCGGACGGCTCGTCCGCCGAGTTCTGCGGGAACGGCATGCGCTGCCTGGGGCGGGTGGTCCTGGACCGGCGCGGCGCCGACGCCGCCGTGATCCGCAGCGGCGGGGCGCAGTACACGGTCCGCCGCGCGGCCACCACTCCTGAGGGCGTCCGCCAGATCAGCCTCGAGCACCCGGCGGTCGACTTCGCTCCGACGACCCCCGTGGTGGCCGGCCGGAACCCGCTGACCGAGGCCCGGCTGCCCGACCTCGACCCGGCGCTGGATTTCACCGCCGTCACCATCGGCAACCCCCACCTGGTCGCCGTCATCGACAAGTACGTCGAGTCCGATCTGATCGCGATGGGGGAGCGGGTGGCGGCCCGCCCGGACGTGTTCCCGGCCGGGGCGAACCTGTCGGTGCTGCTCCCGCTCGAGCCGGCCGAGGTCTTCGTCCGGACGTTCGAGCGCGGCGCCGGGCTCACCGCCTCGTGCGGCTCCGGCATGGCCGCTTCCCGCGCGGTCTACTCCCGCACCGGCCGGATCGACCCCGAGCGCGGGGTCGTCGTCCGCAATGCCGGCGGGATGGCCACGGTGTCGCTGCTGGCCCGCCGTGGGCAGCACCAGCAGGACCAGTGGCACCCGGTCCTGCAGGGCAACGCCACGTTCGTCTACCGGGCCGAGGTCGACCCGGCCGCCCTGGCCCGGAGCGTGGCCGTCGGCGCGGAGCGCGAGCCTTACGCCGACGAGATCAGCGCCTACGCCGCCCTGGATGAGCGGAACGTCGCGCGCCTGCGCGCGGCCGGTGTCGAGACCGCGGCCTGGTCACAGGGCGCCAGTCAGATCAGATAAGCCTCGCGGGTCTCGGCCGCGAACAGCTCGGCCGGCGACGGGGGCCGCCTGATCAGGCCCTGCTCGAAGGAGTACCGGATGAACGTGCGCAGCGTCTGCTCGTTCCCGGCCAGGCCATAGGTCCTACAAGTCAGCCCCCATCACGTTCTGCGTCCGCGTACGCCCACGGCAGCAGCGAGGCGCCCGCCGCCGTCTCGGCCAGCCGCGCCGCTGCCTCCCGCCGGGCCTGCTCGAAGGCCTGGCGGCGAGCATGTCCGCCAGCGTGGCCCCAGGCGGGACCGGCTCGATATCCACGCCGGGCGGCGGATCGTGCGCCCGCTTGGCCACCCGCCCGGGCTCGTGCAGCCCGCCGGTGCGGTAACGGACGGCAGCCACGGGCAACCCATGCCGTTCGGCCAAAATCCCGCGGATCCACACGTTGGCGGTCAGCTGGTACTCGGCCACCCCCACCACCCGGCCCGCCAGGCAGGCCGGCGTGGTGATCCCGCTGGCCGGGCTGACGTAAATCCCGTTGTGCCGGCGTCTCGGCGGCGTCGAACTCCCGGTGCCGCGTCATCCGGAAGAACGTCTCCCCGACCGGCAGCGCGAGGTAGGTCAGGTCGATCCCCTCGGGCTGGATGTCCCCGCGGGCCAGCGCGAAGGTCCGGTCGTAGGCTCCGCAGGCCAGGCTCAGCGGCACACGCATCGGCACAAACGTATTCAATAGCATCCGTCCTAACGCTGGCTGCCGCACCACCAGAACGCCGGGGCACACCGAGACGATGAGGGTCCGGCCGGGCGCGGCGATCTCGCCGTCGACCTGCCGCGGCAGGTCGACGTCCGCGCTGATCTGGACGCGGCGGGCTTGGAATCGCTCCAGCGAGCGGTCCTGGCGCCGGCCGCGGGCTAGCACCCGGCCCGCCACCTGCACCCAGCCCCAGGTGCCGGACGGAGCGAGGATGCCCACGTCGAGCAGGCCGTCGTCGAGCCTGGCCCCGGGCAGCAGGGTGAACCCGCCCGGCAGCAGGCCGGCGTTGGCCACCACCACGCACCGCGCCCGCCGCCGCAGCGGCTCGCCGTCCTCGAGGCGGACGGTGAAATCGCGCGGCGGCAGCGACAGCTGCGTCATGCCGGACACCGCATAGGCGACCCAGCCGAACCGCCGCTTGAGCTGCTCGCGGGCCGCCCCTACGACGGCGGCGTCCAGGCCGATCCCGGCCATGGCGGCGAACCTGGCCGCGCCCCCGTCTGCCCGGGTTTCTATCCGGCCCAGGTCGATCCGGCGGTCCCGGCCGTCGAAGCCCACCTGCACCGCCCGGCCGGCCTTGGCCGGCAGGCCCAGCGCCCGCGCGGTCAGGTTGGCGGTGCCGAGCGGCACGATCGCCAGCGGCACGCCGGTGCCGGCCAGCGCCTCGGCGCAGGCCCGCACGGTGCCGTCACCGCCGGCCGCGAACACCAGGCTCGCCCCGGCGGCTACCGCGCGGCGGGTCAGCGCCAAGCCGTCCCCGGCCTCGCTGGTCGGCACGAGCCACGGGTCCCAGCCGCGGTCATCCGCCGCCCGCCGGCAGCGCCGCAGGAACCCCCGCGGATCGCGGAGCAGCGTCCGGTTGACCACGAACGCGACCACGGGCATGGCCCCATTCTGCGCCGCCCTAGCTGTCTGGCAGGTGCCACCGGTACGGCGCGATCAGCTTGCCAATCGACGGCGGGCCCCACGACCCGGGCTCGTAGAGTTCGACGGGCGGCGGGTTTTCCAGCAGCGGCTGGGAGATCTCCCACACCCGCTCGACCCCGTCCGACCTGGTGAACAGCGACTGATCGCCGATCATGGCGAGCAGGATGAGCCGCTCGTAGCCCTCGAGCGCGTTGGCGATGGCGAAGGAGTCCTTGTAGCTGAACACCATCTTGGAGTCGCCTAGGCTGAGCTCGGGGCCCGGCACCTTGGCCAGGAACTCGACGGTGATCGAGCCGGGGTCGGCGAAGTCGATAACGATCTCGTTCACCCGGCCGGCCGGGACGTCGTGCCGGTGCGCGCGGAACATGCGCAGCGGCGGCTCGCGGAAGCCGAGCGTGATGACCTGGCGCGAGGCGCCCATCGACTTGCCGGAACGCAGGTAGAACGGCACGCCGTGCCAGCGCCAGTTTTCCACCTCGACCCGCATCGCCGCCAGCGTCTCGGTATCCGAGTCGGGCCGGACGCCGGACTCGGAGGTGTACCCCCGGTACTGGCCGCGGACCACGTGCCCGGTGTCGATCGGCTTCAGCGCATCGAACACCTTCTCCTTCTCGTCCCGCATTGGCTTTTCCGACAGCGACACGGGCGGCTCCATGGCCACGAACCCCATCACCTGGAACAGGTGGGTCACGATCATGTCCCGGTAGGCGCCGGTCGCGTCGTAGAACGCGGACCGGCCCTCGATCAACAGCGTCTCCGGCACGTCGATCTGCACGTACCGGATGTGATCACGGTTCCAGATCGGCTCGAACAGCCCGTTCGCGAACCGGAACGCGAGGATGTTGTCGACCGACTCCTTGCCCAGGAAGTGATCGATACGGAAGACCTGCGACTCGTCGAAGACCGCGTGCACCGCCTGGTTCAGCTTGCGGGCGGACTCCAGGTCGGTGCCGAACGGCTTCTCGATGATCACCCGGGTTTCGCTGGTGGCCAGGCCCGAGGCGCCGAGCATGCCGACGACCGAGGTGAACGCGGTCGGCGGAACGGCCAGGTGGTAGAGCCGCCGCGGCGAGCCGCCGATCTCCTTCTCCGCCCGCTGGATCGCCGCCTCGAGCTCGGAGGTGTTCCCTGGTTCGGCCGCCGCGAACGACAGGCGCTCGGCAAAAGACGGCCAGGATGGATCGCTCGGCTTGGTGATGCAGAAGTCGGCGCACGCCTGCTCGGCGCGGGCGCGGAACTGCTCGCCGGTCAGCGCATTCGCCGGCGGCGCCGAACCGATAATGCGGTACTCGCGCGGCAGCAGGTCGGCCGCGTGCAGGTGGAAGAACCCGGGCAGCAGCTTGCGCTTGGCCAGGTCGCCGGTGGCGCCGAACAGCACGATGACGTGGTTCTCCGGCCGCGGGGATCCGTCACTACTCATGGGGACGCTCAGGCCTTCTTCTTCTCCGCGTGCCCGCCGAACTCCGAGCGCATCGCCGACAGGATCTTCGCGGTGAACTCGCCGTTGTCCCGGGACTCGAACCGCTCGTACAGCGAGGCGGCGATGACCGAGGCGGGCACGCCGGTGTCCACCGCGGCCAGCACGGTCCACCGGCCCTCGCCGGAATCGGATACATGCCCGCTGAAGTCCTTCAGGTCGGGCGACTTGGCGAAGGCGGCGGCGGTCAGGTCGACCAGCCAGGAGCTGACCACCGAGCCGCGCCGCCACACCTCGGCCACCTCGCCGGCGTCGATCGTGTACTGGTACGCCCAGGGGTCGCGCAGCGGCGTGGTCTCCGCGTCGATTTCCTCCTGGTGCAGGCCCGCGTCGGCGTGCTTGATGATCGACAGGCCCTCGGCGATCGCGGCCATCATGCCGTACTCGACCCCGTTGTGCACCATCTTGACGAAGTGCCCGGCGCCGTTCGGGCCGCAGTGCAGGTAACCGTCCTCGGCGGTGGTGTGCCTGGTCCGGCCCGGGGTCTGCTCCGCGCTGCCCCGGCCGGGGGCGATGGTCCTGAATATCGGGTCCAGGTGCTGAACCGGCTCGTCCTGGCCGCCGATCATCAGGCAGTAGCCCCGCTCAAGACCCCATACCCCACCACTCGTCCCGACGTCCACGAAGTGGATGCCGTCGCGCTCGAGGTCCTTGGCCCGGGTGATGTCGTCGCGGTAGTAGGAGTTCCCGCCGTCGATCACCATGTCGCCGGCCTCGAGCAGCGGCCGCAGCTCGCCGAGCGTCCGCTCGACGATGCCGGCCGGGATCATGATCCAGATGGCCCGCGGCTTGTCCAGCTTGGCCACGAAGTCCGCCAGGCTCTCCGCCCCGACCGCGCCCTCGGCGGCCAACGACTTGACCACGTCGGGATTCCGGTCGTAGGCCACGCAGCGGTGGCCGTCGCGCATCAGCCGGCGGACGAGGTTCGCGCCCATCCGGCCGAGCCCGATCATCCCCAGTTGCATCGGCGTATCAGTTGGCATGGCTGGTCCGTCCTTCTGTATTGTCGGCGAGCCCGTCAACGAGCCTTGAGCGCACGGTATCGGCGGATGAGCGCGTTCGTCGATGAATCGTGGTCGAGCGCCGGCTCCTGCTCGCTCGTCAGCTCGGGAATGATCTTGACGGCGAGGACCTTCCCGAGTTCCACGCCCCACTGGTCGAACGAGTCAATGTCCCAGATCGCTCCCTGGGTGAACACGCTGTGCTCGTACAGGGCGACCAGCACGCCGAGGATGTGCGGGGTGAGGATCTCGGCGAGCATCACGTTGCTCGGCCGGTTACCTTCCATCACCCGGTGCGGCACCACGTGCTCGGGCGTGCCCTCGGCCCTGACCTCCTCCTCGGTCTTGCCGAAGGCCAGCGCCTGCGCCTGGGCGAACACGTTGGAGGACAGGATGTCGTGGTGGTCCCGGATCGGGTTCAGCGTCTTGCCGAACCCGATCAGGTCGACCGGGATCAGCGTGGTCCCCTGGTGGATGAGCTGGTAGAAGCTGTGCTGGCCGTTGGTGCCCGGCTCGCCCCAGAAGACCGCGCCGGTGTCGTAAGACGGGTGGGCCCCGGTCAGCGTGACGTGCTTGCCGTTGGACTCCATGGTGAGCTGCTGCAGGTAGGCCGGGAACCGCTTCAGGTACTGCTCGTACGGCATGACGCCGTACGTCTGGAGGCCGAAGAAGTCGCGGTACCACACCGCGAGCAGGCCCATCAGCACGGGCAGGTTCTGCCCAAGCGGGGCGGTGCGGAAGTGCTCGTCCATCTCGTGGGACCCGGCCAGCATCTCGCCGAATCGCTCGGGCCCGATCGCGACCATCGTGGACAGGCCGATGGCCGATTCCATCGAGTACCGCCCGCCCACCCAGTCCCAGAAGCCGAACATGTTCGCCGTATCGATGCCGAACTTGGCGACTCGTTCGGCATTGGTTGACACCGCGACGAAATGCCTGGCCACGGCGGCCTCGGAGCCGAGCGCGCCGACAATCCACTCCCGCGCCGAGGTGGCGTTGGTCAGCGTCTCCAGCGTGCCGAACGTCTTAGACGAGATGATGAACAGCGTCTCTACCGGGTCCAGGTCGCGGGTCGCCTCGGCGAAGTCCGTGGAGTCGACGTTGGACACGAACCGGAACGTGATGTCCCGCGTGGCATAGTGCCGCAGCGCCTCGTACGCCATCACCGGGCCCAAGTCGGATCCGCCGATGCCGACGTTGATGACGTTCCTGATCGGCTTGCCGGTGTAGCCCTTCCAGTCGCCCGACCTGACCCGATTGGCGAAGTCGGCCATCCGGCCGAGCACCTCGTGCACCTGCGCCACCACGTCGGTGCCGTCCACCACCAGCGACTGGCCGGCCGGCATCCGCAGCGCCACGTGCAGCACCGGGCGGTCTTCGGACACGTTGATGTGCTCGCCGCGGAACATCGCATCCCGCTTGTCCGCCACGGCGGACTCCTCGGCCAGCGCGACGAGCAGCCGCATGGTCTCGTCGGTAACCCGGTTCTTGGAGTAGTCCAGGTAGAGCCCGGCCGCCTCCGCGGTCAGCCGTTCACCCCGGCCCGGATCGCCGGCGAACAGGTCGCGCAGGTGCTGCCCGGCGATTTCCTGGTGATGCCGCTTGAGCGCCTGCCATGACTTGCGCTCGGGCAGCGGTGTAACCGCCATGTTCTGCCTCCTCGCGTCGGCCTGCTGTTTCCCCCACGGAATAGTTTCATGCCCTCATCCGCGTCCGCCGCCTGCCTGGCGATAACATGGTGACGCACGGGCGTCATCTGTAGTAATGCCTATCCGCATACCTAAATCCAGCCACGGCGGTAGCCGTCAGCGCGGCTGAGCAGACCGGTCGCCCTTCTTCCCTCGCACGTAATCGATCCATTCAGCGGCGGCCAGCGTGTCCGGGTGGTCCGGGCCGAGCCTGCGCTCCAGGTGCGGCAGCAGATCCCGGAATTCGTCCTCCGCCCCGGCATGGTCCCCGCCCGCTGCCATCTCCCGGGCAATGCTGAACCAGAGGACCAGCGTGACCGGGTGGTCCGGGCCGAACCTGCGCTCCAGGTGCGGCAGCACATCCCGGAATTCGTCCTCCGCCCCGGCGTGATCCCCGCCCGCTGCCATCTCCCGGGCGATGCTGAACCGGGTGGCCAGCGTGTCCGGGTGGTCCGGGCCGAGCCTGCGCCGCAGGTGGGGCAGCAGCTCGCGGAACTGGGCCTCCGCCCCGGCGTGGTCACCGCGCGCCGCCATCTCCTGGGCGATGCTGAACCGGACGATCAGCGTGTCCGGGTGATCCGGCCCCAGCGTCCGCCGCCGGGCCGCGAACACGTCCCGGAACTGGGCCTCGGCCGCGGCGTGGTCGCCGCGCGCCGCCATCTCCTGGGCGATGTTGAACCGGGTGGCCAGCGTGTCCGGGTGGTCCGGGCCGAGCCTGCGCTCCAGGTGGGGCAGCAGCTCGCGGAACTGGGCCTCCGCCCCGGCGTGGTCGCCGCGCGCCGCCATCTCCCGGGCGATGCTGAACCGGACGATCAGCATGTCCGGGTGATCCTGGCCCAGGGTTCGCGTCTGTCCGGCCAGCACATCCAGGAACTGGGCCTCGGCCGCGGCGTGGTCGCCGCGCGCCGCCATCTCCTGGGCGATGCTGAACCGGGTGGCCAGCGTGTCCGGGTGATCTTGGCCCAGCGTCCGCTGCCGGGCGGCGAGCACGTCCCGGAACAGGTCCTCCGCTCCGGCGTGGTCGCCGCGCGCCGCCATCTCCTGGGCGATGCTGAACCAGGCGGCCAGCGTGTCCGCATGATTCAGCCCCAGCGTCCGCTGCCGGGCGGCGAACACGTCCCGGCACAGGTCCTCCGCTCCGGCGTGGTCGCCGCGCGCCGCCATCTCCTGGGCGATGCTGAACCGGGCGGCCAGCGTGTCCGGGTGATCCCGGCCCAGCGTCCGCTGCCGCGCCGCGAACACGTCCCGGAACTCGGCCTCCGCTCCGGCGTGGTCGCCGCGCGCCGCCATCTCCTGGGCGATGCTGAACCAGGCGGCCAGCGTGTCCGGGTGATCCCGGCCCAGCGTCCGCTGCCGCGCCGCGAACACGTCCCGGAACTCGGCCTCCGCCGCGGCGTGGTCGCCGCGCCCTGCCGTCTCCTGGCCGATGCCGAACCGGGTGGCCAGCGTGTCGGCATGATCTGGGCCGAGCGTATGCTCCTGCTCGGCCAAGGTCCGCAGGTGTAGCGCGATGGCCTCGTCTGAACCCCTGGCCTCGGAGTCGGCCGCCGCCAAGCTGGCATGAGTAGCCAGCGTGTCGGCGTGGTCCAGCCCCAGCTTGTACTGCTGATCGGTCAAAGACCGCTGGTGCAGCGCGACGGCCACATCGCAGTCGTATCGCTGCAGCCCGAACGCCATACGCAGCGCATCGGCGAATTCCCCGCAACTGGCATAACGACCTTCGGGAGCCTTCGCCAGGGCCCGCAGCAGGACGTCATCCACGGCGGGCGGAAGGCCGGGTTGCCGCGACGTCAACCGCGGCGGCGGCGCCGATAGCTGTGCGTAAAGTACCGCCATGCCTTCATCCCTGGGAAATGGCGGCTGGCCGGACAGCAAGACGAACGCCGCACACGCCAGCGCGTACTCATCGGTACGTGCGTCGACTCGGTGACCTTGTATCTGCTCAGGCGCGCAGTAAATCGGCGTCCCCAGGACGTGCCCCGTTCCGGTCAGGCTCGTCGACGACAGCGCACCTTTGGTCAGCCCGAAATCTGACAGGTACACATGGTCGGGCCGCCTGGGTCGCGCGTCCAGGAGCATATTGCCCGGCTTGACATCACGGTGCACCAGTCCGGCGGCATGGGCGGCATCTAGGGCCGAGGCCACCGCGGAGATAATCGCAGCCGCCCGCGCCATGGGCAGCGGGCCTTCCCGGTACACCAGCGTCCCCACATCGCCGCCCGGTACATACCGCATGGCGATGAACAGCATCCCATCCGCATCACCTGCCTCGAATACCGGGATGATGTGCGGATCATCCACTGCTGCCGCAGACCGGGATTCACGAATGAAACGGTGCCGGAATGTCTCGTCCGACGCCAGCGCCGGCGAAAGGATCTTGAGCGCTACCTGCCGCTGCAGCCGCTCATCCTGGGCCCGGAACACAACCGCCATTCCACCCTGGCCAATCTGCTCCTCTAGGCGGTATCCCGCGACCCGCGAGCCGACGGAAAAGCCGGCCGAGAACCCGGCGGCTCCAGGTCCCTCCTCGCCCATCACACCTCCAGGACCCACGGGTCCTCTTCTGCCTCTTCGGCTCCTGTGCGGTCGGGCCTGGCGGGAATGGATAGTCCGGACGTCCTGCCACGTCACAGGCGCGTATCAGCACATCCGGGTCCGTGCCGTACTGCTCGAGCAAGGCGACCAGCGGCGTTTAGCTCGTCAGAGCAGCCTCCGGACCGCGCAGCGACTGCTCGTCCCTTTCCCCGTAGGCAGCATGCCCAGTCAACCCGGCCATCGGGGTCCCGGCAAGCGGAATGAAAGAATACAGATGACAGAGTCGGTCGTCGACTTCCGGCTCCGGTCACGCACCTCAGCGCCCCGGCGCAGATTTGCTTTTGCCGCAGGCCCCCGGTTCCTAAGTTACCGGGACGGCAACAATCGTGACCCGACTTGCTGCCGCCACGTCCCCGGAGTGATGTTGAGAAGGCGGCCTCGCGACTGAAGAGTATTGAAGCGCTAATTGATTCTATTGTTACTCGAGTATTTCACTTTCATGGACCTTTCCGGCAGGGAGGCCCGGCCCCCGCGCTTTCCCTTGCTCGTACGCTAGCCTGGTGTCTCGGGATGATGCGAGAATCCGGCCTGATCTCTCACGACCGAACCGCTGCCGACCCTGTAGATCAGAATCAGCCCAGCCTGGGCGTATGCGTCTCAAGGGAGGATGCCGTGTGGGTGAGGACTGCCCTACCTCGGGCGCCGGCCCCGTTAACTGGCCGCGACCCCGCCGAGGTCGCCCTCCGGGGTAATGCTCTTCCGGATTGTCCGTCGACCGCTCCCGCGGGACGTCGCCGCCACGACTCCCGGGAGGAGGCCCGATGAGCGCCAGGGGCCCTGGACATGACGGCCCAGACAGGCAGGAGCGTCTGGAGGAGCTGTTCGGAACCGTCGCGAGCCGCCGCCCAGGAGGAAGGCCAGCCGAGCAGGCCGCCCAGCGGTTCCGGGTAGGCGAGCTGCCCCCGCTGGCCGAGGGGTACACGGAAAGGCCCGATACCGCCCGCGGCATCATCGACGCGCTCGTTCCCGGCTCGGCCGTAGCGCTCGTACCGGGTACGACCCCGGCCGAGGGTTCGTTGAACTGGCGAGGCGCATGTGGTAAGACCCAGGTTGCCGTGATCATCGCGGAATCGCTGTGGCGATCGGGCGCCATCGACGCGCTCATCTGGATCTCCGCCACCAACCGGGCAGCTGTCCTGTCCTGGTATGTGCAGGCTTCAGCGGCGGCCACCGGCATCGAGCCCACCGGCACGGCGGAATCGGTCGCGGCACGCTTCATCAGCTGGCTGAGCGCGACCAGCCAGCCCTGGCTGATCGTGCTCGACGACGTGCTCGAGCCGGCGGACCTGGACGGACTCTGGCCAGAGGGGCCGATGGGCCGGCTGCTGATCACCAGCACACAGTCCACGGTCGCCTCGGCGCGACCCGGGACGCAAGTGGTCCCGGTCGGCTTCTTCAGCGTGCGCGAAGCCCTCCAGTGCCTGACCGAACGGCTCAGCGCCAACCCGGCCCAGCGCCACGGCGCCATCGATCTGATCGAGGCGCTCGGCTGCGAGCCGCTGGCCGTCGCCCAGGTTTCCTCGGTCCTGGCGAACTCCACCCTCACCTATCTGGACTACCGCGACTACTTCGCCCGCCGGCGGCAGCAGATCGGGGTGGCAGCGGGTGAGGTGCCCTCGGCGGCCGCGGTCACCTGGACGCTCTCCCTGGGACAGGCCGAATCGCTGCTCCCTGGCGCGTCGGTCCGGCTCATGCTGGTCCTCCTGGCCCTTCTCGACGGCCACGGGATCCCGGGCACCATCTTCAGCACGCCCACCGTGGCCGCGTACCTAGGCGGAGCCGCTACCGGAGTCTCTTGGGCGGTCGACCCCAAGCCGGCCTGGGACGCGCTGCTCGCCATGGAACGGGTGGGCCTGATCAACCTCAACCGGGCCGTCGCCCCACCGGCGATCCTGATGAGCTCCGTGCTCCAGGCGGCGATTAGGCTGGCCGCGCCCGCCAGCGTGCAGGATCCCGCGGCGCGCGCGGCCGCCAGCGCACTGCTCGAAGCGTGGCCGGCCGACGAGCCGGAGCCATGGACCGCGGTGAGCCTACGCGCGAACGCGGGCAGCCTGCAAGCCTCGGCCGGCGACGTGCTATGGGCCGAGGGATGCCATCCGGTACTGCTCCGGGCCGGTCGCAGCCTCGACGCCGCACGCCTAGTGGAACCGGCCGTGGCGTACTGGCAGGACCTGGCCGCCCAGTGCGAAACCAAGCTGCCGCCCTGTCACCAGGATGCCCAGGTCGTGGCCGCTCAGCTGGCCGCCGCTTTCCTGGCGGCCAGCCACGCAGGGGAGGCCGTGGACTGGTACCAGCGCGTACTGGCCGTGCGCAGCCGCGAGCTCGCGCCCGGTCACCCCGCGATCGTCGCGGCTCGCGTCAGCCTCGCCAAGGCCCTCCTCATGGCCGACGAGCCCGCGGGCGCGGTCACCGTGTTGCACCAGGCCGTCAGCGAATGCGAGCAGTTCCGCGGTCCCGGCCACCCGGACACCCTCAGCGCCAGGGATGAGCTAGCCGCCGCGTACCAAGCCGCAGGCGAAGCCGGATTGGCCATCGGGCTGCTGAGCCGCACCCTGGCCGATCGCGAACGCCTACAGGGATCGCGCCGGGCGGACACCATCATCACGCGGAACCGCCTCGCCGCGGCTTACCTGGCCGAAGGAAAGATCAAGGACGCTATCTCGCACTACAAGCGGGGCTTGTCCGACTGTGAGAAGGTTCTGGGCCGCGGCCACCCGGACACGCTCGCCGCCGCCGCAAACCTGGCCGCGGCCTACGAGGCGGCCGGCCGGATGCCGACCGCGTTGCAGCTATCCGAGCAGACCTGCGCGGAATCTGAGCGGGTCCTCGGCCCCGACCACGCGGACACCCTGGCCCGCCTGGCCAACCTGGCGCACCTATACGACGCCGCAGGCCGTATAGCGGACGCGATAGCCGTGCTCCGCGAGACCGCCGCACGATGCGAGCGGCTCCTGCCCTCCGGGGACCCGCGCATCCAGGCGGTCCAGCACAGCCTGGCGGACATCGCAGGCGATGGCTGACGCCTACGCGCAGTTGAAGACCTGGCCATATCCCTAATCTTGCTCCGCTGGCTTGAGCTCGGCCGCGTGGTCGGGGACGTAGGCCTGCATGTCCCGGGGGATGCGGACGTATCCCTGCGAGGGCGGCCGCGGTGGCAGTTTCAGCGTCGGCGGCCGCACGGCGTGGTAGGGGATCGTGCTGAGCAGGTGCGCGATCATGTTGATCCGGGCCCGCCGCTTGTCGTCGCTCTCGACGACGTGCCACGGCGCCTCGGGGATGTCCGTGTGCACGAACATCTCGTCCTTGGCCCGGGAATAGTCCTCCCACCTGGTGATCGATTTCAGGTCCATCGGCGAGAGCTTCCAGTTGCGCATGGGATCGTGCAGCCGGGACCGGAACCGGTTCTGCTGCTCCTCGTCGCTGACCGAGAACCAGTACTTGCGCAGCAGGATGCCGTCCTCGACCAGCAGCCGCTCGAAGATCGGGCACTGGTGCAGGAACCGGCTGTACTCCTCCTTGGTGCAGAACCCCATGACGTGCTCCACGCCGGCCCGGTTGTACCAGCTGCGGTCGAACAGGGCCACCTCGCCCGCGGCGGGCAGGTGATCGGCGTAACGCTGGAAGTACCACTGCGTGCGCTCCCGTTCGGTCGGGGCGGGCAGGGCGACGATCCGGGCGACGCGGGGGTTCAGGTACTCCGCCACCCGCTTGATCGTGCTGCCCTTGCCGGCCGCGTCGCGGCCTTCGAAGATGACCACGATCCGGGCGCCCTCCGTGCGCGCCCACTCCTGCATCTTCACCAACTCGCCCTGCAGGCGGTATAGCTCGCTCTCGTAAAGCCGCCTGGGTAGCCGCTGAGTGCCGTCGAGCTGCTGAGCTGCCTTCTTGACCTTGCCTGGCATCGGTGCCTTCTCCCTTGTCTGGCCCGCCGCCGGCCCGCTGTGCCGACCCGGGGAGACGAACCCAAAAGCTCCCCAGGAACCTCCCGCGATAGCATGGCCGGCGTGAGTGACGATGAGCTTTACCGCCAGTATGAGACCGTCAACCTGTACCGTCACGGTCCTGGGGCGAAGGTCGAGCTGAACCGACCCGAGCGGATGAACGCCTGGAGCAATCAGTTCTCCCTCGACTTGCTCGCGGCGATCGGTGCGGTCACCGAGGACCCGGGGGTCCGGGCGGTCCTGGTCACCGGCGCCGGACGCGCCTTTTCCAGCGGCGCGGACCTGAAGGAGGCTGCCGAGCAGGCCGGCGACGGCACGGTCGACGTGTACAAGATCCTGACCGAGCGGTACCACCCGCTGATCACCGGCATCCGGCGGATGCCCAAGCCGGTCATCGCCGCGGTCAACGGGCCCGCGGCCGGGATCGGGCTCTCCCTCGCGCTGGCCTGCGACCTGGTGGTGGCGGCCGAGTCGGCGTACTTCTCACTCGCCTTCGTGAACATCGGGCTGGTGCCTGACGGCGGCTCGTCGCTGTTCGTGCCGTCCCGGGTGGGCTTCGCCCGGGCCGCAGAGCTGGCCATGCTGGGGGAGCGGCTGGATGCCCGCAAGGCGCTGGACTGGGGCCTGATCAACCAGGTCTGGCCGGATGAGGAGTTCGGTGAGCAATCGTCAAAGCTGCTCGACCGGCTTGCCTCCGGCGCCACCAAGTCCTACGCGGGGACCAAGCGCCAGCTCAACCAGTGGCTGTACCAGCACATGGACGCCCAGCTCGAGTTTGAGGCCCAGATCCAGAAGGAGATGGCCGCCTCAGGCGACTTCGCCGAGGGGCTAGCGGCGTTCGCTGGGAAACGGCCGCCCCGGTTCAGCGGCGCCTGATCCGGCCGGACCGGCGCGGACCAGCGAGATCTTGGACACGGCTCAGCTCGAGCAGGTCTATCGGGCCGAGGCGCCGCGGATCACCGCCGCGCTGGCCGCGCGGATCGGCGACGTAGGGCTCGCCGCCGATGCCGTGCAGGACGCGTTCGTCGAGGCCATCGAGCACTGGCGGGACGGGCACATCCCGCCCAACCCCGGCGGCTGGCTGGCCACCACGGCCCGCCGCAAGGCGATCGACCGGCTGCGCCGGGCCCGGGCCGGCCAGCAGAAGCTTGCGCTCCTCGCGGCGACCGCCACGGCGCTCATCCCCGGCACCTGCCCCGAAGCCGAGGGGGCCGCCGGCGACGATAGTGCCGACGACGAACTGCTCGGCATGATCTTCGCCTGCTGCCATCCAGCGCTGCCGCGCGAGTCGCAGGTCGCGCTCACGCTCCGTGCCGTCTGCGGCCTGACCACCGCCGAGATCGCGGCTGCCTTCCTGGTCGGCGAACCCGCGATGACCCAGCGGCTGCTGCGGGCGCGCAAGGCGCTGCGCGCCGCGCACGCCGACATGCGCATCCCCGACCCCGACGAGCTCGCGGACCGGCTGGCCGAGGTGCTCGCCGTGGTGTACCTGGTCTTCAACGAGGGCTACCTGGCCAGCGCGGGCCGCCAGCCCGCCCGGCGGGACCTGGCGGCCCAGGCCGTGTCGCTGACCAGGCTGCTGCACCGGCTGATGCCGCGTGAGCCCGAGGTCCTCGGCCTGCTCGCCCTGCTCCTGCTGCACGAGTCCCGCGCCGCGACCCGGTTCGACGGTTCGGGCCGGCTGGTCAGGCTCGCGGACCAGGACCGTACCCGCTGGAACCAGGCGCTTATCAAAGAGGCCGTCCAGCTGCTCGACCGCGCGCTGGCGCTGCGCAAGCCCGGTCCCTACCAGGTCCAGGCGGCTATCGCCGCGCTGCACGCGGAAGCACCCGATTATGAGCACACCGACTGGAGCCAGATCCGCCTGCTGTATGACCGGCTGCAGGCGCTGACGCCGTCGCCGGTGGTGCTGCTGAACCGGGCCGTCGCCACCCGGTACGTGGTCGGCCCCGAGGCCGCGCTGGCCGAGATCACGCCGCTGGCCGCCGAACTGGACTCCTACCGGCTCTTCCACGCGCTGCGGGCCGGCCTGCTGGCCGGCCTCGGCCGCGACGACGAGGCCCGCGCCGCGAGCGAACGGGCGCTCGCGCTGGCCGGCAACCCGGCCGAGCGCGAGCTGCTCGCCCGCCGCTTGTCGTTCTGACTGCCCGGCAGCTACCCCCTCATGTGGCTGCCGCCAGCGTTTACATCTCCACTACGGGGCGGACCTCGACCGTAATCCAGCCCCGGTCTACCCCGGGCCAGGTCTTGGCGATCTCGACGGCCTCCTCGATGGTGTCGGTCTCGAGCACCGAGTAGCCGCCGAGCGCCTCCTTGGTCTCCATGAACGGCCCGTCGGTGACGCCGCTGGCGCGTACCGTCTTGGCCGTGGCCGGCGGTGCGAGCTGGTGCCCGCTTTCGACGAGCTTGCCTGAGCCGCCGCCGGCCTTCTCGTACCAGGCCCCGATCTCGGCGTACCACGCCTGGCCGTCCGCCTCGGACATGGTCCGGGCCGCCTCGGTGTCCAGGAGCAGGATGACGTATTTCACGGTTGCCTCCATATGTCGACGGGGGGCCACGATGACCTCCCTGCATCAGTTCCACGAACGGGCCGTCGGCCCATCCGACACAGTCGCTCCAGAAATCATGGCGCCTCGTAAATTTTTCACACGTCCCGCACGCTCTCGGTCATCCTCGACTCCATGGTCAAGATGGCCTCGTAGCGCCGCTGGATGTCGGCCCGGTCGCTGGCTTCCGGCACCGAGCGCTCGCAGGCCCGGTTGATCATGGCCGCCTGCTCGAGCAGGACCCGGCGCTGCCCGTCGGTCGTGGTCTCGGCCATGATCCTGGCCAGCGCCTCGAGCATGCGGATCATCACGGCCGGCATGCCGAGGCTGGACTGCCTGATCTTCTCGAAGGAGCGCTGCACCAGGCGCTCGTAGGAAGGCTCGGCCGCGATGATCCGGATGAATCCCTTGGCGTCCCGGTGTACGCGCGCCGGATGCCACTGGGCCACGATCTTGCAGAGGTTTTCTCCGAGCCAGTCGATGCAGGTCATAGCGGTGAAGGTGTCGTTGACGGCCGCGGAAAGCGCCCGTAGGCCGATCTCGACCAGCTGGTCGATGCCGAACGACGCATCCTGGCTCAGGGTCCGGTACGGGCCGACGACGTGCGCGCGGCCCAGCGCCTGGCGCACCAGCGGCGCCGCCTCCGGCGGCCAGACCGTCGCGAACCGGTGCCCGCGCACGATGAAGTGCCCGGGCCGGTGCTCCAGGCTGATCACCGCGTCGGCGTCGGTGGCCAGCCGGACCAGGGCCTGGTGCTTGATGAACTGCACGTACCCGCTGGCCGGCGCGACCAGCACGCTGCCGCCCGCCTCGGCGCGGCTCAGCAGTTCGGCCGCGGTCGGGCCGGCCTTGGGGTGCGGCTCGGGGTTCCCGCTGCCCTGCTCCTTGATCGCCTCGGCCAGGTCGGCGGCGATGCTCGCGATCACCTGGGGCAGCTGGATCGAGACCGCCGTGTGGTGGATGAAGTAGATGAGCACGCCCAGGTCGGCCACCATCAGCCCGAGCGTGACCGTCACGCCGATGTGCGGCACGAAGTCCCCGTGCGACCCGATGCCGATCGAGACGAGCACCAGCACCGAGTAGACGAACGTCCCGACGAACGTGCCCAGGGTCACCTGGGTGCCCCGGTCGCGGATGAAGTTCCGCAGCATCCGGGGCCCGAACTGGGTCGACGCCAGCGTCAGGGTGACCAGGATGATGGAGAAGACCACGCCGACCACGGTGATGATGGCAGCGGCGATCGTGGTGAGGATCTGCCGGGCCGCGTCGGCGCTGCCGCTGATCACCCAGCCGGGGAGCGTGAAATCCCCGCGGTAGGCGGCGCGGTCCGCGGTGAGCGTGACGCCGAACAGCACGATCGCCGCCACCACCTCGATGGCGGGCACGAACCACAAGCTGGTGCGCAGGACTTCCCGGCGCCAGTGCGAGGCTAGTGCCGATGACGGAACGCCGCGGTACATGTTGGGAATCTTGTCACGGGGAGCAGCGGTGACGTTAGACGGTGGCACCACCCGGCCAGCTCCGAACGCGAGTTCACCCTGGTCATGGCCGATTACACGATCGTGGTCATGGGGGAGGCCCTGTCCCAGGTCATCGCGCGAGCCGCACCAAGAACCCGGCTGCACATCCGGCTCGTCCGGGAGTCGCTGTGCGCGTAACCCGCGCTCGACGCGGGGCGGCTGCGGCTGGAGGACCTGGCCCGGCTGCCCTGGGTGGCGCCTACCGCCTCTGACCACGCGCCCCGGGCCATTGTCATCGACCCCGGGCCGCGCATCCGACGAGGCTTTCCGCTGCCCTGGGCCGCGCGCCTCCTATGTACCGACTATGTACCGAACGGGCAGGCGATCCGCCCCGGCTCCCGCTCGTGCCTTCACCTGGGCAGATCGCGACCGGCTCGGCTTTCACGCCTTGTGAAATTCTGCACAAGGCGCTTCCGCGGAAACGTCATGGACGTGGCGGCCAGCGCTACAACGATCCGTGTCGCAACTGTCGGCGGCAGAAGCGGACGGTTCTCTGCCTGCCGCTTCCGCGTAGCGCACCTGTGGTACTTGCCTACCGACGGCCCTGACGGCGAACATGTCCCTGACCCGACCGTAGCCCCGGAGGCCCCCAGTGGATCGTTCTCCCGAAGTCGAAGCGCTTGCCGTGCAGTGGATGGCACTGCTGAAGGCGGGCGACGCCGCCGCAGCCACCAGCCTGATCGGGCCGGATGAGGCGACCCTCCTGATCGGGAACGGGCCAGCTGACTGGTATCCGGGCGGGCAGCTGACCATCGCGCACCTGCGCGAGGCGCTGACCGCTTACGGGGGCCTGCCGTTCGAGCCCGGGGCACCTGCGGGATGGGCCGACGGGGACGTCGGCTGGTTCGCTGACCAGGTGAAGCTCGCCTTCCCGCACAAAACGATCCCGTTGCGCATGACCGGCGTCGCCGTACGCCAAAGCGGCCGGTGGCGCCTAGTCCAAGTCCACCTCTCCGCGGCAGTCACCGACGAGGCCCTCCTCGCTGGCTAAAACGCATCCGGACTCCGGGCTCACGCGGCCGCAGGCAAGATCGCGAAGTGCCGGACGAAGTGAGTGCGAGCCGGCCGGCGGGTAGGGTGCATTTCCAGGGTTCTACTGTGCTGTGCGGTTCCGCTATGAGGAGGACGCTGATGCATGCGCCCGGGGACGACCGCTTCTCTGCCGGGTTGCGCGCCTGCACGGCGGAACTGGCCCGGATCATCGACGGTGACCTGGACCGGCCGGTGCCGACCTGCCCGGGATGGACATTCCGGCAGCTGGCCACCCACCTCGGCCGCGGCCACCGGTGGGCGGCCCAAATCGTGGCGACGCGCGCGACCGCGCCAATGCCGATGCGCGAGGTAGCGGACGGGAAGCTGCCGGAGGACCCAGCGCGGCACGCCTCCTGGCTGAATGCGGGCGCGGACCAGGTCATCGAGGCCGTCGCGGCCGCGGGCAGCGACCTGGTGTGGACGATGACCGGAATGCGCCCGGCCAGCTTCTGGGTGCGCCGCCGGGCCCATGAGGCCGCCGTGCATCTAGCCGACGCCCAGCTCGCCGCCGCGCGGGACGTCGACCTGGACCCCGGCCTTGCCGCGGACGGCGTCGACGAATGGCTCGGCCTCATCGCCGCCGGCACAGCCGGCCCGGCACGAGAACTGCGCGGAGACGGCCAGAGCCTGCACCTCCACGCCACTGACCCCGGGCTGCCCGGCACCGGCGAGTGGCTGATCACGCGGACATCGTCCGGCATCACCGTCCGGCACGGCCACGGCAAAGCCGACGTCGCCGTCCGCGGACCCGCGGCTGACCTGCTCCTCGTCCTGACACGCCGCCTGCCGCCCTCGGCTCCCGGCGTGGAAATCCTCGGCCAGCAGGCCCTGCTTACGCACTGGCTCCAGCACACCCCGTTCTGACAGATCCACGAGCCAAGCTGTCCTACCGTGGATGCATGACCGCATGGGGCAACCTGCCGCCCGCGCTGCCGCCGCACGGCACCGTGCTGGCCTGGGCGCGAGGTTGCCGGTGCGAACAGTGCGAACGCGAGTACAAGCGTTTCGTGTCCGAACTGGCATTGCGAGGGCCGCTGAGGCTTCCCGCTCAGCCGGAGCCCCGCAAGCTGGATGCCGACACCCTCGCCCGGCTGGAACCGGCGGTGAGCCAGTCTGAGTGCCCCGTGTGCGGCGCGGTGCGCCATCAGCGGTGCCGCAACCTGGCGTTCCCCCAGCATTTCGCGCCGACTCATCCTGAGCGCAGAAGCGGCCCGTGACCGCGGAACTGCTCACCAGTGGTCGCCAATGGCAGCCTGTCCAGCTCCGCCTGCCAGCTGGCCCGGCTGGTGACCGGCGGGCGCGCGGTGTTCCCCGGCTCATCTGTCATGTTCGCCTCCATAGCATCCGCTTACCGGATCAGACGACGCTTCCCCGCCGAACTCATCGCGGCGGGCTCAGCCGCCGGCCCGCCGCCGCCTACGTCGCCAGAGCCGCCCGGTAACCGCACCGACTGCAACAACTCTGTCCGGCGACCACAGGCCGCCGGACAGAGACGCCGTTACCAACGACCCGATCGGCACTCGTCGGTGACCTACCGCGATCGCAGGGAAAACGCGAACCGATATGAACGGCTGCACCGTCACGCCCTGCCGACGTGCGGGCAGACTGATCTGGATGTTCTGAGCGGCCGTGTCGCTGCCGGAACTACAAGAGCCGGATGACTTGAGTCGCGGCGCAGCCTGGCCCGGGACGAAGCGGCGGCTCTAGGCTCGGCTCGTGAAAATATGCCGTAGTGGTGTGCTGCTGTCGGTCAACCTCGCGACTGAGACCTCGGTCACCCCGCATGACACCGGCAGGACCGGTATTGGCAAGCACCCGGTCACCTGGCCGGTATCGGTTTCCGACCCGGGGCCTAAGCGGCGCGGGCACCCGCGACCGAACGGCCTCGCGGGTGACATCGTCTGTACCACCGAGCATCACGGCGGCACGGACCAGGCCGTGTACGCGTACGCGCGCGAGGACCTGGACTGGTGGGAGCGGGAACTGGGGTACGAGCTGCCGGCCGGCCGGTTCGGCGAGAACCTGACGACCCAGGGCCTGGACCTGACGAACGCGCTGGTGGGGGAGCGCTGGCGGATCGGCGATACCGTGGTGCTGCAGGCGACCTCGCCGCGGATCCCTTGCGCGACGTTCGCGCACCGGATGGGGGAGCCGAAGTGGGTAAAGAGGTTTGCCGCCCGCGGCGCGACCGGAACCTACCTGCGAGTGGTCGTCCCGGGCGAGATAAAGGCCGGAGACCGCATCGAGGTTATCAGGCGTCCGCGGCACACGGTGACCATCGGCCGGTCATTTCGTGCCCTCACCACCGAAGCGGAGCTGCTGCCCAGCCTGCTAGAAGCCGGTGATGACCTGCCCCCGGAGGAGCGCGCGGCCATCCTGCGTCGTACCGGCTGACTCTGGCCACCTGCCGCGGCCCGGCGGCTCGCCGCCACGAGCTGATCTGCTGACACCAGCGCTGAATCACCATGGACGGCGCCATTCACGATGGCGCGGAGTGCATGTCGGTCCATGCGGTGGCCGGGTTGATCAAGTTCTTTTCGCCAGTGAGCCGGGCAGGCCTTTCAACTTGTCCGGGCCGCGATCTGCCGGGCCAGCTTGACGGCCTGCTGCGGACTTCCCTCCCAGGGAAGACCGTGACCGGGCAGGACCCAGCGAGCGTTGACCGGCTCGATCTTTTCCAGCGAGGCCAGGGCCCGGTCGTGATCCTCGTTCATGAACCGGGGGAGCAGTTGCGGTCCGGACTCGCCGTGGGAAAGGCTGAGCGTCGCCAGCGTGTCGCCCACGATCAGGACGTCACGGTCGGCCAGGCTCAGGGCCGCGTTTCCGGCGGTGTGGCCGGGCGTGTGGATGACGCGGGGACGGCCCGGCACGTCTAGGACTTCTTCGTCGGCGAAACCCGACGCCTCGGCCACGGGCGCCGCCGCCCGGTCATCGTGGTGCACGAGCACCGCCGCGCCCGCCTGCGTCCGGAGCCGTTCGGCATTACCCATATGGTCGGGGTGGTAATGGGTGAGCACGACGGCCTTGACGGATGACAGCGGAGCGTTCCGTGTGGCGAGGAACCGGGTCATCTGCGGCCAGTAGCCGGGCAGCCCCACGTCGATGAATGTATTCGCACGGTCTGAAAATGGTCCTACGCACCGCATACGGCAACGCGCTCAACGGAATATCCCGGCGCCCCGCGTTGCTGAGGTACATGCAAACGCATATATCTCGCCCGCGGCCGCAACCCCGCGGCACAGGAAGGCATGACATGCAGTTCGGGATCTTCTCGGTCAGCGACATCACCCGCGACCCGGTCTCGGGGGACACGCCCAGCGAGGCCGAACGGATCGACGCGATCGTGCAGATCGCGCAGAAGACCGAAGAGGTCGGGATGGACGTGTTCGCGATCGGCGAGCACCACAACCCGCCGTTCTTCTCCTCCTCGCCGACCACGCTGCTGGCGTTCATCGCGGCCACCACCAAGAGGCTGGTGGTGAGCACGGCGACCACGCTGATCACGACCAACGACCCGGTGCGCATCGCGGAGGAGTACGCGATGCTCCAGCACCTGAGCAAGGGCCGGATGGACCTGATGCTCGGCCGTGGCAACACGGCGCCGGTCTATCCGTGGTTCGGCCAGGACATCCGGCAGGGCCTGCCGCTGGCACTGGAGAACTACAACCTGCTGCACCGGCTGTGGCGCGAGGACGTGGTGGATTGGCAGGGCAAGTTCCGGACCCCGCTGCAGGGCTTCACGTCGATCCCGCGGCCGCTGGATGACGTGCCGCCGTTCGTGTGGCACGGCTCGATCCGCACGCCGGAGATCGCCGAGCAGGCCGCGTACTACGGGGACGGCTTCTTCGCCAACAACATCTTCTGGCCGAAGGAGCACTACATGCGCCTGATCCGGTTCTACCGGCAGCGCTACGCCCACTACGGCCACGGCAGCGAGCAGCAGGCGATCGTCGGCCTGGGCGGCCAGGCCTACATCGCCAGGAACTCCCAGGATGCCAGGCGGGAGTTCCGCCCCTACTTCAACGAGGCGCCAGTCTACGGGCACGGGCCGAGCATGGAGGATTTCGCCGAGCTCACGCCGCTGTCAGTGGGCAGCCCGCAGGAGGTCATCGACAAGACTCTGACCTTCCGCGAGCACTTCGGCGACTACCAGCGCCAGCTTTTCCTGGTGGACCACGCCGGCCTGCCGCTCAAGACCGTCCTCGACCAGCTCGACCTGCTCGGCGAGGAGGTCGTGCCGGTGCTCCGCAGGGAAATCGCGGCCCGGCAGGACCCGCAGACCCCGGCGGCGCCCACCCACGCGAGCCTGGTCCGGGCCAAGTACGGCGATCAGGCCCCGCGCCAGCCGCGGCCGAACGCGAACCGCGGCGACAACGTGACCGGCGCGTCCCCCTATCAGGACACTGACGCCAAGCAGCAGGCCGAGTACCCGGACCTGTGATGCCTGGACCGGCGGGCACGGCCCGCGGGCAGCTGGCCAACGACGCCTGGGAGGCCCTGCTGACCGCGCATGCCGTCCTGATGAAGCAGTTCGCCGCCTCCGGCATCTGGGACGACGTGTCCATGCGGGAGTACGACGTGCTGTACACGCTGTCCAAGTGCTCGGAACCCATCAACCTGACCGAGCTGAACCGGCACGTCCTGCTCAGCCAGCCGGCCCTGTCCCGCCTGGTGGACCGGCTGGCCGAGCGCGGCCTGGTCGAGCGCTGCGCCGACCCCGCCGACGGGCGCGGCGTACGGCTGTCGCTCACCGGCGCCGGCCGGATCGTGCAGCGCCGGATCGGGCGCCGGCACGCCCGCGGCGTGGCCCGCGCCATGACCGCCGGGCTGACCGCCGCCGAACTGGCGCAGCTGGAAACCCTCTGCCGGAAACTAGCCGCCGCACCCATGCCAGCCACCGACACAAGCGAGGTCCCGATCCCTTGAACGCCCCCAACAGGGCCGAACGATTCAGGGCCGAACGATTCAGGCTCGTCGTGGTCAGCGCCGGCACCAGCGACCCCTCGTCGACGCGGCTGCTGGCCGACCGCACGGCCGAGCGCGCCGCCGCCCTGGCCGCCGGGCACGGGCACACGGTGACGGTCAGCGTCGTCGACCTGCGCGAGATCGCCGCCGACATCTCCACCGCGCTGGTCTCCCAGCTGATCACGCCGAAGCTGCGACAGGCGATCACGGTCCTCGGCGAGGCGGACGGCGTCATTGCCGCCGCCCCGGTCTACAAGGCCGGCCCCAGCGGCCTGTTCACCTCGTTCTTCGGCGTGCTGGACAACGACCTGCTCATCGCCAAGCCGGTGGTGATCGCCGCGACGGCCGGCACCGCCCGGCACGCCCTGGTCGCGGACTCCTCGATGCGCCCGATGTTCGCCTACCTGCGCACCATGACGGTGCCGACCTCCCTGTTCGCCGCCCCGGAGGACTGGAGCGACCCGGCCCTGGCCACGCGCATCGACCGGGCCGCGCTCGAGCTCGTGCTCCTGATGGAAAGCGGCTTCGCCCGCAAGATCAAGGACGAGTCCTGGCAGAACTACCAGCACGAGTACGGCAGCGCCGGCGGCACCGAGACCGCCATCGACCTCGACACCGACCTCATGCGCCTCGCCACCGGCGGCTCCGTCCCATAAAACCCGATAACGGCCGCCCGCCGCGTAACCGAACGCGGACGGGAGCGTTAATGCCGCACGCCTCAGAGCCGAGGGCGGCTGGGACAAGGCGTTCGCGGTCATCAACCTGGACTGCGACACCGACATCGAGGTGCCCGCCATGCGGGTGCCGACCGGCCAGCTGCAGCAGGGCTTCGGCGCCGACGCGCAAGGGATCGTGCCCTATCCGGTCAAGAGCATCGAGCTACAGGCCGAGGCCGAGTCCTTCTACGGCCGCCGCGGCGTGATCCCGTGCTGGGGCAACCACCGGGAGGAGAACCGGCGGCCTTCCGGCACCTTGTCCGGCGGCCGGACTTTGCCATGCTCGGCGCGCCCGGGGTGGACGACCTGATGCGGGCGGTGACCAGCGCGGGGACGCTCGACGAGACGGCGGTCATGCACAAGCTCCAGCATCTGGACATCAACACGCTGGGCATCGTGTGGGCTCGCACCCCGGCTGACTACGAGAACATCTCCCAGGTGCTCGCCGCGATGGAGGTCATCGCCCCCGACGGCACCGTCACCCTCTACAACAACAAGTAGCCCCGCCCGGATCGGGGACGGTTACTTGAGCGCGACCTAGTGTGCGTAGCGCCCGGCGGCGCTACGCACACTAGCCGTTACCGGCTGGTCAAAGGTCAGCGCGGACGTCGCGCAAGGCGAGCCGCATGTCAGCAGCCGTGCCGAAGCGATCGACGCTGGCTGGGGCGCATGCCTTGATGAGAAACTCGGCCAGGCCCGGGTTGAGGTCAAAGCGCATCGTTCTCGGGTCGGTCGCCGGCACGTCGACCATGGGCCTCGCATTCGGGAACGGGTGGTGGCCGTCGCAGAGGAGCCGATAGAGCAGTACACCGACGGCGAACAGGTCGGTGGAGACGTCCCAGCGATCCAGGCCGGCGTCGGGTGGCTGATACGGCGGTGTGCCTGACTGCGTATGCACGGGGTCGCCGACCCGGGAGGCGATGTTGAAGTCAAGCAGTTTCGCTCCCGTGCGAGTGAGCACCACGTTGAGCGGTTTGATGTCGCGGTGAACCAGCCCGTTGTCCTTCAGTTCCATCCACTCGTGCGACTCGGCTTCCGGCAGGCTGCCTTCGCGACGTTTAGCATCCAGCTGCTTAAGGCGCGCCGAATCAGGATGAAAAGCGACGAGCGCGTCTAGCAGATCGAGTGCGACATCTACTGCCTCCCGGTCGCGAAGGCGCCTCTTTCCGGTGACGAACTCATCGAGTGACTCCCCGTCAATGAACTCGGTGATGAGATACCAGTCGCCGACGTTGGTCTTGCCTGCCCAGAAGACCTCCACCACGTTGGGATGATGGATCTTCCGCAGGGCGCCGATCTCGCGGCGCACCGCCTCATACCCGGCGGCGCTGTCGAAGAGCTTGAGCGCTCGCTCCTCACCCTCAACGTCGTCGCGCACACGATAGACTTTCGAAAAGCTGCCCTGCCCGAGTACGTCCAGAATCTCGAAGCGGCCGTCAAGGACGTCGCCGACAGCGTAGCCAGCAGCTTTGGCCCCGGCCGAGGCTCGCAGCTCTGCCGGGTCAGGTTCCGGGAGCGCTTGGCTGCCGCCTGAGGGCGGTGCAGCGGCCGATACCTCGGGAAGATCGTTGCGCTCCGGGTATGTGAGTGGGCGGGTGTGGCGCGCATCGCCGGCCCCAGCGGAGCCCGCCGGCACATGCCGGATTCCCCCGACGGTGTGCACCAGGCACGGATGCAGTACGTAGGTGCCTACCTCCGGCGGGAAATGAAACTCCTCGACGTCGCCCATGGAGTAGAACCGGCGCCGCCCGGACTCGTCGACATACCCGAGCAAGCCGTTCTGCCACAGGACCGAGGCGAGGTCCGTCGCCTGCTCGAAGTGCAGATCGGCCACTTCCTGCAGTGCCCCCAGATCCCCGCGCGAGAAGCAGTCGACTCCGATCATCCGGACGAAGGACCGAACGTCCTCCTGCACGCCGCTGATGTAGGACTGGGTGCTGGTGAACAATTCGGAGTAGTCGTGCAGGGCGGCGTTCTTCGGCATCAGGTCCGACGAGATCTGGTTGGCGCACTGGGCCAGCTGGGAGTCGCCGAACCGCTTGGCGCAGCGTTGCACCACACCCGCCAGAGCCGCCGGCGGCAGGCCCTCGTGGCCAGCCTGCTTCTGCCGCAGGACCTCCTCGTTCAGCTCATTGCCGAGCGAGATGATGTCGCGCGGAATCAGCCTCGTGTGGCTGAGCAGGTAGTCCTCGATCGTTCCGTCGCCATCGGGTCCCGGCCAGTCGCCGTTGACCCCGAGCCAGTCGCCGATCGTGGGGGGGCCGCTGGTGGAGCGTCGCATCAGCAGTGATGGCGGCAGCCGCTGCAGTTTTTTCTGAAGCAGATAGAGCAGCGAGCTCCGGTCCCAGGTCAGGACGCGTATGTGCGGTTCGTTGTAGTACCGCGGCGCATGTTCTGACCGGTACACCGACGACATGACGATGTCGCGGATGCAAACGACGACATGCAGACGGCCGCCCAGCCTATGGTCGCGGAGCATCCGCATGACCTGATAGAACAACCCCTCCTGGCACTTCAGCCAGTACATCGGGGCGTGGCTGAACTCCTCGTCCAGCGCGTCAAGGTAGAAATAGATCGGCTTGCACTGGCCGACAACCTCGCCCAGCAGATCCTCGAGGTCGTCCCACAGCGGATCGTCGAGGTACGCAGATAGCTGATGGGCGGTCTGCCGCAGATTAATGATGTCGCGCACCTGGCTGTAGATCGACCGGGGCCGGCGGAAGTCGTCGAGCAGCCGAGCATACGACTTCTCCATCTCCTCGGCCTGCTCGTCGCGCAACTGATGACGCAACTCGGGACGGCACAGCAGGTGCGAGGCCAGCGACCGCATGATCGCGCGCTCCCAGATCTGCATCCACTTCTCGACCAGGACACGGTCCGAGAACCACTGGCACGCCTTCACCACAACTTCGGTCTTCGGCAAGCTCTGCTGCGGCGCATCGGCGTAAACGGAGTCCTGATGTGCCTGGAAATCCTGAAGACGCCGCAGGTAGACCGTCTTGCCAGCCCCGAGCTTCCCCACGATGACCCGCACCATGGAGTCGTTCGCACGGGTCGCGAGGTGGCCATACGCCGGATCGCCGCCGAAGTCGACGAACTCGCTGATCAAATCCTCGATGTCGGCCCGTGACCCGTCCGGATTGCCAAACGGCCCCACCGGGTCGAGCCGACGTCGTCTGCTGCCCATCTTCTCTCCCAACCCGGATCGTAGCTGCCCACAGGAGTAAGAGCCAGCAGCGTCAGCACCAGATAAGGGCAGCGGACCGCGTGAAACGGGTCCCGGCACTCACCAGGAAAGGCTGCCCGGGATGAGGCGGGTCTTACCCGACGATCTGCCGGACCAGCCGATAGCGTGCGGCCGTGCTGCTGTTGTTTCCACACCCATCGGGTGATGGCGGAGCGGGCGCGGGAGGCGACCCGGTGTTGGCCGGGCCTGAGGGATGGCCCCGCCAGCGCCGGGTACGGCTAGGAGGTATAAGCAAGTATAGAGGTGGCTCTGACCGTGGGTGGAGGTGCGCGATGGGGCCAGGAGAGGTGCCGTCGGGCGCAGATCCGCCCGTCCGGGCCGAGATAGTGCACCAGAGCGCGCGCACGCGCGTCACCCGGCTCTTCTTCCCCGGGCAAACGGTCATCCGTAAGGAGCCGCTGGGGCTGGACGCGGAACGCCGGCTGCGGCATGAGGCGGCGATGCTGGAGCGGCTGCACGGCGTCGCGGGAGTCGCGCAGCTGGCGGCGGCGCCGCGGTATCCCAGGTCGATTGTGCTGGCGGACGCCGGGGGCGCGAGCCTGGCCGACCGGGCCGGGCCGCGGCCGGCCGGTGAGCTGACCGGGCTGGCGGTGGCGCTGGCCCAGGCGGTGGCAGGGGTGCACCGCCGGGGGGTGATGCACCGGGACATCACGCCGGCCAACATCGTGATCTCCCGCGACGGCGCGCCGTGCCTGGTGGACTTCGCGCTGGCGGCGCCGCTGGGCGAGATCCGCCCGGAGTTCACTCACCACAGCGAGATCGCCGGGACGCTGGCGTACCTGGCTCCGGAGGCGACCGGGCGGACCGGCCGGCCGGTGGATCAGCGGGCCGACCTGTACGCGCTCGGCGCGACGCTGTATGAGCTGGCCACGGGCGAGCCACCGTTCGGGACCGGGGACCCGCTGCGGCTGACCCACGATCACCTGGCGCGGATGCCGGTCCCGCCGGCGGAGGTGGACCCGGCGGTCCCGGCGCTCCTGTCGGCGGTCATCGTGCACCTGCTGGAGAAGGAGCCGGACCTCCGGTACCAGAGCGCCGACGGGGTGCTGTATGACCTGGAGCAGGTGCGGCACGCCCAGGCAGGCCTGGCGGCGGCTCCGGTCCGCATTGGCGAG
>CAVYNE010000026.1:0-20252 GCA_963769715.1 uncultured Actinomycetes bacterium
CTGTTATGCCGAGAGATGGGTACGTACCGCCCGAGCCGAGTGCACCGACCGGATGATCATCCACGGCGAACGGCACCTGCGCTCGGTCCTGGGCGAGTACGCCGGCCACTACAACGGGCACCGCCCGCACCAGTCACGCCAGCAACGACCACCCGACCACGAGGACCACGCCAGCCCGCCGCTGGATCTGCCGGTCCAGCGGCGCAAGGTGCTCGGCGGCGTGATCAACGAGTACTACCGAGCGGCGTAGCTGGTCGTATGAGCCCAGTTCAGACGGCATGCGATCAGTTTTGAAGCGGTACACGCGACCGGCCCGTGCCGGGCGGTGAACATGGCCCGCGGCGCGAGCCCAGGAGCGGCGCACCGCGCGGCGGCGGCTTCGACGTCGTTCTCGTCGTCGAAGAAAGTGCCAGAGGCGGGCGCGACGTAGTGCCAACCGCCGAGTATGTGCCGCTGGACGAGCAGCGGCACATCCAGGCAGAGGGCCTCGGCCAGAATCCGGGGGGACGGGTCCTCGCCGGAGGTGACGAGGAGGAACCGGCAGCGGGCCAGCAAGGACAGGAATTCCGAGCGGGGCAGCTTCGGGGCGACGGTGACGCTGGGTACGCGGGCCAGTGCCTCGACGCCGTCGGGCTGCAGAACGACGCCGGATAGGCCGACGCTGGTCAGCCGCCGGATCACCCGGACCGCCAGGTCCCACCGCTCTACCCGGCGCTTCCATGGCGTTTCCCCTCCGACGTAGAGGAAGTCGAACGATCCGGCCGCCCCTCCCTGGTCCGCGCGGTCCGGCGTGATCTCGCCGGGGTCGGTGAAGTCGGACAGGGCTAGCAGCATCCGGGGCATGGTAGGACCCAGGTAGCGGTCGGGATCACGGAAACAGTGGCACCATGCCTCACACAGGGCGCGCTCTTCGCGGACGCTCCCGTCCGAGGTCAACGGGAACGACGTGTGACTGCTCATCCCCGCGAACCGGTAGCCCTCTCGGCGCAGCGCCACGAGCTGGCCCACGGACCGCTCCGTGACCAGCGGGGCGTTGACGAGCACCCACCCGGCATCGCGTCCGGCGGCGTCGCGGACAGGCATGAGCGGCCAGTCAGCGGCCACCCCGGTCATCCGGGATCCTCCCGGCCGTTCCCGCCGCTCCGGCCGAGCTCGGCTTCGGGGTCGGTAACCAGGTCCTCGTACCGCACACTTAGGACGCGATCACGATGCCGGGCGTAGCTGCCGGTGAGCCGGGTCAGGCCGGTGTACAGGTCCACCTTGTGGTGTTCGGGGAACCACCGCGGGCCGTCCCCCATGTCGAGCATCGATGAGGCGACCGCCAGCGGGTTCCGCCACAGGAACACGAAGCGCGCATCATCGAATAGGGTCACGATGTCCTCTACCACCATGTGGTAGCGCGGGGTTTTGTCCAGGTAGTAAGCGCTGCCCGGTGCGCTGAGCCGACGGTAGAGCCGGAGGGCGAACCGGCGGATCTCGTCCCGGTAGACGTCCTGGCCGCCCGGCAGGAACCGAACAATCAGCACCGGCCGCACCGCTTGCCGCACGCAGCCGCGCCGCTGAAACCGCTACCCGAACCGGTCGATCTTGAGCAGTACCGCGTCCGAAGGCAGGCTCGCGCCGGTGGTCTGATCAACGAATATCGCCTGGTCGCGTGGCGAGGATGAAGTTCTCGGCACCCCACAGTGGCTGTGTCAATCTGAATTGGATCTGGCGCTCGCCTTCGGCCGCGTCCTGGCCTAGGGTGAGTGCCTGTGATCCGCACGGTGCTGACCGCCTCGCAGTCCCCGGCCGGGCCTGGCTCGCCGTACCGGCTGGCACCCGAGGTTCTGCTGGTCATGGTGGACGACGACTCCGCGCGCATCGTCGACCTCGACGGCGCCGTGGCCGCCCTCGACGCTACCGCTACGACCATGCTGGAGGCGGCGCTGCGCCTCGGCGAGGCGGGGGCGGTAGCGGAGCTGGCCGGCGCCTTCGGCGTGGAACCGCGGCGCATCGCCACCGACCTGCGCGCCGTCCTCAGCGATCTGGTCGCCCGGGGGGCGCTCCGCTCCGACGGCCACGGTCCTCCCCCCTCCGCGCGCCGGACCAGGCGCCGGCTGGGGCCGGCGCTGAGCAAGGTCGCCGTGCGGTGGATCGGCGCCGGCCGCGCTCGGGGCATCCAGGCCTGGTACGCCCTTACTGTCGCCCACCTTTCGCTGCGCCTGATCGGCTGGTCCGCCACCCTCCGCGTCTGGAGCGCGCCGGAACGCACCGGCTGGGGCAACGTCCAGCGAGCCGCCAGGAACGGCAACGACGGAGCGGGAGATCTCGAAGCCATAGCCATCGCTGTAACCCGCGCCATCGCCCGCTACCCCGTCCCGCTCGACTGCAAGGAACGGGCGCTGGCCGCCTTCGCTCTGGCCCGCGCCGCCGGCCTGCCGGCACGCATCGTACTCGGCATCTCGCTCTTCCCCTTCACCCTGCACGCCTGGTGCGAGTCCGGCGGACAGGTCGTCGCCGACCAGCTCGACGGATACTGCGATCGCTACACGCCGCTGCGGACCTACGGCTGATCCACCGGCGTTTCTAGCGCCGCCGGCGGATCGGCGTCCCGCCGCCGGAGCAGGCAACGCTGGAGCCACCGGTCCGTCCCGTCGAAGCGGGGGGCGAAGCGGGCCCGGCCGTGCACCACGTGGGTGTTGTCGATGAGGACGAGATCGCCCGGTGCCATAATCACCTCGGTGGTGGTGGCTTTGATCCCGGCGCCGAAACGGCGAAGCGCTTCCTCGTGGGCAGCCGTCGCGCCCCGCAGCGCCGTATTGTAGTGGAACCGCCAGTCCTTCCCGGCGGCCGAGGCGTCGCCGACGGGGTAAGCCACGGCAACGGCGTCGCTGCGCACCTCGTTCCCGTTCCGGTCCCGCCCGGCGGTGAAGAAGGTCGGCCCGGCCAGCAGGGCCTGCTCGCCCGCCGGCAGTCCGTCCCAGACTGCGTGCAGGTCGCAGAACGCGGTAGCCGGCCCTTGATCCCCGCCGCTGCGCAGGTAGAAGAGGGCGAGCGCCTCGGGGCAGCCGGGGGCGAAGGCGGCCTCGGTGTGCATCTCCAGCGGCACAGCGTTCGACGCTTTCTGGGAGCCGGCGTCTTCGGGGAGGGGGAAGACGTTGTGGACTCGGTGCCCGCCCCGCCACCCAGCGAAGCCGATCACCGGCCCGGCCAGGGTAGCGAGTCCGAGCAGGAGAGCCTCGGCGCCGCTGCTGGCCCGCAGCCCGGCATCGGGTGAGTCGGGAGTGGGCGGCAGGCTGGCCGGGATCGGCAGACCCCGCAAGCGCAGGACCCCGGCCGCCCCTAGCCGGTCGCCGAAGCCGACGGCCAGTGACCGCAGCCGCCCGGGAACCCACGGTACGCTCCCGGCGAGTACCGTGTCGTAGTCCGCGGGGTCGTCAGTGTAAGCGTCGGCCCGCACCTGAGCGGCCAGACGGCGCAGTCCCTCGGCTTCCTCCTCGGTGACGTTCGCCTCGGCGATAGTGATCCGAGTCAGCATGGGTATGTGACCTCCGGTCTAATGTGCACTGTCGGCGCCGGCCGGCGGTGCCATTCCTCATGGTGGGAGAGCCAGACCGCCAGCGCCGGGACGTGCGCCACCGAGAAAGACGACCACGGTGTGGTAACCCCCAGGGCCGCGTCCTCCAGAGCGCCGACTACCACGTCGGTGTCAATCATCCCGAGGTCGGTGAGCGCGGGTGTGTCGAGGACGGCCAGCAGCGCGGGCAGATTCCGGCGCAGCCCGAGGTAGAAGACCTCGTTGAACGACCGCTTGTCGCAGCGCAGCCGGATGGCGTCGGGGACGACATCTATCATGGCGTCGGCCAGGAGCGGCTTGAACCGGCCCGGCTCAGGCCTGAGCCGGTACAAGGCGCCGAGAGCGAAGGAGGCCACTCGGGGGTCCAGGAAGGGGTGCGTCAGGGCGATGTCGAGCGGGGCGGCCAGCTTCCAGCGGTGGTGGTGCCCGATCCGGCGTTCGAGGGCGTGTACGCCCAGCGAGACAGGGGTGCAAGCCTCGCGCCGGTCAGGATGCCTGTCCTGGTCCGCGACGCGCTCGGCGAGGCTGTGGCGACGGGCGAACTCGGGGCGGATCCAGGGCGGGATGCGCCGCCGAGCCGCCTCGTCGGTGTCGATGCCCCGCTGGCCCCAGCCTCCCCAGACGCCGCCGTCGGGCTTATCGTTCCACCGGAATCCCCGGAAGCCGTAGCGGCGCAACACCCGGAGAGCGTTTCCCCGGTGCGCCTCGGCCCAGCAGCAGGCATCGCGCCAGGCGGTGAGGCCATGACCGGCGCGTAGCAGGTCATTCAGGTAATACGGGCGCAGGTCGAGGAGGTCGTCGGCGCCCATGCCGGTGAGGAGGCTGCGCACGCCGAGCCGGGCCGCCAGGCTCAGCTCGGCCCGGCAGGAGGCGATGTCAGTCCAGGGGATCGGCTCGTCATGGGGCGGCGGGTCGGTGAAGCCGTCGAAGTCGAGCAGGTCGTCCCCAGGAAGGCGGTGGTGGGCGAGCTGCGGGCCGGCGCCCTCGACAGCGGCACCGACGTAGCGCCGCTCCCTGGCCAGATCCGGCAGCCCCTCGTAGACGAGCGAGAAGGCGTGCAGCGGACCGGCCGCCTGGCCGGCCTGTACCAGGCCGAGGGCGAGGAGGCAGACACTGGTCGAGTCGATCCCTCCCGATAGCTCAGCTCCGCTGGTGCCGGTCATCCGCTGGCGGACGGCCTCGACGAGCAGTTCGCGGTAGCGGGGGGCGAGGTCCGGGAGCCGGTCGCGGCCAGGATCCACGGCCTGCTCCCGCCAGTCCCAGTACCGGTGCCGCTGGACGAAGCCTCGATCCGGGTCGACGGTCACAATGGTGTCGGCCCGCATCCGGCTGATGCCCGGATAGACGCACGCCTCGTTGCGTTCCCGGCCAGTCGAGTCGGCCAGCAGACCCTCGGCCAGCTGGCCAAGATCGAGAGAGCGGGTTGGCAGGAGCGCGACCAGCGGCGCCAGTCCGGTCGCGAAGGCAGTCGTCCCGCCCGCCCGGGTCCAGAACAACGGGTAGCCGCCGAACGGGTCCCGGCGGGCCACGAGCCGCCGCCGGCGCCCGTCCCAGACCACTACGGCGAAGTCGCCCTCCAGCTGTTCCAGCCCGCTGACCCCGGCCCGCTGGTAGCAGCCGAGGGCGAGTTCCGCGTCGCTGCGACCAGCTGGCTCTGGCTCCGGCGAGCCGGTCCGGGCGCCCAGTGCCTCGGTGTAGTGGAGGCGGCCGGCGATAACGGCGACGTCGGCTCCCCTCCGGGCCCAGTTCACCAGGGCGGTGTGCTCGCCGTAGATCTCGACGGCGACCCCGGCTGCCCCGACGCTGACGAGGAATCCGAAGTCCATTACGGTCGGCCTCAGTCGTAGCCGGGTCCGGGCGGCGCCACCGCCCCGGCGTGGGGGTCGAAGGGCCGGGAGCCGTCCACCATGAAGAACTCCGCTGCTTCGTGAGCTTCGTGGTCGAGGACGACCTGGAAAACGAACCGGTAGAAATCCTCGGGGCGGTCCGCGATGCCGGCCGGGAGCGACTCGATGCGCCCAAAGCGGTTCGTCTGCACGGGATTGCGCGAATCTGGCGCCTGAGCCGTCACCGAGAGCCCTATCCCGATGCCCGGGATGGCCGAGGCGCGAATGGCGAACTCCCACCCCGACTTGTAGGCCACCCGCCGCAGCAATTGCTCCAGTCGAGAAAGCTCTTCGTCGGAATGCTGCCTAGGCCTCACACGCCCAAGGGCGCGCGGGGAGAGGTGATCCGCCGGAGCCGGCTCTCCCGACGAGCGCCCACCGGCCCCGGCCTCGTCACTACTCGCCGGACCAGTAGAAGTCGGCAAACTTATCGGTCATGCCGGACGGGTGCGAGCCACGGATGACCGCGACGGCCGTGCCTGTGACCTTGAGCCGGGGACTCCGATATGGTACGGACGCGGCGGTCGCTTCCACCGAGTCGCTGTCGCGTCCATCCCTAACTTCCGAACGATGGCCTTCCATGCTGTCTCCTGTCTCCTATCTCCCATGTGTCTCGTGGCCTGCGTGGGGTAATAGTCGCTGCGGACTCCGGGTAGCCCTCCTTCCAGGGCTGTCGGCCTTCTCGATGAGCTGGCGCATGAATTCCAGGTCGGCTGGGGTATAAGTCAGCACCTCGAGCGTGTTGAAGCCCCAGTGCCTGGCTGGGACGGTACGGGAATGACACGGGCAGGGCCGCGGCGGCGTCGCGGGCCTCGATCAGCAGGGCGGCCATCTGGGATGCCCACTCCTGCTGGGATGGCTCGAAGTCGTACAGGCCTTTCAGATCCCTGAGCAGATGGACTCCGCACCAGGCGTGCAGGGCGCTGGTCAGGTGCCCGTAGCCGGCGTAGCCGTCCCGGACGATCACGCCCTGGTAGCCGGGCAGCACGCCGCCGGCGTTGATCGCGTCCGCTGACCGGTCCCCGGTATGCATGCAGGTCAGATAGCGGGTGCAGGCCAGGTGCACGTACCGGGTCCCGCCGGCGGCGCGGGCCGGGGTCTCATCGGCATGGACCGCTGCCGCGGCCTTCAGCAGCTCCCGCACCCGGCCCATGAACCCGCTCGTCTCGACCAGCGCGGCGGCCTTCCCGCGGATCCCGGCCATCCACCCGGTCGACACCGCGATGCCAGCCAGCTGGCACAGCAGCAGCGTGGCCCGGTAGATGGGGATGTGGTGGCCGACGGCCAGGTTCGCGGCCTGCGCGCAGGTCTCCGGCCCATAGCTGGCCCGCGCCCGCACATGCGCGGGAAGCTCCCCGGCGGTCACCGTCCCGCACCCCGCGCACTGCTTCGCCTGCGCCACGTACTCGGTGACCTTCGGCGCCGGCGCCGGCTCGATGTCGGTGACCTGGTGACGGCGCTGCGCCGTGACCGGCTCCCCGGCCAGGCCCGCGCCGCATCCGCAGCACATGGCCGGCGGGCACTCGATCGTCTCATCCGGGTCATCCACCAGGCTCATCGTCATCCCCGCCTCGCCCGGCTGCTTTCCCGGCGGCCGTTTCCCGCGCTCGCGCAGCGAACGGTCGCTGCCTTTCTTCTTATACGGGCTATCGGAGGAAGGCGGACGCGATGACGTGGATGAATCCTTGCCGGCCTGCCGCTCCAGCTGTTCCACCCGGGACGAAAGCCGCTCGATCTGCGCGGTCAGCTCACCGATCAGCCGGTACGCCTCAGCCAGCCGCACCGCCAGCTCAGCGGCCGGCAGGCCGCCGCTGCAGACCTCTTCGCCGAATCGAAAGGCTATCGGGTCGTGCGCCAGCCGGACCCGTCGGAAGGCGGATCGCGTAGCATGTCGCCGTCCCCGCTCCGGCCCCTCACGACCAGGGCCCGGTGGGTGTCCTAAGGCGTGCACTATAGTAGTCGCTTCAGCCAACATCTCCCCGCGCTGGACGTACGACCTGCAGATATCCGAAGGCACGATGTCCTCCCCCCCGGGCTATAGTCCGTCGGCAGCACTTTCGTGCGTCCGTCAGCCGACCACAAGTTCAGGAAACCACACTTTGAAGCTCAAGGCCAGAGATTTCTTGGCGTCGTGCGTCCCGGCAGCTGGACCAGACGGCATCTTTCTGCTCGTACTAAGGCGTGGCTCGTGAGTGCCGAAATCGTTATCCACGTCATGCGTGTCAACGGCGGTATTCGTTGATCAGGCCACCCGCGCAGGTTTGTTTTGGACGCGGTACTGCCCGAGATCGACCGGTTCGGGCAGCGGTTTCAGCGGCGCAGCGGCGTTCAGTGACCGATGAGGCCTGTGCCAGTTGCGGTGGCCCTCGTACTCGCGCAAGACCCGCCTCAGATGGGCCTAGTTCCAGATGACCTGGGTTCCGCAGCTGGGTGTCCGCCTAGTGGACGAAAAATATGCGGTTAACTGCGGGAACGCGAAGAAGCCCAGTGACGGGGCGTGTCACTAGGCTCGGGTGAACGTGCAGGTCAGGGTGCTGGCGGTACCGGTGCTAGGGAGATGATCTTCTCCGGCGGTTCGATGCTGAGTGCGGTGTAGATGTCGCGCTGAGGCTTGGTCAGGTCGGTGGACTGCCGGAAGGTGCCGGCGGCGCCGGTCCAGGTGACGGCGTGCTGGCGCTGGAGCTCGGCGCGGATGCGGTTCCAGGGCCGACCGGCGGTGTTCTCGGTCACCCGGATCAGCAGGAGCGCGAGCCAGCACAAGATGACGTGGGTGCGGATCCGGTCCTCGCGCCGGTGGTAGACGGGCCGCAGGTCGATGACCTGCTTCATGTCGCGCCAGCCGCGCTCGATTTGGAGGAGCTGCTTGTAGCCCACGGTGCGGATCACAGGCGCCCACCTTAAGCTGGGAGGCGGCCGAAGGCGAGTGCCGAATACCTGATACCCAACCGCCGGACGCCGAGTCGGCCGTATCCGCCGACTGGGAGGCCCACGCCTGCACCCGGATCATCATCCACGCCGCCTAGGGCTCCCACGCGGCTCGGGTCGCGGCCGCCAAGCTGTGGGCCGCGGAGGCATAGTGACCGCGCTCGGCCAGCTCCCCCGATCCGGCCGCGGCCTCTCGAAGAGTGCGGGTCGGGCATTCGGCTTTCCCGCCAGTCCCGAACCCCTTGGGGTCGACGACGATTCCTGACAAGGTGATCAGCCCAAGCTCGTTCGTGGACCGGTAGGTGACCACCGACCAGCCGATTCCCGCGACCGGCCGTGGCGCTTGCTGATGAACAGCGGCAGCGGCATCCGCGGGTAGCTCCAGATCTTCTCGAGGCGGGCCGCGGAGTTGCTGTACCGGAAGTGGGCGGCCCAGCCGGGCAGCGCAATGCCTAAAGACGATCACAGGACGCTTCGCGGGGATAACGTATGTACAGACGGAAGGGGAAAGGGAGGCGGTTGGGTCGTGTCCTGTGACAGCTCGTGAACCCTCAGGTCGAAGCCGCGCTCATTGCGGGTATCGTCAGCCTCATCAGCCTCGGCGGCACCGTGGTTGTGGCGCTAAGAGGCTTCCACGCAACCACGGATGCCACCGAGAAGACAGTCAAGGCAGGCCACGAGGACACGCGTAGTACTTTGGCGGAGCAACGTGAGCAGCTCGAGAGGACGCTCGGGGAGCAGCACGTCCGGACGCTGAACGATCGGTTCGCCACGGCGGCCGACAAACTGGGCATTGATAAACCAGCGGCCGTCCGGCTCGCCGGGGTTTACGCGATGGCAAAGCTGGCTGATGACTGGGAAGATAACCGTCAGACCTGTATAGACGTGCTGTGCGGTTACCTGCGGATACCCTACGCGCAGGGTCCCGGAGACGGGTTAGGGCAGCTGGGTTTCGAGGCTGACCGTGAGGTCCGCCATACCGTCATACGCGTGATCACTGCCCATCTGGGCGACAGCGCCAAAATCTCCTGGCAAGGCAGGGACCTCGACTTCACCGGCGTAGTCTTCGACGGCGGAGACTTCTCAGAGGCGAGGTTCTCAGGCGGCACGGTCAACTTCAGGGGCGCGACGTTCTCCGGCGGCACGGTCTACTTCAGCGCCGCCAAGTTCTCCGGCGGCACAGTCAACTTCAGCGGCGCGACGTTCTCTGGCGGCACGGTCTACTTCAGCGGCGCGACGTTCTCTGGCGGCGCGGTCTACTTCAGCGGCGCCACGTTCTCCGGCGGCTCAGTTGAGTTCACCCGCGCCGAGTTCTCCGGCGCCACGGTCGAATTGGGCGCTACGTTCTCCCGCGGCACGGTCAGCTTCGGCGGCGCCAAGTTCTCGGAAGGCGCAGTCCGCTTCTCCGGCGCCCGGTTCTCCGGCGGCACAGTCGACTTCCACGAAGTCGCCGTATGGCTGCATCCGCCGCAGTTCGATTGGGACGTGGACGCAGCGCCACCGGAAGGAGTGATGCTGCCCGCTGAATCCGGGGGCACACTGAAGTAACCGGCAGGTGCCTGCGGGTGCCCGAAGCCCTTGTACCGCTTCAAAACTGTCGCATGATGTTTGACCTGGGTTCATGAGATCAGCTAACGCAGCCCGGTAGTACTCGTTGATCACGCCGCCGAGCACTTTCCGCCGCTGGACCGGCAGGTCCAGCGGAACGTCGGCTTGGTCGTCGTGGTCGGGCGGTCGTTGCTGGCGGGACTGGTGCGGGCGGTGGCGGTTGTAATGGGCGACGTAGTCGTCCAGGACCGATAGAAGTTGCCGTTCGCCGTAGATGAGCATCCGGTCGGTGCACTCGGCACGTGCGCTGCGTACCCATCTCTCGGCATAACAGTTCGCGCGGGGCGGAGTACGAGGACTTCTGCAACTCCCACCGGCCGCACCGCGCCCTGGACCGGGCCGCGCCACTGCGGCCACTGCCGGATGGCATCACCAACCTGGATCATTTCCGGGTCCGGCGGCATGACCGCGCGGGGTGGCGTCATCCACGAATATCGCCTGGTGGCATAGGTTTCCGGCACCTACAACTACGCGAGATCGAGTAATCGAGCCCCACAGGCTGAGCGGGAGGCCGCCTGGTACGCCGCACGCGGCAGGGAAGAAGAAGAAGAAGAAGAAGAAGAAGAAGAAGAAGAAGAGAGAGAGAAATGAAAGGAGGCGGCATGCGCCGCCCGGATTTCCCGGAAGAGGCTGCCGCGCTGGGGTGCGGGCGCCGCGATGGTACCGGCCCGCCCCCTCCGGCCTCAACGGTGCTGCGCATCGCGCTGGCGCGCGACGGCCTGCGGCCGCCGTTGACCCCGGAGACCTCTGGCGGGCCACAGGGCCAGCAAAGCGGGCAGCCCAAAGGGCTGCCCCGGTCAGGCCGCGGCGCCCTCCCGGCCGCACGCGGCGGGCCGCTGGCCCGGTCTTACACCCGGCACCAAACGGAGGGACACTGGAACACGACAGCCACCACCCGGACACAAGCGGACACTTGTTCGACTACGTCAACAGGCAGAAAAATTACAAGGCTGACAGGCGGTCAGCCGCAAAGCTGAGCCTCAACCAAAGCCGGGGTGCTCCAGAGTGCACGCGCTTCGAGTTACATGGCCGAGTTGACGCTCATCGCTACCGTCAGCGACATAACAGGCCAGCACATACTGTAAGTATGCGTCCACGCGACGCCCGCTCATCGGCATGCATGAGAGTGAAACCGCCGCGCCCTGGCGAGCCCGCAGCGTTCCGGACCTACTTTCCGGTAGCTGCCTTGAATCTGGCCACAAGCTCAGCCGGCACCCGTCCGCGGTCTTTCACCTCGATGCCCTGCGCCTTGGCCCACTCCCGGACCTCAGTCGGGTCCAGCGCGCTCACCGGCGCCCTGCGTCCAGCCCGGGCCGGCCGCCGACCACCGCCGCCTGCCCGCCGGGCGGCGCCCACGTAGCGCGCCAGCGCGCCTCGCAGCTCCTGGGCATGCTCGGCGCTCAGATCGATCTCGTACTCCGTGCCGTCCAGCCCGAAGCGGACGGTGCCGTCTGCCTCACTGCCATCAAGGTCATCGATCAGCTGGACCTGTACCTTCTGAGCCACAACTGCCTCTTCCTATCACGGGCCTGGCGCATCAGCCTAGCCAATCCGAGCCGATGTGCTCAGCCGCTGCAGGCCCACCCCGCCGTCCCGTGCCGGGCAGGCCGCTGGGCTCCCATCACGTCACTAACCAGTGTGCGGCTTGCGAAGGCAGCGCGCAGCGGCTACGTGCGCGCCACGCGACGGCCCATCCGTCACCGTCCGCAAATGGCATCCCGGGGCCGGCCACGCAAGCCAGGCTGCCGCACAGAACGGGCTGACCGACCGCCTGGCCTCTGCCCGAAAGCTACCCGTGTGATAAATAGGTAACCTGGCCCGCACCAGCCCGGTGCGGCCTGCGTCTTCGCAGCTGGCTATAGCCTAAACGCGCGGAATTGATGGTAAGTTTCGCGTCGCGCCATGACCTGATGCTGACGACTGCTCGCCAAGCCGGGCGGGAAGCCAGGTCCCGGCACATGATCGCCGCCGAGGGCCTGGCCACGGTCGGCCGCATGATCGCGGCCTATCGTCGCAGCGACCTACTACAAGATCGCCTGCGTGACTGTGGCGCTGCGGGATCTTGAGGGTCATGGACGATGTCTGGGTCCGGATGGATTCCGCGCATCGGCGGTTGTGGACCGATGTGGTCCGGCGGGCGCAGCCCGGGTACGTGACGGCGCCCGCATCCCTGCTCGCTTTGGCGGTCTGGCAGTCAGGTCATGGCGCAATGCAAGCTCAGCCGATCCGCGATGGGAAGCAACAGCACGGTTCTGCGGAGTGGCCGCCAAGGTCCTCCACTACCCGACACGGATTTGGCGCCTGCGGCCGGTTCTAACATTCCGGCTAACCTGGCGTTAGAAATCACCGGTACGAACTTCATAGAGGGCCTGGTCAGGGCTACAGGCCGAGGCCGCGGCCGATGATCTCCTTCATGATCTCGGTGGTGCCGCCGAAACTCTGAAGAACTCCTGATGGCGTCAAGTCCATCTCGCTGAGGCAAGCACTACTGCCAGATAACGGCGCCTGACGCTGATCAAGACGTCTTCAAACGGCATACCGCGTCCGTGAACATCGCACCGCCGTTGTCGTCAACTGTCAGCGGCAGGTTCAGCCTGGGCGGCGGCACTGTTCATCGCAGTGGCCTTTGCGATCAGCTCATCGACCCTAGTTACGTCGAGACTCCAATCGAAAAGGCTGGTCGCGCGCTTGAGCAGGTCCAGCTGCGCCATCACGCATGCGGTGGTGATCATGTCGGTGAAGGAGTCAGGCTGGCGTTTTGTGTGGAAGCCGGACTGCTCGGCGCCAGCCTGGATATGGAGGCCGACAATCGCGTAGCTGCCCTCCGAGGTACTTCTCGCCAGGCGCATCTCATCGTTGAGGCTTCTGTAGATCGCTGTACTCTCGGGGTCCGGCAACGTATCAGGGATGGCGATGCCGAGCTGATCGCCAACTTGCTCAATCACCGTCTGCGCTTGCTGGCTATGGTCGGGGTCTGCCCCGATCTCGCTGGCGCTGTTCAATGCCATCCGCAACACGATGCCGAGCCCGGCTCCCTCGGGGTCGCTCATCTGCTCAAAGCGCGCCGCAATGAGTGTCAGCCCTCGCAGGGATGACAGGGCCTCGGCCGGCTGGGAGCCGGCGATCAGCGTTTGGGCGCTCTGGAAGAACGCCACCCCCTGCCCGAAGAGGTTGAAGGCCATCACCCTGGCGTAATCGTAGGGCGTCTCCGCTCCGGTCGCTGCGGCCGCGTCCACCAAAGGCATGACCGCGTTTATCAACTCCGCAGAGCCCGCGCCCGCGGCCTGGGTAACGCTCACTTCGTCTTCGCGCAGTTGCCTGGGCTGCTCGCCTTCGGCAAGGCGCCCGATCATCTCGATCCTGTCGAAGCTGAACTGGACGGCAGGGTTGGTCCGGACAGTGACCTGCTCCCTGGGCTTCACATGGAACGCTGTCCTCTCCCGCACAACGGAGTCGATGGAGGAAGCCCACTCCAGAAGCGGGTACAGCTGACCGTCCGCGGCCGGATCCGTGGCCGCCCCGAGCAGCCGGCCGCGAATGGCTTTGCGGGCAGACTGGACATCTTTCGGCTTGATCTCCATCAGCTCCGCGCCGATCTCGCGCGGCAGATCCAGAAGATCGATGATGGTGCGCCGGACGCAGGTGAACGTCGTGTCCGCGCTGGCAATGGCGCGGCGGGCGACCTCATCGAGCTCGAGGAAACCATGCTCTAGGCCATCGCTGGCCCTCTTGGCGGTCGCGTACGTATCATGATCACCGTCGAAGATGATCTGCTCACGGACCTGCTCTCGCATGATCTGCTGCCATCGCGGCCGTTCAGGATCGTCGGTCACAACGTCGAGCATCTGCGCCAGCTCCTCATCGGTCTTGGACAACTCAAGCTTGGTCCTGCGCAGTACCGCCTCGGTCAGGTTCTCCACCGCAATCCACAAGTGGCTCAGCGCCAGCCACTCACCGCCGACGTACCACTCCCGCAGGGCAAGCTCGTACTGGCGCAACGCCCGGCCAACGCGCGGGCCATCGACCGGCATTGACGCGCTCGCCGGGCATGCCACCTCAAGGAGGTGGCGGCGGATGATCCGGCCTTGAGCAAAGCCGCCCCGCTCATCGGGCAGGAACACCTCGAGGAACTGACGCTCGGTTCTGCGAGGGTCGCTGTCGAAGGCCAGGTGCGCCTCGATAGGACCCACACGGACATTGGCCACGAAGGCGATCATGTTCGCGATCGGGCGAGCGATCATGCTGAACTTCGCACCCGCCTCATCGAGCGACCCGGTACGGCCCTTGACCTCGATGACGAGCTCTCTCGGGACCGAAATCGATCCCTCGGTCACCCAGCGAGTGAAAGCCCTCGTCCGGACCGTCCCGAGCGCAAGGCCCGGCAGCGAGAAGTAATGCTCCCAACCCTCCTCAGGCAGGAAAAAAGCCGACGAACTAGCCCGCAGAACCACCGTGTACTCACTGCCGCCAGCAGGCGCCAGCCCACCGCCATCACTCACCACCCGAAGGTACCGCCGGGCACCGTCACTCAGCTCCGCGAATTACAGTGCGATCCAGGTAGCGAACAACTACCTGACCGCGGTCAAGGCCGCCGCCTCAGCCCGCGGATGGCGACGCATCGAGCCGGTACGGCTACGAAGACCAGAACACCCCACCTGCCTGAAACGTCTCCTGGCAACCCCAGCCGGACGCCAGTCACTCGAATTGCTCCCTTACACCTCGTCAACCCGATAGTGACCGCCACCGCAACCTAGCCGCTCCCGCCCCGTAGGTCCCGTAGGCGACACCCGCGATCGGCCTCGGCCGCCCGGGGTTCTTAGCGTTCGTGCGGTCGCCCCACGGCCTTCGCCGAGCAGCTAAATTCCGCGGATTCGCCTGGTGACCGGATAGCCCAGTTGGGAGCCTAAATGGCTGCCAACGGCCACCGCCGTCCAGCCATACCCAGCCACATCTAGCCTCATACTGCCTGTTCAGATGGCATATCCAGCTTCGTCCAGCACCACCTAGCTACCGTGCGACTTCGCCTGACCGTCAAACAGGCCCACAGGGAGTTGGTCCTAGATTTCGCCGACCCCGGCGGCATCGGCGGCACCACCACCGGCAGCTCCATGCCCCGATCACCGGGACCCAGGCGCCCCTGAGCTGACGACGCCTGCGCGGCCGGCCGCGGGGCGGCCGTCCGCGTCTGCCGTCCCGGCCGGTCCCGTTCCCACGGTGGCAGGCGTCCGGATGTCCGCCATGAGGAGCCAGGCCCGGCGCCGGGTGACTGGCTGGCCACGCTATTGCCGTGGTGGCCAGGGCCGATCGCGGTGAACCGCGCCTGGGCAGCGATCATGTCCTTGACGTCGGCCTCCAGCGGGGGTGTCCGCAGGCCAGGCCTGAAATCAGAGCGGCCTGCGGGGCCGCCGTGCCGAGCCCAAGCGGTACCGTGTCCGCTGACATCAGCGGACCGGGACGACGCCGCGCCGGCCAATCTAGCGCGCGGCGCGGAACACACGCTCTGTTCCGGGCCCTCGTCAGCCTCCGGGATTCAACTTCAGGCCGGTGATCAGCGGTTTTAGGTGTGTTCAGCGTGCTGAGCTGCTGGTTTACGCCGGTGGTGGTAGCTGAGGGCTGCACCCGCTGGGTGCGGCAGGTTCAAAGTGCCCGGGATAACGCGAGCCCGCGCTGGCGGATCAGGCGGGAGCGGCGCAGTGCAGGTAGCGAAGAGCGCCCCGTTGCGGGAGATTACGCGGTAACCACACCGTTGTGATCTGCCGAAACTGGAGCGCTCCTCAATGGCGAAGAATACGCGCTGGGACCGGAACTTGTCCGTGGCCGCGGACGCAGAGGGCCTGATCGGCCATGCCGGGGCGGTGCTGCTGCGCAAGCTCGCTGATCAGTGCGGCCTGACGTCCGCGCTCGGCGCGGCGCTGGGCCGGGCGGGGAAGTTCCCGCTGATCGATCGCGGGATGACGCTGGTCTCCATGGCGGTGGCGATCGCGCTGGGGGCCAGGAGCATGAGCGATATCGCCGTGCTGGCGCACCAGCAACCGGTCTTCGGGGCCGCGCCGAGCGATACCACGGTGCGGCGGACGCTGGAACTGGCCGATCCGCGCACCCTGGACAAGATCGCCCGGGCGCGGGCCGGGGTCCGGGCGCACGTGTGGCAGCTGGTCTGCGCGAGGCCAGGCGGGTTCCCGTGGCTGGCCGTCGCCGGGAAGGTGCTGGCGGGGTGGCTGGTCATCGACCTGGACGGCACGCTGATCACCGCGCACAGCGACAAGGAAGGGGCAGCACCGACCTTCAAGATGGGCTACGGCTTCCATCCATTGGGGGCCTGGCTGGCTAATACCGCCGAGTCGCTGGCGATGCTGCTGCGGCCGGGCAACGCCGGCTCGAACACCTTCGCCGACCACCTCACGGTGCTGACCGCGGCGCTCCGGCAGATCCCCTCCCGCATGCGCGCGCGGCTGCTGGTCCGCGTCGACGGGGCCGGCGCCAGCCACGAGCTCATCAAGCACCTGCTGTCGCTGTCGTCCCGGCGCCGCGCCGTGCTGTTCACCTGCGGGTGGGCCATCACCCAGTCCGATGAGCAGGCGATCGGGCTGCTGCCCTCTGGCGCCTGGCAGGCCGCGGTGGACCAGGACGGGGTAGTGCAGCGCGACAAGCACGTCGCCGAGATCACCCACCTGCTCGGCCGGGCCGCCGGCTGGCCTGATGGCCTGCGGTGGATCGTGCGCCGTACGAAACCCTCGCGGCGGCAGGCCAGGAACCTGACCGCCTTCGAGCGCGCCACCGGCTGGCGGTACTCCATCATCTGCACCAACATCCCGGCCGCCGGCGGGATACCCGGCGTGCCCGGCAGCCACCACCCCCAGTTCACCGACGTGCTGCACCGCCAGCACGCCGTCGTGGAAGACGGCGTCCGCACCGCGAAATCGATGGGCCTGCGGAACCTGCCATCGAAAACATGGCAGGTCAACTGCGGGTGGGTACTCGCCGCCAACATAGCCGCTGACCTGGCCGCCTGGACCCGGCTGCTCGGCCTGTACGACTGCGAGGATCTTAAGGACGCTGAGCCGGACACGCTGCGCTACCGGCTGCTGAGCCTGCCTGCCCGCCTGGTCCGCCACGCCCGCGCTCGCGTGCTGAAGATCAGCCGCACCTGGCCCTGGAAAGACGCCTTCCTGGCCTGCTGGCACCGGCTGTGCGCCCTGCCCGCCCCAGCCTGACCAGCCCTCCCGTCCCCGCGACCCGGAAAGGAGCCGCCCCGGCGCAGTCGGAGCCGGTGCCCCCGAGCACATCGGGCCGTCCGCCATCCGCTGCGAACATGTGAACCAGATACGACCGCCGAAACCCGGCGCAACACGACCGGTAACTGACCTCGCCCCACCCCTGAATCGTTGAGGTCAGCTTGACGCAATATATCCGCCGTTCTGTACGTTCTGACGCACCATGCCCATGAGCATCGATGTCGTACCGAACAGGTTGATAGGTGCGGGTCATGCGTTGGCCGCCTCGGACGACTGACGCCCGGCTCAGCCGATAAGCGGATGCCGCGTATTGCTCCTGGCAGTCGGCGCTATGTTATTGGCTTGAATCAGTCGGGAGTTGCACCACATAAAGCATGTCTCGAGCCTGGTTCAACAATGCCACGAGGTGGTCCAGTTCGTCGAGAACGCTAGCGATGCTCAAGGAGCCGGTTGCCGTCAACGCTAAGGTGCAAGGCCACCGACATATGTGCAGCGATCTTCGGCCCAAAGTCATCGATCGTCGCAGATTGCGACCAAATTGGCCGGCGCCCATGCTCCAACAGGCCGCCGCCGATGTCGGTGAAACGCGGTTGGGCAGCTGGGGCGCCGCGGCGGGGTCCTTCTCGCACAATCACCCGTATCCCTTCGGCCAGCCCGAGAAGTCGAGCATGCCGGTGAGCTGGGCCACCGGCGCCCGGCCAGGGCCTGGCGGTCGCTGTCGTAGGCGGGCGTCCACATCATCTACCGGGAACTTCTGGCAGACACGGGATCGCCTTCTGGCGAGGACGCCATCCGCCTCGCCGCTCGACGTGGGGCACGTGGAGGCGGACGAGGGACTTTGTCGGGCGCCTCACGATTTCGGGACGACGAAGGTCTCGACGCGCGTGTACTCCTTCGCAGGTAGTTGGGCGTCCACTTTAAGTGCGGATAGTAAGCGAACCTCGCGCCGTGGTAGGTCGTTGGGTTGACACTGCCTTACTGTCCTTGCGTGATGTGCTTTCTGGCGTACAGGTCGGTAGAAGGCTGACCGTCGCTGATAGCTGCGGCGCCGCAAGCCGGGCAATCCGGCACTTTCGACGCCGGGGGGGTGCAGTGAGACTGGGGGGCCTGACGCGCAATCTGAGGCGTCCCGATACGAGGGCCGACGTCGAGTGGTCCGTGGTGTTCGGGGTCTTGAGTCTGCGGATCTTCGATCTGGTTCAGGGCGCGTTCGCCATGGCGACGGGCAGCCTGACTGCCTCGACCGATCCCAGGCTCGACGTGACCTTGTTCGTGCTCGTCGTGGTGGAGTCCGTGCTGCTGGGCGGGTGGCTGGCGAAGCGCCGGTCTGTGCAGCCCTGCGCTTGGCCGATCGTGGCCGACTTCGGCCTGGCCCTGGTCACGTTGGGCTTGGTGCCTGCGTACATCTCTCCTGTCCCGCGGTTCGCGGTCTGGACGATGTGGCCCTATCCCGTGACGCTCTCCACCGTCGTTCTCCTGGGTGCCAGCTTCGCGGGCTGGCGATATGTCCTTGCCAGTTCCTGCGCGCTCGCGCTGCTATACGTCGCGGTGATGGCGCTGCCTCTTACTGGAGACAGCACGGGCCGGTCCACTGCGGTGGTCAACTCGCTCGCATATCCGGGATTCGCCGTCCTGGCATTTCTCTTTACTCGTTTCGTGCGCAGGCTCGCCACCATCGCCGATGAAGCACGAGCCCGGGTCGGGCAGCTGGAGCGTGAACAGGGCAAGGCGCGTGTCCATGAGCTTCTGAGCTATCTGAGGCTGGACCGGTTCGCTGAGTCGGATGAGGAGATGCGGTTGATCATGGTCGCCGACGCCCAGGCGAAATATGAGGAGATGAGATCGTATGTATACGGCACTGAGGACCTCGGCGATCTCGATGCGCACATGCGGAAGGCCCTCAAACTGCACCCCAGCCTTCGCGTGCGGACGGTGGTAAATGTTGACAGCGGTGCGGAGCTGGCGGAGGAGGTACTCGAGCAGCTGCAGCGTGCGCTGGACACCGCGCTGTCCAATGCCGAGCAGCACGCCGCCGGCGCAGAGGTCGTGGTGTCGGCGCGTTCTGAGGTCGGGCAGCTGATCGTCACCGTGCGCGATGACGGTCCCGGATTCGATCTTGCCAGCACGCCGCGGGGCTTCGGGATCGGCGAGATTCTCGGCCGGCAGCTTGACGTGGTCGGGGGCCACGGGGTCGTGGACTCTGCCCCGGGCCGCGGCACCGAAGTGCGGATCATCGTCCCGACGAGGCAGCCATGACGGCGGGGCCTGCGGTGCTTCCGCTGGCCTCGGCCGGCGAGCCGGTGCGCTATGTGCTCATCGATGATGAGCCGAGATACCGCCAGGGACTCGGGACGGCGAACGGCCTGCGGCTCGTGCAGGTCGGGGGATACGGATCAGTGGATGACTTTATCCACATCCACCGGGAGCCCTGTCATGTCGTGGTGCTCGACTTGTGCCTGAACAGGCAGACTGGCGACACAGCGGTGCTTCAGGGTGTCCGCGCGATCCGGCAGCTCGCCGGCCAGTTCGGTCACCGCGTGCTGGTGTACTCAGCCGACCCGAGACCTGAGCCGGTGGCTCGCTGCGTCGCGGCCGGGGCGGCCGGATTCGTGGATAAGTATAACGATGACTTCGGGGTGCTGGTGCAGGCGGTGGACGAGATCGGCCGGAGCGGCCACATCGTGACCGGATCGCTGCACAACGCGCTACGCAAGCTGGCCAGGAAATGCCGTGACGTCCGCCTGTCGGACACGCTGGAAGAGACCCTTGTCCTTCTGGAACAAGGCATGAAGGACGTTGAAGTCGCTAAGATACGCTGCCTGTCCGCAAAGACGATCGAGGACCATAAACGCAAGATCCTGGCGGAATTCGGGAACGGCCTGGAGGCGCGGGTTCCGGGTTTCGCCGATCTCACCCGCGAACTGGGGATCGGGCCGGGCGACATTGTCAATGACCGCGCGGGTCATCGTCCGCGCCGCGGGCTCATCGCCCGGGCGATGCCCTGGCACCGCAGCCAGCACCATTGAGGTTTTCTCAGCA
>CAVYNE010000027.1:0-382899 GCA_963769715.1 uncultured Actinomycetes bacterium
CGGTTCGACCTGAACCGCGACATCACGCTCGGCACCCGGGTCACGGCGGCGGCGTTCGACGAGGAGACCGGCACCTGGACGGTGCGGACCGACACCGGTGAGGCGGTCAGGACGCGCTACTTCATCACCGGGGTCGGGGCGCTGTCGGCGTCGAACATCCCGCACTTCCCTGGTATCGACTCCTTCCGGGGCGACTCCTACCACACCGGCCAGTGGCCGCACCAGGGCGTCGACTTCACCGGCAAGCGAGTCGGCGTCATCGGCACCGGCGCGAGCGCCGTCCAGGCCGTCCCGCTGATCGCCGGGCAGGCGGCCGACCTCACGGTGTTCCAGCGCACCGCCAACTACATCGTCCCGGCCCGCAACGGCCCGGTGGATCCGGAGGTCATCGCGGCCCGCAAGCGGGACTACCAGGGGATCTGGAACCGCGTTCGGGCATCCTACTTCGGCTTCGAGCTCAACTTCATCGAGAAGGGAGCGCTGGAAGCTTCCCCCGAGGAGCGCGAGCGCGAGCTCATGGCCCGCTGGGAGCAAGGCGGGTTCGGCATCTGGCTCGGCAGCTACGTCGACATCTTCTTCAACGACGAGGCGAACGCGACCGTCAGGGAGTTCTTGCACGACCGGATCCGGGAGACGGTCGACGACCCGGAGACCGCCGAGCTGCTGATCCCGAAGGGCTACCCGTTCGGCTGCAAGCGCAACCCGCTCGACTCTGGCTACTTCGAGACCTTCAACCTGCCCCACGTCCACCTCGTCGACGTGAAGTCGAACCCGATCGCGGCGATCACCGAGCAGGGGGTCCGTCTCGAAGACGGCACCGAGTACGCGTTCGACGCGATCGTCTACGCCACCGGGTTCGACGCGATGACCGGACCGCTGAACGCGATCGACATCCGCGGGCGGGGCGGCCAGCTGCTGCGGGACAAGTGGGCCGAGGGACCGCGCACCTACCTCGGCCTGACCAGCGCCGGGTTCCCGAACCTGTTCATGATCACTGGCCCGCAGAGCCCCTCGGTGCTGTCCAACATGCCGGTGTCGATCGAGCAGCATGTCGAGTTCATCGGCCGGATCATCGGCGGCATGCGCGCTCGCGGCGCCGAGACGATCGAGCCCACCAGGCAGGCCGAGGACGCCTGGGTCGCCCACAACCAGGAGCTGGCCGAGGCCACGCTGTTCCCGACGGCGGATACCTGGTACATGGGCGCCAACATCCCGGGCAAGCCGCGTGTGTTCCTGCCCCACCTGGGCTTCGTCGGGCCCTACCGGCAGAAATGCGACGAGGTCGCCGCCAATGGCTACGAAGGCTTCGTCTTCGACGGCGCGCAGCTCGCCGAGGCCGATCCTGTCTCGTCCTGAGCCGCGGAAAGCCGCCAGCGGGGGAAGAATCGCCACGAGCCGATGAGGAGGACACCGCAGTGATCAGCAACCCGTTCTACAGTGATGAGTTCCACGGCGACTACAACGTGGTCAGCATCGGCGGCCTCGATCTCGAAGAGGGCGGGCGGATCCCGGACTGCCAGCTCGCCGTGGCTACCTTCGGCGAGCTCAACGCGGCGAAGGACAACGCCATCCTGATCACCAGCTGGTACTCCGGCACCCATCAGATCTGGCGTGATGTCTACATCGGGCCCGAGCACGCGCTGAACCCGGAGCGGTACTTCATCGTGGCGGTTGACCAGATCGGCAGCGGGCTTTCGACCTCTCCGCACAACGCCGACGGTGCCAACGCCGGCATCGCCATGTCGAAGTTCCCGCATGTGCGGATCGGCGACGACGTGGTGGCCCAGGAGCGGCTCCTGCGCGAGCACTTCGGCATCGAGCGGCTGGCCCTGGTCACGGGCGGCTCGATGGGCGCGCAGCAGACCTATGAGTGGGCCGTCCGCTTCCCCAACAAGGTCCTGCGCGCCGCGCCCATCGCCGGAACCGCGCAGAACACCCCGCATGACTTCCTGCTGGCCGAAACCACGCGGGAAGCCATCATGTCCGATCCGGGCTGGAACGGCGGAGAATACGCGTCCAACGCCGACGTCGCTGCCGGGCTCATCCGGCAGGCGCACCTGTGGGCCGTGGTGGGCTTCTCTACCGAGTTCTGGAAGCAGGAGGTGTGGCGGATCCTGGAGTTCGACTCCAGGGAGGCGTTCATCACCGGGTTCCTCGAGCCCTACTTCACCCCGATGGACCCGAACGACCTGCTCACTCAGTCGTGGAAGTGGCAGCGCGGCGACGTGGCCCGGCACAGCGGCGGAGACCTGGCCGCCGCCCTGGGCCGGATCACGGCCAAGGTCTTCGTCATGCCCATCGACGAGGACCTGCTCTTCCCGGTCCGTGACTGCCTCCCGGAACAGGCCCTGATCAAGGGCAGCGAACTGCGGGTCATCGAGGACATCCAGGGCCATCTCGCGCTGTTCGGCGTCGCCCCGACCTACATGCCGCAGATCGACCAGCACCTCTCCGAGCTACTGGCGACCCAAGTCTGACCGAGGTCCCGCCGCGCCCGGCCGTCACAGCCTCCCCAGGGCACGGTCGCATCGGCATGTCTATCCAGGTCAGGCGGTTTCCAAGGAACGGCGAGCGCTCAGGCGGAGTCGTTCAACCAAGAGGCAGCTGGCATGAGTGGGCATCGGTGCAACGCGACTTCATACGCAACGGCAAGCCAGGAATTACCGAAGGTGAATACGAGGCGGTCACCCGCCGCTTCGGTGCGCTAGGAATCAAGCCGCTCGCCTGAATGGTGGTCTCGTAGTCGTGGAACGTGAGGAGCCTCCGTACGCTCATTCCGACGATGGCGGCAACTTGCCTGACCATATTTCTGCTTTTCGTCCTTGCTCCTGTTGTGCTTTGCGAGCATGGCAGGAGGACATTCCTAAGGTCGTGAAGGAACTCGCCCGAGGGTGGCGGAAGTTAGAATATATGTACTGGCCATCAGGTAACAGAAAGCCCCCGGCGAAACATGTCGCCGGGGCTTATGTATGCCGGGCTAGCTCAGATTGCTTTCTCCGCAATGATCTGCCCGTACCCAGCCACCGGCGCCCCGGCCTGGTCCCGCTACCGGGCCCGTGATGTCACCGATCCCGGTAGTCCTCGGTCGATACCGGCCGTAAAACGCGAACCCGCAGCCCGGCGCCCCTCCGCTGTGTGGCACGACGCCGCGATCCAAGAAGGCCGACTCTCGGCGTGCTGTTTCCGGACGGGTTTGACGTACTGCGTTCGCGGTATGCCGAAGTGACCGCGCTGGGTTGACGCATGAAGGTGGCATTGCCTGGAGAGTTGGTAACACCGATTCATTGGGCTTTAGAAGGGTGTTCCCGTCATGGGCGGACTGGCACGCTGGTGCATACACCGTAAAATCCTGGTTCTGCTTTCCTGGATAACGATGCTTGTGGCCCTAGGAGGGGTGGTGGGGGTTGCAGGGTCGGCCTTCAGCGATTCCACGTCGCTGCCGGCTAGCGACTCGGCCACGGCGTATAACCTGCTGGCCCGGGCCGGCAGCGACGCCGCCAAGGTGACCACCGGCACCATCGTGTGGGACACCCGCAGTGGTTCCGCGCTCTCCCAGGCGGCAAGGTCGAGAATCGCGCCGATGCTCGCCAGCGTGGCTAAGGTCGCGGGTGTCAAGGGCGTGATCAGCCCGTTCACCGCCGCCGGCGCGAAACAAGTCAGTGCTGACTCGCGCGCCGCGTACGCCACGGTTGTCTTCACCTCTGATAGCCATGAAGCCGCGGCACAGAAACTCGCCAAGGCAGCAGCCACCAGCCAGCTGGACGTCCAGGTGGGTGGCGCCGCCTTCACCAAGATCAGTCCCGGGGGGGTCAGCGAGGTCATCGGCATCCTGGCGGCCCTGATGATCCTGATACTGGTGTTCCGGTCTGCCTGGGCCGCGGTGCTGCCGATCATCACCGGAGTAGCCGGTGTCGGCGTGTCCAGCCTCGCGGTGATCCTGCTCTCGCACGTCATGACGCTGCCCAGCGTCGCTCCCGAACTGGGCGCCCTGATCGGGCTCGGCGTCGGGATCGACTACGCGCTGTTCATCGTCAACCGGCACCGCAAGGCGCTGCGGCAAGGTGCCGACCTGCCCAGCGCGATCAGCACAGCGATGAACACCTCCGGGCGGGCCGTGCTCTTCGCGGGCGGCACAGTCATCATCGCGCTGCTGGGTCTGGTCATCCTCAACGTCGGCTTCCTGACCGGGCTGGGCGTAGCCGCTGCGGTGACCGTATTCCTGACCGTTATGGCCGCGGTGACCCTGCTCCCGGCGCTGCTGGCCACGATGGGACGACGTGTCCTGCGCAAGTCTGAGCGCGCCGCGACCGGGTCGCTGGCACTGTCCGGCGCCGGCCCGGCGCCGGGTGCCGTGCCGGCCCGCCCGGGCGTCTGGGCGCGGTGGGCGCGGCTGGTCGAACGCCGGCCTGCCGTAGCCGGATTGCTGGCCGTCGCGGTGCTCGCCGGGCTGGCTGCGCCGGCCCTGGCGATACGGCTGGGCGCCGCGGATGCTAGCAGCGCCCCGACCGGGACGAGTGCCCGCAGCTATTACGACACCATGGCGGATGCGTTCGGCAAGGGCTTCGACGCCCAGCTGCTGCTGGTTGCCCAGACCCCGGACAGCCAGGCCCGGACGGCGTGGACCACGCTCACCAGAGAGCTGCCCGAGGTGAAGGGCGTCGCCTCAGTCGGCACGCCGGCAGCGGTCTCCGGCACCAGCCTGTCCATGATCCAGGTCGTCCCCACCACGGCCTCGCAGGACCAGGCGACCAGCGATCTGGTCCACACGCTGCGCTCCGGCATCGCCCCGCGGGCCGAGGCCGGAACCGACCTGCGTGTGTACGTCGGCGGAACCACCGCCACCAACATCGACTTCGCCAACGCACTGACCAGCAAGCTGCCGCTGTTCCTGGCCATCATCGCCGTGCTCGGCTTCCTGCTCCTCACCCTGGCGTTCCGCAGCCTGCTCGTTCCCGCCATCGGGGCCATCGGCAACCTGCTCACGATCGCGGTCGCGCTCGGCTCGACCGTCGCGCTGTTCCAGTGGGGCTGGGGGCAGCCGCTGTTCGGCATCGGCGGATCCGCCCCGCTGGAGTACATCGTCGCTATCCTCATCGTCGGCGTGGTGTTCGGCCTGTCCATGGACTACCACGTCTTCCTGGTCAGCCGGATGCATGAGAGGTGGACCCAGACCGGGGACAACCGGCGCGCCGTCACTAGCGGGGCAGCCGACACCGGCGGGGTGATCGTCACGGCCGCCGCGATCATGGCCTGCGTGTTCGCCTCGTTCGGCCTCGCCGGGGTGCGAACCATCTCGGAGTTCGGAGTGGGGCTGGCGGTCGCCGTACTCGCCGACGCGTTCCTCTTGCGGATGACGGTAATCCCCGCGGCGATGCACCTGATCGGGCGGCGGAACTGGGCGATCCCGTCCTGGCTCGACCGGGTCCTGCCGCATGTGTCCGTGGAAAGCCCGAGGACGAACAGCCCGGCGGACACCGCCGGCGAGCATCGAACGCCCGAGGCCGTCGAGGTACCGTGACCGATCACCGGCGAGGATAGTTGAACGGGGGCAGCCCAGCGACTGCCCCCGTTCGGCCCATGACGACACGAAACGCAGGTATGCCATGAGACGGGCCGCGATGACCGGGGCCGCGCGGCTGCGGCGTTACCGCCGCAGCCCCGACTGGCTCCTCACAGCCGCCGCCTTGGTAATCATGCTGTCGACCAGCGTCGTAGGCGACAGCTGGCAATTGCCGGCCGGCTGGGCCGCGGTCGTGGTCGTGCTCTCGTGGCTGCCGCTGACCGTGCGGGCGTCCTGGCCGTTGCCGGTGCTCGCCGCCGTGCTTACCGCCGACACGGTGCACATCGCTCTGGCCGGCCACGCGCACCCGGCGACGGCCACGATTCCCGCAGCGACCATGCTCGCCCTCTACACCGTCGCCACCCGCTACCCGGCCCGGGTGGCCTGGACCGCGGCCGCAGCGGCAGGGGTAATCCAGTTCACCGTGGCCCTGGTGAGCTACCCGTACGCGGGACAGGACTTGCTCTACCTCAACTGGGCCGTCGTTGCCACCGCGCTGGGCCTCCTCATCCGGGAACGGCGCGAACGGATCGCCGCCGCCGAACAGCGAGCCGAGGCCGCCGAGCACAGCCGGCAGGCCGAAGCCGACCGCCAGGTCACCGCCGAACGCATCCGCATCGCCCACGAACTGCACGACGTCCTCGCCCACCACATCGCCGTCGTCAACGCTCAGGCCGGCGTCGCCCAGTACCTGCTCCGCACTAATCCCGCCGCCGCCGACATCGCGCTCGCCGGCATCACCGCCAACAGCCGGGCCGCACTCGACGAGCTACGGGCAACCCTCGGGCTACTGCGCGCAGAAGACGACAACGCACCGGGCGACCCCCGCGCCCCCGTTCCGACGATCGAGCACCTCGGCCGGCTCCTGGACAGTTTCACTGACGCCGGCATGCGGCTCACCGTCGCCGTCCACGGCGAACCCGGCCCACTGAGCGGCCCGGCCGACCTCGCCTTCTACCGGATCGTGCAGGAAGCCCTCACCAACGCCACCAAACACGCTCCCGGCAGCGACGTCAGCCTCGACATCGACTGGTCCGCCACAGCCGTTCACCTCACCATCGGCAACACCGAACCAGCCGCCGCACCGCAGGGACTCATGAACGAAGGCACCGGCCACGGGCTGATCGGGATGCGGGAACGGGCGGCGGCCGCCGGCGGCACGCTCAGCGCCGGTCCCGCCGCAGCAGGCGGCTACCGAGTGACGGCGACGTTGCCCGTAACGTACGCCGATGCGGCCGGCCCGGCGGAATCCGCCGCAGCGATCCGTAATCCCCAGCCGAGCGATAAGCCGGTAACGTCGTGACGATCCGTGTCCTGCTCGCCGATGACCAGGCGCTGCTGCGCGCCACCTTCCGGCTGCTCATCGATTCCGTGCCCGACATGGACGTTGCAGGTGAGGCGGCCAACGGGCGCGAGGCAGTAGCACTGACCCGCAGCGAACGAGCTGACGTCGTCTTGATGGACATCAGGATGCCCGACGTCGACGGTATCCAGGCCACCCGTGACATCACCGCTGCCGACGACCTTCGCGACGTTAAGATCATCATGCTCACGACGTTCGAAACCGACGAGCTTATCGTCGACGCCCTCCGAGCCGGAGCAAGCGGCTACCTCGGCAAGGGCGTTGAACCGCAGATCCTGCTAGACGCCATCCGCAGCGTGGCCGCAGGCGACTCGCTGCTCTCACCCACAGCGACCCGGGCCCTGATCGCTCGGGTCCTCGCCCAGCCCAACATCGCACTGGCCCGCGCACCTGCCGCGCTCGCCGGTCTCACACCCCGCGAGCGAGAGATCCTCACCCTCGTCGCTTCCGGCCTCTCCAACGACGACATCGCTGAACGCCTGGTCATTAGCCCAGCCACCGCCAAGACACATGTAAACCGGACCATGATGAAACTCAACGCCAGAGACCGAGCCCAACTCGTCGTCATCGCCTACGAAACCGGCCTCATCACCCCGGGCCGCAATCCAGACTGAAGGCAGCCCAAGTAGGGGGACCCCCACGGCCGGTCCCGATGGGCCTGATGAGGTGGCGGGAACATGAGACTTCCGTGCTTGATTCGAATCGTCCGGCGCAGTTCTTAGCGTGTTGCGATCGGAGAATCAGATGCTTAATCCTCGCTGTGCTCGGGCGCGGATGGTCTGATCCGGGTTCAACCAAGGTGCTTGCCCCGGTATGCTGCAAGGACTGCGCTCGTAGCTCAACGGATAGAGCATCTGACTACGGATCAGAAGGTTGGGGGTTCGAGTCCCTCCGAGCGCGCCAGGTAGGAGGCCACTTCCGATCACGAAGCGGCCTTTACTGTAGCCAAAGCCGCTCACGTCAGACTCCGAACAGCTCATCGATCGCGTCGGCCGCCTCCTGGCGAAGCACCGGCAGAACGTGCGCGTAGGTGTTCATCGTGACGCCGATCTCCGCGTGCCCGAGCACCTCCATGATGACCCGATCCGGAACATTCTTCGCAAGCAGGAACGTGGCACACCCGTGCCTCAGGTCATGCAGCCGGAGCCAGGGCAGGCCAGCCTTCCGCCGCAGCTCATCCCAGCGCCGGTTGACGTTGCGCGGCTCGATCGGCGTGCCGATGGACGAGGCGAACACCAGCCCGTGCTCCCGCCAGGCCTCGCCCAGCGCCTGGCGCTCCGCGTCCTGCCGTTTCTTGTGCTCCCGAAGATGGCGCATTGCGAACCGGGGCAGCACGACCGTCCGCCGCGAGCTGCTGGTCTTCGGCTCGGCAACCTGAAGCTTGCCATCGACACGCTGCACCCCTTGCGGGTCACCACCAGGCCCTCAGCGGCCAGCGTCGACAACGCCGCCCGGATCGTCGTCCGGCTCACGCCATACTCATGCTGAAACTCGCTCTCGGTGGGGAGCTGGCTCCCCGGCCCCCGGACGCCCTCCTGAATCTCTGCCCGCAGCACATCAGCCAGCTACAACGAAAGCGGGCGATCAGATCGAGGGTCAAGGCGCTGCGTCATCATCCGCCTGCCCGTGCTAGGTCCGCTTGTCGTGCTAGCACTACAGGCCAGCGTACAGCCCAGACGCCCCGCAAGCCTAGCCGACCCGGTCATCCGGCGTTCGGCAAGCGACGCAGTAACCAGCGCGTTGCACCTGCGCATCGTTGCCGAATTTAGCCGTATTTGATCAAGCGGCGCCGCTGCGCGGCGCCGGGTCCGGCGCTCCCCGCGCCGGGCTCTGGCCTTGGGAGGCCCCGCCCGGCGCGCCCGCGCCGTCCCAGCCGCATGTGCCGCTGATCGGATGCCGTCTGCCCGGAGCCTGGCAATTGTGGGGCGTCCAAACTGGGCGTCAAGTCCGGCCGCCGCCAGGCGACCGTCCGGTGGCTACCCTGAAGCTGTCGTCTCCCTGCCCCGCCTATCAGACTGGTCTCGGGCCGGGTAGCGCATCCGGTGTGCATGGTTCTGACTGCGGAGGTCGACGACGTGAAGGTGCTGATCGTGACCGTTGGTTCGCGCGGGGATGTGGCACCTTTCACCGGACTAGGCACGGCGCTGCAAGCGGCCGGGCACACCGTCACGATCGCCAGTTACGGGATGTTTTCGGGCCTGATCACCGGGTCCGGACTGGGATTCCGAGCGCTTCCGGGGGATCCGCGGCTGCTAGAGGCCGCGAGGTGGCGGCGCGGGGGAACCGGGCCGTTGGGCACGGCCAGGCTCATCCGGCTGATCGCCGATCACATGCGCGAACTGCACGCCGGGATGCTCGCCGCGGCCCGGCACGACACCGATGTGCTGCTTCTGGCCGGGCTGACCGCCATCGGCGGCTATCACATCGCTAAGGGCCTCGGCCTGCCCAGCATGGGCCTGGCGCTAGCGCCGGTCAATCCAACCAGGGAGTTCCCGCCGTCGCTGCTGACAGCCCGGTCACTGGGCCGATGGGGCAACCTCGCCGCAGGCAAGGCCCTGGTCGCCCTGGGCTCGCCGGTCCTGGCCGGGCCGGTCCGGGAGCTGCGGGCAGAGCTGGGGCTGCCCAAGCTGGGATCACGCCAGGCGATATTCGGACAGCAAGACGCCGACCACTGGCCGATCTTCCACGGATTCAGCCCGTCGGTCGTCCCCCGCCCGGCGGACTGGCGTAAGGGCCTTGAGATCGTGGGCTACTGGTGGCCGGTCAGCCCCGCAGCCTGGCACCCTCCCGCAGCCCTGCAAGACTTCCTGGACGCAGGACCCCCGCCGGTGTTCATCGGCATCGGCAGCATGGAACCCAGCGACGCCAGCCGCCTCAGCGGCCTGGCCGCCACAGCCGGACAGCAGACCGGGACCCGGATAGTGATCCAGAACGCCGCGGCAGCGGGCGTATCGGAGGCCGGGCCGCTACTCGGCAATTCAATGGCGATCGGCGAGGCCCCGCACGACTGGCTCTTTCCGCGGATGGCCGCAGTGATCCACCACGCGGGCGCGGGCACCGCGGCAGCCGGTCTGCGCGCCGGGGTCCCGGCGGTGAGCCTGCCGATGCTCGGCGACCAGCCGTTCTGGGCCGCCCGGCTCGCCGCCCTGGGCACCGGGCCGCAGCCCCTCCCGTACAAGCGGCTGTCTGCCCCGGCGCTGACAGCAGCCATCCGAGAGATCACCACTCACCCGTCCTACCGAGACCGAGCACAGGCCATGGCCGCGCGGCTGGCCCGCGAAGACGGCATAGCCTCGGTCATCAGCGCACTAACCCGCCTGGCAAGCTGACCATCTGCTCCACCTGGCCCACTGGTCAGGAACCGGAGGACACTCGGGCGGACAAAGTGCACAGCCATGGTGAGGCTAGGTCCGGGGATGGCCCGCTCAGTGTCCGGGGGCGCCCCTCCACCGTCAAGGGCACCCGAAGATCATTTCCAACCCGCTTCGCAGAAATGATCTTCAGGACCCACCCTTGAGCGTCGGAGCCTCTGCACCCCCTCCGGTCAGAGACCAAGGGCCAGGCAGGAGCCTGCCCGGACCGGACGCGGGCCATCCCCTGCAAGCTGCGGGTCAGTCAGGAAGGGGGAGCTGGACGTGCCCGTTGCGTGCCCGATCGGTCGGTCATCCCGGGTATCTCGCAGGCACCAGCGGACAACCCGCCAGCCGAACTGACCTGCAGCAAGGCAGCTCACGGCAGCGCCGCTCACGACCTCCTAAGCAAGAGGTCACGCCTTACTTTGCTCACACAAGATCATCACGGCCTGGACCGCCGGGTGCAACAAGACGTCATCCTCGGGAGTCCTCGCAATGCCGCTTAGCTTATTTTTGATCATGCTGCGGTTCTGACCTTTGCGCTGGTCAGGATGGGATTGGCGAGTTTAATGGTGGCGCGGGCATCGTGGCGGATACCGTGCTGGCCGGGTTTCTTGACCGGGTAGTGGTTGTGGCGGGCGCGCTTGACCACACGGGGGTAGCTGCGCTCGCGGCGCTCGTTGAGCTGCTGCGGGTCCGTGATGGCGGCCATGACGCGGGCGAGGACGCGCTGGCGCTGGTCAGGGGGGAAAAGCCGGGCCTGCGGCCCGGCGGCGGATGATGCGGACGGTGCGCTTGAACTTGACCCGGTCCGGATCGATGCCCGCGTTCGTGGCGGCGGTGCAGATCAGGGCGCTGATCGCGTAGTGGGTGAGCAGGTAGCCCCAGATCTCCTGCCGCACCATGTCCGGGGATTCCGAGCGCAGGATCTTTCCCGGGCCGCGGAGGTAGGTCTTGAGCCGGGCGTTCCCGGTCTCGTGCTCCCATCTTTCGTGATAGGCCTGCGCGAGGACGGCCGCCGGGGCGTCCGGGAAATCCACGATGGTGGTGATCAGGGCGATGACCTCGTTCTTCCCGTCGCCCTCCCGGTCGGGCACCTCGTACTCGATCACCCGCACGTACCGTGCCCGCTGCGGGTCCAGGTCCTCTCCGGCCCGGGCGGCCTCCAGGAGCTTTTCCCGGGCCTTGCCCCTGATCCCGGGATTTACCAGCACGGACCGGTAGGAGCCGTCCGGGTAGAACTCCAGCGGATCCAGCCGCAGGTCCGCTTTCACCCGCCACAGCAATGCCGCGCCGGTGTCCGCGGCGGTGCACCAGTCCTGCCAGTTATAAAAGTTGCGGTCGGCGATGAGCAGCCAGTCTTCCCGCAGGTGCGGGTAGAGCTGGCGGGCCAGGGACTGCTCGCCGCTGCCCTTGGACACGCACGGGCCGATCGCGGCCAGCACCGGCGCATGCGACGCGCACTCGCCGATCGTCACCGCCCTGGCCTTGGGAAACGCCGCCGGCGCGGCGTCCTTGCCGGTCCCGGGGTACCCGAACGCCGCAGCATTCGGCTCCGTATCCGGGACATCCCATTCCAGGCCGTCCATGCTCATCTTCCGCCACGGCCCCAGGAACGCCCCCGGCGTGTCCTCCGTCGCCACCGGCCTGGCGACCTGCGCGAACACCTCTCTCACCGGCTCATGCCCGAGCCGCTGCCGCGCCTGCGTCAGCCCGCCCGTCGTCACCGTGCCCTGCGACGGGTCCCAGCAGCCCCAGTCCGCCAGGGTCTCCGACAGCCGGACCCAGGTCTCCTCGTAATCCTCCCCGGCGAAAAGCGCCAGCGCCATCGCGAAATACACCATGACGTGCGGCGGGAGCTTCCCGCCTTTCCGCTTCGCGCCCTTCCCCGTCGCCTCGACCGCCTCGTCGACCGCGTCCCGCGGCACCCAGGACGCCAGCACGCCCAGGGAGATCCAGTCGCTCAAGCGGCCCACAGCCACACTGCCAGTCTGCGTCATAACCCGCGATCATGCCGGCAGCCAGCCGAAACACCCCGCAGCGACACGCCAGGGCAAATCAAGATCAACTTAAGCTCAGTGCTTGCAGATTATTAACACGCTGGCTTGGCTTTCGGGGTCAGCTCGATCCCGTGGGCCGAGGCATAGGCGGTCAGTCCGGCCAGGGTTTTGATCGGTGTTCCGGTCGGCTCGATCTGGCAGCCGTACCGTTCCAGCAGCGGCCGCGCCTGGCGTTCAGCCTTGGCGATGGTGCCGGTGACGACGCCGAACAGGCTTGCGAGCACGTGCTGCGGCAGCCCGAAGCGCTGGCGCAGCACGGTGACCAGGACCTGTTCGGCGAGGCTGAGCGCGGGCGGGTGCCGGTCAGCTGGTTTGCGGGTGGGCGGCCCGCCCCGGCGGATGTAGAGTTCAGCGTCGCGCTGGGCCTGGTACGGGACGGCGAGCGCGCTGGTCATCTGGTTCCAGTCGCTGGCGTCCAGGCCGGTCAGGGCCGGGTGCGCCCAGCCGGGGTGCTCGGCCTCGCGGGCGGGCGGCCGCGGCGGGGGCGGGGCCGGCGGCTCGGGACGCAGGGTGTAGTTCCAGTCGCCATGCCAGGCGTGGCGGTCCAGCGGCAGGGCGGCCATCTGCTCGTCGCTGACCTTGACCCCGTCGGGGTAGCTGCCGGGGTCCAGCTCGGCGCGGACGGTCAGCCCGGTGCGGGTGGTGGTGGCGGCGATGGTGTTGACGATGACCTCGTGGCTGGTCAGCGGCCGGCCCCGCCAGTTCATGGTGATGTGGGAGAACAGCCGGTGCTCGATCTTGTTCCACTTGGAGGTGCCGGGCGGGAAGTGGCACACCGTGACCGGCAGCCCGGTCTCCAGCGCGAAGGCGGCGATCTCCGCCTTCCAGGTGCGGGTGCGGTAGCCGTTGGAGCCGCCCGCGTCGGCGGTGATCAGCAGCCGCCGGGCCAGCGGGTACTCGCCCTGGCCGACCGCTTTCCACCAGCGGCGGATCGACTCGACGGCGAACGCGGCGGTGTCGTGGTCGGTGCCGACGTTCACCCAGCCGGCGTTCGCCGCCAGGTCATAGACCCCGTAGGGAATGGCCTTGCCCAGCTGCTCGTCGGGGAAGTCGTGGGTCTGCGTGGCCACCGGCTGACCCTTGGGCCGCCATTCCCGGCCGCCGTTCTTGAACTCGCCGACATTCTCCTTTTTCTTGGTATCCACGCTGATCACCGGATCGCCGCTGTCCTGATGGGCCGTGACCTGCTCGCTGATGTACCGGAACTGCGCGTCCCGGTCCGGGTGCCGCTGGCCCTCGATGGTCTTGGCGTTGCCCTGCAGGCTGAACCCCTCGGCCCGCAGCAGGTCACCCACGGTGTCGGCACCCGCCTTGTGGCCCTGGCGGGTCAGCTCGTCCGCCAGCGCGCGGGTCGACTTCGTCGTCCACCGCAGCGGCGACATCGGATCGCCCCGCTCCTGCGGCTCCACCAGGGCCAGCAGCGCCGGGCGCAGCCCCGGATCCGCCTCAGCTGCCCGCTTGCGTCCCCCGCCCAGCCGGCGCGCCCGGCCCAGCGGCTCGGCACCGGAGTCCAGCTCATCAACGCCGAGGGACACCGTGGCCTCGCGGACCCCGGCGGCCCGGGCCACCAGCCGGATCCCGCCATGGCCCAGTGCCCGGGCCTCGGCCCCCATCAGCAGCCGCCGCTGCCGCTCATCCAAGTGCGGGAAGATCGCCTCAAACTTCGCCGCCAGCATCTTCTGGGTAACCTCCATCACGCCCATACCACATAAGCGTGCCCCATCCCAGGAAGCTACGGGTTATTTTCCGGCAAGCTCTAAGCGGCATTGGGAGTCCTCGACCAGATATCCGGCGGCCAACGCCGAGGAGACCTGATAAGGAAGAGGTCATCGGCCAAGCAGGTGAGAAGAACGTTCTCTTCCTCAAGCAGCTCATCGAGGCGGGGAAGTACCGGGCGGTCATCGACCGGTGCTACCCGCTTATGCCGGGACCTCTGTGTTAGGCCATTTCCATGCATACCAGGCAATAACCGCCGTGGTAGCAATCATTATGATCGAGAAGAATCCATAAACCAGAGTCGGCGTTTTAGCAAATAGAGTTACGAGCTGAACAACAGCCAAAAATATGGCTGCGATGATGTTTGCCCAGCGATTTGCTCGGTACTTCAGTACCCGGGACAGGAGAATCATGGCTATCGAAATCTCAATCAATACGCCGGAGCCCAGCAAGAAGGCTTGAGTGTAATGAACGGCCGGCTTATGATTTATGAATACGCTATAATACAACGTAGTAATATCGATGTAGGCAGCGTTGAACATATAGAATATCCAGAGCAGCGAGAGTCTTTCCTTCGCGCCGTGGGCAATCGCGGTCACCGGCGGTCCTTGCTCCGTCAGGGTCCCGGTTGCGTTTCGATCATTCATCTCAGGCCATCCCGTGGTGACCGGGGGTAGCTGGCCACCGTCGAGGCGGATCCCGGTATCTGCGGGCCACGCTACGCTGGTCCTAAAAAACTAGCAATAAATTTCCGGAAACCAAGTTAGGCTACCGGGAATGAAGGAGTAAGCAGGTGCCCGTTCCGGCCAGGAGAGCCACGAGGCTAGGGACCTTGCTAACGGATTTGCTAACAGCGGATATGGACAACGCCGGACGCAGCTGGACCCCGCAGCCGTCCGCGACCCCCGGCGAGCATGCCTGTGAGACAACCACGGACTGATCCGGACGGCCGGGATCTTGCTACGGATCAGATGCTCCACGAAGTAAGCGCGTGCCCGTTGCGTGCCCGATCGGACGGTCATCGGGAACTCACGGTCACTCCCGGACAGTGCGCCGCGTCGGCCCACCTGCGGACGGGCAGGCTGACCCGCTGCGCAAACAGACCTTCTCAGCAGGAGGTCAGGGTCGAACGCGAAGGCCTCTCTTCCCCGGGGGCTGCCGTGGGCCAGGCAGATCACTGGGCCGCGACCAGCACTCTTCTGAGCAGCAGGCCGTGACAGGAGGCTCGGCTCTTGCACGATGAGGCTTACCTGACGTCAGATGTCACCCTGTTCGGCGTCACAACCGGGCCGCTATGGGAGGAATACATGAGCGGATTCAGGTAATAGGGGAAGCATGAAACGACTGGTGACTGGGGCGCTGCTGGCCGCTGGGACCGCGCTGGCTATCTCCGCTGCGCCCGCCATGTCTGCGGCCGCGGCGGCGAGCGGGACCGAGACGCTCAGCGGCACCATCGTGTTCGTGGCCGGGCCGGGTACGAACAGCCGGACGGTCATCGGCAGCGTGGTGCGCGCCGGGGGGGTGTTCCGCGGCGTCGGCCGGGTCGTCGAGCTCGTGCCCCCCGATCCTGCTGGTGTCAGCCAGGACGATCTGGTCTTCCGCAGCGGCACCATGCACGTGGTCAGCACGGGCGGGGCCCTGTTGTCAGGCTCGGTCAACCCGCACAGCTGCCTGTTCACCGGGACGCAGCAGTTCACCTGGGACGTGACCGGCGGCACCGGGCGGTTCGACGACGCGACCGGCAGCTTCACCGGGACGGCCAGCGCCGTGGCGCTTTTGGCCCGCAACCCCGACGGCAGCTGCTCGTTGACGCCATTGCCATTCCCGCGCCTCGAGGTGGACAAGTTCGCGCAGAGCGGGACGCTGTCGTTCTGAAACGGGTGTCGCTGCCCGAGGACTTGCGCTCGGCACGGGTCATCCGGCTGGGCGGGCAGGAGTCTCTCACAGCTTTCTCACGGACCGACTGGACGGTGCCGGACCATGGCGTCTATTCCGGACACCCGGCAGGACGCTGACCAGCGGATACGGATTCCGGCGCACTGACCGGACATGCTCCATTGATCTACGGATCAGCCCTTGGTACCGCTGGCGCGGCGCCGTACCGGCGTGAAAAATGGCAGTGGTACCGCCCGTGACGTCGTTTCCTTCTTGGTGCGGTCGAGGCCGCGGATCAGCCTGACGCCGGGAACCGGTCTTCCCAGGGGCCATTCATTGTCGCTACGAGCACGCGGGTCAGATTCTCCGCTCGCCCCCCGGTTCCCCGGGCGGTACCACCTGGCAGGTTAGCAAGTGCAAGGAAAGCAGAGGTGAGGGACACGTGGAAGAGGTGACCGACGAGCCGCTGTACCGGGACCGGGTGTGCGGCATCGACATCGGCAAGGCCGGGCTGGTCGCGACGATCCGGGTGCCATCGGATAGGGATCCGGCGCGGCGGATGCAAGAGACCCGCAGCTTCGGCACCACCAAGAGAGAGGTGCTGGCGCTGGCGGACTGGCTACGCAGCTGGCAGGTGCCCGCGGTGGTAATGGAGGCAACCGGCGACTACTGGAAAGGCCCGTTTTACCGGCTGGAGGCCGAGGGCTTCGACTGCGTGCTGGCCGATGCGAAGCAGGTCAAGAACCTGCCCGGCCGGCCTAAGCGGGACCCGGCCGATTCGCGGTGGCTGGCGGCGTGCTTCGAGCGCGGCGCCATCACCTCCTGCTTCGTAGCCACCCCGGAGTTCCGGATCATCCGGCTGCACACCCGCTACCGGCGGGACCTGACCGAGGAGCGCACCCGGGAGAAGCAGCGGGCGGAGAAGCTGCTGGAATCAGCCGCGATCAAGATCTCCTCCGTGCTGACCGACCTGCACGGGGTGACCGGCCGGGACATCATGGACCACCTGATCGCCGGGGAGCGCAACCCCAAGGTGCTGGCCCAGCTGGCCCGCGCCGCGGCCCGCCGCAAGATCAGCCAGCTGGAAGAAGCCGTGGAGGGCGCGGAGTTCTTCACCGCCGAGCACGCCGCCCTGCTGGCCAAGGTGCTGGCGCGGATCGACCGGCTGGCCGCCGACATCGATGACCTGTCGCAGGTGATCGAGCGGCTGCTGGCCCCGTACGAGGAACAGCTGCAGCAGGCCGAGTCGATGCCCGGCTGGCAGCGCCGCGCCGCCCAGGACGCTGTGGCCGAAACCGGCGTGGATATGAGCAGGTTCCGCACCGGCGGGCACCTGGTCTCCTGGGCCGGCCGCGCCCCGCAGGACCACCAGTCCGGCAAACGCAAGGGGCGCGCCAAGGCCAAGAAGGGCAACCGGTACCTGGGCGCCATCACCGGCGAGACCGCGGTGGCGGCGGGCCGTACCCAGACCCGCGAAGGCGCCCGCCACCGGCGGCTGGCCCGCAGGCGCGGCGCGGCCAAGGCATGCGTCGCCACCGGCAACACCCAGCTGAAGGTGTACCACAAGCTGCTATCCAACCCCGGCATGCGATATGAGGACCTCGGCGCGGACTACTACGAGCGCCAGCGCGACACCCGCCGCCAGATCGCCCACCACGTCGGCAAGCTCGGATCCCTCGGCTTCGAGGTCACCCTCTGCCGCATCCCCGAACCCGGCCCGGACGGGACAGACCCGGCCCAGGCCGCCTGACCCATACCGCCCTCACAGACCCTGACCGGCCCCGATGGCCAGGGTCCGCTGCCGCACGCCCAGCTAATCTCCATTTTTCGGGTCAGAAGGTCGGGGGTTCGAGTCCCTCCGAGCGCGCCCAAAGGGTCCGGCGCAAGGTGATGGTGAACCGGCGCCACAGTTCGGGGGCGCAGGCGTTGAACAGCACCGCTCCGGCGTAGTCGTAGCAAGTCTGGACAGAGCGGCTCGCCGAGCCGGTCGTCCTCCCGGGCGTGCTTCTCCGAGCAGGACAGGCGGATGCCGTGCGGGCAGGTCTTGTCTTTCCTGCGCGGTCGGCAGGCGAGTACCCGGCCGTCTTTCTCCCGTCGGGTGTGGACAGGGCCGAATGACGGCGCGGTCAGGGTGACGAAGACGCAGGGGTGGTCCGCGACGGTGGCGGGGATGCCCTTGCCGCCGGTGAGCCCGGCGCGGATGAGCTGGTAGGTGTCGGCCCGGTAGACCTCGGCGCAGGGCGGGCAGCGGGAGGCGCGGCGGGTCTTGCAGGCGATCGGCAGGACGCCGCCGGGTTCGTGGACGGTGGTGTAGCGGTGGATCAGTTCGCCGGTGCCGCCGTCGATGTAGTCGGGCGCGGCCACGCAGCAGAACCGGTTGCAGGCACCCTCCGGTGTGCCGGATGGCACCTGCGGGGACAGAGATGGGCAAAGGCGGTACTCCTCTCGTCGGGGCGGACGAGCGGAGGCGTGCTCCAGCCAGGCAGACGCGGGTCAGGTTCGCTGATCAGCGGTGCTGTGCCGCATGCTGGGCCTGGTCAGGAGCGGCCTGCCGCTCAGGCGTGTCCTGTGGTGGCGTGTGCACCGTGACCCGGGGTCCCCGGTGACTCACCGGCCCGGCATCTGCACGGTCATCCCTCGATGGGGTGAGGCTTCAAGACCTCACATCTACAGTACCCAAGGTGCGTGACTAATACACAAAGTATCAGTCCGATTTGGCGGTCAAGCGTCTGGCCAGGTCGCGCAGCTCGGCGGCGGGCGGGTCCTGCATGGTGAGCAGGTCAGAGACGAGCTGGCGGACCAGGACGTGTCCGCGGACCAGTTCCGGGGTGACCTGCTCGGCCTGGAGCAGCGCAGTAACGGCCTCGTCGGCTCGGCGGCGCTGGGCGTGCGCGCGGGCTACTTCGACGAGCAGGCGGGCGCGTCGTTCGGCTGACAGCCCGCTGGTGTCCACCGAGGCAGCGGTCCGCAGTGCGCGGCCCGCATCCCCCAGATCGACGGCGATCGCGACTTCCTGCAGTCCCACGTTGGCCGGGCCGAATTCGGCGTTGTAGTCGTTGCGGCCCTCACCGAGCCGTCCGGCGATCTGCTTGGCGCGCTCGAGCTGGTCGTAGGCAGTATCGGGATCGTTGATACGGGCGGCGATGACGGCACGCTGCAAGGTCAGCCCGCCCCATAGCGACATGGCCTGCGGATCGCCGCCGTCAGCCAGAGGCCGCAACGCCTCCGCTGCGGTCCGGGCGGTCTCCTCGGCTTGGTCATAGTGGCGGGCTGAGATGAATACGAACACCAGCCGGAACGCTCCAGCGGCTACCAGCAGCGGGTTGCCCGCCCGTTCGGCGGCAGCCATGGCCCGGTCGGCAGCGATCCACGCTGCCTCGGGCTCTCCAAGCTTGGCCAGCGCAGCGGAGCAAGCCTGGTAGGTCGCGGCCATCAGCTCGAACACCTCGGCCCGCTGATCTTCGGCCATGGCTCGGGCGGCAGTTTCCAAGTCCGGGACAAGGCCCCGTAGCAACTCGGCCAGCTCAGTGTAGCGCCCGGCGTGAGTCAACTCCCACGCCCTGCGGGCTTTGCCGCGAAGTGTGCTGATCGCGGGAAAACGTCGGCCGTCGAGCATGGCTCGCAGGGCATAGGCCCCGGACAGAACCAAACGCAGGCCACTCGCGCCAGGAGTTTCCTCGGTGACAGCGGCGACCACAGGTGCCTCGGCGGCCAACTCGGCGAGCGGGACATCTAGCGCTGCGGCCAGGGCTTCCAGAACGGACATGCGGTCGACCTTGCGCACGCCGCGCTCGACTTGGGAGACCCAGGCCACCGACCGGTCCACCATCCGGGCCAGCTCGGGCTGGGACAAGCCCCGGCGACGCCGCTCGGCGGCGATCTTCCGCCCTAGGGCCCTCTGGTAGTCCGGGGTGGTCACCCGCCGGTGCCCTTGCCGGTCTGCAGGGTGAGCCAGTCGACCTCGGTGCTGGCCAGGTACTGGCCCCGCGCTTCCAGGTAGCGGCGGGTGTGCGGGGATGCCTCGTGCGCCTCGAACGCGGCCCGGTCCCGGTATAGCTCATAGAAGATGCGCTGCAGAGGCTGGCCTTCGACCAGGTGGGAGGCGTACACGAGCGTCCCTGGCTCGTTGGTTTTGATTGCCTCGATGGTCTCGGCGACCAGCTTGTCGTAGGCCTCAGCGGCGGCCTCGTCTTTGCACGTGAAGCGCACGAACAGACCGAACATCCGTCTTCTCCAAGTCTTCTGGCGCCATGCTCGCACCTATTGTGCCGGGCCAGTACAAGAAGTAACACGTATTTATTATACGGCACCATGACTCAGAGTACGCTCAAGGTTGCAGAGACCATAGACCAGGCGCAGCAGCGAGGACCCATGCATACGCCAGCACCCCGAACCGTTGGACTACGCACTACCGAGGTCACCTACCCGGGCGGCACCAAGCACATCCGCACAGTCCGCGCCGACCTGCGCGCAGTCCTCGAAGACTGCCCGAGAGCAGACGATGTGATCCTTTGCGCCGCCAACGCCGCCCAGCACAGCCGCTCCCGCCTGCCCGGCGGAACCTTCACCATGCGGGCCATGGTCAGCCCGGAGCTGTACGCGCGGATCGAAGTCGAGGACAACGGCGGCCCCTGGAACCAGGGAATGGTCGACCCGGCCCGGCACCACGGCTTGGATATCGTCCGTGTCGTTGCCGACGAATGGGGGATCGACGGCGACCACACTAGGGCGTGTCCCGTAGATCTTGGTGGGTCGTTTCCGCTTTGATTGCCTGGTGGATGAGGACAGGCTGAAACGGCATGATCTGACTGATGGTGAGTGGACGCGGCTGGAGCCGTTGCTGCCTGCTCATCCGCGGCAGGGGCACCGGTGGAATGATCACCGGCTGGTGATCGATGGGATCTTCTTCCGGACCCGGGCCGGGTGCCCGTGGCGGGACCTGCCGGAGCGGTTCGGCAACTGGAAGACCGTGTATAACCGGCATCGCCGCTGGTCCGGGGACGGGACCTGGGAGATGATCCTGGACCGGCTGCGGGCCGGGTGCGATGAGGCCGCCGGCCAGGCGTGGATGGTGGCAGCGGATGCCACGGTGGTGCGGGCGCACCAGCACGCGGCCGGGGCCCGGCGCAGGCCGCCGGCTGATGTGGAGCCGGCCCGGGTGGCGCCGGCCGCGCTGAGCGCCCCGGCGCGCGCGGGGGGTGAAGGCGAATGACAAGGACCGGGAGGCGCTTGGCCGATCCCGGGGCGGGCTGACCAGCAAGGTCCATCTGCTGGCCGATTCGGGGTGCCGGCCGCTGGCCCGGGTGACCAGCGCCGGGCAGCGGCACGACTCGCTGGCCTTGGTCCCGCTGATGGGCCGGCTGAGGATCGCGCGGCGGGGCCGGGGGCGGCCGCGGACCCGGCCGGGCCGGGTGCTGGGCGATAAGGCGTACTCCAGCGCCGCGATCCGCGCGCACCTGCGCAGCCGCGGGATCAAGGCGACGATCCCCGAGCCTGCGGACCAGGTGAAGAACCGGCTGCGGCGCGGCAGCCGGGGCGGGCGCCCGCCCGCCTTCGACGCCGCCGCCTATAAGCAGCGCAACGTGGTCGAGCGGGCGTTTTGCCAGCTCCGCCAGCATCGCGCCGTGGCGACCAGGTACGACAAGCGCGATTTCGTCTGGCGCGGGACCATCGACGTGGCCTCGATCCGGATCTGGCTCCGTCATCCCGTTTCATGATCTACGGGGTACGCCCTAGTCCGTCGAGCGGCCCTGCCGTTGGCCGGGAATCAAGGTTAGGTTAGCTGACGTACCGATTATGATCCGTGACGAGATAGATCCGCTGCCGGACAACATGTAGAGTCGGCCGGTGAGGACGTCACCGGCACGCACTACAGGACGGACATCATGGGTACCCTTTTCGGCAGCCCCCGGAAAGTGCTGGTCGTTGCCACAGTGCTGGTGGTTGCCATAGTGCTGGTCGCGCTGTTCGGCTCCAAGAAGCTGCCGGACAACGTCCCGGCCGGCCGCCCCGGACAGGTTTAGTCCCGCCACGGGCACCCGGTCCCGGTGCGGAAGAAGATCCCGTCGATCACCAGCCGGTGATCATTCCACCGATGCCCCTGCCGCAGATACGCGGGCAGCAGCGGCTCCAGCCGCGCCACTCGCCATCAGTCAGGTGATGCCGCTTCAGCCGGTCATCCACCGGACAATCAAAGCGGAAACAGCCGACCAAGATCTACAGGACACGCCCTAGCCGCACCATCTGGGCACGATTCGACTGGCCCGATCAGCCGTAACCGACCGACACTCGCGGTATCTAAGTCTCGCCCGCCCAGAGAGTGCGATCACTTCACATGAGCGATCCGCGGCCACGGTGGCGCAGCTGTGAGGATTTTCTTCACAGTCATCAAGGGCGCACCTTCGGCGCGCCAGGCCTGACGGCCAAGGCCGTGAGCAGCAGGGACGGGGCGCGGACAATCGAGGGAGAGTTGAGCGGGCAGAGTGACCCGCCGTAAGCGGCTGAGGTCAATCCGGGGAAGCGCCGACGCTGGGCGGCAGCTTCGCTCGCGCCCTTCCGGGCGGAAGCCCTACGGGCGCGGCGGCTGCCGCGCTCGGCTCCCCCGTGACCGACCGCAGGTGGTCCCCGCCGTACCTCCCCGCTGCCGCGCCCAACAGCAGCACGGCCAGGCCGTCACCCTCGCGTCGAGGCGCCTGCCGCCGAGAATGTCGCAGACACCAGGCCGGAACGCCGCGCATTGTCCGGGGCGACCCCTCCGGCGTCAAGGGCGCTCCCTCCGGTCGCGTCGCTAACGCGATGGCCCACAGACCGGGCCACCCTTGACCAGGGGTGTCTCTGCCACCCCAGCGGGCCTGACGGCAAGGGCCAGGCCAGAGGCCAGGCCCCGAAGCGCGCGGCGAACCTCAAGCGCCATCAGAGTTAAACGCTGTCTTGAGTAGTCGAATATACGACTGGAGCAGTCTGCGCTGACCATTAACCCACCGGCCGCTCCCAAGGATTCCGCGCCTGCGAGGAGCGTTGGGGATAATCGGGAAAACGCCAGATCGTCTGCGACTGACCTGGCAAAATCCCGGCCTGACTGCCCGGCTCAGTAGTAGCTTGTGCAGGCCTTGGGCCCTGAAACCAAACCGTTGGTGTTGGAGTACGGCTGGACGCAGACGTGCGAGTACGTAGAAAGGTCACTGATCGCCGCCGTGTACACCTGGCCGCCGAGCAAGAGCCACGCGTCCGCCTCCGCGCCGGTGTTCTCGTTGTAGACCCATACATGCCAATAGTTGACAGTGTTCGGTGCCTTAACCGCGCCGCGGACGTTAGCGTTGCACGTGTTGTAACTCAACCAGTACTCGGCCCCGCCATCATAATTGGCACCGAGCGGGGCTATCCAGCCGCACGCCGCTGGTGCGGACGTTGCTGCTAGTGCGGTCGGCGCGGCGGCACCCATCAGAGCGGCAACGACCGTGACTACGAGGGCCAGCTTCCGTGTCATTCGCATACTTGTTCCCTTCTTGCGGAATCATCCGAGCCGATACCGTAGCGGGTGAACCGTTCGTATGCTGCTCACCGGTCGGCGCATCCTGTACCCAACCCGACCGTAACGCGGGCAATGCGCCACCTCCGGATGATCACTCCCGGAAGACGAAATCTTCACACCTATTTATGCGCCAGTCGTTCTGATGAGTCAAGCCCGAGACCCGAAGTTGGGGCTTAAGCTAAGTTAATGGACGTCAACTCTGTCTTGACAGGTGGTCGGCTGCCAGCTTCGGGTCGATGGTCAGACACGGCTGGCCCTATTTTGGCCTTACAACGACGCTCAACGCCGCCGCCTACTGCGCATCGATGAGTACCGTTTCGGCAGGTCAGCGGTGGAATGTGCAGGTAGCGGGTACGCGTGACACAGTCTACGGATCAGATGCTCTTGAGCGTTGCCGAATCTAGCCATAGCTAATTCAAGCGCGGCGCCTTCGGCGCCGCTGGCCCGGCTCTTGTGCCGGGCTCTGGCCTTGGGAGGCCCGCCCGGCGCGCCCGCGCCGTCCCAGCCGAGAGCACCCCTTTATCCACGCGGATTCATCCGGCCGGCACGCACGTGCGCCCCGGGAGCAGCGCAGCTGTTTGCGGCGGCGTCTTACCCGGACCCTGAGACGCGCTCCAGTCGCACAAAAGTGCTGTCCATGACGAGCGCCGACGCCACCCGGCCATCGGCAAGCCGCTGGAAGGTGACGTATTCTCCCAAGAGATCAGATTCGGGCCCGGCGACAAACACGTCCGGGTCCCCAGTCGGCGTCAGGGTCAGTTGCCATGCCGCCGCCTCCGGGGCGATAAAGACCAGATTCCCGTCTCGCCACTCCAGGCGCGGCACGATCCAGCCGCCTAGCTCAGGACGGGTGTAAATGCCGAGCAGCGGCCGGTACTGCGCGGGCGTCGGCTCCGGCGCGTCGATTGCCGGTGGTGCGGCCAGGACCAGGCGGCGGGCGATCGACGCAAGATCACGGCCGAGTTCAGCGATGCCGCCGGTGCCGTTGACCAAGACAATGGCACCGACCTGCGCGTGGGGGTCGAAGCACACTGTGGCCGTGAACCCGCGGAGGCCGCCAGAGTGCTGGATCCTGAACGGGCGTCCCTTGACCTCGCAGCGGCGCGAAACAGATTGTCCGGCGCAGTACAGGCAGGGCCAGCCGGGACCCGTCTTCGCATGGCGCGTCGCTGCGACCGCAGTGCGCAGCATCTGACGGTGGCCGGTATTGCCGTCGGTCAGCGGCGGTCGTAACGTCGTGGGTGCCGCGCGCTGCGCGCGGAGTCTGGTACGTCCGGCCTGGGGAGAGCGAAGATGAGCACGTACCTGTTCCATGGATTCCAGACCCCGGAAACCCTCGCGAAGCTGCTCGCGGCACCGGAGGACCGCGCCGCGGTGATCGCGCCGCTCTTCAAGTCCCTGGGCGGTGAGCTGCTCGGGTACTGGTACGTCCTCGGCGGTGTCGAGGTGTACGTCCTGTTCGAACTGCCCGACGACGTTGCGGCGACAGGCATGGCGGCGCGGGTCGCCTCATCCGGCGCGTTCGCGTCGCCCACCTACACCCGGCTGATGACCGTGCAGGAGACGCTCGCGGCGCTCGGCGGAGCGGGGGGCGCCACCGTTTACCGCGCACCGGGGCAGCCTGAGTAGGCGTTTCATCAGCCGGTGAGTAACCAACTGAGTAACAACCGCCAGTGACACCAGCGGACGCCAGCGGATGTCCACGGATGGTACGAGGCAGGTCAGACAGAGTAAGAGTGGTGGTAGGGCACATCGCGCGTTGGCTTCGGGACGAAGAGGCCCGTGCCCGCGGACCAGGGACGTGGTCAGGCCACCAGGGAAGCATGGCCTGGCTCGAGGAATAGCTGGAGCGCGAGGACTAGAAGGCCCACGATCAGGCCGGCAACCACCATTCGGGCCAGCGGCCACCCGGAAAGCCCGGCCCGGCGGCCTGCCACGAAGCCCCAGAACCCGAGTGAGGCGCCTTCCAGGAAGATGATTACCTGGATCGACGAGCCCAGCGAGACCCCGGCCACGGTCAGGATGGTCAGAAGCGTAAGGGCAGGAGCGGCCAGGAGAAGGAAACGCAGCTCGGTCCGGACGATTTTCATCTGCTCGCTGCGGCCGGGACGCTCGTGCAGCTCGGCTTGCCGGGCGAGGGATGCTGAGAAGACGTGTGAGACGAACATGGCGAGCACCGGGCCGAGGATTACCCCGGCGGCGCCCCAGAACTTCAGATTCTGCCAGCCGTCATAGGCGATGAGCACGCTCATCATTGTGATCATGGTGTAGACGGCACGGTCGAGATAGACCGGCCGTGAGCCGTACCCGAACCCGTTTGCCGTCATGGCTGCCGGGCTGGCCCGCTGGCCACTTTGGGTTGCCCGCTCGGCAAGGGAGGTACCCGCGGCGCGGCGTTCCGTGGGTCGTTCCGGCGTCATGGTGCTGGCTATCCGCTGATGCCGTGGGCGACGTGCCCGATCAGGCCCCAGTCCGGCCGCGACCCCTCCAGGGTCCGGTTCGCCACACCCGCGAACCCCGGGTCCGCGATCGGCAGCCGGGAACGGTCAATCGGGTCATCTGCCATGCGTGCCTGCTCTCCACCATGTCGCCTCGCCCCAGCACACGCGCGGGACCCAACCTGGGAAAATCTACCGGCCGGGGATGACTCACGACCATCACTCCCGAGAATCACGGACGGTGTCGCAAGATCGAAGCCGAGACGGTCACCTGCCTGACCGTCGCACATGATCGCGAGCCCGAGTGACTATCTGAGTGACAACGCATGCAGTCTTGGGCGGATGCTGGCGGACTCCAGTGGACAGTAATCCGCTGGTACACGCGGTACCGGCGCAGGCCATGCGCGTGTCGCTCTGCTTTCGGGACGAAGAGGCCACGGCAGCGCGGCGAGCGTGGCTGATGAAAGCCTTTCACCGAGTTGCCTGACACTTAAATCAGATCAGGTCGCTTTCGCATGAATAGACCTCGAAGTGCATCGTCAGCGTGCGAGGATTGATCGTCCCCTCCGCCATGCAGACCTTGTTGTTGAGCCAGGCATATCGTTCATCCTCCGACTCGAACAGAGTCATTAGCAGCTGACGGCCGAAAATTTCTCCGTCCCTTTCGACGAAGTCGATGCGTCCCGTCAGATCGAAGAAGACCTCCGCTCCCTCGTGAGCGGTGATGACGCCACGGACGTTGGGCAGCATGACGCCATCACCCCGTCGGCGCGGCTGGTTGGACCACCGGGCACCACCCGAGAGCTGCTCGCCGGCGACCGTCCCATCGCCGCCCCCCCAGCCGAGGCCGGACTCGTTGCCGTAGGGACGCGCCATATGAAAATCCGTGTACTTGAGGTCCATGCTGCAGAAGCGATCGACATGCATGCTTCCCCCATAAGCGTAGTAATAGGACAACGCGCTAGGGGCGGTTGTCCTGCGGGGATGTGATTGATACGGGGACGTCCTCCTGGTGCGATAGTGCGGGCTTGGTGTCCCAATCGCAAGCAGAGGAGGACGTCCTGTGAGTAAGGGTAGCGGCAGCAGCGGGATGACGCGGGGTGACCGGCGGCGGAACGCGCGGCGGGAGCGGCTGCGAGGGCTGCTGCCGCGGGATGGCGCGGTGATCGGCATCGACCTGGCCGAGGATAAGCAGGCGCTGGCGGTGATTGATCATGACGTGCGGGTGCTGGCGCGCAAGACCGTGCGGGTGAAGGCGTTCCGGCTGGGTGAGGCTCTGGACTGGGCCGTCGGGCGGGCCCGGGCGAAGGGGTTCGCGGCGGTGACGGTGGCGTGCGAGCCCACCGGGCCGCGGTGGATGCAGGTGCAGCGGCTGTGCGGCGAGCGGGGCCTGCCGCTGGTGTGCATCCAGCCGCTGGTGAGCCATATCGCCCGGGAGCAGCAGGATTACACGACGCACAAGACCGATGAGTCCGATTGCGTGCTGATCGCCCGGCTGGCCGTTGAGCTGCACTGCTATATCCCCGAGGAACTGGATGAGGCATGGGCGCACCTGCGGCACCTGGGCCGGCGCCGCGCCCAGCTGATCACCGCGGCGACCGCGTTGGCGCAGCGGATCCGGGACTTCCTGTCGGTGGCGTGGCCAACCGTGATGGAAACGTGCGCCCAGCCGCTGGAATCCAGGACCTGGCTGGCCGCCTTGCAGCTGGTGACGTCACGGTGCGGCGGGCGGCCGGAGAAGCTGGCGGCCATGGGGCAGGAGGCGTTCACCGCGCTGGTCCGGGGCGCCGTGGCCGACTGGGGCGGCAAGAAGGTGCGGGGGACGATCAGCGCGCGGGTCTTCGCCGCGCTGGCCGATACCGAGGGCGTAGTCGCCTGGTCCCGCCGCGGCCTGCTCCGCCGGGTCGCCGATGAGCTGGCTGACCTGCAGCGCACCCGCGCCCGGCTGCGCGCCGTGGAGGCCGGCATGGTGACGGTACTGGACGAGCTCGGGCTGTCCCGGCTGGCGGACATCCCGGCCCTGAGCGCCGTGGGCGCGGCGGCGATCTTGGCCGAGACCGGCGACCCGCGCCGCTACGACGGCTCATCATCCCTGGTCAAGCACGCCGGGCTGTCCCCGTCCGACAACGCTTCGGGTGCCTTCGCCGGCCAGGCGCATATTTCCCGCCGCGGCCGGCCGGGCCTGCGGCTGACCGTCTGGCACGCGGTGTGGCCGATGCTCCAGTTCAACCCGGTGATGGCGGCCAAGTACCAGGCGATGACCCGCGCCGCAGACGCCGCGGCAGCTGACGCGGGACCGCAGCAGGGCACGGCGGCGCAGGCCGCGGCACGGGCCCGGCGCGCCAAGGCCCGCGTCGCGTGCGCCGCCTCCCTGCTGCGCTGGATCTACTGCATGGTCGTCCACGAGACCGGCTGGGATCCCGGCGTCGCCTCCGGTGCCGCCGGCCGGCACGATGCCCCGCAAGTCCCGGCGGAGGCTGCCTGACCAGCGCTTCTCACCGCCACCCTGCACGGGTGCCCTAGACCTTCCTCCCCGATGAGGGGAGAGCGAGCCCGCATTTCCGTCGGGGACCAGCCCCGCCTGACACCCTGGGCAGCTCTCCCCTGGTCGCCCGGAGCTTCTCACCAGCTCGGTTGAACGCTGTAGGAGCAGGCGTGCCCGCATTCTGCGGGCACGCCGAGCCCGCTTGCACTACGTGGAGCGAGAAGACCCGGGTGACGGGCGCCCAGGACCGCGCGGCACGACCATCATGCCGCCGCGGAACTCCGCCATGCCCTCACAGACGTCCCCGGGACCGCGTTCTCACGCCACCCCGTCACGCCAGCGTCACCCGTAGCAACAACCCCAGGCCACGACCATCACCGCACCGACAACAGAAACCTTCACGCACCGCTTGACAAACGTCTCCTTACGCTGGTGTCAGACTACGGCTGCTGCCAATGGTTCCAGCAGCCGACCGGAGAGCACTGCAAGACCTCCCTTGCAGGGAGACATTATATTCAGGATATCCTCGCCGCCCCGGACGAGGCTCACGAACAAGCGCGGGGCGAGGTCCGTAGTCTCATTCCCAGTCTCATTCAGCTACGTCCGCTTGGGTTCACCTGGCCACTCTCGGGCCGTGCCACCGCAGGTCGCAGACGGCGACGACCCACGGTGAACACGGACCCACAGACTTGGAAAGCGTGTGGGGACAGCGGTGGCTTAACGATTGCCCGCGAGTGACCGAGTGGCGAACTGAGGACAGTCGCCACCGCCAGCGGTGGACTCCCGGGGACGCGCACGGACGGTCTGCCGCAGGCCACGCGTGCTGCGGCGCTGGCAGCCCGCGTCGGTACTAGGCTTCGGGACGAAGAGGACGCTCTCAGCGTCGGTGACCTGTCACACGCCGTCTGGCCTGTGAGGACCGTTCGCGCTGGCTCGCGTTGTTGCCCGCGTCGTGGCTGATCTGGGTCACTCGTCGGTGTTCTGCTCTACCGGGGAGGGTTTAGCGGGTCGTTCGGGCTCTTGAAGGATGTCGTCATCGCTGGGGGAGAACGCATCGGCGAGACGGAGCGATCGCACCGGGGCAGGCAACGGGGGCAGGGCACCCTCGACGAACGGTGATGCCGCACCGCCGCGGACCAGGCGCCCGATCGGCCCCGGGTCCTCGGCCAGCACCGGTCCCGCGCAGGCGCCGACGATGACGCAGATGGCGGCGCCGGAAAACCAGGCGACCAGGGCGAGCGCCACCCCGAAGATGCCGTACTGGCGATTGTTGCTCGTCACATTGTTCGGCATCCACAGCGTCGCCGTCAGCGCATAGGCGGAAAGGGCAATCGCCGTGATCAGGGCACCGGGGAACAGAACCCGGAGCCGTACCTGCCCCTTGAGCATCAGCCAGGCGGTGAACCACCACACGGCAGTGGACAGGGCCAGCGCCACTACGACGAATGCGGCTATCCCCGCGCCGCCCCCCAGGAGGTTGCGCGCGCCGCCCAGCAGCGCCATATAGACCAGGAATGCCGCCACCCAGGCGACCCCCCGGACGTAGTTGCCGACCGCCTTCGCGGGGGGCCGGCGCCAGGCGCGGAGGTAGGCGCGCCGGAGCGCGGTCGTGAACGAGCTGGCGTAAAAGACCGCCAGGACCAGGCCGAGCAGGCCGGTGGCCCGGCGGATGTCCTGTGCGGAGGCGAACGCCTGCCTGACCGTGCCCAGCGAAGCGCCAGTGATGCCGAGGCGATGAGTCACCGTAGTGAGGACGGACATGCGCAGGTGCGCGGGCAGGAAGGCGGCCACGACGATGATGAGCGGGAAGAACGAGATGAACGCCTTGCCCGCCAGGGCGATGCTGCGGTCGATGAACTCCGTTTCGAGCATCCGATCCCATACTTTCCACAGCAGCGTCTGCTCAGCCCAGCCGCGTATCACCTGGGTCCGGCCCCGGACCTTCTCCAACGCGCGCCGGCTGGTCCTTCCGGTGCCCGACTCGGCCATGATCCCGCCCCCTGGTTTCGACACATCGCACGGCTTGCAGGGTACGCCGGTACCCGTCCTTAGCGAGTTATTCTGACTGGTGCGGTGTAGGTCGCTGCCGAGGGAGGTTGGGCGAGCGGCGGGATGGCCGCTACCGTTGCTGACGCGCCCACCAACCGCGGACAGCAGCTTCGGTTTGCGCGGCGGCTGACTGCGACTTCTGCTCCATGCCGTTGACCTCGGCGATCAAAGCACATGCGGCATCCAGCGCCGACTCCGGATCCGGATTCCGGACCGGACCGGCGGAAGGCAGCGTGACGATGACCCACGTGCGGTCGTCCAGATCGTTGGCCTCCAGGTGGCCTGGCCCGGAATTCTTCGCGAACAGGCGAAAGAGCTCCAGCCAGTGCTCGCTTGCGTGCCCGGCGAGCGGAATCTCAGCCGTTACCGGCTCCCGGTCTGCGCTGACCCTGACGTCCGCGGTGCGGTCGATGTCGGGCATCGTGGTCGGGCTCCCTCGCGACGGTGGGCGGCTGGTCTTACGAGAGTAAGGCTCGTGTTGGACAAGCCGGACCACGCGCCGAGCCCACCGCCGAGGAGCGTATGTGGTTGCAGTTTGGGTTCAATGCAGTGCGGCGCCGCTCAGGAAAGACCGTTCACGGGCGACGGTCCAGCTTGAACCGATCGGGATGACCCCGCCCCGAACTGCTAATGCGATTGGGCTCGCAGGCCGCTGCCAAGGCAGGAGTCTCTCACAGTTTTCTCACGGACTGACCGGACGGCACCGGACCACCGCCCGCCGACGTCGGAGAAGGCGCGCCGGACATCGATGCGGCGGCGGTCGAAGTCGATGTCGCAGACGCGCAGGGCGGTGGCCTCGACGGCCCCCGGTACTCCCTCCCGCGCTAGTCTCGTGGTGGAAGCAATACACGCAGTTGTACGGCGGCTTTATCGGCTCCGAGTCGCAACCTACGCGTCATGAGCATCACATTCCCGGAAGGAGTCATTGTGAGAACCACCGGAACCATCATCGCCGGTGCGTACATAGCGGTCATCCTGGCTGCCTTGGTCTTGGGCCCCCTGGTCCTCCTGCACGGCTACCGCGCGTGGTGGTTGGTGATCTTCTACGCAGGAACCGCCATCGCTGTCATCGGCGGCCTCATCAGCCGTGGCCGAGGAGGAGGAAGAGCAGTGAAAGGCTGACCCCGGCACGGGCCACCTCCGACCGCGCCCGCTGGGAGGGACTAGAAGATGACTGCCCCGAGGTCGGCCGGGGCGGGAGAATCTCCCGGCCGCACGCTCGTTTACCTGGCCCGGCATGGCCAGACTCTGCTCAACGAGTCCGACGTTTTGCGCGGTCTGGCGGACCCGCCACTGGATGAGGCTGGGCAGGACCAGGCCCAGCGGCTCGGCGCGGCGCTGGGCCCCAGGGGGCTGTCCGCTGTTGTCGCCAGCCCGCTGCTGCGGGCGAGGCAGACCGCGCAGCCGGTCGCCGATCGGGCCGGCCTTGCGGTAGCAACCGACCAGTGCCTGGTGGACCGGGATTACGGGCCCTGGACCGGCATCAGCCGCGACGCGGTGACTGCCCAGTGGGGCTCGGTCGATCGTGCCCCCGGCGTCGAGCCACGATCGGCGGTGCGGAACCGGGCGGTCAAGGGGCTGACTGACATCGTCCGGCGCCACAGCGGCGGCACGGTGGTCGTGGTCAGCCATGATGCCGTGAACCGCCAGGTGCTGGTGGCATTCGACGCCGGACTGGGGGATCCGGACGCGCTTCCGCAAGCCAACGGGTGCTTCAACATGCTGGAGTGGCGAGACAACCGATGGGCTGTTCTCAGCTTCAACGAACTGCCCACCGACCCATCGAGTGACTCGTGATACTTGCCGTCCTCCTCGCTGACTGACGTCTGAGCTGGGCATCCGCTCAACCTGAAAAGGTGCCCGCTTGTGGTCGCTGGAATAACAAACTCACAGACTGCACTGTGGACAACTCGCTCCGCATGTGGACAACGGAATGCCCGCGACCTGGCAGCGGCTGGCGTTTCACCGGTTATCCACTTTTCCACACCCCGGTTTGTCCACAACTGCACAACGGCTGACCAGCATGTTTACCGAAACCATCCACAGGCTTATACACAGGACGCTAGCCTTGCACCCCCGGGGCTGGCGTGATTGGAGCATGCTCTCATGCTGGTCCCGGGATCCTTCGCGTCTGGCGAGGCAGTCGGCGTAGTGGTGGTCCATCTCACTCGGGTACAGGTGTTTAACGGCTGACGGATCGAGGGTCGTGGTGATGCTGGTACGGCCCATGATCTCCTGGAGCATCTTGGGCGGGTAGGCCCGCCTGGATCATCAGAGACCCTCGGCCGGAGGTGGATGGGGGTAATCTCGCAGAGTCAGTCCGGGTCCCGGTGGATGGCTGGGTAACGCAGACTAGAAAGGTCGCCCCAGGTGAACAGCGTTCGGGGTTTGTACGAACGGTTCCGGCAGCTAATCCACGAAGGTGCCAAATTCGGCGTCGTCGGCGGGATCGGGTTCGTAGTTGCCGATGGCGGTACCAACCTCCTTCAATCCACGCTCCACCTGGGCTGGCTGAAGTCCAACGTGATCGCCACCCTGGCCGCCATGATCATCACCTACCTCGGCAGCCGGTACTGGACGTTCCGGCATCGCGAGCGGGGCGGCATGGGACGTGAGACCGTTCTATTCTTCGGACTCAATGGGATGGGATTGGGCATCCAGCTGGCCTGCCTGGGATTCACAAACTACGCGCTCGGGCTGACTGACAAGTTCGCCTCGAACGTCGCACTGTTCCTGGGCATCTGTCTCGGCACACTCTTCAGGTTCTGGTCCTACCGCAAGTGGGTGTGGATAGCGCCGACGGCCGGTCCGGCGCTCGACCCAGCCGAGTTTGCCGCAGCGGAGCTTTCGTCTATGGAGTCCGATGCCACAGCGCCCCGCAGTTCGCCGGGGTCGGGCGGATAGACAGAGCTGGCGAAAAATGGCTGCGGTACCGCCCGTGACGTCGTTTCCTTCTTGGTGCGGTTGAGGCCGCGGATCAGCCCGACGCCGGGAGTTGGTTACCTGAGGGGCCGTTCACTGTCGCTGCGAGCACGCGGGTTAGATTTTTCCGCTCGCCCCCCGGTTCCCCGGGCGGTACCACCTGGCAGGTTAGCAGTCCTGAGGGAGAGGTCAGGTGAGGGACGCGTGCAAGAGGTGACCGGCGAGCCGCGCCTCCTTGCGATCGCGCAGGTCCCGGTATTCTCTGCGCATGGCGCGCGGTGATGAACACGGGGTGACGCCTCAGGGCGAGGATTTTTCAGCCTGGTACAACGAGGTTGCCGCGAAGGCGCAGCTCGTCGACCTCGTGCTCCCATCTTTCGTGATAGGCCTGCGCGAGGACGGCCGCCGGGGCGTCCGGGAAATCCACGATGGTGGTGATCAGGGCGATGACCTCGTTCTTCCCGTCGCCCTCCCGGTCGGGCACCTCGTACTCGATCACCCGCACGTACCGTGCCCGCTGCGGGTCCAGGTCCTCTCCGGCCCGGGCGGCCTCCAGGAGCTTTTCCCGGGCCTTGCCCCTGATCCCGGGATTTACCAGCACGGACCGGTAGGAGCCGTCCGGGTAGAACTCCAGCGGATCCAGCCGCAGGTCCGCTTTCACCCGCCACAGCAATGCCGCGCCGGTGTCCGCGGCGGTGCACCAGTCCTGCCAGTTATAAAAGTTGCGGTCGGCGATGAGCAGCCAGTCTTCCCGCAGGTGCGGGTAGAGCTGGCGGGCCAGGGACTGCTCGCCGCTGCCCTTGGACACGCACGGGCCGATCGCGGCCAGCACCGGCGCATGCGACGCGCACTCGCCGATCGTCACCGCCCTGGCCTTGGGAAACGCCGCCGGCGCGGCGTCCTTGCCGGTCCCGGGGTACCCGAACGCCGCAGCATTCGGCTCCGTATCCGGGACATCCCATTCCAGGCCGTCCATGCTCATCTTCCGCCACGGCCCCAGGAACGCCCCCGGCGTGTCCTCCGTCGCCACCGGCCTGGCGACCTGCGCGAACACCTCTCTCACCGGCTCATGCCCGAGCCGCTGCCGCGCCTGCGTCAGCCCGCCCGTCGTCACCGTGCCCTGCGACGGGTCCCAGCAGCCCCAGTCCGCCAGGGTCTCCGACAGCCGGACCCAGGTCTCCTCGTAATCCTCCCCGGCGAAAAGCGCCAGCGCCATCGCGAAATACACCATGACGTGCGGCGGGAGCTTCCCGCCTTTCCGCTTCGCGCCCTTCCCCGTCGCCTCGACCGCCTCGTCGACCGCGTCCCGCGGCACCCAGGACGCCAGCACGCCCAGGGAGATCCAGTCGCTCAAGCGGCCCACCCGGGGACCAGTCAGGGGCACGATGGTTATCCGACCGTACGGATACCGCCTGTGGGAGCTGCTGCAGTCCGAGCTGGACCGGCGAATTAAGGACACTGGTCACGACAATGCCTACTTCCCGCTGCTGATCCCTGAGTCCTATCTCCGGCGCGAAGCCGAGCATGTCGATGGCTTTGCTCCCGAATTGGCGGTAGTCACGCACGCTGGAGGGAAAGAGCTGGACGAGCCTCTTGTCGTCCGGCCAACCTCCGAGACCATCGTCGGCGAGATGATGGCCAAGTGGATCTCCTCTTATCGTGACCTGCCTCTGCTTCTGAACCAGTGGGCAAACGTCGTCCGCTGGGAACTGAGGCCCCGAATGTTTCTTAGAACAACCGAGTTCCTATGGCAGGAAGGCCACACGGCGCACGCAAGCGAGGCCGACGCGCTAGCCGAGACCATGCTTGCCCTCGGCTTCTATACTGAAGTCGCTCGCGACGTCGCCGCCCTGCCTGTTATCCGCGGTGAGAAGACGCCTAGTGAGCGTTTCGCCGGAGCGGCGCGGACGTTTACCATAGAGGCAATGATGCGCGATGGGAAAGCGCTTCAGGCGGGAACGTCTCATTACATGGCGACAAACTTTGCCAAGGCGTTCAACATCCAATACACAACTGATTCAGGTCACCTTGAACTATGTCACACGACATCCTGGGGAATGACGACTCGGATGATTGGCGCAGTCATCATGGCTCACGGTGACGATCAGGGCCTCGTTCTACCGCCAATGCTCGCCCCGTATCAAGTAGTTATCGTGCCGATCGGCCGAGGCGAACAGCTCAATCCCGTGCTTGCTGCCGCGAAGCTTCTGGCTGCTGAGCTCAGGCAGGCGGGCATTCGTTCTCACTTGGATGACCGAGTACAGCTGTCGCCGGGATTCAAGTTCAACGATTGGGAACTACGTGGTGTGCCATTGCGTCTTGAGCTAGGACCTCGCGACCTGGACGCCGGAACAGCAGTCATTGCCCAGCGCCTCGGCAGCGAAGGTAAGAGGACGATCCAGCTCACCGACGTATCGTCGACGCTCTCCACCATGCTCGACGATTACCAGAATTTCCTACTTGAGCGGGCGACTGCCTTCCGCGACTCGAACACCGTTGTAGCTAATGACTGGCCCGCTTTTCGGCACGCAATTTCGACTGGTTGGGCGCAGGCTTTCCATTGCGGCGAACCGGCATGCGAGGACGAGATCAAAGCCGAGACTGCCGCCACACCTCGGTGCATTCCTCTTGACGGCAGAGTCGAGGCTGGAACGTGCGTGCGATGCGATGGCCGATCAGCATACGGCAAGCGTGTGATCTTTGGCCGCGCTTACTGAGCCCCATTCGGACGTCGATATCAGGCGGTAGTCGGCCCTCTCCTGGCTGGGGCGAACGAGGCTTCGGACTAACCTTGATCGTGGCGCTGCGAATATAGGTCACGAAGAAGCGCTCCCAGCAGCAGTGGCCCTGCTTGTCGTCCGTTCAAGTCCGCTGGCATGGCCGAAGACGCTAACAGCTCCGGCAGCCCCGTCGCCAGACTGGAACCGATGACGAGATGGATCGTCCGAGATACCGAGCTGGCTACGAGCATCTCTTGGCGAACGAAGTGAGGCGAGCAGGTTGGGGCGGTAACGTCGCTGCCAGCGCGGGATAGAGGAGAACGGTGATGACTGAGCAGGCGGTCCGGGTGGAGCGGTCGGGGCCCGTCAGTACCGTCTTCCTGCACCGCCCGGCCCGCCGCAACGCCGTCGACGGCCCCACCGCCGCGCAGTTGGCCGCGGCCTTCCGCGCGTTCGACGCCGATCCCGACTCCGCCATGGCCGTGCTGCATGGTGAGGGCGGGGTCTTCTGCTCCGGCGCCGACCTGACCGCGATCGGCACCGAACGCGGCAACCGGGCCGCCCCCGACGGAGACGGACCGATGGGTGTCAGTCGGCTGCGGCTGTCCAAACCGGTCATCGCGGCGGTATCTGGGTACGCGGTGGCCGGCGGCCTCGAACTGGCCCTGTGGTGCGACCTGCGGATCGCGGATGAGACCGCCACCTTCGGCGTCTTCTGCCGGCGCTGGGGCGTTCCGCTGATCGACGGCGGCACCGTCCGCCTGCCCCGGCTCATCGGGACCAGCCGGGCGATGGACCTGATCCTCACCGGACGCGCCGTCGACGCCCGGGAGGCGGCGGCGATCGGTCTCGCCAATCGCGTCGTACCAGCCGGTCAGGCTCTGGGCGCGGCGCAGGAGCTCGCGGCGCAGCTGGCCGCGTTCCCGCAGGTCTGCCTGCGTAGCGACCGTGCGTCGGTGCTGGACCAGGAGGGCTTGGACGAGACCGCCGCGCTGGCATCGGAGTTCGCGCACGGGCGTGCGGCGCTGGCGGCCGAGGCCGCCTCTGGCGCCGCCCGGTTCGCCGCCGGCGCGGGCCGTCACGGATCCCCGTCTTCGTTACCGGCCGGGCTCGGCCAGAAGCTGTGCGAGCACCGCCGGGTCGCCGCCTGCCACCTCGACGATCTTGGTGCGGCTCGAGGCCCCGGCGACTAGCGTGACCGCACGGCGGCGGACGCCGAATGCGCTGGCCACCGACGTCAGGGCGGCCTCGGTCGCCTGGCCGTCCACGGCGCGCGCGCTGACCTGAACGATCAAGGCCCCCGCGCGCTCGCCGCCGATGGCCGGATGCGCTGAGCCGGGCCGCACCCAGATCGTGATTCGCACCTCACCAGTGTGCAGCTGAGCCGCGATGGGCGCATGCTTGGTGTGGCGGATGGGCGAGGAGGCAACGATGGCGTCTGGGTATCTCCCAAATCCAGCTAATCCAGTGAGCTCGGGCGAGCTGATCGCGGAGCTTTCCGCCCGCGCGCCGAAGCTGGGCGCGAATACCGGGGTCTGGCCGGGTCTGACGATCTACCGGTTCACCGCCCCCGTCGGGCCGACCTGGGAGAGGAGATCCAGTCCCTGTCGTTGTGCATCGTGGCCCAGGGACGCAAGACGGTGACGCTCGACGGCCAGACCTACACGTACGACCCGTTCCGTTACCTGGTGCTGGGGAGCCACCTGCACTTCCAGGCGGAGGTCCTCGAGGCGTCCATCAGCCTGCCCTTCCTGTCCCTCGTGCTGCAGATCGATCCGGCGCTGGTGCGCCAGGTGTCCAGCGACATGCTGGAGCGCCGCACGACCGCTTTCCGGTCACGCGAGGCGGAGGCGCTGCCTGTGCAGCCCGCCTGCATCTCGGCGATGGACACCGAACTGCTCGGGGTGGTGATGAGGTTCCTGCGCGCAGTGGGGACCGGCACGGACCGGCGGGTGCTCGCGCCGCTGTACCTGCGGGAGCTGGTATACCGGGTGATGCAGCGCGAGCAGTACGCGCGGCTGCTGGCCCTGGCGGCAGCCGAGTCGGCCAGCAACCCGGTATCAGCGGTGCTGGAGTATGTGCGGGGGCACATGTCCGAACCGCTCACGGTCGCCGACATGGCCAACCTGGTCTGCCTGAGCCCGTCGGCGTTCGCGCACTTGTTCCGGGATGTCACTGGCCGCTCGCCCTACCAGTTCCTGAAGGAGATGCGCCTGGATCGCGCGCGGGAACTGCTCGTCGACGGCAACTTCACGGTGGCCCGGATCTCCAAGGAAGTCGGTTACGCCAGCGTCTCGCACTTCATCAGCGAATTCCGCGGTCGCTTCGGCGTGACGCCACGTGCCTACTACGACGCGCACGCCCTGCGCCGTGACCTGGGCACGCAGCGTGCCGAGGACGCCAGCACCCAGGCCACGCTCGGCTAAGCCGTCGACGGCCGGCCCCGCACGGAAAGGATCCCGGCACAGGTCAGCCGGAATCCGATACGCCGAACGGAATGGGCAACAGCACAGCAGGAAGCTGATATCGCCACCCGTAGATGTCGCCCCGATGTGATGGCACAGTAACCATCACGAAACACGCCGACAGGCGTTGCTGACTGCGGGAGGAGCGGCATGACCCGGATCGCGTACCTCGTCACCAGCGCACGCGAGATGACGCTCGCGGATGGAACGCCCCACCCGACCGGCTACTTCGCCGAGGAGGCACTCAAGCCCTATGAGCGGTTCGTCGACGCTGGGTTCGACGTCACGGTGATCACGCCCGACGGGAAACCGCCGTACGCGGACCCGTACGGGCTGTCGTGGTTCTTCCACTACCCCGACGAGGACCAGGACTACCTGGCCTCGGTGGTGCGCACCTTCGCCCGCGATGTCGACGACATCCGGCTGACCCTGCACCAGAACACCGAGCTCGGCCTGGCCGCGGCCCGCCGCGTGGCCGCGCTGCTGCAAGCCAGCGGCTACACCGCGGCCGACGCGCACCGGATCGTCAGCGCCGCCGCGAAGACCGCGTGGCGGCAGGACCGGCAGTTCGCTGACGTACTCGCCGAGGACACCTCGCACGGGCTGACCCGGGGAGCAGATCCAGCCTGAGGTCGACGCGCAGCGAGCCGACAGCCAGCGGCTATCGGACGAGCGGCAGCGCAAGCTGCTTCAGATTCCCGGCTTCGGCCACCCGGTCGCGCTGGCTTCACTGACCGACGAGGAGCTTGGCGAGTTCGACGCGATCTTCGCACCGGGCGGCCACGGGCCGATGGTCGACCTGTCCGATAACCCCGATGCCGGGCGCCTGCTCGCCGCGCTGCACCGCAAGCGCGCTCTCATCGCCGCGCTGTGCCACGGCCCGGCGGTGCTGCTGTCGGCGCCCGAGCGGGCCGACGGGCAGTGGCTGTTCGACGGCTACCGGATGACCTCCTTCACCGACGAGGAGGAAGACCAGACCGAGGCCGGCCTGCTCGGCATGGAATGGCTGCTGGACGTGGCGCTGAAGAACGCGGGCGCCGTCTTCGACGACGGACCGTCGGCGTGGATCTCGCACGTCGTCGTCGACCGGAACCTCATCACCGGGCAGAACCCCGGATCGACCGAGGCGACCGCCAACGCGGTCATCAAGAAACTACGTGCCCCCGCCCGCCAGGCCGCATGAGCCGCCACGCCAAGGAGTATCCGACATGACGAGCCCGCCTCAGAGTGTTCTCACCCGCACGCCGACAGCGACGGTGCAGGCCTTCCTGGATGCCTTCGCCCGGCACGACATCGACGCGGCCGTCGCCGTCACCGACCCGCAGGTGTCGGTAACCGTCCACCCGCTCGGCGTCCGCGGCGCCGGCCAAGACGTGCTGCGCAACGTCCTGGCCGACCTGGTGCGAGGGTTCCCCGACCTGCTGATCAGGGTCAGCCGGGTGATCACCACCGGCGACGTCGTCACGGCCCTGTTCAAGGCCGAAGGGACCCAGTCCGCCGACTATGCCGGCGCCATCAACCAGGAGAAACACCTGGACATCGAGCAGGCCTGGCGGTTCGTGACCGGCGGCGGCCTGATCACCGGGGTCACGGCCTACTGGTGCCAGGCCCAGCGGTACCGGCGCCTGGCCGTGAAGCGCTATGACGAGATCGCGATCGCCTGAGCCGAGGAGACTGACATGACGGAAGTGAGCCAGCGTCCCCGCACCGCCGAGTCCGCGGCCGGGGTCGTGACCGAGTTCTTCGACCGGTACCGCGCGCATGACGTCGAGGGCATGACCGACCTGTGCTCGATCAACGCCGACTTCTCCTACGTGCCGGTCGAACTGTGGGGCAAGCAGCGAGTCCTGCGCGGTGACGGCAAGGTGCGCACGATCGGCAAACCGCTGTGGACCGGGCTGATCGCCTCGTTCCCGAACCTATCGAACACCGTGCGCACCATCACCAGCAACGACGACGGCAACGTGGTCGCCGAGGTCGACATCGAGGGCACCCAGCAGCTGGCCTGGGCCTGATCACCCCGGCGGGCAAGCATTATAACGAGCCGCACCTGTTCATCTTCGGAGTCGGAGCGGACCTGCTGATCGACAGCATCGCCGCCTACTGGAACGACGCTGGCATCAGCCAGCAGCTCGGCCACAACGAAGTCGACTGACCGAAAGGGACCCATCCGATGGCATTGCTCAAGCGAGAAGAATGGCAGGGCTTTGTCCGTGACGTGGACTGGTCCTACAGCTACGTCGACGACCAGGCCGTCTTCCCCGAATGGCACAGCGGCACCGGCAAGGTACCGCGCGAGGCCTGGCGGACCTGGGAGGAAAGCTACAAGGTCAGCTACCCGGAGTACGTCGCGACCCAGCGGGAGAAGGAGTCGGCGGTGTACGCGGTGAAGGCCGCGCTGCAGCGCTCAGCCAACTGGGACAGCCTGAGCGAGGGCTGGAAGTCCGCGACCAAGATGCACTTCGGCGGCGTCGCCCTGGTCGAGTACGCCGCGGTGCTGGCCGAGCTCAAGATGGCGCGGTTCGGGCTGACCGGCTCGTGGCGGAACATGGCCACCTTCGGCCAGCTCGACGAGCTGCGGCACGCCGCGATCACCACGTTCTTCGGGCACGAGTTCGTCGGCAAGGACGCGCAGTACGACTGGACCCAGAAGGCGTTCCACACCAACGACTGGGTGACGATCTCGCTGCGCAACCTGTTCGATGGAATGATGATCTCCTCCAACGTGGTGGACATCGCCATCGAGCTGCCACTGACCTTCGAGACCGGCTTCACGAACCTGCAGTTCGTGGCGCTGGCGGCGGACGCGCTGGCGTCCGGCGACGTCAACTTCGCCAACATGATCTCCTCGATCCAGACCGACGAGGCGCGGCACTCCCAGCAGGGCGGCCCGACGCTGGAGATCCTGGTCGAGCATGACCCGGTGCGGGCCCAGTGGGTGGTCGACAAGGCCTTCTGGGGATCGGCGCGCGCGTTCGCCGCGCTCACCGGGCCCGCGATGGATTACTACACCCCGCTTGAGCACCGCAAGCAGTCGTACCGGGAGTTCATGGAGGAGTGGATCATCGACCAGTTCGTGCACACCATCGAGCAGTACGGGCTGAAGAAGCCGTGGTACTGGGACGAGTTCATGCGCGGCCTGGACATCTGGCACCACGGGCTGCACCTGGGCCTGTGGTTCTGGCGGCCGACGCTGTGGTGGCGGCCGATGGCGGCGGTCAGCCGGGACGAGCGCGCCTGGCTGGTGGAGAAGTACCCCAACTGGGAGAAGGTCTACGGCGACAAGTGGGACGTGATCATCGTCAACGTCAACGCCAACAACATGGAGGCGACGCTGCCGGAGACACTGCCGTGGCTGTGCGCCACCTGCCACCTGCCCGCGTGCAACGCCACCCAGTCCCGTGACGGGACCTGGCGGGTCCGGGACGTCCCGCTCAGCTACGACGGCCGGACCTACCATTTCTGCACCAAAGCCTGCGGCAGATCTTCTGGAAGGACCGGGACAACGTCAACCACGAGACGCTGGTCGACCGGTTCCTCGCCGGGCAGATCCAGCCGATGGACGTCGGCGGGATCCTCGGCTACATGGGCCTGACGCCGGACGTGATGGGCGACGACCCGGACTACGAGGCGTGGACCAAGGATTATGTCGGCAGGCCCGCCGACGGCATCGCCGCGGCGGCCCCGGTCGGGACAGCACAGTCATGACGGCCAAACCAGGCGCGGAAGACCGCCCACCGGAACTGGTCCCGCTGAACGCCATCTTTGCCACCGACTTCGTGCAGATCCTCGTGCCGGTCACCACCGCGAACACCATGGCCGAGGTGGCCGCCGCGGTCGCCCACCACGTCGAGGGCAAGCGGGTGCGGGCGCTGCCCTACCACAAGGTCGTCATCTACCAGGGCGAACGGCTGCCGGCCGAGATGACCGTCGCCGCCGCCGGAATCAAGCCGCTCGACCACGTCACGGTCGAGTACGACATCCCGGAGCAGTCATGAAGAACCCGGTGGGCCCCGTGCTGCGGATGGGGGACGAAGTCGAGCAGATCATCGCCGCGATCGAGGACGACAATCCCGACACCGATATCGAGGTCATCGACCGCGGTGCCTACGTCCGGGTGCAGGGCGAGGACCAGATCACCATGACCCAGCAGACGCTGCGCCGGTACCTCGGCGCGGACTACGAGATCAGGTCGTTCGGCGGGATCATGTCGGCGTTCAGCGGCGTGGTGGTCAACACGAGCGACGCCATCACCTGGCAGAGCATTGCCCGGCACAGGACCGAGGAGAAGGCGGTGACGGCATGACCGAGACGCCCGCGCGCAAGCCCCGCCCGCGCCGCACGTTCAGCACGTTCGGCGACGTGCGCAGGATGCCAAGCGAGTATGAAATCGTCACCCATGCGCAGAACTGGACGCTTCGGCAGAACCGGGCGGCGACGTTCGAGCAGAACCCGTCATCGGCGCCCAACCTGTGGTTCCTGACCTACCGGGAGAACTCGCCGCTGAAGGCGGAGAACTGGGACGCTTACCGTGATCCGGACGCGCTGACCTACAAGGCCTACGTCAACCTGCAGGCCGGGGCGGAGGCGAAGGTAGCAGGCGTGCTCGAGGCGCACGCCGAGGCCGGCGCCGACGCGGACCTGGACCCGGGCTCGGTGGCGCTGCTCGGTCACCTGTTCACCCCGTCGCGCTATCTGAATCACGGCTTCCAGCAGGTAGAGGCCTACATCGGGTACATGGCCCCGAGCTCCTACATCACCAACGCGGCAGGCTTCTCGTCGGCGGACTTCCTGCGCCGGGTGACGACTATCGCCTATCGCACCAGGGAGCTGCAGATCGCCAGTCCCGACTCGGGCATCGGCTCGGCGGAACGCTCACTGTGGGAAGGGCACGACGGCTGGCAGCCAGCCCGCAAGGCGATCGAGTACGCACTGGTCAGCTACGACTGGGGCGAGGCGTTCACCGCGCTCAACCTGGTGCTCGCGCCGACCCTGGATGACGTGCTGCTCACCCAGCTCGGCCAGGTTGCCAAGAGCAACGGGGACGACCTGACCTGGCTGCTCACGTCCTTCCTCGCCGAGGACTCCAGGCGCCGGGGCCGGTGGAGCCGGGCCCTGGCCGACCTGGCCGTGGCCCAGCGCCCGGAAAACCGCGCCGTGCTCGGCACGTGGGTCAGCCGCTGGTCCGCGCTCGCCGACGACGCTGCGCTGGGCCTCGGGAGGATCCTCGAGACGGCGCCGGGGAACGCCGTGCAGGCGGCTGACGTCGCCGCGCACGCGAAGGCGGCCAGGGAACACTATCTCGCCGGGCTGCTCGATACCGGCCGCCACAACGGGACAGCGCAGGCGGGCTGATATGGAGATCGCGATGACCGCGCGATGGCGGGAAACCATCAACCTCGACGACCTGTGGGAAGGCGACATGACCGCGGTCACGGTCGACGGCGAAGCCGTGCTGCTGGTCAACATCGACGGGACCGTCCGCGCCTACTCCAACCGCTGTCCTCACCAGGCGTCGGCCCTGGACGAGGGTGACCTGGACGGTGAGACGCTGACCTGCGCCAAACACCTGTGGGAGTTCAACGCCAGCACCGGCTGCGGCATCAATCCCGCCGACGCGCAGCTGACCGGCTTCGGCTGCCAGGTCGGCGACGACGGCACCGTCTACGTGGACATCGGCCGGTGAGCAGACCACGGATGGGACACCGCGCATGAGCACGACACTCGCCGCTGAGTGGCACGTCGACGAGCCGCGGCTGCGGGTCGCCGAGGGCGACGCCCGGGCCGCGTTGCGCGCCATCACCGGCCGGCCGGCCATCTCCGCCCGGGCCCGGTTGCGCTTCGGTCCCGGCCGGACCTGCGAACAGGTCGCCCGGCTGCTTGACCGGGCCATCGTGCAGGCGGAAAACGCGGGTCTCGACCCGCAGATGCTGGTCGTGGCCGACGGCAGCGCGCAGGCGGCGGAGGACATCATCCGGGTGCGCCGCAAGGCCCACGGCGTCGCGGACTGGATCCACAGCCCGACCTGCCGGGTGAACATCATTCTGCGGCCGGCCGGCCTCTACGCCACCGCCGGCCCGGATGCGCTCCAGCCGCCCGGACCCCCCGAGCCGCCTGAGGCCCCCGAAGCCGCCACGTCACCCGCCGGCCTCCCCGCGGAACCGGTCGGGGAGCGGGCCATTGCCGTCCGCGAGGCGCTGTTTGACGTCATCGACCCCGACCTGGGCGTGAACATCGTCGACCTCGGCTTCGTCCGGGCCGTCACGGTCGAAGGGCCGACCGCTGTCATCACCATGACCCTCACGTCCGCGGCGTGTCCGCTAACCGGGGTCATGGAAGATCAGATCCGGGCCGGACTCACCCCGCTCGGCGGCATCAAGGGCTTCCGTGTCGACTGGCAGTGGATACCAGCCTGGCGGCCCGCCGACATCACGGACAGCGGTCGCGAGCAGCTGCGCGCTATCGGCTTCACCATCTAGCCGCCGCTGGCCGGGATGAGCCCCGACCGGCTCCCGGCGAGCACGGCTAACGCCGGCGAGCCGGCCCGCTCGCGCCGCGGGATATGAGCGCCAGCCCCGGGCACCCGACGAGATAGCTGGCTGGCCCGCAGAGCAGGCCGGTCCGGCCACCGCGGCGCAGCCAGGCCGCAGACCCCTGCGCTGGCGGGGGCGGGGGCAGCGGCGGCGGATCGCACCGCGGGCATGGGGAGCAAGACCGATGCCGAACGAGTGGGCGCGGTTTCCGGGGGCCTGCGGTCCACGGTGGCCACGAGCCAGAGCCGTCGGCCCGGTCCGGTCGTGGCGGGCCCCGTCATGGCGTGCTGGCAGCGGAACTGGCAGCTCACGCAGGAGCCGGCCGCAGCCCTTCGGCCGCGGACGGACATGAAGATCACGAAGGCCAGCGCCGCGGCGACCACCGCACCAGCGGCGGCCACCGTCACCGCCATCACCAGGGCCGCATTGTCAAAGTAGTGTCTGATGGGCATGGCGAATACCAGCCATGCGACGAGCACGATGGCCGCCAGCCGACTCGCAGGGCGGGCATAACAGACCATGGTCAGCCTCTCTTCGCTTGCCTTTCGAGGGTGGCCGCGCGCCGTTGCCGTCCTATTCCTGCATCGCTCAGTTGGGCGGAAAAGTCAAGACCCAGTGTCGACCGGACGTGAGCGCAGCGTGATGAGGGCCAGCAGTCCGGCGGCCAGCGCCAGCCCGGCCGACAGGTAGAGCGCCGCGTGCAGGCCGTTGTGGAAGGCCGTGTAGGCTGCGCCGATCACCTCCTGGACCAGCTTCCCGAACCCCGCGTAGGCGGTGGTGTTCTTCGGGATCGCGCCGGTCTCGATGGCGGTGACGACCAGGCCCTGGAAGCTGGGCGGAACGCCGAGATGGTTCATCTGCGCGACGAGGCTGGCGTGCAGCTGTGAGTACACCAGCGAGCCGAGCACCGCGACCCCGGTCACGGCACCGATCTCCCGGCTGGTGTTGCTGGCTGACGCGGCCATGCCGGAACGCTCCGGCGGCACCGCGGCCAGCACCGAGGAGGTGATCGGCACCACGGTGGTGCCGATGCCGATCCCGGCCAGCGCGAGCGCCACCATCAGCGGGCCGTAATCCGGATTCGGCGACAGGTAGCCGTCCGTCAGGAACAGCCCGCAGGCCAGGAGCACGCAGCCGATGGTGATCGACCAGCGGGGCCCGGCCAGCAGCGTCCAGCGTCCCGCCAGTACCGACGACACGATCATCAGGACGGTCATCGGCAGGAACACCACCGCGAGCCGGTAGCCCGACACATTCACGACCTCGACCAGGTACAGCGCGGTGAAGAAGAAGATGGCGAACGTGGAGAAGTACGTGCAGAACGCGACGATGTTCGCCGTGGTGAACTGCGGTATCCGCAGGAAGCGCAGGTCAAGCAGCGGGTTGGGAGCACGGCGCTCCCGCCAGATAAAGGCCGCGAGCAGGACCGCGCTCGCGCACAACAGGACGATCACGTCGGCCGAGCCGAACCCGGCCGACTCCGCGTCGATGATCGCGAACACGAATGCGGCCAGGGTGCCCGCGCCCAGCAGCGTTCCCGCGGTGTCGACGCGCGCCGCCGTGGGGTCGGCGCTCTCCGGCAAGATGATCGCCGCGACGATCAGGGCGGCCAGCCCGAACGCCAGGTTGAACCAGAAGATGCCCCGCCAGTTCCAGACCCCGACCAGCACGCCGCCGACGACCGGCCCGGCGGCGAGTGCGAACCCCGAGGTACCGGCCCACACGCCGATCGCCCTGCTCCTGGCCTTGGCGTCCGGATACAGGTGGCGGAGCATCGAGAGCGTGCCCGGCTCGCTGGCGGCCGCGCCCAGACCCATCACCGCGCGGCCCGCGATGAGCGTCTGGACGTTCGGGGCGAGCGCGCACAGCACCGAGCCGGCGCAGAAGACCCCCGCCCCGGCCAGCATGACCTTCTTCCGGCCCAGTTCGTCGCCGATCATCCCGCAGGCCAGCATGATGCTGGCGAAGGTGAGGGCGTACGCGCCGACGACCCACTGCAGCTCGGTCACGTTCGCGTGCAGGCTCGTCTGTATGTCCCCGAGCGCCACGCTGACCACGGTGTTGTCCAGGAAGGTCAGGAAGAGCAGCGTGCACAGCGTCGCGAGCGCGAGCCCCTGGCCGCCCCGCGGGACGGCACCGCCCCCGTTTCCCTCGCCGTGCCGGTCGCCGGAGACTGCCTCCGCCTGGCTGGCCAACGGAGCGGCCCTAGCCGGCCGAGTTGCAGGCGGACGGGACTGTGCCGCCGGGAATTAGCTTGAGCAGGCCGCAGAGGCTGGCGTCGCCGACCTTCCACACTCCGTTCTCGTAGACAGCCGTGCCCTTCTGGTCGGGTAGCAGGCTCGATCCACTCGACGTGGTGATGTTATAGGTCACGGTGGCGGAGGTGGCGGAATTCACCGTCACGTTGGTGACCTTGGCTGCGATCGAGCTTGCCAAGGGCAACGTGGCAAACGTGCTGACGGCGGCGGCGAACTTGCTCCCGTTCTGCAATAGGGAGACCTTCTCCGCAGCGGGGGTGCTGGAGCTGAAGAACTTCTCCCAGTTCGCGGTGATCTGGGCCACGGCCGCGGAGCTTGACCCGGTGCCCGGGCTGCTCGGAGCGGATGAACTGGGTGCGGACGACGAAGCGGCCGGAGCGCTCGATGACGATGACGAAGCGGACGTGCTGGAACTGCTGCTGCTGCAGGCGGCAACCGTCAGAGCCAGAGCTAGGGCCAGCGTCGGCGCCAGGATAATCCGGCGAGCCAAGAGATTGAATCGCACGACACGCCTCCTTAGTCTCGGTCGGATGTACTGCTGAACCGCCATGCTGGGCAGAACTGAGTGCTTGCTCGCCAGTCTGCACCGAATGTTTCCCGCGATGCGGCTGGTTACCCGTCGCTGGCCGACGTGTGCGTCAGGGTAGCCGGGCCCGATACCGGCACGCCACCCGATGGTGCCGGGTCTACCAGCGGAAATGCACGAACACGCGGCCGAAGTTCTTCGAGTCCTTCTCCAGCCGGTGATATTTCGCCTTGATCTCTTTTTGCTCGAGGAATCGCAGCACGTGCTTCTTGAGCTGCCCCGAGCCTTTGCCGGGGATTATCTCGACGAGCGGCGCCTTCTTCGCCACGGCCTCGTCGATGATCGCCTGCAGCGCCCGGTCGATGTCCTGTCCCCGGTTATAGATGTCGTGCAGGTCAAGTTTCAGCTTCATGATCACCGCCAGCGGCGCCGGAGGCGCCTGTCCCGGCACCCTCGCCCGGCCAGAGTACCGCGATGATCGAATCGACCGTATCGGCCGGGTTGCCGACCGGATTAACGGTGATCACGTTCTCGTCTGGCTGGGGCGGCTCGAGGGCGTCGAGCTGGGTGCCGAGTAGCTGCCCGGAGAAGAAATGACCCTGCCTGGCGGCGAGCCGCTTGGCTAGCACCTCGCGATCCGGGGCCAGGAAGACCATCTGGACTCCGGGCCGACCGCCGAGCAGCGCGTCCCGGTAAGAGCGCTTGAGCGCCGAGCAGGTCATCACGGCCGACTCGTCCCCGGCAATACGCTCGTCCATCCAGGCGGCGATGGCCCGCAGCCATGGCTGGCGATCCTCGTCGGTGAGCGGGATCCCGGCCCGCATCTTCTCGATGTTCGCGGCCGGATGGAAGTCGTCGGCGTCGGCAAAAGGCCAGTGCAGGCGGCCGGCGAGCATAGCGCCGACCGTCGTCTTGCCGCTGCCTGACACTCCGGCCACGATCACGATCATGATGTTCCGCTGATTCTGAGCTCGTTGAGAGCCTGCTGAGAAGGTCACGCTGGATACTCGGCTGACGGGCCAGGAAGTCCGGGCCGGACTTCCTGGCCATTACCAGAAAGATACTGCCATGCCCGTCACGAGGCCGCGTCACGGGCTGAGATGGCTCAGCCAGGCCAGCTAGGAGACTGCGTAGCCCACGACGGCCTGGCCGACGTCCTGCCGATGTACTGAGATCACCCCGGTGCTGCCCGGATCCTGGAAGGCGACCCCCGTCTGGCCCTTGGTGGAGTCCACGGTGACGTTGTCCGTGATGTGCCATCCGGTGTTGTCGTGGATCGCGACGCGGAGCACGGCGGGCGGCAGTCCCTGCAGCCCGTTGTCGCAGCCGAACACGATGTTGGTGCCGCTGCCGTGCGGCACCGCGATCGCCGTGACGGCGTTAGCGCCGGTGTTGAGCTGACCTGACTGCACTTCGACCTCCTCCTGGAACGAGCTGATCCATGTGGTCAGCTCGGCCGCGGTCCCGTTGAACACGTCATTGTCGTGGCTGCTCGTCCCGCCCGACTGCCAGAACTTCCACGCCTGCCACGGAGCCGGCGCGGTCGGCGTGGCCGACTGGAAGATGGCCAGCCACAGCGGGTACGAGCCGAGCCCGTCGCAGTTACCCGAGGTGATGAAGTTGAAGAACGAGTACACGCCGCACGGGTTGTGCGGGCGCAGCGACACCAGCTTGGCCATGAAGTCGCGGGCGCAGCCGGCCACGGCGGCCGGCGAGGATCCCGCGGTCTCGTTGTCCAGCCAGAGCATGTCGGTGGTCTCGAGGCCGACCTTGCTGACCTGCGCCACGAAGTAGCTCGCCTGCGCCGCCCCGGACAGGCTGGGATCGAGGAAGTGATAGGCGCCCCGGGCCAGCCCCTTTTCCTTGATCCGGGGCCAGTTCCAGGACAGGAAGGGATCGGGCGAGTTCGTGCCCGCGGCGCCCAGGCCCTGGCTGGCGCGGCAGATGCCGAACGACAGCCCGGACGTGGCCGCCCAGTCGAACTGGCCGGCGAAGTTCGAAACGTCAATACCCTGGGCGTTTCCCGCCATAGCCGGTCATTCTCCCCTCCCGCGTCGCAGCGATCGTAGCGTAGGAGATACTGAGCATGAGGGCGGATCGCAGTGACGCGGGAGGGGAAGCGAGAGCTATGGGTACCCGTAGCTGGATCGGGTCGTGGCCGGTCTACCGGCAGCTGACCGGAACCGACCGCCGGGGCCTGGGCGCCGCGGCCAAGAGCGATCATCCCCGGGTGGCCAGGACCAGCACCGCCGATACGGTGGTCAAGTCGGTCTGCCCGTACTGCGCGGTCGGCTGCGCGCAGAATGTCTACGTCAAAGACGCCAAGGTCATCCAGATCGAGGGCGACCCCGACTCGCCGGTCAGCCGCGGCCGGCTGTGCCCCAAGGGTTCAGCCAGCCTCCAGCTCACCACGGGGGGCTCGCGCGAGTACAAAGTGAAGTACCGGCGCCCGTTCGGTACAAAGTGGGAAGACCTCGACCTGGACACGGCGATGGACATGATCGCGGACCGGGTCTTGGCCGCGCGCCGGCACGGCTGGCAGTGGGAGGTCGACGGCCACCGGACCCGGCGGACGCTCGGGTTCGCCAGCCTGGGCGGCGCGACGCTGGACAACGAAGAGAATTACCTCATCAAGAAGCTGTTCACGGCGCTGGGCGCGATCCAGATCGAGAACCAGGCGCGGATTTGACACTCCTCCACCGTCCCCGGTCTGGGGACTAGCTTCGGCCGCGGCGGCGCGACCACGTTCCCGCAGGACCTGGTCAACTCCGACTGCATCCTCATCGAGGGCTCGAACATGGCCGAATGCCACCCGGTGGGCTTCCAGTGGGTGATGGAGGCCAAGGCGCGCGGCGCGAAGGTGATCCACGTCGACCCCCGGTTCACCCGGACCAGCGCCGTGGCCGACCTGCACGTGCCGCTGCGGGCCGGCAGCGACATCGTCTTCCTCGGCGGGATCATCAACTACGTGCTGGGAGGCGAGAAGTACTTCCGTGACTACGTCGTCAACTACACCAACGCGGCGACGCTGCTGACCGAGGACTTCAAGGACACCGAGGACCTGGACGGGGTGTTTTCCGGGCTGGACCGCGAGCACCGCACGTACGACTTCGAGGCCTGGCGCTACCAGGCTGGCGATATGTCGGCGGCGGCCGGGCGGCGCGATCGAGTTGGCCGCGGTGCGGCGCACCAGCAGGTCCGCCAGGCGGCCCGCGGGGAGGCCCATGGCGCCGGCGGCGCCGCGGCGCACCACGATCCGGACCGGGACGAGACGCTCACCCATCCACGATGCGTGTTCCAGGTGCTGAAGCGGCATTTCGCGCGCTACACCCCGGAAATGGTCGAGCAGGTCTGCGGCGTGCCGCCGGACGCGTTCGGCCAGGTCTGCGAGCTCGTGACGGAGAATTCGGGTCCCGACCGGACCACGGCGTTCGTCTACAGCGTCGGCTGGACCCAGCACACCGTGGGCGTGCAGTACATCCGCACCGCCGCCATCTTGCAGTTGCTCCTGGGCAACATCGGCAGGCCGGGGGGCGGCATCCTCGCGTTGCGCGGGCACGCCTCGATCCAGGGCTCCACCGACATCCCGACCCTGTTCGACTTGCTGCCCGGCTACCTGCCCATGCCGCACGTGCACGGAAACGAGGATCTCGCCACCTACGTGCACGCCGAGAGCATGGACAAGGGCTTCTGGGCGAACATGAGCACCTACCTGGTCAGCTTGCTCAAGGCCTGGTGGGGTGAGGCCGCGACGCCGGCCAATGATTTCTGTTTCGACTACCTGCCGCGGCTGACCGGCAGCCACAGCACGTACGAGACCGTGGTGGCGCAGATGGAGGGCCGGTGCCAGGGCTACTTCCTGTTCGGGGAGAATCCGGCGGTCGGCTCGGCCCACGGCCGGATGCAGCGGTTCGGCCTGGCCAACCTGGACTGGCTGGTGGTACGGGACCTGGTCATGATCGAGAGCGCCACCTTCTGGCAGAACGGGCCGGAGATCGAGACCGGGGAGATGCGCACCGAGGACATCGGGACCGAGGTGTTCTTCCTGCCCGCCGCCGCCCATACCGAGAAGAACGGCTCGTTCACCAACACCCAGCGGATGCTGCAGTGGCATCACGAGGCGGTCGAACCGGCCGGGGACGCGCGCAGCGACTTGTGGTTCGCCTACCACCTCGGCCGCCGTATCCGGGAGAAGCTGGCTCCTTCGGCTGACGAGATGGACCGGCCGGTACTGGATCTCACCTGGGACTACCCGGTGGAGGGACCGCTGGCCGAGCCGTCGGCCGACGCCGTGCTGACGGAGATCAACGGCTGGGACGCCGAGCGGCAGCCGCTGTCGTCCTACGCGCAGCTCAAGGACGACGGCTCCACGGCGTGCGGCTGCTGGATCTACTGCGGCGTGCGCGCCGATGGGGTGAACCAGGCGGCCCGGCGCAAGCCCGGCGCCGAGCAGAGCTGGGTGGCGCCGGAATGGGGCTGGGCGTGGCCGCTGAACCGGCGCATCTTGTACAACCGCGCCTCGGCCGATCCCGACGGCAAGCCGTGGAGCGAGCGTAAGGCGCTGGTCTGGTGGGACGCGGACGCCGGTCGATGGACCGGGCACGATGTGGCGGACTTCGTCGCCGACCGGCCGCCGTCCTACCGGCCTGCCGACGATGCCACCGGCGTCGCCGCGATCTCCGGCATCGACCCGTTCATCCTGCAAGCCGACGGCAAGGCGTGGCTGTTCGCGCCCGCGGGAGTGCTGGACGGCCCGCTGCCCGCGCACTACGAACCGCAGGAGTCCCCGTTCGCCAACCCGCTCTACGGCCAGCAGCGCAATCCGGTCCGGGAGATCATCAGGCACCGTCAGAATCCGCTCCAGCCGGTGGGTGACGAGCCAGGCGCGCAGGTGTTCCCCTACGTCGCCACCACCTACCGGCTCACCGAGCATCACACCGCGGGCGGCATGTCGCGCACGCTGCCCTACCTGTCGGAGTTGCAGCCCGAGTTCTTCTGCGAGGTCTCCCCGGAGCTGGCCGCCGAGCGGAACCTGTCGCACCTGGGCTGGGCCACGATCGTCACGGCGAGGACCGCGATCGAGGCCCGGGTCCTGGTCACCGAGCGGATCCGGACCATCGAGGTCCAGGGCCGCCGGCTGCATCAGATCGGGCTGCCCTATCACTGGGGAGCCAACGGCATCAGCACCGGCGACTCGGCGAACGACCTGGCTCACCTCGCCCTGGACCCGAACGTGCACATCCAGGAAGTAAAGGCGCTGGCCTGCGACATCCGGCCCGGGCGCCGCCCGCGCGGGCCCGCGCTGCGGCAGTTCGTGCAGGAATATGCCGAACGGGCGGGCATCACCGACGAGACCGGCACTGAGTTGTAAGGAAGGGGCCTGATGAGCATTGACCCCGCGGCCCGCGCAGGCCATCGTGACCATCCCGCCCGGGTGGGCTTCTTCACCGATACGTCGGTCTGCATCGGGTGCAAGGCTTGCGAGGTGGCCTGCAAGGAGTGGAACGCCGTGCCCGAAGACGGGCTGAGCCTGTCCGGGATGTCCTACGACAACACCGTCGGCCTGGGCGCGTCGACCTGGCGGCACGTGGCGTTCATCGAGCAGCCCGCCCGCCCCGCTCACCCCGCGGAGGGCTTGCGCTGGCTGATGTCCAGCGACGTGTGCAAGCACTGCACCGAGTCGGCCTGCCTGGACGTGTGCCCGACCGGAGCGCTGTTCCGCACGGAGTTCGGCACCGTGGTGGTCCAGGACGACGTGTGCAACGGCTGCGGCTACTGCGTCCCGGCCTGCCCGTTCGGCGTCATCGCCCGGCGCGAGGAAGACGGGCAGGCGCACAAGTGCACGCTGTGCTACGACCGACTGGGCGCGGGCCTGGAGCCGGCTTGCGCGAAGGCGTGCCCGACCAAGTCCATCCAGTTCGGTCCGCTCGACGAGCTGCGCGAGCGAGCGCAACTGCGGGTCGAGGAGTTGCGGGAGGCCGGGCAGGACCAGGCGCGGCTGTACCTAGAGGACCCGGAGGACGGCATCGGCGGCGGCGGGGCGTTCTTCCTGCTGCTCGATGAGCCCGAGGTCTACGGCCTGCCGCCCGATCCGGTGGTCACTACCCGCGACCTGCCGGGCATGTGGAAACATGTCGCCATCGCCGCGGCGGGGCTCGCCGCCACGGCGGTCGCGCTCGGCCTCGGCAGGCGACGGTGACCCCCGACGGCGAGCCAAAGGGCCGCCGGTGAAGAGGGCTGGGGAGGTGGGCGTGGGCTCAGAGGCGAGACGGCGTCGAAGAGAACAGCCCATGGTGCCCGACGCGGAGTTCACGTCCTACTACGGCCGCCCGGTGATCAAGGAGCCGGTGTGGCGGGTGCCGGACGTGCCCGGGTACCTGTTCCTCGGCGGCCTGGCGGGCGCCTCGTCGGTCCTGGCGGCCGGCTCCCAGCTGTCCGGGTACCGCGAACTGGCCCGGGTGGCCAAGGTCGGCGCCCTCGGCGCGATCAGCCTGGCGGCCGTCGCCCTCGTCCATGACCTGGGCCGTCCCGGCCGGTTCGTGAACATGCTGCGGGTGTTCAAGCCGAGTTCGCCGATGAGCGTCGGCTCCTGGCTGCTGGCCGGGTACGGTCCGGTCGCGGGCGCCGCCGCCGTGTCCGAGTTGACCGGGATCCTGCCAAAAGCCGGGACCGCCGGCACGCTCGGCGCGGGCCTGCTCGGCCCGGCCATCGCGACCTACACTGCCGCGCTGATCTGCGACACGGCGGTGCCAGCCTGGCACGCAGGCTACCGGGAGATGCCGTACGTGTTCGCCGGCTCGGCGGCCAGCGCGGCGGGCGGTCTGGGCCTGCTCGCGACCCACCCGGCCGACGCGGAACCCGCCCGTAACCTGGCCGTCCTCGGCGCCACCGTCGAACTCATCGCCAAGCGGCAGCTGATCCGCCGCCTGGCCCGATCGCCGGGCCAGAGCCTCGCAGAACCCTACGAAGCCGGAACCGCGGGCGCCGTCCTGCGGCTCGCCGAGTTCCTGACCGCGGGCGCGCTGGCGGGCGCGGTGCTCGGACGGCGCAGCCGTGCCGTTTCCGCGCTGACCGGCGGGTCGCTGCTGGCGGCCTCGGCGATGACCAGGTTCGGGATCTTCGAGGCGGGCATGGCATCGGCCCGGGACCCGAAGTACACGATCGTGCCGCAGCGCCGCCGACCCGTCTAATCCGCGGCGGCTAGTTCGGCGGTCTGGGCGGGGAGGATCGGCTACCTATGACCCGCGGCGACCATGACGGCGTGAGCCCGGCGGAATGAACTGGTGCCCCCCGCTGTTGTGCGGTATAGTCACATTAGTTGTGGTGCTCGCTATTGCGGGTAATGGCCCATCTAGCGGCCAAGATCCTAGTTCCGTCAGCCAGGCCCGGGGGAATCCACCCGGAGCTGACGTAGAGCCGATGACCAGAGTTTTTCCTCAGATTTGTTCCGACGCGTTTACCGCTTTCCGGTAGGGACCTTCTGCCCAGCTAGAGCACCCCAGGTGCCGTCCGTGCCATACAAGACGGGCGTTAGCTCCGCCGTCGCGCCAGCTATTTTTCCGGCGTGCGCGAATTCAGCGGACGGCCGTATTCACTTATTTCCGGAAAGGAAATTCATTTCATGACAGCAACAATGCAAGAATCAGCGGCCCCACCCCGGGTCAGACAGGCCCCGGCCGTTATCGCGGTGTCCGGCATCGTGGACATGGCCGATGGCCACGCCTTCGTGCGCACCTCCGGCTACCGGCGCGGCTCGGCCGACGTGTACGTCTCCGCCGGGCAGATCCGGCAGTATGGGCTCAGGAAGGGCGACAGGATCGAGGGCGCGGCACGCTTCGAGGGCGCTCCTGCCCATGGGACGGGGCGCGGCAAGCTCAATCCGCTGGTCCGGGTCAACACCGTCAGCGGTATGTCCCCCGGACTCGCCCAGGCCCGTCCGCATTTCGACGACCTGACCCCGCTTTACCCGCAGGAACGCCTGCGTCTGGAGGACGGGAACGCGTCGGCGACGGCGCGGATCATCAACCTGGTCGCCCCGATCGGCAAGGGCCAGCGGGGGCTCATCGTGTCCCCGCCGAAGGCCGGCAAGACGATGGTCCTGCAGGCGATCGCGGCCGCGATCGCGAACAGCCACCCCGAAATCACGCTGATGGTGGTGCTCGTCGGCGAGCGGCCGGAAGAGGTCACCGACCTGCGCCGGTCCGTCCGTGGTGAGGTCGTCTTCTCGACGTTCGACGAGGCGGCCGAGGATCACATCAGGGTCGCCGAACTGGCCATCGAGCGCGCCAAGCGCCTGGTCGAGATGGGCGCCAACGTGGTCGTACTGCTCGACTCCATCACCCGGCTGGCCCGGGCCTACAACCTGGCCGCTCCGGCCAGCAGCAAGACCCTCGCGGGTGGGGTCGCGGCCTCCGCCTTGATGCCGCCGCGCCAGTTCCTCGGCGCCGCGCGCAACGTGGAATACGGCGGCTCGCTCACCATCTTGTCCACCGCGCTCGTCGACACCGGCTCGCGGATGGACGACTTGCTGTTCGAGGAGTTCAAGGGCACCGGAAACATGGAGCTGCGGCTCCGCCGCGAGCTGGCCGAGAAGCGCCTCTACCCGGCGATCGACGCGATGCCTTCCGGCACCCGCCACGACGAGCTGCTGATGACCCCCGACGAATATCAGGCCGTCGTCCAGCTGCGCCGCGCGCTCGGCGCCCTCGACTCCCAGCAGGCCCTCCAACTGCTCCTGGACAAGACCAGGGATACCGACTCTAACCCGGAGTTTCTCCGCCAGATCCAGCGGTCTCGCTAACCGGACCGCCGCACGGCCGCGCCGGTCGTGCTCGCGACACTGGGCTTACGACACGGGGCAAGTATGCCACCGATGATCCTGCACCAGACGGGTCGTCATAATCCGTGCGAGAGTGGCCATCGGAAGGAGACCTATGCCTACCCAAAGCACCGAAACCGGCTATTACTTTAAGCCCGGGGTCATGACCGCGCCGGGGAAGTACCAGCCACTGCTGGCCGATCTGCCACGGGGCATCGCCGACCTCGCCACGGTGGCCCACGGCCTGTTGATCCACGAGCACATCGCCGGCGCGTACGGGGTGACGCTGACCCTGGAGCGCCGGGCCAGCGTGCACGTGCGGCCGGTGGCCGGGCTGCTCGCGCGGATGATGGCCGAGGACAGCCGCCCGCTCACCGTCGCTCGGGAGCCGGCGAACCGCCTACCCGGCAACTGCCGGCACTTCACCGTGCTCGCCGTCGCCATGCTGCGCGCGCAGGGCACGCCCGCCCGGGCCCGGTGCGGCTTCGGCGGCTACTTCGGTACCAGCGCGTTCGAGGACCACTGGGTCTGCGAGTACTGGAACGAGGCGGCGCAGCACTGGATGCTGGCCGATTTCCAGATCAACGACGTCCAGCGGCCGCTGTTCGACGTGGACTTCGACCTGATGGACGTGCCGCGCGAGAAGTTCCTGGTCGCGGGCGACGCGTGGCGGCTGTGCCGCGACGGCGACGCGGACCCGGCCAAGTTCGGGCTGAGCCTCATGAACGAGGCCGGCTACTGGTGGATCGCCGCCAACCTGGTGCGCGACGTGGCCGCGCTCAACAACATGGAGATGCTGCCCTGGGACGTCTGGGGCGCCATGCCCGCCCCGGATGACATCATCGGCGACGAGCAGCACGCGCTCTTCGACCGACTGGCCGGGCACACCCACTATCCCGACGCCACGTTCGCCGACCTGACCGCCGCCTACACCCAGGACGCCCGCCTCCATGTCCCCGCCACCGTCTACAACGCCGTCCTGAACCGCACCGAACCGGTCCTCGAGGCCGAGGACGGTGAGTAGCTGAGAACCTGGCGGGCCGGGGTCATCCGGCGGGTCGCGCATCCCGGGCGGGGGTTCACCCAGGGGCTGATCACCGAGGACGGCACGGTATGGGAGTCCACCGGACTGTACGGGGAGTCGGCGCTGTGCCGGTACCGGCTAGGCGCCGGCCAGGTGGAGCAGCGCGCGGCGCTGGCCCCTGACCTGTTCGGCGAGGGCATCTGCCGGGCCAACGACGTCATCTGGCAGCTGATCTGGCAGGATCGCGTCGCCCTGCGCTGGGACGCCCGCACGCTCGAGCTGATCGACCAGGTGCCATACAACCGCGAGGGCTGGGGCATCTGTGCCGCCGACGGATACGCCTTTACCAGCGACGGAAGCAGCGAACTCGTCCGGCGCGACCTGTGGACCCTAGACCCGCTAGCGGTGATCCACGTCCGCTGCGCGGGCCGCCGGGTGCTCGGCTTGAACGATCTCGCCTGGTCGGCGGGCACGATCTGGGCCAACGTGGCGGGCACCCATTACCTGGCCGGGATCGACCCGGACAGCGGCGACGTCACCGACATCGTCAACGCCCGCGCGGCCGCCGAACGGCATCTGGGCGAGCCGCAGGCGATCATGAACGGGATCGCCGCACTGCCCGCGGCGGGGGAGTTCCTGCTCACCGGGAAGGGCTGGCGATCGATCCGTCACGTCCGACTGAAGCCGGCCAGGGAAGGGGCCTCCCAGCGGCGCCTGCTAGCCGGCCTGAGCCACTGACTGCCCCCGGGCCCGCTGGAGGCTCAGCCGCTGGATGGTGGGCCGCAGGGGCTTGTCGGTGTAGCCGCCGTCGGATAGCCCGGCCCGCCGCTCGAACACGTTGCGAGCACCGAAGTCGCCGGTCAGCGCCCAGGACACGGCCGCCGCCGCGAGGTAGAGCGGCACCATCGCCACCCCGCCGCACCAGGCGTACTGGGTGGCGTGCCGCGCCTCATGCCGGAAGAGCCTCGAGGCGGGAGCAATTCCGTCCAGCCTGGTGACGATCACGTTGCCCAGGCAGAACGCCGGGGCGGGCGGCACCGGGAGCCGGTACCCGGTGCCGAGGAACAGCCCGTCCGCGCTGCGGGCCACCCGGGCGCCGCCGAGGGCGGCCACGCCCAGGCCAGCCAGCGTCGACCCGTTGGCCAGGTTGACCAGCTGCCGCGCCCGCAAGCCAGCGCGCATCGTCGCGGACCCCGATACTGGGGTCAGGACGGCTCAGGGCCGTTGTGCCCGTTCAGCCCCGGCGGGTCGGTGTCGGCCACGATCACTCCCGCCGCCCACGGCGGGACGGGTGCGGGCAGCGCGGCCGGCGCCGGCATGTTCAGCCGCTCCTGGCTGTGCTCGCGGTGCGCGCGGGCCGCCGCCAGATGGTAGTCGTTGAGCTCGGCAAGGAACCTCTCGTCGGCGTACGGCCGGCCGTCCACCAGCGGGCCGTGCGTGTGCTCCAGGACGGCGACGACATCGTCGCCGCTCAGCGTCTTGTACGTCTCCAGGGCGTGCGCCAGGGCCAGAACCTGGTTCCTGTTCTCCACCAGGATCTGCTCGGTTCGGTCGAGCAGCCTGGTCAGCTGGTCCTCGATCCGGTCCGCGAGCGCATGCCTGGCCGCAGCCTCGGGGTCCTGGCCCTTCTTCAGGGCGCCGCCGCGGCCGCCGCCCGGCGAGCCGACCTCGAGCCGCTTGGCCGTGGAGTACGAGGACACCGTGGTGCCCATGCCCCAGAAGCCCTCCATGAACGACGCGACCGCGGTCGCGGACTCAAGGTCCCCGGACACGCCGGAGGAGCTGTCCTTGTCGAAGAACATCCGCTCTCCGGCCAGCGATGCCAGCGACACCAGGATGTCGGTCTCGTACTCGCTGCGCCACCTGGTGAACTGGTCCTCGGGCGGGATGCTCGCCACCATGCCGAGGTAGTCGCTGCCCTTCTCGATCGTGGCGATATCGATCTCCATGTGGTGCCTGGTCCGGAACGCGACCAGCGCGTGGCAGGCCTCGTGTACGGCGACGGCGTGCCGCTCGCGCTCGATGTACTCCACGTCCTCCGGCGGCCCGAGTTCCTTGAGCTGCTTGGCCTTGATCACGTCCGGCCAGGTGATGACGTCCCGGCCGTTCCTGATCGCGGTGATGAGCGCCTCGTTGACCAGGTCCTTGATGGTGGCGCCGGTGGCGTAGGGCGTGATGGTGGCGAGCTTGTCCATCTGCTCCTCGGTCAGCTCATGCTGCACCTTGGCGAAGTACCCCTCATAGGTGCGGATCCGGCCGGCCTTGGACGGGTAGCCGACCTTGTAGATGCGGTCGATGCGGCCCGGGCGCAGCAGCGCCTCGTCCAGCGCCGACGGCATGTTGGTGGCCATCATGACGAGGATCCGGTACTTGGGCGGCGGCTTCGGCCGCATGCCGAAGATGCGCCGGACGTAGCGGTTGATGAAGCCCCGCGGCTTCTTCAGCCCGGACAGCTCTGTGAGCAGGGCCTGCAGCGTGCCCATGCCGCCTCCGCCGCCCCCGTTCATCATCCCGCCGATCATCTGCCGGCTGCGCCGGGTGTCCGGCTCGTCGGGGATCGCGGATTCCATCGCCTGCCGGGTCAGCCGCCACCGGGTGTCTTCCGACAGGTAGGAGAACCCGTGGCAGCCCGCGTGGGCGAAGGCAGCACCGGAGCGCTGCTGCCCGCCGGGGGCGCCCTGGGTCATCATGCCGCGGTTGCCGAGTGAGTCGGCCTCGTCGAAGAAGACGATCACCCCGCCGTAGCGCAGCGCCAGCCGCCGCAGCTTGCGGAACAGCGACTTCACCTTGAGAATGCCGACGCCCATGAACATGTTGATGAACGCGCCGGGGTCGACGAACACGTACGGCCGGCCGGTCTCGCCCGCCACCGCCTCGGCCATCAGCGTCTTGCCGGTTCCCGGCGGCCCCCACAGCAGCAGGCCGCCCGGTACGTAGCCGCCTCGCTCCTCGACCAGCTCGGGGTGCTCCAGGAAGATGATGTTCTCCTTGACCCGCGCGAGCACGTGGTCCTGGCCCCAGACGTCGGAGAACCTGGTCTTGATGTCGTCGGGGTAGTACACGTCCACTCCGCCGCGGGACATGAACCAGAAGAGGGCGACGAACTGGAGCACGACGAACATGAGCGTAAATACGATCTGCAGCACGAACGGCAGCACGTGCCACAGCAGCTGAGGGCCGCGGAGCAGCGCCAGGATCGGCGTGGTGTGGATGATCTTGCCGATCACCACGGCGATGATCGCGATCCACAGTACCCAGGTCACCATCCGCCAGATGCGGAACCTGGTCCAGTCGGAGATCCGCCGGCGGGAGGCCCGTTCGAAGCCGCCGAACACGGTCTCGGTCCAGAACCTGTGGTAGGCGGCCGAGTGCTCGCTGATGATGAAGTGGACCTGCCGGAGCACCTCCAGGCCGAGCAGGACAAACACCCACCAGCCCGTGCGTACCTCGATCCGCATCGCGTCGGCGAACCCGACCAGCGGGTCGTTGGCCATAGTCGACCAGACCAGCACGAACCAGACGAGGACGAGCAGGAGCACGAACTTGATCCGGTCCCAGAGCCCGAGCGGCTTTCTGGTCAGCCGGTGCGCATCCACTGGCCCGCCGCCGGGCGGCGGGAGTCCTTCGCTGGAGGTGTCGGCCTGAGCCATGCTCATCACGGGCTCCTGATGGTAAACGACGACATCACGTCGTTGATCTCGGTCTGGTCGTTGCTGTAACAGCTGGCTGTGCAGTGCAGCACGAGGAGGTAAACGACGGTCTGATCGGCGTTGGTCAGGGCGACCTCATCGAAGGTGTCGGTCATGCCGACGTAGCTATATTGAAAGGTCTCCCGGACCCCGTGTACGCCCTGGCCGGGCGTGAGTGTCTGGTCACGGATCTGCGTGAAACCGGTGAGGCCCTCGGCGGCTACGTTCGCCCGCGCGGTGGCGGTGACCGGCATGAAGCTGTCGCGGAGCGCGTCGTAAGACAGCGAGTTGCTCGCGGTCGAGTTGAGCTGGCCGACCTCGGCGAACACAAACGGCTGCGAGGCGCCGAAGGAAAGGAAGTCGCGGGCCGTGGGCTTGCCGCCGGCCTCGTACGCGACCGTCCAGCCGGCGCCGCCACCTGAGCTGCCGAAGGCTGCCTTCAGCTCGGCGGCGAGCGACGAGTCGCTAATCTTGTGCCAGGCGTAGGGAACCTTGAAGTACGTGTTCGCACCGGAGTTGGCCACATAGGTGTACTGCGGCGCTGCACATCCGGATAGGGCGACCCCGAGGAGTAGCGCGCAACCCCCGACGAGGCCCTGTGCGACGCGGTGGGCCTTGCTCGCCAAGAGGTGTGACCTCCACGTAGGGACTACGTAGTGTCAAGTATGACGCCTTCATCCGCAATGGTACAGGTTCCCCGAGGAGGGAAAGGCGCCCGGTACCGCGCGGTGGCGCAGGCTATGACTACCTCAAGTCGGTACCCCACGTTAGACCCGCTCAAGCACGGGTAGCGCACCGGGTTCAGCCGGAACGAAGGGCAGCTCCCATGGAACATTCAAGCTCTACCCAGCTTCGCCAAGACCAGGAACATTCGACTGGTGAACTCGTCAAGACGATGACCGAGCAGGTGTCCGCGCTCATCCGCGATGAGCTGAAACTCGCCCAGCTGGAAATGGCCAGCCAGGGCAAGCAGGCCGCCCTCGGCGCCGGGATGTTCGGGGCCAGCGGCGTGGTGGCTGTCTACGGCGCGGGCTGCCTGCTAGCGTGCGCGATCATCGCCATCAGCGGCGTTGTGGCTGCTTGGCTCGCCGCGCTCATCGTCGGCGTGGCCTTGCTGGCCGCCGCGGGCGGCGCGGCGCTCCTGGGCAGGCGGCGGATGCGAAAGGCTGCGCCCCCGATACCCGAGCAAGCCGTCGCCGACGTCAAGGCGGACGTTAAGGAAATCAAGGAAAGGGCACACCGATGACCGCACCGGAAATTCAGCAGGAGATCGAACGTACCCGAGAGCGTCTCGGCGAGACCGTGGACCAACTGGCCACCAAGGCCGACGTCAAGGCGAGGACCCGGGCCAAGGCCGACGAAATGAAGGCCAGGACGCAGGCTAAGGCCATCGAGGTGAAGGCCAGGGCCCAGGGCAAGGCCGCCGAGATGAAGGACAAGGCCAGCCACATGTCGGGGCAGGTAAGGCGCAGCCAGGTCGTGCAGCGCCGCTGGCCACTCGCGGTCGCCGCGGCGAGCGTCGTGGTCGCCGGCTCCATCGTGGCCTGGAGGCGGCGGAAGAGGTGACCCGCGCCCGGCAGACCGGAGACGGACCGGCTGGTCGCGACTCGCTGCTGTACGGTCCATTCTGCCCGGACCCTGCCGGAGACTGTACGGGTGATCATGAGCACTCCTGACCCCCGCGATCCGCTCGGCCTGGCGCCGGACGCCCCGCTCCTGGCCGCCTGGCTGGACTGGATGCGGCTGGCCCAGGCGGGTCGGCTGACGCCGATGACCACGCCGGGCCACAAGCAGCGCCAGGACCTGGTGGGCGCGGTGGTGGCGGGCGACGCGCCGCTCTACGGCGCGCTCGATGCCATCAAGCACGCCGACCGCCTGCTGGCCGACGCCGAGACGCGCGCGGCCGCGCTGTGGGGCGCCGACTGGTGCCGGTTCTCGGTGGCCGGGTCGACTCACGGCAATCAGGCATTCTGCCTGGCCATCGGCCAGCCGGGCCAGGAGGTGATCATCACCCGGACCCTGCACCGGTCGCTGCTGCTCGGCCTGGTGATGGCGGGCCTGCGGCCGGTATGGGTACGGCCGGACATCGACCGGGGCCTGCCCGCCGCGGTCGCGGTGCAGACCGTCAGGGACGCGCTGGCGGCGCATCCGGGCGCCTGCGGCGTGATCCTCGGTGATCCGTCCTACGTTGGCACCACCGGCGACCTGGCCGGTCACGCCCGCGCCGCGCACGAGGCCGGCGTGCCGCTGATCGTCGACGCGGCCTGGGCCGCCTACCTCGGCTTCCATCCGGATCTTCCGGCCCACGCGATCGCTGCGGGCGCGGACGCCATGGTGACCAGCGCGCACAAGACGCTGCCCGCCTACACCCAGGGCGCGCTGGTGCTGGCCAGGAGCGAGCGGCTGGATGTGGCCCGGCTGAACCGGGCGTTCGACGCCACCCACACCACCAGCCCGGCCGGGTCGATCATGGCGAGCATCGACGCCGCCCGGGCGCTGCTGGCTCGGGACGGGGAGCGGTTGTGCGGCCGGCTGCTCCGCGGCGTGGCCGCGGCTCGCAAGCGCCTGCGGGAGGTGCCCGGCGTGGACGTGCTCGACGGACCCGGCGTGGACCCGGCCAAGCTAGTCGTGCTGCTGGCCGGGACCGGGGCGCACGGCGGGCTGGTGGAGGCTGACCTGATCGCCGCGGGCATGCCGGTGGAGATGGGCGACCGGGACACCGTCGTGCCCATCGTGACGATGGCCGACGACGAGGAGCTTATCGCGGCGTTCACCGAGGAGCTGATCGCCGCGATCGAACGGCACCGCGGCCAGCCGCGCCGGCCGGCCGCGGCCGCCGCGTGGACGGTGCGGCCGCAGACGGTGCTGGCCCCCCGGGAGGCGTTCTTCGCGCCGAACGAGACCGTCGCGGCCGGGGCCGCCGTCGGGCGGATCAGCGCGGAACTCGTCGCTCCCTATCCGCCCGGCGTGCCGGTGCTGGCGCCGGGCGAGCTCATCACCACCGAGGCGCTAGCGGCGCTGCGCGAGGTGGCGGCGGACGGCGGCCGGATCGCCTACGCGGAGGACCCGACCCTGGCCACCTTCCAGGTCGTCATCGCCTGACGCCTGGGCTTGGCCCTCCTGAGCCTGGCCGTGCTCTTCGTGCACGTACCTGCGACCCCGCAGCAGCGACGCCACCGCCGCGACCAGGCAGGCCACGATGGCGAAGTCGAACGCGATGTCCAGGCCGTGCTGGAACGGCGCCGAGATCAGTGACGGGAAGAACGTGTGCCCGGTCAGGTAGGCGGCGTGGCTCGCCGGCAGCTTGCTGACCGCGGACCCGAGCAGCGTGCTGATCGGGTTGTAGCCGAGCAGCGCGGCGAACATGATCGAGACTGGCGGCAGCGCGGCCAGCTTGGCCGCATCGGCGGCCGGTACGCCCTGGGCTATCAGGCCATGGCTGAGGGTCGCCGGCAGGGACGAGGCCAGGCCGAGGATGATCAGCGTGAAGAAGATGCCGATGGACAGGACCATGGCCGAGTTCTGGAACGTCGCGCTCATGCCCGCGCCGACGCCGCGCTGCTCCGGCGGCAGGCTGTTCATGATCCCGGCCCGGTTGGGCGAGGCGAACAGGCCCATGCCGATGCCGTTCAGCAGCAGGATCAGCGCGAACTGCCAGTAGGCGAAGTCCACGGGCAGCAGCTCGAGCAGTACGAACGAGCCCGCGGCCACCACCATGCCGCCGGTGGCGAAGGGCCGGGCGCCGAACCGGTCGGACAGCCAGCCGGACACCGGCCCGGCGATGAGGAAGCCGACGGTCAGCGGGAGCATGGCGATCCCGGCCCACAGCGGGGTCTGGCTGAACCCGTAGCCGTGGATGGGCAGGTAGATGCCCTGCAGCCAGATGATCAGGATGAACATCAGGCCGCCCCGGCCCAGGCCCGCCAGCAGGCTGGCCAGGTTCCCCGCGGTGAACGGGCGGATCCGGAACAGCGCGAGCTGGAACATCGGCTCGGCGACCCGGGTCTCGATCACGCAGAAGAGCGCGAGTACCGCCAGGCCGCCGCCGATCAGCCCGATCACCAGCGGGCTGGTCCAGCCCATCGTGTGGCCCCCGTAGGGCTGGATGCCGTAGGTGATCCCGACCAGGACCGCGATCAGCCCTGCGGCGAAGGTCACGTTGCCCCACCAGTCAAGGGAGGCGGGCCGCCGGATGCCGAGCTCCCGTAGCTTCAGGTAGGACCAGACGGTCCCCAGGACGCCGAACGGGACCGAGACGAGGAAAACGTAGCGCCAGTTGATCGGGCCGAGCACCCCGCCGAGCACCAGGCCGATGAACGAGCCGGCGATGCCGGCCACCTGGTTGAGCCCGAGCGCCAGCCCACGCTCGTTAGCCGGGAACGCGTCGGTCAGGATCGCGCTGGAGTTGGCCATGAGCATCGCCCCGCCGACGGCCTGCAGGATCCGCATCCCGATCAGCCACCAGGCGGCCGCCGTGCCCTGCATCCAGGTTACCGACAGCATCACCGAGAACAAGGCGAAGATCGCGAACCCGAGGTTGAACATCCGGACCCGGCCGAACATGTCGCCGAGCCGTCCGAAGCTGACGACCAGGACGGCGGTGACCACCAGGTACCCCATGAGCAGCCAGAGCAGCAGGGTGGTGTTGCCCGGCTGCAGCGGGTTGACGCCGATGCCGCGGAAGATGTCCGGCAGCGCGATCAGCATGATGGAGGAGTTGACGGTCGCCATCAGCATGCCGAGCGTGGTGTTGGACAGCGCGATCCACTTATAGCGGGATCCGGACCCAAGAACTCCAGGAGGCTGTGACAACCCAGCGGGTCCGGCGGTCCGGGGCTGAGGTGAAGCGGACGGCACGAGTGTTCCTCCGTTAGGGACAGCCCTGACGTGACGCGATCCGCCGCCCACGGCGCAGCCATCGGTGAGCCGGCATCGCGTCTGATTAGTTGCTTAACAACAACTAACTTATGCCTGGATGTGTTCCCGCCCGCGGTGCTACTGGTGAGCCGAACTGGGTTCTCGCTTCCATCCGGGCGCCGGCCAGCCCGGGCTCCAGGTGACCTGGAGCCCGGGCTGGCCGGGTCCCTTACGCAGACCTCTTGTCGTACTCGGCTCGGTGCGTGTTCGCCGGCGGGCGGCGGCTTGGCGGTGCCGCGGGCGAAGCCGTCACGGGTGCTGCCCGCGGCGCGGGGCGCGCGACGGCCGCTCCCCGAGCGGCGGCTCGGAGCCGACAGGCCACCCGAGGTGACCCTGGCCGGCGGCGCCGGCGGGACGGGTGTGCCTGACGTGGCGATCTGCCGGACCACGTCGTGTCCGGTGGCGACCTCATCGCTGGCCGCGGTGACGCCCGCCGCGTCGTGCAGCCGCTGAAGCTCACGGACCTGGCCGCGTTCCACCAGCGCGATGACCATGCCGGACTGTCCAGCCCTGGCCGTTCGGCCGGAGCGGTGCAGGTAATCCTTGTGGTCGTTCGGCGGGTCGAACTGCACCACCAGGTCAACGTCGTCCACGTGGATGCCCCGGGCCGCGACGTCGGTGGCGACCAGGACGCGGGGATGCCCGGCCGTGAATGCGTCCAGGGCCCGCTGCCGCTGGCTCTGGTTGCGGTCGCCATGGATGGCCGCGGCGTCGACTCCGGCTCGGGATAGCTGCTGTGCCAGCCGGTCCGCGCCGTGCTTGGTGCGGACGAAGAAGAGCGTCCGTCCGGGTCGGCTAGCGATCTCCGCCGCGACCGGCACCTTGTCCTGGGCGGACAGGACCAGCACCCGGTGCTCGGCGGGTCCTGAGTCCGTCGAGGACGTGACCGCGTGCAGCGCGGGATCATTGATATAGGTGGTCACCAGCTGGCCGACCCCGCGGTCCAGGGTCGCGGAGAAGAACATCCGCTGGCAGCCTGCGGGCGTCTCGTCGAGGATGCGGGTGACCGCGGGCATGAAGCCCAGGTCGGCCATGTGGTCCGCCTCGTCGAGCACGGTGACCTGGATGTCGGAGAGCGTGCAGGCACGCCGCTCCAGCAGGTCGATGAGCCGGCCTGGCGTCGCCACGACGATGTCGGCGTCGCGCACGCGGGCAATCTGCCTGCTGATCGACACGCCGCCGTAGACCGTGGTGATGCTCACGCCGACGCTGCGGCCCAGCGGGGCGAGCTCGTCGGCGACCTGCTGGGCGAGTTCGCGAGTCGGGACGAGGATCAGGCCGCGGGGTGCCTTATCCCGCCGCCGGTCGGTGGCGGCCGCGAGCCGGGTCAGCAGCGGAAGGCCGAAGGCCAGCGTCTTGCCCGACCCGGTCTGGGCGCGGCCGAGCACGTCGCGGCCGGCCAGCGCATCGGGGAGCGCCCGGGCCTGGATCGCGAACGGCTCGTGGATGTCACGCGCCGCGAGCGCCCGGACCAGTCGGGCGTCCAGGCCGAGCTCGGCGAAGGTGGCCGGCGTGGGTTGCGGTGTCGCGGCGGCGGCGTCTAGGGCGAGATCAAGCTCGGAATGCGGTGCAACGCGCCGCGGCCGCGGTGCCCGGGGCTGCCTAGCCGCGGCCGGACTGCGGCGCCTGTTGGTGCGCTCGCTACCTCGGCCGTAGCGGTCGGAAGCCGCGCGCGGACGCCTGGAACTATGGGGCATGCAGAAAACTCCATCGGTAGTTCGGGGGTCGCATGCTCGACAGACGTCAACGACAACGGAGAACGGCTGATCCAGCCGAACTGTTCGCACAGCGACCGGCGGGCTGCTCGCCCGCGGGAGCGGCGGCGAATATCGCCGCCTAGAGTGCAAGGCTATCAGCCGGTGTTGTATTCCCCATGCCTTTCAGCTTCACCTCGAGTCGCTCGCGGACGACGTCGTAGTCAAGCCAGGGGTCCTGCAGGAACTCGCGCCACCGAGGGTCGTGGCCGGCCCGCTTGATCCGGAAGTAGACCGCGCGCCGCACCGCTCGAGAGGTGTTCCCGCCGATGTTGTGGCCGAGCAGGTAGTGCGCGAGCAGCAGGTCCCCGGTCACGCCGGTCACCTGCTCGGGCTCGGGCCGCCGGATCGGCGGGTAGCCGCCCGCGGCCAGGAACGCCTCGGGCCCGTGCTCGCGGAAGTACTCCGCGTGGGTCAGGTGGGTGCCCGGCCATACCCACAGATTTCCCGCGTCCTGGCCGCGCTGGTCGGACATCAGCACCCCGGCCAGCATGGTGAACGTCCCCGGCCGCCCGTCCGGCCCGGGCGGCGCACCGTCGATGTGGTGCATGCCGGGCCGGTGCGGGAACGGCGGGACGTTCAGCGCGACCTGCACCTGCCCGGGCACCTCCAGCGTCCCTGGACCGGTCAGCGACTCGGCCAGCCGAAAGGCCGGGCTGCCGGTCAGCACCGCAGCCAGCGCCGGGGCCTGGACCGTTCCGGGGTACGCGCGTCCCCGCCGGCCAGGGATGGCTGACGGAGAGCTTGAGGCAAGCAGCGCAGCCCGTTCGGTCGAATCGGATTGAAGCCGGGCTGCGGCTGCGTCGTCGGGATGGACGCCAAAAAGAAGAATAAGAGCCGCGAGCTCACCGGGGTGAACTCAACGGCGTCGGGGGCCTCGGGCGCTCTGCTGGTGCTGGGTCCGCGGGAAAGAGTGGTGGTTCGAGGCATTTTGGGTAGGGGCCGCTTCGGCGTCCGCGGTATCGCGGCTGGTGTACGTGTCCTCGGCCTTGGGGCTGGTGAGCTCGATGTCGAAGCGCGCGTCGAGAGCCGAGGACAGCGCGGCCAGAGTCCGCAGCGTCAGGTTCTCCCCGCCGCCGAGGATCTGGCTGACCCGCCCGGGGGAGACGCCCATCCGGGCCGCGAGGTCGGCCCGGGTGAGGCCACGCTCACGCATATGCCAGTTGACCTCGTTCGTCAGCTGTGTGACGAGGGCGAGCATCTCTTCGTCTATCTGGGCTTCCATGGCCCGCTGGTCGGGCGAAACGCCTAGTCCGAAGCCCATCACTGCCTCCACCTGTATCCGCCAGACCAGTTGCGCCCGGACGGTCGTAGTAGCTTCCCGTGTCCTTAGCCTTAGCTAAATGTATAGCTATGACTAAAGTCTCGCCAACACCAGGGCCCAACAACCCGCAGCGAGCGATCGTTATGAAAACGTTACCTTGACGGCGGCCGCAGGGCCGGTCGGGTGATTGGGCCGCGTCACCTCGCATAGGCCCAGCTTAGCGCGATATGCCCTGAACGCGACGAATGACCCCAGAACGACATGGAGGGGAACAAAGCCTAGATAGATTCCCAATCACCTGCAACCATATTCCTCGGGAGGCGGCCGCGGCCCGTGATGGCGCGGGCGTAAGGCGAGGGGGCTGGCATGCCTAGCTGGGTGGTGGGGGTTGTCGGGACGTTCGCCCTGTCGCTGATCCTGGCCTACGGGTTCCTGCGGCTGCGCTGCCGGAGAGTCGGGAACCCGTTCGGGCGGCGCGCCAGGTACTGGGCCGTCCTGATCATGGTGGGCACGGCCATCGTGTCCACCGGCGTGGGCTTGCTCCTGGTCGCGGCCAGCAGCCACAATCCCGCCGCTTACGTCGGGATCGTCGTGCCGGGCGGGCTGTGGTTCAGCAAGTTGCCGCCCCAGCGCGACCGGGACCTGCTCCACCGGACGCTGGCCGGCTTGCTGACGCTCCCGTTCAGTCGGCTGTACGACCGGATGGGCGACGATATGGAAGGCTGGTGCGATACCAGGCTCAGAGCAGCGGAGCCGAATCCGCAGTGGATTGCGGACGCGGTGAAGTATTACTACGACCAGGTTCGAGGCGGGCTCAAGGACGGCCGGGCCCGGGCCGACCTGGAGCGCTGGCGGGAATCCATCACGCACAAGATCGGCATCGTGCGGCTGATCAGCCTGGACACCACGCCGGCCCGGCTGGCGGCCTCGCTCCGGATGCACCCCTCCACGCAGCACATCCGCAAGTATGCCGACGACGACCTGCCGCGGCTGGCCCGCAAGCTGGAGACCGAGGCCCTGAACGAGCTGCACCTATTCCTGGCGTACATATACCGGCTCGGGCATCACAAGCTGCTGATCTACCCGTTCCGGCCGTCCGTTCACCGGGCTCCGGCCCGGCGTACCGAGCCGATGGCACCTGACCTGTAGGCAGACCTTTCCGAAGGCGGTGAAATACCCGCGGCCCGGGCGCGGTTGCACAGGTCGCGATGCGCGTCCGCAACCAGCGGGCGGGCACATTCGGTGAAGGAGTGTACGTGTCGGACACCTACCGCAAGGACCCAGAGGCGGTTTCCCGGCTGACCCCGGAGCAGTACCGGGTCACCCAGAAGGCCGGGACCGAGCCGGCGTTCAGGAACGAGTACTGGGACAACAAGGAACCAGGCATCTACGTCGACGTCGTGTCCGGCGAGCCGCTGTTCGCCTCGGTCAACAAGTACGACAGCCAGTCCGGCTGGCCCAGCTTCACGGTGCCGATCGAGCCGGGCAACGTAGTGGAGAAGCGGGACTTCAGCCACCTGATGCTCAGGACCGAGGTCCGCTCGGCGCACGGGGACAGCCATCTGGGCCACGTGTTCCCCGACGGCCCCACCGAGGCAGGCGGCCTTCGCTACTGCATCAATTCCGCGGCCCTGCGCTTCATCCCGCTCGACGACCTCGAGCGCGAGGGGTACGGCGCCTACCGCGAGCTGTTCGAGCCCACCCACGAGACCGGGAGCGCATCATGACCCCGGAGAAGATGAGCACTGAGAAGATGAACACTGAGAAGGCGATCCTCGCCGGCGGTTGTTTCTGGGGCATGCAGGACCTCATCCGCAAGCTACCCGGCGTTATCTCTACCCGGGTCGGGTACAGCGGCGGCGACGTGCCGAACGCGACCTACCGGAACCACGGCACCCACGCCGAGGCCCTCGAGATCATCTTCGATCCGGAGAAGATCTCCTACCGGGACCTGCTGGAGTTCTTCTTCCAGGTGCACGACCCGACCACGCGGAACCGGCAGGGCAACGACATCGGGACGAGCTACCGGTCGGCCATCTTCTACCTCAGCGACGAGCAGAAGAAGGTCGCCGAGGACACGATCGCCGACGTCGACGCCTCGGGCCTGTGGCCGGGCCCGGTCGTCACCGAGGTGACGCCGGCCGGGCCGTTCTGGGAGGCCGAGCCTGAGCACCAGGACTACCTCGAGCGGTATCCCAACGGCTACACATGTCACTTCGTCCGCCCAGGCTGGAAGCTGCCGCACCGCGCGGACAAGGTGACTCAGTAACAGAAAAACCCGGCTAGCCGGCTCGCGAGCAGTTCCGCCGCCGTTTCCGTGGCCTCGTGACCCTGGCCGTCCATGACGGCCAGGGTGCTCTGCGGCAACACGGCGGCCAGGTCTTTGGTGATGCTGTGCGCCCAGGCCGGGCTCTGCGTGCCGAGGACCAGCAAGACCGGCACCGGGACCTTGGCGGCCAGGGCGGGCAGGTCCACGCTGGCCAGGGCCTGGGCCTCGCGGGGCATCGTGGCGGACACGATTGACAGCACGTCGTAGGTGCGCGGAGCGTTCCTGAGTTCGTCCATCCGGGCGGCGGACAGGCCGATTCTCTCGCGCAGGAAACTCATCATCGCCGGTCCCGGCTTGCCGTCGGCGATCATGGCGTTGACACGGTTTCGCCATTCCCGCGGGGCGGTTGGCGGGCCCGGCGGCTCGTACAGGGCGAGGCGCCGTACCGGCGCCCCGCTGGCCGTCGCACCGAGGGCGCAGGTGGCGCCGAAGCTGTGGCCGAACACGTCGACTGGCCCGTCCCCGGCCAGGCTGTCTGCGACGGCCGCGACGTCGGTGAATTCCCGGCTGAGATCGTAAGGTTCGGTGTCCCCGCTGGTTCCCCGGCCGCGCCGGTCCATGGCCGTCACCCGCCACCGGCTGGTCAGCTCGCCCCAGAGCGGCTGCCAGCTTTCTATGCAGCCCATTCCGCCGTGCACCAGCAGCAGCGCCGGGCCTTCTCCGGCGGTCAGCAGGCCGACCCGGGTGCCATCAGCGCTGGTGACCGAGTGCCGTTGACCTTCCACTGCACCTCCCCGGCCTAAACCATACGGGTCAGCGGCGCGTAGTCACCACTGGTTATCGTGGCTGCGGAGGTCGGTGTCAGGCGGTGAGGACCGGGTCCATGACGGCGCCGTCGGTGTAGCTGATCGAGTTCGTGCCGAGCGCGGGGATACGCGGGCCGGGCAGCACGATGCCGGCCAGGTTCAGCGGGTCGGCCGCGGACAGCAGGATCGTCTCCCCGGTCAGCGGCCGCTTCCTGATCTCGCGCAGCATGCCCACCGCGTCGGGGTGCGCGAACTGCTCGCCGCTGAACCCGGTGACGAACCGCCCGCCGCTGATCGTGCCGCGGGCCTCCATCCGCCGCAGCGCCCACAGCACCTCGCGCCAGGGCACGGCCAGATTCTCCCGGGCCAGCAGGTCGCGGAACACGACGCCCCAGCGGGCGGCTAGCTGCTCGGCGACGGCTTCGGCCAGGTCATCCGGGTCACAGTCGGCCGAGGGCTCGGGTAGCAGCGACCACCGGCCGGCCGTCCTCGAGCTAAGCTGGCTGCCGCGGCGCAGCCGGTGCCGGCCGGGAGCGCTTTGCGCGGCGCGGCGGGCGAACAGCGACCGCACGGCGCGGAAGCCGTCCGCCGTGATCAGCCCGCGGGCCACGCCGTCCCAGAGCGCCTCCTCGATCTCGCTGGGCAGCCTTCCGGTCAGCGTCTCCAGATCCGGCGGGAACAGCGCGCCGCGATCGCGCAGCGCCTCGATCACGTCGCAGGTGCAGCCTGGCCCCGGCTCGGCCGGGTGGAGATCGCCGCGGGCCGCCCGCAGCAGCCACGGCAGGTCGTCGCGGATCGTCAAGGTGACCGGAGTGGCCCGGGACGGGGTCAGGCCGCCGCGGCGAGGCGGTTCGTCCGGCTCGCCGCGTACCGACAGCCGGCCCCACGCGATGCCGCCGTCCAGGCACGCCTCGTCCAGCCACTCCCGGCGGTACCCGGTCACCCGCGCCGGGAAGATGGCCTTCTCCCAGGCCCCGGCCGCGAGCTCGAAGCCCTGCAGCTGCTCGACCACCGAGAGCACGCCGCGGGTGCCTTCCCGCCTGGTATCCGGGGTGACGTGCTGCCAGCGCAGCAGGAACCGCATGAAGTCCCGGGACGTGACCGGCTCGACCTCGCGCCGCTTTCGCTGCCTGGTGTACGCGTGGATGCGGGTCAGCACCCGCCGGGCGCAGAACTCCTCTGCTCCATCCGGACGGGTGAAGTGGCCCCGCAGCGCGAAGCCTTCGTTCTCCAGGCGGATGAGGGCGAGCATCACGTCCGATGCCCGCAGCGCGGTGGCCTGGGCCAGGTCCTCCGCCGTGGACGGACCCCGGACCTCCAGGTGGCCGCGGAGCATCTCGGCCGCGGCCGTCTCCGGGTCCATGGGTTTGGACTGCGGGCTTCCCGGCAGGACCTGAAGGCCCGGGTACAGCGGCTGCAGCGCGGCCTGCCGTTCGGCGGCACACCACAGCGGGCCCCCACCTTCATCTCCCTTCACCGGGATCTCCGCCGCTCCATCCTCCCGCACTCGGATCTCCGCCGCGCGGTCCGCGCCGGACAGGTCCTCGAACCAGCCGCGCCATAGCTGATCCGGCCGCACGATGAACAGCGTCATCAGCAGGTCGTGCAGCTCATCCGGGTCGCGCGGCTGCGGCCGGATCTCGTCCCTGACCCGCTCGATCGCGCCGGGGTCGAGCCGGGCCAGGTCGCGGGCCTGCACCGGCAGCCCGCGCGGAAGCCGCACCTGCCGGCTCCGGCGGTTTGCTGCCTCCGTCTCGTCGTCCAGGTAGGTGAACGGGTGGCCGTTCAGGATCTCGTGGGCGAGCACCGACGGCTCCGTGGTGTCGCGCGTGATGACGGTTATCCGGCCGGCCTCGATCCCGGCCACCAGGTCCCGCAGCCCGTCGATGTCCATCGCCTCGTGCAGGCAGTCCTCCAGCGTCTGCCGGACCAGGGGGTGGTCGGGGATTTCCAGCGGGCCCGGCGCCACGTTCTCCTGGCAGGCCGCCAGCGTGGGGAACACCGCCGCCATCAGGTCATCGGCCTCCATCCGCTGGATGGCCGGCGGGTTCTTGCGGCCGCCGCGCATCCGCAGGACGGTCAGCGAGGTGTTCAGGTTCCACCGCCAGCGCGCCTGGAACAACGGCGAGGTCAGGACGGCTTGCCGGACCACCTGTTCCACCGTCTTGGACGCCAGGAACTTCGGCACCCGGTCCAGCGGGAAGCTGTGCTGCGGCCCGAGTGACAGCAAGATGGCGTTGTCGCTGGCCGCCGCCTGCAGCTCGAAGTCGAACGTGACGCAGAACCGCTTGCGCAGGGCCAGCCCGAACGCGCGGTTCACCCGGGCGCCGAACGGCGCGTGGCCGATGAGCTGCATCCCGCCGGCCTCGTCGAAGAAGCGCTCCAGGATGATGGCGTTCATGGTCGGCAGCGCCCCGAGCGCGGCCAGCCCGGCCCGCAAGTAGGCGACGATCGTGGCGGCCGCGGCCTGGCCGATCCCGCATTCGGCCTCGAGCCAGCGCCGGGCCTCGTCCGGCTCCCGGTCCGCGACGGCCTGCCGCAGCGCCGAGACCTCCTCGGAAAGCTCACGGGTGCGCCCGGGGGCCTCCCCTTGCCAGTGCGGCACCGAGGGCGGCGCCCCCTGAGCGTCCACGACCCGGACCGTTCCCGGCTCGACCCGGCGGATGCGCCAGGAGTGGGTGCCGAGCAGGAAGACGTCGCCCGGCCGGCTCTCGACGGCCCATTCCTCGTGGACGGTGCCGATCTGCACCTCGTCGGGCTCGGCGACGACCCGGAAGTCGCCGAGCTCGGGGATGGCCCCGCCCGAGGTCAGCGCGGCCAGCCGGGCGCCGCGGCGGCCCTTGACCGTCCCGTTCACCCGGTCACGGTGCAGGTAATAGGCGCGGCGCCCGCGGCCGGTGCGGATCCCCTCGGCCAGCAGGTCGGTGATGTCCTCGAAGTCCTCGGCGGACAGATCCCGGAACGGCGCCGCCTGCCTGGCCAGGCCGAGCAGTTCGCCTTCGGCCCACGACTCGGCGGCCGACTCGGCCACCATCTGCTGCGCCAGGATGTCCAGCGGCCGTTCTGGGACCACGATGGCGTCCAGCCGGCCCCGGCGGACGCCGCGCAGGAGCGCGGCGCACTCCACCAGCTCGTCGCGGGTGGTCGGGTACAGCCGCCCGGAGGGCGTCCCGGTGCGGGTGTGGTTCGAGCGGCCCACCCGCTGCAGGAAGGTGGCGAAGCTGCGCGGCGAGCCGATCTGGCACACCAGCTCGACCGGTCCGACGTCGATCCCGAGCTCGAGGGAGGCCGTGGCCACCAAGGCCCGCAGGTCCCCGGCGCGCAGCCGGCCCTCGACCCGCTGCCTGCGGCCCCGGGACAGAGATCCGTGATGCGCGGCCACTTGCGCGCCAAGCTCATCGCCGAGCCGCTCGCCCAGCTGGTGGGCGACCCGCTCGGCCATGCTCCGGGTGTTGACGAACACCAGCGTGGTCCGGTGACCGGCCACGTGACCGGCGATCAGGTCCAGGATCTGGGCCATCTGCCCGGTGGTGGGCACCGCGCCGAGCTCATCGTCGGGCAACTCCAGGGCGAGGTCGAGCTGCCTGCGGTGGCCGGAATCCACGATCGCGCACCGGGGCGTCCCGTCCAGGTAGTCACGGTCCTGGCCGGACCCGACCAGCAGCCGGGCGACGGTCTCGATCGGCCGCTGGGTGGCGGACAGGCCTACCCGCTGCACCGGCTCCTCCGCGACGTGCGCCAGCCGCTCGAGGGTGAGGGCCAGGTGCGAGCCCCGCTTGTTGCCGGCCACCGCGTGGATCTCGTCCACGATGACCGTCCGGGCGCTGCGGAGCATGGACCGGCTCCGCTCCGCGGTCACCAGGAGGTACAGCGACTCCGGGGTGGTGATCAGGATGTCAGGCGGGTGCTTGAGCATGGCGGCGCGCTCCGCGGCGGCGGTGTCGCCGGTCCTGACCGCGACCCGGATCACCGGCGCGCTGAGCCCGAGCAGGCCGGCCATCCCGGCGATCTCGCGCAGCGGCGCCTCGAGGTTCTGCTGAATGTCGGTCGCCAGCGCCTTCAGCGGCGACACGTACACCACCTGCGGCCCGGTGTCTGCTTGAGTTGGCCGCGCCGGGCCATCAGACGGTGGGTCGGCCTCGTGCTCGCAGTAAAGATCGTGCGGGCAGTGCTGATCGTGGGCGCGGTAGAACTGGTCGATGCAGACCAGGAACGCCGCGAGGGTCTTGCCGGACCCGGTCGGCGCCGCGATCAGCGTGTGACGGCCCGCGGCGATCTCCCGCCAGCCCGCGGCCTGCGGCTCGGTCGGCCCGGCCGGGAACCGGCCCTCGAACCAGGCACGCACGGCGGGATGAAACGACTCGAGCACGCGCCCCACGCTACCTGCGAACACCGACATTCCTCCCGGTAACCGGACGCCGGGACGCCGGGGGTGTGAGACAGGACTACAGGTGACTGGAGGGCCACACCCGGACTGCGGGACACCAGGGGCAACACCGGATGACGCCGCGGCCATCGTTTCCCTGGCGGGCGTCATCGGTGCTCGTGTCCGGCTGGCCATATCGCAGCCGCCGTAATCGAAGTACCCCGGGGGTTTACCCCGGGCGGACCGGCGGCCCGTGGCTGTGCAGGACCTTCGTCTTGTCCGGGTTCCACGCGGTCGTGGTCCCGTCCGGGTTCAGGACCAGGGTCCAGCCCCACCGGTGAATAACAACCTGATGATGGAAGGAGCAAAGTAGAACACAATCTCGAACACTGGTCTTGCCGCCGTTGGCCTTGTGCTTGACGTGGTGCACCTGGCACGCGCTGGCGGGCTGATTGCAGCCCCCGGCCCACCGGCAGCGCTGGTCCCGTAGGATGACCGCGTTGCGGATGCCCGCGGGGACGGTCTCGCTGAACCCGATGTCCAGCGGCAGGCTCGGGCCGCCCAGCCGGGCGCCGAGCTGTCGGCGGCGCAGGAACGACGCCAGCCCGCCCGGGCCGGACAAGAGGTCAACGGCCTTGCCGATGATGGCTTGCTCGAGGGCTTCCCAGGCCAGGGTGGTGTCCGGGGCGGGCGCTCGCGCGGTCTTGGCATCGTCGTCGGCGTGGTGGTGGAGCCGGTCTAGCTCTACGCACAGCCGGACCAGGTCGTCCAAGGCGTCGGGGTTCACCTCGCCGGTGACGAACGGGGCCATGGCCGCATCACATGCCATCGCCGCCGCAGCGTCGCCGTCCAGCCAAGCTCCGCCGTCGCTGCCGCCGACTGAGGCTTCCGCCCGGTGCGCGGCCCAGGCGGCGCGCAAGCTTTCTGTCCACTCCTGCTGTAGTGCGGAGCTGCCCTCGAGCAGGAGGAGGTCGGCGAGGGACATGTGCACCCAGGCCTTGACCGGCTGGCCGGCCCGCTCCGGCAGCAGCCCGGCGGTGACCAGCCGCTGAAGCGCCTCGTGCAGCGCGTCGTGGTACCGCTGGGCCTGGCTGCGGTCATCCTCCGCGCCGGCCGGGGCCGACAGCGCGTCCAGCACCGTGCCCACGATCGACGCGCACTCGGGCGTCAGATTCCCGTTCAGGACTCCTGCGCCGTCGAACGTGGTCTCCAGACGCACCGACCGGTCTTCGAACGCCTGATCCCGGTCCTTGTCCGGGTTATCGGGCAGGGACCGGGCGTAGATCTCCGCGGCCAGGCCGCCCAGGTCCCGCAGGTCCGCGCCTCCCTTCGCCGCCCCCAGCAAGATCGCATCCGCATCCGGGCGGCAGTCCTCCGGCAGCCGGTCAGTCCACAGACAGATCGTCCGGGCGAAGGACTCCGAGATCTCCCCCGCGGCCAGCGCCGCCGCCACCTCGGGATGCGCGGCTGCCCGCCGGGCCCAGGCGGTGTACGCCACCGCGGCGCCCCTGGTGACCCGGGTGCGGTTGACCAGCCACGCCCGCGGGCTGTAGTCCGCGTCCGCGGAGTACCCCTGCCCGGCGGTGAACGCGGCCAGGATCGAGGCCCGCGCGGCGGTGCCCATCGAATGGGCCTGCTCCAGCATCTGCAGGCACCGGGCCTGGGTCTCGGCCGCCATCGCTGTAGCATCCGCAGCGGCCAGGTACCCCAGCCCCGCATGCATCATCTCCATCGCCTCGCTGGCGGAGGCCGGTAGGGTGCTCACCTCGGGTCACCTCCTTCCGGGGATGCTCGCGGGCCGGTGTCGTCGCTGGTTCCGGGGTTCTCCTTCTTCCCGGTCGAGGACAGCCGGGCCTGTATCTAGCTTCAGTGTTCGATTCTAGCGGATGGCTACGACATTTTCCGGGACATCCACGCCGGATCACGAGATAGATAGCCCTGGTTAAAAAGCGTCCTGTGGTGCTGACGGGGAGGCGGCGCTGGGCCGCGCCTTGGCGAGCCACCCGCGATGAGGGGGCGGGGTGCCGGGGCGGGAACCGGGACCGTTCGGGGATATTGATCTTGAAATGGGTATTTTGAGTACGTGACCACGGCTATCGCACAGTTCATGCGCGAGCTGGAGCGGGCGTGGGACACGCACCGCGACGCGCTGCTGATCCGGCGCGACCTCGCGGCGGCGCTCGCGCCGCTGGCGGCCGAGCCGTCGGTCGTGCACAGGCCGGCCATGACGGGCGCGACCGGACGGCTGGCCCTCGAGCGCTTCTACGCCGAACAGCTCCTGCCGCACCTGCCCGGCGACCTGACGCTGAGCGCGATCTCCCGGACCGTGGACCGGTGGCGGCTCGTCGACGAGACAACGGTGTCGTTCACGCACGACCGGGTGCTGCCCTGGCTGCTGCCGGGGATCAAACCGACCTACCGGCGGGCCGAGGTGCTGGCCATCGCCGTGGTCGGCTTCGAGCGGACGCGGATCCGGTCCCAGCGGATCCTCTGGGACCACGCCACCCTGGCCGCCCAGCTGGGCATCGCCCATGGGATGGCTACTGGCCGAGCAGCCAGCGGCCTGGCGCGATGAGCTTGCGGGCCTGCGCCGGTCCCCAGGAGCCTGGTGCGTACGGCGCGATCCGGGGCGGGCTGGACAGCAGCGGGCCGGCCACCTTCCACACTGCGGCCAGCCCGTCCGGGCGGGTGAACAGGGAGCGGTCGCCGATCAGCGCGTCGTGGATCAGCCGGACGTAGGGCGGCAGCGGGTCCGCACCGGCCAGGCTGGACAACGGGAGCGAGGCCCGACCGTGATCCAGGTCAAGTTCGGGGCCCGGCTTCTTGGCCATGAAGGACAGATCGATCTCGCCGTCGCCCGCGAGGGAGAACGACAGCACGTTCGACTCGACGGGCAACTGCCCGGCCAGCGGGCCGGCCTGCTGCGCAGGATCAGGCTGACCCGCTGCTTGGTTTCGGCCAGCCGCTTGCCGGTGCGCAGGTAGAACGGCACGCCGCGCCAGCGCGGATTGTCGATCCACAGGCGGGCGGCCACGAAGGTGTCCGTGCTGGACTTGGCCGCCACCCCGGGTACGTCGCGGTAACCGGTGAACTGGCCGAGTACCACCTCGCCCGGGTCGAGCGTCCGGAAGCAGCTAATCACCTTCTCGCGGGCGGCCTGCAGGTCGAGGGCGCCGAGGCTGGCCGGCGGTTCCATGGCGACCTCGGCGGCCACCTGGAACAGATGCGTGACGAGCATGTCGAGAATGGCGCCGGTCGCGTCGTAGAACACCGAGCGGTCGGTGATGCCGAGCTTTTCTGGCACGTCGATCTGGACGGACTCGACGTGCTCGCGGTCCCACATCGCCGCGAACAGCCCGTTGGCGAAGCGCAGCACGTGCAGGTCCTGCGTCGCCTCCTTGCCGAGAAAGTGGTCGATCCGGTAGACCTGCTGCTCGTCCAGGACCGAATGGACGACCCGGTCCAGAGCCCGGAAGGCCTGCGGCGACGTGCCGAACGGCTTCTCGTAGACGACCCGGGCGTCCTTGGCCAGCCCGTGCTGGCCGAGGGCCTTCGTGGTCGGCGCGAACGCCACCGGGGGCACCGCGAGGTAGTGCACGAGCTGCGGGTCGCCGCCCAGCGACTCGCGGCCCTGGGCCAGGACATCGAGAAGGCTGCCGGGGTTGTCGCTGTTGAAACCGCCGCCGGCGAAAAACACCCGCTCGGAGAAGGCGTCCCAGTCCTGCTTGTCCGGTCGCGGGCCGAACTCGGTGAGCGCGTTGCGGACGTGAGCGCGGAAGTCCTCGTGCGCGACGTTGCCGCGGCCGTTGCCCACCAGCCGCCACTGCCGCGGCAGCAGGCCGTCGGCGGCCAGCTGGTAGAAGGCAGGCAGGACCATCCGCTTGGCCAAGTCACCGGTCGCGCCGAACAAGACGAAAATCGTCGGCCCCAGATCCGGGCTGGATTTACCGTTCCTCTTCTTGGCTGGCATGAATTCCACGCTATGTGACCCGGTCGGCCAGGTACAGCCATCCCCATGCCTGACCGGCGGAGAGGCCGCCGTACTAGGGTGGGAACGGATATTTGATCAAAGATGATGAGGAGAACCGATGCCCACTCGCACCGCACGTACCGGCTGGACTGGAACACTCGAGCAGGGCGTGGGCAAGGTCGAGCTGACGAGTTCCAAGATCGGCACCTATGACGTGTCTTTCCCGAAGCGGGCCGCCGAGGACGCCGGGGGATGGACCAGTCCCGAGGAGCTCATCGCGGCCGCCCACTCCGCCTGCTACGCGATGCAGTTGTCAGCGCTGATCGCCCAGGCCGGAGGTACCCCGCAGGCGCTCGACGTGCAGGCTGACGTATCGCTCGGCCCCGACCCGGCCGGCGGGTTCCGGCTGACCGGCATCAAGCTCACCGTCCGCGGCGAAGTCGAGGGCTTGGACGCGGAGCAGTTCGCCAAGGTGGCCGCGGACGCGAAGGCCGGCTGCCCGGTCAGCAAGGCGCTCACCGGCGTGGACATCACCCTGAACGCCCGCTCGAGGAGCTCGAGGAGTAACAGCTCGAGGAGTAACAGGGCCAGCCCGCCGTCGACGGGCACGATGGCCCCGGTCATGGCGCTGGCGCCCTCTCCGGCCAGGAACGCGAGCACCGCGGCCACCTCGGCCGGGCTCAGCAGCCGCCCGATGGGCTGCTGAGCAGCGAAGGCGCGGGCGCCGGGCAGGTCGTACAGGCGGGCGCTCTCGTCCAGGATGCGTGTCGCGGTCGATCCCGGGCTGACCGCGTTCGCGGTGACGCCGGTGCCGCCCAGCTCGACGGCCAGGGCTCGGACGAAGCCGGTCACACCCGCCTTAGCCGCGCCGTATGCGGCGAGCAGGGGCATACCGCGAGTGGCGGCGGCCGAAGCGACAGCCAGGAAGCGCCCGTGCCGCGGTTCGGGGCGGCGCAGCATGGCAGGCACCGCCACCCGGGCCAGGGTCAGCACGCCGCCTAGGTTGATGTCAAGCACAGCGCGCTGCTGCTCGAGCGGAAGCTGCCAGGCGGGAACTCCGCCGGCGATGACGCCCGCGGCTGCGACCGCCGCGTCAAGCCCGCCCCAGCGATCCTCGGCCAGCCTCACCGCGCTGGCCAGGGCATCGGGGTCGCGGGTGTCGGCTTGTGCTGCGATGACCGCCGCATCGCCGGTCCCCACGTCGCTGGCCACTGCGCAGGCGTCGGCGACCACGCGGTCCAGCTCGCCGCGCGACCCGAGCGCGTACGGCAGAGCTGTGTCGTCGCCGCACCGGTCCACCGCGACGACGCGCCAGCCGTCCGCCGCCAGGGCCGCGACCGTGGCCGCGCCGATGCCGCGCGCCGCGCCCGTGACGAGCGCGACGCGGGTGGTCACAGCTGGCCCTTGCCCGGGTCGCCGGCCGGCACCGCCTGCAGCACGATAACCTCAGCCGGGCCGGCGAGCTTGCCCGCGAGTCGGGGGGCCTGCGCGGCCAGGGCCGCGCCCCTGCTGTGCGCGCGCAGCGCCTCGGGGCTGGCCCACTTCTCCACCATCATCAGCCGGTCGTCTGCCTGGTGCAGGGCGTACAGCTCGCAGCCGTCCTCCTCGTGCACCTTGCCTACGGTCTCGGTGATGGTGGCGATGACCTCGTCGCGATGCTCGGGCAGCGGGACGATCGTGGCGACGACGACAACAGACACGTGCGGCTCCTTAGTAGGCGGATCAGTAGGCGGATCAGTAGGCGAAGATGGCGCTCAGGGCGGGCGCCACGTCGGTGTAAGTATCTATCCGCCGCAGCCGCCCGTGGCCGAGGCGGGCCAGCTCGCGGGCGAGGTCGGCGTCTTGCTCGCCGGAGGTGTCGAGCAGCACATCCAGTCGCGGCAGCCGCGCCGCGAACGGCCTCGGGTCAGGCCCGGCGTTGTGCACGCAGTCGGACAGCAGCACGGCCCGGGCGTCCCTGGCCGGGACCCGGGCCAGCTCCCGCGCGGCCACTTGCAGCGGGAAGGCGATGTTGGTCAAACCCCTGGCTGGAATGCGCAGCATCATATCGAGCAGCGACTGCGGCGGGACGTGCTGCCCGAGGCGGCTGAGGATCGCCGCGTCGGACCAGAACGCCACGACCGCGAGGTCGTCGCGGCTCAGTTCGGCGGCCAGGGCACCGACGGTCGCGGCGGCGGTGCGGACCCGCTCGCCCCGCATCGAGCCGGACACGTCCACCAGCAGCAGCACGCTGCGCCGGGTCCTGAGCCGCTCGCGGACGATGATGTCGTCTTCTTCCGGCAGCGGGTGCTCGATGAGCTGCTCCACCGTCCGGTCCAGGTCGATGTCGTCCGAGCCGCCCCGGTACCGCAGGCTGGCCAGCTCGCCGATGCCGCGCCGGGTAGTGGTGTCCCGCCGCGGCCGGGGCATCGCCAGCCTGGTAGCGATCTGCCGGGCCCGCCGGACCGTCTCGGCGTCCGCGGGCGCCGCGCCGGCCGGGATCCCGGTCAGCGTGCCCTGTTCGGCGGTGATGGCCGGTCCGCCGCTGCCCGACCGCGGCGCGGCGCGCCCGTCCCGTCGGCCGCCGGTCAGGACTAGCCCTCCGGCCCCGCCCCGGCTAGGTTCAAGCAGCTGCGGTTCGGTGTCGAGCTGCTTGGGGCGGCGCCGCAGCGGGAGCGCCGGGCCGGCCCGGCTGGGCCGCCGCAGCGGCGAGTCGGCCTCCACTGTCCTTCAACCAGGCGCCGCCGCGGCCGGGGCCAGGATGAACTGGTCCTCCCAGATCTGGCGCAGCACCGCCTCCGGGGTCGCCTCGACGGTCTCGTCCAGGAAGATCCGGCCCGACAGGGCGACTACCATCGCGTCGTACACCGTCTCCGGGTAGCCCTCCGCCAACTCGCTGGTCACGCCGCGCAGCGCGAATAGCTGGCCGGCCACCAAGGTGAGGTCGATCGCGCCGCGGACACTGCTGCCCTGCCGGATGTCCGGGTGCTCGCGGGTCGCCCGGGTGACCGCCACGGCGTCGCCGACCAGCCGGTCGTACAGCGCCGGAGCGAGTTCGGGCAACGGCGCCCGCAGCGCCACGATGCCGCGCTCGGCCGCCGCGTCCTGGTAGCCGATGGCCAGGCGGCATATCCGGTCGTGCACCGAGGTGGACAGCCGGGTGGTGCCTACGTTGTCGTAGGGGTTCATCGAGGCGACGACGCGGAACGTGGCCGCCGCCACCACGGTCCCGGCGGTGGGCACCGCGATCTGCCGCTCGGCCATCGCGGTCAGCAGGGTGTTCAGCGTGTCCTCGGGCGCGCGGTTGAACTCCTCGATGTACAGGAAGCCGCCTTCGCGCATCGCCTGCAGCAGCGGCCCGTCGACGAAGTTCTCCGGGCTGTAGTCCTCGCGCAGCACCCGGGCCGGGTTATGGTGACCGATCAGCTTCGACGGCGTCAGATCGGCGTTCCCCTCCACGAACACCAGCGGGATGCCCCACTCGGCCGTGATGGCCCGCAGCAGCGTGCTCTTGCTGGTCCCGGGCGGGCCCTCCAGGATGAGGTCCCGTCCGGCGGCTACCGCCGCGAGCGCCAGCGTCAGCTCGCGCTCGCGGCCGACCAGGTGCCCGGCGACCCGGTCGTAGGTGGCCGCCAGGCTGATGGCCTCGTGCGCATGGGTCATTTGGTGAGCAGACCCGCGTCGATCGGCAGCGTTACCCCGGTGACGTACCGCGCCTCGTCCGAGGCCAGCCAGAGCACCGCGTTGGAGATGTCCACCGGCTCGACCCACGGGATCGGCAGCACGTTCAGGGACCCGAACCGGGGCGCCAGCGCGTCCCTGGTCCGTTCGGCCTCGGGCAGGTCGGACGCGAACAGCTCGTAGGTCGCGGAGTTCTGGATCATGTCCGTGTCGACCGCCGTGGGATGCACGCTGTTGACCCGGATCATGTCCGGGGCCAGCTCCCGTGCCAGCGTCCGCATCAGCCCCACGACGCCGTGCTTGGCCGAGTTGTAGTGCCCGGTGTTCTCGATCGCCTGCAGCCCCGCGGTCGAACTGGTCAGGATGATCGACCCGCCGCCGGCCGCCCGCAGGTGCGGGATGGCCGCCTTGGCCGTGTGCCACACGCCGGTGAGGTTGACGTCGATCATGTCCTGCCACGTCGTGTCGTCGAGTTCCTCCAGCGTGCCGAAGCTGAAGATCCCGGCGTTGGCCGACACGATGTCGAGCCGTCCGAGCTGGGCCACGCCATCGTCGAGGGCCGCCTTGAGCGTGCCGTAGTCCCGCACGTCGGCCTGGGTGGCCACGATGCGACGGTCCAGCGCCTCGACCTCCTTGACCGTCTCGGCCAGGTCCTCGGGAGTGGACATCGGGTAGGGCACGGTCGCCACCTGGCCGCATAGGTCCACGGCGATGATGTCCGCGCCCTCGGCGGCCAGCCGGATCGCGTGCGATCGTCCCTGACCCCGGGCGGCGCCGGTGATGAAGGCGACCTTGCCCGCTACTCGTCCCGCCATTTTCTTGCCTCCTAGGTGCGGGTTTACCTGATCGTGTTGCCCGCGTCGACAGTGAACTCCAGGCCGGTGACGTAACGGGCCTCGTCGGAGCCCAGGAACAGCACCGCGTTGCTGATGTCGCGAGGATCCACGATCTCCACCGGCAAGGTGTTCATGTAGATCGGGCCGAGGTTGGGATCGCGGCCGATGAGCGCTTCCAGCCCGCCCAGGCCGGTGCCCATCGGCGTGTCCACCCCGGTCGGGTGCACCGTGTTGACCCGGATCTTGTGCGCGGCCAGCTCGTTGGCCATGGTCCGGGCGATGCCGACCACGCCGTGCTTGGCCGCCACGTAGGGAGCCAGGTAGGGCAGCCCCTTGATGCCAGCGGTGGAGCTGGTGCAGATGATCGACCCGCCGCCGGCCGCGATCAGGTGCGGCACGCTGACCACCATCGTGTTCCAGACTCCGGTCAGGTTGGTGTCCAGGGTGTCCTGCCAAACCGCCGGGCTCACCTCGTCCCAGGGCTGCACCGTGCAGATCCCGGCGTTGGCCGACACGATGTCCAGCCGCCCGAGCTGGGCCACACCGTCGTCCACGGCGGCCTTGAGCGCGGCCGCGTCCCGGACGTCGGCCTGCGTCGCGATGATCCGGCGGTCCAGGGCCTCGACCGCCTTCACCGTCTGCTCGAGGTCCGCTTCTGTGGCCATCGCGTACGGCACCGTGCCGTAGTCACGGCAGATGTCGACCGCGATGATGTCGGCGCCCTCCTCAGCCAGCCGGATCGCGTGACTGCGCCCCTGGCCTCGCGCGGCCCCGGTGATGAAGGCCACCTTGCCTGCTACTCGTCCTGCCATGCTGTGTGCTCCTCAGATTCACTTCTTGTTGGTAAAGCCCGCGTCGACCGGCAGCGTGACCCCGGTGACGTAGCGGGCGTCGTCGGAGACCAGCCAGAGGATCGCGTTGGAGATGTCCACCGGCTCGACCATGTCGACCGGCAGCGCGTTGGCCATCGCGTCGGACAGGCTGGGGTCGGAGGCCAGGAACTGCTGCATCACCTCGTTGACGACCATGGGGGTGTTGACCCCGGTCGGGTGCACCGAGTTCACCCGGATGCGGTGCGGGGCCAGGGTGTTCGCGTAGGAGCGCATCAGGCCGACCACGCCGTGCTTGGAGGCGGTGTAGCCCAGGCCGCCCCGGCTCGAGCCGCCGATCCCGGTGATCCCGGCCGTAGAGCTGGTGAGGACGATCGCGCCGCCCTGGCCGCGCTCGATCATCGACGGGATCGCGGTCTCCACCGTGTTGAACACGCCGGTCAGGTTCACGTCGATCACATCCTGCCAGGCCTCGTGCGGTTCGGTGCCCAGCGCCATCGGCGCGATGCCCGCGTTGGCCAGCACGATGTCGACCGGCCCGAGTTCGGCCACCCCGGCCTCGAAGGCCGACCGCAGGGCGACCTCGTCCCGCACGTCGGCCTGGCTGGCTACGATCCGCCGGTCCAGCGCCTCGACCTCCTTGACGGTCTCGGCGAGGTCGTCGGGAGTGGCCATCGGGTACGCCACGCAGTCGATCTGCGCGCAGATGTCGACCGCGATGATGTTCGCGCCCTCCTGAGCCAGCCGGATGGCGTGACTGCGGCCCTGGCCGCGGGCCGCGCCGGTGATGAAGGCCACCTTGCCCTCAAGCTTCCCTGCCACGTACGTCACTCCTTTCACTTTTGTCACACCTGTTGGCGTGCTTAATTGCCTAGATCGGCCACGCGGCGGCACGCCACCGCTCCCGCGGCGCGCCACCGCTCCCCCGGCATGGCCGGATCGGCACGGCCTCCGCGAACCTCAGCCGCCCGGGCCAGGGCCTCCGCGAACCTCAGCCGCCCGGGCCAGGGCCTCCGCGAAGCTCAGCCGCCCGGGCCAGGGCCTCCGCGAAGCTCAGCCGCCCGGGCCAGGGGTGAAGCCGGCCAGCGGATTCTCGTCGCAGGCGCGGTCCGGCAGCAGGCCATTGCCCGTCGGCGGCCGGGCGCCGATCGACACCGGCACCGGCCGGGCGCCGATCGACACCGGCACCGGGCGGGGGGAGCGGTGCGAGTGGTCACCCGACGGGCGCGGTGCGGACGCGCTGGCGACCGTGGTCAACGCGCGCTCGCCGTGGCCCTTGACACACTCGGGGTCGGGGCCGTCCAGCGGCAGCCCGGTGAAGAACTTGGCCGCCATGCACCCGCCGCGGCAGGAGTCGTAGGCCGAGCAGGAGTGGCACGCGCCGCCGGTCTGCGGCCGGCGCAGGTCGGCGAAGAGCTCAGATTCTCGCCAGACCGCGGCAAAGCCTCCGGGGCCGCGGACGTTCCCGGCCAGGAAGCTGTCGTGGATGGCGAACGGGCACGCGTAGACGTCGCCGACCGGGTCGATCAGGCATACCACCCGGCCCGCGCCGCACAGGTTGAGGCCGGGCAGCGCCTCTCCGTAGGCCGCCAGGTGGAAGAACGAGTCGCCGGTCAGCACCTGCTCGCCGTGGGCCACCAGCCAGTCGTAGAGCTGTCGCTGCTGGCCGGCCGTCGGGTGCAGCTCATCCCACACATCGGCGCCGCGGCCCGACGGTCGCAGCCGGGTCAGTCGAAGCTGCGCGCCGAACCGGTCGGCGATCGCCTTGAAGTCATCGAGCTGGCTGACGTTCTGCCTGGTCACCACCACGGAGATCTTGAAGCCCCGGAAGCCGGCCTCGGCCAGGTGGCGCATCGCCCGCAGCGCCGTGGCGTAGGAGCCCGGGCCGCGTACCGCGTCGTTGACCTCGGCGGTCGCGCCGTCCAGCGAGATCTGCACGTCGACGTAGTCGCCGGCGGCCAGGCGGCGAGCCGCTGCCGGGTCGATCTTCACGCCGTTGGTCGAGAACTTCACGCCGACGTGGTGGGCGGTGGCGTAGTCGACCAGGTCCCAGAAGTCGGGCCGGACCGTGGGCTCGCCGCCGCCGATGTTCACGTAGAACACCTGCATCCGCTCCAGCTCATTGATCACGGCCCGGCACTCAGCGGTGGAAAGCTCGCGCGGGTCGCGGCGGCCGGAGCTGGACAGGCAGTGAACGCAGGACAGGTTGCAGGCGTAAGTCAGTTCCCAGGTCAGGCAGATCGGCGCGTCTAGTCCGTACTGAAACTGCTCCACCAGGGGAAGTGTCACCAGGGGCTGGGTCACGAGCTCACCCGCGCATGGATCATCTGCGAGCTGGCCAGCGTCCCCAGGGCCGCGGCGTAAGCAGGCAGTTCGGCCTCGGTCACGCCGGCCGACTGGCAGGCCTCCCGCGCGCTGGGCGCGTCGGCGAGCGAGCTGACCACGGTGAGCAGGGCCGGGCTCTTCAGGAACGACAGCCGCCGGGTGCCGAAATGGTAGAGCAGCGCCCCGAACCGTTCCGGGCGCACCGACACCTGCGGATGCAGCTGCCAGGGGCGGTCGAGGTCGAACCCGACCCGCGCGCCCCTGGCTTGGGTCTCAGTAGACACCGCACATGCCGTCGATGGAAACCTCTTCGACCAGCAGGTCCGCCGATAGCTCGGCTTCGGTGGCCTGCGGTCCGGCCGGGGCCGTGGCCTCGGTGATGTCAGCGGTCGCGACACGTTCGCTCATGACTCTCCCTAGCTACGCGGACGTAGACGATGGTTGCGTCGGGCACCATTTCCGTCATGCAGTGACGAATATATATTTCGCATGTTAACGTCACCCTGTGACATAAGGCAAGACTCTGCTAACTGCACTCTCCCGGGCCCCTTGGAGGCAGACAGTGTTGACCGGCAAGGCGGTGGCCGTGGCCAGCGCACGGCGCGGCCGGCCTCCCGGCACCAGCCGGCGCGAGCTCGAGCTGATCGCGTTGCGCCTGTTTACCGACCAGGGCTTCGACAGCACCACCATCGAGCAGATCGCGGCGGGGGCCGGGGTCAGCAAGCGGACCTTCTTCCGCTACTTCAGCTCCAAGGCGAGCGTCCTGTGGAGCGAATTCGACCACGAGGTCGACCTGATCCGCGCCGCACTGGCCGATGTGCCTGCCGAGGTGCCGATGATGGACGCCATCCGCCGTGCGGTGGTCGCCGCCAACCACTACGGGCCCAAGGACGTACCCGAACTGCGGATGCGGACGAACCTGATCGGTTCGGTGCCCGCCTTGCAGTCCAGTGCCACTATCCACTACGACGCGTGGGAACGCGCCATCAGTGACTTCGCCGCGATCCGCGTCGGCCAGCCCGCCGACTCGCTCTACCCGCTCGCTGTCGGCCGGGCCACCCTGGCCGTCTGCCGCGCGGCTTACGACCGATGGTCCGCCCGGGCCGACGCCGACCTGACCTTCTATCTCGACGCGGCCCTGGCCGCGCTCGCGGCCGCGTTCGATCCGGCCGCGATCCGGGCCAGCGCGCAGGTGCTCAGCGGGGATATCTCCAGGCGCGCCGCCACCTGACGCCGCAGGTCAGCGCGGCGGGCGCAAAGATCCAAACCTTTGATACCGAACGGGCGTACTGCGTGCCTGAGTGCCCCCATCAAGCCCTAGACGGCGAACGCCGCGTACTCAGGCCGCGTGACTCCATACCATTAACTCCGGAGCCGTCTCTTATCCGGGTCCGAGGAAACTGGTAGACAATGTGAGCATGACGAGTCAAATCGGGGGCGGTTCACTCACCGGCGGAACGGCCGTTCCCCGGGCGCGCAAGGACGGCCCGGCCCGGCGGACCACCGAGATCGACGTGGCCGAGGCTAAGAAGGCGTTCTTCCTGATGGTCGGGTTCATCGGGCTGATCTGGATTCTCCAGGTCGCCAACTGGGCCGACCACTACCACCTTGACTTCAGCTACGGGATCGTGCCGCGCAACATCGGGCGCCTGCCGGAGATCTTCACGGCACCGTTCCTGCACTTCTCGTGGGATCACATCGAGGGGAATTCCGGGCCGCTGTTCGTCTTCGGCCTGCTGGCCGCCTACCGCGGCGTGACCAAGTTCCTCGGCGTGACGCTGCTGGTCGCGATCACCAGCGGGATGGCAGTGTGGCTGTTCCAGGGCAACAACCAGGTCACGGTGGGCGCCAGCGGCCTCATCTTCGGCTATTTCGGCTACGTCCTGTCCCGGGGAATCATCGACAGGAACCTGATCGACGCGCTCGCCGCGGTCGTCATGGCGCTGTCCTATGCCTACATCCTGACCGTGGCGATACCGGGGACTCCCGGAGTCAGCTGGATAGCCCACCTGGGCGGGCTGATCGGCGGCCTCGCCGCCGGATGGATCTTCCGGACCAAGCGCGCCGTCCGCGGGACGCGCCGGACGAAGCTACCCGGCGATTCCGGCGGCGGTTCGCCGGGCGCCACCGTGGCCGTGCCGACGAGCCCGGACCATCCGCGCGCGGACCTGTACAAGGAACTGGGCGACCTGGGCCTTTAGGGGGCGCGTCCGCCCGCGGCGAGCCGGCCGGTCACGCCGCGCGCGGACTGACCCGGTCGAGCGTGGCCAGCGAGTCGGCTGATGTGCGGAAAGAGACCTCCAGCACGTCCTGCCTGCGCCGGGGGTCCATAAGGTTGGCACCCATGGCGGCCAGATCCCTCGGACCCGGCGTCACGATGGTGACACGCTTACCCTCCGCGCTCAGCGCCTTGGCCTGGCGGAGCAGCAGGTGGGTGATCAGCTGCCTGAGTCGGCGCTCGACCCGCAGGTGCGGCTGGAGCGGATGGTCGGGTTCGGTGCTGGCCATCGGCGCGAGGACGTAGACCTCGTGTACGTTCGTGCCGCTCAGGGCGCTGAGTGCGGTAGAGGACCGGATGCCGCCGTCCACGTAGCGGCGGCCGCCGATGAGCGTCGGCTCATACCAGCCCGGGATCGAGCAGGAGGCGACCACCGCATCGGGAAGCGGCGCGTGCGGCGCGTCCTGGCGGCCGAAGAGCACATGCCGCCCGCTGTCATAATCCATGGCCGCGATCCAGGTGTGGCCGTCGACCCAGTGCGCCGGGGCCTCGCCGCGGAGGGGATGGTGGCGCTGCTGATGGCGCCAGTGCAGCGCGCTGACCAGCGACCGGAGCGCCGCGTGCTGGCCCCGGCCGTGCGGCAGCCAGCCGCTCGCACCTACCCACGGAGGGACCTGAAGCGGCCGCAGCAGGGCCGCGCGCGCCAGCGGTAGCGAACCGAGGCGCAGGTGCGGGAGCGGGGGCAGCGGGCCGTCCTTCGCGGCGAGCTCGACGGACTCGCCCAAGATCCCGCTGGCGTCCCCGCACTGCCATGCCACCATCTCCTCGACAGAAGCGCGGCAGCGCAAGGCGGCGGCCAGCACGCTGCCCGCGCTGGTCCCGATGACGAGGTCAACGTCGGCGGCGCCGACTGGGAGCCGGTCCTGCAAGCGGGCCAGCGCGCCGGTCATCCAGGCCGCGCCGAGCACGCCGCCTGCGCCGAGCACGAGGCCGATTGGGGGGTGCGAGGGGTGGGAGCGGCGGATGGCCCGGTCCGGACCAAAAACGACAGCAGACACATCTGCCTCCGCAACCCACCCACGTGCAACGCTGGCCGCAGGCGATGATGTTACCTAGGAGTAACTGTAAGGCCTCCGCGAGGCTCGGTGAGCTAGCTGTCTTATTTGGCTGGCGCATCGCCACCTCGGGCTGCCTTGAGCCGCGACTGCCCGGAGCCGGCTCGCCAAACCCGGCTGCAGCGCGAAAGGGCCGTAGGTCTGGCCGATGATGTCGCGCTCGCCAGACGCATGTTTCACTATCAGGCAGGCCAGCACGGCTGAGACCGACCGACGGAGGCCAACGATGCTCCCATCCCGGCTGCCCTACAGCGGCGCGCACTGGGTCGATCACGTCGCCCGGCACGCTTACACGATTCCGGACTCGGCGGCCCTCCGGTTCGAGGGCGAGTCGATTACCTGGGCGCAACTGAACGGGCGAGTACGGAGCCTGGCCGCCGCGTTCGCCGGACGCGGGGTGAGCCGGGGCGACCGGGTCGCGATCCTCATGACCAACCGGCCGGAATTCCTCGAGGCGACGCTGGCCGCCAATGCCGTCGGGGCGATCGCCGTCCCGGTCAACTTCCGCCTCGCCCCGGCCGAGGCCGCCTACGTCCTGCAGGACAGCGGGGCCGCGCTCATCGTCACCGACTCGCTGGTCGCGCCGCTCGCCGCGGCGGCCGCGGCGTCGCTTTCGCAGCCGCCCCGCCTCATCGTGACCGGGCTCGACCCCGAGACGCCCGCCGCTGGGGCCGAGTCCTACCAGGAAGTGCTCGACGGCGCCGGCGCCGCGCCCCCGCCGGTCGAGATCGACGAGCGGGACGTGGCGCTGATCATGTACACCTCGGGCACTACCGGTCGGCCCAAGGGCGCCATGCTCACCCACCTGAACCTGCTCATGCAGTCGGTCACCGCGATCCGCACGGGCCGGCTGGACGGCGACGGGCACGTGGCCCTGTTCAACGTGCCCTTGTTCCACATCGCCGGCATTGGCGGCATGCCGCCTTCGCTGATGCTCGGCGCCACGTCGGTCATCATGCCCACGGCGCCGTTCGACGCCGGGGCCACGCTCGACGTCATCGAATCCGAAGGCGTCACCTCGCTCTTCCTGGTGCCGGCGCAATGGCAGGTGCTGTGCGCCCATCCCGACGCCACCCGCCGGACCCGGTCGCTGCGCACGATCTCCTGGGGCGCCGCACCGGCCACGGTGACGCTGCTGGAAACCATGGCCAAGACCTTCCCGGGGGCGGAGATCATCTCGGTGTTCGGGCAGACCGAGATGTCGCCGGTGACGACGTCGCTGCCGGGCGCCAACGCCGTCCGCAAGATCGGCTCGGTGGGCAAGCCCATCCCGACCATCGCCGCGCGGATCGTCGACGAGCGTATGAACGACGTGGCTCCGGGCGAGGTGGGCGAGATCGTCTACCGCGGGCCCACCCTGATGGCTGGTTACTGGAACAATCCGGCCGCCACGCAGGAGGCGTTCGCGGGCGGCTGGTTCCACTCCGGCGACCTGGTCCGTGCCGACGACGAGGGCTTCCTGTACGTCGTCGACCGCAAGAAGGACATGATCATCTCCGGCGGGGAGAACATCTACTGCGCCGAGGTCGAGAACGTCCTGTCCGCGCATCCGGCCGTCGCGGACATCGCCGTGATCGGTGCCCGGCACGAGAGGTGGGGCGAGACCCCGATCGCGATCGTCGTCCCGGCCGACCCGGCCGCGCCGCCCACGCTCGACGACCTCACCAGCTGGGCGCTCGGCCAGCTGGCGTCCTACAAGAAGCCGACCGGCATCGTGGTCCTCGACCAACTGCCGCGCAACGCCGCGGGCAAGGTGCGCAAGCACGAACTGCGCGCGAGGTACGGTCGTTCCTCGCCCACCTGAACCCGACGAACCCGGGGTGGGGCACCACCAGGTCAGAACGGAGGTTCGTCGGTGTAGTTGCCGGCACCGTCGGACGCCCACGGATCGGCGTCTCCGCCTCCCCCCGGGCCCTGACCGCCGGCCAGGCCGGCGGGACCGCCGGGACCGCCGCCCGAACCGCTCCGGGCCACCTTGTTCACCTTGGCGGAAGCATTGCGCAGCGAGGGACCGACGTCGTCGACCTCGATCTCGTAGACGGTCCGCTTCTCGCCTTCCTTGGTCTCATACGACCGCTGCCGCAACCGTCCCGACACGATCACCCGCGTCCCCCGCGTCAGGCTCTCCGCCACGTTCTCCGCCGCCTGACGCCAGACGTTGCACGTCAGGAACAGGCTGTCGCCGTCCTTCCACTCTCCGGTGGAGTTGTCACGGAACCTCGGCGTCGAGGCCACCCGGAACCGCGCCACCGGCTGCCCCGCCGGGGTAAAACGCAACTCCGGGTCATCGACGAGATTCCCCGCAATCGTGATCTGCGTATCGCCTGCTGCCATCTCAAGTCTCCGTACCTGGGTCTTCGTGTTGTTTCCACCCCTATCCTGCGCCGGACCACTGACATTTCTGGGCACCACGGGATCCTGTGGGTGTGGGACAAGAATGTAGGTGGCTGATCGGTAACCTGGCCTGGCCTGGATGGTCTGAGTGCGTGTCGTGGTCAGATGCCGACCGGCGCGTGTAACGCTTGTGCGGCTGGTAGCCACTCATGGGTGTGACGACATCGAAGGAGCTGCCGATGAATCCCCGGGCGGAGCCGCGGGTACGTCATCGCCGCCGAGTTCCGCCGCTCCGCTCGCGAGCACCGTGCGGAGCGCATGGTCGCGGGACGCCGGCTGCTCGATGCCGACGACATCGGACGCATGGCGGAGAAAATCGACGCGCTGCGGCAGGTCCGGGAGCTGCACGCGGAACTGCAGGCCCTCCCGGGGGGTGAACGTGCCGTGCTGGAACTGGTGTCGGTGGACGGGCTGACTGTCGCCGAGGCGGCCGCGGCGCTGAACATCCGGCAGGTGACCGCCCGGGTGCGGCTGCACCGCGCCCGCCATGCCCTGCGGTCCCGACCGGCTCGGTCTCTTGTCGAGGAAGAGGTCATGTCATGAACGACAGCAAGGTGCGGCCGCCGCTTGGCGGTTTCGAGAGCCGGCTGGAAGCTGAGCTGGTCAAGGTGGTCACCACGCGCGCCACGGCCCCGCGGCGGTGGCGGGCGGCCGTGCGGCGGCCAGCTGTCCGGGTCGGTGTCGTGGCTGGCCTGGCGGCCGCGGTCGCCGGCGGCCTGGTCGCCGGCCTCTCGTCCGGCTCACCGGCCGGGGCGGGGCTCAGCCCGGCGGCCGGCCCGGTTCACATCCGCACGGCCGCGTTCACCGTGGACAGCTACACCGACGGCACGATCCACGTGACCTGGGACAAGAGCCGGTACTTCCAGGACCGGCAGGGATTGCAGCAAGCGCTGCGCGCGGCCGGGTTGCCGGTGCTCATCAAGGAAGGCGTCTTCTGCAAAGGACCCCAGGACAACGGATACCTGGACGCCAGCGGCGAGGGAGCCGGGGTCAGCGCGGTCATGAGGGGTGTGGGGCAAGCCGGCGGTACCGTCGCCTTCGTCTTCACGCCTTCGGCGGTGCCCCCCGGCGAAGAGCTGTTCATCGGCTACCTGTCCCCCTCCCAGCTAGCGGTTACGCATGGGCGGCCCGCGTCGGTCGAGCGCCTCGTGCCCGCTGGTGCGGCACTGACGTGCACCACCCAGCCGCCTCCTTCCCACTACACGCAGCCGCCGCCGTGACCACGGCGGCCAAGACGCGAGCGGGACGGAGGATCAGTCCCGATCGGTGGTTCCCGAAGGTCAGGCTGGTCCCCGCAGGCCGGGCCGGCGTCTCCGAGGACATCTTCGGCCCCGTTCCCGGCCAGGACTAGCTGGCCGCCAGTTACGTGACCTCGATCCGGTGCCCCGGCTGGCTTGGATCTCGCGCGGCCGGCTCGCGATCCGCCGGGAGGGGCGCACGGGCCCGCCCGGCTCCAGGACCCGGCGGGGCAAGCGGACGTCCTGCCAACCCCGATCTTGAGGAGTACCCCAGCCATGAGCGAGCACAGCTCGTCACCGCGGATCTCCCGCCGCAGCCTGCTCCGCGGCGGAGCAGCCGCCGCGGTCGGGGCGGCGCTTCCCGGCTGCGACAGCGCGGCATCCCCTGCGCCGGCAAGACCGTCGTCGAGCGTCGGTGCGAACCTTCGCGTCAGTCACGACCGCTACCGGGAGCATGTCGGGCCGTCGGTCGCGGCGAACCCCCGGCACCCCGGCCAGCTCCTCGTCGCCTGCCAGGGCTCGGCCGCGCCCCCGGAGTTCATCGCGACTTACCTCTCGTTCGACGGAGGCGCGAGCTGGCAGAACGGCGGCCTGCCACCGCAGCCTGCGGCCGGCCCGGCCGGCGACGACGTGACCGTCGCATTCGATGCGCAGGGCCGCGGCTATATCTGCGCCACGCGTTCCGGTCACGGCTCCGACATCAACCCCGCCAACCCCGACGCCAACCGCGCGGTGTACGTCTGGCGGACCGACGACGGCGGACGCAGCTTCGCTGCGCCGGTGACCCTCGTGCAGGGAACTTACAGCGATCACCCCTGGTTGGCCACTGGCGCCGGGCCGGGCCCGCCCGAGCGCAATGTCTACGTCGCCTGGGGCGCCGGCGTCTCGCACACCGCTCTCGACTTCAGGCGCTCCACCGACGGCGGAGAGACCTTCGAGCCGCCGCGCAGGATCCTGGGGGAGGCCAGAGTCCCCTCGGTGGTGAGCGCGGGCCCCCAGCTCGCCGCCGGACCGCATGGCCTGGTATGCGCCGTCTGCGACTGGACAACCCAGCAGGACTCGTCCGGCGACATGATCGGCCAGGTCGTTGCCGTCTGCTCGACCGATGAGGGACACAGCTTTGCCGCACCGGTCCATCTGGGATCGGAATCGGCGGTCATCACACTGCCCGGCGACGTCAAGCCCAACAGCGGCCCAACGGTCGCCGCCGCCCCCCGCGGTGATGCTCTCTACGTCGCGTTCACCAGGCACCAGCCGGGAGCCACGTACTCGGGCATCGTGGTGACCGCGTCCTACGACGGCGGCCGGTCTTGGTCCAAGCCGGTGACCGCGACACCCGCCGACGACGTGACCTACTTCCAGCCGAATCTGGCGGTCGACGAGGCGGGCCGGGTCGCGATCTCCGCGTTTGCCCTGGCGAACGGCCGCGTGGACGAAGTCCTGCTCCTCTCGCGGGCGGGAGAGCTCCGCTTTCGCCGACCGCTGCGGGTGACCACCGCCCCCTTCGACCCGCAGAACCCGACGACCGCCTCCCGCGGCAAGTACGGCGCCTGGTGGATCGGCGACTGGCAGGGCATCGCCACCGGCGCCGGGGCCTTCCACCTCGTGTGGAACGACACCCGCACGGGGAAGCTGGATCTCTTCGCCGCCGCCACGGTGCGTCCATGAAGCATGCCGGCGTAGCGCACCCGGATCCGGTGAAGTAGCGTCGGTCGGGTGCTGCTCACCGCCGAGGGCGCCGTTCTGCTGCTGATTGACCTGCAGGAGCGACTCATGCCCGTCATCGCAGATCATGAGGCTGTCATGGCCCGGGCCGTGCGGCTCGCGGAGGCGGCGGCCCTGCTGGACGTGCCGGTCCGCGCGACGGAACAGAACCCGGTGGGCCTGGGCCCGACCGTGCCGCCGCTCGCCGCTTACCCGCAGGCGGTCCTGTCCAAGACGACGTTCTCGGCGGCGGGCGACCCTGGCTTTCCCGGGTTGTTGGCCGCCGGGTCCGGCGAGATCGTCGTGGCGGGGTGCGAGGCGCACGTCTGCGTCCTGCAGACGGTGCTTGACCTGCTCGCGTCCGGGCGCCGGGTGGTGTGGGTGGCGGACGCGACCGGCTCGCGTGATCCGGCTGACCGGGCGGCCGCCATCGACCGGGCGCGGCAGCACGGCGCGGAGATCGTGACGTCGGAGATGGTGCTGTTCGAGTGGCTGCGCGACGCGCGGCATCCGCAGTTCCGCGAGGTGCACAAGCTGCTGCGGTGAGGCGGGACCGGAATCCAGGCCGCCGCCTAGGCTACCGTGGGGCCATGCATCCAGGGGAGGCAGAGGCTACTGCCGCGGGCCCGGGGCCGCTGGCGCTGGTGGGAAGTGGCGAGTACCTGCCGGTCATGGTGGGCATCGAGGGCATGCTGATCTCCGGACGCCCACCCCGCTACGTCCAGATCCCGACGGCGGCAGCTCCCGAGGGGCGTCAGCGCCTGCAGTACTGGCTCGACCTGGGCGCGGCGCAAGCTGAGCGCCTCGGGGTAGACCAGGTTCCCGTGGTCGCCAGGGACCGAGACGAAGCCGAGTCTGAGGATCTGGCGGCCCTGGTCCACGGCGCCGGCCTGGTCTACCTGTCGGGCGGAGACCCGCTCTACCTTGCCCGGACCCTGCGCGGGACTCGCGTATGGGCAGCCGTCGAAGCCGCTTGGCGCTCGGGCGCGGCGCTGGCGGGATGCTCGGCGGGAGCGATCGCACTCACCGGCTGGGTGCCCGCGGTCCGGGCTCCGGCCCGCGAGCCGGATCGCGGGCTGGGCGTGCTGCCGCGGCTGCGCGTCCTGCCGCATTTCGACAAGATGACGTCATGGGCGCCGGAGCTGGTCAGCCGGGCCGCGGCGGCTCCGCCGCCGGGCACGACGGTGATCGGGATCGACGAGGACACCGCGGTCGTCGACCTGACCGGCAGCGGCCGCAGCTGGCAGGTGCACGGCAGGCAGCACGCGTGGCTGCTGAACGGCAGCCCGCGCCGCGGCTTCCCGGCCGGCGCCACCGTGCCGACCTAAGGTCCGGGTGGGTCAGAGCAGGCGCAGCTGGCGGTCGGGAGCCCGGCGTGCTCGCCGCGGCCCGGTCAGGCCGGGCGGCTCCGGATCGACCGCGGTCAGGAACGGCGACCGGCCGGCCGCCTCCCCGGAGCCGTGCCTGGCCCGCCGGGCCGCGCAGGTAAGCAGCAGCCGGTCGCGCGCCCTGGTCATCCCGACGAACAGCAACCGCCGCTCCTCCGCGGCATCGTCCGCCGGTCCAGCCAGCCGTAGCGGCAGCAGGCCGCGCTCGCAGCCGGCCAGGAACACCACGTCGAACTCCAGGCCCTTGGCGCCGTGCAGGGTCAGCAGGGTGATCGCCTCGGCCCGCGGATCCAGCGCGTCCGTTTCGGCGCCCAGGGAGATCTCGGCGCCGAAGCGTTCGAGGTCGGCGCCGCACCGGCGGGCCAGGGGCATGAGCAGCTCGCCCGCCGCGCGGATGTCGACGACCGTCGCGTCACGCTCGCCGCGGGCGGCCGCCAAAGCTCGCACCGCCCCCGTCAACTGCCCGGCGACATCACTTCCAGGAACCTGCCCGGCGACATCATCCCCAGGACCTCCAGGCTCGCCCAGGGCGGGACCGGTACGCACGAGGCGCATCTCGCGGATGATGTCGGCCACTCCGGGCCGCCGGGCGAGCAGGTCGTGCGAGCGCTTCTGGAACGGCAACCCGGCCCGGGTCAGCGCCTGGCCGAGCGGGCCAGCCTGGGCGTCGGTGCGGTACAGGACGGCTATGTCGCCGAGCCCGAGCTTGCCGTGGGCGTGCCCGTCGGCCCGGCCGCTATCGAGGCTGTGGAAGGACGCGCCGCCCAGCAGCTGGTCGATGGTGGCGGCGATCCAGGCGGCCTCGGCGTGCTCGTCGGCCGCCTCGTCGAAGGTGACGACGCTCGCGGGACCGCCCCGTACCGCGACCGCGGTTCGTCCCGGCACCAGCGTCGCCGGCGCGATGGCCTGCATCGCGGCGGTCACGATCTCCGGACTCGAGCGGTAGTTCCTGGTGAGCTCGACCATGGTCGCCCCGGGGAAATCCGCCGCGAACCGGCCGAAGATGCTGACGTCGGCGCCGCGGAAGCCGTAGATGGCCTGATCCGGATCCCCGATCGCGGTCAGCCCGGTGCCGTCGCCGGTGATCATGCGGAGCAGGTCGTACTGCACGGCGTCGATGTCCTGGTATTCGTCCACGCTGATCCGCGGCCAGCGGGTGCGCAGCTCATCCGCGATGCCGGGATCGTCGCGGAGCAGGGCCGCTGACATCTCGACCAGCCCGTCGAAGTCCACCAGGTCGCGGGCTGCCAGTTCGCGGCGCAGGGCCAGCTTGGCGTCCGGGTCGAGCCCGGCGATCAGCTTGCGTCCGTCTCGCTCGGACCCGGTTAGTTCGGTAGCGACCTGGAGGCTGACGGTCTCGTCCGCGACCTTGAACCGCGGGCCAAGCCCGGCCGCCTCGTGGTGCTCGCGCAGGATCCGCAGGCCCAGGCCGTGGAACGTGGTCACGGTGGGCTGGCCCGGGCTCAGTCCGGCCAGCCGGTCTTGTACCTCCTGGGCGGCCCGCCGGGTGAACGTGATGGCCAGGAAGTTCGCGGCGGGCACGCCGCGGTCCGTGATCTGGTGGGCGATGCGGTAGGTGAGCGTGCGCGTCTTGCCGCTTCCCGGTCCCGCGATGATCAGCAGCGGCCCGTCGGCGGTGGCCGCGGCCCGCTGCTGCGGATCCAGCCCGTCCAGGAGCGATCCCGTCGCGGCCGCCTCGGTAGGCGTCGCGGCGGCAGCTGCCGCGGGAACAGGCGCCGCGGCGCCAACTCGGCGGCGCTCGGGCCTGGTGCCGGGGCGAGGTACCCGGGCCCGTTCGGCCGAATTCTGCTTGTCCGCGCCGGCCGGCGGCAGGCCGGCCACCGTGAAGAGCGCCGCTCCGTCCAGTTCACCCGGCTGGAACAGGCGGATCGTGCCGTATTCGCCGTCGTATCCCGCGTCCCTGATGACCTCGCCGCGCCGCAGCCGGGCGATGGCCTCGCCGAGTAGCGACCCGCCCGCGCGGCGCAGTTCATCGAGCGGGGTCTCCCGCAAGATGCTCAGCTCAGGTCCGAGCGCGGCGACCAGCCGGCCGACCTCGCCGGCCACCTTCTTGCTCTTCGGCCCGGTGGCTAGGATCTCGCCGACGATCTCGGGTAGCTGGACCAGGCTGGTGAACCCCGCGGCGCCGGGCGGGCGGAAGCCTGCGGGGCGGTCGGCCAGCTCTGCTATCCGGTGCAGGACCCCAACGGTCAGGGGCTTACCGCACTGCGGGCAGATGGTATCCAGGGCGCGGGTTTGCTCAGGGTCGACCCGGACACCGCATTTGCGGTGCCCGTCCAGGTGATATTTCCCCTCCTCGGGAAAGAACTCGATCGTCCCTTCGAAGCCGTTCCCGGTGCGCAGTGCGGCCGCCATGGCGAAATAGTCGAGATCGGTGTCGAATACGATGGCCTCGCGGCCGAGCATGGGCGGCGAATGCGCATCGGAATTGCTGACCAGACGATACGAATCCAGCGCCGAACAGGCCCAGTTCATGGCCGGATCCGACGACAGGCCGGTCTCCACCGCGAATATGTGCCCAGCTAGGTCGGCGTAGCATTCCTGCACCGCGTCGAAGCCGGATTTTGAGCCGAGCACGGCGAACCAGGGCGTCCAGACATGGGCAGGCACCAGAAAACAGCCCGGATCGGCCGATAGCGTGATGTCCAGCAGATCACGGGAATCCAGGCCAAGAATCGGCCTGCCGTCCGACGCCAGGTTGCCGATTGTGGCCAGCGCCGCGGTAATCCGGTCGGCGGCATCGAAGCTCGGCGCGTAAATAAGGTGGTGCACCTTCCTGGTGCGCTCGTCGCGCCGGTAAATGGTTGATATCTCGACGGAAAGCATGAACCGGACGGTGCCGGCGCAGGCGGGCGGGGAATCGCGGAGAAGCCGTCTTTCCAGCTCCGGCCGGATCCGGAACAGGCCGGGCTCGGCCGGGACGAGGGTTTCCTTCAGTTCCGCCGCCCACGCGGGGTGCGTGAAATCCCCGGTTCCGAGCACGGTGAGACCCTTGCGCAGCGCCCACGCCGAAAGGTGCTCGATGTCGCAGTCCTTGCTGCAGGCACGCGAGAACTTTGAATGAATATGCAGGTCAGCGTGGAACATATCGGCGGGGCAACTCCCTGGCGCGGTTGGGATCTGATCCTGCCACGGGGGTACGACAAACGCGCGAAGGACACCGAATCCGGGCATGGGTCTATGCCGATGGCCCGGCGCGTGAGTGCTGGCTCACGCGCCGGGCCGGGCGGCCCCCCCGAACCCCTCAGGTAATGCCGTCCACCCGGTGAACGGCGCCGCAGTCAACGCCGAGGGCGGCGTGGTGCCTGCGGATCGCGTCTTCGTCGGGTCCGTCGAGCAGGCAGTACACCTGGCCCTCCGGGTTGTGGTAAAGCTCAACCTGACGCACGCCGAACTCGTCCGCTCGCTCGTGGCGGGTGTCATCGGCGATCTGCGCGATGGCGTCGGCAGGCAGCTTGAGGTTCTCGTGGAAATCCATGAACCGGGGCATGGTGGTCCCTTTCTCGGGGAAGTTTACTGAGCAAGCTTGCCGGGCCACAGGCGCCGGTGTGCCTCGGTGACCGCGGCGCAGTCGGCGTCGTCGCCGGGTAGCAGGGTCACGATGCGGTCGGCTTCCTCGGCCAGCCGGCACCGGCCGACCTCGACCAGCGGGCAGGTCGGGGCGGGGCCGGCGCACTGGCGCACGTCGTTTCCTTCGGCCCGCAGGGCGGCGACGCGCTGGTCGTCGAACCAGCCTCGCCGTTCTACCAGGATCCGCTGGCTTGAGGTCCGGGGCCAGCCGGGCATGCCGCCGGTCGCGGAGATCTCCAGGGAGACGACGAAGCTCTCGTCGGCGGGTTCGGTCAGGGCCGAGCCGTATCGCGTCAGCAGGTGCAGCATCGTGTCGTTGGTGATATTGACGACGGCGCTGAGCCGCTCGAGTCCCGATGCCTTCGCGTGATCGATCAGCGCGCTCAGCATGAGACGACCCAGCCCGAGGCCCTGGAAGTCGTCCAGGACGGCGAGCGCGAGTTCGCCCGCGTCCTCGGCCGTGGGCACGTACCTGGCCTCCGCGGCCAGGCGGTCTGATCCCGGCGTCGCGGCGATCAGGGATACGGCGCCGGGCGCCACGTCGATCCGGGCCAGCCGGGCCAGCAGGGCTGGCTTCGGGCACCCGGAGAAGAAACGGAGGCGGAACGATGCTGGCGACAGCCCGGCGTACAGCTCCGCAATGCGGGGCACGTCCGCCGGAGCCGCTACCCGCAGCACGACGTTCCGGCCGTCCCTGAGGCGGATCTCGTCGTCGCTTGGCACGGTGTCACGATAGGTTCGGCCGGCCGGTAGCGACAGGGACCAACGGCCCGAAATAACAGCCCGGTCCGATGGTCCAGTCGACGGGGTAGTTGACGATGGGGATGAAGGTGACGCCGGCCTTTTCCGCGTCGGCGCGGGCATCGACGATCATCTCCTTGAGCCGACTCATCTGCTGGGCCTTCCGGCCGATTCCCAGATGCTGACGTGCACCATCGATCCGCCCCCGCCGGCCAGGACCAAAGCGCGCTTCACGGCACCATGCTAGCCGTATCTTAACCAGTGGGTTTGAAACGACCGCCTGTCATAGAGGAGGCTGTTCCGTGCCGCTCGCCTGGGTGCCCTACGCCGACAACGCCGAGGCTGAACGGCGTCTGGGGCGCATTCCCGCCGGACTTGATCTCGACTTCTACCGGGCGGACGGAGACGCGCTTCCCGGTACCGTCGGCGAGGTCGCCTTCTATGTCCTGCCCTACATGAAGGGGCCAGCCGTCCTGGAGCGAGCCGCGGAGATGACCAAGCTCCAGGTGGTGCAGACCCTCACGGCCGGGTACGAGGAGTTCCTGCCGCTGCTACCGCCGACCGCGACGTTGTGCAACGCGGCGGGCGTGCACGACGCCAGCACTGCGGAACTGGCGCTCGCCCTCACCCTGGCCAGCGGGCGGCACCTGGACAGTTTCGCCCGTAACCAGGGCGCAGGTGCCTGGCATCCCATCCCGGGCCAGGCGCTTGCCGACCAGCGTGTCCTGATCATCGGATACGGGCGCATCGGTGAAGCGATCGAGCGTCGGCTGCATGGCTTCGAAGTCGCCTCCATCACGCGGGTGGCGCGGCGTCGCCGCTCGGGGCCGCCGCAGGTCCAGCCGATCGAGGATCTGCATCGGCTGCTTCCCCAGGCCGACGTCGCCATCCTGATCGCGCCGCACACCGCTGAGACCGACCGCATGATCAGCGGCCGGGAGCTCGCCCTCCTTCCGGACGGCGCCCTGCTGGTCAACGTGGCTCGCGGCAAGCTGGTCGACACCGGCGCCCTGGTTGCTGAGCTGTCGACCGGCCGGATACGCGCTGCCCTCGACGTGACCGATCCGGAACCGCTGCCCGCCGACCATCCGCTTTGGCGGCAACCCGGGGTCTTGATCTCACCGCACGTCGGGGGCGCGAGTTCAGCCTTCGCCCCGCGCGCGGCCCGGTTGATCGCCGCGCAGCTGAGCCGGTTCGCGGCGGGCGAGCCGCTCGCCAACGTGGTCAGAGCGGGAGCGCGGTGACCAGCACGTCGGATACCGGTGAGCCAGGGCGGGGATCGCGCGTGCGGGCGACCTTGCGCCAGCCCCACTTGGCGAAGGCGTTCTGCGCCGGGGTGGCGGCGGGCAGGACGGTAAGCGTCGCGCGTTCCTCGGGCCGGTTCGCCAATATGAGGTCGTGCAAGGTCTGCGCGATGCCCTGCCGCCGCCAGGACGCGCGGACCAGCAGCTCGACCAGGGCGAAGGTGCGGCCGGGATGCTCGGCGGTGACGTTGGCCGGGAGCGGTGTGGTCAGGTCGCGCCACCAGGAGGTAGACGGCCGGAGCGGCATCCCGGCCGCGTAGCCGACCAGATAGCCGCCGCGGCGGGCCTCAGCGAGAACAAAGCCCGGCTGGCGGCGCTGGACCCGGAAGCGCTGTGCGAACACGGCGCTGTCGTCGGTCCGCCCGTACGGCGGGTCGGCGTAGACCTCGGCGTGGAGGACCTGCAGTTCGTCCGCGTGGGCGGCCGCCTGCGGCCCGTCCAGCAACTGGAACGTTACGCCGGGCGCGGACACGACCACCTTCCCTGCTGGGCCCGCCTCGTCAGTCGTCGAGCACGGCCAGATCGAGCTTTTCCAGGCGGGCGGGGTCGGCGATCACGTCGATCCGGGAGATCGTGCTGTCACCGATCGTGAGGGCCAGCACGAGGACCAGCCGCCCGCGGGGCGCCATCACGATACCTGGGGTCCCGTTGACCAGGGCGACGCCAGAGTACCGGGAGCGCCCGGAGGCGACGCGTGCTCCCCTGGCCACGGCCGCCGCGCCGCGGAGCGTCGCCGGGGCACCCGACGGCACGGCCGCGGCGTCGGCGTGCAGCACCACCTCGGGGTCGAGCACGGCGAGCAGCGCGCCCAGGTCGCCGCCGCGCGCGGCGGCGAGGAACGCCTCGGCCACCTCCCGCTGCCGGGCCAGGCGGCTCCCGGGCACCGAGGCCGTGCCCTGGACCCGGCGGCGGGCGCGGCTGGCCAGCTGGCGGGCCGCGGCCGGTGAGCGGCCGGTGATCGCCGCGATCTGATCGAACGGCAGACCGAACGTGTCATGCAGCACGAACGCGACCCGCTCGGCGGGCGTGAGCGTGTCGAGCACCACCAGCAGCGCGAGCCCGACCGAGTCCGCGAGCATCGCTTCCTGTTCGGGGCCGGCCACCGCTGCGTCCTGCCGATCCAGGGGCTCCTCACGCCGCGACTTACGTGAGCGCAGCATGTCCAGGCACACCCGGGCGACGATGGTCGTGAACCATCCCTCGAGGTTGTCCACGGCGGTCGCGCGGCCGGCGGCGTGAATCCAGCCTTCCTGGACCGCGTCGTCGGCGTCACTCAGCGAGCCGAGCATCCGGTAGGCCATCGCCCGCAGCCGGGGGCGGCTCGCCTCGAACCGCCCGGCCAGCCGGTCATCTTCGTCCATCGGTCACATTTTCCCTGTCGCGTTCCGTCATACCCCTGACGGATCAACTCTGGCCGATGTGACAGGAGGAGCCATGTCGTCAACCATCCTGGTCACCGGCGGCACCGGGACGCTCGGGCAGCTCGTCGTGCCGCTCCTGCGGGACGCCGGCGCCAAGGTGCGGGTGCTCAGCAGGCGCGGGCGCGAGGCCGCCGAGGAGATCGAGTTCGTGACCGGTGACCTGGACACGGGAGAGGGGATCGACGCCGCGGTGGCTGGGACCGAGATCATCGTGCACTGCGCGGGCGCCCAGAAAGGCGACGGCGACAAGGCGCGGACCCTGGTCCAGGCCGCGTCCCGGGCCGGCGCGCCGCACCTGGTGAACATCTCGGTCGTCGGCGCCGACCGTATCCCGCTGGCCAGCGGCGTAGATCGGGCCATGTTCGGGTACTTCGGCTCCAAGCTGGCCGCCGAGCAGGTCGTCGCCGACTCGGGCCTGCCGTGGAGCACGCTGCGAGCCACCCAGTTCCACGATCTGGTCCTGATGGTGGCGCGGCAGATGGCCAGGTTGCCCGTAATTCCGGTGCCGTCCGGCGTCAGGTTCCAGCCGGTCGACGCCGCCGAGGTGGCGGCCCGGCTCACCGAGCTGGCATTCGGCCCGCCGGCCTGGTGCCCGACATGGCCGGACCGCGAGCGTACCCGATGGCCGAGTTGCTCCGCGGATACCTGCGGGCCGCACGCAAGCGCCGGGCGCTGGTGCCGGTCTGGCTCCCCGGCCAGGCGGCCCGCGCGGTCCGGGCTGGGGCGAATCTAGCTCCCGAACGAGCTGTGGGGCGCCGGACCTGGGAAGAATTCCTCGCCGAGCGGGTGAGTCGCTTAGCTTCCCGGACCGTATAGGCCGAAGATGAGCCGCTTGTCGCCGGGCTGGAACGTGCCTCGGAACTGTGAGCTGTCACCGATGTCGCGGCACCGGGCGAGCAGGGCGCGGCCGAGGGTGACCTGCCGGCGTTCCCAGCTGGCCAGCGCGGCCGGCACGTCCCCATCGGCGGACGCGAGCGCCTCGGCGAGGACCCAGCCGTCGGCGGCCGCCTTGGCCGTGCCCGCGGCCGCGTGCGGGCGGACCGCGAAGGCGGCGTCGCCGATCAGGCAGACCCGGCCGAACGCCATGCGGGGAACGGCGATGTCGTAGACGACCTGGACGAACGGCTCGCCCACGCCGGTCACGACCTCGGTGATGGGCCAGGCCAGCTCGGCCCCGGCGGCCCGCCGCATGACGGTCACCGCCTGGTCCGTGGCCGCGCCCGGCGGCAGCGACACCGCCCGGCGGATGCCGTCCCGGCCCGTCATCAGCTCCTGGAGTTCCTCGCCCTCGGCGACGTTGACGTACCAGACGAAATTGACCAGGCGATCGCCTTCGGTCAGCGCGCCGCCGGGGCCGGGGATGGGATAGACGAGGATGTGGCTGTCCTTGAGCACCTGGTAGGTGAGCGCGTCGCCGAGCAGCCGGCGGGTGGCATCGGGCAGCGCCTGCTCGGGCAGCGTTCCGCGCCAGGCCACGTAGCCCGAGTAGGACGGCCTGACGTCCGGCAGCAGACGCGCCCTGCCCTGCGAGCTCACGCCGTCGGCGCACACCAGCAGGTCGGCTTCGGCGGTTGCGCCGTCCGCCAGCGTGACCAGGACAGCGTCTCCGGACTGGCGGAAGGCGGTGACCTCGCTGCCAAGCAGGTAACGGCCAGGGTCGAACAGCTCGAGCAACGAGGTGTAGATGGTGTTCCAGGACGAGAACAGGTACCGGTGCCGCTGCTCATGAAGGGTGCTGCCGTCGGGCCGCAGGAACCTGATCCAGTTGGTGGCGGAGCACACGTCGGCCTGCGACCGGCCGCCCCGCTCGGTCAGGTAACGCAGGGTGGCGTCGAGGGCGGCGATGCCCGCGCCGCGGGCCTGCAGCGCCGCCGACGATCGCTCGAAGACCCGGACCTCGCAGCCGACGTCGCGGAGCACGAGCGCGGCGGTAAGGCCGCCCACCGATCCGCCCATGACGATGACGCGAGGCATTCCGGACACCGGCTGTGGTCCTTCCTTGGGCTACGGCCGCCCGAACGTGGCGACCTTTACCACCTCGAGCTCGAACAGGACCCGCCGCTCGTCCATCGAGGGGTCGCGCAGGGCGTAGGGCGGCTCGTTGCCGGTGTACTTCACCCAGATCCGGTCCAGCTGCTCGGTGACCCGGCGGCCCTCCGCCGGGTCGTCCTCGGAGATCTCCCGCTTGACCACTGTCTTGAGGCTGAGCCAGTGGTAGGTGTTTTCCGGGTTCATCAGCAGGAACGTGGCGTTCGGCACCTTGCGTAGCCAGGCGACCTTCTTGCGATGGGTGGCCAGGTTCAGCAGGACGGTGTCGCCCTCGTAGTCGAACCACACCGGGGTCAGGTTCGGCTGGCCGTCTGAGCCCGTCACCGCGACGATGGCGGTCACCGGCTCGTCGAGCAGCCGCTTGTAGATCGGGTCGAGCTCGGCCAGGCTCTTCACCGGCTCCCGCTCGCCGATCATGAACTGACCGGGCTGGGTTCCCTCGGCGACGTCCCTGAACTTCGCCACGGTAATGCTCACTGCGCACGCTCCTTCGCGTTCAGCGCTGCCCCGGGAAAGCTAGGGGCAGGGCACTCCAAGCGCCCGGCTGATACCGGGCACCGATCTGCGTCCGGCCTGGCCCCGGCTGAGGTCCATGACAGCCAGGTAGCCGGCCGGATCGACGCTGGCATCGATCACGGTGGGACCGGGTCGGCGCAGAGCGGCCGCCAGCGCCGTGGCCAGATCCCGCTCGGTGGTCACCGCGGCCCCCGCGGCGCCCATCGCGGTCGCGGCGGCCGCGAAACAGACCGGGCGGTACCTGACCGCCTCGTCGCCACCGTGCCCAGCCGGTTTCTGCTTGAGCTTGATGAGGCTGAGCGCGGCGTCGTTGAAAACGATCACGATGACCCGCAGGGACAACCGGACGGCCGTCTCTATCTCGGCCAGCGTCATGCCCAGGCCGCCGTCCCCGGTAAAGGCCACCACCGGTACCCGCGGCGCGCACAGCGCGGCGGCGATGGCGGCGGGCAGCGCGTAGCCCATGGTGGCGAGCCCGCTGGAAACCAGCAGCCTGCGCGGCTCGGGCACCTCCCACAGCGGCATGGCGACCAGCATGTGCGCCCCCGCGTCCACCGTGGCGATGGTCTCCGGCGGAGTGCAGGCCCGCACCGTCGCGACGACCTGCTGCGGGGCCAGCAACCCCGGGGAAGCGACGGCCGCCGAGGCGAGCCGTGCGGCAGCGTCCGCTTTGGCCGCGCGTCCGGCATCAGGCGGCCAGTCGTGGCCCGGCCCGGCCGCCAGCACCTGCGCCGCCCGGGCCAGCGGCATCCTCAGCACGGTCGCGCCGGTGAAGTAGCCGCGGTACCCGGGGCCGCCAGGGCCGGCCGGGCCAGGCACGCTCTGCGGGCTGGCCGCTGGCTCCGGGCTGGCCGCTGGCTCGGTGATCAGGATGGTCCGCGCGGCGTAGTCCCACGGTGCCGGGATCATCTCGGCCTCGTCCACGCCGAGCCCGATGATGAGATCGGCGGCGCTGAGCAGCGGCCACTCCATCGTGCCCCCGGTGATCAGTCCGGCCGCCTCAGCAGCGGAGTCCGGAATGATGCCGCGAGCCCGGTAGGTGTGCAGCGCCGGGAGGCCGCGGCCTGCCAGGGCCGCCCTGATCGCGGCGGTCCGACCGATGGCGTCCGCGCCCAGCAACAGTACCGGGCGCCGCGCCCCCCGCAGGGCCTGGTCTAGGAGTGAGGCCTCCGAGGGACCCGCTGCGGCAGCCAGCGGGCCGCTGCCTTCAAGAGGGTTGCCTTCAAACAGTGCTGTCTTCGAGAGTGCTGCCTTCGGGACCTGGGCCCCGACTGGGCGAGCGCCGTCGTCCATGTTGGCGATCACCGGCCCGGGCGGCACCGCCAGCGCCATCCGGACGATCCGCGCGGCCGCCTCGCCGGGGTGCCGTCGGCCGACGGTGATCGCCGCCTTGGCGACCGACCGGCCCAACCTCGCCTGGTCGATCCGCTGGTGACTGATCCGGCTGGCGTCGGCGGCCGCGACGGTATCGGCGATCACTACCACGGGCAGCCGGTCCAGGGCCGCATGCGCGATGCCGTTGACCGCGCTGGCCAGCCCCGGCCCCCGGGTGACGACCACGGCCCCGGGCGTGCCGGTGAGGTCGGCGTACGTGGCGGCCTGATCACCGCGGCGGTCTCGCCGTGGGCCAGGATAAAACGCAGGCCGGCCGTTGCCGCGGCCCCGACCACGTCCAGGTTGGGACCGCCGCCCGGCACCCCGAACATCAAGCGCGCTCCTGCCCCGGCCAGCGCCCCTACGATCGCATCGGCGCCTGAACCGGCCGGGACGGCGTAGGCGCGGGCAGGGCTGGCTTCCAACAAGGCTCCTCTTTAGCTGGTCATTCTGTGGTGCCCGTGGTACATCGTCAAGCGCGGTGAACGCCCGGCGGCGAGATAATGAACTGAACCCGAACTACGCCGAGGACCGGGAGGAGGCGCGACGATGCCGGCTTCGCCGGGGGACCGCTGGCGGGGATGGCTGCGCGCCCAGCCCGTCCTGCAGGGCGTGCTGCCCGTCGACCGGTCCCGGGTCCCCATCGATATGCTGGCCGGCCTCACGCTGGCTGCCCTCGGCGTCCCCGAAGTGCTCGGATACGCGAAGATCGCCGGGATGCCGCTGGTGACCGGCCTGTACACGATGCTCCTCCCGATGGCGATCTTCGCCGTCCTTGGTTCGTCTCGCCACCTCGTAGTCGCCGCGGATTCCGCCACCGCGGCCATACTCGCCGCCGCGCTGGCCGGTATGGCGGTGGCGGGATCGGAGCGATACGTCCGGCTCGCCGGGCTGGCGGCCCTGCTGGCCGGCGGGATGCTGCTGGTGGCCCGGCTGGCCCGGCTCGGTTTCCTGGCGAACTTCCTTTCCCGGACCGTGCTGGTCGGGTTCCTGACCGGCGTCGGCATCAGTGTCGCGGCCGGGCAGCTGCCCGACATGCTCGGGATAACGGCCGCGGGCAAGCAGACCCTGCCCAGGCTGCTGAACACGGTGCGCGCGCTCCCGCGCGCGAACCCGGCCGACGTAGCGGTATCGGTCGGGGTCATCGTGATCGTGGTCGCGGCCCGCCGGATCACCCGCCGGATCCCGGGGCCGCTGATCGCGGTGATCATCGCGATCATCGTGAGCTGGGCCGTGGACCTGGCCAGCCACGGCGTGGCCGTGGTCGGGAACGTCCCGCGAGGACTGCCGAGCCTGGGGCTGCCCGCCCTGGGCCGGCACGACGCCGCCGCGCTGCTCGGCGCGGCGGCGTCGATGTTCGTGGTCATCCTGGCGCAGAGCGCGGCCACCTCCCGGGCCTACGCCGCGAAGTACGAGGAACCGTTCAGCGAAGATACCGATCTGGTCGGCTTGGGTGCCGCCAACATCGCCGCCGCGTTCTCCGGCACGTTCGTGGTCAACGGCAGCCCGACCAAAGCGCAGATGGTCGACAGCGCCGGCGGTCGCAGCCAACTGGCCCCGCTCACCGCCTCCGCCGTGGTCCTGGTCGTCCTCGTGCTGCTCACCGCGCCGCTGGCGTACCTGCCGGAGGCCGCCCTGGCGTCGGTGGTCTTCCTCATCGCGATTCAGCTCATCGACGTCAAGGAGATGCGGCAGATCCGGGCCTGCCGGAAACGGGAGTCCGCCATTGCCTTGCTCACAGCGGTCGCCGTAGTAACCCTCGGGGTCGAGTACGGCATCGTGCTCGCTATCGTCGCCTCGATCGTCGACCATTTGCGGCACAGCTACAACCCGTACAACAGCGTCCTGGTGAAGTCACCCGCCGGGCACTGGCATGCGGCTCCGGTCGAGCCTGGCGCCCGCACCGAGGAGGGGCTGGTGGTCTACCGGTTCGGCACCAGCCTGTACTACGCCAACGCCTCCAGGCTGCTGGAGGACATCGCGGCCCTGGTCGGCCACGGCGACCCGCTGCGATGGCTGGTCGTCGACTGCGCCGCCATCGGCGACGTCGACTACACCGCATCCGCGGTCCTCACCAAGGTCATCGAGCGGGTGCACCAGCGACACGTGCGCCTGGCCCTCAGCTCAGTGCTCGGACCGGTGCGGCAACAACTCGACCGTTACGGCATCAGCGCAACCCTGGGCCCCGATGCCTTCTACGACACTCCCGGCCAGGCCCTTGAGGCCTTTCACGCGGCAAGTGGGGCCACTGGGGCTAGGTGAAGGCACTGATACCGGTGATGTCGCAGCCGACGACGAGGGTCTGCGTCTTTTGCGGCGCCCGAGCGCGAACCCCAACAGCCACTCCGCGATCAGGGCGCTCTGGCGGAACAGCTGCATTAGGCGCGGGTGCGTGGCGTGCGGGCGGTGCGCGCGGGCGGTGCGCGCGGGTGCGGTGCGGGGCGCGCCGACAGGCCCGCTGCCCGGCAGCCTTTCTCGCTTGACATGGCTAGCCCATCGTACATATGGTTCTAATATCAAAACTATTTTGGTATTAGAACCGAACTGTGTAGGAGGACGGCATGGCATCGTCAGGACAGACGAACGTGCAGGCGCTGCTGAAGGACGCGGCACTCACCGGGAACTGGACCTTGGACGCGTCCAAATCAACGGTCGGGCTGCGGTCCAAGAGCATGTGGGGCATGGTTCCGGTGAAGGGCGTCTTCCGCCAGGTCAGTGGCCAAGGGGTCGTCTCGCCGACCGGTGACGTGAGCGGCACCGTGACCGTGGGCGCCGCGTCGATCGACACGAAGAACTCCAAGCGCGACACGCACCTGCGCTCGGCCGACTTCTTCGACAGCGACACCAATCCCGACATCACCTTTACCGTTACCCAGGCCAGGCCGTCCGGCCAGGGCGTCACCGTGTCCGGCAACCTTACCGTCCGCGACCGCACCAAGCCCGTCACCTTCGACGCCACGGTGTCCGCCGTCAGCGACAGCGAGGTATCGTTCGACGCCGAGGTTCAGGTCGACCGTTCGGACTACGGCCTGACCTGGAACCAGATGGGCATGGCCTCCATGCACAACACCATCACCGTCCACGCCGTTTTCACCAAGCGCTGAGCAAGCTGGGACGCATGCTGCCCGGACGGTTCCAGCATCGCGGCACGCAGCCGGGTCGCCATGCCGCCGTCATTCCATTCGGCATGCCCGGCGCTGGCCTGGCTCATCAGACCGCTCCCTTCGCCGGCTTACTCGCCGGCGATCCCGGTCACGGCTTGCCCGGCCGGGACCTGCCCGCGCATCGACCCGTACCACGGCGCGCTGAACGCATCCACCCCGCCGTCGGACTTCACGATCCAGTACCCGCCAGTCACTGGGTCCGCGGCCAGCCCGACCGCCTTTACCCCGGCGGGCAGCTTGCCGGCATCAGACCCGTACCACGGCGTCCCGTAGGTGTGCACCCCGCCGTCAGAGGTCAGCACCAGGTAACCGCCGCCTTGGGTCCCGGCGATCCCGGTCACGGACTGCCCGGCCGGGACCTGCCCGCGCATCGACCCGCGCCAGGGCGCGCTGAACGCATCGACCCCGCCGTCGGACTTCACGATCCAGTAGCCGCCAGTCACTGGGTCCGCGGCCAGCCCGACCGCCTTTACCCCGGCGGGCAGCTTGCCGGCATCAGACCCGTACCACGGCGTCCCGTAGGTGTGCACCCCGCCGTCAGAGGTCAGCACCAGGTAACCGCCGCCCGGGGTGCCGGCGATCCCGGTCACGGACTGCCCGGCCGGGACCTGCCCGCGCATCGACCCGCGCCAGGGCGCGCTGAACGCATCGACCCCGCCGTCGGACTTCACGATCCAGTAGCCGCCGGTGGCCGGGTCTGCGGCCACGCCGGCGGCTGTCACCCCGGCGGGCAGCTTGCCGGCATCAGACCCGTACCACGGCGCGCCGTAGGTGTGCACCCCGCCGTCAGAGGTCAGGACGTGGTAGCCGAGGCCCCGCAGGGCATCGAGGGTGACGAAGGAGTAGCCGCGTGTCTGCAGGTTCTGGATCACCGTGGGCAGGGCGTTCGCGTCCAGGGTGGAATGGTCATCCGGGTTCGAGCCGCAGTGCATGAGCACGATCTCGCCGGGCTGCAGGCTCCCCAGCACCCGGTTCAGGACCGTGCCGGTGCTGATCCCGCCGGAGGTCCCTTCCCAGCCGAGGGTGTCGACCGTCCACCCGACGGGGACGAATCCGGCGCCGTTCACCACCGAGATGGTGTGCTGGTTGTAATCGCCGTAGGGGAAGCGGAACCACGGCCACGGGCCGGCGCCCGTCACCGAGGTGATCTGGCTTTGCGCGCTGAGCACCTGGTCGCGGATCTGCGCGTCGGTGAGCGTGGTGAAATACGGGTGGGACACCGAGTGGTCGCCGATCCGGTAGCCTGCGGCCGCGATCGCCTTGGACTGGGCCGGGAAGTCCCGGACGAAGTTCCCGGTGAGCATGAACGTCGCCGGCACGTGGTACTTGGCCAGCGTGGCGAGGATACTCTGCACGCCGTCGGCGTTGGCGCCCGCGTCGAACGTCAGCGCCACGACCTTGGCATGGGTCGGGATCGCCGTCCAGTTCCGGCCGCCTAGGCCGGGGGGAACCGGCTGCGCGGCCGCCGAGGCCCCGGCAAGCGGGCCCGACGCAGCCAAAGCGCCGGCGGCGAGGAACACCGCCGCGGCGAGCGGCACGACCCGGCGCGAAGGCCGGATCAGCCGCCCGATGACTCTTCCCGCCCTGGCCGCCGAACTCGCCAGCCGACATGGTGCCAGGTATCGCCTGCTTCTGTCCACCATCTTGATCACGACCCATCACGAAAGGCTCTCTATCTACGTAAGCGAGCCTCGCCAACCGCCCTGATCAGGGCTTTGGTCCCGGACACAGCCGCGTTGGTCACTACTTCAGCGGCTCGCTCGTGGCACGAACCAGACGGGCAGATCGCAATTGCGTTCCGTCGGCACACGGCACCGTTCGGCTCATTGGTCTTGCGCTGTTGGGTCGTTTGCCCCTGTCCGCCGCTGTCTGCGCGAGTCAGGTATCGGCGGCTATCTGGCCTGGGGCTGTCCGGTCGGCGGCGGGCTGCTCGGGGCGGTCCATTGGGCGCCGGTTTCGTCGCGGAATGCGGCGACGGCGGCTCCGACGGTGGGGAAGAAATGGCGCGCTTCGATCTTGCGTGCCAGCCCGTAACGTTCGATCTTCTGCCGCACCGGGTCCTTCATCTCCGCGAATACCAGCGCGATGCCCTGCGCGTTCAGCGAGCTGTCGAGTTCCTCCAGCACATCGGACGCGGTGGTGTCCACGTCGGTCACCGGTTCCGCAGCGATCACGATCCAGATGGGTGGCGGGTCGGTCCTGGCGAGCCGCCGCACCTCATCACGGAATGTCTTGGCGTTGGCGAAGAACAGCGGGGCGTCGAACCGGTAGATCACCAGGCCGGGCAGGTGCCGCGCTTCTGGATGGGTGTGCACGTCGTGGTAACCCTCAAGCCCTTCGACACGCCCGAGTTCGGTGTCGTAGGGCCACCAGGCCCGGCGGAAGACGTTGAGGATCGACACGCCGACCGCGATCGCGATCCCGGGCAGCACGCCAAGCAGGGCGACGCCGCCGAACGCCGCGATCGACAGCAGGAACTCCGCCTTGCGCTGTCTCCAGAGCCGCGCCGTTGCCGGGATGTCGGCCAGGGACAGCGATGCGGTGATTACCACGGCGGCCAGCGCGGGCTGGGGCAGGTTCCGGAACAGGCCCGGCACTAGCACGATCATGAGGATGATCAGTGCCGCCCCGGTGACCCCGGTGAGCTGGGTCTTGGCGCCTGAGCGTTCAGCCACCGCGGTCCGCGACGCGCTGGTGCTGACCGGGAACCCCTGGAACAAACCCGCGGCCAGGTTCGCCGCGCCGATCCCGGTCATCTCCTGATTGCCGTGGATCTCCTGCCCGGTGCGGGCGGCGAACGCCGACGCGGTGGAGATCGTGTCGGCCAGAGACACCAGGGCGATCCCCGCCGCCCCGGCGGCCAGAGGCCCGAGGTCGGCCAGCCGGACGCGGGGGATGGTCAACGGCGGGAACCCCCTGGGCAGCACCCCGACCAGGCTGACACCGTGCTCGGCCAGGTGAAAGACCGTCGTCGCCGCGATCGAAAGCACCACCATGATCAGCACGGCCGGGACCTTCGGCAGCCAGCGCTGCAGCACCAGGATCAGCGCGATCCCGGCGATCCCGACCGCGCCCGCCGCGGCGACCGCCTCGCCGTTGGCCAGTCCCTTGGCGAAGCCGGCGACCTCCCCGATCAGGCCGTCGGCCTCGACCTTGAACCCGAACAGCTTCGGCAGCTGGCCGACCAGGATGGTCAGCGCCAGGCCGTTCATGTAGCCGATCATCGTCGGCTTGGAGATCAGGTCGGCGATGAAGCCAAGCTTGGCAATTCCCGCCACGATCATGATCGCCGCGACCATGATCGCCAGCACCGACGCCAGCGCGACTGCCCGCTTGGCATCGCCCTTCGCGACGATGAGCGGCAGGATCGTCGCGGCGATCATCGGCCCCAGGGCGGAATCCGGGCCGAGCACCAGGATCCGCGACGGGCCGAACACCGCATAGCCGAGCAGGCACATGATGGACGTGTACAGTCCGGTGATCGGTGGCAGGCCCGCCAGTTGCGCATACGCCATGCCCTGCGGGACCAGCAGCGTAGTGAGCACGATCCCCGCGACAACATCCTTGGCCAGCCACTCGCGCCGGTAGGACGAAACCCGCCGCAGCCCCGGAACCAAGCGGAACACCAGGTGCCTATCCTTGGCAGGAGCCTTGAGTGCGGTCAACCTGTCAGCGCCGTCCGGCTAGTGCCTGGCGGCCGACGCCGGCTTCCACGGTCGAAGTCCTTGGCCAGGTTCATCTTCGCTCCCGGCTTGACCCGCAGCGGCTTGATCAGCTCCGCAATACGCTTCGCCCTCTCATCAGCCATCGCCGGTTCGCCCCTTCCTGCTCAGTACAAGCACCGGATCCCTGTTTACTCGGGTGCTCTGACTGGTGAATCGCCTGTCAGCTGGAGTGCCCCTTGACGTGCTTCACGTATGCTTCCACGCCCCCGCGATCGGTTACGGCCCGGATCCGCTGAAGCTCGGGCGGGACGCGGACCGGCTGGCGCCGACCCGGACCAGTCAGCCTGGTCGTGACGGGGCGATCCGGCAACCTGGCCGTCGGGGGACCTCCCGGCCTTCTGGGGCCTGCGGCGCGCAATCCTCATCCCCATTCAGCCAGCCTCAGACAGCCGCGGGCCATATCAACAGGGACTTAGCGCTCCCCCCTGACGGGACCTTCGGCCCTAAACACCCAGGCAGGCCGCCATGCGATCGTAGCCCGGGACGCACCAGCGGATAGCGACCACAGATAGCAGACGACGATGACCCAGAGCGAGAACCAGACGACCGCCGATCGGGGCGCCGGGATCGAGATCCTGAGCACACCAGCAGGGCTGGATCTCACCACCGGCGATGGCCTGGTCGAACAGGGCTACGCAGCTATCGCCCGCTCAGCCCGGCTACTGCTCCTCGACCTGACCGGCCTATCCTTCTGCGACGCTCGCGGGCTCAGCGCCTTCGTCCGGATCGCCAACCACGCCGATGCGGCAGGATGCCGTTTCGGCCTCATCGCGCCGCGGCCGCAGGTCGCGAAGATACTGCGGATCGGCGGCCTGGACAGCCGGCTGCCGGTGTTCGCGGCCATCGACGACGCACTGGCGCTCCTCACAGCTCCAGCCTGCGCTTAGACGGCCGGATGGGCAGATCGACGGGAAGGCGCTCGGCAGGCGCATCGAACACGCCTGGCGGAGCTGACCATCGGTGCTCTCAGGGTCGGCGCGATATCAATGTCCTGTGCGCAGGTGGCCGCCATGCGGGGTGTGGCCGGTGAACCAGCGTGCAAGCGAAACGATCTGGACCACCAGCGCGATGCAGGAACCTGCGATGGCCACGACCAGCAGGACACGCACGGCGATTGACCAGCCGGATGACAAGGCGAAAGGGAACACCTGCCAGATGCGGATTGCCGTGGCCAGCCCGATCCCGGTCGTTGCCAGGCCGCCGAGCGATTTCAGCCACGGCGGATCGTAGGCAAGGTACACGACGCTAGCCGCTGTCCCTGCCGCCAGCGACAGGTTGACCAGCCACAGCACCTGGTCGGTGTCGCTGGTGAGGAACGGCATCGCCTGCCATCCGGGCCGGCCGTTGAGAACGAACAAGAGCGCCGCGCTGAACGCAATGGCGATGCAGTAGCCAACACGCCGCGCGCCTGCGGACGGGCGGCGGGCCGGGTCGGTGAGTGCCATCGTGGCCTCCGTCGGATCTGTAACCCGCTACGACGGTAGGCCTGGTACGCGATCCCTGGCAGGGACCGAGGTCACTGTCCCCCGGCGAATGGTCCCGGCGATTCACGTGGGGTGCCCGGGTCCAGCCGGCTTCTACACGACCTGCAGTCACGAAGCGCTCCGGGAGCGCAGGTCGTTCGCCTGTGCCGCTAGGGCCATCCGCCTCTGCCGCGGGCACCCGGCGCGATCAAGATGTACTCAAGGCCGCTGGCCTGCCGACCAAGGGGAGGCATGATGTCAGCACTCGACCCGCAAGAGCTGCGGGCTATCTTCGGGCGGTTGATGATCCAGATATCGTTGGTGTGGGCTGCCACCATGCTCGGGGCGGCCATAGCGGCGAAGGCCAGCGATGAGTTCTTCTGGGTACTGCTCATCCTCATCACCGGAGCCGGGGTATCCGGCGCTGTTATCGAGTCGGCTCGGCGACGCGCCTTCCCGACCCCAGCCGCTCGGCCGCCGTCGGCGAAACCCTGAGGCAAGAAGGATGGCTATAGCAGCGACGACGCCGTTCACGATCGGGGCCGGCGTACCCTATGCCGATGGAGTCTGTGGCACGGTGAGCCGCGGCGCGGGGGGAACGGACGTCGATGTCGCCGATAGTCGCCCTCGGCTTGGCCGCGCGTTCCGCTGGGCCTGCACCGCGGCGCGGTGACCCGGCATGGCCGATCCGCTCGCCTCAACGCCATCGGCGCCGGGCGCGGCGATCGCGGAGACGCCGGCTGCCGGCCTGACCAGCGCCCAGGTTGCCGAGCGGCGCTCGCGCGGGCTGGCGAACGCGGGCGGGGAGCGCACCAGCCGGTCGGTCGCCGAGATCTTGCGGGCGAACATCTTGACCCGGTTCAACTTCATCCTCGGTGTCTTGCTGGCTGTGATCCTGGTCGCGGGTCAGCCGCAGGACGCCCTGTTCGGCATCGTCCTTGTCACCAACGCGCTGATCGGCATCGCGCAGGAACTGCGCGCCAAGCGCACGCTCGACCGGCTCGCCGTGCTCAGCGCCCCGCGAGTCCGCGTGATCCGCGACGGCGCGCCGCAGGACATCGCTGTCGCGGATCTTGTCGCCGGTGACCTGGTCGACCTGCGCGCCGGGGATCAGCTGGTCGCTGACGGGGTGGTGCGGGCCAGCACGAGCCTGGAGGCCGACGAGTCACTACTGACCGGCGAGTCCGAGCCGGTGGGCAAGCGGGCGGGTGATCAGCTGCTGTCGGGCAGCTTCGTGGTCGCCGGGTCAGGCGGCTACCAGGCCACCGGGGTGGGCGGCGACGCGTACGCCCGCAAGCTCGCCGCCGAGGCGCGGCGTTACGCGCCGGTGCGCTCGGAGCTGATGGACGGCATCAACCAGATTCTGCGTTACGTCACCTGGGCGATCGGACCGGTGGCCGTGCTGCTGGTGATCAGCGGGTGGCACGCCCATGGGAATGTACGGCAGATCGCCAGCGGGACGGTCGCGGCGCTCGTCGGCATGGTCCCGCAGGGCCTGGTCCTGCTGACCAGTGTCGCCTTCGGCGTGGCCGCCGTCACGCTCGCCCGGCGCCGGGTCTTGGTGCAGCAGTTGCCCGCGGTCGAGGGCCTGGCCCGGGTGGACGTGGTATGCCTGGACAAGACCGGCACCCTCACCGATGGGACCATCGCCTTCGACAGCCTCATCCGCCTCGACGACCAGGTGCCGACCGGGGCGGCCCTCGGGGCGCTGGCGGACGACGAGAACCGCAACGCGACGCTGGCCGCCGTCGGGCAAGCCTTTCCCCCGCCGGAGGGGTGGTCGCGCCAGGCAGCCGTGCCGTTCTCGTCGGCGCGCAAGTGGAGCGCGGCCAGCTTCGCCGGCCAGGGCACCTGGGTGCTGGGAGCGCCGGAGATGGTGCTGCCGGGCGGCCAGCAGGAACAGCTGTCGCAGGCCGCCGGGCTGGCCGCCAGCGGCCGGCGGGTCCTGGTGCTGGCGCACGCCGCGGGCCCCCCGGACGGCGACTCGCTCCCGCAGGGCCTGCGGGCAGCGGCCTTCGTCCTGCTCGCCGAGCGGCTTAGATCCGACGCCGCCGAGACCATCGCGTACTTCGCGGCGCAGGGCGTGGCGCTGAAGGTGATCTCCGGGGACAGCCCGCTCACCGTCAGCGCGGTCGCCGCGCGGGCCGGCCTGCCGCACGCCGACCAGCCGGTCGATGCGCGGGATCTGCCGGAGGACCCCGGCGCGCTCGGCCGCCTGCTGGAGGAGCGCTCGGTCTTCGGCCGGGTGACGCCGCAGCAGAAACAGGCGATGGTCACCGCCCTGCAGGCCCGCGGGCGCACGGTGGCGATGACCGGCGACGGCGTCAACGACGTGCTGGCCCTCAAGCTGGCCGACATCGGCATCGCCATGGGCTCGGGCGCGGCGGCGACCAGGGCGGTCGCCGAGCTGGTGCTGCTCGACAGCCGGTTCGCCACGCTGCCCGGCGTCGTCGGCGAAGGCCGCCGGGTGACGGCCAACATCGAACGCGTCGCCAACTTGTTCATCACCAAGACGGTCTGGGCAACGCTCCTGGCGGTCGCCGTGGGCGTCACGCTGCTGCCGTACCCGTTCCTGCCCCGCCACCTGACGATCATCGACAGCCTGGCCATCGGCGTTCCGTCCTTCTTCCTCGCGCTCGCGCCGAACACCCGGCGCTACGTGCCCGGGTTCACCGGCCGGGTGCTGCGCTTCGCCATCCCAGCCGGCAGCATCATCGCCGCGGCGACATTCGCCGCCTATGCCCTGGCCCGGGCCCATGGTCTCCCGCTGGTGCAGCAGCGCACGGCCGCGACCCTGGTTACCCTCATCCTGAGCCTGTGCGTGCTGGTCATGCTCGCCGCTCCGCTGACCTGGCGCCGGATCGTGCTGGTCGGCGCTCTGCTGGCCGGCTTCGTGCTGCTGTTTCCGGTACCCGTAGTGCGCCGCTTCTACGAGCTGCAGCTGCCGCGCAGCGGGCTCGCAACCACGCTGGCCGTCGCAGCACTCGGCGCCGCCGCGCTCGCGGGCTTTTGGGTCCTGTCCCGCCGGCAAGGCCGCGGACCGCCCCCGGCAGTCAGCCAGTGACGGCCAGAAGTGAGCCCAGACCCGGTCTGGCCGGATGCTTCCGTCAAGAACTTATCCCTGGTGCGACGAATGTCAGGGCGATTAGCGAAGTGATCACCATGGAGCATCGTCCGGGTCCTGTGCCCGGGAGACCGAGATCGCAGCTCGCCCGGGAAAGGGAGTGACCTGTGCAGGCCAGGCTGACCGGTGCGCCCGGGTCGGAATTGGAGCGGCAGGCCAGCGGGTTTGCGTGGCACACGCTCAGCGTTGAGCGCGTTCTGCGGGCCGAAGAGGTAGACGCGCAGCGCGGCCTCAGCTCAGCGGAAGCGGCGGCGCGGGCCGGCCGGTTCGGCCCCAACACGTTGGCCGCAGGCAGGGCAGAGCCTCGTTGGCGCGCGTTCATCCGCCAGTACTCCGACCCCATGCAGATCGTCCTGCTCGCGGCCGGGGTCCTCAGCCTGTTCCCCCTCAGGCAGTTGGGTACCGGCATCCTGCTGATCCTGCTGACGCTGGGCAACGCGGTTCTTGGCTTGCAGCAGGAGGGCAAGGCCGAGGCCGCCGTCGCCGCGCTCCAGAAGATGATGATCGTCACGGCCCGGGTGCGGCGCGATGGCCAGGAGGCGGAGATCCCTGCCGGACAGCTGGTCCCGGGCGATGTCGTCTCGATCGGGGCGGGTGACGTCGTTCCGGCTGACGGCAGGCTGCTGCGGGTGGCGACGCTGGAGGTCGCCGAGTCCGAGCTGACCGGGGAGAGCCTGCCGGTCTCGAAGGGCACGGCCCCGGTCGGGGAAGCCGGCATGCCGCTGGGCGACCGGACCGACATGGTGTACATGAATACCTCTGTCACCCGCGGGGCGGGCGAGTTCGTCGTCACGGCGACCGGGATGGCGACTGAGGTTGGCCACGTCTCGGGGATGCTCCAGGCGCAGCGAGCGGTCAAGACCCCGCTGACCCGCCAGCTTGACCGGCTCTCAAAGCAGCTCCTGCTGGTCGCGGGTGTCGCGCTGATCGCGTCGATGGCGCTGAACCTGTCCCGCGGCTATACCTTCAACACGGTGTTCAACGCCGCGGTCGCCTTCGCCATCGCCGCGGTCCCGGTGCAGTTGCCCACGGTGGTAACGACGATCCTGGCGTGGGGGACCCAGGCCCTGGCCAGGGCCGGAGCCATCATGAAGCAGCTCCGCTCGGCCGAGACCTTGGGGTCCACCTCCGCGATCAACACGGACAAGACCGGGACGCTCACGCTGAACCAGATGACCGCGGTCCAGATGGCCGTGGCCGGGCGCCGCTATGCGGTCGAGGGAAAGGGCTACTCGACCCACGGGCGCATCAACCGCGCCGGCGGACAGGCGGAGATCCCGCTGGACCAGTTCCTGCTGCCGATGGTCCTGGCCTCGGACGCGGTGCTCAGCGACGGCGAGCTGATCGGCGACCCGACCGAGGGAGCCCTGGTCGTGCTGGCCGCGAAGGGCGGCATCGACGCCGTCTTGACCAGGCAGGCGTACCCGAGAATCGCCGAGCTCCCCTTCGATGCCGCGTACAAGCTCATGGCCACGTTCCACCGCATGACCGACGAGTCGGGGAAAGCGGTGATCCGCTGCTTCGTCAAGGGCGCGCCCGATCAGCTCCTGGCCCGCGCCGGCAAGGCGCTGGACGCGGACGCGGTCCCGGTTCCGGTCGACGGCCATATCCGGGAACTGTACCTAGCCGAGAACCGGCGGCTCGGGGAACAGGGCCTGCGGGTCATGGCCACCGCGCGCAGGGACTTCGACCCGGGGACCTTCGATCCTGGGGTTGAGCTGCTCCCGCTCGTGACCGATCTGGAGTTGCTCGCCCTCGTCGGGATCGTCGACCCGCCGCGCCCCGCCGTCAGGGCATCGGTCGCGCAGGCGAAGTCCGCCGGGATCAGGATCCGCATGATCACCGGTGATCACGCGGTCACCGCAGCCGCGATCGCCCGCCAGCTCGGCATCGACGGCAAGGTAATCAGCGGGGCAGAGTTCGGGACGATGAGCGACGAGGAGGCCATGGGCACAATCAACGATGTCGGCGTGATCGCCCGCGTCAGCCCCGAGCACAAGGTCCGCCTGGTGGACCTGCTCAAGCGGAAGGGCGAGACCGTCGCCATGACCGGCGACGGCGTCAACGACGCGCCCGCGCTGAAGAAGGCCGATATCGGGATCGCGATGGGCGCCGGGACCGAGGTGGCCAAGCAAGCCGCGGTGATGATCCTTACCGACGACAACTTCTCCACGATCATCAAGGCGGTGGAACTCGGCCGCGGGCTCTACTACAACCTCACCCGGTACATCCGATTCGAGATGGGATGCATGTTCGGCTTCATCATCGCCTTCCTGGGCGCCAGCATCTTCAATATCGCCGACGGCGAGCCGCTCCTTCCGTTGCAGATCTTGTGGGTGGCCTTCACCACCGTGACGATCCAGTCCATCGGGCTCGGGTACAGCAAACCTGCCACGGGGCTGATGGAGCGCCCGCCCCGGCCGCCCCGCCAGCCGATCCTGAGCCGAGGGCTCATCATCTGGCTGGTCTCGGTAGGGCTGGTGATAGCCATCGGCACGCTGAGCGTGATCAGCTGGGCGGAACAGGAACACACGCTCACCATCGCGCGGACCATGGGCGTGGTCACGTTCTCGCTGCTCAACCTATTCTTCTCGATCGAGGCGAAAGACGAACGGCAGTCGGCGTTCTCCCTTGACACCTTCTCCGATCGGACATTCATCCTGACGACCGGGCTGTCCTTCTTCCTGCTCGTCATGTCCACCGTCCTGCGGCCGTTCCAGACAATCCTGAAGACAACCACGCTTGACGTCAGGCAGTGGCTCATCTGCACTGCCGTGGCACTGTCGATCATCGTGGCCGCCGAGATCCGGAAGGCGGTGCGGCGGCGGACCGCCCCTAAAGTCACTAGAGCCGACCAATCGGCGCTGGCGCTCCCCTCGTCCGGGACCTGACCACGACGGTACTGGGCCAGCAGATCTCCATGCCGCTGACCCTGCTCCCCGGCCGGGGCGCCAGCCGTACAGCCCGGCGGTGAAGTGGCGGTGGACAGTGATCCCGCGGTTTCGCTCCACGAATCGCCACCAGCAGGGCGGTGTCCACATGTATGACTTCAGTCCCGGCGCAGGGGGACTTCTGCGGCTACTTCTGGTGGCCGCGGGCTGAGCATCTTGGATAGGGCCTTCGGCGAAGGGCTAGCCGTCCAGGCGGCTGGCCCGTGGCACGGAGGGGTTACACGAGCCAGGGTCGGACTGATGGTTGCATCGCGTGCTTTGACGCGCGAGGGAGGATCTGCGAGGAAAACGGTGGATAGACGCGGCCAGGGCGCGGGGTGGCGGCGGTGAGCAGCCGAGCGGCTGGATCAGTTGCTGGCCTTGCCCATGCTGATCCTGACCCTCGTGTTCCTCGCGGTCTTGGTGCTCCCGGTCATTTACCCGGACCTGCCATCCTGGGCGCGGTCGGCCCTGGAGGCTACCGACCTGGGTATCTGGGCGGCATTCCTCGCCGAATACCTTGCCCGGCTGTTCGTGGCACCCGACAGGTTTGCCTTCATCCGTCGCAACCCGTTCGACCTGCTGCTGGTGGTCATACCTGCGCTACGGCCCTTGTGCCTGCTTCGGTCGGTCACGCTCATCCGCGCCGCCAGGCTTACCCGGATCGGCGCCGGGGCCGGCCGCGCAGTGCGGGAAAGCCGGGTACGGCTGGCTAGCCGCGCAGCGCTGCTGGCGGCGGGCTCGGCTGCAATCTTGATCCTCGCCGCGGCGGTGATGGAACTCGATGTCGAGCGTGCCGCGGCGAAGGCGAACATCACCAGCTTCGGCGACGCGCTGTGGTGGGCCGTGTCAACGATCACGACCGTTGGCTACGGCGACCGTTACCCGGTCACCGATGCCGGGCGCGCGATCGGGATCGTGCTCATGATCGCCGGAGTCGGCATATTCGGCGTCGTCGCAGCCTCAGCAGCCGCATGGTTCGTCTCAGCCGACCGGGAAGAAGACACAGAGCAACAGGCAAACGCGATCGCCGCCCTTACCGTCGAGATCACCGCTCTGCGCCAGACCGTCTCTGACCTTTCCGCCCAGCTCGCGGAGCAGGCAGGACAGCCAACTTGTCAGGCGCAAGACACCCGCCGAGCGAGACCCGGGAATCTCTCATCGACCTGCGCCGCGCCGTTGAAGGTCGGTTTCCACGGAAAAACCCCACCTGGCGGACGACTCGCGTGATGCCTACTCGCCTTGGTTCTTGATGCGGCGAAGTGTCGGCATGCAGTGACGGTGGCACGCCCCATTCCGCCTGTAGGCCGTACGTCCCTGCCGGTCCGGCCGTACGGCCCTGACGACTGGGCGCCCCAATTGATGAGTTGGACCTAGTTTTCTGTTCGCAGGGCCCGGCCGTCCTCGTCACACTTGTGCCCGGTTTGGAGTTTCCCGTGCTTGTCTTTCGATCGCGGCTGTTCGCGGCCGCAATGGCCCTGGGTATTACCGGAGTCCTCACCGTGTTGCCGGCGGTCTCGGCCGTCCCGGCGGCCGCGGCAACCCAGCCGCCGCCGGGGAGTGAAGGCCCGGCCGGGCCGCCCGCGCTGATGCCCAACGGCCAGGTCGCGTCGCCGCCGCAGATCACCGCGCCGCAGATCTCGACCAGCTGCCCGGCAGCGCCATACGGGGCACAGCGCAACGCGCCGGGCGGCGGCAAGACCGTGGCGCTGACCTTCGATGACGGCCCGGGTGCCAGCACCGCGAGCATCTTGTCGATCCTGGCGTCGTACGGGGTCCCGGCCACCTTCTTCAACCTGGGCCAGAATATGGCGGCCCGGCCGACCCTGGTGCGCCAGGAAGCCGGCCTAGGTTACGTGCTGGGCAACCACACCTGGGATCACCCGAACATGACAACCCTGTCGGCCGCGGCGCAGGGCACCGAGATGGACCGGGCCACCGCTGAGCAGGTGAGCCTGACCGGCGTTCAGCCGTGCGCGTTCCGGCCGCCCGGCGGATCGTACAACGCCACGACGCTGAGCCTGGCCCAGCAACGCCGGATGACGGTCTGGACCTGGTCGGTGGACACCGAGGACTGGAAGGCGAACGGATCATCGTCGGCGTACTGGGTGAACCGGATCATCAGCCTGGCCGAGCAGCAGGGCGGGGTCCTGGCGCACCCGGTGGTGCTCATGCACAACCAGCCGGCCGGCAACCCGGCCACCGTCCTGGCCCTGCCGACCATCATCAGGTATTTCCGGGACCGCGGGTATGCCTTCGTGGACCTGCTCGGCCGGACCGGCTGGAGTTCGCGGCAGGCATCGCAGGCCGCGGCGCAGGCCAATGGCACCATTGACGTGTTCTGGAAGGCGACCGGCGGCAGCCTGAAGCATCACTGGTACGTGGGCGGCTGGGCCGGGCCGCAGCAGATGGGCGCGAACCCGGTGGCGGGCGAGCCGTCGGCCACCACGTCTTCCCCGGGTGTGGTGGATGTGTTCTGGGAAGGCGCCGACGGCCGCTTGTGGCACCAGTTCTACACCCCGGCCGGCGGCTGGAGCAGCCAGCAGATCATGGCCGCCGCGGGCACCATCGGCGGGCCACCGGAGGCGGTGGCCCAGGCCGACGGCGGCGTGGACGTGTTCTGGCGCGGCACCGACAATCATCTCTGGCAGATGGGCTACCGGCCGGGCCAGGGGTGGTCCGGATCGCGGGACCTGGGCGGGCAGCTGGCGTCCAATCCGGCTCCGGCGGCCACGTCGCCGGGCACCGTGGACGTGTTCTGGCAGGGCATTGACGCCAAGCTGTGGCACGCGTACCGTGTCGGCGGCGGTTCATGGTCGGCGGCAGCCAGCCTGGGCACCAGCGTGCTCGGCGGCGCGCCCGCGGCCACCGGGCAACTTGGCGGCGCGGTCGACGTGTTTTGGAAGGGCACCGACGGCCACCTGTGGCAGGCCGGTTATTCACCCGGCACCGGCTGGTCCGGAGCGGCGGACCGCGGCGGCGCCCTGGCGTCGAACCCGGCGCCGGTCGCCTCCGCCCCGGGCACTGTCGATGTGTTCTTCAAGGCCACCAACGGCAACTTGTGGCATGTCTACCGGGTCGGCGGCGGCTCCTGGTCCGCGGCGGCCAGCCTCGGCATGGGCACACTTGGCAGCGGCCCATGGGCGACGGCTCAGCCCAGCGGGGCGATCGACGTGTTCTGGCGCGGATCGTCCGGCAACCACCTGTGGCGCGCCGCCTACCGCCCGGGCACCGGCTGGTCCGGCCCGGGGGACCTCGGCGGAGACCTGTACCCGGTGAGCTGACCAACCCGGGAGCAGACATGCCGCGGCTGCGCCGTCACGCAGGCGGTCCATGCCGGGTGTCGCGCACCAGCAGGAACACGGTCAGGCTGCGGAGACTTCCTGGCAGCGGCGCAGCCTGCTGAGCCCCGTTCTGGCTGAGGTGCCAAAACGTCGTGTCTTGATGGTGATCAGCGGATGTATACCGGCGTGCCCGGTGTTGGCGCCAGCGTGTGGAAGAATCCGGCGATATTCATTGGGATCCGCACGCAGCCGTGCGAGGCGGGCCGTAGCGGCACGTCGGTAGCACCGTGAATCGCATATTCGGTGCCGATGAAGAACACCGGGTCGTACATCTCGCCGAGCGGGACCGTGATCCAGCCGGGCATGAACGCGGTGGTCCGGTAATCGCCGGCCGGGGTGACGGCGTAGCCGCACCCGCCTCCCGGCGAGCAGTAGTAATAGCCGCCGCCGGTTGAGACGTGGCTGATCAGTGATACCTGGTTGCCGCGGTACAGGACCAGGACCTGATCCGCCAGGCTGATCTCGATCCGCAGGCTCCCGCCGCCGGGGACGAGCACCGCCGGGGATCGCGGGTTTACCAGCGCCTGCTGCATCGCGGAGCTCACTGTGTCTTGTGCGGGCAGGCCCTGGACCTGCTGGAACGCCCAGACGGCTTCGAGGGTGTCGGCGCCGAACTGCCCGTCGGCCGGCCCCGGGTAGTACTTCAGGGCCGCGAGCCGTTGCTGCAGCTGTGTGACGGCTGGCCCGCTCATCCCCGGCCGGAGGGGCTGGCCTGCTGGCGGCGATGGCGAGGCGGGCGCTGACGGCGGGGTGGGAGCCGGTGACGACACAGGCGCTGCTGGCGACGGTGATCGGGTCGGCTTGGGCGAAGCCGCCGGAGACGGCGTGCTAATCGAGCCGCAGGCGGCGATGGCCAGCGTGAGAACTGCCAGCGCGGCAATATTCCTGGCTGAATCAGCTTTCCCCTTGAGGCGGATTCGTGGGGTGCCAGCCGAAACGGCGAAGCGGACCACGATCAGGCCGAGGCCAGCGGCCGCGGCGGCGGAGGCGCACGCTGTCCTGAGGTGACCGCCGTTAGTATGCGTGCTCACAGCAAACACCTCCTCATCTGTGACCGTGCTCGCTCGACCCGTGGCGGGCTAGGGCCACATGGCCCTACTCAGACAGGGCCGGGGTCCTTCCAGAGAACTCCGCCGAAGGCGAGCGCAGCGGCGATCTAGAGCCCGCTCGGGATGGCAGCGCCGCGCGAGCCCCTCATCAAGGGCAGCGCCACGGCGCCCTGTCGATGCGCCTGAGCGGGCCTTTCGTGACGGTCGTCTAGGACTAACGGCCCTTGGCGAGCCCCAGCAGGCCGGATAGGCGTGGTTGAGGTGGTGTCATGGGCGATGGGAGGCCCGGAAATGAGCATCAAACCAGTGTCCGGCCGGTGGCTGGCCGGTGCCGGGATCACCCTGATGATCATGGGCGTGGCCGCCTGCAGCGGCACGGGCGGAGGCGGCACGGGCGGCGCGAGTGCGAGCGCCAGCCCAAGCTCTGCGGCGGCCTCGTCTGGGCCGGGCTCGTTGCAGCAGCAGTATGAGCAGGTCGTGAGCCAGGTACTGCCCTCGGTCGTGGAGATCTCGACCAGCGAGGGATCCGGGTCAGGGGTGGTGTACGACAGTAAAGGAGATATCGTCACCAACGCGCACGTGGTCGGCACGGCGGCAACCGTGCAGGTTAACCCGGCCAGTGGCGGTAAGGCGCTGGCGGCGAAGGTGCTGGGCGTGTTCGCGCCCGATGACCTGGCGGTGATCAAGGTGGAGAGCGGGGCCGGGGCGCTGCACCCCGCCTCGTTCGGCCGCTCGTCCTCGGTACGGGCGGGGGAGATCGTGCTGGCGATGGGTAACCCGCTCGGTCTGACCGGGACCGTGACCGATGGCATCGTCTCGGCGACTGGGCGTACGGTCTCGGAGGGGCAGGGTAGTTCGGCGGTCCTGATCAGTGCCATCCAGACCAGCGCGGCCATCAACCCGGGTAACAGCGGCGGCGCGCTGGCCGACCTGGCCGGCCAGGTGATCGGCATCCCGACGCTCGCGGCCGCCGACCCGCAGCTCGGCGGGGCGGCGGCGGGAATCGGCTTCGCGATCCCGAGCGACACCATCACCAGCATCGCCGGGCAGCTGATCGCCAGCGGCAAGGTCAGCAACTCTGGCCGGGCCTCGCTGGGCATCAGCGCGCAGACCGTTGTCGATGCCAGCGGGCAGCCGGCCGGGACCGGCGTGGTCGCCGTGACGCCGGGCGGGGCGGCCGCCCGGGCCGGCCTCCAGGCCGGCGACATCATCGTGAGCGTGGCGGGCCAGCCGACCGGATCGGTCACCGCCCTGCAGTCGGTCCTGGCCGCACAGCAGCCGGGGGACCGGGTGCCGGTACGAATCTCGCGTAACGGTACGCAGTCCACGGTGACGGTGACCCTAGGCAGCCTCACCAGTTGACGGCCCGGCGCCGCCGAGGGGCTGATCGGCATCGCTGGGTGGCAGTTGCCTGCGGAGACGGTATTCGACTTCGCGGCTGACCAGCGAAACGAGCCGCGATACAACCCGCGGATGATCCGTGCGGACTAAGTCAGCGACGGTCCGGTCGGGAAAAGGAACGATGTTCCGTTCGGAAGCGAGGGCCATGGGCAGGGCCGCGGAGATGCGCATCGAGCTGGCCGACTATGACAGGCTGGGCCCGTCTGGCCTGCCGCACCACTACGCGGCAGCGTGGTCCTCATGCCGCAAGCATGCGACGCCCGCCCGGTCCCTGAGCCGTTCAGGAGTCCCTTTTCCGGCGCTGGAGTTCACCATTTTACGGTGCGGCGGATCACCGAGCCGGGAGGCGCCCCATGAGCGGGGCCGAAGGCAAAGGCGGGCCGGCGATGTCCCGCCCTACCGCCTGGCCACTCGCCGACTCATGGTGGATCGCGGAGTTAGGCCTTCGGGGCCTGGATTCGGGGAAGGGAGGGACCAGTGAGGCATAAGGTGAGGTACGCAGCCGGGGCGGGTGCTGTTGCCGGGTACCTGATCCTGCAGTGGCTGGGACGCGGCTATGGCGCGACCAAGGAGGAGCGTCGCCAGCGCCTGCCTGGCGATGACCTGATGGGTGGCCCGATGGCGGTGACGACACACGCCATCACAATCGACGCGCCGCCGGAGCGGATCTGGCCGTGGCTGCTGCAGATGGGCTGGCATCGCGGCGCGTGGTACACCGCGGAGTGGGTCGACCGGCTGTTGTTCCCTGCCAACGCGCCGAGCGCTGGCCGCATCCTCCCCGAGTTCCAGCAGCTCAAGGTCGGCGACCACATCCCCGATGGCCCGCCGGAAAGCGAGTGCGAGTTCACCGTCGTCCAGCTCGAACCCAGCCGGCATCTTATCCTTCGCTCCAATAGCCACCTACCACCGCGATGGAAGGGGCGGTACGACGCCTGGCTCGACTGGACCTGGGCGTTCGTCCTGGACGACCTCGGCAGCGACAAGACACGGTTCATCTTCCGCAGCCGCGGGCGCGCCGGCCCGTGGTGGGTCGCCACCACCTACCTGGTGGCGATCATCCCTGCCGACTTCGTCATGTCCCGCCAGATGCTTCGCGGCGTCAAGGCCAGAGCCGAACGGACGACAACAGCGGACTCCCTGGCAGCGGCGCAGCCTGCTGAGCCCCGTCCTGGCTGAGGTGCCAGAACGGCGTGTCTTGGTGGTGAGCATATGCGGCCCGCCTCCTGGCTGTGCCGGGACGCGGCCTTGGTGACCGGCCGAACGAAGCCGGATGACGGTACGCTACTTGCCTCCGCCATTACCGGCGGATGTATACCGGCGTGCCCGGTGTTGGCGCCAGCGTGTGGAAGAATCCGGCGATATTCATGGGGATCCGCACGCAGCCGTGCGAGGCGGGCCGTAGCGGCACGTCGGTAGCACCGTGAATCGCATATTCGGTGCCGATGAAGAACACCGGGTCGTACATCTCGCCGAGCGGGACCGTGATCCAGCCGGGCATGAACGCGGTGGTCCGGTAATCGCCGGCCGGGGTGACGGCGTAGCCGCACCCGCCTCCCGGCGAGCAGTAGTAATAGCCGCCGCCGGTTGAGACGTGGCTGATCAGTGATACCTGGTTGCCGCGGTACAGGCCCTGTCGCTGAGGGCATTGTCACGGTGTGGCGGCGAGCACGATCCAGACCGGGCCGCGGGCGAAGGTCATGGCTTGTCCCGATGTGGTGGTGAACGTGGTGCCGCCATCGGCGTCGGGCCGTGACCAGTGGATGGCGTAGGCCTGCCCGCCGCGCAGCACCACTCCGGTGCCGGCGCCGGTGCTCTGCGCGTACGGCGGCCGGACGCCTGCCTCGAGGAACCGCGAGGTCCGCACCTTGGTGTACTGGATGACCACGGTGGGTGCGCTCAGCTGGCCGCCCCCGGCAGCCGCGGCGGGCACGCCATCCATCTGCACCAGCCAGCGTCCGTCCGTCGCGGACCAGCGGAACGTGAACCTGGCCGCCGGGTAGGAAACGGAGAACGACGTCCTCGCCCGCCCGCCAGACGGCGCTGGGCCGAACCGGAATCCGATGTCGTGAGCCTTGCTCGCGCCGGGCGCCTCGGCGAGCAACTGGGAGGTGTGCGCGTACAGATTGTGCGGCGCGACTCGGTGCGGGTCGCGGAAGTAGCCGCCGACCCGGCCGTCATACAGATCGACGGTTCTTGCCTTCTCCACCACCGGGAGAAGCTGCGGCTGCGCCCCGGAATAGGCGAACGCAGGCCGCCCGAACTGCCGGAGCAGTTCCAGGTCGTCCTCCCTGGCGCTGCGCACCGGGCCTATCACGGGTGGGAAACGCGAGGAGAACACGGCGAGTATCCGGCTCAGCCCGCCTTCCACCGGAAGGACATAGACGATGTCGGCGCCGGTGAGCCCGGTCTGCGGGCGGGCCTGGGCCAGGTTATCGATCTTCACGGCGAGCACCGGCCCGAGCGCCGATACCGGTTCGCCGGTGAACGGGGAGGACAACCGAGGCGAGCCAGTCGGCGGGGGCGTTGCTGGCGTATCCGGGCCGGGCATCAGCACCGCCACGAGCGTCGCTGCCAGCCCGATAGCCACGACCGCGGCCGACACGCCGATCAGGACATTCCGGCGGGGCCACTTCATGATGCCACCTCCCGCGGGCCGGGCACGTTGAAGCCAGGCATTCTCTACGCAACAGGCTTATCCATGAGAAGTGTCCTCGCCAGGGCCATTAGCCACCGCGGCTCGTGGCACTAGGTCATGCAGGAGACCATGAAGATGGACCCGAACGAGCTCATCACCAACGCGACGCCGAGCGCAGCCAGGACTGGTCGTCCGCCCTGGTCAGGTACGCCCTGGAGCGCCGCCCAGAGCTGGCAGACGTGCTGGGCGGCTGGCTCGATACCTGGCAGCCCCGGGCATTCGAGGCGGCGGAGTCACTGGCCGCGCTGTTTGCCTCGGCTCCGGCCGCGATGGTCCCCGGCCAGGTGGCCGACGCGATACATGAGCAGCACCGTTCCTACCGGGAGCGCTGCGGGCTCAAGTCCGGCTAGGCCGGGCGGCCAGCCTCCGGTCTCGGGCCGCGCCATTGGCCGCGGCAGGCGTTCCGCTGACTGTCACCGGCGGCCGATCTCGCGGGCAAGCTCGAGGCCGAGGACGCGATCCACGAAGACGAACGTCTCGAACTTCGCGCCGGCCTGGCATGTCGTGGCCGGACTCCACGTCGTGCAGCACATCCAGGGCCGCGACCGTGTTGAGGTCGTCATCGAAGGCGTCGCGGATTCTCCCGGCGGTTTCCGGGGGAATGGGCCTTGACGGCTGGCTGGCCCACTCGGCCACCGCGCGCCGCCATCGGCCCAGGGACTCGGTGGCATCGGCCAGCACGGCCTGGGTGAGCTCCACCGGCTGGCGGCGTGAGCGGGACAGCAACGCGAGCCGCAGCGCGAGCGGGTCGCCTCCATTCCCGCCGTCTGCTCGGGGCCCGGCGGCACGATCGCCGGGTTCGGCACGCGTCAGGTCCTCTACCGGGCCGACCTTGATGAGCAGTCCAGCCGCGCTATCGCCGAGCCCGGCCGTGTTCCTGGCCAGGTGCACATGGGCCGGCCCGCCGAGCGATTTCTCGGCTTGCCGGGGAACGGTGCGTGCGGCCGGCGGGTGAATGCCGAGCGTGCCGATATCCTCGTCCAGTGCGCCGGGCGGCGGGCTAGCCGCGGTCAGGACAGCGATCACCTGCAGGCCGTGCAGTTCAGCGATCCGCGTCAGCACGTCGGCCACGAGGAGGACCCGCAGATCCGCGAGACCGGACCACGTTCCGTCGGCAGGCCCGTGAATGCACACCCGGAGCGGGATTGAGGGCTTGACGGCGAGTTCGGCATATGAGCCGGTGTGGTCATCCCAGAAGCGCAGCACGCCATCAGGCTAGGCCCGGCATCGGGCCGTCGGCGACCCGCGCGTTCCGGTGGCGGTGCGGCTCAGCCGCGGCCGCAAGGGACGGACAGGCCTGATGGCTGCCGAACCGGGCCGTAAGTCACTATCGCCGACGCCCCGGACAGGGAGAGGATCCGGTCCAGGTGAACGACGGCACGTACAGCGACCATCCCTGCCGCCACCAGACTGGAGTGAGAAATTATGCCTGCTTTCAATGTCGCGGATCTATCCGCGCTGGAGATCCTGGACTCACGCGGACGGCCCACGCTAGCGGTGACCGTGCGGCTGGCGGACGGCACGACCGCCCGCGCCGGGGTCCCGTCCGGCGCCTCGACGGGCTCGCGGGAAGCGGTCGAGCGTCGCGACGGCGACCCGGACCGGTATGAGGGCAAAGGGGTCCTGGGCGCGGTCGCAAGCGTCAACACCGAAATCCGCGACCTCCTCCGCGGCCGGCCCTGGGCCTCGCTGGCCGAGGCGGACCAGGCCATGATCGACCTGGACGGCACCCCGAACAAGAGCAGACTCGGCGCCAACGCCACCGTAGGGACGTCGATGGCGCTCGCCCGGGCGCTGGCCATCTCGGCCGGAGTGCCGCTCTGGCAGTGGCTCACTCCGGAGAGTGTCACGCCGTCTATGCCGGTGCCGCATTTCAACGTGCTTAACGGCGGGGTGCACGCCCCCAACCTGCTGGACTTCCAGGAATTCATGGTCGCCCCGGTCGGCGCGCCGTCGATGGCCGAAGCGGTCCGCGCGGGCGCCGAGGTCTACAGCGCGCTGCGCCGCGAGCTGTCCGGCCGCAAGCTGTCCACCGGCCTGGGCGACGAGGGCGGCTTCGCCCCCGAGGTCACCGAGCCGGAAGAGGTCCTCCGCCTGCTGGTGCAGGCCATCTCCGATGCCGGCTACAAGCCGGGCGCCGGCGGCGTGTCCATCGCGCTGGACCTGGCCGCTTCAGAGTTCTGCCAGCCAGACGGTCGCTACCAGGTGGCGGGCGACCTGCTATCCAGCGGCGACATGATCGACCGCCTCGCGCAGATCACTACGCAGTTCCCCGTGCACCTGATCGAGGACGGTCTCGGCGAGGACGACGACGACGGCTGGATCGCGCTCACCGCCCGCCTGGGCGCCACCACCGAACTGGTCGGCGACGACATCTTCTGCACCAACCCGGCCATCATCACCCGCGCGATCGAACGCGGCATCGGCAACTCCGCGCTGATCAAACTCAACCAGATCGGCACCGTCACCGAGACGCTGCAGGCGATGGCGATCTGCCGCCAGGCGGGCTACCGGCAGTTCGTCTCCCACCGCTCCGGCGAAACCGAGGACCACTTCATCGCCGACCTGGCCGTCGGCACCGGCTGCGGTCACCTCAAGACCGGCGCACCGGCCCGCGGGGAGCGCGTCGCCAAGTACAACCGGCTCCTGGAGATCGCCGCCGCCACGCCGGACCTGCGCTACGGCATGCCCTGACGGGTGGTCGCGGACGCTCAGTGATCACCGTGCGCGCCACCGCCACCATCGGTCGCGGCGTGATGAGCGGCTTCCACGGACGTCTGGATGGCCGCGGCGACAATTAGCCGCCGAGCAGTCTCAGGGTCAGCTCAAGCACATCCGCGCGGCTGCGCGCGCCGTGATCGGCGGCGATGGAGTGGTTGCCGATCAGCAGCGAGAAGAAGAGCATGCTGCGGGCCTCGATGTCGTCCGCGTCGGAGCAGAGGGCGCCGAACAGCGCGCGCAGGTGCTCCATCCGCCGGTTGTCGACGCGCCGGAGGCGCTCGGCGACCACCGGGTCGTGCCGAGCCCAGTCGCGGACCGCGAGGTCGGTCGTCAGGACGCTGGAGGAGGTAAGCGCGAGCAGTCGCCGCAACCTGGCCCGGGCGTCGCCGCCCTCGCGCTCGAGGCGGCCGGCCGCCTCCTCGGTGGTGGCCCGCTCCCACTTGTCGAGCATCTCCTCCAGGAGCGCGCTCCGGTCCTCGAAGTGCCAGTAGAAGCCGCCCCTGGTCACGCCGAGGGCCTGGGCCAGCGGCTCGATCCGGACGGCATCCGGGCCGCCGGCGGCCAGGGCCCGCAGCCCCTCTTCGATCCACTTGCCGCGAGGCGTGCGTGTGGGCGCGGCCACCATCCATACACTAGTGTATGGATGGGCTCGCAAACAGGGGACGGACTCATGAGTGACTACCAGACCATTCGCTACCAGCGCGACGGGGACATCGGCACCCTGACCCTGGCCCGTCCCGGTAAGCGCAACGCGCAGAACCCGCTGATGTGGGAGGAGATCGCCCGGCTCGGCACCGAGCTGGTGCCCGACGAGACCCTCCGCTGCCTGGTGGTGACCGGAGAGGGGCCGACGTTCTCGGCCGGCATCGACCTGGCCGAGGGCCTGGCCGGGATGCTGGCCAGCCTGGCTGAGCGCCCCGACGACGAGCGCAGCCGTGCCGCGGGCCGGGCCGCGGCGGGCACCTTCAGCTGGATCCCCGGCCTCGGCTGCGCCAGTGTCGCCGCCGTCCGCGGCCACGCCTACGGCGCGGGCCTGCAGCTGGCCCTGGCCTGCGATTTCCGCATCTTCGCTGAGGGCACCAAGGTCGGCCTGCTCGAGACCCGTTACGGGATCATGCCCGACATGGGCGCTACCGTCCGGCTGCCTAGGATCATCGGTGAGAGCCGGGCCCGGGAACTGATTCTGCTCGGCGACATCATCGACGCCGACGAGGCCCTGCGAATCGGGCTGGCCAACCGGGTGGTCACCGCGGCCGACCTCGACGCCGCCGCGGCCGGGCTGGCCGCGCGGCTAGCCGCCCAGCCGCCACTGGCGGTGCGGGGGGCCAGGCGGGCCATCGACGCGGCGTGGTACCGCAGCCCCGAGGAGAGCCTCAGCGTGGCCCTTGAAGAGCAGATCCGCTGCCTGAAGTCCGAGGACTTCAAGGAAGCCGGCCAGGCGATGGCCGAGGGCCGGAGCCCGCAATGGCTGGGACGCTAGCGGCGGAGGCAATCCATGCATGCGTTACCCGGCTCGGGTAAGACTCCGGAACAGGACCTGGGCAAGGGAGCGGTGATGACCGAACAGCGGGTCATGGTGGAGATCACCGGCGGGGTCGCGGATGTCCGGCTGAACCGGCCGGACAAGCGCAACGCCCTGGACGGGGCGATGTTCGGCGGGCTGGTCACGGCGGGCGAGCGGCTCAAGTCCGAGCCCGGCGTCCGCGCGGTCGTGCTGTCCGGCGAGGGACCGGACTTCTGCGCGGGCCTGGACTTCGGCTCGTTCGCCGCGATGCGGGACGGCGAGCGGCTCAGCGCCCTGGTCGACCTGCCCCCGGGCGCCGGGCCTGCCCGGGCCACCGGGCAGCGCGCCGCGTACGTGTGGACGGAGATCCCCGTCCCGGTCATCGTGGCCGTAACCGGCAATGCCCTGGGCGGCGGCCTGCAGATCGCGCTGGGCGCCGACATCCGCATCGTCGCGCCAGACGCGCGGATGTCGGTGCTGGAGATCAGATGGGGCCTGGTGCCCGACATGACGGGCAGCCAGCTGCTCCCCGAACTGGTCGGCCGGGACGTGGCCAAGGAGCTGACCTTCTCCGGCCGCGTCGTGCGGGGGGAGGAGGCCGTGGCGCTGGGCCTGGCGACCAGGGTCGATGCTGACCCGCGCCAGGCCGCCCTCGAGCTGGCCCGGTCGATCGCCGGCCGTAACCCCCATGCCATCCGGGCGGCCAAGCGGCTGCTGGACCTGGCAGGCCGGGTGGACCTGGAGACGGGCTTCGCCGCGGAGCAGGAGGAGATCGGCGCTCTCATCGGCAGCCCGAACCAGGCCGAAGCGGTCGCGGCGGAGTTCGGCAAACGTCTGCCCCGGTTCACTGATCCGGGCTGATCCGGGCTGACCCGCCTGACGCTCGTCAGTCAAGATGGTGGGTGGCGAGCCGAGTTCCCCCGCGCTGGCGGTTGCCGGAACTGGCCCGCATGGCGGGAATGATCTCGCTGGTGACGAGCCCGCGTTCCCCGGTGAGCTCGTCGATGACCGAAAACGCCGCGGAAATGCGTTCCGGGGTGTCGATGACGATCGTGACGGCGGGGACGTGGCGGCCCAGTTGCAGGAGACGGTCGCCGTGCGGCGCGTGGTCGCCGTGGAAGCCCCAGATGCCGCGCTGGGTGGTGGCGCCGCTGAGCCCGGCCGAACGCAGCCGGCGGACGATGGCCCGGTGGATCGGCTCCCCGTGATACTGGACCGCTTCGGAGGTGTAGACCATGAGCTTGTGCCACAGGGCCATGCCATGATCGCCGGCGCCGGGCAGGGCCGGAGGAGCGGCCAGCAGCTGGCCGTCCCGCTTGCAGATGCGGACGCGTTCGAGGGTGAGCAACGGGCGCCGCAGCAGCCCGCCGAGTTCGGGCAGGACGCTGCCGATCCGCTCTCCGGAGCCGACCGCGATGACCATCATCGGGACCTCGGCGTTCCGGCTGAAGAACGCGGCCCGTTCGCGGCGGCCGTGCGCGGTGCCGTCGACGCCGAGCAGCGCGGTGGCGCCGTCGAGGCCGCGGCGATGGAGCAGGTCGCAGACCGCGATGAAGGCGGGTACCCGGTCGACGCGTTCCTGGCGGCCCAGGTAGACGGTCAGCTTGGTCACCTCGTCCAGGTCCCCGGGTGACCAGCCGGGGCCGGTGCGGCCGGTCAGCAGCCGGGCCCGCTCCAGCGTCACCAGCCCGGTGCGGTTGAGCTGGATGGTCTGGGGGAGAACCGCCTCGATGCGGGACCGGGTGTCGACCGCCACCGCGATCAGCGGCAGGTCCTCCGACAGGGTCAGGGATCGGTCGGTGCGCAGGTGGTGCTTGAGACCGAACCCTTCGGTGCCGCGCAGCAAGATGCTGGCCGCGATCTCGTGCCGCCCGTACAACTTGAGCAGGGCGTCCGCGGTGAAGGCGCCCCCGCTTCGGTGGCGTTCGCCGAAGTAGCTGGTCAGCTTCAGGCAGTCGGCCGTCACAGCTGCGCTCCGAGCAGGTGGCCGAGTGCGGCGGCGGCGATCCCGAAGGCGAGGCTGGCCATCACGTTGACCGCGGCCATCCGGTGCTGGCGTTCCTCGGTCAGCCGCTGGGTTTCCAGCATCCAGGTCGAGAACGTCGTGTACGAGCCGACGGCGGCGGTCCCGGCCAGCAGCGCCTGGTCATGACCGAGGGCCAGCCCGGTGATCACGCCCAGGATCATCGCACCGGAAACGTTGACGACCAGGGTGCCGAGAGGGAACCCGCGGCCCGCGGCCGAGGCCACAACGCCGTCGGCCAGGAAACGGACAACCGAGCCCGCCCCGCCGATCAGCATGACACCCGCCCAGACCAGCACGTTCATGTCCGCACCCGGACCCGCCGGACCATCGCGGTGGCCAGCTGGATCGCCGCGTAGCCGGCCGCGACGCTGGCCGCCGCGTAGCCGGCCGCCAGGCCCCAGGCGTGGGCGTCGAGCATGTTGAGGATCTCCACCTGCATGGTCGAGAACGTGGACAGTCCCCCGCACAGGCCGGTGCCCAGCAGGGGCCGCCGGTAGCTGGACAGCGGCAGGCGTTCGGTGAGCCGGGTGACGAAGTAGCCGAGCAAGAACGCGGCCCCGATATTGACCGCGAACGTGGGCCACGGCCAGGCCGTGGCCGGCTGCGGGAACGCTTCGGCCAGCGCGGCGCGCAGCAGCGTGCCGAGCGCGCCGCCCGCGAAGATGGCGGCGATTTCCCGCCGGTCGACCCGGGGCAGCATCCGCCGCGCGCGGGCCCCAGCCGGGGTGGCGGCCGCCGGTACGGCTGGGGCGGCAATACCGGAGCCAGGCGGTCCGGCATGGTGCGGTGATGGCTCCTGCACGCGGAAAGACTCCATTGCCGTCGGGGGTCTGAGCAGAAGCCGTCAGCCACGGCACGCGGCGGTTCGGGAAGCAGGGCTTCCGCGCCAGGGCATCATCTGGTGACCGCGAGTTTATTCGATAAGCAGGCACGCAGCGAGCGGGGCGCCGCCGGCCAGGGCAGCCAGCCGGGACCAGCCGTGACACCCGGCCCGTTCGGCATAAAGATTTTTCTGACCGAACGGGCGTGGTGCGTGCCCTGATCCAGCTTCAGCCGCCGCCTTGAGGGCGGGGACGCTCGCGGTCGTGATCTCGGCCGTGTTAACGTCAGGTAGTCGCTCCGGACCTCGGTGGCTGTGACTTCGACGTCGCCGAGATACCCGGAGCTTTCGATGCTGGGATTGAGTAAGGCCAGTACGGCCGGTGCTTCTGCCACGGCCGACTCGGCCCGAAGCCGGGACATGTACCAGCGTTACGCCGCCACGCTGTACCGGGAGGCGCTGCCGGCTCTCGATGACTCGGCCTATCCGCGTCACATGGCGGCCCTCTGGCGTGCGGTGCTGCGCAGGCTGACACCCGCATCGGCCGCCGCCCAGGATGGCGATCACGTATGAGGCGTGCGGCCGGCGGGCAGTAACCGGGCGGAGGCCAAATGTCGCGGGCCGCGGTCGCGGACCCGCCGGGATCAGGAGGAAAATGATGCGGGCACTCGGATACGTCACGCTGATCGAAATGGTAGCCGCCGGAGCCGTCCTGGGGGTGCTGGTGGCCAAGGGGCTGCCGGACGCGCGGCGGTACATAGAGATGCGGAAGATGTGACTTGGGCGGTCACGCCCGGCGTCGCGCCGCCATCAACCGCCTATGCGGCGAGGTCGGCGTAGCGGCCGTTGTCGGCTATCAGGCTGGCGTGATCGCCGGCCTCGATGACGTGCCCGTGATCCAGCACCACGATCTGGTCGGCGTTGCGCACGGTGGAGAGGCGGTGCGCGATGGTGATGGTGGTGCGGCCGCGGGCCAGGGCGTCGAATGCCTTCTGCACCGCGCGTTCGGTTTCGGTGTCCAGGGCGCTGGTGGCCTCGTCGAGCACGAGCACCCGCGGGTCGCGCAGCAGGGTCCGGGCGATGGCGATGCGTTGCTTCTCGCCGCCGGAGAACCGGTAGCCGCGGGAGCCGACCATGGTGTCGTAGCCGTCCGGCAGCCCGGCGATCAGGTCATGGATCTGGGCCGCCCGGGCGGCGTCCTCGATCTCGGCGTCGGTGGCCCCCGGCTTGGCGTAGCGCAGGTTCTCCCGCACCGTGGTGTGCAGCAGGTAGGTCTCCTGGCTGACCACGCCCACGATGGCGGCCAGGTCGGTGAGCCTGATGTCGCGGATGTCGATGCCGTCGATGCTGACGCGGCCGCTGGCGGGGTCGTACAGCCGGGCGATCAGCGAGGCGAGGGTGGTCTTGCCCGATCCGGTCTCGCCGACCAGGGCGAGCGTACGGCCGGCCGGAACATCCAGGTTGACTCCGGCCAAGGCGGGCCGGTCGGCGCCGGGATAGGCGAAGCTGACGTTCTCGACCCGGACGTGCCCGGTGACCCGGGCCAGGTCGATCTGATGCGGGTGCACGGGCTCGTCGACCTCCACGGGCAGGTCGAGGTACTCGAAGATCCGCGCGAACAGGGCCAGTGAGCTGATCACCGAGACGCTGGTGTTGAGCAGCCCGGTCAGCGGCCGGAACAGGCTGTTCTGCAGGGTGGTGAAGGCGATCAGGGTGCCGATGCTGATGGTGCCGGCGGTGACCGGCAGTCCGGCGGCCAGGTAGATGATCGCGGGGATCGCGGCGAAGATGATGCTCAGCGAGGCCATCCGCCAGCGCCCGGCCAGCTGGGAGCGCAGCTCCAGGTCGATCAGGCGGGCTGAGGAGGCGGTGAATCGCTGGACCAGAGCCGGCCCGGCGCCCATGGTCTTGGCCAGCTGGACGCCGTTGATCGACAGTCCCTCTTCGATGGTGACGTTGAGGTCGGCCAGTTCCCGCTGCTGCTGCGTGGTGATGGCCCGCCGCATCCGGGCGACCTTGCGGGTCAGGTAGATGGCGGGCGGCATGACGACCAGCGAGATCAGGGATAGCCGCCAGGACAAGGCGACCATGGCGACTGAGGTGGCGATCGCGGTGGTGAGGTTGGCCGCGATGGAGGTCGCGGTCGAGGTCACCACGGACTCCATCCCGCCGATGTCGTTGGTGATGCGGGACTGGACCTCGCCGGTGCGGGTCCGGGTGAAAAAGGCGACCGACTGCCGCTGCAGGTGGCTGAAGACGCGGGTGCGCAGCTCGTGCATGACGTGCTGGCCGACCTTGGTGCTGATCCAGGTCTGGATGACGCCGAGGGCCGAGGTGAGGGCGGCCACGGCGACCATGCCGATGACCAGCCACGCCAGCAGGCGCACGTTCTTGTCCGGCAGGGCCGTGTCGATGACCGCGCGGAGCAGGAAGGGCGAGGCCAGCCCGACGATGGAAGAGGCGACGATGATGGCGGTGACGACCGCCAGCGGCCAGCGGTAGGGGATGAACAGCTGGCCGATGCGGCGCAGCGACACCCCGCGGGCCTGTGCCTTCTCGGCCGCGGTCACGGTCCGGGAGCCGCGCATGCGGCCCGGGCTGGCGGTATCTCGATTCGTGGGTGGTGACGCCAAAGTTTTCTCGATTCTGTCAGGGGAGCTCGCGCTCGGACGCGTGTGCTCCATATAGTACGATATTGTTGAGGTTACCTCAATGTGAGGCTACAACACCAGATGGTGGTACCCTATTCCTGTGACCGAGGATCGCGACGCGTCCAGCGAGCGTGACATGGCCGGCGACGAGAGCTTGGCCGAAGCGTTCTGGTCGGTCGCGCGCCAGCTGCGCGAAACCTCCCAGAAAACCCTGGCTCCCTGGGACATCAACCCTTCTCAACTGCGGGCTCTGCGCGTGCTCACGCGGTTCGGGGTGATGCGCCTGTCGGAGCTGTCGGACCGCCTGCACATCGCGCCGCGCTCCACCACGGAGGTCGTCGATGCCCTCGAATCCCGCGACCTGGTCCAGCGCCGGCCCGACCCCGACGACCGGCGGGCCACACTGGTCGAGCTGACCGAGCACGGCGCCAGCGTCCTGGCGGCGATCCGCGGAACCGAGGCCGAACGGGTCTTCGGCCGGCTGAGCCCGGCCGACCGCGCCCACCTCGCCCGCATTCTCCGCAAGCTCCGGGACTGATGTGCCCTGAAGCTAGGTCGCCCGGCTGGTGATAGACGCCAGCTGCGCGCTGGCGGTCAGCGGAGGCGGAGCGGGAGCGCGCGCGGTCCGCGGATCTGGCCTGCGGACCAGGTCACCGCGCCGGGGTCGTCGAGGCTGAACTCACCGATCCGCTCGAGCCAGACTTCGAGGGCGACCCGGAGTTCCATTCGCGCCAGGTGCGATCCCACGCAGCGGTGGATACCCAGGCCGAACGCGGCGTGCCGGTTGACCTCGCGGTCGATGACGACCTCACCGGCCCGGTCGAACTGCGCCGGGTCTCGGTTGGCCGCCGGGAACGACAGCAGGATCCAGTCATCGGCCTTCATGTCGACGCCGTGCCAGTGCATGTCCTCCTTCACCAGTCGCGCCATGGTGACCGGCGCGTAGGCGCGGAGGAACTCCTCCATCGCGGTCGGCAGCAGGCCGCGCTCCGCCACCAGTCGCACGCGGTCAGCCGGGTTCTTCGCCAGGTGCCACAGCGACGCGCCGATCGCGCTCCAGGTCGTGTCGATGCCGGCGATCAGCAGCAGGGCCATCGTGCCGACGACGTGGTCCGCTTGGAGCTTTTGACCGAAGATCTCGGCCTCGAGAAGGTAGCTGGTCAGATCCTCGCGCGGGTTCTCCAGGTGGTCGTGGACCTGCGCGAGCAGGTAGTCGAACAACTTCCCGACCCGCTCGATGCGGTCGTCCGGAGGGAGGTTGATCCCCTCGAGCAGGTTCTCGACGAACTCGCGGAATCGCGGCCCGTCCTGCGGGGGGAAGCCGAGCATGCTGGCGATGACCCGCATCGGGATGTGCTGCGCGTACTCGGCGGCGGCGTCGACGACGTCCCGTCCTTCGAACGTGTCGATGAGGGCGTGGCACAGCGCCCTGGTGGCGGGCTCCTGCCTGCTCACCGCGGTCTTGGTGAACGCCGGCAGCAGCAGCTTGCGTGCGTGGGCGTGGAACGGCGGGTCGGAGGAGATCGGCGGCGAGCCGCCGACCGGGGCCAGGTCGCGGGGCGGCCGGAAGTTGCCCATGATGATCGACCGCGAGGAGAAGCCCTCGGTGTCGTAGGCGATCGCCGCGACGTCGGAGTAGCGCGTCGGCAGCCACCCGCCGCCGAAGCGTTCGGTGTGCGCGATCGGGCAGCGCTGCCGCAGGTCGTCCTGGATCGGATACGGGTCGGCGGACCAGCTCGGCTCGAAATGGGAGAAGTCGGTCGCCCAGTCGGATACCGGGCCGGTGATTATCTCGTTGCGCGTGCCCTGGGGCTGATCGTCGTCTGGTTCGGCGCAGTCGTGCGCGAAGCGATCATCGACGGTCATTTCAGGTCTCCTCGAGGACGTCGATCGCGCGTTCGGGGCAGTTGGACGCCGACAGGCGGGCCTCGCGTTCCTTACCCGGCGGTACGGTGCCGTCGCCGAGGACCTTCCCGTAACCCTCGTCGTCGTCGCCGAACAGGTCGGGGGCGAGGTCATAGCAGCGGCCGTGGCCCTGGCAGCGCTCGGAGCTAATCTGCACTTTCACTGTGTTGCTCCTGCGTTATTGGTGCTAGTGAGGGCCCTCGCCACGCGGGTCAGCAGCGCGGCCCACTCCTCCTCGTCGATCGCATGCAGGTCCGGCGTGACCAGCGCGCTGCCCATCGCCAGCAGGAGGCAGAAATGGGCGAGGGCGGCCGGTGACAGGGCCGGGTCGAGTTCGCCGCCGGCCTGGGCCAGTCGCATGAGCCCGGCGAGCCAGTCGGCACGTTCGCCGACGTACTCGTGCATCGGCCGGGCGACGTCCTCATCGCGCCTGGCCGCGACCAGCGCCTCGACGATGAGGTAGCCACGGGCGTCGCGACGGCGCGGCAGCCACCGGCCGACGGCGAGAAGCAGTTCCACGACCGGCCGGTCGGGACCGGCGGCGAACATGTCGGCGAGCAGGTTCCGCCCGTGCGCACGCAGCGCGGCCACGAGCAGGTCCGCTTTGGAGGCAAAGTGCGCGTACAACGCGCCGTTGCTCACGCCCGCGGCGACGGCGATGTCGGCCACCCGAGTGCCGTCGTACCCGCGTTCGGCGAACACGTCGGCGGCCGCGCGCAGCAGCCGCTCACGGGTCTCGGCAGCGGTGACGCCCGCGATGCGGCCCATGAGTAAATTAAAAGAACGTTCATATGATTCGTCAAGGGCAGGCAGAGACCGTCACCCGGGCCAGGTGGCCGCCCGGATCGCCCGGCAACTGCCCAGGCCCGTCCCGGGACCTCGCAATTCCGGCAAACGCCGCATACCTCCGGCCCTCGCGCGGGATCGGAGCGCATGGATGAGGCACCGTACCCGCTTGATCGGGTCCGGTGCCACGTTCACTGGTTACCGGGCATGGCGGGGACCGGGGTCAGTTCCCTTGGCGCGGGCCGGCCGAGCGGGGTGCAGGCCGTGCCGAGCGCGCTCATGATTAGCCCGATGACCGGGAACCAGATCAGCATGAAGAGATATACGTTCGTGTCCGCGCCGGCACTGATCTGGTAGCGGTACGCGGCCATCGCGGTCAGGTGCTGACCGTGGTTGAGCCAGTGCAGCAGCCATGCGGACCTGAGCATCAGCGCGGTCGTGCCGAAGCCGAGGGCGGAGACGAACAGCGCGGCGGTCCCGTTCGCCAGCACCCCGGCGGCGATGCCCTGGCCGATCCTGACGTTGCGGGGCAACGCGGCGCCGCCTGGACCGCGGCCGCGCCATGCGGCCAGCACGGCGGCGGCGGCAGGCCCGCCGATCAGCAGGATCCAGGCCAGCGCCACCAGCGGATCGGCCGTCGATCCCGGCAGCCACGGATCGGTGGCGTCGTTGCTGAGCCCGAGGGGTGCCACCGCGTACATGACCATGCCGAACAGCAGGCCCGTGCCGGCGCCGATGGCCAGCGTGCCCCGGGTGACCTGGGACCGCCGTGAGGTCAGGAACAAGATGACGCCCAGGTATGCGATGGTCATCAGTATGAGCGGGATCTCGCCCGCCCAGGCCGGCCCCCCGGTCGACCTGCCGGGCACCCCGTTGCAGCCCTGGATGTTGCTCCAGCCCTGGGCGATACAGAAGATGTACCGGTACGCGGGCTGCGCCGGCGTCAGGTTGGCGAACGTCTCGACGATGGCCAGGGCCGGCATCAGGGCCAGGATGGCCACGCAGCAGAAGACGCGCAGGGACCGGCCGGCCCGGCTGGGGCTGGGCGGCCCGAAGAACCGCCGGGATAGCAGCGGCAGCCCGGCCAGCAGCAGCACCGTGGCGATTACGTGGAACTGGCTGACCGCCGCGTGGCCGACCGCCGGCTGCGGCCAGGCCGCCCAGGCCGCGGCTCCGGCGGCCGCCGCGAACACCGCCGCGCGGCCGAACTGGCGCGGCGTCAGCGCTTCCCGCGCGAGCATCCAGGCCCCGCCGGCCCGCCAGGCCAGCCGCGTCAGTCCCGGCGGCACCTCATGTGCTTCGGCCCAGACCGCCGCGACCCATTCGCGCCGTCCGGCGGGCACCAGCCACGCCGCGGCGCGCCTGCCCGCGGCGGCTGCCTGGTTCAGCCTGTTCATGGCACCACCCCCACGACCGCGCCCCGGACGGCCGGCGTCCGCGCCGCCTTGGTGGCCGCCGGCCTGGGCGCGCTGGCCAGTGCCTCAGTGGCACTGGCCAGGCCGGCCGCCGTCAGCCGGTACAGGTGACGTCGCGGCCGGCCCGGCTCGGGCTCGTCCTGCCAGCAGGCCTCGACCAGGCCCCGGTCGGCCAGCCGGATCAGGATCGGGTACAGCGTGCCGGACTTCAGGCCCGTCTGCTTAGCCAGCGCGTACCCGTGCTGCCACAGCGACGGCTCGTCGCACAGCGCGCCAAGCACCAACAGCGTCTGCGCGGAGAACCCGGGTGATGACGTCACGCAGGTCACTCTACATAGGTAGAGACCGTGCGTCCACGTTCACCACGCAGAACGTGGTCACGGTCTCAGTCCCTGGCAGCTCGACATCCTCGGCTATCGGCACCCCGTCGGCCGGGCAGGTGCCCCGCAGCGGGAATCCAAGCGTGAATCCGGCCCAGTAAAGGGCCTGGCGTCAGAGCGGGTACACAGCCTCGATCACAAGACGACGGGTTGAACTGGCGGGACGGTTGTGGGATTGATCAAAAGACGCCTCCTCCGGGTAGATAGCGACATCCTCGGTTGGCTGGGCACTATGCGGCGCACCAGTGGTCACTCACGCCTCGTGGCCCCTCAGCGGGGCGCCGTAGCTTACGCATGGCTGTGACAACGTGCCCCTTCTTCCGGGCAGAGTGCCGTTTCTCGCTGGGATCGCGCGTCCCCGCCTGGGGTGCCTGGGTCCCGTGGTGCCGGGCGGGCTGGGCGTGATCGTGGTGCGCTGCCCGGCGCGGCGGGTGCGGGATTATCCGGGTGGATCGGGCCCGCCGGGTGGATCGGGTACCCCCTGGGGGCCCAGATCCACCCGGCAGGCCATTTCCACCCGGTTATCTGCGGGCCCTGGGGCGGGAGGGGCACCGGGGCCGGCGGGGAGAGCAGGAGCCGGGAGGACGGGGGTTCCGGGGTCGCGTGCGTGGCGGCCGCCTCGCCGGCCGCGGGCGGGCGGAGGCCACGAGGCCACCGCGGGGCTCATGGAGGTCCCTGGTCCCAGGCGGGCCGGACTTGCCCCGGTTACCTGGCCGGCGCCCTGGCCCCGTCTCCCCGGGGCCTGTGCGCCGCAAGCCGCGGATGGCCGCACCGGCCGGCCGTGCCCGCGGCGACGGGTCACACCGATCCTCCGGACACCCCGCTGGCTGCGGGAATGGCTGCCTGCGTCATGGCGGAGCTGATCCTCCGCCATGCAAGGCATCAGAGTGAGTAGGTCACCTTGATCACCAGGCGGCGGGCTTGGCTAGCTGGCTGGGTATGGGTATTAACCAAGTCCGCTCTATCGGGCAGAGTGCCACAACCATGCCTACCGGAACGCGCCCACCCGCCCGGGCCAGGAATCACTAGTCAGAGCTCCCGCACCTGCAGCCGGCCCCGGTCGATCACCACGGTACCGTCCTGCCTCGTGGTCTGGAACAGCGCCGTGTCGCCGCCGTCCTGCCGCCAGACCGATACCGTCAGCGACTCGCCGGGGAGCACCGGCCGGCTGAACCGGCCGGACATGGAGCGGAACCTGGCCGGGTCAGAATTACAGAGCACGTGCAGCAGGGCGCGGCCGGTGACCCCGTAGGTGCACAGGCCGTGCAGGATCGGCTGGCTGAAGCCGCCCCGGGCGGCGAACTTCGGGTCGACATGCAAGGGGTTGCGGTCCCCGGACAGCCGGTAGATCAGCGCCTGCTCCGGCCTGGTCGGCTGGATGACCCGGTAGTCAGGTTCCCGATCCGGCCGCTCCCACGGCGGGCTGGCGCCGCGCTCGCCGCCGAAGCAGCCCTCGCCGCGGATGAAGGTGCCGCTCCTCGAAGTCGCCAGCGGCTCTCCGGTGGCGGCGTCCACGGCCATGTTCTCGGTGACCACGAGCGCCCCGGACCCCTTGTCGTAGATACCGGTCACGGTCGATACCGTGCGGACGGTCCCCGCCACGGGCAGCGGACGGTGCAGTTCGAAGGCCTGCTCGGCGTGCACGAGCATGGCCCGGTCGAAGTCCCCGAGGCTGCGCCGGGGCCGGGCCTGGGCGACGAGCACCGCGAAGGTGGGCAGCACCTTCTGCTCGATGTGCTGGCAGTTCTCGGTGGTGAATTCCAGTTCCTGCAGCGGATCGCCCAGGCCGGCTCCGACCCCGACCGCATAGAGCAGGGCGTCCTTGCTGTCCCAGGACCGAACCTGCGGCTCGCTCGGCACTCCCACCAGGCTGTGGTCAAGCCCCATGACAACCTCCGACGCCGCCGGCCCGTCTATTGCTAGAATAACGTTCTAGAAATGATTGTCAGGCCGGGTGCTGGCCGTGTCAACCGGGTGCGACGCCGCCCGGGTCAGCCGCCCGGTGCGGCATCGAGGGGAGTGATGAGCGTGGGCATCCTAGATGGCAAGGTCGCCATCGTGACGGGCGCCAGCCGCGGCATCGGGGCCGAGATCGCCCGCCGTTTCGGCGCGGTCGGCGCCGCGGTCGCTGTGGCCGCGCGGACGACCGGGGCCGGCATGTCACCGTTCCCCGGCACGATCGGCGAGACCGCCGAGCAGATCCGCGCGGCCGGCGGGACAGCGGTGGCGATCCGGGCCGACCTGTCCGAGCCGGAGGACAGGGAGCACCTGGTGGCCGAGGTCAGCCGGCAGCTCGGCCCGCCGGACATCCTGGTCAACAACGCGGCCGTGACGTACTTCGCGCAAGTCACGGACTTCACTGTGCGCCGTTACCAGCTGATGTTCGACGTCCAGGTCGAGGGACCGTTCCACCTGGCGCAGCTGGTCGTGCCGGGAATGCGGGAGAAGGGGCAGGGCTGGATCCTGAACATCTCCTCGGGCGCGGCGCGGCACCCCGCCATCCCGCCCCCGGGGTGGGCCCGGCATGGCGGGACCGTCTACGGGATGTGCAAGGCCGCGCTCGAGCGGTTCTCCACCGGCCTCGCCGCCGAGCTTTACGACGACAACATCGCTGTGAACGCGCTGTCGCCCAGCAAGGTGGTCCCGACCGCTGGCACGATCTTCCACCACCTGACGACCGAGGATGACCCGGACGCCGAGCCGCCCGCGGTCATGGCCGAGGCGGCCCTGATGCTGTGCAGCGGCGAGCCGAAGGCGCTGACCGGCCGGGTCACCTACTCCCAGCAGTTGCTGGCCGAGCTGACGCGGGACTAGGGCTGGCCCCTACATGCCCAGCAGGTCCGCGACCCCGCGTATGCCGGCCGGATGGGTGCGGGTCGACTGCCACCTGCACACGGTCGCGTCCGGGGACGCCGTGCTGACGCTGGAACAACTCGCCGAGCAGGCTCAGCAGACCGGCCTCGACGTGGTATGCATCACCGACCACAACGTGACCTCGGCCGCCGTCACGGCAGCCGAACGGGATCTGGGCGTACGCATCATCGTCGGCGAGGAGATCAGGACTGTCGAGGGCGACGTGATCGGGCTGTTCCTGACCGAGCGGATTCCCTACGTGCTGCCGCTGCCCGAGGTCGTCGGCCGGATCAGGACCCAGGGCGGCCTGGTGTACGCGCCGCATCCGTTCGACCAGGCCCGCTCGAGCCTGGGCCGGGTGCTTCCCGGCCTGTGCGCGGAGGGCGCCGTGGACATCATCGAGGTCTTCAACGCCAAGATCGCGGACCAGGCGCTGAACGACCGGGCGGCCGAACTGGCGGGGACGTTTTCCCTGCCCGGCGGGGCGGGTTCGGACGCGCATGACGCGCCCGGCGTGGGCGCGGCCTACGTGGAGATGCCCGACTTCGACGGGCCGGCCGGCTTCCTGGCCGCCCTGGCGCACGCGCAGGTGACCGGCGAATTCCGCCCGCACGCCCCGCGCTACCCGCGGCGCCCGTCCCGGCGCCTCTGACCCGAACAGGTACTCGTATTTCCATGATAACGTAGGCTTTTACCCAGCAAACCGGGGGTTAAGTCTTCGTGATCATGGGGATTTGCTGTTTCACAGCCCGATGCGGGTCGCCAGCCGCTCGCGGTGGTAGCTGCCGTCACCGAGGAAGAGCTCGCTGGACTTCGCCCGCTTGAAGTACAGGTGGGCGTCGTGCTCCCAGGTGAAGCCGATGCCGCCGTGGATCTGGATGTTCTCGGCGGCCACGTGGAAGTAGGTTTCTGCGGCGTATGCCTTTACCAGCGAGGCCAGGACCGGGATCTCCGGCGAGTCCTCCGCCACCGCGGCGGCCGCGTAGCCGACCGCCGACCGTAGCGACTCGACCTCGAGCAGCAGGTCGGCACAGCGGTGCTTGATCGCCTGGAAGCTGCCGATGGGCCGCCCGAACTGGTGCCGGATCTTCGCGTACGCCACGGCCATGTCCAGGGCCCGCTGCGCGCCGCCGAGCTGCTCGGCAGCCAGCGCGATCGCGGCCACGTCGAGGGTGCGGTCCAGCACCGCGACGGCATCGCCGGGCGAGCCGATCAGGGCACCGGTCACGCCGGCGAACTCCAGCCGGGCCAGCTTCCTGGTCTGGTCCAGCGTGGGCAGCGCGGTCCGGCCCACCGCGTCCCCCTCCACCGCGAACAGCGAAAGGCCGGCGTCGGTGGCCGCGACCACCAGGATCAGCCCGGCCGTCCCGCCGTCGAGCACGAAGCTCTTGTGCCCGTCCAGCCGCCAGTCCTGGCCGTCCTTGACCGCGGACAGCCGGATCGCGCCCGGATCCCACGACCCGTCGTCCTCGGTGAAGGCCAGCGTGGCGACGGTCTCGCCGGACGCGATGTCGGGCAGCAACCCGCGCCGGGCGTCCTCGTCCGGGCTGGCCAGCAGCGCCGTGGCGGCCAGCACGGCGCTGGCCAGGTACGGGCCGCCGTACAGCGCGGCGCCGAACTCCTCGAGCACGATCGCCTGCTCGGCGAAGGTGAAGCCGCCGCCCCCGTAGCCGGAGGGGATGGCCAGGCCCTGCAGGCCGAGCTGGGCGCCCGCCTGCTGCCAGACGGCCCAGTCGGTGCCGTCCTCGGTCTCCATGAGCTCGCGGACCCTCGGCAGCGGCGCCCGGTCCGCCAGGAAACGCCTGACCGAGGCACGCAGCTCGGCCTGCTCCGCGCTGACACCCAGCATCATGTCCCTTGCTCCGTTTCTGAAGCGCCTGTGACCACGAGGACGTCGAGCGCCTCGACCTGATCTCCGTTCACCCACAGCGGGTTGACTTCCAGCGCGCGCAGCGCGCCGTTCAGCGACAGGGCGGTGCGGCCGAGCCTGGCGATCGCCTCGGCCACCACATCGAGGTTGGCGGGCGCCGCGCCGCGCGCACCGGCCAGCAGCGGCCAGCCGCGCAGTTCGCCGAGCATTCGCTTGACCTCGGCGGCATCGACCGGGAGCACGCGCAGGCTGGTGTCGTTTCCGATCTCGACCCAGATCCCGCCCAGGCCCACGGCCAGCACCGGGCCGAACGTGGGATCCATGGTGACGCCGGCCAGCAGTTCGGTTCCGCCCGAGCGCATGGGCGTCACCAGCACTCCGTCGATGCCGGCCCCCGGCACGGCCTCGCCCGCGGCGCGAACCTTCTCGTAGCCCGCCCGCACCTCTGCCTCCGAACCAAGCCCGAGGATGACCCCGCCGATATCAGACTTGTGCGTGATCTGCGCCGAGCAGATCTTCAGCGCCACCGGCAGCCCGACCTTCCGCGCGATCGCGACGGCTTCGGCGGCCGAGCCGGCCAGTTCGCCGGGCACCACCGGCACGCCTGCGGCGGCCAGCAGGTGCCGCGCCGCGGCCTCGGACCAGGGACCGGATGCCCGGGCGTTGCGAGCAGAATCGGTGCGGGCCGAGCCGGCCAGGGCCGGCCGCCGGGCCGCCGAGCCGGCCGGGGTCGGCCTCCGGGCCGCCCAGTCGGCTGGCCGGACCCGCCCCCGGTTCTCCAGCCAGCGCAGCGCGTGGCCCAGCGCGCCGACCCCCAGGGTCAGCCCGCCCAAGACGTTGATGCCGCGCCCGGTCAGCAGCTCCCGGCCGTAGTCGCTGACGTTCACGCAGGTAGCGCCGACCGGGATGACCGGGATAGGCGAGGAGGCCATCCGCCCGGCCAGCCAGTCCAAGCGGGCTTCGAGCGCGCGGCCGATGGCCTCGTCCGGCGGCCTGGCCTCGGGCAGGGTTACCCCGGCGAACAAGATGAAGTCCAGGTTCGGATCCTGCACCGCGATGTCGAGCGCGTGGTCGAGGGCGGTCAGCGGGCCCGTCGTCGCGGACAGGTTCGCCAGCGCGCCGAAGCCGGTGGCGTCCAGCGGGTTGTGCACGGCGGCGAACGGCGGCAGGTGCGCGGTGATCGCCGCAGCCGTCCGCGGCGCGAAATCCGGGATCTGCAGGCCCTGCGCGCTGGCCGCGTCGGCGATGATGTCGCAGGAACCGCCGGAAACGGTCAGCACGCCCATCCGCCGCCCGCGCGGCCATCGGTTGTAACCGAACGCCGCCCCGGTGGTCAGTAGCTCCTCGAGGCTGTCGACCCGGATGATGTTGAGCTGGCGCAGCGCCGCCCCGGCGACCGCGTCGTCGCCGGCCACCGAACCCGTGTGCGCCAGGGCCGCCTGCCGGCCCGCCGGGCTCGCACCGACCTTCAGCGCGACGATCGGCTTGCCCGCCCGGTCGGCTTTCTCCGCCACCTCGGCGAACTTGGCCGGGTCGCCGATCTCCTCCAGGAACAGGCAGATCACCCTGGTCGCCTCGTCTTCGACCAGGTAGTCGAGCACGTCGACCGTCTTCATCATGGTTTCGTTGCCCATCGAGGTGAGCACGCTGAGCCCGATGGCGTGCGCTCGGGCGAAGTTCAGCACCACGCTGGCCAGGGCGCCGCTCTGCAGCGCGACGCCGACCGGTCCCGCGATCAGCGGCGGCAGCAGGCTCAGCGCGTAGGGAGCCGACCGGGTATGGGCGTTGACGAAGCCCAGGCAGTTCGGGCCGAGCACGGTGATGCCGTTCGCTATCGCGCGGGCGAGCATCGCGTCCTCGAGCGTCCGGCCGTCCTCGCCCACCTCCCGGTAGCCGGAGGCGAGCACCACCGCGTTCGGGATGCCCGCCGCGCCCATGTCGTCCAGCACGCCCTCGACCGCCTGGACCGGGGCCAGGATGAACGCCAGGTCGGCCGGCTCCGGCAGGTCGCGCAGGCTCGGCACGACCGGCAGGCCGAACGCGCTCCTGGCCCGCGGATGAACGGCCGTCAGCGGACCGGCGAAGCCGGTCGCCGCGCAGCTCGCGACGATGAACCTAGCCCACCCGGAGTTGTCGGACGCACCGACCAGGGCGATGCTCTCCGGAGCGAAGAACGCCCGCAGCCGCTGCGGCGTGACGAGTGCGCGCGAAGCGCGGTAACGGGCCGTGGCTCCGGTCTGGCTCATTAGGGCACCCGTGGCTCCTTGGGCAGGCCCAGGGCGCGCTCGCCGATGATGTTCCGCTGGATCTCGCTGGTCCCGGAGTAAATCGTGCCGGCCCGGCTGCCCAGGAACACGCTCTGCCACGAGCTGACCGGGTAGCCGTCGCCGTCCGGCCGCAGCAGCCCGTCCGCGCCCTCGATGCCGATCGCGATCTCGCCCAGGCGCTTGTGGTACTCGCTCCAGAACAGCTTGGCTACCGAGGCCTCCGGGCCCGGCGGGCGGCCCGATGCCAGCTGGGCCAGGGTGCGCAGCCCGCTGTACCGCATCAGCTCGACCTGCGTGTAGGCCCAGGCCAGCCGCTGCCGGACCAGCGGGTCGGCGGTCTTCCCGCGCTTGCGCGCCGTCTCGACCAGCTCCCAGAACTCCCGCTCGAAGCCGAGGTGGGCCACGGTGGCCCGGCCGCCGCGCTCGTGCCCGAGCGTCGTCATGGCCACCCGCCAGCCGTGGCCCAGGCCGCCGATGACGTTGAACAGCGGGGCCCGGACGCCGTCCAGGAAGTCCTCGCAGAATTCCGCCGCGCCCGACATCTGCCTGACCGGCCGGTACTCGACGCCGGGGCCGGTGAAGTCGATCAGCACGTAGGAGAGCCCGGCATGCTTTTCGGCGCCGGGGTCGGTCCGGCACAGCAAGAACATCCGGTTGGCCCGGGCGGCGCCCGATGTCCAGACCTTCTGGCCGGTGATGACGACCTCGTCCCCCTCGACGACGCCTCGCGTCTCGACGGCCGCCAGGTCCGAGCCGTGGTTCGGTTCGGAGAAGCCCTGGCAGTACACGTCCTCACCGGAGATGATCCGGGGCAGGAAGTACGCCCGCTGCTCGGGGGTGCCGTGCACGATGACGGACGGGCCGACCAGGGCCTCGCCCATGCCGCGGGTCACCCGGGGCACGCCCGCCCGGTGGAACTCCTCGTTGAGCACGGCCGCATGCACCGCGTCCATGCCCTGGCCGCCGAACTCCTCCGGCCACTGAGGGCAAATCAGCCGCCTGGCCGCCATCTTGGCCGCCCATTCGGCGTAGGCGGGGTGGGCTTCGGCCGCGGCCAGCCGGGCGCCGCGCCGGCCGCCCGCGGTCAACGGCATGTTCCAGTCGATCAGGCCGGCCAGCCCTCCCGGCGCCTCGGCCGCGATCCAGTCCCGCAGCTCCGCGCGGAACTGCGCGATCTCCGGGCCAAGGTCAAGTTCCATGGCGAGCCTCCCGGCGGCCCTCTGGCAAATCCTAGAATTTAATTCTAGATCTGATCAAAACCCGCCGCCGGTTCGCTGTCAAGTCCTGGCCAGGCGCGGTCCGGGAGCGCCGCACGCAGGTTGCGGGCAGGATCCCGGCCAGGCGCGGTCCCGGGTGCCGCACGTAGGCTTCGGGCAGGCGGGAACCAGGACCGTTCGGTCCAAAATCTTCAGATCTTTAATCCCGAACGAACCTGGTGCGTGCCTAGCCGCGGACGGTGCTCGCTCAGTGGCTGGTGGGCCGCCGAGCCGAAGCCCTGGTAGCTGGCCGGGACGGCGCTTCGGCGTCCTCGGCGGCCTTGACCGGTGGCTCCCAGGGGCCGCCGGTCATAAGCCGCCGCGCGTACTCGATCACGGCGTCGATCACCTTGGTCGCCTGCCGCCGGGTCCTGGCCGCGGCTACCTCCCGGCCGCCCTCGCCGATCAGCGACGTCAAGATGGTGGCGTAGAGCCGGTCGAAGGAGGTGTCCGACAGCCGGAGCAGCGCGTCGTTCTGGCCGATCCACTCGCGACCGCGCCGCCGCTTCATCAACTCGAAGCCGGGCGGACCGTCCCCGGCGTAAAACAACACCGCCAGGTCCCGGCGCTGCCAGCAGCCCTCGAGGAAAGCCCGCGCGCCGGCCGAGAACAGCTCGAACGGATCGGTCACGCCGGCCCGCCTCGCCCGCGCGACCGCCTCGCTCGCGGCGGCCTCCTGAGCCTGCTGAAGGTCCTGCCACACCGCGATGAAAAGCTCGCTCTTGCCACCGAAATGGTGATACAGGCTGCCGACGCTGGACCCGGCGCGCTCGACCACGTCCGCGATGCTGGCATCGGCGAAACCCTGCTCGGTGAACACCTCGCGGGCGGCATCGAGCAGCGCCCGTTGCGTCTCCGCCGTCCGGGCCCACTGCCAGGAGCTGGCCGCGGTCTTGCCCCGGGGTGGCCGTGCTGCTACTGGTTCCACCGAATCCGCCTTCCGGCCCGCCCTGCGGCGCCGCTCGCGGCCTGTTTCAGAACAAGATTCTAGGAGTCTATCCCGCTCCCCGGCGACGGCCCCGGCCCTTGACACCGCCGGGCCGCCACTAGAAGCTAATTCCAGAAGACTATTCCAGTAATTGCGGCCGGGGAAGGATCTGGTGAGCTGGCATGGCACGACTGAACGGGCGGGTCGCGATCGTCACCGGAGCCGGCCGGGGCATCGGCAGGTCGGTGGCCCGGCTGCTGGCCACCGAAGGCGCCTCGGTGGTGGTCAACGACCTGGGGGCGGCGGTCGACGGTTCCGGGCAGGACTCCGGGCCCGCGCACAACGTGGTGGCCGAGATCGGCGAGGCCGGCGGGAAGGCGATCGCCAGCGGCGCGGACATCACCGACTTCGCCGCGGCCGAGGAGCTGGTGGAGTCCGCCATCGAGGAGTTCGGGAGGCTCGACATCCTGGTCAACGTGGCCGGCATCCTGCGCGACCGGATGGTCTTCAACATGACCGAGCAGGAGTGGGACGACGTCATCCGGGTGCACCTGAAGGGGACGTTCAACACCACCAAGTTCGCGTCGGCACACTGGCGGTCGCTGCGGGACTCCTCCGCGCAGAACCGCATCATCAACTTCACCTCGGTCTCCGGCCTGCACGGGGCGCCCGGCCAGCCGAACTACGCGGCCGCCAAGATGGGCATCGTCGGGCTGACCTACTCCTTGGCGCACGCCCTGGCCAAGTACGGGGTTACCGTGAACGCGATCTCGCCGGGCGCCGCCACCCGGATGACCGACTCGATGCCGGGCGAGCGCCGCCGGGCCAGGCCGGGCGCGGACGAGTGGTCCCCGGACAACGTGGCCCCGATCGTCGCCTACCTGGCCTCGGAGCGGTCCGGCTGGATCACCGGGAGGATCATCCACGCCTCGGGCTATGAGGTCTCGCTGTACAGCAACCCGGAGCCGGTCATCCGGATCGTCGGCACCGGGCCGTGGCAGTCGGATGCCCTGGGCGAACAGGTAGAGCGGGCCTTCGGCCCGCTGCTCCGCCCGCCACCACCGGGCCGGGAGGGCTGACGCCTCGGCGGGTGGCTGCCCTTCCCGGTCGGCCGGGACCTAGAGCGCGGCGAGTACCGGGTAGTCGGCCGGCACGGTGCCGATGACGGCGAGGCACTCCACGAAGAAGTAGATGCCCTTGAAGAACTCGAGCAGGTTGCCGTCCTCGAGCAGCATCTTTCGGTACATGACGGTGCGCTGCGGGTCGTAGCCCTCGTGCAGCGCCTGCCAGTCCAGGTAGTCCATGCCGAGCACGTAGGTGGCCTTGGGCGGGACGTCCGGGGCGATGATCTGGCTGTCGGTGACCGTGCCGCCGCCCCACTGGAGGAAAAGGTACGCCGGGCTGCCGCCGAGCGGCGCAGGCAGGTCGCGGCAGCCGAGCGCCCAGGACGCCGGATACATGCCCTTGATCAGTTCGAAGAAGTCCCAGTACTCCTGCAGCTTGCCCGCGCGGGCTTGCTCCGACGGCCCGGCGGCCAGCGCGTCACGGACCTCCTCGGCCCACTGCTGGCTGAAGAAATCCGGCTGCGTCACGGCTCACCCGCCGGCCAGGACAGGCTGTACCCGCTGCAGCAGGTCCTCGAGATCGGGGGCGAGGCCGATGCCGACGTCGTTCAGCTTGCGGCGCAGCTGCTGGAAGAACAGCAGCCGGACCTCCTCCTCGGTCCAGCCCAGCGGCTCGTAGTAGATCCGGCGGCTGACCACGCCGGACAGCGACAGGATCGTCCGCAGGGTGTCGTGGATCTCGTTGATCATCGTCGGGTCCTTGCGCACCGCGTCCTGCAGGTAGCGCATGCCGCCCTGCACGTGCCGCGACTCGTCGCGGCAGGTCGCCGTGAAGCCGGTGTAATACGCGGGCAGGAACCCGCGCCAGCGGGCGTACGACAGCGTCACCTTCATCACCGACAGCGCGAGCACGCCCTCGATCCACAGGAAGTAGTTCGTGCCGTAGCGCACTCGCGCCCGCTCGTCGTACGGGCTGCGCCGCACCTCGTCCGCCTGGTAGGCCAGCAGCCCGAACGGCGCCACGAACGTCTCGGACACCCAAGGGAACGAGGCGTCCAGGATGGCCATGATGTCGTCGCCCTTCAGGCCGACGACCTCCCGGTAGAACCGGTCGAAGAAGACCGTGTGCCGCGCCTCGTCCTCGATCTGCGCGGCGATGTGCAGCTTCTCCTCCTCGCTGGCGCCGATCATGAATACCGGCAACTCAATCTCGACCTGCCGCTCGCCGTGGTGGAATCCCGAGGCGATGGCGATGAACGACTCCCGCTCGGCCTCGGTCATCTTCTCCTGCCAGTCCACCTTGTCCTGGCTGAAGTCGAGGTCGTAGACGTCCCACCGCTGCTTGAGATACCTGCGGTACAGCGTGGTGAAGTCCGGCAGCGACTTCAGATCCTTGTGGACGTACTCGATGACGTCGTCGATGTCGACGTTGAGCACTCCCGCGAGGGCGGAATCTTCGATCTCGCGCACCTGCTCGTCGCTCAGCGCACGTGGGCCTTCCCGGAGAACCGCCGTGGGGCTCTTGCGTTCGGTCATACCGTGAACCTCCACCCCTTGCCGCCGTACCGAATACTAGAAAGTAATTCTGCAACCCATTCGACCCGGTTCCGCCGTGAGCGTCAAGCCGCCATCGTGCCCGCGCCTCCCGAGAGCCGCTTCGGCCATCACCTGGGTGCCCCGGCCGCACCTGGGCGGCCCGGCCGCACCTGGGCGGCCCGGCCGCACCTGGGCGGCCCGGCCCGGCGACGGCTTCCAGCCACGCGCACCGCGCACCGTCCTGGAGTGGAGCCGACCCGGACTTCCCTCCCCGCACCCTTGTCCCCTTGCCGCACATTAACCCCGCCTGTGTGGGCCGCTGATTCAAATGAATGTGGCGCTCTACCTGATAGAGGGGTCTTTGATAAATCCCCCAGTGGTCCGGCCAGCTCAGTACGCCGTCTGGTGATCGAGGCCACGGTCCCGGTGTGACCCGTCGCCGCGGGCCCGGCCGGCCGGTGCGGCTAGCCGCGGCTTCTGGCGCGCAGGTCCCGGCAGGCAGGGCCGGGGCGCCGGTCAGGTAACGGGGTAAGTCCGGTCCGCCTGGAATCACGGGACCCCGTGAGCCCCCGGGCCGCGGCCTCCGCCCGCCCGCGCCCGCGAAGCGGCCGCCGCGCCCGCGGGACCCCGGGACCCCGGGACCCCGCCCCGCCCGCGGACCCCGGGACCCCGGGACCCCGGGACCCCGCCCCGCCCCTGCTCTCCCTTGCCGCCCCGGTGCCCCTCCCGCCCCAGCGCCCGGCGGATAACCGGGTGGAAATGGCCCCCGGGGTGGATCCGGGACCCCAGGGGGTACCCGATCCACCCCGAAGACCCGATCCTCCCCGGTAATTCCGCACCCGCCCCGCCGGGCAGCACACCACGAGCACACCCAGCCCGCCCCGGCATCACGAGACCCGCCAGTCCCCGGGGCATCCGGCCGGGTCCTCCCGGCCGCCGGGGCGGACCCGGGACTCCCGGCCCGCCGGGCCGGACCCGGGCCTCCCGGCCCGCCGGGCCGGACCCGGGCCTCCCGGCCCGCCGGGGCCGGACCCGGGCCTCCCGGCGCCGATCACGCGCACCACAGGCCCCCGCGCCACCCGGCGGCCCCGGTCCGCCCGGTAAAGCACCGGACCCGACCGGTATAAGGCGATGAACGGAAACCGGCCACCTGACTGGCACGCCAGGGGCCCGCGCACCCCAGACGAGGACGCGCAATCCCAGCGCGAAACGGCACTCTGCCCGATAGATCAGGTGGAGCGCCACTTTCATTGAAAACGGGGCCGCCCCTAGCGTGGCTGTCGGCCTAGGACCAGGACGCCGGACGTGGCGAACATGCCGCCGTTGCCGAGGATGACGCTGATCTCCGGGTCGCCGACCTGCGCGGCGGCTTCGCCGCGCAGCTGGCGGACGCCTTCCTGTATGGCGAACATGCCGTACATCCCGGTGTGGGTGTAGGAGAGCCCGCCGCCGTTGGTGTTGAGCGGGAGGGACCCGCCAGGCTCGGTGTTCCCGTCGGCGATGAAGGCGCCGGCCTCACCCTTACCGACGAAGCCGAGTGCCTCCAGTCCGTAGATGGGCACGTGGGCGAACGCGTCGTAGATCATCAGGTGATCGACGTCCGACACGCCGATGCCTGCCTCGGCGAAGGCCGCCTGCCCGGCCCGCCGGAATGCCTGGGACTCGGTGAAATCCACCATCTGCGAGATCATCGGCGTCTCCGACGATTCTCCCGTGCCGAGGACGTGCACGGCCGGCTTCCCGAACTCCGCGGCGCGCTCCCCCGAGGCGACCACCAGCGCGCCGCCCCCGTCGGTGATCAGGCAGCACTCCAGGAGGTGGAACGGGTAGGCGACCAGCCGAGAGGCGAGCACGTCCTCGACTGTGACCGGGTCGCGGAAGGCCGCGCGCGGATTCTTCGCCGCCCAGCGCCGCTGGGCCACGGCGACGTAGGCCAGCTGCTCGTGGGTCAGCCCGTACTCCTTCATATAGCGGAGCGCCGGGATGGTGAAGGTGGTCGTCGGACCGAACGTCCCGTACGGGACCTCGAACTGGCCGGACGGGGACGATGCCGCGAGCCGGAATGGGGCCGCGCCCACCCGGGACCGGCCCGACTCCCCGTGCGTGATCAGGACCGTCCTGGCGTACCCGGCCCGGATAGCCGCGACCGCGTGCCGCACATGCAGCAGGAATGAGGTGCCGCCGACGCCGGTGCCGTCGATCCAGTCCGGCGTGATGCCCAGGGCGTGCGCCACCTGGACCGGCCCCGGCGAAGAGACCGTCGCGATGCCGTCGATGTCGCGCAGTGACAGGCCCGCGTCGGCCACCGCGTTCAGCGCCCCCTCCAGGTGCAGTTGCAGCGTGGAATGGCCTGGCAGCCTGCCGACCTGGTCGGTTTCGGCCGCGCCCGCGATGATGACGCCCGTGCTGCCGCTCATCGCGCCCCATCCTTCTCCGCCGCCTCCCCGGCCTCAGCGGGCCCGAACACCGGCAGGCTGACCTCGCCCCGCCGCTCGAACCTGACCCGCAGGGGCATGTCCAGCTCCAGCGCTTCCGGCGTAGCCGGCAGACCGACGATGTTCGTCATCATCCGCGGCCCCTCCTCGAGCTCCACCACGGCGATCGCATACGGCGTCTCGTCCTCGAATCCCGGTGCCGGACGATGATTGATCACGTAGGAATACAGGCTCGCCCGGCCGCTAGCGGTGAACCAGGCCACATTCTGCGAGGCGCACGCCGGGCACACCGGGCGCGGGTAGAAGTAAGCCCGGCCGCAGTCGGCGCATCGCTGGATCCGCAGCACTCCCTCGGCGCAGCCGTCCCAGAACGGCTGCGTCTCCGGTGTCGGCACCGGGATGGGCCTGGCTGTCATGCGGCTCACCAGCTTTCTCGCCTGTGCGCGCCGGACCATTAGCAGAACGATTTTCTGGAATTAGCCTCTAAGCTGAAAGGCGTGGCTGTCAAGAGATCGAGTACGCCGCGGCTGTGACCGGGACGGTCAGCCCAGGGTGGCGTGCATTTCCCAGAGGAGGATCTCGGCCGGTTCGGTCGCGGTGACCTGCTGTCCGCCGGTGGTGGTGAAGCGCACCGCGTCGCCGGCGGTGAGCAGCCCGGATCCTTCCAGGGTGACGCCGCCGCGGGGGACGAACAGGTGACCGAAGGGCGCTTCGGGTAGCTGTACGCTCTGGCCGGGCTGCAGCCGGGCGATGTGCAGGGCGGCGTAGCGGTTCTTGATCCGGATGGCCGCGGCCCCGTCGTGCTCGGGCATCCCGGAGGCGACGGTCACCAGGTGGCCCGAGAGCAGCTCATGGTCGATCTCCAGCTGCTCATAGCCGGGGGTGATCCCGCCCTCGTCGGGCACGACCCACATCTGTACGAAGTGCACCGGGTCGCTGTGCGCCTCGCCGGCCAGCCGCCAGGAGTCGTTCTTCTCGCTGTGCAGGATGCCGGTGCCGGCGCTCATCCGCTGAGCCAGGCCCGGGTAGATCACCCCGGTGTGGCCTTCGGAGTCCTGGTGGACCAGCGAGCCCTGCAGCACCCAGGTGACGATCTCCATGTCCTGGTGCGGGTGGGTCTCGAAGCCCGTGCCTGGCTTGACGATGTCGTCGTTGTTAACCAGCAGCAGCCCGTGATGGGTGTTGGCCGGGTCGTGGTGGCGGCTGAAGCTGAAGCTGTGCTTGCTGTCCAGCCAGCCCAGACGGGTCTTGAACCGCTCGCCTGCGCGGCGGACGTCGACGTGGGGGGTCATCGTGGCGTTGCTCATCATGGCTCCTTCAGGGGAGTCCGCGGTGCCGCCGGATGAGCGGCGGCACCGCGGCCGGGGCTGGACGGACGGAGAATGGGTCAGGCGTTCTTGATCGCGGAGACCTCGAACTCCAGGACGACCTTGTCGCTGACCAGGACGCCGCCGGTCTCCAGCGCGGCGTTCCAGGTGATGCCGTAGTCCTTGCGGTTGATCGTGACCGAGCCTTCGAACCCGACGCGCAGGTTGCCGAACGGGTCCTTGGCCGCGCCCTCGAAGGTGAACGGGACCGTGATCGGGTTGGTCACGCCCTTGATCGTCAGGTCACCGGTGACCTCGAACGTGCTGTCGTCGACCTGGCGGACGCCGGTCGAGGCGAACGTGATCTGCGGGTACTCCTGCATCGAGAGGAAGTCGTTGCCGCGCAGGTGCTCGTCGCGCTGGGCGTTGCGGGTGTCGATGCTCGCGGCGTTGATCGTCACCTGCACGCCCGAGTTGGCCGGGTTGGCGCCGTCGAGGGTGCCGGTGCCCTCGAACTCGTTGAACGCGCCGCGCACCTTCGTGACCATCGCATGGCGGGCGACGAAGCCGATCCGGGTGTGCGCCGGGTCGAGGGTGTAGGTGCCGGTCAGGTCGGTCAGGGCCGGGGCGGTTGCGGTGGTCATCGGGTCTCCTTGGGGGTCGGTCGAGTAAATGATGTGTCATCTAACCTATATGACACGTCATTAATTCCGGGGTACGATGATGGTCATGAGCCGCTGGCTGACCGATGACGAGCAACGGGCCTGGCGTGGGCTGCTGCGGATGACGTCACAGCTGAATGCCCGGATGAACCGGCAGCTGCAGGACGACTACGGAATATCGCTAGCGGACTACGACGTGCTGGTCGTGCTCAGCGAGGCACCGGAGGGTCGGCTGCGGGTATTCGAGATGGCCGACGCGCTGGCCTGGGAGCAAAGTCGCGTGTCGCACCAGCTCGCCCGGATGCAGCGGCGGGGCCTCGTCGCCCGGGAGGAGTGCCGGGCTGACGCCCGGGGCGCGTTCGTGGTCCTCACCGAGGCCGGCCGCGCCGCCATCGAGCGGGCCGCGCCGGCCCATGTCGAGATGGTGCGGCAGCTGGTCTTCGACGGGCTCAGCCGCGACCAGCTCGCCGCGCTGACCGCGGTCAGCTCCCGCGTCCTGGACCGCCTGCAGGGCACGGATGACGACCGTTGACAACGGGCCGATGATCGCGGCCGGAGTACTGTATACGAGTCCCCTGCGCAGACCGCGATCGCACGATTCCCCGAGACGGAACCATGTCTGATACCGATCCCATGCGGGTCACCCTGCTGGTGAACGGCCGGCGTGAGGAGGTCCGCACCGAGCAGGACACCGCGCTGCTGTACGTGCTGCGCAATCATCTCGGGTTGAAGGGCACCCGCTTCGGTTGTGGTCTTGGCCTGTGCGGCGCTTGCCTCGTGCTCGTCGACGGCCAGACCGCCTACTCGTGCGACACGCCGATGTGGGCGGTTGAGGATCGGGAAGTGACGACGGTAGAGGGACTGGGCCCGCCCGGGCGGCCTCACCCCGTCGCGCAGGCACTCATCGACCTGCAGGCCGCGCAGTGCGGTTACTGCATCTCCGGCGTGGTGATCAGTGCCGCCGCGCTGCTGGCCGCCAACGACGACCCCAGCGAGGACGAGGTCCGCGCCGCGCTGGACCGAAATTTGTGCCGGTGCGGCTCGCAGAACCGGATCGTGCGCGCCGTGCTCGCTGCCGCGGCCAGCCTGCGTGCTAGCCGGGACGGTGGCTGATGGCGACGTCACCCGAAGCCGGGCCGGCGCTGCCGCCTTCGCTCGTGGCCAATCCCCGTCTCGGGGACTGGCTGCGGGTCCTGCCGGACGGCGTGGTGGAAGTGCGTTCGGGCAAGGTGGAGCTCGGCCAGGGGGTGCTCACCGCGCTGGCCCAGGTGGCCGCCGAAGAGCTAGACGTCGATGTCGCCCGGGTCCGCATGATCGCGGCTGTGACCGGCATCAGTCCTGATGAGGGCCATACGTCGGGCAGCAACTCGATCCAGCATTCGGGTGCCGCCCTCCGGGTCGCCTGTGCCGAGGCCAGGGCGATCTACCTCGGCGTCGCCGCCGGCCGGTGGAACGTGCCCGCCGGCGTGCTTGCCGTTCGGGACGGCAGCATTGCCGCACCGGACGGACGAAGCACAAGTTACTGGGAGCTGGCGGACGACGGGTGGCTGGACCGCCCGGCCACGGGCCTGGCCGAGCCCAAGGCGGCCTCGGACTACCGGATCGTCGGCACCAGCGTGCCGAGGGTGGACCTGCCCGACAAGCTGGCCCCGCGGCCTCGTTTCGTCCATGACCTGGCGCTAGACGGGATGCTGTACGGCCGGGTCGTCCGGCCTCCGTCCCGCGGCGCCACCCTGCTGGACGTCGGCGCGGAACCGGCGATGGCGCTGCCCGGAGTCGTGACCGTGGTGCGGGACGGGAGTTTCCTGGGCGTGATCGCCGAACGAGAGGAGGTGGCGCTGCGCGCCGCCGACCTGCTACGGGCGGAAGCCAAGTGGCAGGAGCAGCCCACGCTGCCCGATGAGGACGATCTGCCCGCCTTCCTCACCTCCGCGCCCGCCGAGACCAGTGTCCTGGCCGAATCCGCCCCGCCCGCCAGCGTGTCGGCCAGACCGGCCGCGCGCTCGCACGAAGCCACCTATCACCGGCCTTACCTGGCGCACGCGGCGATGGGACCGTCCAGCGCGACGGCGCTGGCCAGAGACGGGGGGAACGGGGCAACTTGGGGAAACTGGGCAACTTGGGGAAACTGGGCAACTTGGGGAAACTGGGTCGACGACCGGCTGGAGATCTGGACCCATAGCCAGGGCGTGTACCCGTTGCGCCGTGACCTGGCCCGGGCGCTGAAGCTGACCGAGGAACAGGTGCGGGTGCGACACGTAGAGGGTTCGGGCTGCTACGGCCACAACGGCGCCGACGACGCCGCCATGGACGCGGCCCTGCTGGCGCTGGCCGTGCCCGGCCGGCCGGTGCAGGTGGTCTGGTCGCGCTCGGATGAGCTGGGCTGGGCGCCCTATGGGCCGGCCGCTGTGGTCCGCATCGCCGCCGATGTCGACGCCCGCGGTGACGTGCTGTCCTGGCAGCACGAGATCTGGGGCAACGGTCACGTGACCCGGCCCGGGGCCGCCCGCCCGAACGGGCTGCTCGCGGCGAGCCACCGAGACGGCGGCGAGCCTATCGAACCTGCGGCGGAGCCACCGCTGCAGCGGGGTGGCGGAGCCGGCCGGAACGCCGTGCCGGGCTACGCGTTCCCGGCTTACCGCGCGGTGAATCACCGCCTGTCGGTCATGCCGCTACGGACCTCCTCGCTACGCTCACTCGGCGGCTTCGTCAACGTGTTCGCGATCGAGTCGTTCATGGACGAACTCGCGCAGGCGGCTGGCCGCGATCCGGTCGAATACCGTCTCGCCCAGCTCGCAGACCCCCGGGGCCGGGCGGTGATCGAGGCCGTCATCCGGCGGTCGGGCTGGGCCGACTGGTCCGCGTCCGGGTCGGCCGGCCATGGCATCGGCTATGCCCGTTACAAGAACAGCAGTGCCTACTGCGCGGTGGTCGCGGAAGTGGAGGCCGTCACCGAAATCAGGGTGCGCCGGCTGACCATCGCCGTCGACGCCGGCCTGGTGATCAACCCCGACGGCGCCGAGAACCAGGTCGAGGGCGGCGCGATCCAGGCGACCAGCTGGACGCTAAAGGAACGCGTACGCTTCAACACTCTCTCCGTTACCAGCGACACCTGGGACAGCTATCCGATTCTGCGGTTCTCTGAGGTGCCCGCGGTGGAGGTGGAGTTCTTGCCTGGCCACGGGAATCCGTCCTTGGGCGTGGGAGAAACCGCGCAAGGCCCCACTGCGGCCGCCATAGGCAACGCCCTGGCCGACGCCCTCGGTGTCCGGGTGCGTACGCTGCCGCTCACCGAGCAGCAGATCATCGCCGCGATGCCGGACTGACGTGATGTCGCAGCTAGATGAGGCGCGGCGCAGCTTATTCAGGCAGCCAGCCCGTGATGCTGCGGGCCAGGGCCGGCATCGGGAGCGAGCCGTGATCCAGGACGGCGGCGTGGAAGGCGGGCAGGGAGAACTCGCGGCCCAGGCGCCGTTCGGCGTCCTCCCTGATCCGGAGGATCTCGAGCTTGCCGGTGAGGTAGGCCAGAGCCTGTCCCGGCATCACCACGTACCGGTCGATCTCGGCGGCGAGGACCTCTCGTGGCATGGGGACGTGCTCGACAATGAACTCAAGGGCCTGCTCCCGGCTCCAGCCGAAGGCGTGGATGCCGGTGTCCACCACCAGCCGGGCGGCCCGCATCAGCGACGAGCTGACCGAACCGAGCAGGGCGCGGTCGTCGGTGTACAGGCCGGCCTCCTCGGCGAGCTGCTCGGCGTACAGGCCCCATCCCTCCGAGAACACGGTGAAGCTGCGCTGGCGCTGGAGGGCGGGCAGGTCGGTGAGCAGCTGAAGGCGGGAGAGCTGCAGATGATGCCCGGGTACCGCTTCGTGGAAGGCCACCACTTCGAGGTCCCATCCGGTGCCGGGGGTGGGCCGCTCGGTATTGAACCAGAACGTCCCGGGTCGGCCGCCGTCCAGACGGGGCGGGGTGTAGTGGGGCGCCGCGCCGCTCACGGCGACGACCTCCGGCATGGGCGTCACCGCACACGGCGCCGGAAGGGGTGCCGGGAAGAACTCGCCCGCCCGGGCCTCGGCCCGCCTCACCGCGGCCGCTGCCTGGCGGATGGCCTCCTCCGGGGAAATCCGGCCGGCCGAGTCCCGCAGTGCGGCGAATACCTCATCCAGCCCGGAAAGCCCCAGCCCGGCGCCCAGCTCCACGGCCCGGGCCTCCAGCGCCGCGACCTGATCCAGGCCGGTCTGGTGCAGTTCTTCCGGGGACAGCGGCAGGGTCGTATAGATCTGGACCGCCCGGGCGTAGTCTTCCTCGCCGCCGGGCAGGTAGACCAGTCCGGCCCGTTCGGACGGCCTGGCCAGCGGGAGCAGCTCCTTAACGGTGGCGACCCACCTCGCCAGTGCCGGCCTCACCACCTCCTCGGCGACCGCCCGGCGTTCGGATTCCCACGCCGCCGCTCTGCCCCACCCCTGCGGCGGCTGGGGGGTAAGCACTGGTCTGGGGGCGGGTTCGGCCAGGACACCCTCGGCCCAGATGATGGCCTGCTCGACCAGCGGGGCGACCGGCAGCCGCCCCTTTCCGGCTCCGGCCCGCAGTTGTTCGCCGATCTGGTCGAGCCACGCGCCGCTGCGCCGCAGCCGGGTCAGGTAGGTCTCAGCCGCAGCCGGGTCGAGCAGAACCGTCCGGGCGGCCAGGGCCAGGAAGGTCGCCGGCCCCGCGTACGGCATGGCGGTGACCGTGTGTTCCGCCCGCGCCGAGTCCGTGATCTCCAGCTCCTGGGCGGCCGCCTCTGTCATGCAGTCGAGGGTGACGGCATCGGCCGGCGTGAGCTGGTCACGTGCGATCGCGCCGGCCTGGAGGAGGAACTGCCCGGCCTCGGCCCGCCAGGCCTGCTGCCCCTCTTCGCTCTCGTCCGGGACCAGATCGTCGTACCCGGAAATGCCGTACATGGTGGCAGCGAACGGATTGGTTTCCAGCCAGCGCCGGTGGAAACGGTCGGCCAGGTCACGTGGTGAGGTCATGGTCCCCTATTAAACGGGAGCGGGCTTGCCCGACTGGCGGGTGGTGGCGCAGGCCGTCGAGGAGCAGGTCGAGGAGCCGGCCGGCCTGGTCGCGTTGTTCGGGCGCCCCGGCGATGAGGGACACTCCGCTGAGGCTGGCCATGACGTCGACGGGCGCGACGTCGCTGCGGAGTCTTGTGTCGGCGGCGCCTGCTTTCAGCAGGGTGCCGATGGCGTCGAGCAGGCTCTCCCGGCTCTGCGCGAACGGATCGCCTCCCGATGCGATCACGGCGCGCAGCGCGTCGGCCATGCCGCGCTTGGTCGCCAGGTAGTCGATGAACCGGTCCATCCAGGTGCGCAGGGCGGCGTCGGCTGGCATGGTCGTCGCGAGCTCGGCGGCGCTGGCGCACAGCCGGGCCAGCTCGTTGCGGTAGGCGGCTTCGATCAGGGCCTCGCGGGTGGGGAAGTGGCGGTACAGCGTGCCGATGCCGACCCCCGCTTCCCTGGCGATCGACTCCAGCGTCACGTCCGGGCCCTCCTGGGAGAAGGCGCGCACGGCGACCTCGAGCAGCCGGTCCCGGTTGCGCTGGGCATCGGCGCGCAGCGGACGAGCGCCGACACTCGCCATGTGACTCCTCTCGGGCCGGTTTGCCTGGGGTCCGGTTTGCCTCAAGGCCGGTTTGCCTGGGGCCGCTTTGCTAAACGGAGTAACCTCCGTTTATGCTGACTGTCGTAGCGGAGGTTCCTCCGGTTCAATGGTACAGGAACGAGGCAGGATCATGGACAGCAACCGCATTACCACGCCGTTCGGCGCGCAGTCGACCGCCGCCGAGGTCATCGCGGGGATCGACCTGAACGGCAGGCGCGCGATCGTCACCGGCGGCGCGTCCGGTATCGGCGTCGAGACCGCCCGGGCGCTGGCCAGCGCCAACGCCGAGGTCACCCTGGCCGTGCGCAACGTCGAGGCCGGCGTGCGCACCGCCGAGGACATCGTCGCCAGCACCGGCAACAAGCAGGTCCTCGTGTCGCCGCTCGACCTCGCGGACCCGGCCTCGGTGGCCGCCTTCACCACGAACTGGGACGGGGCCCTGCACATCCTGGTCAACAACGCCGGCGTCATGGCCGCACCGCTCACCCGGACCGCGCAGGGCTGGGAGCTGCAGTTCGCCACGAACCACCTCGGGCACTTCGCCCTGGCCGCCGGCCTGCACGACGCGCTGGCGGCCGCCGGGAACGCCCGCGTCGTCTCGGTCAGCTCCAGCGCCCACCGCCGCTCGCCCGTGGTCTTCTCCGACATCCACTTCCGCCAGCGCCCGTACGAGCCCTGGCTGGCCTACGGGCAGTCCAAGACGGCGAACGTCCTGTTCGCGGTCGAAGCGACCAAGCGATGGGCGCCTGACGGCATCGCCGTCAACGCCCTGATGCCCGGCGGGATCCGCACCGGCCTCCAGCGCTACGTCAGCTCCGAAGAGCTCGACCGGATGGCTGCCCAAGCTGGCGGCCTGACCGGCGCCCGGTGGAAGACGACGGAACAGGGCGCCGCGACATCGATACTCCTGGCCACTTCGCCACTGCTCGAAGGGATCAGCGGCCGGTACTTCGAGGACTGCAACGAAGCCGGTCCGCCCGTCGACGCCCGCCACGGCGTCGCGGCCTTCGCGCTCGACCCCGAAGCAGCCGCCCGGTTGTGGCAGGTCTCGACCGACACCCTGACTAGCTAGTGCGCTGGCCACGAACGTTCACCGGGTCGGCTGACATATTGCGGTGATTGCTTCCACACTCGATCGTGTATGGCAGGTCGAGTGGCGGGAGGCGTGATGGCTGAGCCGGTGCGGGCGCGGCGGCTGACTGACCAGGAAGGGCAGCGGCTGCTGCAGATCGTGCGGCGCGGCAGGCACGGGTCGGTCCGGGTGCGCCGGGCGATGATCATCATGGCCTCGGCGTCGGGCACCCTGGTCCCGGCTATCGCGCGGCTGGTGGCGGCTGATGAGGACACGGTGCGGGATGTGATCCACGCGTTCAACGCCAAGGGGCTGGCGGTGCTGGACCCTCGGTGGGCGGGAGGCCGTCCCCGCCTGATCAGTGACGAGGACATCGAGGTCATCGTCGCGGCGGCCAGGACCCGGCCGGAGAAGCTGGGCCGTTGACACACCCGGTGGAGCCTGCGCAAGCTGGCTGACTATTTAGCCCGCCGTCCTGGCCGGCCGGTGCGGATCGGCCGGGAGCGGCTACGGCAGATCCTGCATGAGCGCGGGATCAGCTTCCAGCGGACGAGGACCTGGAAGGAGTCAACTGACCCGGACCGGGACGCCAAGCTGGACCGGATCGAGTACGTGACCAGCGCCTATCCGGACCGCTGCTTTGCCTTCGACCAGTTCGGGCCGCTGTCCATCCGCCCGTGTCACGGCGCGTGCTGGGCGCCGCGCAAACATCCGGCACGGCTGCGCGCGACCTACCACCGCACCCACGGCATCCGCTACTTCCACGGCTGCTACTCCCTGGGCGATGACCAGCTATGGGGCGTGACCCGCGAGCACAAGGGCGCCGGTCACACCCTGGCCGCGCTGAAGTCGATCCGGGCTGCACGGCCCGGCGGGTACCGGCTGTTCGTGATCCTGGACAACCTGGCGGCGAACAAGACCCCCGGCGATCCGCCGCTGGGCCAAGCGGGAGAACGTCGAGCTGTGCCTCACGCCCACCAGCGCATCCTGGGCCAATCCGATTGAGGCGCAATTCGGACCCGTCCGCACCTTTGTCATGGGCAACTCGGACTACCGGAACCACCCCGCACTGGCACGGCGGCTGCAGGATTACCTGCGCTGGCGCAACGCCCACGCCCGTCACCCTGACGTGCTGGCCGCCCAGCGCCGCGAACGGGCCCGCATCCGCAGCGAACGCCAGCAACGCTGGGGCCGGCCGAAACCTAAAGCAGCATGACTAACCCGGTGAACGTTCGTGGCCAGCGCTCTAGGCGCCTATATACGGATCCTGGCGGCCTGGCGCCGTTGCGGGTCGAGCGACATGATGGCCAGGGTTTTCGGGTCCAGCCCGGCGGGGCGCGGCCCGGCCCGGGAGAAGCTGGCGATGGCGGTGCCGATGAGGGTGGCCTCCACGATGTGGTCGCGGCGGCCCACCTGCACCGGGCAGTCCCGTTCGCGCACCAGCATCTGCATGGCGGCGATGACCACGCCATCGGCGCCGAGCCGCTTGACGTCGCTTTCCAGCCGGCGCCTGGCGTCGTGCCGCGATTCGTTGACGAGCTCGGTCCAGCCGGTGACCTCGGCGTTGCCCGACGTCCGGCGAGCCTGGCGGGCGGTCGTCCGGTCATCATGTCGCGACCCGATCGAGATGCCGAGCGCGAGCCCGGTGGGTACCCAGCCGGTCATGATCAGCTTGGCGAAATCCTGCCCGGACAAGTCGCAGGTGAAGGGCACCTGTGGCGTGTGCGAGGCGCCCGGCGCGCGGACCGCGGTGCCGATGGCCTTGAACTCCAGCCCGCCGAGAAGGAACGACCCCCGGGACAGCCGGACGCCCACCACCCCGTGCCCGCCCAGCCCGGTGCACTCGGTGGTCATCCGGTCGATGGCCGTGCGCCGGGCCTGGTACATGGCCTGTACGAGCGGGCCGTAAGATCCCGGGCCGCCCTGCCCGGACACCTGGGTCGCCGCCCGGTCCGGCCACCCGTCGCCAGATGATCCCCGCGCCGCGGGGCAGGTGTACCCGATGGCGGATCCGGCGTCGTAGACGGCCGCGCCGAACACCTGGCCCACGGGTTCGAAGCCCGCGCCGCGGACGGCAGCGAACTCATCTGCGGTTAGCGCGGATCCCCATGTGGCGCTGGATCGGATCCCCTGCTCAGGCAGCATCCCCTTCTCCGGCCGCTATTTCCAGGGCTCGCCGCTGGAGGAACGCCTGGACGTCGACGTGCGGGCACGCGGCTTCGAACTCGGCTAACTTTTCCAGACGCGAGGTTACCGCGGGAAGAGCCTGTGCAGAGCCTAGGCTGGCATCCGCGGCGAAGGCGAAGGAGCAGCGATGAACGGGCAGCCGGTTATCTCGGTCAGGGGCGAGGCTTTGCTGGAGGTTGAGCCCGAGATCGCCATCGTGAACGTCACGATCGAGGCGCGCGACCGCGACCGGCGCACGGTGCTCAGCCGGCTGGCCAACCGGAATCAGCACGTGACCGACCTGATCAAGGGCCACGGCGAGGCAGTGGAAAAGCTGGAAAGCGGGCCCGCCAGCGTCCGCCCGGACATCAACAGCAGTAAGAGGGCCGGTGAGCGCGTCGCTGGTTACCTGGGCCGGGTCGGCGTGAGGATCACCGTCCGGGACTTCACTGTGCTCGGCGAGCTCGTGACCAGCCTTTCGGATGAGGATCTGGTCACAGTGGCCGGACCCTGGTGGGCGCTACGTCCGGACAGCCCGGTCTACCGCGACGCGCGGCTGGCTGCGGCGCAGGACGCCATGGTGCGCGCCCGCGAGTACGCCGAGGCCTTCGGCGGCGGCATCGCCGGGCTGATCGAGGCAGCCGACGCGGGCCTGCTGACCTCGCCGGGCGAGCACGGATCCGGCTTCCGGGCCATGGCCGCCGGCGGCCCTGCCATGTTCGCGCGGGGGGGTGCGGCCCAGGCCGAGCTGGACTTCGAGCCTGCCAGGCAAACGGTGACCGCCCAGGTCGAGGCCCGCTTCGCCATGACCGTTCCGGCGAGCTGAGCGGGGCCGTACACGTTCGATCGCCATGGGGTTCAGTCCGGCCGGTGTCCACCGAAACCGGGTGTGGCTTAGCCAGCCGGGACCGTGTCCCGCAGGAAAGCGGTCAGCATCGCGGACAATTCCTGCGGCCGTTCCAGCGTCGGCAAATGGCCGGCCCAGGGCAGCTCGACCGGCCGCGCGCCGGGCAGCAGCGCAGCCAGCCTGGCCGCAATCAGCCGGAAGTCCGGCAGGTCCTGGGCCCCGGACACGACCAGGCTGGGCACAGTGATCGCGCCCAGGTCAACGCCAACCTTGGCAGGCTCGTACTCCTCAGGTGCGGCCAGCTGAACCTCGAAAGCGCGGCGCTGCATCAGCCGCACCCGCTCCCGGGTCGCCTGACTAGCCTGCGGGCCGAGCCAGGTCGCCACGTTCAGCTCGACCGCCCCGGCAATGTCGCCGGCCTCGATCAGCTCCTCCTCCCGCTGCCAGAAACCGCGCAGCGAATCAGTGGGCTCATGTCCCGGCATCCCGGCGCACACTAGGGCCAGCGCTGTGACCTGTTGCGGCCACCGGGCGGCGATCTCCAGAGCGACCTTCCCGCCATAGGAGGCGCCCACCACCGCCACCGGCCCGGTGCCGAGCTCGCCGGCCAGATCCAGGACATCCTCGGCATCGTTATGCGGCCCCTGCGGCACGGGCGTCTCGCCGTAGCCGCGGAAGTCGCAGCGCACGACCCGGTACCCGGCGTCTGCCAAGACCGGCCACTGCGGATCCCACATCCGGCGGTCGCACACCGTCGAATGCAGAAGGACTAGCGCCGGACCGGTTCCGGCCACGTCATAAGCAAGCATTACCGGCACAATAGGCCCGTAGCTGGAGGCGGCGCACCCGGTTATTGCCGCCCAGGTCCGGGCCGCGACGCTCCGGCCGCCTCAGCAGCCGGGACGGGGCAGCCACCACCTGCGGGGACCGTTACCGCGCTAGGGCCGGCGCCGAGACGCCCGCACCTACCTCGGCCTCTGATCTATCCCCGATCCAGCTGAATCACCAATCGCGTTTCGGCCCACTTTGTCTCGCGCCGGACACGACGCGCGGTGCCTGCCCGCCAGTCAACGTGAGACCCTTACCTGAAGGCCCGCCTCAGTGCGAGTACCTGAAGGCCCGCCTCAGTGCGAGCTCAGCTCGGGCGGGCGACCGCGAGATTGTGGATGGCGCGAGATGCCCGAGCCGGGCAGGACGAGCGACAACCGCGATGATCAGCGTGCCGGTGAAACCGACCGTGACCTCACCGCGTTCCGGAGGCTGGCTGAAGCGACCCAGACGCGCCTGAGTCCAGTCCGGCAGCGGCTCGCGCGGTACGAGCACATTCCCGTAGTCGATGTCATCGCCGGGACCTACCGCCGGGATCGGGAATCGGCAGGAGCGGTGATGGGCAGCGCGATCGCGTTCCGCCTGTTCTTGTTTTTCGTGCCACTGCTGCTCCTGGTGGTCGGCATCGCCGGGTTCGCCTCTGGCTTCGTCGACGCTCGCGCCGTCAACAGGACGGCTGGCATTTACGGCAGCCTCGGGGGGCAGATCAGCGAGGCTTTCCACCAGCCGGGGTTCACCCGATGGTTCGCGGTGCTGTTCGGCCTGTTCGGGGTGCTGACCGCTGGCCGGTCGTTGAGCAGGGTCCTGCGGGCAGCGAGCGCAGCCGCGTGGCGGCTGCCGCTGTCGGAGTCCCGGGCTTCGTTTCGCGCGGCCGGCGTGGTGGCCGGCCTGATCTGCGGCATAGCCTTGATCGCCATTCTCGTGAACCGATTGCGGGAAGACCTGGGACTGGGCCTTGCGGGCATTGCGTTCGTCCCGGCCCTGGTGATCTACGGATTGGCGTGGCTGGGCGTCTCGGTGATGCTGCCGCGTGCCACCGATGACCCGGGAGCGCTGCTGCCAGGATCCTTGCTCGTGGCCCTGACCATCACGGTCATGCACGCCGTCAGCGAGTTCTATCTTCCGGACCGGCTCGACCGCGCAAGCCAGCTCTACGGAGCGATTGGCACGACCATCGTGACGCTGGGATGGTTCTTCATCCTCGGCAGAGGAATCGTGCTAGCCATGGAGCTGAACGCAGCCATCTACGAACGGTACGGAAGCATTTCCCAGGTCGTGTTCTCGCTCCCGTTTTTCCGGGTCCTGGCCCGCAAGTCTGCGCGCGTGCGCAGATTCTTCGGACTCAAGTAACCGGTCCCATGTCATCGCTCCGCCAGCCCCGCGTCCGCGGCCCGCGCGCTGCCGCGCCCCGCGCCGGGCGCAACTATGCCGTCAAGGTGGTGGTGGCCGGGGTGGTGCTGGCGGCGGTGGTGGCCGGGTGCTCGAGCCAGCCCGCGGTTGCGCGGAGTTCGGTGAACTCGTGTTACCAGTTCGCGGCGGAGGCGATCCACCGTCATGTCACGGTGACCGCGGTGCCGGCCGCCTGCCGGGGGCTGAGCCAGCTTGAGCTGAACGCGGCGATCGGCCGGGCGCTGCGGGCCGCAGCGGCCGGGGTGCGCGGGAAGGCCCGCCAGCGTCAGGTCATCGCCAGTGACAGCCCATATCTGGCCGGCCTGATCCACGCCGTCACCGCTCCCAGCCAGCCTGCGGTGGCAGCCCCGCAGTCCGAGCCGCCCAGCCGGGCCGCGCTCAGCCTGGCGGCGCTGGCGGCCTGGCTGGTCACCGTCGGCCTGGGAGTGTCGATGATGGCCCGGTGGATCACCCGCACCCGGCGGCACGGCACGCAGCCGGGCCACGGGCGGGGGCCGGTACTGAACTTCACCCATTTCGGGCTGGCCCTCATCAGTCTGCTGGCCTGGATCAGCTACCTGGCCACTGGCCTGACCGGCCTGGCCTGGGCCGCCTGCGGGCTCCTGCTCCCGGTGGCCGGCCTGGGCATGGCCCTGGTGTTCCTCGCCCCCGCCCGCAGCGAGGCTGCGGTCGGGGCCGAGGATAACCCGCTGCCTGTCCGGCGTCCGCCCGCCCTCGTCATCGCCGCGCACATCACCGCCGCCTCCATCACCATCGTGCTCGCCGTGCTCGCTGCCATCGGCTCCGGGTAAGTCGCGGCGCCGGGGCCGGCCTGCTGAACACCGGCGACGGCACCCTCGTCACCATCGCCGTCCCGATCAGCTAGCCCCGTTTCCGCACCTAAGCTCTTCTTCGGAGGTTGTCCTACGGGACTTGACCTCCAGGGAGGGTGGGGTTCACTTGCCACCTAACTGGTCTTCTGAGAGTCTGATACAGACATCGATAGCGTTGCTCCGGTCCCCGGTGGCGCCCCGTGACCACACGGACATTCGGCGAACCGGGAGACGCACGATGGAAGCACCGATCGGTTCGCGCGATCCGGAGACCTGGTTGCGAGCGCGGGCAACACCAGCTGGCGCTGACCGGGTGCATGCCCGGCGGTGGGCGATACTCGCCGTCTTGTGCCTGAGCGTTTTCCTCGCACTCGTCGACAACACGATCGTCAACGTCGCCCTCCCCTCGATCAGCAAGCAGCTGCACGCGACGACCAGCGACCTGCAGTGGATCGTCGACGCTTACTCCCTCGTCTTCGCGTCGCTGCTGCTGGTGGGGGGGAGCCTGGGCGACCGGTACGGGCGCAAGGGCGCCCTCCAGATCGGGCTGGCCGCCTTCGCCGGGTTCTCGGCCTTCGCCGGGCTCTCGGGTAGCACGCATGTGCTGATCGTGGCCCGCGGCCTGATGGGCCTAGCCGCGGCCCTGATCTTCCCGGCCACGCTGGCCATCCTGACCAACACCTTCACCGACGCCAAAGAGAGAGCGGCGGCGGTCGGGGTGTGGACCGGGATCACCGGCCTCGGCGTGGCGCTCGGCCCGATCACCGGCGGCCTGTTGCTCCAGCACTTCTCCTGGAGCTCGGTCTTCTTCGCGACCATCCCCATCGCCGTGCTGGCCCTGGCGCTCGGCGCGTGGCTCGTGCCGACCAGCCGCGACCCCGCAGCCCCGCGGCTGGATCTGGTCGGCTTCGCCCTGTCGATCGCCGGAGTGGCGGCGGTCGTCTACACGACGATCGAGGCGCCGGCGCGTGGCTGGCTGGCTCCGGTCACGCTGGCCGGCTACGGCGCCGGCGTCGCCCTGCTGGCGGTCTTCGCGGTCTGGGAGCGGCGGGTCAGCGCGCCGATGCTCGACATCACCCTGTTCCGCAACATCCGCTTCAGCGCCGCCAGCTTCTCGATCGCCGTCGCGTTCTTCGGCCTGTTCGGCTTCATCTTCTTGATCACCCAGTATTTCCAGCTCGTCCACGGCTACAGCCCGCTTTCGGCCGGCCTGCGCACGCTCCCCTTCGCCATCGGCGTCGGTGCTGCCGCGCCGGCCGCCCCGATCTTCGCCCGCCGTCTGGGCACCAAGATCGTGGTCCCGGCTGGCCTGATACTGATGGGCGCCGGTTTCTTCATCGCCTCGACCCTCGGCAGCAGCACGGCGTACTTCGGTCCGGTCCTCGCCTCCATGGTGTTGATGGCGGTCGGGCTCGGCCTGGTCACCGCGCCGTCGACCGGCGCCATCCTGGCGGTCCTCCCGCTGGCCAAGGCCGGGGTCGGCTCGGCGGTCAACGACGTCACCCGTGAACTCGGCGGAACCTTCGGGGTGGCGGTGGTCGGGGCCGTGTTCTCATCGGTCTACGGCCCGCGTCTGGCCCTGCTCCTGCACGGCGCGGGCTTGCCGGCGCCAGCCCTCGCCGCCGCCCAGCAGTCACCGGCGGCCGCGCTCCAGGTGGCAGGGCGGGCGCCGGCGAGCGCCCACTCGGCCATCATCGACGCAGCGAACCAGGCCTTCGTCGCCGGCCTCAGCCGGGGCTCGCTGGTCTGCGCCGGTGTCGTCGCCCTCGGAGCCGTCTTCGCCTTCCTCGTCCTGCCCCGCCGGCTCCCCGACGCCCCGCCGAGCCCGCCAACTGAACCGGGACCCGAGCCCAGCCGGCGGGCAGCGGAAAACCCGCGCTCCGACCTGGAAGGAGCGCTGAGCACTCACCAAGCATGAGCCTCTTCCGCAGGTGCAGCCCTGCTCGCCACGCCAGATCCTTCTGCCTCCCGGCCGAACGCACCCGGTCGGTCGCGACGCGGATCGAGATCTAGCCTTACTCTTATGCCGCTCCTCGCCGATCCGCGCTATCCAAAGTCATTCCGTGACGTGCTGGGCGCTCGCATGGCCTACATCGAGGTGGGTGACGGCGATCCGATCGTGTTCCTGCACGGGAACCCGACGTCCTCATATCTGTGGCGGAACGTGATGCCGCATCTCGAGGGTCTGGGCCGGCTGGTCGCGCCGGACCTGATCGGCATGGGCGACTCGGCGAAGCTCCCCGATTCCGGACCAGGCCGCTACACCTTTGCCGAGCACCGCCGTTACCTCGACGCCCTCCTCGCCGCCCTCGACGTCGACGCCGGGGTGACGCTCGTCATCCACGACTGGGGATCGGCACTCGGCTTCGACTGGGCGAACCGGCGCCGCGGCGCGGTGAAGGGTATCGCCTACATGGAAGCAATCGTCCGGCCCATCACCTGGGACGACTGGCCCGCAGCGGGCCGCCGTGTGTTCGAGGGGTTCCGGTCTCCCGCCGGGGAGCATATGGTCCTCGACGACAACGTCTTCGTCGAACGGGTTCTGCCGGGTTCGGTGCTTCGCGGCCTGACCGAAGAGGAAATGGAGGTTTACCGCCGGCCGTTTCTCGTCCCCGGCGAGGACCGCCGGCCGACCCTGACCTGGCCCCGTCAGATCCCCATCGACAACGAACCGGCCGAGGTAGCCGGCGTGGTGGCCGGTTACGCCGACTGGCTGGCCACCAGCCGCACCATCCCCAAGCTGTTCGTGAACGCCGAGCCCGGCGCCATCCTTACCGGCAGCCAGCGAGAGTTCTGCCGCACCTGGCCCAACCAGACCGAAGTCACTGTCGCCGGCAACCACTTCATCCAAGAGGACTCACCGGACGAGATCGGCACCGCCATCGCCGACTGGTATCGCGACACGCTCACCCGCCCGTAACCGGCCTAGGATGGTCGCGGCTCTGGCCGGGATACGGGCCTTCGTGGTCGGCGGTAACTCGGCCGGGCAGGCGGCCCCGCACTTGTCGAAGTATGAGCCCGCGGCTCGGGTCGTTGCCTACTTGGCGAGGAAGTCGAGGAGGGCGGGGTTGACGATGTCGGAGTGGGTCCAGGCGACGTTGTGCGGGCCGCCCTCGACGGTGACTACGGTCAGGTCCTTGATCAGCGCGGGCAGCCGGGCGGCGGTGGCCGGATAAGGCAGGATCCGGTCGGCGTCCCCGTGGATGAGCAGGGTCGGGACGTCGATCTTGGGCAGGTCGGCGCGGAAATCGGTCAGCCAGGTGTCCACGCAGGCGTAGGCGGCGTGCGCCGAGGCGCCCACGGCCACGATGAAGCTGTTCTGCCAGGCCTGGTCGCTGATCCGCGCCGGGCGCAGCACATCGACGTTGTAGAAGTTGTCGAGGAAGTCCTTGAAGTAGGCGGGCCGGTCGGCGACGACGGCGGCCTTGATGCCGTCGAACACGGACTGGTCCACGCCGTCGGGGTTGTCCGGCGTCTTGAGCAGGAACGGCGGGATGGCGCCCATGAGCACCGCCTTGGCCACCCGGGACGACCCGTAGGTGCCCAGGTAGCGGGTCACCTCGCCGGTGCCCATGGAGAACCCGGTGAGCACCATGTCGTGCAGGTCCAGGTAGGAGACCAGGGCGTGCAGATCGGCGGCGAAGGTGTCGTAGTCATAACCGGTGGTGGGCTGGCTGGATTGCCCGAAGCCGCGCCGGTCGTAGGTGATGACCCGGTACCCGGCTGCCAGCAGGACGCGTTCCTGCTTCTCCCAGGAGTGCCCGTTGAGGGGGTAGCCGTGGATCAGCACGACCGGCTGGCCGGTGCCGTGGTCCTCGTAGTAGATCTCGATGTCTTCGCTGTTCTGCCTGCCGACGGTGATCTTGGCCATTGCCTTGCCTTTCTGCTGGTTGGGAGGTCCTCACTGGCGGTCAAGTCTGGCCGAAGGTCCCGGCGGATTGCCTGTGCCAGCACCCACCGGCTGGGACGAGCTCGTTCGAGTCTATGGGATCCCTAGTTGGCGGCCTGGCCCAGACCGGCTGACCCCAGGAGCCGGGCCGCGGGCGAGTCCGGTTCGGCGGGGAAGACCCACCTGCGCCCGGCTGTTAAGCGGATGCAAGGCTGACAGTCATCACGTATCCGGACAAAGGGAACAAGGGAAACAGGGCAGTCCCATGGCAAAGGTTCTTTACACCGCGAACGCCCATGTGACGGGAGGACGCGAAAACGGTCATGGCCGTACGCCCGACGGCGAACTCGAGGTGGACCTTCGGGTACCCAAGGAGCTGGGCGGCTCAGGCGGCGGAACGAACCCGGAGGAACTGTTCGCGGTCGGCTACGCCGCATGCTTCGAAAGCGCCCTCGCCACCGTCGCCCGCCGCCGGCGGCTCGAGGCAGGTGACGTCGCGATCGACTCGGCGGTGAGCCTGCTCCCGACCGGCGACGGGGGCTTCAAGCTCGCGGTGACCCTCGACGTCTCGCTCCCGTCGGTCAGTGACCGGGACGTGGCCGCCGAGCTGGTCCGGGGAGCCCATCAGGTCTGTCCGTACTCCAACGCCACCCGGGGCAACATCGACGTCGACCTTCTCCTGGGCGGGGAGCCCATCTGACTCCTGCCTGGCAACTCGCGACCGCCAGAGGTAGCCGGACCGGCCGGGCTTCAGCCACCGGATGCGCCCGTGGCCGGCTGCGGGGCCGTCGTGCCGTGCAGGACCTGGTCGATGGCCGCCACGATGGCCTGGGCGGACCCGTCGATGGCCCGCGAAACCGGGCTCGACGGGTTGCTGAGCTGGCTGGCGATCTGGGCCGCCGACAGGCCGGCGAGAACCTGCGGGTTGTACTGCGCGCCCGCCAGGATGTACCGATTGGCGATGTCGAGGAACGGGACCGCCCCGGACTGGTCCGCGCTGTTGACGTACGGGGGCACGTCGAAGGTGTCGATGAGCCTGGTGTCCAGCTGGGTCTGGGCCTGCAGCGGGCGGCCGGCGTTGTCCGTCAGCTCGGTCGTCCGCAGCGTGAGTTCCGTGCTCCGGTAGTGCGCTGCCCGGAACGAGAGCGTGGCGGTGTTCGGGTACACGTCCGTGGCCGATGATGTCGTGGTGCCGAGATGGCTCCAGGTGCCGAAATGGGATAGCGCGACGGTCAGCGACCAGCGTTCGGCCGCGCAGAACGGGCAGGATTCCTCGCTGACGAAGACGATGGCTGGCTTGCCGCCGACGGTCAGCGGCGGACCGGACGCCTGGACCGTCTGCAGCGGGGTGATCGCCTGGCCGGGGCCCACCTTGGTGAGCACGGCGGCCGGAACGGTGGTGACCTGCCTGACGACGACGGAGGGAGCTGGCGATTCGCTGGCGACCAAACGAGCCGGGGTAGAAGTCAGCTTGACTGTGACCAGTGCCACCACGACCGCCAGCACGGCGGTGACCGATGCGATCGCCAGCAGAAGCCGCCGACGTGCTTCGGCGCGCTTGCGGGCGGCCCGTTCGGCTGCAATCCGCTCCCGGGCGCGCATCTTGGGCTGCGGGCCGCGCCGCGGCCCGGCTGACTTGCCGCCCGCACGGTCGTGACGGGTATTCGCCACCTGTATCTTCCCTTCCTCCGGACGCATGGCACTGGAGCCCGCCGCACACCGGCCCCGTCCTACTAACACGAATAGGACTGGCGAACTGTTCACGTCACGGCGGGCTGAGCGATCGGGGACGTCGCTGATCTCGGCTGCGGCCAGGAACGTCGCGATCGCGTCGGCGACAACCGCGGGGGCTCGTCTGGGCAGGTGATGACCCGCGCCCTCGACGAGCTGCAGGCGGGCATCTGGCAGGGCGCGTACCAGCAGGCGCGCGGTTTCGAAGGGAACCAGGGTGTCTTTGGGGTCGGCGAGCACGAGCACCGGCGCCCGGACCGATGCGATGGCGTGCTCCAGCTCGTCGAGTTCGCGCAGCAGGGCGCGCTGCTCGGTCAGGAAGGTGCGCCACAGCGGGCGGTGTCCGCGGCCCGCATGGCCCCAGACCTGCCAGTTGGCGTGCTCGTCCGGGCGCAGCGGGCGGCCGCGCCGCCGGGCGATCCCGGCGAGCCGGGCCCGGGCGATCCATGGCGTCAGCCGCCACGCCGCCTGCGCGCACAGCGGGCCTGCGCCGGGTGCGGCGAGCAGCTTGTCCCAGCCGGTCACGCACCCGGGGCCGACGCTGGCGAGCAGGACCACCGCCTCGACCCGGCGGGGCGCCAGGGCCGCCGCCGCCAGTGCCACCCCGCCGCCGTAGGAGTGCCCGACCAGTACCGCGCGGGTGATGCCGCGCGCGTCCAGGTCGTCGAGGACGGCGCGGGCGTTCGCGGCGAACCCGCCGGCCGGAAGCCGGCTGGAGCCGTAGCCCGGCCGGTCGGCCGCGACGGCGTGGAGCCGGGCGGGCAGCCGTCCGGCGACCAGCTGCCAGTCGGCGGGCGAGCCCGGCTGCCCGTGCAGCAGCACCAGCTCGTGAGCACGCAGCCCGGCTGGCGTGCCTGTGGTGTCTAGGTCAGTGGTGTCTAGGTCAGTGGCCATGGCGGCGTCCTGTTCGTGAGGGGTGCGGGGCGATGGATCGGGACCGCGCCGGGTCCGGGGACGGCGCAGCCAGAACACGACCAGCCATCCGGCCAGCGCGACCAGCCAGAAACTGGCGAGGCGGTAGAGCAGCACCGCCGCCAGGGCCTGGCTGGCACCCAGCCCGGTGGCGACCAGGGCCAGGCTGAGTGTTCCCTCGGTGACCCCCAGCCCGCCGGGCGTGATGTTGAGGCTTTGCGCGGCGATGCCCGAGCTGTAGACCAGCAGAAGATCGTGCCAGGGGATGGTGGCGCCGGCGGCGCGGATGCTCACGGCCAGGACCGCCGCGTCGGCGAGCCAGTTGGCCAGGGCCAGGGCGGTCGCCGTCAGCCAGCCGGACGGGGGCAGCCGGAGTGAACCCAGCCGCTGCGCCCAGGCCCGGACGGTCTGGCCGGGCTCGGCGACAGGCCGGCGCAGCATCCGGGATCCCTGCCGTAGCATCCATCCGGCCGGCCGCTCGAGCGCGCCGCGCAGCCGCGGCCGGCGCGCGGCCGCGACCGCCCCGGCGAGGAGGGCCACGGCGAGCGCACCGCCGGGAACGGTGACCGCCGCGACCAGGACGTTCCCCGACGCCAGCCCGCCGCCGGCCACGACCAGGACCGCTGCGGCCAAGGAGGTCAGCCCGCCGGCCAGCAGGGACCAGCCGGCCAGCGGGGCATCGGCGCCCTGCCGGGTGAAGCGGCGGAAGGTGAAGGCCGTGGCCAGGGCGGGTCCGGCCAGCGGCACTGAGACCGACACCGCGTTGGCCGCATAGGTGGTGGCTAGCATCGGCCGGACACCCACTCTGGCGCCGCCCGCCGCGAGCAGCCGGCGCAGCATGACCGCGAAGGCGGCCATGGACGCCGACTCGAGCAGCACGGCGGCCGGGATCCACAGCCAGCGCAGATGGGCAAGCACGGTAAACGACGCTGCTAGCGCAGCCCGTTCGGCCACTCCGGCGGCGGTCACCGCCGCCAGCGCGGCACCGGCGGCCGCGATGCGGGCCACCTGCTTGCTCCTGCGTGTCATGTCTGCCTGTCCTAGGCCTCTGCGGGACCGGGGCGCCTGTCCGCCTCAGTAGCCGAAACCGCCGGCCGGGGCCGGGGAGCCGGTGATGGGCGTGAGGCCGGGGGTGGCCACGAAGAACCCCTGCACGCCCTGGCCGGTCACCTGGCCGGCCTGGTCGTCGGCGAAGGTGTACAGCAGGTGCCCGTTGTAGGCGACCTGGGCGCCGTGGATGTCGGTGACCGCGGTGATCTTGCCGGCCAGCCCGGCGGCGGCCGGCGACGCGGACGTCAGCGGCGGCCACAGCGCCGCCAGCCCGCCGGTGACGGCCGACGTGGCCGCCGTGTCGTTCCGGTAGTAGTACAGCGGCAGGCCCGCGCTGTTGACCAGGACGGTCTCGGTCCTGCCCCCGACGGTCGCCTGCACGGTGCGGACGGTCGCCGCGGCGTGCTGGCTGGCCGCGGGCCGGGTGCTGGCATGGGAGGTCGCCGCCGCGGCGGCGGTGACGCCGCCGCCGATGGCGGCCGCTGCGGCCAGGCTGATGCTGGCGATGATGATTTTCGGGTGTCGCACGGTTAGCTCCTTGAGGTATCGACTGTTCATTATCTACTAATACGGTTAGTAGAAGAAGGTGGTTCACTCGCCGTGGTCATGGGCCGCCCGGGCGATGGCGCGGACCTGGTCGCCGGTGACGGTTTCGTGTTCCAGCAGGGCGGCGGTGAGCTGGTCGAGGGCGTGCCGGTGGGTGGTGGGCAGGTCGCGGGCGCGGGTTTCGGCGCTGGTCAGCAGGGCGGCGACTTCCTGGTCGACGAGCCACTGGGTGTGCTCGGAGTAGCCGCGCTGGGCCAGCGCGGGGTGGCCGGGCGGCGGGCTGGTGTAGCTGACCGGTCCGATCGCCTGGCTGAGGCCGAACTCGCGGACCATCTGGGTGGCCGGGGCGGTCGCGGAGGCCAGGTCGTCGGCGGCGCCGGTGGAGGCCTCACCGCGGACCAGGCGCTCGGCGGCCCGGCCGCCGAGGCGGATGGCCAGGGTGTCGGCCAGGTACCGTTCCCCGTACAGCCGGCGGTCGTCGGCGGGCAGCGTCTCGGTCAGCCCGAGGCCCTGCCCGGCGCCCAGCACGGTGACCCGGCTGACCGGGTCGGCGTGCGGGGACAGCGTGGCGACCAGGGCGTGGCCGGCCTCGTGGACGGCGACGGCGGCGAGCTCGCCGGGGGCCGGCGGGCTGGGGTGCCGGGTGCCGAGCAGCATCCGGTCGCGGGCGGCGGCGAAGTCGGCGGCGGTCAGCGTGGTGCGGTCGCCGCGGACCGCGGTGACGGCGGCCTCGTTGAGCAGGCCGGCCAGGTCCGCGCCGGAGAACCCGGGGGTGGCGGCGGCGACCTGGTCCAGGTCGGCGTCCGGGCCGAGGTTCTTGCCGCGGGCGTGGGCGGCCAGGATGGCGGCCCGTTCGGCCCGGCCGGGCAGCGGGACGGTGACCTCGCGGTCGAACCGGCCGGGACGGCGCAGCGCGGGGTCCAGGGCGTCCGGCCGGTTGGTCGCGGCCAGCACCACCACGCCGCCGGACTCCTCGAAGCCGTCCATCTCGGCGAGCAGCTGGTTCAGGGTCTGCTCCCGCTCGTCGCTGCCGGCAAAGCCGCCGGCGTCGCGGCGGGCGCCGAGGGCGTCGATCTCGTCGATGAAGATGATCGCCGGGCCGCGGGTACGGGCCTGCTCGAACAGGTCCCGGACCCGGGCCGCCCCGACGCCGACGAACATCTCCACGAAACCCGACCCCGGGACCGAGAAGAACGGGACATCAGCCTCGCCGGCGACCGCGCGGGCCAGCAGGGTCTTGCCGGTGCCGGGCGGCCCGGCCATCGGCACCCCGCGCGGGCCGCGCGCCCCGGCCCGGTGCCAGCGGCCCGGGTCCCGCAGGTAGTCCACCACCTCGCTGATCTCGGTCTTCACCGCGGAGTACCCGGCCACGTCGGCGAACCGGGTGACCGGCCGCTCGGCGTCGATGACCCGCGCCCTGGCCTTGGTCAGGCTGGTCAGGTGGCCCAGGCCGCCGCCGGACGGCAGCGGGACGCGGCGGATGCCGATATAGAGCAGGGCGCCGAACAGCAGCAGCAGCAGCAGCAGCGGCAGCAGCCCGATCAGCACCGACAGCAGCGAGGCAGACGTGGCGGTGGTGGCGGTGACCTGGACGTGGTGGGCGGCCAGGTCCCCGGCCAGGCCGTTGCCGCCGAGCGCGACCGGGATGGTGGTGGTGAACGGCTGCCCGCCGGCCAGGCTGCCGGTGACCTGCCCGGCCGGGCCGATGGTCACCGCGGGGCCGCGTCTGTCTGGCCGGGCGGCTCAGGTGAGGACGTGCGCATCGTGGTACTCCTTCCGGGACTGCGCGGGCACGCTCGCGGCGGGAACCCGGCCCAGCCAGGCGGAGAGCAGCACGAGCAGGATGATCAGCGTCTCCACGCTGAGGGCGGTGATGCCCAGCGGGCAGCGCCAGTTCCCGACATCGCCGTGATCGCCCAGGAAGCCCCCCGGCAGCGCGCGGGTCAGGATGTATCCGCCCATCGCCGAGACGGCCACGGCGGCGGCGGCCGCCCAGACCAGCCAGTGCGACCGGGTGATCATCACCCCGCCGACGCCGAGCGCCGCGACGATGATCCCGAGGTACCCGATGCCGACCAGCGGGGTCGGGCCCAGCGTGCCCGGCAGGTCGACCACGTGGATCACCGCCAGCGCAATCAGCGCCAGCGCGCCCATCGTGCGCGCGATCACATCCGCGCCCTGGGCCGGCTGCGATGGGCCAAGACGAGCAAGCATGGACATCCTCCTGTAGGCACGGCCGTCCCCGCGGGCCTGGTGCCCGCACGACGGCGCTAGTTTCGCTTTCAACTACTAATACGCATAGGAGAACGAGCGGGTTCAGCAGGACGCCCCGGGAGGGGGGCGACGTGCGTCACACTTCACACGTCCGGTTCGAGGGACAACGAGCACGTCATCACGATGTGGCTCGGCCAAGACCGGGTTCCGCTGGCGGGTTACCCACCGCGAGTCGATGACCCCAGCTGCCGGCGACTCCGACGCGCTGCGGTCCGCCTGGCTGCAGGTCATCAAGGTGCAGATCAAACCGGCAGGCCTGCTGGCAGGAACTGATGCCCGGGCGTCGTCGCGGTCACGGGGATCTCCTTCACATGCCGAGTCGGCCAGCCGCCGGGGTGCCGGGCCAGCTCTCCCGCCGGGTGCCGTCAGGCGCACGCGAGCCGGTCAGTACTAATGCAGGTAGTAGATTTTTCATCCGAACGAGGTGGCCTCGTGCCCAGGCCCACCGCCACGCCTCGGGTGGCTGGCTCGCTTGGGTTCGGCGCGGAGCCGGTAGCCCACGGCGGTGCGGCTTGGGCCGGTCATGCCGCCATGGCGTGGCGGCGTGCCTGCCAGGCGGCTTCGGCTTGTCCTATCGGGGTGGAGGCGGGGCTGTGGGTGAAGGGCCAGATTTCCTCGGCGATGGCGCGCCAGTCGGCGGTGGCGGTCAGCTCGCCGAGGATGGCGAACAGGCCGAGGTTGATGCGCTGGAGGATCACGTAGGGCTGCGGGACGGCGATGTACTGCGCGACGGGGCTGCGCAGGTCGAAGAAGCGGCGTACGACGGTGGAGGCGTAGTCGCTGGTGATGGTCAGCGGTCCCGGTTCGCGGATGGTGTCGTAGAAGACGGCCAGGTGATCGGTGATCGCCTGGGTGCTGAGCGGGGCGGCGGGGCGCAGGAATCCGGCGTTCTCCAGGCTGGCGCGGAACGCTTCGGGGTCGTGCTCGACGCAGATGGTGCGGGCCATGTCCAGCAGCGGCTGGAGTTCGGCGGGGGTGAAGTGGCGGACCAGCCCGAAGTCCAGGAAGGTGACCTGGCCGCCGCGGTGGAACAGGTAGTTGCCGGGGTGCGGGTCGCCGTTGAAGGCGCGGCCGTGGTACAGGCTGCGGAAGACGAAGCGGTAGATGGTCTCGGCGGCCAGGTCGCGTTCGTGCTGGGGCCAGGCGGCGAGTTCGGCGAAGCGGGCGCCGCCGGATAGCTCGCTGGTGAGTACCCGGCGGGTGGACAGCCCGTCGATGATCGCGGGGATGTGAATGGTGGGGTGGCCGTGGTAGTAGCCGGCCAGCTGGCGCTGGCTGGCGGCTTCGCGGCGGTAGTCGAGTTCCTCGCCGATCCGGTCGCGCAGCTCGCTGAGCAGCGCGCCGGTGTCCTGGGCGGGGGCGGCGATGCGGAGCATCCGGCGCAGCAGCGCGACGTTGCGCAGGTCGGCGGCGATGGTCTCGGCGATGCCGGGGTACTGGACCTTGACCGCGACCGCGCGGCCGTCCAGGGTGAGCGCCCGGTGCACCTGCCCGATCGAGGCGGCGGCGATGGGCCGCGGGTCCCAGCGGGCGAACGCGCGGTCCGGCGGCGCGCCCAGTTCTTCTTCCACCACCGCCGCGGCCAGGCCCGGGCTCATCGGCGGGACGCTGTCCTGGAGGCGGGCCAGGGTGCGGCGGACCGCGGGGGACAGGCCGTCGTCGACGTAGCTGGCCATCTGGCCGATCTTCATCATCACGCCCTTCATCGCGCCCAGGGTGCCGGCCACGTCCTCGGCGGTCTGCAGGGCCAGGTCCTCGCGCAGCCGCTGGCGCTGCTCGCCCGCGGCCGCGAACAGCCGCGGCGCGCTGGCCGCGTAGCGGACCCCGCCCCGCGCGGCCAGCCGCAGCGCCGCCCGGCCGCGGTCAAGGCGCAGCCGCCCGGGCCGGCGGCCAGGCCGGACCAGCGTCAGGACCAGCGTCGCGGCGCCCGCCGCGACCGCGGCCAGCAGCCTGATGAGCCTCATGCCGGCCGCCCCGCCCGCATCCGCACGATGATCCGCTGCCGTGCCTCGAGCACGCCAGGCTGACCGAGGAACATGGCGTCAAGGACGCCGAGCGACTGCCGGATCTCGGTCCAGCGGCCGGGTGTCAGGGGCGGCGGCGCGCCGAAGCCGTACATCTGCCGGGCCCAGCGCGGGAGCACGGCGACCGCGGCGTCGCGGACATCGTGCCAGATCTCCGCGGTGTCCTCGTCCAGGCCCGGCGGATCGAGCAGGTAAGCCATCGACTCGACGGCCGCCGGCGTGCAGCGCAGGGTCGGCCGCACCGACGCGATGTACAGGTCAAGCTCGGGGATGTTGGAGGGCACCAGGTCGCGGGGAACGCCGGTGAGCTCGGCGGCGGTCACCATCTCCGCGAGGTAGCGATTGCTGTCCGCGGCGGAAAGCGCCGTCCCGACCAGGCTTCCAGCGACCAGGACGGAGTCGACTAGCGCCCCGTGTACCCACAGCAGGAGAGCGGGATCGCCCGCCGCGTACGGCCGGCCGGTCACCGCGTCGGTGCCGCGGACATGATCATGAATGCGCCGCACCCGGGCCGCGGCTTGCCTGGCTGCGGCCCGCTCGCCGAAGGTGACCGTGGCCAGGTACGCCGAGGTGGCAGCGAGCCTGCCGACGGGATCGCGGCGCCAGCCGCTGTGCTGATCGACACCGGCCATCGCCAGAGGATGCAGCGCCTGCATCAACAGGGACCGCAGCCCCGCCACCGGCGAGGCCAGGTCAGCGCTCACCCGCCAGGTGACGCTAGCAGGCCCGAAAAAGCCATCGTCGTCGGCGCCTTCCGGCACACCCGACGCATACGCAGCCGCCGAGCGCTCGATCAGGCCGGTCGTGGTCGCGTACAGATCCGCCGTGTCAGTCAAACTAACCAGCTCCTAATGAGTCGCAGGCCTCGCAGCGCCCGACTCGGTCATCGTCACTATCGTTTGGGCGAGCCTGGCCGAGGTTTGATTGGCAGCCTTGAGCCGACTCGTCTACTAACACGAATAGGAGATAACGACTGTTCACTGCGGACGGCTAACGATCAGATGCCCGCCACGGCCGTGCCAGGCAGGCGGCATTGCCCTAGCCGGCAGAAGGCGTCCCCCGCCGGCGCTCCGCCAGGATCCCCAGCCTTTGCAAGATGGCGGCTGACGGCTCGCCCGTCACCTCATGCAGCTCGCTCAGCAGCAGCACGGAGATCACGTGCAGGCCGGCCATGAAGTCTGCCAGACCGTCCGCGTCGATCGGAGTGAGCGTGTCCGCCGCCCACGCTTCCAGCTCAGGTGAGTCCAGGCCCGCGGTGAGCAGCGCGATCGCCAGCTGCATGGCGGCAGCTATGGTCTCGCCGGGCCCGCCCTGCACCCGCGCAGCCTGGTCACCGACCGCAGCCTGGTCACCGACCGCAGCCTGGTCACCGACCGCAGCCTGGTCACCGACTGCGTCCGAGCCCAGCGCCTGCCGGACGTTCCCGCTATCCCGACGGCGGCGTGGCCGCCAGCGGAGGCGTCGCGCCGGGGGGTCCGTGGTGTGGTCCGCGCGCCCGGCGGGCGGCCTGGGCAGGTCATTCTGGCGATGAATCCTCATGCCTGGCAACACGGGGCCGGACGCGGGACTGTTCACGCCGGCGGTCGGCTGAGACTAGGCGGTCGGAAGCTTTCCCAGGGCGAGCGCAACCACCGCTGGGGTCAGGGCCAGCAGCACCGGGGTCAGGGCGAGCGCCGCGGCGCTGGCCCGGAGCAGTTGCCGCCGTGCGCGCCCCAGTGGCTCACTGGGTCCTAGAAGCCGGTGAATCCGCTGGACCGAGTCGGTGGCACCCGCGGCGAGGGTCGATGCGGGACTGGCGGCGGTGGCCAGGACGACCAGGGCGGTGGCGAGCAGCCGGGGATCGCGGGCGCGGGTGGCCGCATCGTCGGCGTGCAGTTCCACCAGCCGCGCCACCTGCTCTTCGGCGTCCCGCATCAGCGGCAGGAACGGGAGCACCTCGCGGCCGATCCTAGCCACGGCCAGCAGCCGGTGATGACGGCCGGTCAGGTGGGCTCGCTCGTGCGCCAGGACCGCATCCAGCTGTCCAGGATCGAGCGCCTGCACCGCGCCGGTGGTCAGGATCACCGTGGGCTGCCGGCCGGCGACGCAGTAGGCAGCCGGCTGGTCATGCTCTACCAGCACGGCCCCCAGGGCCGGCTCGGGCTTCCCGACCAGCCGCGCTGTCTGCGCGTGCTGCAGCGCCTGCCGTCCGGCGGCGCGAAAGTGGGCCATCGCGGTGAGCGCGGTGCGGGCTAGGACAGCACCCGCCAGGGTGAGGCCGAGCCCGGCGACCGTGGCGCCGCCCGGGGTGCTGTAGGTGGCCTGAAGCCGGTGCACACAGGCGCCGATCAGGTGACTCAGCCCCCCGCCGAGGGCGGTGGCATGAACGGCCAGCGTCAGGCCGGCCAGCCCGGCCGCGGCGATGACCGACCATCCGGCGGCCAGGTAGACCACGATGGCCAGCAGCGGCGCCCGGGCCGTCCACCTGGCCCGGCCGAGCATCCTGGACCCCAGGATGCCGAGACAAGCCGCGTACGCCAGCAGCAGCGCGGCGACGGTCACCGGGACTCGCCGGCCTTGGGCTCGCCGAGTGCCTGTTCGAGCGCCTCGCGCAGCAGCGCCGCGTCGTGCGGGCTCATCTGGAGCGCGAAATGGGTAAGCGCCGTACGCCGGTCCGGGCTGGTGGCCAGCGCGTCGTTCATCAGCGCCGCGGTGTAGCTGGACCGGGACCCGGTGGGCTCGTAGCGCCAGGCCCGGCCGTCCCGCTCCCGCCGCAGCCACCCCTTGCGGTACAGGTTCTCCATCACCGTCATCACGGTGGTATAAGCCAGCCCCCGCTCGTCATGCAGGGCGTCGACCACCTCGCGGACCAGCACCGGGCGGCCCCACTCCCACAACCGGTCCATGATCGCGGCTTCCAGCTCACCGAAACGTCGCATCCTCACTCCCGAACATGGCTGTGCCAAACGACGCGCCCGCCGTTACCTACTATCACGCATAGAACAACCCTGCGGTTCAGGTTTCGCCCACATCAGTGAACATAACACATTTACTATCCGTGTTAGTAGACATGGCTGCTATCACAGATGTTCCCCGAGACAGGCTGGACGGCGACCCCGATGCCGTCATCCGCGAGCTGTACTCGCACTATGCCAAGGCCCTGCACGGTTACGTCGAGCAGTTCTGCCCGGACCGGGCGAGCGCGGATGACATCGTGCAGGAGACCTTCATCCGGGCCTGGCGTCACCTGCCCCAGCTGAGTGCCGATGACCGGCCGGTCCGGCCCTGGCTGTTCCGGGTCGCGCGCAACTTGCTGATCGACGCGAACCGGGCCGCGCGGGCCCGGCCGATGAGCGCGCCAGAGCCGCCGGCCGAGATCGGGACCGATTCTGGATTGGAAGGAATCTTGGACCGGCAGCTCGTTTCCGCCGCGCTCCAGCAGCTGTCGCCCGCGCACCAGACCGTGCTCGTGGAGACCTTCTACCGGGGCGGGACCATGGCGACGGTCGCCCGCGAGCTCGGCATACCGCACGGCACAGCCAGATCACGGTTGCACTACGCGCTCGATGCACTGCGCAAGCAACTCGAAGAACACGACGCGATCGCGTGCTGATGAACAACCGCCTGCCCTGGGACATCGCGGCCACCGATGCCGATGCCGATGGTGGGAAGACAGCACTTGCCGCAGGCGCCCAGGTCACCAGGTGCCTGATTGTGGCGATGCTGCTCACCGCGGCAGCCCTAGACCTGACCCGGTGCGGTCTCGTCATGACGGCAGCCCGGCATCCTTTGCCGACCGCGGGACTGGTCGCGGCCGGGCTGGCCGCGGCCGTACTGACCGCGCGGACCGCGCGCGGATGCCGGGCCGGTCAGCGCTGGGCAGGCTGGGCAGCGTTGCTGATCGGCGCCGCGTCGGCCCCGCAAGCGGCCGTATCCGGCTTCCGTGGCCCTTATACGATCCCCGATACGGCCACCATGGCCCTGGGGATACTGCTGGCCATCACCATCCTGGCCACCGCGGGCTGGATGGGCCGGGACAGGACACCGCAAATCCCCGTGTGCTGGACCAGGGAGCCACGCGGTTACCCGCCGGGCAGCACACCATGATCGACCTCCTGGCCGACCAGCAGCTCGGCTCCCGGCCGGCCAGCAGCTCGGCCGGCGGGAAAGAACACCCCTCGGTGAAGTGTCCCGGAGGTGTCCTTTTGCCGTCTGGCCTGTGGTGTCAGGGGCTGTTAACTGCCGACCGAATAGTCCGTGGAGTCGGCTACCCGGTCGTACACGTCCCTGTCGACCCAATGGCAGTACAGGTTGCGGCTGGGGATGGCCAGCCTGCGGTTGTGTCGGCCGCGTACGCTCCAGCCTGCCACATCAGCCCGCGGCCCTGACGACTGCGGCAGGCTGGCGACCACTTCCAGCGCAGGTTTCATGTCAGTGTCGGTAGACATGAGGATGCCCACGTCGTACTCACCGCGAACGGCCATTAACGCGAAATCGAGCGCAAGGGCAACGTCGATGCCCTTCTCCTGGGGCCGCTCACCGATGCGACGGGCGGGCCAGCCCTGCGGGTACCGGAGAGGTCGCGTGATCAAGGTGACTAGGGGCGACCGCTGCCAGGCAGCATGCTGGCGGCGACTGGCGGAGTAGCCGCGTGGATCAAGCTTGCCGTCCGGCTGGCCCCGGTAGATCCGCACCTGGTGCAGCTGGCGGCTGAACGGGCTGTCATCAGCAAGATGCTGGGCGAGGCCAACGGGGTCTACCTGGCCCTCCCAGTGCGGGACGCCGGGCATGCAGAATGCCTCGCGCGCACCGTTGTAGACGTTCTGCCAATCCAGGAACACGACAACTCGGTCCGGCACTACAGAGCCTCCAGTAGAAAAAATAATCCCCGCCAGTGCGGGCGAGGCCCGGACGGCGGGGAGCAGTAGCTTGAGGTTACGAATTTTGTTGGCTTACGTCAACAAACCCGGAGTAACTCTCACCTTGTAGTAACCAAACACTAGCCTCGATTCTTCCGGGCATGACCGCTGTCCGGGAGCATGCGCCCGGCCTCTGCCCGGCGCCGTCCTTCCTCGATCCACTGCGGTTTCACCTGCCGGCGACCGGCTGGCCAAGATCCCGGCCCCGGCGCTGGATCACCGGTACTTCTGGGACGCGATGCACGCCGTCACCCTGGAGCAGCTGCAGGAGATCTCCCGCACGATCGCGGTGCGGATCGTGGGATTGTCCGGGGTGGACTGCTCATCGGTCGCGCTGGACATGACCAATTTCGCCACGTTCATCGCGACCGCGAACGGCAAGGCGCCGGTCGCGCAGCGGGGCAAGGCCAAGCAGAAACGCTCCGACCTGCGGCTAGTCGGGCTGGGCCTGGTCGTCACCCGGGACGGCGGCATCCCGCTGACCTGGCACGCCTACCCCGGCGACCGGCCCGACGTCACCCAGTTCCCGGCGATGACCGATCAGCTGCTGGGCCAGTACCAGGCGGTCTGCGCCGCGGCCGGGGGCAGCGCCGGCGCCGCGGACATGACCGTGGTCTTCGACGCCGGGCAGAACTCCGAGGCCAACTTCACCCACCTGGCAGCGGCCGGCATGCACTACATCGGGTCGGTCCCGGCCTCGGACTGCCCGGACCTGACCGCACTACCCGCCTCCCGGCGATCGATCGTGGACGCGGGCCGGTTCGGCGGCCTGACCGCCCATGACACCCGCCGCGTCGTCTACGGCGCCGAGCGGCGGGCGATCCTGACCCATTCACCAGAGCTGCACCAAAGCCAGGCCGCCGGGTTCGGCGGCACCACGCTGGCCAAGGCCGGGAAGAAGCTCGACGAGCTGGCCGCCACCCTGGCCCGCGGCAAGACCCGCCTGACCAGGGCAAAGGTCGAAGCGGAGATCGAGGCGATCACGGCCAAGCCCTGGGTCCGCCGCGTCATCACCTGGCAGCTCGACGGCGACCAGCCCAAGGACCTGCGCCTGGCCTGGTCCGTCGACCCGGCCGCCCGCACCGCGCTGGAAGAGGAAATCTTCGGCAAGCACGTGCTGATCACCGATCACGACGACTGGCCCGTGCCCGAGGTCATCGCCGGGTACCGGTCCCAGTCCGAAGCCGAGTTCTCCTTCCGCCAGATGAAAGACCCGCACGTGGTGTCCTTCTCCCCGATGCACCACTGGACCGAGCACAACATCCGGGTGCACGTCTTCACCTGCGTCCTGGCCCTGCAGATCGCCCACCTCATGCGCCGCGCCGCCGCCCAGGCCGGACTGCACCTGTCCGTCCGCCAGCTGCTCGCCCAGCTCGCCGGCATCGGCGAGACCGTCCTGATCTACCCCTCCACCGGCGGCCGGCCCAAAGCCCGACGCATGACCACCGAGCTCACCAGCGACCAGCACGAACTCTACGAAATCTTCGACCTGGCCAAGTGGGCACCCCGAAGTTAGGTCATACGCCTAAACGGGCAACCGAAGCCCACCTGACCAGCAGGAACAGTCAGCCAGCATCAAGATCATCTGAAACTCGGCTAGGGCGGCCCGGGCCTGGCGGCACAGATCACCATCCACGGGGACCTGCCGGCACCTGAAGGCTGGGCGGTTGCTGTTCAGCTGGCCTGGCGCAGCGTCCCGCCGGTTGGCTGGGGCTGGGCTTGGGGGATGCTGTCGCGGAATCCTGGTGAGTAGGTGAGGTGGAACCCGCGGGTGGGGACGGTGGCGCCGAGCTGGGCGAAGAGCCCGGCGGCTGAGAGGGTGGCCCGCCAGAGCAGGGCGTACTGCGGTGGTGGCGTCAGGGCGCGCAATGCCGGGGCGAAGCGGGGCTGGGTGAGGTGGGCCATGAGCCCGCGCAGCCAGGCGCGGGAGTAGGTGAAGGTGGGGCCGGCGCCGGTGGCCGCGAGCGGGTGGAGCAGGTCGATGATCAGCTGCGGGTCGATCTCGGCGGCGGGGGCGAGCGCCCCGGCCTGGCGGGCCAGCCCTATCGTGGCCGGCCCGTCGCCGGCCAGCACGGCGGCGGCGAGCTGCCCGAACGGGGCGGGGATGCCGCCGGGGGTGGCGGCGGCCGCGCCGAAGTCCAGCATGGCCAGGCGGCCGCCGGGGAGCAGCAGGAAGTTGCCGGGGTGCAGGTCGGCGTGCATCCAGCCGGTGCACGCGGCGGGGACGTAGATGGCGTGCCCGAGCAGCCGGGCGGCCCGGTCCGCCGCCTCACCCGGGCTGAGCTCGCGCCAGCCGTCGGGGAGCCGGCCGGCGTGCCCGTCGAGCAGCGCGGTCAGCGGCGTCCCGTCCAGCCAGCGGGTGATCAGCACCCGGGGGGTGGCGGCGTACCCGGCCGGGACCGTGACGCTGGTCCGGCCCGGCGGTTCAGTTACTCCGGCGGCGCGGTCAGCGGCGAGCGCCTCCGGCAGGTGATCGGTGAACGCGACCTCGGCCTGGACCTGCCCCTCGCGGACGTAGTCCAGCTCCTCGACGATCCGCGCGGCGAGCTCGTCCGCCAGCCCGGACACGTTCAGCCGGGTCAGCCGGGCCAGCACCCGCGCCAGCAGCCGGGCCTGCCGCAGGTCCGAGCGCAGCGCCTCGCCCACCCCGGGGTACTGCACCTTCACCGCCACCTGCACGACCTGGCCGCCGCCGGTCCGCCATTGCCCGCGGTGCACCTGGCCGATCGAGGCCGCCGCCGCGTCGGTGAGCCGCCGCAGCGCGGACCGGTAGGGCGCCGCGACCTCCTCCGGCATCGCCGCCTCGAACACCGACATCGCCTGGCCCAGCTTCGCCGCCCCGCCCTTGAGCTCGCCGAGGGTGGCGAACACCTGCCCGGCGGTGCGGGCGGCGACCTGGTCCGCGCCGGCCCGGGACAGCCGGCTCGCGGCCGCGGCGCTGCGGGCAGCATGCCGCAACGGCAGCAGAGCCAGCCGGCTCGTACGCCCCAGCGCACCAGGCGGCAGCACCGGCCGCTCCCGGCTCCCCGCTGCTGCCGGCCCTGGCCGCTGCTGCTGAACCTCGTGTCCGCCGGTCATCTCCACGGTCCTCCTTCGGCTGTTGCCTGCCGGGAACGGCCCGCCGCCACGAGGCCACCGCCGCCATCAACTACTAACACGCATAGGAGATGAGGGGTGTTCAAGGTCCGAACGGGCGTGGTGCATGCCCTGATTCAGCTTCAGCCTTCGTGACCTGGCCGCGTCATGGGCTGCCGCCCATCCGGTCCATGAGCTCGCCCATGTTGATGCCGTACGGTACGGCCCACGCCGCCACCTTGTCGCTATCAACCGGGTCGGGCAGGTCGGACTGAGCCGCGTCGGCCATCTCGGACAATCCTGCCGTGCGCAAAGTATCAACCACGTGCTGCCTGGTGAGTTGCACCGCGACCACCGGACTCTCGCCTGTTGTGCGAAATCGCCGGGCCCATACTATCGAGCTGCCCGGTCAGCGCAGCGCGGACGGGCCCGCTATCCATGGCAGCGTGGCCCGCCTGGCTACCGCCGGGATGGGCACAATGGTCTGGTGAGTTCTCCAGCGCCCGACTTCGAGCTCGGTACGGACGGCCCGTCGCTGATCCTGGTCGGCGTGGACGGCTCGCGGACCTCGCTGCGCGCCGCCGCCTACGCCGGCGGGCTTGCGCGCCGGCAGGGCAGCCGCCTCCTGGCCGTGTATGTGGGCCGGATACCGGCCAGCGCCAGCGCGGCGCCGGGCGGTGCGGCCGTGATGAGCGAAACGTTCGAGCAGATCGCTGACGAGCTGAAGCAGTTGATGCTCACCCAGACAGACGAGACCGGGGTAGCGGCCGAGTTTCGCTGGGTCCGCGGGGACCCGCTGGCCGAGCTCACCAAGATCGCGACGCAGACGCACGCCAACCTCGTCGTCATCGGCGCGTCCGAGCACCTCGGCCACCGGATCGTGGGCTCACTGGCCACCCGCTTGGTGCGGGCCGGGAAGTGGCCGGTCACTGTCGTTCCCTAGAGGCGATCTGCCATCACACCATGGCCACCCCCACGCACATCCTCAGCCTGCTGAAACCGCGCTCTAGAGCTGTAGGGACAGGCAATCCCCGGTAGACCCATGCTCGTCTGGCCTTCCGGGGATTGTCCGGTCTGTCGGAACCCCTGACGTGCCTCCCCAATCCCACATGCCGGGGTTCCTTACGTCTTGAATACACGGGACCGGGGCCGACCAGGTAGGGACCAACGTCCTTGACTTTGGTGTGCGGAAAGGTTTATAGAGGGCGATACACGGGCAACGGTTTTGTAACGAGCCCGTAGCCCTCGGCCAGGTATCCCCCCCACTTGGCCGGGGGCTTTCCCTGTCCCTAAAGGGCATGGCTGCCGCGTAGGGACATGGGTCATGAGTTGACGAGCGAGGCGAGGCTAGCTCTAACGTGCGCGAACCCTTGGCCTTTGCTGTCGTTAACTGGCGGTACTGCCCTAGACCCGCAACATGCGCAGTATCGTCGAATGCAGGGCTTCGCGCAGTTCCTCGTCGGTCAGGTCGGCCAGATCGGGCAGGCACTCCGGGATGAAGAACAGGACGCCGAGGGCGAGCCGCTCGGCGCCCGTCGGGTTTTCGCCGAAGAACAGGGTGAGAGCGCGCTGGGCCAGGGTGTTTTTCTCGCTGTCCAGCTTGTTCCGCTTCGCGGCCGGATCGGTGGATGCCATCGCCGCGTAGAGGCGGTGCCGGACGAGAAAGTCGACAAAGCCATCCACCAGGTGGTCGATCCTGGCCCGGCGCCCGCGTATCGCGGCCGCTTCATCCAGGAGAGCCTCGATCCGCTGGATTTCAGGCTGCATGGCCGCATGCAGGATGTCTCTCTTGGCGCGGAAGTGGTAGTAGACGGCGGCCTTGGTCAGCCCCATCTCGTCGGCGATCATCTGCAGCGAGGTGGCATCGTAACCGAGCTCGGTAAACAGCCGCTGTGCGGTCTCCAGGATCTGCTGCCTGGTCCGCTCGGCTTGCGCGGCCCGAGTGGACATGCCCTTGACGGGCGTCACCATAGATGACTCCTCATGTGTCGATCGCCTCGGAGTATACAAGCTGGCGGCAAGTGAGTCACTAGCTAACCGGCAAGTCGTTCACTGGACGTTTGGCAAGTGTTTCACTAGACGACTGGCTAGCTATTCACTTGACGAGCGGCTAGCGAGTGCCCTAGCGTCGGAGTCGAGCCCCCATCCGAGCCGTGGAGATCCGCCCATGTCGAACTATCTGTACCGACTCGCCCGTTTCGCGTTCCGGCGGCGGCGACTGGTCCTGGCGGCCTGGCTGGTGGCGGCCATCGCCGCTATCGTCGTGGCCCAGGCCAGCGGCGGGAAGACCAACGACACCTTCACCATCCCGGGTACTGAGGCGCAGAACGCCGCCGCCGTCCTGCAGGCCAGGCTGCCTGCGTTCAGCGGCGGCCAGAGCACGATCGTCTTCGCCACCACGAACGGCACCGCCAAGGTCACCGATCCGGCCACCATGGCGGCGATCGAGTCGGCCATGGCCAAGCTCAAGTCGATCCCGCAGGTCTCCGCGGTCACGAGTCCCTTCCAGAGCCACCTGGTGTCCCCGGGCGGCCGGATCGCGCTCGGGCAGGTGCAGTGGTCGGCGCAGGCCACTGCCGTGACGGACTCCAGCCTGGCCGCCGTCAAGGCCGCGATGAAGCCGGTGCAGGCCGATGGCGTGCAGGTCGCCTACAACGGCAGCGTCTATCCGGGCTGGCGGACGGTAATCTCCGAGGTGCCCGAGCTGATCGGCCTGATCATCGCGTTCGGCATCCTGATGATCACCTTCGGCGCCTTCGCGGCCGCGGGGATGCCCATCCTGGGCGCGATCATCGGCGTGATCACCACCTTGATGGGCATTACCGCCGTCGCGTCGGTGGTGACCATCGCCTCGGCGTCGACCACGGTCGCGCTGATGCTCGGGCTCTCGTGCGGCATCGACTACGGCTTGTTCATCTTGTCCAGGCACCGGACCAACCTGCTCAACGGCATGACTCCGGAGGAGTCGGTGCCGCTGGCCATGGGCACGGCCGGCAGCTCCGTCGTCTTCGCCGCCCTCACCGTGATCATCGCGCTGTGCGGCCTGACCGTCGTGGGCATCCCGTTCCTGACCGTCATGGGCCTGGCCGCCGCGGCTTCCGTCACCGTCGCGCTGCTGATCGCCCTGACGCTGCTGCCGGCGATGCTGGGCTTCGCCGGCCCCAAGGTCGCCGCGTTCACCCGGCTGCCGCTGCTCGGTGCCCGCGCGGAGCGGGTCGCCCGCCGCAGCGCCGCCGACCCGGACAGCCCGGCCAGCGCCGGCTGGGCCCGGTTCGTCGTGCGCCACCGGGTGCTCATGCTCACCGGCGGGATCGCCCTGCTCGGCGTGCTCGCGATTCCCGCGTTGTCGATCCACCTGGGCCTGCCCAGCGGGGCCTCGCAGGCCCCCGGCAACACCCAGCGTCAGGCCTACGACCTGACCACCGAAGGCTTCGGCGCCGGCTTCAACGGCGCGCTGCTGATCGTCGCCCAGGACGTGCACAGCCCCGCGGACACCCAGCAGATCGTGGGAGCCCTCGCCAAGTTGCCCGAGGTCGTGAAGGTAACCCCGGTGACCACGCAGAACGGCATCTCGCTGATCAAGCTGATTCCCAAGTCCGGGCCGAGTGACCCCGCCACCGCGGCCCTGGTGCACACGATCCGCGACGACCGGGCCGTGATCGAAGGCCAGACCGGCGCGCACATCCTGGTCGGCGGCACGACGGCGTCCAACATCGACGTCTCGGCCAAGCTGTCCGCCGCCCTGCCGATCTTCCTGATCGTCGTGGTCGGCCTGGCGTTCATCCTGCTCACGTTCGCATTCCGGACGATCCTGGTGCCGATCACGTCGATCCTGGGCTTCCTGCTCTCGATGTCCGCCGCGCTCGGCGCGCAGGTCGCGATATTCCAGTGGGGCTGGGGCCAGCACATTTTCGGCATCACCCCGGCGGAGACGATCAGCTTCCTGCCGATCATCATGCTGGCGATCATCTTCGGCCTGTCCAGTGACTACGAGGTGTTCGTCGTGTCGCGGATCAAGGAGGAGTACACCAGGAACGGCGACGCCCGCCGCGCGGTGCAACGGGGCACCGGGTTGTCGGCCCGGGTGGTCACCGCGGCCGCGCTGATCATGTTCTCCATCTTCGTGGCCTTCATGTTCACCAACGATCCGACCATCAAGGCGATCGGCTTCAGCTTCGCCGCCGGCGTGTTCCTGGACGCTTTCGTGGTGCGGCTCACGCTGGTGCCGGCCATCATGGCGATCATCGGGTCCAGGATCTGGTACCACCCGCGGTGGTTCGCCAGGTACGTCCCCGACCCGGACATCGAGGGGCAGCGCCTCGAGCACGAGCTCACCGAGGGAGAGCTCGCTCCGGCTGGCGCCTCCGTCCGGCCGGGATAAGGGCTGGGTTGGCGCCAGTTCCCCACCCGAGAAGAGATCTTTCATACCGAACGGCCGCGGTCAGCCCGGGTACCGTCTTCAACGGCTTCCGGCTCGCGGATGGTTATCAGAGCGTCTTGGCTGGACGATCGGCCGGAGGCGGCGCGCAGGTAGCCGGGGAATGAACTCAGCGCCCAGCGGCTGTCCCCGGGACAGCGTGGGGGACAGGGGAACCGGCACCCGTTCGGGATAAAGAATGGCCTCAGCCGACTGCGGACCGTAACCATGAAAATCCCGGAGAGGCCGAACGGGCCGTGGTGCACGCCCCGCTTACCTGATCCCGGTCCCGGCGAGATCGCGGCGGCCGGGCTTGTCTTCTGACTATTGAAGGTTGTGGGCTTGGGCGTACTGGGTGGCTGCGGCTCTGTCCCGGGATCTGGTCTTGGCGAAGATCCGGTTGATGTGGCTCTTGACGGTGTGGTTGCTCAGGACGAGGGCGGCGGGGATCTCAGGGTTGGTCCTGCCCCGGGCGATCAGCGCCAGGATCTCAGCCTCCCGGGCGGTGAGCCCGTCGGGCAGGTCACGGGTTTGATCCGCGGGTAGCGTGCCGCCGGCTCCGGATGGCGACCTCGGGATGTTCGGCCGTCAGCGTCCGGGTGGCCGCGATTCCGTCGATGACGGGCATGTGCAGGTCGAGCAGGATCGGCGATGATGACGCGCAGCGGCGCCTCGGCCGGGTGGCTCATCGGGGCACCATGGCCCTGGGCATGCTGCTCACCCGCACGCTCGGCCTGGCCGTCCGCGCTTGCGCGCTGCCCCCCGCCGGCACCAGCGACCGCGACCGCGCCTCGGTCAGTTCAGTACGTTGAGCGGACGGGCGTGTGGCACTGCGGTGGACAGCTGCTCAAGGCGGTGCGCCTGGGCATCACGCACGACGGGCACCATGAGTCCGCGCGGAGCTTCCCGGCGCGGGCTCAGGACAGTGAGTCGTCCAGGTCGCCGAGGGACTCGATGAGCTCGAGGTTGGCGGAGTAGTCGACGGGGCAGGCGATCACCGACACCGTGTCGGCGGCCAGCGCGGTGCGCAGCGTCGGGAGCAGCTCGCCGGCGGAGCTGATCCGGTAGCCGGTCGCGCCGAAGCTCTCGGCGTAAGCCACGAAGTCCGGGTTGCCGAAGGTGGTGTCCACGTTCCGGCCGATTTCCAGGTCCATCTTCCAGCTGATCAGCCCGTAGGCGTCATCGACCCAGATCAGGATGACGAACGCCAGCTGCAGCCGCAGCGCGGTCTCGATTTCCTGCGAATTCATCAAGAACGCGCCGTCGCCGGTGGCGACGAGCACCCGGCAGTCCGGCCGGGCGATCTTCGCGCCGATCGCTCCGGGCACCGTCCAGGCCATGGTGGACAGGCCGTTGGAGATCAGGCAGGTGTTCGGCTCGTAGGTCGGGTACAGGCGCGCCATCCACATCTTCAGCGCCCCGGTGTCGACCAGCACGATGTCCTCGCGGCGCAGGGCCGCGCGGGTGTCGGCCACGATCCGGGCCGGCGCTAGCGGGAACCGGTCATCGCGCTGGCCGCGGGCGAGCTCGCCGGCCAGCAAGGCGCGGATGCGGTCCCGGCCCGGAGTGCCTCCGGTGTGCTGCCCGACCGCATCGGTGAGCGCGTCGAGGCTGCGCCCGATGTCGGAGTGCAGTCCGACGGCGACGTCGTAGTGCGCATCCACCTCGGCCGGGAACCGGTGCAGGTGGATGATCTTGGTATCCCTGCGCGGGTTGATCCGCACCGGGTCGAACTCTTGCAGCTCATACCCGACCGCGATGATCAGGTCCGCGCGGTCGAAGCCGAAGTTAACGTAGTCGTGGCGCATGAATCCCACCGCGCCCAGCGCCAGCGGGTGATCGTCAGGGAACACGCCCTTGCCGTGAAACGTGGTCGCCACCGGAATGCCCAGCGTCTCGGCGAAGCGGCGCAGGGCCGGGCCCGCATCTGCCCGTGCGGCCCCGTGCCCGGCCAGCACGACAGGCGTGCGCGCCGCGCGCAGCAGTGCCGCGGCGCGCTCGACCTGCCCGGGGGACGGTTCATCTGGCCGCGGCACGTTCACCGGGAGCGGCTCCTCCCACCCCGGCGCCGGGGCCTGTTCCACGTCCTCGGGGACAGCCAGGTAGACCGCGCCGGGCCGTTCGGTCTGGGCGAGCTTGAAGGCCTTGCGGATCATCTCCGGCACCGCGCCCGGCGTCGACACCAGCGCTGACCACTTGGTGACCGGCGCGAACATCGGCACGAGGTCCACGCCCTGGTGGGATTCCTTGAAACTGCGGTTCATCCCGACCTGCGCCGACAGCGCGATCAGCGGCGTCGAGTTGGTGGTCGCATCCGCGGTACCAAGCAGCAGGTTGATCGCACCCGGGCCCAGGGTCGCCGAGCATACTCCGGCGCGGCCCGTCAGCCGGCCGTAGGTCTCGGCCATGAACGACGCACCCTGTTCATGACGGGTCAGCACGTACTGGATGGACGACCGGGAGATGGCCTCCACCAGCTTGATGTTCTCCTCGCCCGGAATGCCGAAGACATGGGTGACACCCTCGTTTTCCAGGCACTCTACGATCAGCTCGGCTGTGCCGCGGTTGGATTCCGTCACGACGACGAGACTAGGCCGCCTGCCCGGGGACCGGCGCGGCCGGGTCGGTGGAGTCGCGCGTGAAGACCAGGTGCAGGGCAAGGGCGCCCCAGAGTGCGCCATCAGTCCAGGATCGGTCCCTGAGGTCAGACGAATGGCCGTCATAAACGGTAGATTGGCCTCGTGACGTCTAACCCCGGTGACCATGATGGCTCCGCGGCGCAGCCGCCTTCGCTCGATGACATCGACCGGGCCATCGTCGAAGTGCTACGCGAGGACGGGCGCATTTCGATGCGGGCGCTGGCGGCCCGTCTGCACATTTCCCGGGCCGGTGCCTACATGCGCGTCCAGCGGCTGGAGGAGGCCGGGGTGATAACCGGCTACAGCGCCCGGGTGGACCCGCAGCGGTACGGGTACGGCCTGTCCGCGTACGTGCACCTGAAGATCGCTCAGCCGGCCTGGAAGCCGCTGCGGGCCAGGCTCATGACGATCCCGGAGGTCGAGCACGCGGCGCTGGTGTCCGGAGACGCCGATATCGTGCTGCTCGTCAGGACCCGCGACATTGCCGCGCTCAGGGAACTGGTGCTGAACAGCTTTCAGAGCATGTCTGAGGTGCGGTCGACGCAGACCGTGCTGATCTTCGATGAGCTCGGGCGCAGCCCCACGGCGGCGTGGCCTACAGGTGCCGGAGCGTCTTCGCCGGGAACTCAACGCAGTCGGCGATGAAGCGCAGGAAGCCGCCTGCTGTTCCGCCGTCGCAGACCCGGTGGTCGAATGCGAGCGTGAGCTCGGTCATCTGGCGGGGCACGACCTGGCCGTCGACGACCCAGGGACGCCCGATGATCCGGCCGATGCCCAAGATCGCCACCTCAGGGTGATTGATGATGGCGGCCGAGCCATCCACGCCGAACACGCCGTAATTGTTGACCGTGAACGTTCCGCCCGTCAGGTCGGCGGGACCGAGCGCGCCTTCCCTGGCGCCCCGGGTCCGTTCGGTAACCGCCGCGGAAAGCTGCTCAAGGGTGTGAGCCTGGGCATCGCGCACGACGGGCACGATCAGCCCGCGATCGGTCTGGGCGGCGAAGCCCAGGTGCACGGGCGGGCTCATCACGATCTCATCGCCTTCGATCCTGGCGTTGAGTTCCGGGTAGCGGCGCAAGGCGAGAATCGTGAACCGGGACAGCAGGGCCAGGAGGCTGATCTTCGGCGCCGACTCGTCGGCGTTCAGCATCGCGCGCAGGCTGAGCATCTCGGTAGCATCCACGTCGACCCAGACGGTCGCCTCCGGGATCTCCCGTCGCGACCGGCTGAGCTTGTCGGCGACGGACTTGCGCAGGCCTCGTATCGGGGTCCTGGTGACCCCGGCGGATCCGGCGGCCGGAGGGATGACCAGCGCAGCTTCCGGGCCGGAGGCCGGTTCCGCCCGGCGGGCACTGATGGCCGCGTCGACATCATGGCGGGTGACCAGCCCGCCGCGGCCGGAACCGCGGACGGTCTCCAGATCAACGCCCGCGCTCCGGGCCAGCTGCCTGATGAGCGGCGAGGCAACGGCCACACGGCCGTTCGGCACGGGCGGCGGAATAGTGCTGTCGCCCATCGCAGCGGTACCGGGCGCAGGGGAGCCAGGCGCGGGGACGGCTGACGATGACCGCGCGGTCCGGTGACGGCGACGGCGCCCGCTGGACGTGCCGTAGCCGATGAGAACGTTGCCGCTCTGGCCGGCATCGTCGGGGCCGACCGGGGCCGTAACGACGCCTGGCTCGGCGAATCGATCCGCGGTATCCACGGTGACCAGGGGATGTCCCACGGCCACCACGTCGCCGGGCTGGCCGTGTTGCGCGGTGACGCGGCCTGCGAACGGCACGGGAACCTCCACCACCGCCTTGGCCGTCTCCACCTCGACGATGGGTTGGTCGACGGTGACGGTGTCTCCGGGCTGCACGTGCCAGGCCACGATCTCGGCCTCGGTCAGGCCCTCGCCGAGATCCGGAAGGAGGAACGCGGGCATCTAGCTGCCCGCCTTCACGGCCGGGCGGGTCTCCTGCCACTGCAGGCTGTCGATCGCATCCAGGATGCGATCGACGCTGGGTAGGTGAAATTCCTCCAGGTGCGGCGGGGGATAGGGGATGTCGAACCCGGTGACCCGCCGGACCGGGGCTTCGAGGTAGTGGAAACACTGCTCGGACAGCCGCGCGGCGACCTCGGCGCCGTAACCGCAGAACCGGCTCGCCTCATGCACGACGATGGCCCGGCCGGTTCGCCGCACCGATGCGGTCACCGTCTCATCGTCGAACGGGGACAGGCTCCGCAGGTCGATGACCTCGGCACTGCGGCCGTCTTCCGCGGCGGCATCGGCCGCCTCCAGCGCGGTGCCGACGGTGCCGCCGTACGCGATCAGGGTCACGTCGGATCCCGGCCGCCGCACGAGGGCGCGATCCAGGGTGTCTGGGTTGGTGCCCGCGTGGTCCAGGATCGCGGTTTCCTTCGACCAGTAGCGGCGCTTGGGCTCGAGGAAGATCACCGGGTCCGGGCATTCGATCGCCCGCCGGAGCAGCGCATACGCGTCGCCGGGCGTGGCCGGGGTCACCACCCGCAGGCCTGCGGTGTGCGCGTAGTAGGCCTCGGAGGAGTCGCAGTGGTGCTCCACGCCGCCGATCCCGCCGCCGTAGGGAATCCGGATCACCACGGGCAGCGCGACGCGGCCCCTGGTCCGGTTGCGCAGTTTCGCCAGATGGCTGGTGATCTGCTCGAAGGCCGGGTAGGCGAACGCGTCGAATTGCATCTCCACGACGGGGCGCAGGCCGTTCATCGCCATGCCGATGGCCGTGCCGACGATGCCTGACTCGGCGAGGGGAGTGTCAAAGACCCGCGCGTCCCCGAACCTGGCCGCCAGCCCGTCGGTCACCCGGAAAACGCCTCCCAGCGGTCCGACGTCCTCGCCGAAGACCAGGACGGTCTCGTCGTCGCTCAGCGCATCGGCCAGCGCCCGGTTCAGGGCTGCCGCCATCGTCACGGCGGGCGCGGTTACCGGTCTCGCGGGGATGCGTTCGGCGATTGCGGTCATCGAACCTGCTCCGCGTCGTCCGCCGCTGCCGTCAGTTCGGCGGAAAGCTCGTGCTGCTGCCAGCGCAGGGCCGGGGTCTGCTCGGCGTAGACGTGCCGGAACAGGTCAGCAGGATCAGGCACGGTAGCGGTGTTCACCTGCTGCCGCAGCGCCGCCGCCTCGGCCTCGGCCTCGGCGTCCAGGGCGGCGACGGCGGTCTCATCGAGCAGGCCACGAGCGATGAGATGCTGCCTGATCCTCGTCACCGGGTCGCGGGCGAGCCAGCCTTCCACCTCGTCCTGGCGGCGGTACCGGGTAGCGTCATCGGCGTTGGTGTGGGCCTCGATGCGGTAGGTGAGCGCCTCGATCAGAGTCGGACCGCCGCCTTGCGCGGCCGAGGCCACCGCGCGCTGCACGGCCGCGTAAACGGCGGCGGCATCGTTGCCGTCGATCAGCATGGCGGGGACTCCGTAGCCGATTCCCTTGTGGGCCAGGGAGGGGGCGGCAGTCTGCTTGGACAGCGGGACGCTGATCGCGTAACCGTTGTTCTGCACGAAGAACACAACAGGTGACTGCCAGACCGCCGCGAAGTTCAGCGCGACATGGGTGTCACCTTCGCTCGTCGCGCCATCACCGAGCATGACCAGGGCGACCGTGTCCTCGCCCTTGTGCTTGGCCGCGTGGGCCACGCCGACGGCATGCAGCGTATTGGTCGCCAGCGGGGTGCACTGGGGAGCGACGCGGTACTCGTAGGGGTCATAGCCGCAGTGCCAGTCCCCGCGCAGGAGCGTGAGCACCTCAACGGGATCTATGCCGCGGCAGAAGGCGGCCATCGAGTCGCGGTAGGTCGGGAACAGCCAGTCCTGCGGACGGAGCGCGAGGACCGCGCCGACCTCGCCCGCTTCCTGGCCGTGGGCTGACGGATACACGGCGAGCCGTCCCTGCCTGGTCAGGGCCGTCGCCTGAGTGTCGAAACGCCGGGCCAGCACCATCTTCCTGTGCAGTGCGAGGAGCACCTCGTCGCCGGGCATGTCGAGGTCGGCGGACGGTACCGCCCGGCCATCGGCGTCCAGCAACCTCAGCGGAGTCCCGGTGGGCAGCAACTCTTGAGGTTTCCGGCGGGGGACTGCGCGCGCCACAGATGCCACATGCGTTCCGATCTAAGGGAGACAACTAGTAGCCATCCTGCGATCACGTACGCCAAACATCTAGTATCTGATCTAAATCAGAGACAAAATGATAGATATAGTGCTGATATGTGGACGTACGGTATCGGCTGTCGGTGCGCAGCCGCCGCCGCGTAGACAGGTGGCTCTCGGTGCGGCAGCCAGCACTCCAGTCCAGTGATCCTGCCGCCGATGCGCGCTAACTGGGCGGGCCGGCATCCTGGCTCAGCGCACCGCAAGGATCACCCAGCCAGGGTGACTCCGCGCCGACCTTGGACGAATACGCTCAGATGTCTACGCTTGAGCCGCTGAGCACCAGGGGCAAATGTGAACGCCATGACAGGCTCATCGGCCCCGAATCGTGCGGGAATCCCCGTCGTGGGCCGTCACGATCAGTGGGTTGCGACTCCGCCCGGACCGTGACGGATCCGTCTCGTGGCGGCGATAGCTGAAAGGACTTTCTGTGGGCACATCAGCTGACCTTGCCTGCGGTCTGGCTTGCACTGCGGATTCGGCGATGAAGCGGTTTCTGCCGTGAGCGCGGAGTCCGGGTTCGCCCCTCAACTGGAGAGCTTCCGCGAGGCGCGCCGGAACCTCGAAGCGTCAGTCCTTCCGCTCGCCACCTCGGTCGACGGACGCCGGTTCTCTTTTCAGACCTCGCTGTATGGCTTGCAATTGCAGATCGGCGGCTATGTCGTGCTGGAGGGTGACGGCATTCCGCGCCTTGGTCAGGTCCTCACTCTCGACCTCGATCGGCTGAGCGCGGAACTGATGCTGCCGAATGGCGCCGCGGAGAACCGGACGCAGGTCCAGATCCGGTACGCACGCGGCGAAGGCGCCATCCTCGAAGGCGACCCGGCGCCGTTCCACGATGCGCTGGTTCGTGTCGCCACCGGGGCGGACGTGCAAGCGTGGCTCCAGCGCAGCGAGCGGCGCTACGCGCAGTTGCCGCTTGGCGAGCTCGTGACGGCGCCCGGCGTGCCCTGCCTGGCGGACGCCGGCGGCTTCAACCGGCACACATTCCTCTGCGGCCAGTCGGGGTCGGGCAAGACCTACTCACTCGGGGTGATCCTCGAGCGACTGCTGATCGAGACGGATCTGCGCATGGTGGTGCTCGATCCGAACTCAGAACTTCGTCCGCCTGGGAGAAGTGCGCGACGGCGCCGACCCGGTGCTGGCCGAGCGCTATAAAGAGGCGGCGCGCGGAGTCGCGGTCTATTCCGCCGACGCCCCGGGAGAGCGAAGGCTGCGGCTGCACGTGGCCGAGATCGATCCGGCCACGCAGGCCGCCCTGCTCCGCCTGGACCCGATACAGGACCGTGAGGAGTACGCGGTGCTGGCTGGGGTGCTCGCCAGCGGGAGCCCAACCAGGCTCGCGGGGCTGGCCGAGAGCGACCTCCCAGAAGAGCGCCGCCTCGGCCTGCGCATCCGCAATCTGGACGTCGGGGACTTTACGGTATGGGCGCCCGGCGAGGCGGGTTCGGTCCTCGACGCGGTCCACGATCGGGGCATCCGCTGCGTCGTCGTTGACCTGGGCTCGCTGCCAACGCGCGAGGAGCAGTCACTTGTCGCCGCAGCGGTGCTGGGCGACCTGTGGCGACGGCGGCAAGAACGCAGTCCGATCCTGATCGTGATCGACGAGGCCCACAATGTCTGCCCCGCCGAGCCGCCAGACCAACTCGTTGCGGTGGCAGCCGAGCACGCCGTACGAATCGCCGCCGAGGGTCGCAAGTTCGGGCTCTACCTGCTTGCGTCGACGCAGCGCCCGCAGAAGATCGCCGAGAACGTCCTCTCCCAGGCCGACAACCTGGTGCTGATGCGCATGAACTCGCTCGCGGACACAGCTTTCGCCGAGGCGGCATTCTCGTTCGTCCCACCCAGCATGATCGAGCGTTCGGTCATCTTCCGCCAGGGCGAGGCCCTGATCGCAGGGAAGATCTCACCCCAGCCCGCACTGCTCCGCTTCGGCGCACGGATCACCGAGGAGGGCGGCGCTGACGTGCCTGCGACCTGGGCCGCCGTCCGCTGACCCAGCGCTAGCCAAGGTAGGGAGCTGAGTCGAGCACGCGCGCGTCTCCGCAACCATGGTGGCCGGGCAGCCCGATTCCGTCTACCGACTCGGTGTCCTTGGAGCAGGTGGTCCAGTCCCAGTAGTAGGCGTCATTGCCGATCCGGAACGAGAACGTGACCATCTCGCTGAATTCGTCCGCCGAAATGCGATGTGACGCGGTGACATGCCCACTGCCGGACCCCAGCATCAGCCATTTAGGCGGCGGCGGCTCTTTGCCCGATGACAGGTTGACGCCGAAGTACGGGTACCACGGCTTGGACATCTCGGCCTGCAGCGCCGAGCAGGCCAGCGAGTCCTGGTCATCTGGCAGGCCGGCGAACGCGCCGAGTTTCATCGGTCGCTCTCTCGATCGCTTCGTCCCATAGCCAGCGCCGGGTAAAAGAGGAACTATTTAGCTATGTCGATCGCCATCACCGAAGAGCACCGCGCCCTCGCGCAGACCGTCGCCGGCCTTCTGACCAAGCATCAGTCACGCGCGGCGGCCCGCAGCCTGCTCGAGGCCGAAGCGGACACGCGGCCGGCCTTCTGGGCCGAGTTGAGTGGCCTCGGCCTGCTCGGGCTGCATATTCCGGAAGAACATGGCGGCTCGGGCTTCGGGCTGGCCGAAACGCTGGTCGTGGCCGAGCAGATGGGCCGTTTCCTGGCACCGGGACCGTTCGTCCCGACCGTGGTGACCAGCGCAGTGCTCACGGTGGCCGGTCCCGGTGACCTGCAGAAGCGGCTGCTGCCTGGGCTGGCTGACGGCAGCGTGATCGGCGCGGCCGCGCTGGGCGGCGAGGTGAGCTACGCCGACGGTGTCGCGACCGGGAAGGCCGGCGTCGTGATCAGCGGCCACCTGGCGGACGTGCTGCTGGTCCCGGCTGGTGATGACGTACTGGTGATCGAGAAGTCGGCCGGCGGCGTTCAGGCCGAGGTGCCCGCCAATCTGGACCAGAGCCGGCGCGCGGCCAGGGTCAGGCTCGACGCGGCGCCAGCGACGGTGCTGCCGGGTGCGCGCGGGCTGCTGACGGCCGTGGCCCGGGCGGTGCTTGCGGCGGAGGCAGCCGGCATCGCCAGCGAGACCACTGAGCAGGCAGCCGAGTACGCGAAGGTCCGCCAGCAGTTCGGCCGCCCGATCGCGACGTTCCAGGCGGTCAAGCACCACTGCGCGAACATGCTGGTGGACGCCGAGCTGGCCACGGCCGCCGCCTGGGATGCGGGCCGGGCCGGGCTCCGCGGCGGCGATCAGCTCCGTTACACCGCGGCGATCGCGGCGACCCTGGCGGTGCCGGCCGCGGCCGGGAACGCCAGCCTGAACATCCAGGTGCACGGCGGGATCGGGTTCACCTGGGAGCACGACGCGCACCTGTACCTGCGCCGGGCCGCGGCCATCGCCGCCGTGGTGGACGCCGAGCAGGCGGCCATCGAGGTCACTGATCTGGTCCGCCGCGGCATCCGCCGGGCCGCCGCGATCGACCTGCCCGCCGAGGCGGAGCCGATCCGGACGGCGATCGGGCCCGACGTGGCCCGGCTGCGCGACCTGTCCGGCGAGGCCAGGAAGCAGGCGCTGATCGAGACCGGCTACGTGATGCCGCACTGGCCGAAGCCGTGGGGCCGGGACGCGTCCGCCGTCGAGCAGCTGGTCATCGAGCAGGAGTTCGCCGCGGCCGCGATCAAGCGGCCCAGCCTCGGCATCACCAGCTGGATCATCCTGACCCTGATCCAGTACGGCCACCCGGATCAGATCGCGCGCTGGGTCCTTCCGGCGCTCAACCAGGACGTGATCTGGTGCCAGCTGTTCAGCGAGCCCGGCGCCGGGTCCGACGCGGCAGGCATCAGGACCAGGGCGACTCGGGTGCAGGGGGATGGGTCAGGGGGAACGGGGAGCGGGAGCCCCCCGGGCACGGAAGAGGTGGGTGGGGGCTGGCGGATCAACGGCCAGAAGGTCTGGACCAGCGGCGCGCGCGAGGCCAGTTTCGGCCTGGCCACGGTGCGGACGAACCCGGACGCGCCCAAGCACCAGGGCATCACCACGATGGTGATCGACATGCACGCGCCCGGCGTCACCGTCCGGCCGCTGAAGATGCCCACCGGGAACTCCGATTTCAACGAGGTCTTCTTCGACGACGTATTCGTGCCCGACGCCAACGTGGTCGGACCGGTCGATGCTGGCTGGACCGTGGCCCGCGCGACGCTCGGCAACGAGAGCGTCAGCATCGGCGGCGGCGACAGCGGCATGGTGATGCCGGGCGAAGCGTTCATTGCCCCGCTCGACGCGCACCCGGAGCGGCTGGCCGGCGGGGCCGGGCGGGTCGGCAGGCAGATCTCCCGCACGCACGCGTTGGGCGTGCTGAACCAGCGCAGCGCGTTCCGGGCGGTGGCGGGCGGCGGCCCAGGTCCGGAGGGCAACATCGCCAAGCTGCTGCTGTCCGAAGTCGGCCACGAGACGGCCGCGATCATGGCCGAGCTGGCCGGGCCGGACGCCGCCTTCCTGGCCGGCCCCGGCGCGATGGCCGCCACGCTCGTGCTGGCCAACCGGGCCATGTCGATCGCCGGCGGCACGTCGGAGATCAAGCGGAACCAGATAGCCGAGCGGATACTCGGCCTGCCCCGTGACCCGCTCATCAAGTAGACATCACCGTGGCGGGCTTAGGACAGTGCGCGGTAGGCCTCGCGGCGGTGGCCGACGCCGACGATCAGGATGATGAGCTGGCTGTTGGTGATCTCGTAGATGATCCGGTAGTCGCCGACACGGAGCCGGTAGCGGTCGGCGTAGTCGGCCAGCTTCTTGATGTCGGCGTCTGGCCGCCGCGGATCGTCTCCAAGCGGCGTGAGGGCCCGCAAGATGGTCAGCGCCGTCGGCTGCGGGACGGCGCGGAGCTGGCGGACGGCGCGTTCGCGCCAGCGGAACGCGTACTTCACGCGGCGCCCTGGCCGGCGCTTTCCTCGAAGATCGCGGCCACTACCTCGGACATGCTGTAGGTCGGGGCGTCGGGGTTATCGGCCAGGTCACGGTCGGCCTCGCGGGAGAAGTAGCGGTCGATCGCGTCTTCAAGGACGTTGAAGTCCTCGATCGGGACGACGGCCGCCACGGGATCCCCGTTCCGCATGATGACAGTAGGGCTGCCGTTCTGCGCGCGGGTCAGTACCTCGGCCAGGTGGGCGCGGACATCCCGGACGTTCATCCTGCTGTCGTCGTCATTCATGGCTTTAGTGTACCCCGATTTGTGTACATCTCCAGGCTTCGGCAACTCACCGCCGGCTGCGCCGATGTCGGCCGTTGACACTCCCACCGGTTCGCCGAGCAGTTCCGGATGCTTGCTGAATAGGAGCTGCGGGCGGTCATGCCTTGCTCCGCCGCGTACCCATCCACTGACTCCGGGACGGCGGCGGTGCAGACCTGCCGGCCGCCTGACCGGGCCGGCTACGCCTGACCCTGGCGCGAGATGCCACAGCCGGGGAAGGCGGCGACGTGCGGACACGGGTGTAGCCTTCTCCGGGTGAACATAGGACGAGTGAGTAGCGCGGCGCTGATACTGTCCGGCCTTGCCGGCGTGGTTACGCCGAAACGTGTTGGCGCCGCCCTCGAACTGGTCCCGTCGAGTGCGCGGGGCGTGGCGGAGACGCGCAGCCTCGGAGGAACGTACGCCGCGTTTGGCGTGTGGGCCCTTTTCAGCCGGGAACCAGCCGCGGATGTGGCGGTGGGAGTGATCTGGCTGGGTGCGGGCGGGGCCCGGCTGGCTTCCCTGCTTGTCGATCGCCCTCGCGCCAATGCGACGTTCTGGGCCTATCTGGCGCTCGAACTCGGCCTCGGCGCGACATCGCTCATGTCGGCGAGCCTGCGACGGCAGGAAAACGAGATCCGATCTGACGATCCCGGTACTACCTTCCGGGATCTTCAACCGGAGGGCTGAAGCGGCTCCTCGCCGTCGTCCAGCGAGGTTCACGCGATCACGGCTTCCCATCTTCTGCTTGTCAGTCGGTTGCCCAGAGCGGCCTCCTGTGGTGTCTGCTGGTCGGGACCTGCCGAATGCAGGTCGTCGCATGGGGAAGACCGGGCTGGTCCAGCCCTGGCGTACGCTCAGCACGCGCATCACCGCCACGACGATGACGGTGGTGACCACCGGCGGGTAGAACGCCACGTAGGTGGTGACCAGCCAGAAGACCACCGCGCCGCCAACGACGGCGGATAGCAGCCACAGGCCCTCGCGCATGATGACGACCGCCCCGTTGGCAGTCGCGGTAGAAGACGACGGGAGCACCACCGATCGTTCGGGAAAAAAGGTCTTCGGTTATCTCGCTGCCGAATGCTGCTACGTACCACTGATCCCTTGGGAACTCCGTGCTCGGCGCCATGAGGAGAGGATCGGCCGGGAACGAGGCGGCGCGATACCGGCCTTCCAACTATCGGAAGACAAAATGGTCAGCGGAGTGCCTGCAGAGTCTGGATGGCGATATCGGGGCGGGGGGCGTTGCATGTGGGGCACCGTGCGCCCTGGCCGGGAATGTTGAGCCAGTAACCGTCGACCATGGACCTGGTGGCCTGGATGGCCGCCGTCAGGTAATGGCTGTCGACCGGCGCGCCCGGCGGGTTGGTGGACAGCCCCGCCAGCACGGTTGTCCGCGGGTTTGCCGCGCTGGCCTGCGACGTCGCCGCCTGCACGAAGGCGGTGTAGGTTGCGGTGTCCCGCTCCAGGCTCTGGGCCTGGAGCTCAACGAAATCGGCGACCCTGGCCAGGGGGCCGACGATGTTCAGGTCGAGGAACTGCCGCCACCGCGGCTCGCGGCTGCCCGGATTCAGGACCGTGCTGAGGTTAAGTGCGGGGGCGACGATGAACCGCAGGCCATGAGCATGAGCCACAACCTCACCGCAGTTGATCATGCGGTCGAGGATGTCCAGCGGTACGATCGCCGAGACGTTCCCGGCTCCCAGCACCAGGGCCAGTTCACCATCGGGATCCTCACGCCGGTAAAAACTGGCCATGTTCTCGCGCAGGTTCTGCTCGGTCACGCCGTCGCGCATCCAGACATCCGCGGTGATGCCGTGAAACAGCAGCTCCTCATAGATGTCACGGGGAAGCACCCGGGCGACCAGCTTGCCGTCGACGCTGCGGCGCAGCTTCACATGCTCCAGCACGTCTGCACCGGTATCAAGAGCGGTGAGGGTCTGGATCGACGCCGACAGCCACGCCATACGGGCCGCCCAGCCACGCTTCGGCGCCGACCAGAGGCGAGCCGACGCGCAGCTGCTTGGCCTTAGTCTCGGCATCAGCCCAACGCTGCGCATTGGCTAGAGTCGCCTGCCGGACCTCGATCAGATACCGAATCTTGTCCTTGACCGGCAACCGTGCCCACATGGTCTTGCGGTCGGCGACCTTCGTCAAAACCTGATCCAGCTGTCGGGTGTCCACGGTGGCCTCCTCGGCTCGTCCCACAGGGTCGTACGTGGCTGTCTGTTGGTCATGGCTGGGTCACCCATGGGCTGCCGCGGCGGCCGTCGTCTCGCCGTCGCGCGTTCGCCGGGCGGGGGGTGGCAGCTTCTTCAGGGTGATGCGTGCGCCGCGAGCGGGGACGATCGTGACGTTGCGCCGGCCGATTCGTTCTGAGCGCTCCCGGGTGGGGAGGAGCTCCGAATGGCGCAGCAACGTTCGCAATACGACGCGGGCTTCGATCTGTGCGAAGGTGGTACCGATGCAGCGTCGGGCTCCGCCGCCGAAGGGGATCCAGGTGAAGATGCCGGCGCGGGTATCGAGGAAGCGCTCGGGGCGGAAGGTGAGCGGATCGAGGTAGAGGTCGGCGCGGCGGTGCACGAGCGTGATGTAGGGGATAACCATGGTGTCGCCGGGGATCGTCAGTCCGGGTAGCTCGAACGGTTCGGTGGCGAGGCGGGTGGTCATCGGGAACACGGGGCGCAGGCGCATTCCCTCTTGGATGACAGCGTCGATGTAGTCGTCGTCGCCGTCGAGGGCTGCGCTGTTCAGGCGGGCCACGACGTCGGGGTAGCGCGTGGCGCGCTCGAGGATCCACGCGAGCGTGGTGGCGGTCGTCTCGTGGCCCCCGATCAGCAGCGTCCGCATCGCGTCGCAGAGCTCGTTGTCAGGCAGCGGGCTGCCGTGATCGTCGGGGGTGCGCAGGAACATCCCGAGCACGTCGCCCCGCTCGAGCTCGCCTGTGCGCTTACGCTCGTTGACCTCTTCCAGGACGACCGCGTCGATTGCCGCCACCGCGCGGCGAATCCGCGGGAACGGTCCGTCCCAGCCGTCCCGGCGGGCGGTCGCGATGATCGTCTGCAGCAAGAACCGTCGCGAGCTGGCCTCGCGCATCAGCGCGTTCGTCGCGGCCCGCAGCCGCTTGACGCGACCAGGCTCGGTCGTGCCGAAAATCGCGGCGATGATGATCTCCAGCGAGATCTCCTGCATGAAATCGTGAGCACGGACCGGCCGGCCGGACACCAAGCCGGCGAGCGTCTCTTCAGTCTTGCGCTGCATCACCTCCTCATAGCCGGCCAGCACCTGGCGGCGAAACGCGGGCAACTGCATCCGGCGCTTGCGCGTGTGCTCCGGGCCGTCAATAGTGGTGAGCCCGGTCGGGCCGAGCAGGAGCTCGTGCGGCGCGGTCTTGACGAGCGCGGCCCCGAAGCGCAGGACGTTCGTATCGGCCGTGAAGACGAGCTTGATGTCGTCGGGATTGGTCAGGCACAGCCACGGGCCGGTGGCGGGCATCGGGACGACGAACCGGTCACCGAGGCGTCCGCAGCGTCGCGTGAACCGCTCAGGCGAGATCCAGTACTCCGCAGCGTTGACCGCGGCCGGACGTCGCAGACGCGGCAGGGTCTCGAGCGTTTCGCGCATCAGCCTCTCCCATCGTGTGACCATGAGACTTATTTGGTAACATAGCACGATGAATGCCGTATCGCATCAGCTCGACGCTGGCCTTCCCGCTGGCGACGACGCCGTTGTCGACCGGATCGCCACCGCAGCGCTGGAGCAGTTCGCTGAGTTCGGCATCCGGCGATCGACGATGGACGACATCGCCCGCCGCGCCGGGGTGTCCAAGATGACCGTCTTCCGGCGCTTCACGAACAAGCAGGGGCTGGTCGAGGTCGTGATCGCGCGAGAGGTACGTCGCGCCGTGGAGGAGATCGACCGCCGGTGGGGCGCAGCTTCGACGATCGAGGAGCGGCTCGTGGAAGGGTTCGGGTTCGCCGTCAGCTTCGTGCGCGGGCACCCGCTGTTCGACAAGCTCCTGCGGGCCGAGCCCGAAGTGCTGCTCCCGCTGCTGACTGTCGACGGGGCGCCGGTACTAGCGCTGTACAAGACGCTGATCGCCGAGCGGCTCCAGGTCGAGATCGACGCGGGCCATGCCGCCCCCGCAGACGTCGATCAGGCGTCCGAGGTCATCGCCCGCCTCGGGATCTCACTCGTCCTCACCCGGGAGGGCTCGATCACGCTAGATGACCGGTCGACGATCGAGGCGCTCGTCCGCGACACGCTGCTCCCGATGCTCCGGCTGCCAGACAGGACAGCCACCACCCGCAAACCTTGCTCGCCGTGACACGCGGACACGCCGACCCGTTCTGCTGTTAAGAAGACTGCTGCCCAGTTCAGACAGTGTCGGTGAAGCTGCTCAGGACACGGCGCAGGCCGGCTGTGAATGCAGGCGGTTGCTCGGTGGCGGTGGTGTGGAGGATGTCACGCTGCATAGACGGGCCGGGCCTCAGCCAGGACGGACGGCTGCAGCAGCGGGTGCAGGGAGCGCAGTGATACCAGGTCGACCCGGCGGCCGAACAATTCGCTGAGTTCGTCAGCGAGTTGCTCGATCTCCCAGCCCAGCCGACGTCCAGGACGGAGTGTATAAAGAACGTCGATGTCGCTGTCCGGCCCGGCGGTTCCGCGGGCTTGGGAGCCGAAGATCTGGAGCTCAGCGATCCCGTACCGATCGCAGATGTCGGCCAGGCGCCCCTCGTCCACCTCAACACCCGGGATGATCAGCATGATCTCAGGTTAGCCGCCTGAGGGTTACCGGTGTGTGCGCGCCAGAAACGCGTCGCGTGAACCTGGTACGCGCGGTCAAGATGGCAGAGGACGAGGCGGGCAGGTTCTCGTCGGCTTGCCCGTCACAGAGGCCGCGGCAGCGGAAGCAGTTCCTCGCGAGCGCGAGCGGTCAGTAAGCGTGGTCTTTGATGACTTAGGTTACCAACCTCGACCTGATCGGCCAGCGCAAGCCGCAGAACTACTGGCGCGCAGTGGTGACCGGGCTTAGCTCGCTGGAGATAATGGTCGAGCGCCCCACGCCGCCAGGCACCCAGCAGTTCGCAGTGTGGTACTGCTACTGCGACGAGCTCCCCAGCTGGACGTGGGACGTTGCGCGGGGCCAGGCGATGACTCGTACATGTCTACACCGTAGGCGACAGCGTCACGCTGCTGCTCAACGGCGCGCAGCTGGCGACCCAGACTCTCTCGGATTCCGGCCAGCGCGTGGCCACGTTCAGCGTCCCATACGCTCCCCGGCGAGCTGACCGCGATCGCCAGCCAGAACGGCACCCAGATTAGTTCCGCGATTCCGCTTATTATTTTCCGCATTTCCAGACAAAAATTTCCGCGTCTCCCGCGGCTTGCTACCGGGCCGTCGCCGTCGACAACGGCACTCGCCATCCTGGAGCCGAACGAGGCGGAGCATGCGCTCATCCGCCTGGCTTGAGGCACCTCGGCCCGTCCCGGTGTTGTGGCCGGGCCACAATCCCGGCATCCTGGTCGCATGGAGTCGCTTAGTGCCGTGCCGCCGGGCGTTCGGCAGATCGTCGTGGCGGTCGAGGCGTCCATGGAAAAACTGGTCTTGGCGGCGACCGAAGCGATCTGGGCGGAAGTGCCTGCCTACGCTGCCAGCTCCGGCGATCAGCTGCGCAACGACGTCATCGCGCACATCCGGAGTATCTTCCTGGCCTTCCTGGCCGGGCTGCGCACCGGGCAGCCGGCCCGGCGCGCGGACTTCGCGGCCAGCCGCGAGCAGGCCTCCCGGCGGGTGGTGCAGGGGATCACGCTGGCGGATTTCCTCCAGGCGTTCCGGATCGGGCAGCTCACGCTGTGGCAGGGCGTGCTCGACGCGGCCGGCGATGACCCCGTGGCCCGTGACGCCGCGCTGTCGGTCGTGGCGCACATCATGCAGATGATCGAGCTGGGTAGCACGATCGCGGCGGAGGCGTATATAGCGGCTCAGCAGCAGGACCTAGCCGAAGGCAACCGGGTCCGCCGGGACCTGCTGGAGGACCTGCTGGCCCGCCGCCCGCCCCCGGCCGGGCTGAAGCGGGGCCTGCTGCGCGCGGCCGGCCTTGAGCCGGACACGCGGCTGCTGGTGATCGCGGCGGCGCTGACCGGGGACCTGCCCGAGGGCGTGAACGTGCGGGACGCCGCGGCGGGCATCACCAGGGACCTGCGCGGGCTGGCGGTGGTGCGGCAGGAGGAGATCGTCGGGATCATGCCGCTGCCGCAGGGCGGGGCGGCTGCCGCGGTGACGGGTCTGCGGCGGTTCTGGACAGACCTGGCCCGGCGCGGGGCCGGCTGGCCATGGGCGTCAGCACGGTGCACGCCGGGCTGCTCGAGGTCCCGGAGGCGTACGCCGAGGCGCAGACCGCACGCGACGGGCTGGGCGGATCCCCGGGAGTGCTGGCCCTGTCCGTGCTGTCCAGCTTCGACTACCTAGTGCTGCGCGACGACGAGACGGCCCGGCGGCTGATCCGGCCGCAGGTACGGCAGTTCGTCGCGGACGACCTAGCGGCCGGCGGCACGTTGATCACCACCCTGGTCGAGTTCGCCGCCTGCGACATGAACGCCAAAACCGCAGCCGAGCGGCTGCACCTGCACGTCAACACGACCTACTACCGGCTGGAGCGGATCGCGATGAGGACCGGCTGTGACCTGCGGCGGCTGGCCGATCTGATGGAACTGCTGATCGCGGTGCGCCTGCTCGGCGCGGCCTGAACGTCCCAGGCCGACTCAGCCGGCGCACCGCACACTTCATGGTCTGGTCACGACGGACTTTGTGAGTCGCCCACTAACGATCACCGGGCTGCGCCGGGCATCGTGGTGCCTTTGCCGGACACCGACCGTGGAGGCCCTCATGCTCAACCTTGCCGTCCTGCTCGAGGACAGCGCCCGGGACGTCCCGGACCGGGTGGCCGTAGCCTGCGGCCCGGCCCGGCTGACCTACGCCGAGCTCGACGCGAAAGCCAGCCAGGTGGCCGGCGCCCTCGCCGCCCGGGGCATCGGTCCTGGCGACCGGGTCGCCCTCAGCTGCCCGAACCTGCCCTGCTTCCCCGTCGTCTACTACGCCATCCTGAAGGCCGGCGCAACCGTGGTCCCGCTGAACATCCTGCTGACCGAGCGGGAGATCGCCTACCACCTCGAGGACTCGGCCGCCAGGGCCTACTTCTGCTTCGAAGGCACCACGGAGCTGCCCGTCGGCCCGGCCGGCCGGGCGGCCTTCGACCGCACCGGGAGCTGCGAGCACTTCGTGCTGCTCACCGCCCGCCCGGATGCCACCTCGCCGAGCCCGGACACCGAGACGCTGGCCGAGTTCACCCACCGCCAGCCCGCCACCTTCGCCTCCGCCGCGACCAGCGAAACCGATACCGCGGTCATCCTGTACACCAGCGGCACGACGGGGCAGCCCAAGGGCGCCGAACTGACGCACAGCAACGTGGTGCACAACGCGCTGCTCGCGAACGGGCTGTTCGACGTGCACCCGCACGACGTGCACCTGCTCGTGCTCCCGCTGTTCCACTCCTTCGGCCAGATCGTGCAGATGAACGCGGGGTTCGCCGCCCGCGCGACGATCATGCTGCTGCCCCGGTTCGACGCCGCGACGGTGCTGGAGCTCATGCAGGCCGGGCAGGTGACCTTGTTCGCGGGCGTCCCGACCATGTACCACGCGCTGCTGAACTGCGAGGAGAGCGGCCGGTTCGACATCAAGAAGATCGCAGCCCGGATGCGGATAGCCGTCTCCGGCGGCGCCGCGCTGCCCGTGGAGGTGATGCGGCGGTTCGAGGAGCGGTTCGCCGTGCCCATCCTGGAGGGCTACGGCCTGTCCGAGACCAGCCCCGTCGCCACCTTCAACCGGCTGGACCGGCCCCGCCGCCCCGGCTCGGTCGGCCTGCCCGTCTGGGGCGTCGAAGTCCGGATCGTCAGGGACGACGGCTCGGCGGCCGGCGACGGTGAGCCAGGGGAGATCGCGATCCGCGGCCACAACGTGATGAAGGGCTACTTCCAGCGGCCCGAAGCCACCGCCAAGGCGATCGACCGCGACGGCTGGTTCCGCACCGGCGACATCGGCACCCGCGACGCTGACGGCTACCTGTATATCGTGGACCGCAAGAAGGACATGATCATCCGGGGCGGCTTCAACGTCTACCCGCGCGAGCTGGAAGAGGTCCTGCTCACCCACCCGGCAGTCAGCCTGGCCGCGGTCGTCGGCGTGCCGCACTCCAGCCACGGCGAGGAGGTCAAGGCGTTCGTCGTCCGCGCCCCCGGCGCGGAGCTCACCGAGGCCGGCCTGATCGCCTGGTGCAGGCAAAACATGGCGGCCTACAAGTACCCGCGGCTCGTGGAGTTCCGCGACAGCCTGCCCATGACCGCCACCGGCAAGATCCTCAAGCGGGAACTGGCCCGGCAGGAGCAGGCCGAGCCCGCCCTCACCCCGTCAAGATCATGACGCCGAACGAGTGGGTACGTGCCTGGCCCGGCTGGCAACGCCGTCGCTGGGCGGACGCCCCGGCCAGGTCGGTACCGCCACACCTGCCAACGCTGGACGCCAAACCGGTCCCGCGCCACATATTGCGTCACACCTGCTTCTTGAACCTTCAAGTGATCAGAATTGCACCTGATGCAACATTTGACCGATCCGGCGAAAGCCCGCCACTTGCGTATGAGCTCAGCGCAACGATGGGCCCGTCCACCAGGCGTGAGCTGGGATGTCAACCGCGGGTTGCATCAGATGCGAAGATGATGATCTGACGTTGTTGCGTTGGATGAACGGCATGATGCATCAGATGCGGCGGTCACCAGCGGGGGACTTAATCGGAAAATCTCATTAGCTGAGAGTATTGACAATCTCGGCGTGGGCGCGGAGGCTCACTAGAGTACTCAAGTACCCACAGCAGTACACAGCAGTTATAGGGTTCGGCGATCCGCCCCCCACCCTCACGAAAGAGTCACTTGTGTCGGGGTTGACCTGATTGGAGGCTTCGCAACATCATTGGAAAGCGGGGTCTTCGCGGCACCCTCTCTGGCATGAATGATTACGACGTTCCTCATGTGGGCGACCGGCCTGGTCGCGTGGGCGGGTCGGCGTACGACCTTTTCGCCCCGAAGCTCATGCGCCCGCTGGTGCGCACCGGGACCGTCCGCCGTTCGTCGCTGATCGGCCGGCTGGCGCGTAGTGACGCCCGCCCGGTCGTGTCGGTGACTGCGCCTGCGGGTTACGGGAAGACGACGCTGTTGTCGCAGTGGGCCGAGCATGGTGGCCAGGCCTTCGCCTGGGTGTCGGTCGACGAAGCGGATAACGACCCGAAGGTCCTGCTCACCTACGTTGCCGAAGCGCTTGACGCGGTGGAGCCAGTCGGGCAGCGGGTGTTCGACGCGCTGGCCTCCCCGGCAAGCTCTCTGCACGGCTCGGTCGTGCCGAGGCTCAGTAATGCCTTCTCCTCGATGATCTCGCCGGTCGTGCTGGTTCTGGATGACGTTCACCTGCTCCGCGACTCCGGATGCCGGGCCGCGCTGTCGGTCCTGGCCGACCACGTGCCGGGCGGGTCGCGGCTGGTACTGGCCGGGCGGGATGAGCCGCCGGTACGGGTCGCGCGGCTGCGCGCCGAGGGGAAGATCTTGGAGATCGGGCCCGCAGACCTGTCATTCACGGCGGAGGAGGCCGGGTTGCTGCTGCGCGCCGCCGAGGTGATGCTGGCCGATGATGACCTGGCTGCGCTGTACCAGCGGACGGAGGGATGGCCGGCCGGGTTGTACCTGGCGGCACTGTACCTGCGGGAAGGCGGCTCGCTGCCGGGCGCGGCTGCCTCGTTCGGCGGGGATGACCGGTTCGTCAGCGAGTACGTGGAGTCGGAATTTCTGGCACGGATCTCCAGCTCGCAGCGGATGTTCCTGACCAGGACCGCGGTGCTGGAGCGGATGTCCGGGCCGCTGTGCGAGGCGGTGCTGGGCCTGCCTGGCTCCGGCGCGGTCCTGGCGGATCTGGCCCGGTCGAACCTGCTGCTGGTGCCGCTAGACCACCGGGGTCAGTGGTACCGCTACCACCACCTGTTCCGCGACATGCTCCTGGCGGAGCTGGGACGCATGGAGCCAGGGCTGATCCCGGTCTTGCGGCGCCGCGCCGCCGGCTGGTACCTGCACAATGACTCGCCCGAGGAGGCGCTGGAGTACTGCATCGCGGCCGGGGACGTCGATGCTGTCGCCCGCCTGGTGGAGGACCTGGCGCTGCCGGCCTACCAGCAAGGCCGGATCACACCTGCCCGGCGCTGGTTCCAGTGGCTGGCCGACCGGGACGTGATCGAGGGACGGCCGGTTGTCGCAGTGTGGGCCTCGATTTTCGCCGGGCGGGCGGGACAGCCGGCTGAGGCCGAGCGGTGGGCGGATGCCGTTGATCGCTGGCAATACGGTGACGTGGCGCTGCCCGCTGACCCTCGCGCCGAGGCGTGGGCCGCCCTGCTGCGGGCCTTCTTGGCCCGGCACGGGGTCAAGCAGCTGCGTGCCGACGCTGATGAGGCCGCGCGAGGGCTCGCGGCGGCGGGCATCGTGGTGCCAGAGGCCCCCCTCATGCGAGGGATCGCACGCGTCCTTTGCGGCGATCTCGATGGCGGCGACCTTTACTTCGAGGATGCCGTCTCCCGCTTCGAGGAGTCCGTCTCCGTCGGGGAAGGCGGCGCACCCGATGTTCTGGCGGACGCGCTGTGCCAGCGGTCGCTGGTGGCGATGGCACGTGACCAGTGGAGCCAGGCCGAGGCCTTCGCCAGCCGCGCGCGCTCGGTCTTGCTCCGGGCCGGCAAACAGGACAGTCACGCCCCGCTGTGCGCGGTGCAAGCCCGTGTCGCCCTACACCGGGGAGACGTCACGGCAGCCCGCCAGGAACTCCTCACCGCTCAAAGGCTCCGGCCTTGGCTGACCTACGCGAGCCCCTGCATCGCAGTTCAGACCCGGATCGAACTTACCCGCGTCCACCTCGCCCTCGGCGACCTCGCTGGTGCCAGGACACTCCTGCAGGAGATCGATCAGCTGCTCATGCGGCGCCCGGATCTCGGAACCCTGGTCGGTGAGACCGAGGCACTCCGGGCTGAGCTCGCCGAAGAGCGCCGCCTGGGCGTCCCGGGAGCGTCGGCGCTGAGTGTGGCCGAGCTGCGCGTGCTGCCGCTGCTGGCTACGCACCTGTCGTTCCCGGAGATCGCCGCCGAGTTGACCCGGTCGCCGTACACCATCAAGGCGCAGAAGAAGTCCATCTACCGGAAACTGGGCGCTTCCTCCCGGCATGAGGCGGTCACGCGGGCCCGGGAGCTAGGGCTGCTGGAGGGGTGACAACCGGTCTTTGGATCTGGGCCCATATTTCGGGTTCAGTGCGCCTCTGTAACGGGCGTCGGTGATGCCCGCCAGAGATCACAGCCGTCACCAGGTCCCCCGTAAATTGCCCCAGAACCCGAAATTATGGCCCAGAACCGATCTTTAGCCCCATAGGGGGGATGAAACCGGCCCCGGCACGCGGTCGAATGGTCCGGGATGGCACGGGAGGCGCACGGACCGGATGGCGAGTTCCCAGACATGGCGCAGGGTGGCGATCTTCGACGAGGGGTTTGTCACGGCGGGGTTCGGCCACGACCTGGCCAGGACGCCGGCGCCGGGTCCCAAGACGGCGGCGCTGCCGCAGGCCCGGGTGCCAGAGCCTAGTCCTCGCAGAGGAAGAGAAAGGGCCTAGTCATCGCAAGAGGAAGAGCGTGGAGAAGGGCGAGAGAATCATGCGAATTCACCTGACCCCGAAGAAGGGGTCCCGCCGGCTCGCCGGCGCGGCTGTGGCGATTAGCGCCCTGGCCGTAATGCTGGGGCTGGTCCCGGCAGCGTCAGCGCACACCGTGGCCCGGGCCGGCCCGGCCACCGCGGGCTCGGCTTCTGCCGTGGCGGCGCCCGGTTCAAGCGCGTGCACGTGGTTCCCGCTGCCGGCCGCGCTCTTTGTCGGGGACCCAGCGGCTTTTTATCCCACGCTGGACGGCTACTACAACCTCCCTGGCTTCAAGGGCGTTGCCTACAAGATCACTGGCCAGTTCCCGCATTCGACGACAATGTCGTTCACGACTTACAACGATATATGGGCGATCCCAGGGCCGAACTACGTCCTCAACGACCTTAATATCGTTCCGGACCCAGGGTCGGTGAACCCCTTCGTCCCGGGTACCCCGGTGAATGCTCCACATCGGAACTACACCGTGTGGATCTGGCCGGACAGCTTCCCGGTGCCGGCGGGATTGCAGAACGTCGTTCTGTACCCGACGAAAGCGGCAGAAGGGGTCAAGGGCGACAGGCTCGTCCAGTGGTTCCTGACGATGCGCATGTACCACATGCAGCCTGGGTACACCTTCCGAGGGGCCTTCCCGGCAGTCACTGCGATGTCGGCAGCGAACCCGAGCACGTCAGTGCGATGCCCCACGACTCCGGTAGGCACGGTCGCAAGAGCCGCTGTTGCGGTCGTTAGGAAGATCAAGGTCACCGGCCCCATCGGGGATCCGCCGGAGCCCACCACAGGCAACAAGATCTATTTCACGCGATACCCGACCAAAATGATCATCGGGCCTGAGGGTTACACCACGGACGGCTGTGCCGCTTACGCTGGCGCAACCCTGCCCCGGGATGAGATCTCGGTGATCACGGTGCACAAGCTGCCGCAGTACTTCAACAACAATCTCGTCACTCCGACCTCGATCATGCAAGATTATCAGACACGGTACTTGTCGCAGGTGATCGCGTACTGGCCTGAATATCCCGCGATATCGGTCAACACGGACAACGCGGTCTACCAGCCCGATGGCAGCTGGGTGACGATCTACTTGCCGTATGCACCGCGCCTGACGCGCTCGCAGCTCGCGGCGGTGCGCGCCCTGGCGGCGGCGCACGGCTACAACGTCATTCAGCTTCCGCCGCCTCCCTCGCGGCTCCGCCCGCTGGCAAGGCTGCTTCCCTACCCGACCCTTATTTACCGTAACAAGGCGGTCAGCCCGTCCTTCTCCCAGTCGTTGCTGGCCGTGCCGTGCTCGACGCCGCCTGGCAGCAACTACCTGGACTACCCCTACCAGACCAGCCCGGCGTTCTTCGCCCAGTACGCCTCCAGCCCGAGCAACATGGGGCCGTACTACATCGACGGCGTGAAGCTGGACTTCGCGCAGCTCATGGCCAAGTACTAGAAAGTAGCCGCTATCACGATGAACATCGTCCGGCGCGGACGTGAGATCACGATCACCGGGCGGCTCCCCGCCAGCAGGGTGATGACACGGTCTGGTCCGCGACGGCGGTAGCAGAAGCGGCCCCCGTTACCAGGCAACTCCGGTAACGGGGGCCGCTGTCCCATCCGATGTGCGCGCATACGTGCCGCACCAATGTCAGTTTTCAGCGTGGAAAAGGAGCATTAGGGATGCTGGGTCTATCATCTTCCGGTTCCCGCGGTCGTGCCGGGCATCGCCGGCCGCGCGGCGCCTGGCTGAGCGTCATTGCCGTTGCCGTGGTGCTTGCGCTCGGCGTGCCCACTGCGAGCGTGGCCGCCGAGCGGGCGGGCGGCGCGCAGCCGGCCTGCTCGCGGTGCAGACGACCGCGGCGCAGGCGACCGCGTATCGGACGGCCATGCAATACGTGATCCGGTTCTGGCCGCGCTGGATCAGCTACGCTCAGCAGCGGTTTGCTACTGCCCTCCACGGCCCGGACCAGCTGCTCGGTCCGCGGACCATGGGCCCGCAGTTCAGATCGGTCAACGCCATCAACGACGACACGCTCTATTGCACGGCGTTCGTGGATCTGAGGCATGGTCCGGCGATCCTGACGATCCCGGCCACCGAAGCGACGTACTCAATCCTGGCGCTGGACGTCTTCGGCAACGTCTTTAACTCGGGCATCATGCCCCAGACGCCGGGGACCTACGCGCTGGTCCTCCCGGGATGGCGGGGAAGGCTTCCCCGCGGCGTCACGAAGGTCACGGTCCCCTACCCGGTCACGTTCTGGAACATCCGGGCCGACAAGTACTCCAGCAACGTGAACATGATCGCGCAGGCGACCGCATTCCGCGCGGGGCTGCATATGACTACGCTGGCGAACTACGAGGCCGATCCCGCCAGCGGCGCGACCAAGATCCTGCCGCTCGTCCCGACATACTTCATCAGCTTCAAGGTGGCGGAGGATCTCGCCGTCACGCTCACCCCGAACGCGTTCCTGCGCCAGACGCAGCGGGCCGTGGCTGACCCGAGCACCGCGCCGATGTACGCGTCGGACCTGCAGCTCTCAGCAGCGTTCAACCAGGACTTCGCAGCGGCCCAGCAGGCGGCGCGGCGCGGCAATCCCGTCCCGCTGGCGACGATCGACACCGCCGCTCGTGCCGCGTACGCCGCGATCGTGGTGCGCTATCGCACGCACTACGTCCCCGGGACGAACTGGGTGCATTTCACCAACATCGCCGAGTGGGGCACCGACTACCTGGACCGGGCGGCGACCACCGAATACATCCAGTACGGCAACAACGAGGCCGCGGCGGGCTACTGGCATGCGTTCGTGGACGGGGCCGGCCAGACGCTGAACGGCGCCCTGCACGGCTACCAGCTGACGTTCCCCGCCGGCGAGATCCCGCAGGCTAAGCGCTTCTGGTCGCTCACCGCGTACGTCCCGGGCACCATAGAGCTGGTGCCGAACCGGGCGGACAAGTACCTGGTCGCCAGCTACACGCCGGGCCTGGTGACCAACCCGGACGGCTCGATCACGATCTACATGGCGCCGACCCGGCCCGCCGGCGCGCCGATGGCGAACTGGCTGCCGGTGCCCCGCGGACAGTTCTCCGTCATCCTGCGGGCCTACGGCCCCACCGGCAACACCGCCAGCCCGGGCTACGCCCCGCCAGCGATCACAGTGGCGCCCTGACCGCACGCCGGGCACCGGGAGCAATCCCGGTGCCCGGCGCACCATCCCCGCTTCTGCCCCGCCCCGGGGCGGGGCAGCCGCCGCCGCGTCGTCAAAGCTTCGCCGCTCCCATCCCTTTACAGGTCATGACTGACACATACGCGGAGACATGAAAGGGGCTGCATTGATGAATCAGAAGTTGCGGAGGCAGCGGTGAAAAGGATCTGGCGGGCTGCCCGGAATCTGGTCGCGGTGACGGCGGTATTGGTCATGCTGGTCGCGGGTGTTGTTTCCGTGCTTGCGGCGCCAGCCAGCGCCGCCCCCGTCGCGGGCCTGGTCGTTACGGTCAATACCACTGCCGATCTCCCCGGCGTCGCGGCCGGCCGCGGTGTGTGCCGTGACGCCGCTGGCACCTGCTCGCTGCGGGCGGCGGTGATGGTGGCCGATGCCAGCCTCAGGCACACCACGATCATCGTGCCGGCCGACCACTACAGGCTGACGATTCCGCCCCGGTTCCGGCCGGATGACCCGCTGACCGACTTCGACCTCAGCCGCGGCGCCCTCAAACTGCTGCGGCCGGTCACCATTGCCGGCGCCGGCGCCCGGCAGACCGTGGTCGACGGCACCGGCATCACCCGGGTGTTCGCCAACTGGACGGCGGCCGCCATCACCGGCCTCACCATCACCGGCGGGTTCATGCCGCCCATCTCGCCGCTGCTGCCGCTGCCGATCGGCGGCGGGGGAGTCGCCAATATCGGCGTCCTGCGGCTGCAGCGGGTGGCCGTGTCCGGCAACCACGCTGACTTCGGGGCCGGCATCTTCAACTACCCGTTTTCCTTCCTCACCATCAGCGACAGCGTGGTGAACGGCAACAGCGGGCTCGAGGCGGCCGGCATCCGCTTCGACTCCGGCGGCCTTGTCGTGAACACGACGATCACCGGTAATACCGCGGTGTCCCGGGCGGATCGCCCTGGTACGGAGTCCGGATTCGGTGCCGGCGTCGACGCCCGGGGCGCAACCCCCAGTACGCTCACTATCGTCAATTCGACCATCGCCGGCAACTCCGCCAGCAAGGGCGGCGCCGGGATCAACGTCGCCCAGGGCTATCCTCCCTTCATCTTCGGGATTCCCCTCGCGCAAAGCGTCCGGCTCCGGAACACGATCGTGGCCGGCAACTCCGACGCCGCCGGCAGCAGCGCCGACTGCGGTAGCCGCGGCATCGTTTCTTTCCGTTCGGCGGGCCACAACCTCGCCAGCGATGGATCCTGTCCGTTCAGGCGGCCGGGCGACCTGCCTAACACCAACCCCCTCCTCGGTCCCCTCGCCAACAACGGCGGCCCCACCAACACCCTCGCCCTCCTTCCCGGTAGCCCCGCGATCAACGCGGGCGGTTCGGCCGGCTGCCCCGCTACCGACCAGCGCGGCGTCCCGCGGCCCCCCGGCCATTGCGACATCGGAGCGTTCCAGTTCGTCCCGACGTCATAGTGCCGCCGGGGAACGTCCACAGGCCCAACGACCAAAATTGATCGATGGCGGGGGCGTAGGCCGGGCTGGCGGTGTTGCCGGTGGGGCCGTAGGCACGCAGGGTGACAGAGAACGATCCGCGGGGCACCGGCAGCCAGTTCGCGATTGGCGCGTTGACGGGCGGGGTCGGCTGCATGTAGATCGTGATCGAGCCGTCCGGGTTCGTCACCAGGCCCGGCGTGTAGCTGACGACCAGGGTACTTGCGCGCAAAGTTGGGCACCAGCTCTATGAAGTACGGGGGTGTACGGACACCAGCTTGCTTTGGTAATCCTTTTTTCCAGTCCATGGTTCTTCTCCATTCTGAGCTGTTTGCTCAGCGCATGCGCGTTCAAGGATCGGTCAGGCGCTACGGGTTCATCGCGTACTCGCCGTTGAGCGCCGCGACGTAACGCTCCCAGAGCCGCGTGTACTGCTCGTGGTCGGGGACCGCCCTGATGAGCATGATGTCTTTGAAGTAGGTGCGCTGCGTCTCTTGGGTGCTGTGGTTGCCGTAGATCTGCAAAGCGAAGTGCGCGAAGTCGCGGACCACGAAGTCGAACATCTGGTTCACGACGTCCTGATCCACCTTGGCCATCTTCACCTGCTCGAGGATGAGCTGCGCGTACACGACGATCGAGAACATCTCACCGAGCGGCAGCGAGAACGCGGAGTCCTGGTCCTGCTTTCGCCGGGGCCCGCCTTCTCCAGCATCTGCTTGAAAATCTCGACCTGCTCGGTGAAAGTGGCGACGTTGGGCAGGCCTCCGTTCTCCTGCAGGATGGGGCGGTAGTCGTGGAAGCGGACCGAGCCCAGGCCCTTGGCCGGCCCCTGCCGGAAGACGAATGCATCGTCACGCCGCGTGAACTCGGGCCTGACGTACGGGTACTCCGCCGGGTTGAAGAAGTAGCTATTCATGAACTTGCGAATGAGCTGCACATTGACGTGGACGGTGCCCTCCAGCTTCGACGGGCCGCGCACGTCCGAGGTGGCCACGTGGAAGTAGGTGTCGCTCTCGAAGCCCTTGGCCGCGATCACCTCCCAAAGGAGGTTGACGACTTCCTCCGACTGGAGGGTGACCTTCATCTTGCTGGTGGGGTTGTAGAGCAGGTAGCGCCGGTCCTTCTCGCCCGCGTTGCGGAAGTGAAAAAGTTCATGGGCGAGCCTTCCTTTCGGCGAATCTTGCCCTGCTGATTCACGACGATTACGGGTTACGAATTTCGGCATCCGCTTCTCATAGAAGACCGCGACGACCTCCTTCAGCTCGGCCGAGCCCAACGCGAACGCGCCCGCATACCGGGCTTGGTGAGGGAGTCATGCAGGGCCGGGTAGGACGCTGCCCAGGTGATCCGCCGGGACCCGTTCTGGCGCCTGGGCAGCAGCAGCCCGTCTTCCAGCAGCGGCAGCAGCACCTGGAGCTAGATTCCGCCTGACCTGGCGCGCGACCTGTGCGGCTGCTGCGCGAGCGAGTCTGGGCAGCGCAGCATTGTGCGCGAGGTGATTGCGGCAGCAGCTTGCGGCTCAGTTGGCCCTGCTGCCGGTGCGCCAGGAGACCGGTAACCGGGCATCGGAGGAACCGAAACCGGCGCTGAGCTCGGCGCCGAACGGGGGAGTCGAGATGCCCGTGACGCGGTAGCGCTGCCAGGGATCGGGGTCCGACAGCTCGCAGGGGGCGGAGCCTTCCGGCGTGGTGAGCATGGCCGGCGTCCGTCCGGATGTCATTGTCGCGGTGAGCGCATCGTGCGCGGCGGCACGTCCGTACCAGTGGTAGCGGCCGTCGATCGGCTGGAAGTGGCCGCGCAGTTGCACCTCGACTGTGAACCGCGACCCGCCGATAGTCAGCGTCGCCGGCCCTTCGTAACGATCGCCGTCACCCGGTCCCGCGGCATGGTTAGCCGCGCCGGTCTCGTCCGTGCCTGCTGCCATCTGTCCTCCTTGGCTACCCCGCGGCCTTGCCGCGGGCCTGATCGGTGCGGTGGACGGTGAGCCCGGGCCGCGCGGCGGGCAGGGGCCGGTCCGGGTCGAGCACGATCCCGGCCTCACCCAAGAGCCCGGACAGCGCCGCCCAGATCAGCCGGGCGACGTACTCCACGACGTGGGCCCGGCTCATCGAGCGCCGCTGCAGCCACCACTCGCCGGTGCTCTGCATCAGCCCGGTGATGCCGTAGGCCCAGGGCTCGGCAGCGCCCGAGTCCAGGCCGAAAACCCTGAGGAGGTCGCCGATCGCGGCGGTGAGCGTGGTGGCGATCAACTCCCTGTCCCGCTCGATCAGGTCGGGCCCGGCACCCTCCACGTTCGGGCGCCGCGCCACCAGCCAGTAGAGGTTCGGGTGCTCTTCGATCACCGCGAAGTAGGCGCCGACCGAGTCGCTGACGCGGGCCCGGATCGGGCTGCTCGCGTTGATCGCCGGCAGCAGCCGGTCGAGCATGATCTGCGAGCCGCGCTCATCGAGCGCCCGGACTAGCGCCGCCTTGTCGCTGAAGTACCTGTACAGGACCGGCTTGGTGACGCCGGCCTCGGCGGCGACCGAGTCCATCAGCAGTCCCGGCCCCTGGGCCTCCAGCACCCGCAGCGCCGCATCCACGAACTCCCGGCGGCGCCGCTCCCGGTGGGCCGTCCAGCGGTCCTTGCGCGCGGCGTCCGGCAGGACGGGCTTGACAGTTTCGCTCACGAACCGCATGCTACCAGAAGTAACTGTTACTTCAAGTAACAGCTTTGATTCCGGGCTGACGTCAGGAGGGCTGATGGGTGCCGAGATGCTTGCCGGACATGAGCAGGCCGGCCGTGCCCACGGGCAGGACCGTGCACACCGGGCGGACCGTGAGCACCGGACGGACCGCGAGCGGACAGCCGAGCGGCTGCTGCGGTCGACCGCGGCGCGCTCCTACGATCCCGATCTGGACATCGACTGGTCGGCACCACTGGCGGAAGGTAAGGGGTTCATCCCCGAACACCGCTGCTCGCTGTACGGAACCGCGCTGTGGGAGCAGCTGAGCCCGCAGCAGCGCCTGGAACTCCGCAAACACGAGGCTGCCAGCTTGCTCGGCGTCGGCATCTGGTTTGAGTCCTTGCTAATGCGCATGCTGGCGAAGCTCGCCTACCACGGCGATCCGGTCAGCCGCCACGTCCAGTACACGCTGGCCGAGATCGGCGAGGAGTGCCGGCATTCGATCATGTTCGCGCGTGTGATCGAGCGCATGGGCACCCCGGTCTATGGCCCGCCCAGGCACGCCCGTGCCATGGGAGATCTCCAGTTCGCCCTCGCCCGCGGCCCGGCGTTGTGGGGAGCCATCCTGATCGGCGAGGAAATCACCGACCGCTTCCAGCGGGAAATGGTGAACGACGAGACCCTCCAGCCCCTGGCGCGGATGGTGAACCGGATCCACATCATGGAGGAAGCCCGCCACATCGGGTTCGCGCGCGCGGAACTCACCCGCCGTGCCGCGGAGCTGTCCCGCGCGGAGCTGCCCTTCCAGCGGATGCTGCTCGCCCACACCGGGTTCGTCCTGTCGCGCAGCCTGATCAGCCCGGACGTCTACCGGTCCGTCGGGCTCGACCCCCGGGTGGCACGCCGGGCCGCGCTTGCCAACCCCTACCATCAGCAGACGATCCGGTTCGGCGGCGAGAAGGTCATGGCATTCCTCGACGACGCCGGCCTGGTCGGGCCGCCCGGGATGCACCTATGGCGCAAGTCCTTTCTTGCCGGGTAGCCCGCCCGGCGCAAGGAGATCCGATGATCCACGCGATCCTGCACCAGCTGCACGCCCCGCTGGTCGGAGATTTTGAAGGTACCTCAACGAGCGTCGCCAGCGGGGTGACAAGATTATGGCCCCATTCGGGGAAGGCGGATCTCTCGCCGGGGCAGCTGCCCTGGTCACCGGCGGCGACAGCGTGCTCGGGCTGGCCTGTGCACGGCGGCTGGCCGCGGACGGCGCCGTGGTAACCATCTGCGGGACTGCCGAGCGGCGTCTCAAGGAGAGCGCCGATGCTTACGGGCTGCTTTACGCGGTCGCCGATGTCACCGAAGAGGAACAGGTCGATGATGTTCTCGCCGCTGCCGCCGCCAGCGGTCCGCTGCGGATCGTCATCGCCGCCGCGCGGGGCTCCTCCTCGATCGGTCCCGTTTCCCGGCTCAACACCGTCGGCTGGCGGGCCACGTTCGACCTCACTGCCACCGGGACCATGCTGACGCTCAAGTATGCCGCCCGGGAGATGGCGCGTGCGGGCGGGGGGTCGTTCGTGGCGATCTCCTCCATCGCCGCCACCACCGTCCACCGCTGGTTCGGCGCCTACGGCCCGGCTAACGCCGCGGTCGACCATATGGTGGCGCTGGCCGCGGACGAGCTGGGCGGGATCGGCATCCGGGTGAACGGCATCCGGCCGGGGATCGTGCAATCCGAACTGGTCGCGGGCATCGCCGACCCCGGTCCCGTCCTGGACGACTACCTGGCCTGCATACCGCTGGCCCGCATCGGCGCCCCAGCCGAGATCGCCGAGGCGGTCCGGTTCCTGGCGGGGCCGGAGTCGGCCTGGATAACCGGGGAGGTTATCAATGTCGACGGCGGCCAGCATCTGCGCCGGGGCCCTGACTACGCTGCGGTATTCGAGCCGGTGTTCGGCGCCGCCGCGCTGCGCGGCCTGCCCGGCGAAGGACCGTGAACATGCGGATTGTGATCGCCGGGCTGATCGGCGCCCTCATCGCCACCGGCTCCTCGGTGGTCCTGGTGGTGCGCGGACTGCGGGAACGCGGGGGCTGCGAAGTAGTTAGGAGATGCGCGTGAGTGATCTGAGCGGTTTTGATTATGTTGTCGTTGGCGGCGGGAGCGCCGGGTGCGTGCTTGCGGCCCGGCTGACCGAGGACCCGGCGGTGTCGGTGCTGCTGCTGGAGGCGGGTCCGCCGGCGGATGCCGATGAGGTCGCCATCCCGGCCGCGTTTCCCAGCTTGTTCAAGACCCGCTGGGATTGGAATTACACGACTGGCGAGCAGAAGCAGCTGGCCGGCCGGCGTGTGTACTGGCCCCGGATGAAGGCCCTCGGCGGCTGCTCGGCGATGAACGCGATGATCTACATCCGGGGAAACCGAGCCGATTACGACGGCTGGCGCGACCGTTACGGCGCGGCCGGCTGGGGTTATGCGGATGTGCTGCCGTATTTCATCCGCGCGGAGGGCAATACCCGGCTCGGCGCGCCTTACCACGGGGGGCACGGGCCGCTGCACATCGAGGACCGACGTTACACCCACGAGCTGAGCTGGGCGTGGGTGGAGGCGGCGGTCGCGTGGGGGCTCAAATCCACCGGCGACTTCAACGGCGCTTCGCAGGAGGGTGCCGGGCTGTATCAGGTTTCCTGCAAGCGGGGGCGCCGCTGGTCGGCCGCGGATGCCTACCTGAAACCGGCTATGGGCCGGCCCGGCCTGGTCGTGCGCACTGGTGCGCAAGCCACCCGGATCGTGCTGGAGGGCGCCCGCGCGGCCGGTGTGGAGTACCGCTGGCAGGGGGCTGAGCAGACCGCGCATGCCCACGCCGAGGTGCTGCTCGCCGGGGGCGCGGTCAACTCGCCGCAGTTGCTGATGCTGTCCGGTATCGGCCCGGCGGCGCATCTGCGTGACCTGGGCATCGATGTGCTTGCCGACCTGCCGGCCGGGGAGAACCTGCAGGATCACCCCGTGGTGCCGCTGCTTTGGCACACCCGCGGCACCACCGACCTGCAAGACTTCGGCACGCCAGGCCGCCTGGCCCAGTGGCGGCTGCTCGGCCGCGGTCCGCTGTCCTCCAACGTCGGGGAGGCCGGCGCGTTTTTCGCCAGCCAGGACGACCTGCCCGTCCCCGACATCCAGGCGCACATGGCGCCGACCGGATTTTACGACAACGGCCTGCGGGAACCGGCCGGCAGGATGGTTACCGCCGGCCCCACCCTGGTCAGCGTGGCCAGCCGCGGGCGGCTGCGGCTGGCCTCGGCCGACCCGTTCTGGCGCCCGGAGATAGACGCTGGCTACTTTGACGAGCCCGCCGATCTGGACGCCATGCTGGCCGGCTGCCGGGCCCTGCTGGAGATCGCCGAGCAGGCCCCGCTGCGCCGACTGCGCGGCCGCCCGTTCCTGCCCGCCGACGGGGCCGGCAGCACCGACGAACAGCTGCTCGGCCATATCCGCCAGTGGGCCCAGACGCTCTACCACCCGGTCGGCACCTGCGCGATGGGCACGGGAGAGACCGCCGTGGTGGACCCGCAGCTGCGTGTCCGCGGAATCGAGAACCTGCGGGTCGTCGACGCCTCGGTGATGCCAGCCATCCCCCGCGGCAATACCAACGCGCCCACGATCATGATCGCCGAGAAGGCGGCCGACCTCATCCGCGGCCTGCCCGCGCCTACCATCAAGGAGCCGATGCCGTGACCAGCGCACCTCCCAGCCCGGTGATCACCGAGCGCCCAGGCCCAGCCACCTTCGACTCGCTTGACCCGGCGACGGGCGAAGTCGCCGGCGCTTACCCGGTGCACGACGCGGAGGCGGTGGACGCGGCGGTGGCGCGAGCCCGCGCCGCCGCCCGGTTCTGGTCGCCGCTGCCCTTCGCCGAACGCGGCCGGCGGCTCACCACCTGGGCGGCCGTGCTCACCCGGCGGATGGGTCAGCTGGCCGAGCTGGTGCACGCCGAGACCGGCAAGCCGCATTCCGACGCGCAGCTGGAGATCGTGATGGCGGTCGAGCACATCACGTGGGCGGCCAGGCACGCCCCCAGGGTGCTCGGCCCGCGGCGGGCGCCGACCGGCCTGCTGATGCTCAACTACACCGCGAGCGTCGAGTATCAGCCCCTCGGCGTCGTCGGCGTGATCGGCCCATGGAACTACCCGGTGTTCACCCCGGTCGGCTCCATCGCTTACGCCCTGGCGGCCGGCAACGCGGTGGTCTTCAAACCCAGCGAGTACACCCCCGGCACCGGCGCCTGGCTCGTGGACACGTTCGCGCAAGTAGTGCCCGAACAGCCGGTGCTGCAGCTGGTCACCGGCTTCGGCGCGACCGGCGAGGCACTGTGCCGCGCCGGCCTGGACAAGATCGCCTTCACCGGCTCGGCGGCCACCGGCAAGCGGGTGATGCACGCCTGCGCCGACGGGCTGGTCCCGGTCGTCATCGAGGGTGGCGGCAAGGACGCGCTGCTCGTCGACGCCGACGCCGACATCCCCGCCGCGGCCGACGCGGCGGTCTGGGGCGGCATGTCCAACGCCGGGCAGTCCTGCATCGGGGTCGAGCGGGTCTACGTCCACGCCCAGGTTTACGACGCGTTCCTCGGCGAGGTCACCACCCGGGTCAGGGACCTGCGGGCCGGCCCCGGGCAGAAGATCGGCCCGATGACCATCCCGGCGCAGCCCGGCGTGGTCCGCGCGCACATCGTCGACGCGCTGGCCCGCGGCGCCACGGCCCTGGCCGGTGGCCTGGACGCGGCCGGCGAGCGTTACGTGCAGCCGACCGTGCTGCTCGACGTGCCCGAGGATTGCCTGGCGGTGACCGAGGAAACCTTCGGCCCCACGCTGACCATCGCCAAGGTGCCCGACATGGACGAGGCCGTACGCCGCGCCAACGCCTCGTCCTACGGCCTCGGCGCCGCCGTGTTCTCCCGCGCCCACGGCACCCAGCTGGCCCGCCGTATCCGCGCCGGACTGGTCGCGGTGAACTCGGTCACCCTCGCCCTGGCCGGCATGCCATCGCTGCCCTGGGGAGGAGTCGGCCAATCCGGCTTCGGCCGCATCCACGGACCCGACGGGCTCCGCGAATTCACCACCGCCAAGGCCATCGCCCGGCAACGCTTCACCGTCCCGCTCCGCCTGACCACCTTCGCCCGAACCGCCCGCGCGGATAAGGCGGTCGCCACCCTGACGACGCTGCGGCACGGCCGCGCCAGCACCCTGCCCCGGCGCAGCCACCAGCGATGAGTAACGAGATCGGCGCCCTGGCGCCTAGCAGCATCCTCCCTTGTCTTTCACGCCAGCGGGCTTCGGCGACTCACCGTCGGCTGAGCCGGGCCCGCCGGCTGACGGCCGCCCACCAGTGACGGCGGAAGGGGATCGTGGCCGCCAGGATGAGGATGAGGCCACCGATGCCGCAGCCGAGGGGGCCGGTCTCCCGCAGCATGGTGATTTCGGCAGCGTTCTTGCTGGCCAGGGCGGCCAGCTGGCGTTGGCTTGAGCCTGACATCTTCAGGTCCGCGTCGGCCACCATGAGCTGGCCCTGGCCATTAGGGCCGCGCAGCACGGACAAGATCCGCTGCTCGATGTCGATGATCACGCCCGTCCGCGGGTCGACCCAGAAGGTGTTGTCGGCCTGGTAGTAGCGGTCGGCCACGACGTTGCTGACCTTGCCGCGCAGGCCCAGCAGCGAGGAGGGCACTCCGGCCATCTGAGCGACCGGGGTGGGCGGTATGTGCTGGACGAACCGGTAGGTCATGACGCCCTGGACGTCCGCCGTGCCGCGGTAGGTGGCCGGCCAGGCCGATTCGGCGTTGACGTCGAAGACCTGATAGGTGGTCTTGCGGACGCCGATCGGCCAGAACAGCTGGATGCCGTCCTGGCGGACCCTGGTGTCGTCGTTGACCGCCGCGCCGCAGCAGTCGAGCAACTGCCCGGTGCGGCGGTTGAAGACGGCGCGCTGGTAGGTGCTGGTCACCTGCACGCCGTGCTGACGGTCGGCTAGGTCCGCGAAGGAGTCCCATACCGCGGTGGTGCTGGTGCTGGCCCCGGGGTCGCCGCGGATGGTGAGGGTATAGGTGAGGGTGACGCCGCGCCGGGTCGTCAGGGAACCCTCGTCGAAGTAGGAGGCGTCCGCGGCCACCAAGGTGTCCGTCTGGTACAGATCGGCTGGTGCGGCGATCAGCCGGGGCGCGGCGTAGAAACGCAGCAGCAGGCCGGTGGCCGCCAGGAACGCCCCGAGGCCGGCCAGGACCAGCCGGCCCTGGCCCTTGCCTCGCAGGAGCGTTTCGCGCCGCGAGGAGGTAGTCATTGTGAGCTCCACGGTGCCGGTCCTAGGCTGCGTCCTCGCCGGAGTCCGTGTGCGCGTCAGCGAGGTGGCTGGCCAGCACGTCGTGCAGCGCTATCTCGAGGGTGGTCAGTGCTCGGCCTGCGACGGCCCGGCAGAGCAGGTCGCAGTGCTGATCCTCGCTCACCGTCTCGCCTTGGTCGGCGAGCATGACCGGGATGCTGTCGCGAATGCGGTAGAGACGGCGCAGTCGCGGGTTGTACAGGACATCGTCCTCGGCGAGGTAGAGCAGCGCCTGCTTGTCGATCGGGCAGGCCAGCAGGTTGAGCAACAGCGGGTCCAGACTCATGGCAGGGGCCTTTCGGTGGAGAGGGGCGGGACGGGGCGGTGACGGTCGTGTCGGCGGTAGCCGGGTCGGCGCCGGGGGGAGGCCCCCTCGGCCGCGACGGCCAGGATCACCGGCACGGCGATCGCGGCGACGCCGCCTCCCAGCCGCATGGCCAGCGGGGCCGGGCCGGCGGGCAGCCGCTCGTGGAACAGCCATGAACCGATGACGACGAGGTAGCCGGTGCTGATGATGTTCGACATGGGCAGGATGATGGAGGCTGGGCTGCGCTGGAGCGCCGTCTGGAACAGGCACATCCCCACGGCCGAGCAGGCGAGCAGCGCGTACAGGTAGGGCGATAGGACGGCCGCTACGAGGAGCCCGCCCGCCCGGTGAGGCGGCCCTACCGCACCTGCCCGGGCCGCTACGGTGTGGATCGCAAGGGCCGCGGCCGGTGCGGGCGGCGCGGCCGGGTTGGGGAAGATCGCGGCCGACAGTGCCTTGAGGGTGAGCCCGGCGACCCCGTAGATCAGCCCGGCGCACAGGCCGTAGCTGACGCCGGTCACCGGATGACGGTGCCGGCCGCTGGACGCCCGGTGGGCCCAGAGATATATGACCAGTCCGGCCAGGCAGGCGGGAGCCGCGGCCGCCGCGATGGCGGTTCCGGCCGCGTGGGCTCCCGCGGCCGAGCCCGCGCCGCGGCCGATGGACAGGCCAAGCAGCAGCACCGCGGCGGCGATGATGCCGATGCAGGCCAACTCGGCACGCCCGAGTCGTTCGTGCAGCACCAGCCGGGACAAGGCGATCGTGACCACCACCCCGCAGGCCTGCAGCGGCTGGGCGACTGACAGCGGTACCAGGGACAGCACCAGGACCTGCAGCATCAGGCCGCCGCAGATCAGCACGAAACCCGCCAGCCAGGCCGGCGCGGTGAACAAGGTCCGCAGCAGTCGCCAGATGTGATGCGCGTCGATAGCCGGCAGGCGCGCGAGAGCGCGCTTTTCCAGGATGAAGCCGAGGTTATAGACGATGGTGGCCGCCACGGCGAGGATGATCCCGGGATGAGCGATCACGGCGGCCTCCCCTGGGGCAGGGCGGCCAGTCCGGCGAGCGTCTGGCCGTAGGCAGCGGTGAAGTCCGCCGCGGCGCCAGAGTCTAGGAGCGCGTGCCGGTAGTGGACACACAGGTGCAGTCGGCCGGCTACCGTCACGGCGCCCACCGCCAGGCCCCGCGGCATCGGGGCGGGGCCAGAGAGCCACAGCGGTTCCTGGCCGCTGCCGCTGAAGCTGGGCGGGTCGGGGAGCACGCCCAGGTTGCTGACCAGTGAGGTATCGGTACATACCGGCCGGGCGAGCCGGCGGGCCAGGCGCGCCGTGTGCCGCTTGACCTCGGCCGGGGCCCAGCCCGCCGCCAGCAGCCTGCTGACGGCGTCCAGACCGGGGCGGGGCTGCAGCTTGCCGGCCCTCGTCTGGGCCGCGACCTGCGCGAGCAGGCCGGCCGTGTCGGCGCGCTGGCCGAGATTAGCGGTCACCCTGATGAGCCGCGACAGGTTACCGGGTCCCTCCCAGCGGTGCTGCGGGTCCCGGTCGTTGACGGGCACGGTGATACGGATGGTGCCGCCACGACGACCATGGGCCGCATTCCACCGGTCCACGGTGAGGATCAGCGCCGTGACGAGCAGGTCGTTGACCGTCGGATACGGGCCGTCGCCCTGGCGGGTCGGCCGGGGAACTGGTACCGATTTCTGCACGAAACCGTATCCGGGCCGATCGGGTTGTGCTGTGTCCGCGGCGATCCGCGTCACCACGCCGGGCAGAGCGGGCAGGCCCCGCCGGGTCGCCGCTGCCTGCCCGCACCGGGACCGGTGGGGGGCCGGACCCGAGCCGGGCCCAGAGCCGGGCAGCGGCGGCAAAGCGGTCTGCGGGCCGACGCCCGCGCCCGCAGCGTCCCGGTAGGCGGCGCAGATCGTGGAGAGCAGGGCCACGCTGGAGATGCCGTCGAAGGCGGCGTGGTGGGTCTGCAAGATCACGACGTCGTACTCGGGTCCCACCGCCAGGAGCACCCGCGCCGCGGTGTCGTTCAGGGACATCGGCCGGGCGGACAGCTGTTCCCGCAGCACGGTCAGCTGACCGGGGCTGCTCCAGCCGGTCTACAGTGAGCACTCCGGCGGGCGGGGCGGCTTCCCAGCGGAGGCGGCGGCTCCATCGGGAGGTGGCGGCCAGGTGCCGTCGCGCCGAGAGGTCGGCGGCCAGCACCGTGGTGAGCGCCGCCTCCAGCGCCGCCCGGTCCAGGTGGCCCTGGGTGTGGGTCTCGAGCGCCACCAGAGAAGGCTCCTGAGCGTTCTCGAGGTAGAGGTCGAGTTCCTCGATCGGGGCCAGCGGCCAGGACGTCGGCGCGTCGGGCCCGTCCCTGAGCGTGGTCACCCGCCTTGTCCCTCGCTCTCGGGGGCTACGGCGCTGGTCCGGCGCCGCGTTCCCCGGACGGTCGGGGTGAGCGCGGCGGCCAGGGCGATCAGCGCCGCAGCCTGGGCGGGCCAGCCGAAGGCTCCGGTGCCGGTCTGGGGGCCGTGGGCGAGGCTGGTCATGGCCAGCGCGCCCGCGACGCACATCGCGGCAAAGGCCAGCCACGGCACCCATCCCGGCCGCCACCAGCCCAGCACCAGCACAACCGGGACCGCAGCCACGAGCGGCCCGCCGACCAGGGCCAACACAACGGCCGTGGCCGCCACCGCGAGCCAGTACCCGACCGCGCCGAGGCTAGGCGACATCTCGGTGGGGGCCGACCCGGCCAGGTCCGCGACCGCATGGCGCGGCCGGAGGCGCGAACGACGTCGCGACGGCCAGGCCGCGGCCGCGATCAGCACGCAGATCGCCAGCGCGGATCCGGCCAGCAGCCACCGGTATCCGGTCGCGGGGCCGAAGGTCATGACGACCCGGCCGCCGGCGCCAGCCGGCACCACGAAAGCCTGCTGCCAGCCGTCCAGGGTCACCGGCGTGAGCCGGTGCCCGTTGAGGGTGGCGGTCCAGCCCGGGTTGGCCACCTGGTGAACCTCCAGGTACGACTGGCGGCCGGGACCGATCGTCGCCGTGCGGTATTCGGCTCCCCACGAGCCGATCCGCAGTTGCCGGGATGCCCCTGACGGCGCGGCGGTGGGTGCAGCCGTGGACGTGCGGAGGCTCAGGTCGGTGACGGCCAGCGGCACGCCGGTCCCCGGCGAGGTCAGCCAGTGCCGGCCCGCGCTCAGCGTCAGCGCCGCTCCCTTCGTGCACAGGTGCAGCGGCAGCGGGGTGAAGTTGGTGAGGTCGTTCACGGTGCCGGAAACGGAGGTGGGATAGGTGTGGCCGTCCACGGTCACTGGCGGCCCCTGCCCGCAGCCGAGCCGGAATGGGGCTCCAGGGGCGGGAATGCCAGTACTCAGGCCGGCCAGCGCCGGAACGCTCAGGCTGGCGAGGCCGACAGGTAGCTGCTGGGCCTGGCCGACCAGCGGGTTGTAGGAGGTGGTCGGCATCACGCCGGGAAAGCTGATGTCCAGCTGGTTGGTGATCAGCGGCGGGAAGCGCAGGACGCCGCTCTGCGGCACCGGCACGTCACGGGTTCCGCCGGGGCTGGTGATCAGCACGCGGGTCGGTTCGGCGGCGATCCCCACGGTCGGCGCCACCAGGTCGATCTCGTCGATGGTCCGCTGCCCCTGCCATTGCAGGTGCAGGGTGGCATCGGGGCCGGCCGCCACCCAGCCGTTGCCGCCGTTCTCCAGGAGGTTCTGCGGACGCAGTGCGGGCAGCGAGCCGAAGGTGGAGCTGGCGGTGATCTGCAGCTGCGCCGGCGTCCCGGAGCCCACCCGGTCCAGGAGGGCGTTGAGCGCCGCGCCGGGTACGGCGGTGACACTTGCCGACACGGTAAAGCGCTGGGTGGCAGGGGTGGTGAAGGTGCGGTCGAGAGCCGGTTCCGGGGGAGCGCCGGGCAGGCCGAGCGTGGTGGAGGTTTCGCGGTGGAAGCTGAAGGACGGGGCGGGCCCGGCCTGGTCCTGCGAAGGCTGAAGGAAACGGGTGACGCGCACGCCGGGAATGGTGACCTCGCTGATGCCCGCGCCGGGCCCACCGGGGGTGCCGCCGCGGGTGGCGGCGATGGTGATCCGCAGCCAGCTCGTCGTGCCTGACGGGACGCTGACCGGCTGGGGCGCTCCGGTGACCCGGGTGCCGGTGGCGGCGCGGCCCGCGGCGGTGGTGATGACCAGGCGGGTCGCCACCGGCCGCGGAATGTCATCAAGCAGACGCACCGTCAGCGGCCCGGACAGATGCAGCGGGTGGCTGAAGTTGATCTGGATCCATTGCCCGTCGGCGCTGCCGGGGCTCGCCTCGGTCCAGGCGGTGGACGGGTCGCCGTCGAACGCGTTGACCGGGTCGCCCTGCGGTACCTCCCACAGCCAGGATCCCGCGGAGGAGGCGGTGACGCTGGCCGCGCCGGTGAGCACGGCGACGGTCTGATGGCCGGCCGTGCCGGCCGGCAGGAGCTGGCGGGGCGGTTGGCCGCCCGCGCCTTGCGGGTCATCCGGCGGGATGGTGCCGGTCGCGGTGTAGGTGTAGGAGGTGTTGTCGTTAGGCAGGCCGAAGACGGTGTCGGCGCGGCGGAGCCCGTCGGTGACGTCCTGCTGGGTGGCCGGCGGGTCACTGCTGGTGTCCTGGCCGGCGATCACCGCGGCCCGGTCGCCCAGCATGCCCTGGGCCTCCAGCTGCAGCAGCGAGGCGGGGCCGCCGTCGACGAGCGTGGTTGAGGCGGCGGGCAAGACGGCCGCCGGACCGGTCGGCCGCTCGGCCGGGTTGGCGGCCTGGAAGATCTCGACCGGGGGATACTCCGGCTCGATCGCCTCGACCTGCAGGGCCGTCCCCTGGCCGACCGGGCCTGCGGGCACCGGCTGGCCGAAGGCGGCGACCCGCGTGAACCCCGACTGCTTCAGCGCGGCGTGGACCACCGTCGGCGGGGTGTAGCCGAGCTGGGCGGGATCCAGGTCGTTGCGGACCAGGACGTAACGGATGCCGGCCCGGGCCAGATAGCCGGCCAGGCCCGGCGAGGCGGTGCCCGACTCGATGGCCTGCTCGGCGCCGTTCAGCAGGTCGCTGACCCCGCCGCCGCTGAACGGCACCAGGTTGCGCTGCACCCACGGTGAGCTGGCCAGCGGCTCGAGCGGTTCGTCGATCGGCTGTCCCCAGGTGTAGATGCCGTGCGAATCGGCCGGTACCACCAGGGTCGTCTCGGTCTTGTTGTGCGTGCCCAGCCACGTGGCCGCCTGCTGCCAGTAGCTGGGTACCTGGCTGAACGAGCCGGGCTGCAGCACCTTCCCGCTCAGATAGGGCAGGCGCCAGGCCGGCCAGGACCACCACCGCGGCGGCGCAGGCGACGCGGCGGGCGGCGGGCCGCGGCCACACCCCGCGGGCCAGCACGTGCGCGATGCCGAGCGCCAGCACCACGGCCAGGGCCGGCTCGATCTTGAAGACGTTGCGCAACGCCGATAGCGGTCCGTTCAGCAGCGCCTGGACCTGCTGGTGCAGCGGACCGCCCAGCGGTCCGGCGTAGCCGGTCAGCGCCCACAGGGCGGCCACGGCGGCGGTGCCGCGCAGCCATCCCGCCTCGGGCAGGTCCCGGCGGGCCAGCCCGGCCAGGCCCGCCGCGGCCGCGACGGTGCCGCCCGCCACCGCCCAGGCCGATCCCGTCATCACCGATCCGGCGGTCAGCCACGGCTGCCCGAAGTTCAGGTAAGCGACCCAGTTGCCGCTGCCGCGCAAGGTCGCCGCCGCCGACATGGTCTGGGTGGTGTTGGCGGCCTGCTCGATGTAGGGCAGGAAATTGAAGCCGTACCGTCCCTGGTACAGCAGCGGCACGAGCCACCACGAAGTGGCCAGCAGGACCGATACCGTCCACCAGGCCGCCAGCACCCACCGGCGCCGCCCCGGCCGGGTCAGGATGTACAGGCCGGCCGGGACGATGGCGGCCAGGGTGGAGACCGCGTTGACACCGCCCATGCACGCCACGACGAGGCCCGAACGGGCCGCCGCCACCCGGGCTGAGCCGGAGCGGGCCAGCGGCAGCACGGCCCACGGGGCCAGCACGCCCGGCAGCACCCCGGCGGAACTCGAGCCGACCAGGATGGTGAAGGTCGGCCACAGCGCGAACGCGGCCCCGGCCAGGAGCCGCGTCGGCCGGGATCCGATGCCCAGGGCCTCGGCGAGCTTGACCGGCCCCCAGAACGCCACCACGATCAGCAGCGACATCCACACCCGCTCGGTCAGCCACACCGGCACGTGCAGCAGGTGCGCGATCAGGTAGAAGGCGCCCATGGGGAAGGCGTAGCCGATGTACTGGTCCTGCACGCCGCCGAACCACTCCAGCGGGTCCCACAGATGCCACAGCTGCCGGTAGAAACCCACCGGATCGATGTCCACGCCCAGCTTGGTGTCGAACGTCATCCGGCCGGGATCCTGCAGGATCAGGGCGGCCAGCACGAGCACCCACAGCAGCACGGTCCAGCGCAGGCCGGCCCGTTCCGCGGCCTCGCCCCAGGCACGTCGCCACCGCCGCCGGGGAGGCCGGCTTCCGCCGTCCGAGGAGCCGGGCTGATCGGAGAAGATCTCCTCGAGCGAGAGCCGCTGCGTCGTCACGTCCGCCGCCGCAGTACGACCAGGAGGTTCCACGTCAGCAGTTCGCGCAGCCCGGGCAGGTAGATCAGGAACCGGCACCAGCGCGGGTAGTAGCGGGGCCGCGCCTCGACCACGGTGACGTCGGCGCGGCGGCGCACCAGGCCCAGGACACGGCCGACACCGAGCGGAAACATCGTCTGCCCGAAGAGGTTCTTGGGCTGCTGGCCGTGGCGGCGGGCGTAGCGGCGGGCCGCGTAGTCGCCGCCCAGGTAGTGGAAGGGGGAAGTCTCATGGCCGCCCCACGGTGACAGCCACGCGGTGTAGGACAGATACACCAGCCCGCCGGGCCGGGTCACGCGGATCATCTCGTCGATGAACCCCGCCGGATCCTTCACGTGCTCGAGCACGTTGCAGGAGAAGCAGGCATCCACCGTGGCGTCGGCCAGCGGCAGCCAGTAGCCGTCACCGATCACGCTGGCCCGGCCCGGGGCACCGTGGCTGTACAACTCATCCGGATCCGGCTCGATGAGCAGGCACTGGGCGCCGCGATCGCGGAAGGCGGCGGCGAAGTACCCCGCGCCGCCGCCGACGTCCACGACCCGGCGCCCGTCGAGGTCCAGGTGGCGTTCCACCAGGGCGACCGAGTCACGCGCCAGCAGGGTGTAGAACCGGCCCGGATCCGACTGCTCGCGGGCGAAGGCCGCCAGCAGAGCAAACGCACCGGCTGGGCGCAGCGTCGCCGTGGTGCCGGAGGTGGTGGACGGGAGTGCACCGGTAGGCATTCCTTTCCTCCCTGACTCGGGCCAGGTGGCCTTCATGGCCAACGGTGCCGGGGGTCACACGCCACGGGTGATTTTCCGTTCGTTGTTACCGCAAGGTAAATCACTCTTGATGTTTCGTCAATAAAGTCCTGATAACGACCTCCCAGGGCACCAAGGTTCCCGGCAGTCCCGGCGGATCCTCGCGGATGCACGGTCTCCGGCACGGCCTATTGACAATGAGTCAATTTTGTGTGAACAATGACGGCGGTGTCTGGCGGTGCTGTCTCACCGGCCGGTCCACGTAGAGGTGATCAGGCATGGAGATCGATCGGACCCTCCTTTCCCCAGCTCATCAGCGCCCTCGACACGGGCAGGGGGAGCGCGGGCAGGGGGAGCGCGGGGCGGGCCGTCGCGTGGCGATCGTGGCGTGGCGGGACATCGCCAGCCCGCAGGCCGGCGGCTCGGAGTTGCTGGTCGACCAGCTCGCGGCGGGGCTCACTGCCCGTGGTGACCAGGTCACGCTGATATGTGGTGGCCCGGCGGCCGTGCACGACTATGAGGTCGTGCGCAGCGGGGGGCCGTATACGCAGTTCATGGGCGCCCCGTTCGCCTACGCGCGCCGGCTGCGCGACTGCGACGTGGTCGTAGAAGTCTGCAACGGCATGCCGTTCCTGGCGCCGCTGTGGTCCCGCAAGCCCATGGTCTGCATGGTCAACCATGTGCACACCGACCTGTGGCCGCTGCGGTTCCCTCCGCCGCTGTCCACGGTGGGCCGGTTCATGGAACACCGGGTCATGCCGTGGGCTCACCGCCGCAGTCTGGTGCTCACGGTGTCCGCGTCGACGGCGCTGGAACTGGTGTCACTGGGCGTGGACCGCGGACGCATCCGCCTGCTCCACAACGGGGTCGCCCCGGCCGGCCCGCCGACCCCGCGGACTCGCGAGCCGCTGTTCCTCGCGCTCGGCCGGCTCGCCGAATACAAGCGCATCGACCTGCTGCTTCGGTTGTGGGACCGGGTACGCCCGGTGGTCGGCGGACAGCTGATCATCGCGGGCGAGGGTCCCCAGCGCCGTTACCTAGAGTCGCTGGCCGGTCCCGGGGTGACCTTCGCCGGGCGGGTCAGCGAATCCGAAAAGCACCGCCTGCTGGGCGCCGCCTGGCTGCTCGTGCACGCCGCGCTGATCGAAGGCTGGGGCATCGTGGTCACCGAGGCCGCCCTCCGGGGCACCCCGACGGTCGGTTTCGACGTTCCGGGACTGCGAGACTCCGTCGAGCACACCAAGACCGGCCTGCTGGCCCGCACCGAGGCAGAGTTCGCTTCGGCGTGGGCGGCGCTGGCCCTGGCCCCGGGGCGCCGCGCGGCCATGGGCGAGGCCGCACGGCGGCGCGCCTGTCAGCTCAAATGGTCGACGGCGGTGCAGCGCTTCTCCGCGGTCATCGATGAGGCCATCGGCTCGCGGCCCAACTGTGACCGGCCCAACTGTGACCAGCAGGGCTGAAGGCGGCCACGATGACACCATCACACTCAGGCACCGCCCGGGATACGGCCCGCGGCGGCCGGCTGCACGCCTTCTATGAGCACCCCGGCACGACGGTCAGCTCGGGGCCCGACCGGGCGCACCGGCAGGCCCGGATGCTCGCCGCGGTGCTGGCCGAGCGGAGCGGACCCCAGCGGATCGTCGATGTCGGCTGCGGGGAGGGGACCGCCACTCAGCTGGTCAAGCGGCTGGATCCGCGCAATACCGTCATCGGCGTCGACTGGTCGGCGATGGCGCTGGTCCAGGCGCGCGCCCGGGGACTGCTGGTGATCCAGGGCGGCGTCGACGCGGCCGGCCTGCCGCTCCCCGACGCCGGTGCCGACGTCGTGATCATGAGCGAGCTGATCGAGCATCTGGTCGACACCGACGCGGCCATCGAGGAGGCCCGCCGGATCCTGCGACCGGGAGGCATCCTGCTCCTGTCGACGCCGAACCTGGCGGCGTGGTTCAACCGTGGGCTGCTCGGCCTGGGCATCCAGCCGGTGTTCTCCGAGGTAAGCCTGCGTGGCATCTACGGCAGGCCCGGTCATCAGGTTGTCGGCCATCTGCGCCTGTTCACCCGGCGGGCGCTGGTGGAGTTCCTCACCGCCCGCCGCTTCGCCTGCGAGCGGATCCTGGGCGCCCCCTACCACGACGTGCCGCGGCTGCTGCGGCCGCTGGATCGCTCGCTGTGCCGCTGGCCGTCGATGGCCAGCATCCTGCTCGTCCAGGCCCGGCGCAACTGATGACCGGCGGCGGCCTGCCGCGCGACCAGGATGCACATCCTCCAGCCTCGACGGTTTACGGTGACGGTGTGAGGTCATCGAAGAGCGGGGAACCTCCGGCCCGTCCCGTCCGGCGCAGGCTCGCCCCGGACGACCGGCGCCAGGCACTGATCAATTCGGCGCTGAAGCTGTTCAACACTTACCCCTACGACGAGGTGTCGGTGGATGACATCGCGGCCGACGCCGGGATGTCGCGGCCGCTGGTCTACCACTACTACGGAGGCAAGGCGGGGGTGTTCATCACCGCTCTGCGGCAAACGGGCGAGGACTTGATGGCGGCCATCGCCGAAGCGGGGCTAGCCGATCCGGACAACTGGCTGGCCGCCGGGCTGACCGCGTTTTTCGACCATATCTACGCTAACCCGATCGCCGTCACGGCCTTGATGCGGCAAGGGTCGCTGGCCGGAGGAGAGGACCGCCGGGTCCTGGATGAGTTCCGCGACCGGATGCTGGCGCTCATCCTTGAGTACCTTGGCTCGCCCGGCGACTCGGCTGTGCTCCAGTCGGTACTGCGCGGCTGGATCGCCATGGTGGAGACGATGGGCTACGAGTGGCTGCGTCGGGATGAGCCGACGCGGGAGGAACTGGAAACCTTGCTGCCAGAGTTGCTGCGAGCCGTCCTGGGGACGGCGGCGTGGCACGACGCCGCGGTGGCCGCGGTCTTGCCTAGCCTGCCCCCCCTGCAGCGCAGCGCAGCGGCGCCGGCGCGACGGGGCGAACCGCGGACGTAGGGATCCCATGGCCGCAGCCTGCCCGAAGACCACGCAGGCAAGTTAGGAAGGACCGCATCCATGCGTATCCTAATCGCCCTCCTCGTCGGCGTCTTCCTGGCCATCGCCTCGGTGGCGATCGGTGTCCACGACACCACCGCAATCAGGCCGGCGTCCACCCGGGTGCTCTACAACTATGGCTCCAGCTGATCAGCCCGAGGCCCGATGTCGCTGCGAGCCTGGATCGTCTTGGTGTCTTTGGTCGCGGTGGCGGTCGCGGCCTGCGGGGCTGGTGTTCCCCGTCCGGGACCGGTACCCGTGCTGTCGAACTACGAGAGAAACGGCAACACCATCGGCCGCGACTGCGGCTACAGCAGCCCGCTGCCGGGCAAGCCTGGGTGGAGCCTGTGGCTGTTCTGCGACACGGTGATCGCCAGCGCCCGTGGCGGGAAAACGGAGCGCCTGATCCTCGGCACGGACACGGCCGCGGCAGGTCCGTACCGCGCGGGCTACGCGCCCTCACGGCTGAGCGAGATTCCTACTCCTCCGACGCCGCTGACCTTGCCTGGCTCCGGCGCCCCGCAGCCATTCCTGCCGGGACCGCAGCGCCTGCTGCTGCCGGGCAGCCCGCTGCCCTGTGCCGGCCCCGGCGCCTACCCAGCTTCCTGGATCTCCGGGATCGCCAGGGAACCGACGGCGCCGGAGATCCACGCTGCCGCCTCCAACCTGCTCATCAGCTACGACAACTACTGCGTCACCGGGAATGCCGATGTGCTGACGGCCGAGGGTTTCGGCCTGATCGAGTATGACCCAGCGAGAAATCTTCTCAGCTGGCCGACTGTCGTCTTCAACAGCGTCCCCGGACTGCAGCTGCCGCCGCAGCAGGTACTCGGCTCTCCGGTGTTCACCGGCGACGGCTACCTCTATCTGTTCGGCTTCTGTCCGGCTGGGCCTCCTCCCGCCGGATGCGGCCGCGGCAGCGTGTTCGCAGTCCGGACCGTGGCCCAGGCGGCGTACTGGCAGAACCCGCTGACGTACCAGTACTGGACCGGCACCGAGTGGTCGCCGGACGAGGCAGCCGCCCATTCGCTGATGCTCGCCGGGCACCCGTTCGGCATCTCGGTCGGTGACTACACCGCCGACGGCCACGGTCTGGTCATGGTCGAGCAGACGAGCCTGGCCGGTGGCTTCCAAGTGTGGCAGGCCAGGTCGCCGGCCGGCCCGTGGCGGCGGATCATCACCGGTCGGGTGCCGTGCCGCCGAGGCCCGCAGCCTGGCACGCAGGGCCTGTGCCGGGCCGTCATCGGCCATCCCGAACTCAGCACCCGCGGCCAGCTGCTCATCTCGTATTTCGATCCGGGCAATGATCACGTGGATGTGTCCGCCTACCCCTGGTTATCTCGCACCCTGAGGAGCATCGTTCGATGACGTTCGCATCACGCGTAGCCGCCCGGCTTCCCGAGCGGCTGCTGGTGATGCTCGTCAGCCTGGCGTACCCGCGATTTGAGCCAGAAATCCGGCGCCTCGACGAGGTCTGCGGCCGCGGCGGCACGATGGTGGATATCGGCGGCTGGTGCCTGGGTCGGCTTGAAACTCCGGGCCGCGAGACAATCCTGGAGTGACCGAGCTCGGCGCCTCCGCCTCGCCGTTCTCCCTGCGCACGGTGTGGTCGGAGAACCTGAAGACCCCGCTGCGCCAGTTCCTGCGCACCGAGACCGGCAGCGCGGCGGTCTTGCTCGCCGCCACGGTGGCGGCACTGGCCTGGGCCAACATCGACCCGTCCGGATACGCGGCGACGTGGCACACCCAGCTGGTGATCCGGTCCGGCACGAAGGGCCTGGCCGATAGCTGGCAGGGCTGGGTGAACTCCGCGCTGATGGCCTTCTTTTTCCTGGTGGCCGGCCTGGAGGCGCGCCGCGAGTTCGATATGGGCGAGCTACGCGAGCGGCGGCGGCTGACGCTGCCGCTGGTCGTCGCCCTCGGCGGCATGGTCGTGCCGATCGCGATCTACCTGGCCATCAACTTCGGCCGCTCGTCAGCATCCGGCTGGGGCGTGGCCATGTCCACCGACACAGCGTTTGCGCTTGGCGTGCTGGCCCTGGCCGGCCGGGGCGTACCCGACCGGGTGCGCACCTACCTGCTCACGTTTGCGCTCGTCGATGACGTGGGCGGAATCCTGGTCATCGCACTGGTCTATACCGGCCACATCGACCTGGCCGCGCTGAGTGTAGGCGTGGCCATCCTCGGCGTGGTGATGCTGGCACGTTGGCGGGGTATCCGCACCGGTGCGGCCTACCTGCTGCTGGGGGTGGCGGCCTGGATTGCGTTCTTTGAGTCCGGCGTCGATCCGGTCGTGGTCGGCTTGGTGATGGGCCTGCTCGCGTTCGCCTACCCCGCCGCGCGCAGCGACCTGGAGCAGGCCTCCGAGTCGTTCCGGCTGTTCCGCGAGCAGCCGACCCCGGAACTGGCCCGCGACGCCCGGGAGAGCGTGCGGACGGCGATCTCGCCGAACGACCGGCTGCAGCAGCTCTTCCATCCCTGGACGAGCTACCTGATCGTGCCGTTGTTCGCATTGGCGAACGCGGGGATCACGGTCAGCGGGAGCTTCCTGGCTCACGCCTTCACCTCGCCGGTAACGCTCGGGATCCTGCTCGGCTACGTGGTCGGCAAGCCGGCCGGCACCGTCGGCGCGGCCTGGCTCCTCGCCCGGGTCAGCCGCGGCCAGATCCGCCCGCCGGTCGGCTGGGCCGCGGTCACCGGCGCCGGAGCCATCGCGGGCATCGGCTTTATCGTGTCCCTGCTGATCGCATCGCTCGCCTTCGGAGGCGCTCAGCTCGCCGAGGCCAAGGTGGGCGTGCTGTCGGCCGCCGTGTGTGCATCGCTGCTCGGCTTGGTCATCTTCCGGCTCGCCGCCATGCTGCCGAAACGCCTGCGGCTGCGCGCGCTGCTCGGCACCGCAGAAACCATCATCGACCTGGCGGTGCCGGTCGACCCTGAGCACGATCACGTGCGCGGCCCGGCCGAGGCGCCGGTCACGATCGTGGAGTATTCCGACTTCGAATGCCCCTACTGCGGCCAGGCCGAACCGGTGGTCCGGGAGCTACTGGCCGACTACGGCGACCTGCGCTACGTGTGGCGGCACCTGCCGCTCACCGACGTGCACCCGCACGCGCTGCTCGCCGCCGAGGGCGCCGAGGCCGCGGCCAGGCAGGGCAAGTTCTGGGCGATGCACGACCAGTTGCTTGACCATCAGGGCGCACTGACCGCCCGAGACCTGATCCGGTACGCAGGCGAGCTCGGCCTAGATATCGAACGCTTCACCCGCGACCTGCGCAATCACGTCGGGGAAGCCAAGATCGCCGCAGACGTGGACTCCGCCGACCTGAGCGGCGTCTCGGGCACGCCCACGTTCTTTATCAACGGCAGGCGGCACCACGGCGCCTACGACATCAGCACGCTCTCGGACGCGGTACGGGCGGCCCGGGTCCTGATCAGCTCGCGCGGGCAGCCCCGGCGCGCGTCCTGATCAGCTCACCTCGCATTCCATCCCGAACGACTTCGCGTTCAGCCGGCCAGCGCTGGCAGCCGCACCTCGAAACGGCAGCCAGAGGTGTTAGCCGAGCAGGGCGCTGCGCAAGACCGTGGTCAGCACCTCGGTGATCCGGTCGCGGGACCAGCCGAGTTCGCCGGCGTCCTCAGCGTGTTCGGCTTGCTGGTCGTCCTGTTCCAGAACAGCATCGATACCGCCGCCCCCGCCATCGCCGGCACGCTCGACCAGGCGCAGGCGGCCGCCGTGCTCGGCCACATTCACTCCGGAGCCATCTCGGCGCTCGAGCCGCTGTCGCTGGCTGGCGATATCGGCATCGCCCTACTCGGGATCGCCGCCGTCAAGGCCGGCGCGCCCCGCTGGGCGGGAGCAGCGATCGTCATCGGCGCCCTCGGCGAAGGAGCCGGTTTCGCCACCGGCAGGAAGGCAGTCGTGATCATCTCTTTCGCGCTCCTGTTCGCTGGCTTCCTGCAAGTCGTGCGCACGCTTGCCACCTCCTCCGCATCCCGGGCAGCTGACCAGCCAGCGCCGGCCGTAGCCGCCTCCTGAACGCAAGGCCGAAGCCCCCGGCTGCTGGCCGGGGCTGACGGCGCTGTCGGCGCCGGGTGGTCTCGGCGCTCAGTCCAGGCCGAGGCCGCGTCGGCCAGCACCCTCGCACGGGCTGTTTCATGATCATGAGCAGTTCGGGACAATATTTGTCCCGAACTGCACAGGATCATGGTCCGCGCCCGGAATGCCTCACCCTGAGGTTTCCTCATAACCGGACATAACGGATCGCTCGCAGGGCGAGGGCGCTTCATCACCGCCGGCCAGCATCCGCGCGGCTCGCCGGAGGCGTCCTGCCCACTGCGAACGAGCCTGACCACCAGCCAAACCCGGACCACGGCCCAGGCAAGCTTCCTTAAGTTCCCAGCAGTGCGGCAGACGGGGCCAGGAGCCCGCGCCCCGCGAGTCAATGAACGTGGCGTTCTGCCCGAAAGAGTCATTAGAGTGCCACATTCATTGGTTTCGTGCCCTTCCACTCCAGGCCGCTCAGGACCGGTACAGGTGGAATGTGCCACTTTGGGCGGGGAGTGGGAGGCTAGCCCTGGACAGGGAGAGGGTCATCTCTGCTGCGTCCAGCAGCGGGGCCACGTTCAGGGCCAGCCGCTCGCGGCATCGTTAATACAGGGGTATGTGATAACGTTGTATGCGTGGCGCAGGTAGATAGATTCTCCGTGACGATGCGACCCGAACTGGGTGAAGGCGTCCGCCAAGCCGCAGAGCGGCAAGGGATCAGCGTGTCGGCATGGCTCAGCGAGGCGGCGGCCGACAGACTCAGGAACGAGCTACTCGGTGCGGCTTTGGATGCGTGGGAGTCAGAAGACGGTCCCTTCACCGAGGCTGAGCTCGCTGCTGCGGCAGCCCGGCTCGGCCTGGCGCCCCGCTCGGACGTTGCGTGAAGGCGGTACTCGACGCAGCCGCGCTGGTGGCCGTCGATCGCCGTGATCGTGCGGTCGGTGCCCAGCTACGCGTGCTCCAGCGGGTTGGGACGCCGCTGCGGGCGAGTGCGGCAGTTGTCGGCCAGGTCTGGCGCGATGGCCGCAAGCAGGCCAATCTGGCGCGCGTGCTGGCGGGTGTCGGCATCGAACCACTGGACCAGGACGATGGCAAGCGGATAGGTGAGCTGCTCGGGCGGGCTGGTTCGGCCGACGTCGTCGACGCGCATGTAGCGCTTCTGGTCGCCCCTGCGGACGTGGTGCTGACCAGCGATCTGGACGACATCCGAGCGCTGCTGCGGGCGCGTGGGGTCCCAGCACACGTGCAGCCGGTATGAGGCCCGCGTAAGGTTCCCGCTCAGTCCAGGCCGAGGCCGCGTCGGCCGGTGCCGTTGAGGTCGTGCTGCTGGAAGCGGTTCGTCCAGGTGCGTTCGTAGTGCTCGGCGGGAAAGTCACCGGGGCTTGACCCGGCGGCGAAGGCTTCCCGCACGCTGGCTGCGTAGCGCTCGTTGCGCGGGCACCAGGGGGCGGCGGGGATGTACATGACGTTGCCCCAGCCCTGCTGGTCGGCCACGGGCGCGACGCCGTGGATCATGTCGCAGTGCCACCAGACGGAATCACCGGCCCGGACGTCGGGGATGCCGCTGAGGGCCTGCATGAGCAGCGGGTGCCAGGTGTCGTTGGCGGGGAAGGCCTGGTTGACGGTGACTGCGCACATGTCGTCGTCGGGCACGTCGGCCAGCAGCGGGCGCAGCATGAGGTAGGCCATGGCGCCGGCGATCGGGACGGTGTGCAGCACGCCCTGGTCGTGGGCCATGTCGGACAGAGCGGTCCAGCCCTGGAACGTGCGGAAGGCCGAGCACATCGTCGTGCCCGGGTACTGCGGTCCGTCCGTGCGGTAGGCCGCGTCCCAGGGATCGTACTGTTCGACGGTGCCGTCGAACAGGTGGCGGAAGGCCTGCTGGTAGGCCGCGGTCATCCACAGGTCGAGGTTCCCCGGGTCGAGATGGGTGCCGAGCCCGGCCGAATCGGCACCCTCCGGGCGGCGGCGGATGCGGTCCGGGTACAGCGAGTCGCGGTTCGGGTCGAACCACTGCACGCCGTCTGACTCGTGCTTCCACAAGGTGTTGAGGAAACCCTGGACCCGCGCCATCCGGTCGCTCTGGCGGGCCTGCATCTGGGCCGGCGACCAGTAGATCGGGTAGATCTCTGGCTTGGAGCCGACACTGCCGAAGAAGTCGTCAGCCGGGCCGCGGTAGTTCTCGAAGAACTTGTTGCCTTCGACGTAGCTGACGATGTCGCGATCCCCGCCCGCGGCCTGTTCGGAGTCGAAGTGCCCGCGCACGACGAGACAGCCACGCCGGCGCAGCAGCGCTAGCGCCTCCGCGGATACCGCGCCGGCTTCGATGTCCGGGTAGTCGATGACGGGCCAGATCGCCTGGCCGGCGTCCCGTGCGGCGGTGATGTGGTCGACCTCAGTCTTGATCTGCTGCTCGACAACGGCGAAGACCTCCTCGACCGTGCGGCCTGAGGCGGCGATGCGAGCGCGCAGTGCCGCCTTGATCTGCCTGATGGCGGCCGGGAGATCCGCGGGCGTCTCCTCCCAGTGCGGCAGCGCGGGAAGCGGGGCGGTTCGGAGTAGAGACTGGGCTGACATGACATCCTCTTTCTAGTCAAGTCTCGCCGACGAGATCGCGCACCTCGTCACCGCGGGTCCGCAGGGCCAGGCGATTCGTTTCATCGAAGTATTCGGCGAACTCGGCCTGAGGCAGGCCCGTTCGACGGCCATCGACGTGAACCGGCTCCTGGCCACCGCAGCCGGCCCGGACCCCCCGACCGCCTCCGCTCAGCCATCGTCACCACCGCTCACCGAGTACAGGCGCCGGCCAATCTGGGCCGTTAGCCAGGAGCAATCGCAGGACCGCTGCCCGTTCGGGAAGAAAGAATTTTTACTGCCGAACGGTCTTGGTGCGTGCCGGTGGGCCAGCCGTCGTGCCCGGTAACCACGGCGGCCCCGGACCGTAATCTCGCCGCAAGAACGTGCTATTACGGAAAGAATTTCTATGGCTACTCTTCGTTTGGACGGGCGGCAGTCATGCCCCCCGTGACGCTCAGGGTGGCGGTGCCAAGCGGGCGAGGGATTCGCGTACGGCGGGCACGACTTGCTCGGCGAACAGGCGGGATTGCCGTTCCCGGTCGCCGGAAGGCCAGAACACGAACGCGTTCAGCTGTGATTCGGTGTGCAGGCTGAGGAGGGTTTCGACCCAGCGTTCGACCGGCCCGTTGAACGCGTCCCGGTCCTCCGGCGTGATCAAGCCCATGACGTTGTACAGGCGGGTGATCGCGGCCGGGTCACGGCCGGCGTCGCGGGCGGCGCTGGTGATGATCTTGTTGAGTTCGGGCAGCCGGTCTGGCGGCACGTAGGGCGCGGACACTGACCAGCCGTCGGCTTTGGCGCCGACGAGCTGGACTGCGCGCGGGCCGACGACCCCGAGCCACAGGCCGATGTCGTGTGCGGGGCGGGGACCCGGCCGGACGCCTGGTACTTGGTAGTAGGAGCCCTGGTAGCTGTAGGGTTCGACGGCCCAGCTGGCGCGGATGATGTCGATGGCCTCGCTGAGCGCGCCGCGTGCCTGCCCGGCGCCGCGGCGGGGGCCGCCCATCCCGGCGATTCCGTCGGCGAATGCTCCCGCGCCGAGGCCGAGTTCGAAGCGGCCTCCGCTGAGGACGTCGATGGTGGCGGCCTGCTTGGCGAGCATCGCGGGCGGGCGCAGCGGCAGGTTGGCGACGTTGGGGAACAGGTGTACCTGCCTGGTTCTGGCGGCCAGCCAGCTGATCAGGGTGAAAGTGTCGGTGAAATCGGCGTTGTAGGGATGGTCCTGGACGCCAACCAGGTCCAGGCCGCTGGCGTCCGCGATCGCGGTGATCCGCTCGGCGATGGGCAGGCCGCCGGTGTTGGGATCGACGTTGAGTCCGAACTTCACGGGCTGCGTCATGGTCTTGCTCCTCGTCTGGAGTTCAGGTCCGGGTCAGCGTCCGGCGACCCGGCTGAGGGCGCGGGCCAGCAGGTCCTGCTCGCGAGGGGTGAGCGGGTCCAGCAGGAACTCGCGGATGGTCTGCGCGTGCACCGGCACGGCGCTGCGCAGCACGTCCCTTCCGCCCGGGGTGATAGTGATCAGCACGCCGCGCCGGTCGTCGGCGGCGCCGGCCCGCGACAGCCAGCCGCGTTGCCCGAGGCGGGCGACGGCGCGGCTGAGTGAGGGCTGGGTCAGCGGGATCGCCGCGTTCAGCTCGGTCAGGCGCAGCCCCGGGGCAGGCGCGTGATCTAGCTGGAGCAGGATCTCGAAGTCGTTGATGCTCAGATCGCAGGCCCGGGCCAGGGCGGTACTCAGCTGCCCGGATATCCGGGCATGAGCCGCGGTCAGCGCCGCCCAGGCCCGCGCGCAGGCATATTCTTCTCCGGCGGCCGTCGCGGCCTGCTCCGGGCCCGCGGCTACCTGTGCGCCGGTCATCCGAATGGCCAGTCCAACCAAGTCCGGAGCGTGTCCGAGATGTGGTCTTCCTCGTATTCCAGGTGCGCGAGCAGGTCCGAGCTGAGCTGCTGCAGCGCCTGGATGAGCCTGTTCCGGGCGGCGGCGTCCGCCGCGTCGCTGAGTTCCCGCGCCGCCGTCTCCACCCCGCCGAGCAGGTCCGATACGCGGGCGTGTTCGGCTTCCAGCTTGTCCACCACGGGGTTCAGGGCTGGGTTCGCCCGCCGCAGCGCGGGAAACAGCATGACTGACTCGGCGTGGTGATGAGAGTGCACGATCCGGCAGTAGTGCAGGCAGCCGACCTTCAGCTGCCACAGCGGGCCGCTGGCCGCCAGCGACCTGATGCCAGCGCGAATCTCCCCGGCCGGCGCCGGCCGCCGCGTCCGCCGCCATTTGCCGGACCGTCCGCAGGTCCTGGCGGATCATGTCGTGTACCCACGTCAGCTCCGCCACCAGGGCCTCGCCTCGCGGATTCCGCGGGGTCGGCGCCTGAGTTTCCGCTATCGCCATCACGGGCACCTGTCCGGTCGGGCAGCAGTTAGATACATACGCATGCATTTAACTTAGCTGAGGAGTTCATGCTCGGCAACATTCGCTACCAGGCAGGCGGCGTATATGCCGACACCTACCTGGTCATTTCGCCACCACGTACGCCTGATCTCTGAACCGGATTAGGCTGCCGTACGTACTGGGTGGCAGGAACAGCACCGTCCCGCCGGGGCCTGCGGACGACAGCCGGAATGCAGCGGAGCGCGGGGAGAGGGACGTGGTGGTCGTGGGCAAACATCGGCTGGGCAAGACGAGCAGCTGGCTGCAGCAAAGGCTGCGGATCGCGGGAGCGGTGCTGCTGGCCGTGTCGGCCAGTATTCACCTGGACCTGTACCTGACCGGATACCGGTCGATCCCCACGATTGGCTGGCTGTTCCTGCTGCAGGTCATCGTGGGATTCGGCCTAGCGACAGCAGCACTGGTGACACGAAGCTGGCTGACCGCTGCCGCGAGTGCGGTGTTCGCGCTGTCCACGCTCAGCGCCTACCTGGTGGCGGTGTGGATCGGGCTGTTCGGGTTCAAGGAGGTCCGCACGAGGGCGGGGATCGCCGCTGGGCTGATCGAGGTGGCTGCCTTCGCGGTACTGGCCCTGGCGGCGATCGCCGCCGGTCCCGTGCGTCAGCCCGACGGGCCGGTCAGCCCGGACACCCGGCTGCTGGCGCGGGTGCAGGCAGCGGTGTCCGTGGTGATCCCCGCAGTCGCCGTCGTCTCGGTGGCCGCCTTGTCCCTGCTCGGCGTCGCGGTCGCCAACGCGGGCGGCCCACCTGCGGCCGCCGCCGCTGGCACCGCGGTTACCTTGAAGACCGCGAAGATCAGCGGTGTCGCCGTGCTCACCAACACCAATGGCCTCACGCTGTACTGGTTCGCCCCTGATACCCCGGCGACCTCCAAATGCACAGGATCGTGTACCGCCTACTGGCCGCCAGTTGCCGGTAACCCCAAAGCCGGGCCGGGCGTCACGGGCAGGCTCGGCACCATCGAAAGGGCCGGCGGCGGTCTGCAGGCGACCTACGACGGCCATCCCCTATACACCTATGTCGGCGACAACGGCCCGGGCCAGGCGCAAGGCAACAACCTCAACCTCAACGGCGGCCTGTGGTATGAGGTCCGCGCGTCTGGGTGAGACCCAGGATTCCGACCGCGGGGTGGTGCCCTAATCTGCTGGGCGATCCCGGAGCATGAGCCAATTGGTCAGGATATTCGTGCCGTCCGTGGTGTGGCAGTAAAGGCGGAATGGGCCTCGTGGGACAGGGCGGATAGTGAAGCCGCCGACTTGGCCGATGTCGGCCGCGACCACGTCGCCATCGGCGGTGCGTGCCTCCACTTGGCCCGGGCCAGGAGGCACGAGCTGTCCAAGAAGGGCGTCTTGGGTCACCTCTATCTCAACAGTGAGTTCCCCGGATGTGAATGTCAGGTAGCGCAGGCTCGCTGACTCAGAGCGCAAGCCGGCCAATCCCGCTTCCGAACCTTCGAAGGCTGAGTCATAAGTGAGGGCGGCGAGTTCGGCGTCGATGCCGCGCCAGGCGAAGGCTGCCTTAGCCATCGCAGTGAATTCCGCGGGCACGTCGCGCGCCGACCGGAGCGCCTCACGGAGGGCCGCAAGGAGCTGGTGGTCGTCCTCCCACCACTGCTGGGACATCTGCGTCAGCTCCTCATGGTGTCCTGGTCTCGCCGCGATACCTGGAGGCGCGCTGATTTCAGCGCAGGAAACCGAAGGAGCCCGTGCAGACGGCAGATTGACCAGGTGGTCGGAGCGCGCCGCTCCACGACCATGCCCCGGGCTCGCTTATCGTCGTTCCTGGCGCGGGTAATCAAGCTGCTCGGCGGCGGCTCAGCTGGCATCCCGATCGTGTCCGCGGCCAGGTGGCCGGTGAGGACCAAACCGATCTCAGCGATCAGGTTTCGCGAATGGGCGGATATCTCCCCGGGGTGCCTGCAGGATAGACGCCAGTGCCTGCCGGGCGTTACGCCGACCGGGCAGGATCTTGGCCGCTACGGCACCGCTTACGGTCGCGGCAGCAAATGACGTCCCGTTCCAGTAAGCAAACCCGTTGCTGAACGTCGCCGTCGGACTCCCATTGGGCGAGGTCAGCTTGACCTTCCCCTTCAAATAGGTGCTTTCGACATCGACACCCGGCGCGGTCATGTCAACCCACGGTGTCTGCGGGCTGAACGGTGCCGGCTTGTCCCCGTCCGTGGCGCCCACCGCGATGACCTCGTCAAAGGCCGCAGGCCACACCGGTGTCTTCGAGGTCAAACCCTTGGTCCAGGGCGCGGCTTTCAGCTTGCCCTGCTTTCTCAGCTCGTCGATATCCCCATGGTTTCCCGCAGCCGCCACGAGCAGGATCTCGGCGCTGACCAGGCTCACCGCTCTGGCCAGTACCAGTGGCGGCTCGCCGTCGTCGGTATAACAGCCGAATGACAAGTTCAAGATGTCCACGCCGGACCCGATGAAGCTCACCATGTCCTTCGCGACGTCCCAGGCTCTTCCGACTGCCTTCTTGTTCAGCACCGGGCGGACGACGAGCTCGGCGCCCGGTGCCTGGCGCAGGATCAGTCCGGCAATGAATGTGGCATGCCCCGCCGATGCGGGGGGTGGCGAACCGCCGGTGGCGGGAACCTGGAGCAGGTCATCAGCTGTCGCGAAGTATCCTCCGGCGAGCCACTCATTGGGGTACAGGCGCGTGTCGAGCAGGCCGACCCGCACGCCTTGACCGGGCTTGGCTGCACGCGGCGTCCACCTCGGTGCCGACGCGCGGCGGGGGGCCTCGGCGATGGTTCCGCCATTCGCGCCGAAATTGGTCCTGGGATCGCCGGATCCGCCAAAGTAAGGGTCGCCTTCGCCGCCGCCACCTACATAAGGGAAGCCTCTGACGGGGTCGATCACGCGGTTCTTTCCAATGGTCGGAACCCAGCCGCTGTAGGCGGACCGGAAGTGTTCACGCAACCAGAAGATGACGAGATCGAGGTCGGAGGGCTCGATCCCCTTCGGCGAGCCTGTGGACTGCTTCGCTGCTTTCTTTACGCGCCCCGCCAGCCCGCTATCGCGCGCCCGTAGCTCCGCTGCGCCAGCGGCAACGTCCTGCAGCGTGAGAAGCGTGAGGCCAAGCCGTTCGTCGTGCTCCTCTTGCCCGCCAAACGGGAGATCTCTCATCGCGCCGCGGACCGCGGCGAGATCAGATATGGCTACTACGAGCTGGTTCTCCTCGTATGTCTCGATCACGCCCTGCTTCATGGTCTGGCCCTCTCGTCATAGCCGTGAGGATGTCGCTCAACCTTCCGGAGGCGGTAGTGGGCGCGGTTGATACATTCTGCGCTGGTTTCGGGACCTTTTTCCCTCGACAACCCGCACATGCTGTGGGTTACTCGCCTTGTACATGACCACCCCCTTGGCCGATAAGGCACGTGAGGCGCTCCGGCTGGCAGAGGCAGACCCAGGCCAGTCGGCAGCGCTCTCTGCCGCTGTGGCTACGCAAGCGCAGGCCGTTGGCGACATAGCCGCGGCCGCCATCGCTGAACGGGCCCGCGGGCTCGCCGCCTTGCACATAGACAACGCTGCCACCGCGATGCGGCATTTGCGCGCGGCGATTACGCTGGGCCGCCGGGCCGGGTCGCCCAGCCTGGCGGCCGAGGCACGGATGACGCTTGCCTATGTGCTGAACGGGCGAGGACGGTCACGAGAGGCGCTAAGTGAAATTAACGCCGCGGTGCTGGACCTCGACGGCGTCGAGCGCGCACGCGCCGAGGCGCAGCGCGGCGCAATCTTGCAACTCCTCGGGCGATTCGATGAGGCACTCGTCAGCTCCCGCCGTGCCTTGCCGACGCTGCGCCGGGCGGGCGATCATGTGTGGGTTCAGCGGGTGCTGTCCAACCGGGCGGTCATCTACGGTTACCAGAACGAGTTCACGGCAGCGGTGAGAGACCTGCAGGAGGCTGAAGGCCTCTGCGATCAGCATGGTCTGGGGCTTTCAGCCGGATTCGTTCAGCAGAACCTTGGCTGGATAGAAACCCTTCGCGGGGACGTGCCGGCCGCGCTCAGCCATCTCGATATGGCGGAGCAGCGGTTCCGGGCACTCGGCTCACGGCTGGGATTCATTCTCGCCGACCGCAGCGAACTTCTCTTGTCAGTGCGCCTGGTGTCAGAGGCGAGGCAAACCGGTGAACAAGCCGTCCGGCAGATCGAGCGCGAGGGTCAGCAGATCGTGCTCCCAGAGGCACGACTGATACTCGCCCGGGCCGCCGCACTCGACGGCGACGGCGCCTACGCGGTCGACCAGGCGCGGCGTGCGGTCAGTGAATTCGCCCGCCAGCAGCGCCCGCACTGGGCCGCGCTGGCTCGGTTCGTGTTGCTATCATCGCGGCTTGGCGAGAGCCGCCCGCCACAAGTCACCGTACGGCAGTTCGAGCGGGCCGCGGATGCTTTGACGGCCACCGGCTGGACCGTAGCGGCATTGGAAGCACGGCTGCTCGCAGGCCAGCTTGCCCTCGGTCGCGGCTGGAAGAGCGAGGGCTGTCGGCTCCTGGGGCAGGTCAGCCCGGGTCGCCGGCGCGGACCAGCCTTGCTGCGAAGCCGCGCGTGGTTCGCCGAGGCTCTGATTCGGCAAGCGAAAGGAAACGCCCGCGGTGCCGTCGGCGCGGCTCGCAGTGGGCTGCGTGTCTTGGACGAGTATCGGGCCACCCTCGCAGCGACCGACCTGCGAGCCTACGCAGCCGGACACCGGGGGGAACTGGCTGACTTGGGCCTAGGTATCGCGATTACCAGCGGGAGGGCCGGCCGGGTCTTGGTGTGGGCGGAAGAGGGTCGCGCCCGTCATTTGCTGTCACCGCCGGCCCGCCCACCAGACGACCCAGAGCTCGCAGCTGCACTGGGCCGTCTCCGAGTGACCGTCGCCGAGATCGGGGAACTGCGGCACGCGGGCCGCTCCAGCGCCAACCTGGTCAGCCGCCAGGCCGCGCTCGAACGCCAGATCCGTGACCACTGCCGCCGGCAGCCTCACAGCGGGGCCGCAGACCCTACCCCGGCGGTCTCGGTGGCCGACCTTGCCGCCGCGCTGGGTGAGGCCGCACTGGTGGAGTTCATCCAGTTTGATGGCGAGTTGCATGCGGTGACGGTGGTAGACGGCCGGGCCCGGCTGCAGCCCGTCGGCGCGCTTGACCCGCTACGAAACCTCATAGACCACAGTGCGTCCGCTTTGCGCCGCCTTGCCCGCCATCACATCAGCGAGGCCAGCAGAGCCGCGGCCGTCACCATGCTCCGCTACGCCGCCGCGCAGCTGGACGCCACCCTGCTCGGTCCGCTCGCGGGCCAGATCGACGGCAGGGCCCTGGTCGTGATCCCGACGGGCCCGCTTCAGTCACTGCCATGGTCGGTCCTGCGGTCATGCGTGGGCCGCCCTGTCACGGTGGCGCCGTCAGCGGCATTGTGGTACGCCGCCCACCGCCGCAAGCCACCGATGCGACGGCGAGTCACTGTCGCGGCCGGCCCTGGCCTGCCAGGCGCCCGAGACGAGGCCGAGGCCGTGGCCGCCATCTACCGGACAACAGCCCTCCACGGCTCCTCCGCGACGGTGCAAGCGATAACGGCAGCACTTCACCGGGCCAACGTGGTCCACCTGGCGGCACACGGACGTGTCCGCGCGGACAATCCCCTGTTCTCTTCGCTGCGGCTCGCTGACGGGCCACTCACCGTCTTTGACCTGGAACGGCTAGATCGAGTGGCCCCGATGGTAGTCCTCGCGGCCTGCGACAGCGGTCGGCCAGTGGTATGCACCGGTGATGAGCTGCTCGGATTCAGCGCCACCCTGTTGTCGCTTGGTACCCATCAGCTCGTCGCATCCGTAGTGCCCATTCCTGATGTCGAAACCGCCCCGTTGATGATCGCTTTCCACCGGCAACTGGCAGCTGGCCAAGGGGTTGCCAAGGCATTGAGCCAGGCTCAGCGGCAGTTCACTGACGGCGAGAGCAGGACGATGGCCGCGGCCGCAGGTTTCGTTTGCATCGGTGACGGAATGTAAGCAACGCCAAAGGAGGCCACAGCTCGTGTAACAGATGTGGCCCGCCGAGCGCTTAGCTGATTGAAGGCCTGTTCCCGCGCGGGGCCCGGCCCTCCCACCCCCAGGCCGGGCCCCGCGATTATGCGCTGCCGCCGTGGCTAGGTTCTACTTCACCGAGTGCTCGGGAAGCCAGTCCGCCGACCCGGCCAACACCTTCTCCGACACGCTCAAGTGGCACGCCCGCAACCTGATCATCGGCGCCACCCGCAACTGGGCCGAGACCGTCATCAACTGGAACCTGGCCCTGGACCCGTCCGGCGGCCCGCATGTCGGCGGCTGCGCCACCTGCACCGGCATCATCACCGTCGGCCCCGGTGACAGCGTGACGGATAACGCCGAGTACTACACGCCCGGGCACCTGGCCCGTTTCGTGAAGCCCGGAGCGGTGCGCATCGCCAGTACCTCCTTCGGCACGACGGGGTGGAACGGTCAGGTCATGGACGTGGCGTTCCGCGACCCAGACGGCAGCACGGTCCTGGTCGCGCACAACGAGAACGACAACCCGAGCACCTTCGCCGTGCGCGAGGGCGGCCAGGCGTTCACCTACACGCTGCCCGGCGGGGCGCTGGCCACCTTTACGTGGCGCGGCGACATCCCCGGCACATACGCCCTGCGCCAAGTCAGCCCAGGCGGCTGGACCGCGACGGCGAACCCGGCCGGCCCGACCGACCCGTGCTGCGCCGGTGACGTGGCAGCCAACGCCGTGGACGGTGACGCCAGCACCCGCTACTCCACCGGTACCGGCCAAGCCCCCGGCCAGTACCTTCAGGTCGACTTCGGCCAAGCGATCGACGCCCGGCAGGTCGTCTTCGACACCGGCGTGTCCACTGGCGACTACCCACGCGGCTACACGATCACGACCAGCACGGACGGCGTGAACTGGACCACCGCCGTCGCCGGCCAGGGAACCGGGCAGTTCACCACCGCCGACCTGAGCGGTGCCCCGGTCCGGTACGTCCGCATCACCCTGACCGCCTCCAGCGGCAGCTGGTGGAGCGTCGCAGACGTCCGCGCCTACACCGCCAGCGAGGGCAGGCAGAACTGATACGCCGCTGGTCAGTACCTGCGGTCAGGCACCGCATGGCCCGGCGATCATTTGCGACCCGGGAATGGGTGGCAGCGGTGATCGCCGACAGGAACGAGTAGAGCCAACGCACGCCCTCTTCGTCGTTGATGCGGTTGATCCCATCAGCGACGTCAGCGACACCCTCCAGCTCCTCCGCGAACCGCCGCTCGACCATGAAAATCGGCATGCTATTACCCCCCTGAGGCCGCGACGCCGCGAGCCCCGTCGTGAATTATGCGCCAAGCGACCCTGGCGTGGTCGACGCCGCGACGATCATCTCGTCGCCGACCACGGAGTCAGAGGCGCCGCCACCACCCGGCTGACCATGAAGCACCACCAGGGCATGCATGTGCAGGTAAGGAACCGTCCCCGCGATCAGCCAGAGCAGCGGCACCCACCCGATCGTGGTCCGCCTGATCCACCGGCCCGCCCGCCCAGTCACGACAAGCTCCCGAGGGAAACTCGCCCGTCAGCTCGCCTGCTCGTGATCGAGACTCAGCGCGGCCTGTGAGTCGGCGCATATCTCCCAGATCCGCACCCGTGCGCCATTGGATAAGCTTGAATCGGGCATCGGTACCGAACGAATGCCTCTTTGTGTCAAGGGTTTCCGTCGGCCTTCTTCGCCGGGTGTGAGGTGCCCTTCGGGCGCTGTGTCATGGCCAGCGGGTCTTGGCCGGGGGCCTTCCTCGTGGCCGATTGTGGCCGTCGTCTTGCCGCGCCTCCAGGTCGTTCGTCCTCGCTGCGCTGCGGGCGCTCCACCTGGACCTGCGGCTTCGCCGGCGGCAGGATGGCAGCGATCGAGGAATGGCCAGCTCTGCTCCCGGGTGCTGGGCTGCCGGCTGTGGTCGTAGTGTGGTGGGCAGGCCCGGGAGTGGCTTGCCCGAAGAGCCGGCCCGCGGGGTGCAAGCCGGCTGCGCTGGAGCAAGAGTCGTTCCCCGGTTGCCCTCCCGGGCCCCTGGCACGCGCGGCAGCGCGGCGGGCATCGGCCTGCAGGCGGGCGTAGCTGGCATTGCTGACCTGCCGCTTCAGCGACCGCATGGCCTCTTTCGGGGTCTTGCCCTCAGCCAGTTTCTTCTCGTAATACGCGCGGCCCTCGCTGTGGCGGTGGCGGACCTGGGTGACCGCGGCCATGTGGATGGCGTGGTTCAGCCGCCGGTTCCCGCGCCGGGACAGCCGGTGAATCTTACGGCGGCCGGAGGACACCTCGATGGGCGCGGTGCCGTTATAGGCGGCGAAGCGGTCCCGGCTGGGGAACCGGGACACGTCCTTGACGTCGCCGATCACGGCCGCGGCAATGACCGGGCCGACCCCGGACAGCGTGGTCAGGCTGGTGCCAGTGGCCTGCACCGCGGCGGTGAGCGTCTTCCTGGTCGCGCGCAGCTGCGCGTCAATGCGGCGCAGGTCCTCAAGGAACGCGGCGGCGAGCTCGCAGCGGGCCGCATCCACCGCCCCCGCGGGCACGATCGAGCCCAGCAGCCGGGCGGCGGCGGCCGCGGTGATCGCCTTGGCGACCCCGCCGGGGATCAGCTCGCACAGCACCGCGTGCAGCCGGCAGCTGGACGACAAGGTCGGCCTCGTGGGCATGGTCATGGAGACGACGCCGACGCTGACGGTAAGCACCGTGACCGTCGGCCCGCATGCGTGAGCGCGCGAAGAATCTCGGGGCCCGGCCTGGAGGGGTGGGAGGGTCTGGCCCCGCGCGGGACAGACCTTTAATCAGCTAAGCGCCCGACATGCCACATCTGTTACAGCTCACTAGGAAGCCGGGCGGAGACTGCTGCTCGTCGAGACCCTCAGCACGCAGTGGGGCTTGTCTGCGGGCGGTCGCCGGATGTCGCCATCGGGTGTCAGGTCCGTTCGAAGGGATCTGGGTAGGTGAACGTTCCTCGTATCGAGGGCTGGTAGCCCGCCAGGACACGGACCTGGAAGTGCGGTTGCCATTGCGGCCTGGGCGGCACGATTTGGTATGCGCTGCTGGGCCGGAAGCCGAACCGGCTGTAGTAGGCAGGGTTGCCGAGCAGCGCGACCAGAGGCTCGTCGACCGCGTCGGCCGCTCCCAGGACGGCGTGCATGAGCGCGCTGCCGACGCCACGGCGGTGGCTGTCCGGCCGAACAGCCAGCGGTCCAAGCGCGAGCACGGGAGCCTGGCCGACGTGCCCCCGGGTGCAGAGCACGTGCCCGACTACCTCGCCCGCCGGCGTGGCGGCGACCAGCGACAGTTGGGGCAGCCACGCCGGGTCGGCGCGCAGCTCGTCAACCAGTCTGGCTTCCAGCGGGGTCTCGCCCGGCTGCTGGCCGGGACGGGCGAATGCGGCGGCCGTGATGGCGTAGATGACGCCGGTATCGCGCGCGGACTCGCGCCGGATCAGCACCGGTTCACCATGGACTGCGGTAGGCGCGGCGCGCAACTGGATTGTTTTGTGACGCCGGCAGGCGGGCACGTCGCCGGCCCCCGAAGGATCGTTGGACGGCAGGCGCTAGGCCGCCTAATCTCAGGCTGATGATGGCAACGATGTCCGCCACCTCGGCCGGACAGGACGTGGCCCGGCGGCTGATGGACGACGGCTATGTGGTCGTGACCGGCATGCTGACGCTGCCCGGAGCGCAGGCCGCCCGCGCTGACCTGGACCGGGTGCTGCGAACCACCCGGACCGGGCGGAATTCCTTCGAGGGCTTCGACACGCAGCGGATCTACGCCCTGTTCGCCAAGACCCGCGCGTTCGACGCGCTCGCCACCGACCCGCTGCTGCTCGGCGTCCTGGACCAGGTACTCGGCCATTACCAGCTCAGCGCCCCGGTCGGCATCTGCATCGGGCCTGGCGAGAAGGCGCAGATCCTGCACCGGGACGACGCCATCTACCCGGTGCCCGAGCCGCATCCGCCGCTGGTGGTCAATACCATGTGGCCGCTCGATGAGTTCACCGCGGAGAATGGCGCCACCAGGTTCATCCCCGGCAGCCACCGGTGGGAGCCGGGCCGGCAACCAGGCCCGGACGATCCGGTGCAGACAGCCGTGATGTCACCCGGCTCGGTCCTGTTCTACCTGGGCAGCCTCTGGCACGGAGGCGGCGCGAACCAGACCACTCGGCCGCGACTGGGCGTGATCCTGGAGTACGCGGCCGGGTGGCTGCGGCAGCAGGAGAACCACTGCCTGGCCGTGCCCCGTGACATCGTCCGTGAGCTGCCGGAACGGCTGCAGGAACTGCTCGGCTACAACATCTACCCGCCGTTCGTGGGCTACGTTGACGGCAGCCACCCGCGCCGGGTGCTGTCGGCAGGTTCCTAGCCGCCGGGCGGTAATCCGAGGCTGCTCGCGCCGCCGTCAAGCACCAGCGGATGCGCGTTGACGTAGCTGGATTCTCCGGACAGCAGCCACACCGTGGCGTAGGCCACTTCCCAGGCCGTCGCCTGCCGGCCGAATGGCAGGCTCCGCGCGGTGCGGCCCGGGTTGAGCCGTGACGCCTCCCGCCCGAGTGGCGTGTCCACCAGGCTCGGCACCACGAGGTTGGCCCGGATTCCCCGGGCCATTCCCTCCCGCGCGACCTGCCGGCAGAGGGCGGGCAATGCCGCCTTCGACGCGTCATACGCCGGAATCCCGGTCGCCGCTCGCAGGCTCGCCGCCGAGCTGATGAACACGATCGCCGAACCGGGATCCAGTACCGGCAACGCGGCGCCGGCCACCAGGAAGTGCGCCCTGGTATTGACCGCAAACGTCTCGTCCCACTGGGCGGCGGTCGTCCCGGCCATTCCTCGCCCAAGTCCGACACCGACGTTCAGCACCAGGCCGTCAATACCGCCCAGCGCCGCCGCCGACTCCGCGACCACCGACGCGCAAGCCGCCGGTGACGCCACGTCGGCCAGCACCACCGCGGCGATCTGTCCTTCGTTACGGACCAGGGCCGCGGTCGCTTCCGCGGCGCCCGCGTCGCGGTCCGCGCAGGCCACCGCCGCGCCTTCCCTGGCCGCCAGCACCGATATGGCCCGGCCGTTGCCGATCGGCGGATCCGGTTCCGGTGATGGCCGCGTGCCCGCGCCGACCACCAGTACCCGTCGCCCCGTCAGCCGGCCGCGTCCGGGCGCGGAGCCGGTGGCTTCGGCGGGCAGCGTCACGATTCGGCCCACATCGGCGCGGCATCTGGCGGCAGCGGCACGGTGAACGCGTTCAGCAGGAACGAGACCAGCGTGTAGTACCCGCACAGGGACACCAGCTCCACCATCCCGGCGTCGCCGAGAAAGCGGTGCGCGGCATCGTAGGCCTCCTGGTCCAGGCGGCCAGAGTGACTGAGCTGGCGGGCCACCGTGTAGACGGCCCGTTCGTCGTCCGCCTCGAACAGCGGGTCCTCGCCGCGCCCGATCGCGTCCACCACCGCGTCAGCGACTCCGTGCTCGCGCGCCATGGGCGCGTGCGCCCACCACTCGAACTCCGCCTGCCACCGCGCGCCGATCGTGATGATGGCGATCTCGGACAGCCGCCGCTCGATCGACGTGCCGAACCGCAGTGTCGCACCGAGCGAGGACAGCCGGCGCCCGGCGCCAGGCGCCGTGACGAACGCGTTGAACGGCCCGGCCAGGCCGCCGTCGGCGGTCACGACCAGGTCGCCGCGGCCATTGACGATACTGTCCCACAGCTGCTGGCCCTCGGGCCCCAGCTCCTCGCGCCGTACATAGGGAATCCGGGTCATAGCCCGAACAATAACTGTTACCTATAACAGTCTGCGGTCCCTCGTCGCATGACCTCGGGCCGCAGCCCGTGACTTCGTTGGCCGCGGATCCCCGGCGCCTCGACTTGCGCGGCGAGCCTTATCCCTGGGACGTTTGCGCAATGGATGAGCGCGCGGACATCGTCGTGGCGGGGGCTGGGCATAACAGCCTGATCGCCGCCTGCTATCTGGCGAAGGCAGGGTACCGGTGCCTGGTGCTCGATGCCAGGCACATGCCCGGCGGTGGAGCCACCACCGAGGAGATCCTGCTGCCGGGCTACGGCATCGATACCTGCGCTACCGGCCATACGCTTATCCGGGTCAACCCGCTGCTCACCGGGGACGAACTGAGGCTGATCGCTGACTACGGGCTGCGCTATATCGATCCCGATCCGGTCGCTCACGTCGCCTTCCCGGACGGCGAGCAGCTCACCATGTGGCTCGACCGGGACCGCACTGCGGCGGAGATCGCCAGGTTCTCGGCCGCCGATGCCGCCGCGTACCTTCGCCTGCTGGATGAGTACGACGAGGTGAAGTCGCTCTTCAGCGGATCGCAGTTCACCCCGGTCGGCTTCGGTCCGTCCCTGGACGCCCGGCTGGCCGGGCACCCGCGCGGCCGGGTGTGGCAACGTCGGCGAGCGCTGTCCGCATGGGATGTCATCAGGCACGAGTTCAGCAGCCGGCATGTCCAGGCGTTCATGCTGTGGATGGCATTCCAGACCAACCAGGCGGTCGACGTGCCCGGCTCGGGCGTGCTCGCCTATTCGCTGATCTTCGGCCGTCAGCAGCGCAGCTGGTCGATCCTGGCCGGCGGATCCGGGCGGCTGACCGAGGCGCTGACCGGGTACCTGCGCAGTCACGGCAGCACCGTGCTGTGCGGTAAGCGCGTCACCCGCCTGCTGCTTGACGGGGACCGGTGCGTCGGGGTCGAGACCGCCGACGGCGGACAGTACCGGGCGGGGAAGGCGGTGCTGTCGACGATTCACGTCACCCAGCTCCGGGACATGGCACCGGCGCGGGCGTGGCCGGAGGAGTTCCATTACGGCATCGACACCTACGACGTCGGCATCCCCGGCTTCGGCGTCTATCTCGCGACCAGCGCCCCGCCGGAGTTCGCCGCCCCTGACGGTGGCAGTCACACCGCCGTGTCGGCCGGGACCGCCGGATGGCCGGAAGAGGTCATCCGGCTCGGGCAGGACCTGCGGGCGGGCCGGTTCGTCGCGGACGTGCCCTGGCTACTGGTGGCCACGCCGACCTTGGCGGACCCGACCCGGGCGCCGTCCGGCAAGCACACGGTCAAGCTGCTCAGCCAGCAGGTCTACGAGCTGCCCGCCGGAATGCCTGACTGGGACGTGGTCAAGGCCCGGCATGCCAAGCGCCAGCTTGAGCACCTGCGGTTGTCCGCGCCCGGTTTCACCGACGACGTGATCCTCGCGCAGCTCGTCAAGTCACCCGCCGACTACGAGCGGCTCAACCCGCACATGGTGCACGGCGCGTTCCACGGCGGAGACCGCGGCGTGGCGCAAACCGGGTCGTTGCGCCCAGTACCGGGCTGGGCCTCGCATCGGATGCCGATCGCAGGCCTGTACCAAACGGGCGCGACCACCCACCCCGGCGGCTCTATCACCGGCGCGCCAGGGCGGAACGCGGCCATCGTGCTGCTGCACGACCTGGGCCACGACCCGGCCGAGGTGATGAGCGCCTTACGGGCCACCGAGGTCCGCGGGGGTGAGAGCCGACTCGAACTCGGGCTGAGCGGGGCCCAAACGAGTGACCTCGGCGTTGGCGTCGGGTGCCAGGAGCCGGTCTGGTGACGAGCCTGCCGCATCGTTCCTGCCTGGTTGGATCAGTGCACCGGAGGTTTCGAGTGCCTCGATCTCGTCGGCGCTGAACCCGAGTTCTGTGAGTATCTCGGCGTTGTGTTCACCTTGGCGCGCTGCCAGCTGGCCGTCGTCGGCCGCCGGCTGGTCCGCGAAGTGCCACGGACGTCCAGGGATCTTGATCTGGCCGCCTGACCTGTCGGACACGGTCCGCACTGCGTTCCACGCGCGGGCCCAGTCACTGTCGGCAAACTCTTTGATGGTGCGGACCCGTCCGGTCGCGATCTTCGCCTCGTCCAGCTGAGCGTCCAGTGCATCCATGTCCCCGAACGTCCAGATCCACTCTTGCACGATGCGGTGCAGCGTCGCCAGGTTGCGAAGGCGCAGCTCCGGGCTCAGGAATCGGGGATCCTGGCCGAGATCCGGACGGCGCATGGCGGCCAGGTAGAAGGGAAAGGACATGCTGCCGACCAGACTCATCGAACTCGCGAATCGTTCACCATGAGGTCCTTCGAAGAACGGGCCGTCGGTCGCGCCGAGGATCGGCCGCTCGGCACCGAGTTCGGAGTCAGAAAGGTCGACATGCACGCGTTCATTGATGGAGAGCATCACGGCCGCCATGGCCACGTCGATGTACTGGCCGTTGCCGGTACGCTCGCGCTCGGTGAGGCAGGCCAGGATGGCAATGGCGGCGTGCAGGCCCGAGTAGACGTCGGCATGGGAGAGTGAGTCGCTGCGCAGCTCGTCCGTGCGCCCGAAGTGTTCGGCCGTGTTGGCGGTGATTCCCGTCTCAGCCTGGACGGTCGGCGCGTAGGCCATCCGCGAGCGCCACGGACCGTACTGGCCGTAGCCGCTGATCGAGGCGTACACGACACCCGGGTTGCGGGCCGAGACTGACTTGTACTCCAGCCCGAACGCGGCGAGGGCCCCGGGCCTGAAGTTTTCCACGATTACGTCGGCGGTGTCGCAGAGCCGAAGAGCAACGTCGCGGGCGCCTGGCACGTTGAGGTCGATGCACACGTTGCGCTTGCCCGCGTTCTGCTGGGAGTAGTAGCCCGAGATCCCGCCGAGGTTCGGGAATGCCCGCCGGGACAGGTCGCCAGCCGGGGGCTCGAACTTGATGACCTCGGCCCCGAGGTCGAGCAGCGTCTTGGCGCAGTGGGGCCCGGCCAGCACGCGGGAGAAATCGACCACGCGGATGCCGTCGAGCGGGAGCGACATCCCGCTCACCTGCCTTCGAACTCGGTCATGCCGATGCCGTTCTCGCGATACGACTTAACGGCGGCGCGGAAGTCGGCGGAGCGCATGATCGGCCGCTGGATCTCTGCCATGGCGGCGTCGGCGGCCCCGATCCCTTCGTTGACCGCGACGGAGACTAGGCGCTTGGTGGCGGAGTTCGCGATCGATGGTCCGTGGGCGAGTTCCTGGGCGATAACCATAGTGGCGCCGTCGAGCCGGTCATCGGCGACGACCCAGTTGATGATGTTCCAGCGCTCCAGGGTGGCGGCCGGGTAGCGTCGGCCGAGTAGCGCCATCTCCTTGGCCCTGGCCGCACCGGCCCGCTGCGTGAGCCGTTGTACTGCGCCCATCAGGGGATGCAGGCCGACCGTGACTTCGACCGAGCCAATCTTGGCCGACTCGGACGCCACGATGAGGTCGCAAGCCAGCGCGAGCTCGAAGCCGCCCCCGACGCAGACTCCCTGGATGCTGGCGACGACCGGGGCCGGGTGCTCATCGAAGGCTCGCAGCGTCCCGACGAAATCCCAGTCGAGAACGTCGCCCTTGTCCGCATCGGCGATCATCGCGTCGAGGTCGGCTCCCGCTGAGAAGTGTCGAAGGGAGCTGCGCAGGACAACGGCTCGCGCGCCTTCCCGTCGCGCCCACCCGAGTCCCTTGATGAGCTCGCGGTTCAGCGTGCGATCCATGAGGTTGTACGGGGCCAGTCCCATGGACAAGACGGCGACTGCTCCGTCCATGACCGTGGTCAGCGGCGCGCTGCCGGTGGCCGCGGGGATCGGCTGTTCGGAGGTGTTCGACACGGCGATCTTCCAATGCTCGGGCGTCCGCTGCTAGCGTGGCGGCAGGCGCAGGAGGGCGGCAGTCTCATCGACCGAGGCGGCCGGGCGATCGAGGGCGGCCGCGAGATCCACGGCACGCTGAACCAGCGGTAGGTTGCCTGGACTCTGCTCGCCCTTGCGGAGATAGAGGGTGTCCTCGAGTCCGGTGCGCGCGTTGCCGCCCAGGGCAAGGCCGATGGCCGTCAGCTCCAGATTAGCCCGACCGACGGCGATCACCTGCCAGACGCAGTCCGCCGGGAGACTGCGCACCATGGTGATCAGGTTGTCTGCGGTTGCCGTCATCCCGCCCTTCACCCCGAGGACGATCGAGAACTGCAGCGGCAAGTCGCTGAGGAGGCCAGTGTCGCGCATCCGCAGGCAGGCGTCGAGGTGGCCTGTGTCGTAGATTTCGAGTTCTGGCTTGATGCCAAGCTCCTGCATGCGTCGCGCCAGGCGGGCCACATCGCCCGGCGGATTGCGGAACTCGCCTGAACCAAAGGTCATGGTGCAGGGATTGAGGGTCGCCATCCGGGGCCGGAGTTCGACGAGCGCCTCGCGTTCGGTGAAGGGGACCGATAGCCCGACGCCGGTGGACATCTGGATGAGGATGGGACACCGTTCCGCGATGAGGTCCATCGTCCGTTGCGCGATCTTCAGGTCCGCGGTGGGCCGATCGTCGGAGTCACGCAGATGGATATGGGCTACCGAGGCGCCGGCGAGGTACGCCTGATGGACTGCCTCGGCGATCTCATGAGGCTGCGTTGGCAGCGCCGGGTTGTCTGCCTTGGACGCGATCGGTCCGGTGGGTGCAACCGTGATCACAACGCTCATGACGTCTGCCTCCAGATCCACTCATGGCAGGCCTAGACGGGTACTGAACCGCTCGTCATCGTCGCCCGAGCCGGAACTCACTCGGCTGTGGCGCCAGGGGCGAGAGCCAGGTTGACGGGAAGCTTCTCCGCCTGGGTGTAGGAACTCGCCTTGTTCTCCTCTATCCAGCGTTTCTCGGCAACGGACTCGAACGGCGGCGGGATCTGACCCTGCAGCGACCACAGGTCGAATGGCGGCTCGGTGATGGTGAACTCCCAGTCGTAGCCGCGGTCCCTGACCCAGGGCGCGATGACCCGGTCGACGTTCCTGACCCACCATTCCCGGATGACCGGCCCGGGCAGGGTCCTCGCCATTTGGTCGATCTGGATCCTGACGAACTTGCCGTGGGACTCGCCGCCCACGTAAAACGACTCGGCCGCTACCTCTTCGAAGATGACGACGACGTAGAACCTGGGGATGGGGACGGCCTCGTAGACCCGCGTGATCGCCTCGGTGAAATCCTTCTTCTCCTCGGAGGTGTAGGCGCCGACGGGGTGATGGATCTTCCAGAGTGGCATCTCAGTTCCTCGCATGTCCGTATTGCACTGCTTGAGCTGGACGTTCTTGACGAGAGGCGCGAACTCGTCTGCGCTCCGGCCCAGCCGGGCCATCGGGTGATCCGGATCACGTTGCGCGCTCTTAATAGAACACAGATTGAGTCTAGAAACAAGACTAGGTCGAAAAAAAAGATTCACCGCGGCGATCGGGCACCTGCGCACCGCGCGGGCCGCGCTAGCCGACGTGGCGCGCACCGTGCCCGCAACCCGCACAGCGCAGACGATCGCCCAGGTGAAGAACGTGCTGGGCCGGCTGCGCGCCGCCGGGCACGGGGCGAAAGCCGCGCCGCTGTTCGTCTTCGACGCCGGCTACAGCGCCGCCGCCCTCGCCGACGGCCTCCTAGGCTGCCCCGTCCACGTTCTGGTCCGGCTCGCGGCCGGCTCAGTGTTCTATGCCGAGCCCGTCACCTGGGAGGGCAAGTACGGCCGCCCTCCCCGGCGCGGCGCTGCGGTGCACTGCCCGGAGCCTGCGGACTTCGCCGCTGCCGCCGCCGGCAGCGGGCCGCGGGGCCGGAAGAAGCCCCTGCCCCCGAACCCGGAACCCGACGAGGAACTCATCCTCCCCGGTACCCCGCTCTACGGCACCGTCCGGGCCAGGGCCTGGCACGGCGTGCACCCCCTGATCCACGGCGACCGCGGCTGGTTCGCCGGCAGGAATAACCTGCCGGTCCTGCCCGGCACCCTCATCCACGTCACCGTCGAGCGCCTGCCCGACGGCCGCGACCCGCACCGGGCCATGTGGCTCTGGCACGCCGGGCCCGGGCCGCTGTCCCTGGATGAGCTCTGGCGCGCCTACCTCGCCAGGTTCGACATCGAGCACGCCTTCAAGCTCCTCAAGGCCACCCTCGGCCTCACCGCCGCGAAGGTAAGAGCCCCTGAGCAGGCCGACCGCTGGGTCCGGCTCCTCATGGCCGCACACGCCCAGCTCCTGCTCGCGCGGCCCATGGCCGCCGATCTCCGCCGGCCATGGGAGAGGCACCCTGACCCCGCCCGGCCGCTGACCCCGGGCCGGGTCCTCCGGGGGTTTCGCAACATCCGCCGTGACCTGGGCACACCCGCCCGTGTCGCGAAACCCACCCGCCCCGGACCCGGCAGACCCAAAGGCAGCAGCAAAGGCCCAGCTCCCCGCTACCTGCTCCCCGGCGAAGCCAGCATGCCGCGCACAGCAAACACGCCACTGACCAGGGAAAAGGTTAAAACTTAAGCTAGTGGCGCAGGTCGAGGTGCAGTCGACGGCGACCCTGGCGAATCGACCCGGACGGAGTGTCGTCAACGAGGTTGGGCCGCCTCGGCGCAGGCGCGAGGATCCACGGCCCGCATAGGCATGTCCCTGGGCAGGCGTGCGGGAACTTCCTCAGCCACTGGCCTTCGCATCCTTACCTCCGGGACCCGCGGCCCTCTGATCGCGAGATGCCGAAGCTCTCGGCACCTTCACGCCCGTCCCGCGAGAGGGCTTTGTATCGCGTCCGGCACAGCCAGCCGACTGAACGGGAGACGGTGCCAGCCGGGCGCGGATATCGAGTTCGGGCCGGACATCGTCGGGATACCCGGGACCGACGCAAAACTGGATGTCGGCATGCACGACGGGCTCGCCGCACTCGACGCAGACAACCTGGCTGACGATGCTGTGCCCAGGCTGGTGGTGGTGCAAGGTGACCGGCGCGCCGCCTCCGTCGTCGAGCCACTTGTCCCCCCACGCGAGCATCGCCGCAAGGACTGGGAAGAAGTCGCGGCCCCTGTCGGTGAGCAGATACTCGTAACGTGGCGGATTGTCCTGGTAGAACCGCTTGGTCATGATCCCCGCGTCCACAAGCTTGCCAAGCCGGTCAGACAGCGTGTTACGGGCGACATTCAGAGATCGCTGGAACTCGTCGAAGCGGGTTAGCCCCTGCATTGCGTCGCGGACGATGAGCAGCGTCCAAGAGTCACCGAACACCTCGACGGCACGCGCCAGGGAACACGGCCACTCAGCGAATTCCCGCTTCATAGGGTCCAGTTTAGCGACTGAGTTGCCAGTGAGGCGCCGCTGATCGGCGTTACCCTCTACGGGGGGCAAGCGGTTCCGGTTCTGTGCGGCCGATGCGGCCGCGGAAAGAGATGGCAGCTCATGGCTGAGGTCGGCGACCCGACCCCCGAAGGAGCCACGCTCGACACGAGCGTGGCCCATCCCGCCCGGGTGTACGACTACTGGCTCGGCGGGAAGGACAACTACGCCGCCGACCGGGAGGCCGCGGAGCAGGTGATCGCGGCCAACCCGACCGTCCTGCCTGGCGTGCGGGCCAACCGGGCCTTCCTTGGACGCGCGGTACGCTACCTGGCCGAGGAGGCCGGGATCCGGCAGTTTCTTGACCTGGGCACAGGCCTGCCGACCGCGCAGAATACCCACCAGGTCGCCCAGGAGATCGCCCCGGACTCCCGGATCGTATACGTCGACAACGACCCGATCGTGCTCGCCTATGCCCGGGCGCTGCTGACCAGCGCGCCTGAGGGGGCCACCGCCTATGTGCCGTCCGACATCAGGGACACCGAGAAGGTGCTGGCGGGCGCGGCGGAGACCCTCGACCTGAGCAGGCCGGTCGCGGTCATGGCGCTGATGGTCCTGCAGTACATCCCGGACGGGGACGACCCCTGGGGGATCGTCGGGCACGTGCTCGAGTCACTCCCGCCGGGCAGCTACCTGACCGCCTCCGACACGGTCCGCGACATCGACACCGAGCGGGTGACCGAGGGGACCGCCCGGCTCAACCAGCGGATGGGCCCGACGCAGCTGACCCTGCGGACCCGGCCCGACTTCGAGCGGTTCTTCGAAGGGCTCGAGATGGTGGAGCCCGGGGTCGTTCCGCTGCCGGAGTGGCACGGGCCCGGTTCCGAGTACCCGATCCCCTGCTACGCCGGGATGGGCCGCAAGCCTTAGCGATCAGCCTGGCCGGTATACTGCGCTACCTGTCCTCGCCGTGATCGCACCGCGATGCAGTAGGGCGAAACCATCACCTGGGTCACATGAGCAGCCGAGCCCGGGATCTCGACGTCCGCGCCGCGGGCCACGAGCCAGCGAACGAGCGGCATCCGGCCCCGCCGGGCAGCCGTCCACAGCATCGTGACACCGTCACCCCCCCGCTGATCGATCAGGCGGGGATATTCCCCAACGACCGCGGCGACGGCATCCACGTCGCCCGTGCCCGCCGACACCATAGCCTGCTTGAGCACCTCTTTAGGGGCGCCGTCGTTCACGAGACGAGCCGCAGCACCCTGCAGCAGGTACATCACGGCCGCCTGCGGCCCTTCAGCGACGCCGGCTTGGTCCATGGCCGCACCGAAATGCGCGAGCCACCGAGCGGACTCCTCCGCGCTAATCAGCCGATGGATGTGGCGGCGCTGCATGCCGACATCTCGGATGCCGCGCACCTCGCCCCGAAGAGTCCTTCGAAGAACTCCTTGAGACGGGCGCGTTCACCCGGCCGGCGGCTCCGAAACAGCCGAGAGAGCTCCTTGTCACGCTCAAGACGGTCGTAGAGACCATCGACAATCATGGCGACCGTGGCGCGGCCCCGGAGCGCGTCGAAAAGCTCGGGACCCGCGGTCACCGGCAGCGGCTCATGGGGGGCGCGCACCATCGCGTCAATCAGTGCAGACCGGACCGCCACCAGCATCCCACCAGCTCGACCGATCCGCTCTCAGCGCGAGGCCGGCGGGATGCGCCGGTTACCAGCGGCCGTGATGAATGACCTCGCCGGCCGGGCGGCGGTCGGGATTGGCGATGGGCCGGAGCGGCCGGTTCGCCGGGTAGCCCACGCCCAGGAGGAAGGTGACATCGTGATCGCCGGGCACGCCCAGGATCTCACGGGCCGCATCCTGGTCGCCGACCGAGGAATGGCCGGTGCCGATGCCGAGGTCGGCGGCGGCGACGGCCATGGCGTAGGTGGCCTGCCCGAGGTCGTAGTAGTCGAGGAGGCGGGTACGGTCGTCCTCGGCCCTCGGCACGACCAGGGCGATGGCCGCGGCTGCGGCGGCGATGTGGCCGGCGCCCCGCCAGACGGTGGACAGCGCCCGGAGTTGATCCGGCTCGGTGACCACGATGAAGTCCCAGTGCTGCCGGTTGGATGCCGACGGCGCCCGTCGGCCTGCCTCGGCGATCCGGTCGAGGTCGCTGGCCGCCACGGGGTCAGGCCGGTAGGCGCGGACGTTGCGGCGGGCGCGGATGGCGTCCCAGGTTTCCACGGCAGGGGTCCTCCTCAGCGAGGCATATCCAATTTTCCGATGCGGATACGGTACAAACCAGCCTGGTCTGCGTTCCAGGCGGAAGGCGGTCCCGCGCGCTGGCCCTCCAGCAGGCCTCATTGGCGGCCCGTACCGGGTGGATCGGCGCCGGTCGGCTTATTACCGCGGGAGGCGTTTCTTCGCCTCTTCGTAGAGGTCGGCAGGGAGGGGCCCCTTCTCGGCTGTCGCGATGTTGGTGACCAGGTGCGCCGGGTTCGCGGTGCCGACGATGGTGGTAGACAGGCCCGGGTGGCTGAGGGTGAAGCGGAGGACGAACTCCATTGTGGACATGCCCGCGTCAGCGAGCAGGTCCTCGATGCCCGAGGTCTCCCAGTTCCGCTGGCCGAGGCCCCGCTCCTGGGTAAGCGGGCCGGTCCGCCAGTTCTTCTCCTCGGACGCCGCGCCACGGGCCGCGCCGCCGCGGATCAGCGTTCCCGCGTCCTGGGCCGCCGCCTCGGCGATGAGGTCCTCATGGTCGCGCTGGACGGCCGAGTAGGGGATCTGGAAGGCGTCGAAAACGTTCATCGCGAGGTGGTCAGGCAGGTCAGGAAGGATGCCTGATATGCCGATGAACCGGACCTTGCCCTCGTCCCGCAGCTCCTGGAGCGTCTGGACCGTATGGTTCTCCTCCAGCGTGGCCCTGCTCGGGGACATGTGCACCTGGACGAGATCCAGGTAGTCCGTACGGAGCCGCCGCAGCGACCGCTCGACAACCGCGCGGACGTTGCCCGGGCTGTAGTCGTGCGGGTACGGCGGCGGCACGTCCGTCGGCAACTCCATCAGACAGCCGCACTTGGAGGCCAGGAAGAACTCATCGCGCCGGTGCCCCACGTAGCGCCCGATGAGCTCCTCGCTGCGGCCGTAGTCGGGCGAGGTGTCGATCAGGTTGATGCCGTCGTCCAGGACCGCGTTGAGCAGGCGCCCGGCGTCCTCGTCCGCTATCTCAGGTCCCCTCGGCAGGCCTCGCAGCTCCATGGCGCCATACCCGAGGATGGTCACGTCCGTCTGCGTCCGGCCAAGCGGCCGCGTCATGATCGCCATGCGGTTAACGCTATCCCGAGGCCGCTCGTGCCCGGACGCTTACCGGGGCGCACGCCAAGCGCGCTCAAGCTGATGTGACAGTGGTGGGGTCATCGTCGGGCCCATTCCTCGGCGAGTAGCTGGTAGGAACGGACGCGGTCGGCGTGGTCGTGGGTAATGGTCGTGACGATCAGTTCGTCGGCTTCAGTGGCATCGCGGAGCCGCTCCAGCTGGTCTGCGACCTGGCCCGGGTTGCCGACGAACTGGGTGTCGATGCGGTCGGCGACCAGCTCGCGGTCAGCGTCGCTCCAGACGTGCCGGCGAGCCTGCTCGGGGGTGGGGAACTGGATGGCGCCTTCGGCGGTGCGGATGCTGCGCACCCACAAGCCGTAGCCGGTGGCCAGCTCACGGGCCGCGGCCTCGGTATCGGCCACGACGACATCGGCTGACACGCTGACATAGGGCTGGCCGAGGACCGCGGAAGGCCTGAACGCGGCCCGGTAGCCGTCCACCGCCTCGAGTACGGTGGCCGGGCTGACGTGGTAGTTCGCGGCGAAGCGCAGGCCGTTCTGGCCGGCCACCTCGGCGCTTTCACCGCCGCTGCTGCCGAGGATCCAGACCTGCAGCGCCGCGCCCTCGCCGGGCACCACGTGGGCCTCCTCCCCCTCCGGGGAGCGGTAGGTCCCGGCGAGCAGGGCCAGCACGTCGGCGACCTGCTCGGTGTAATTCTGCGGCTCCGCGTGCGGCAGCTGCAGCAGCGTCTTCTGCATGGCGAACCGGGGCGAGCCGAGCAGGTGCTGGAAGGAGAACCGCGGCGGGATGAGCAGCCCGTTCGGGGTCCGGCCGCCGCTCACGGTAGCCGCGGCACTACCGCCGGCCAGCGCGGGCGCCTTGGGTTCGCGTGGCCGGCCGCCGGAGCGGCCCAGGCCCAGGTCGAAGCGCCCCGGGTGCAGGGCGTCGAGCAGGCCGAACTCCTCGACGGTGGCCAGGGCAGTGCGGTGCCCCATCTGCACCGCCCCGGAGCCGAGCCGGATCGTCGACGTCGCGGCGGCGGTCAGCGCCAGCACCACGGCCGGGGAGGTGCCGGCCACCCCGGGGTTGAGATGGTGCTCGGCGAACCAGTAGCGGGCGTAGCCGAGCCGTTCGGTCTGCTGGGCCAGGTCGATGCTGTTACGCAGCGCCTGGGGCGCGTTCGACCCGGACGAGATCGGGACCAGGTCCAGGACAGTCAACGGGGTGGTCGTCATCAGGGCTTCCTCCTCAACCGGTAGCGGCGACAGCCCGGGCGGGCACCGCGTCGTCGCCGATAGGGCCGCCGCCCCAGCCCCAGGGAGGGTCGGGGATCTCGCGCCGGAGCACCGGGGCGATGTCGGACTGGAACAGTTCGAGGCTGGCCCGGTGCTGCGCGTCGGTAAGCCCGCCGGCGTCGGCGTGCAGGTGCAGGACCGAGTGGCCGAACTGCTCGTGGTAGCGGTGCACCTTCTCGATCACCTGGGCCGGGCTGCCGATCAGGGCCGACGAGCGCTTGACGAAGTCCTCCAGCGTCCCGAACACCGGTTGCACGCCAAGCCTGGACTGGAAGGCCAGGTAGCCGGCGAACACCGGGCGGTAGGCGTCGATCGCGTCCTGGGAGTTGCGCTCGGCGTAATAGCCGGCCGTCCCCGCGCCGACCGCGATCGCCGCCGGATCGTGCCCGTAGTGGGCCCACCGCTCGCGGTAGTAGCGGATCAGTTCCGCGTAGGGCTCGATCGGGTTGGTGACGTTGGCCGAGAACAGCGGGTCGCCGTACCGGGCGGCCAGGTCGACCGACTCCCTGCTGGTGGCGCTGCCGTGCCAGACCCGGATCGGGCGCTGCAGCGGCCGCGGCCATACCTCGGCCTCGGTCAGGGGCGGCCGGAACTTCGTCTCGTAGGTGATCTTGTTGTCGCGCCATAGCCGCCGGAACACCTCGTAGGACTCGGCGTTGCGGTCCCACTGGTCCTCGGGCGTGACGTGGAACAGCTCGCGCTGGGCGGCGCCGTTGCCCTTGCCGATGATCAGCTCGAGCCGGCCGCCGGACAGGTGGTCCAGGGTGGCGTAGTCCTCGAACGCGCGCACCGGGTCGAGGAGCGACAGCGTCGTGACCGCGGTGAACAGCCGGATGTGCGTGGTCCGGGCGGCGACGTGGCTCAGCACCACGGTCGGGGAAGAAGAAACAAACGGCCGTTCGTGCCTTTCCCCGACCCCGAACCCGTCGAAGCCGAGTTCCTCGGCCAGGCTCGCGCTGGCGAGCACCTCACGGAACCGCTCCTGGGTGGATTTCTGCTCGCCCGTGCGGGGGTCCGGGGCATGCACGATCAGCGTGATGGTGATGAACCTCATGAGGCGGCCCGGGTGGTCGTCGTCTCGGCGGGGCGCCGCGACGGGGCCAAGGGACCCAAGGGGGCCAAGGGGTCCAGGCCGAGGTGGTCGCGCAGCGTGGTGCCGGTGTAGTCGGCGCGGAACGCGCCGCGCTCCTGCAGCAGCGGGACGACCTGGTCGACGAACGGCAGCAGGCCGCCGGGGGTGATGTGCGGGACCAGGATGTAGCCGTCGGCCGCGTCGGCCTGGACCAGCTCGTTGATCGTCGTCGCGATCGTCTCCGCCGAGCCGATGAACGACTGCCGGCCGGTCACCTCGATGACGACCTCCCGGGCCGACAGGTTCCCGGCTTCGGCCCGGGCCCGCCACTCGCCGGCCAGCGCGACCGGGTCCTTGGCGAACTGCCGGACACTGGCCCGGCCCTCGGAGATCAGGTTGTCGCTGACCACCGGGTCGAACGCGGGCAGGGGCCCGTCGACGTCGAAGCCGGGCAACTCGGTGTTCCACAGCTGTTCGATGAACTTCAGCGCGGTCTGCGGCGAGACCTGGAGCCGCCGCACGTCGCGGGCGATCCCGGCCGCCTTGGCGTCGGTGTCGCCGAGCACGAACGTGGCCGCGGGCAGGATCAGCAGCTCGCCGCGGCTACGGCCGAACTTGGGTAGCCGGCCTTTCACGTCGGCGTAGAAGGCCTGCCCGGCCTTCAGGGTGGAGTGGCGGGAGAAGATCGCATCCGCGGACGCGGCGGCGAAGTCGCGGCCCTCGTCGGAGTCGCCCGCCTGGAAGATCACCGGGCGTCCCTGCGGGGAGCGTGGCACGTTGAATTGTCCGGCGATGTCGAAGAACGCGTCCTGGTGGCGGAAGGTGCCCGGTGCCGCGCTGGCCAGGAACTGGCCAGTGCCGGCGTCGGCCAGGATCTCGTCGCCGTGCCAGGAGTCCCATAGCTCGTTCGCCGTGGCCAGGAAGGTCTTGGCTCGCTCGTAGCGGTCGCCTTGGGCCAGGTAGCCGCCACGCCGGAAGTTCTCCCCGGTGAAGGCGTCCCAAGAGGTGACCACGTTCCACGCCGCCCGCCCGCCGGAGAGGTGATCGAGGCTGGCGAACTGGCGGGCTACCTCGTACGGCTCGTTGAACGTGGAGTTGATCGTGCCGGTCAGCCCGATGTGCTCGGTCACCGCGGCCAGGGCGGCCAGGATCGTGAAGGTGTCGGGCCGGCCGACCACGTCGAGGTCGTAGATCAGCCCGTTCTGCTCGCGCAGCCGCAGTCCTTCGGCGAGGAACAGGAAGTCGAACTTGCCTCGCTCGGCGGTCTGGGCGAACTGGCGGAACGAGTCGAACTCGATGTGGCTGCCGGCGGCGGGGTCGCTCCACACGGTCGTGTTGTTCACGCCGGGAAAGTGCGCGGCCAGGTGAATCTGCTTGGTCATCGTTCTCGTGTCCTCGAAGAGTCAGGCGGCGGCGTAGCGGTTGGCAGGGCGGCCCAGGCCGAGCAGCCCCCGGAGCGTGCCCGCCTCGTAGGCGGTACGGAACAGGCCGCGGCGCTGCAACTCGGGGACCAGGCGTTCGGTGATGTGCGTAAGGTCGTGCGGCAATGCGGCCGGGCGCAGCCGGAAGCCGGACAGCCCGGCGGCCTGCCAGTCCTGCAGCAGGTCGGCCAGTCCGACGGCCGTGCCCGCGTAGACGCGGGCGTCGCTGCGGTACTCGGCCCCGGCCCGCTCGTCCAGGCGCTGCTGGCGCGCGGCGGCGGCGGTCTGGGTCTCGTCGAGGAACACCACCAGATCACCGAAGACGTGCACGGTCTGCGCGTCCCGGGCGGCGCGGGCCTGCTCGGCCCGGATCTCGGCCACGATCTCGGCGGCGTGGGCCGCGTCGCGCGGGGTCACGAACCCGACGTCGGCCGAGCGCGCGATCAGCTGGTACGGCACGCTGGCGTGGCCGAGGGCGGCGACGACCGGCTGCCCCTGCGGCGGCCGCGGGGTGATCGACGGCCCCTTCACCGAGAACCAGCGACCCTCGAAGTCGATGTAGTGCAGCTTGTCCCGGTCGATGAAGCGGCCGGTGGCCACGTCGCGGATTTCCGCGTCGTCCTCCCAGCTGTCCCAGAGCCGGCGCAGCACCTCCACGTAGTCGGCCGCCTCCTCGAAGTGGTCGGCGATCAGCCGCTGCACGTCCGGATCGGTGAGCCGGTCCGCCCGCAGCGGCGGGATCTCCCGGCGGCCGAAGTGGGCCGCGGTGCCGGCCCGGGCGCCCAGCTGAACCCGGATCCCGGCCCGGCCACCGCTCACGTAGTCCAGAGTGGCGATGGCCTTGGATAGGTGGAACGGCTCGGTGTGGGTGGTGATCGCGGTCGGCACGAACCCGATGTGCCGGGTGGCGGGGGCGGCCCGGGCCGCGATCAGCACCGCGTCCAGACGGCCACGGACCCGGTCCAGGCGCGAGTCGGCCGCCATGCGGTCGTCGGACTGCAGGTCCAGCCCGTCCTCGATGGTGAGGAAGTCCAGCAGGCCGCGCTCGGCCTGCTGGGCCAGCTCGGTCCAGTAACTGGCGGTGAACAACCGCTGCGGCTGGGCGTCGGCCTCCCGCCATGCGGCGGGATGCCAGCCAGCGCCGTCGAGCGCAACCGCCAGGTGCAAGGGGGCCGGTCGGCCCGCCGGGGCACTCGTCACGGATCAGCACGTCCTTTCCGATCAGGGGCACCGGTATAACGGAATGGCTTTGCCCAGTATTTCGCTAGACATAGCGGGCTATAGCGAGAGGGCAGGCTTGTGACGCGAGCGGAGCGTGATTGGTGAGCCGCACGAGATCCCAGGCGCCGTCGAAGCCGACGCGCGGCTCATGGGCGCGGGCGGATCAGCGGCGCTCGTCCGGGATCTTCTCTCCGGCCTCGATCGCCACCGGCAGCCGGTTCTCCGGCGGCGGCAGCGGGCAGGTCGCCAGGTCCGTGTAGGCGCAGGGCAGGTTGGTGGCGCGGTCAGCGCTCCGTCGTACCGGTCGGCCATACTGGGCTCCGTGGAACTTTCCGACGTTATTGACTTCGCCCGCACCAGCCGCTGGCCCGTCCTGACCACCATCCCCTGCACGTCACCCGCCAGGACTTCTTCGCCCCACGCCGTGCTTGAAGGAACCGTCGAGCTGTCGCCGTGGCAACCCGGCCCGACCACGATACGGTCGGCGAGCTCATCACCTACCACCGGGCACTGTCAGGCGAGCACGAGGACTGGGACGCCTACCGCGCCGCCATGGTAACCGAACGGCGGGCCGTCGTCCCTCTCACTCCCGACCGGGCCTACGGCATGCTCAGCCTCCCCACCGCGGCGAGGCCGAGGAGAATCTGTGACCGGCCGGGTCGATTACGACGAGTTCGGGCTGTTCCACGAGAACGCCGCAGAGTACGGCCTGCCCTTTGACCGCCCGCCGACAGTGCGGCGGGCCTTCGCCGACGTAGACCCCATGACCCGCGGCCGGCGGCTGAGCGCGCTGGTGTGGCGAGACCGGGACCCGGAACTGGTCCTGCTGCACGGCGGATCCCAGAACGCCCATACCTGGGACACGGTCGCGATGGCCCTGGACCGTCCCCTGGTGGCCATCGACCTCCCCGGACACGGCCACTCGGATGGCCCCGGAGACCGCCCGGAAGGCCAGCTGGACGCTCACGGCAACGCGGTCGACGTCGCGGCCGCCATCCGCCAGCTCGCCCCGGCCGCCAAGGCGGTGATCGGCATGTCTCTCGGCGGGCTCACGGCCATCGCGCTCAGCGCCGAATCGCCGGAACTGGTCCGCAAGATCGTTCTGGTCGATGTGCTGCCGGGGATAAAGGCGCAGCGGGCTCAGCACATCACCAACTTCGTCACCGGGTCGGCCAGCTTTGCCAGCCTGGACGAGCTGCTGGAGCGGACGGCCCGGTTCAACCCGGCCCGGTCCCGGTCGTCTCTCCGGCGGGGCATCTTGCACAACGCCGAACAGCAGTCCGACGGCACCTGGGTGTGGCGGTGGGCCCGTCACCGCCGTCCCGCGGTCTCGGTCGGCCCCGCGCCGGTTGCCCCCGGGCCTGCCAGCCTCGCAGCCGACGGCACCCGCTACGGGCAGCTCTGGGAGGCGCTGTCGTCGATCACCGTGCCGCTGCTGCTCGCCCGTGGCATGCGGCCGGACTCGGTGCTGGACGACGACGACGAGCGGGAACTGCTGCGCCGCCTGCCTTCCGCCCAGGTCATTCACGTCGAGGAAGCCGGCCACAGCCTGCAGGGCGACACGCCCCTTGAGCTTGCCGCGATCATCGAGCACTTCATCTCCAGCTCCTGACGCCCCGGTTGACCACGCGGTGAGGTGAGAGACAGTGCTGGGAACCCGCTACGCCCGCATCCTGCGGCGGCCGGGAACGGCGCGGCTGTTCCTGCCCACGCTCGTCGCCTTCACGGGGATCCTCCCCTGCCTTGCGACGCACTGGTCCTAGCGGAACCGGGCGCCGCTCTACCCGCCCCAACCGCTTTATCCGCCGAAGCAGCCGCAATCTGGCGGCTGCCCAGCCACGGTTCCCGGACGCGTGTCGTGCTGTCCCAAAGGCTGGCTTGTTGCCAAAGCGAGGCCGCAAGGAACCACGCATCGGGTCTTTACGGCGCTGTCTGCCCGTGATCCGGGGCAGGCAACCCGCTTAAAGACGAACAGCGCCTCCTTCTGGCAGCCCGAGTCGATGTGGCCCTGGAGGCGCCATGACTCAGCTTGCGCGTCCAGACCTCGCGCGCAACCGATCAGGACGAGATCACGTACGCCCTGGCCCTGCTTCGGCCACCCCTGAACCAGTGCCGGCGGATCGCTCAGGGCTTCTGCGGGCTGGCCGGCCAGCGCCTGGCTGGGCGGTAAGCACAGCCTTGCTGGCGCCTGTTGTCCTGGTCGGGGGCTGGCTGATGGCCGGCGCGCTTCAGCCGGCCTCTTATAGCCCGATGCGGCAGACGATGAGCGTGCTGGCTGGTCACTCGGGAACCGGCCGGTGGGTAATGACCGCGGCCCTGCTGCTGGTGGGCAGCTGTCAGATCGCGACCGGCGCGGGCCTGACTGCCGTCCGCATGCCTGCGCGCGTCCTGCTGATCCTGACTGGCCTTTCTACTCTCGGCATCGCCGCCACTCCGGAACCGGCCACGGGCCCGACGTCGCGCCACCTCGCCTTCGCGGTGAGCTGCGTCGTCACGACAGCGGTCTGGCCCGTACTCGTCGCCAGGCGCGCGCCAGCGCAATCGTGGATCCTCAGTGCCTGCGGCTGCGCGACGGTGACCGTGATCTTCGCCGGGTTGTCTTGCTGGCTCCTGATCGCAGCACGAGACGGCGGCGGTGACCTGGGCATGGTCGAGCGGCTCACGTCGGCGGTTCAGACCCTGTGTCCGCTCGTCGTCGCGCTCGCCTTGCGGCAGACCGCACGGGACGCGGGCAACCAGGGACAACGCGGCCAAGAGCGTTCCAGGAACTGGCAAGCAGTTACGCGGACAGGCCGAAAGGACAGTTCCTAGCGGTCGGACGGGATTGCGTAAATAGGCAAGCCCGGCGCGGACATCCGGCAGGTGGCGCGAGATTCCGCAGGTTCGGCGGCGGATGGGTCCATCGTCGCGTGAGTACGTCCAGTGGTTCGACGTCACCAGGCGGTGCTCGGCGCGCGGATGCCGCCGGCGCCTATAGCGTGCCCGCCTACGACCAGCGGGAGACCATACTCGGTCGGGCCACCCTCGCCCTCGAGCTCCATGACCAGGCCGGCCCGCTGGACACGGTGCTGGTCCCGGTGGGCGGCGGCGGCCTCATCGCCGGAATCGCCTCATACTTCGCGGGCACCGCCCGGGTCATCGGCGTGGAGCCAGGCGGCGCGCCGACCCTGGGTCCGCGCCCCGGCGGCCGGCGCGCCCGTCGATGCCCCGGCCGGCAGCATCGCCGTGGATGCCCTGGCCCCGCGCCGCGTCGGCAACCTGGTCTTCCCGATCACCCAGGCCTACGTCGAGGACGTGCTGCTCGTGGACGATGACGCCATCCGCGGCGCACAGCGCACCCTATGGCAGAACGTGCGCATCGCGGCCGAGCCGGCCGCCTCGGTCGGCGTCGCGGCCCTGCTCACCGGCGCGTACAAGCCCGCGCCCGGCGAGCGTGTCGCCGTCATCATCACCGGCGCCAACATGACCGCGGCGCAGCTGGACGGCTCCCCATGACGGCTGCCCAGGGCAATCCAGGTCCCTCGAACCCCCAAGATCGGCGGATGGAAAGGCTTATCGGCGAGGACCGTCAGCGAGGCTATTCGCTCCTGCCAGCACATCCTCGCTCATGATTCTCCGCGCCTTTTCAGGCTCTTCCAAAATGGGGCTGTGAGCAGACTCATCAAACGTATAGAACCCCTTCAGCGGGGCCTTGAGACTTTCAGAATACTCGTTTGCGAGCCGGTAGCTGACGGTGTAATCGTATATGCCGTGGAAGAAATAGGCGGGTAGGGCAAGCTCTGGCACCCGTTCGGTCAGATCGGTGGCCAGCATCTCATCCCACAGGATGCTCACCCCGGACGAGAGCTTGCCGCGCCACATCTTGATTTTTTCGCCCGGTGTGTACTGCGGGCTCCTCAGTGACGGCCAGAAGACGCCGCTGAGCACGGACTTCATGTCATGTGTCGTGCCCATGCCTAGCCGGTGCATTGCCCTATCGCGCACTGCAAGGTATGCCTTCGGCGTACCGGCCGTCATAGTCACCGGTGCCGCCTCAAGCTTGCGTACCATCCTGCTGTTACCGGTCTCCCTGAACCGTCCGAGCATGTACTCGTACGCCAGCCTCTCGGACTTCAGCTGATGTACTGTCTGAGCCACGCCAATGTACGCGTGGTACAGCTCGGGCGCCCGGGCAGCGGCCTGTATCCCGATGAACGTCCCCCCCGAATGCGCCATGAGGTAGATCTTCTCTTTGCCAAAGCGGTTCCGCAGGTAGCTAGTCACCGACAGCGTGTCGGCTATGAACTGCTCCGACGTCATCGTTTCAGGCGGGATGCCGGGACTGTATGACAGCCCCGCACCCCGCTGTTCCCACCAGACGACCGTAAAATCGCTTTCAAGGCCGGTGGGATACCGCTCGGTAAGGAAGTACTCCGGCAGACCCCCATGAAGAAAGAGCAACACCGGATGCGCTACGTCTTTGCCCTGGATGAACATGCCCTGCCGCACGCCGTTAATATCAGCAAAAGCCTTCTCCGAAATGCTGCCGCGCAGCGGGCGGCCGTCCTGATCGAGGAGAGGCTTCGGTCTTCCGCGGCCCAGCAGCTTCAGCGCACCCACGAGAATGAGTGTGGCAGCCAAGAGGATACAGATCATAACCCGGCCCGCAACCCCGGCCGCCACGCGTGCCAGAGCGGGGACGAAGCGGACCGCGACCTGCGGCAAATCAGCCGCCGCTGAGCCGAACCGGCTTCACCGACGTAGGGTTGCGCTGGCCACGCCTCTCAGGAAGAGCGGGGCATGTCCTGCAGGCTCTCGTGCCGCCAGTTCTGGCCGAATTCAGCGTCGTGCAGCCTGCGGAGCTGGTGGGCGTAATGGTCCAGCCGGTCGGCGGCGCGCTGCATCTCGTGAAAGTCATGGCCGTGCTCGCGGGCGGCCGTCTTCTCCTCGCCTCGCTTACGCACCATGCCGAGCTCTTCCCGGCTCAGCTCGACGATCTTGTCCAGCGTTTCTTCCAGATTCATGACGTCCCTCTTCTGCGTGACCGCGAATAGCTGCGCCGGCCTGGACGGTAGATCAGTGGCGGTGACGATGGCGCTCTTCCTCATCTTCACGATCCAGCTCGCGGTCCTCCTGCCGCCGGTCCCGCACTTCGCCGTGCTCGTCCACCCGCAGCCGGTGTTCCAGCTGCTGCTCCTTGGGGGTCCCGTGCCCTTCTTCCTCTTGGCTGAGGAACGCGGGCCGACTGTAACTCGGCCGCAACGCTGCCCCGCCCTGCCCTGCCCGCGCCGGCCGGCTTGAAACGTCAGTCGCTCGCGCCGCGGGCCAGTTCCCCGCCGGGCCCCCACCGATACTCGGCCCGCGCCCCCGCTGGCTGGTTCCTGCAGCGAGCACCAGGCGTCACTGGGTGCGCACGCCGGTTCGGGGGCCGGCGCGGTGCCGAAGGTGCGCCGGACGACGGGGATGGCCGCGACCACGATGGCGGCCACGAGGCCGGAGGTGTAGGCACTGGCGTCCACGGTGCCCGTCAGCGGGGAGATGAGGCCGGTCAGGACGGCGGTCAGGCCCAGGCCGAGGTAGGCGGCGGCAAAGAAGGTGGACACGACCGCGGCCCGGTGCCGCGGGTCGGCTAGCCGGCTGAGCTCGCTCAGGCCGCCGCGGAAGACAAATCCGACCGCGATGCCGCCGATGACGGTGCCGGCCAGGAACAGCCACAGCGCCTTGGCGAACAGCGCCGCTTCCAGCATGGCCAGGCAGATAAGCAGCAACGGCAATCCGGCGGTCACGCTGCGGCGGGCCGGGAGCCGCGCGGAGACCGCCTGGCTGATCGCCGCGATGATGAAGATCAGGAAGGACGCCGCCCCGATCAGGGCCAGGTTGCCCACGCCGAGGATCCCGTGCAGGAAGGTGGGCACCAGGCGTTCATCTCATCCATTCCGCGCTTCGATTTCGTCGATGTCGTCCCGGGTGAGCTCGATCGTTGCGGCGGCGAGGATGGGGTCGACCTGGCCGGCGCGGCGGAAGCCGGCGATGGCCCCGTCCACGGCCGGGTTCTGCAGCGTCCACGCGATCGCGACCGCTCCCGGCGTGGTGTCGTGGCGGCCGGCCACCGACGTGAGCCGTTCGACGAGGTCGAGGTTGCGTGACAGCTGCGGCTCGCGGAATCGCGGGTCGCGCTTGCGCCAGTCGTCGTCCGGCAGGCGCGCGATCCGGTCGCGCGTCATCCTCCCGGTCAGCAGGCCGGAGGCCATCGGCGAGTAGACGATGACGCCGATCCCCTCGCCCTCCGCGAACGGCAGGAGCTCGTTCTCCGCGTCGCGGTCGATGAGCGAGTACTGCGGCTGCAGCGTCTCGACCGGCGCGATCGACTGGATGCGGCGGAGCTGGCCGGTGCTGAAGTTCGAGACGCCGATATGCCGTACGAGGCCTTGCTCCTTGAGCTCGGCAAAGGCCGACCAGCCCTCCTCGATGTCCTCTTCCGGGATCGGCCAGTGGATCTGGTACAGGTCAATGGCCTCGACGCCGAGCCGGCCGATGCTCGCCTCGGCCTCGCGCAGGATCGAATCGCGCTTCAGGTTGTGCACGACCCGGCGGCCCGGCCCTTCGACCAGTGATGCCTTCGTGAACACGTACGGCCGCTGGTCCAATCCTTTCAGCGCCCGGCCCACCACCTGCTCCGAGCGCCCGAAGCCGTAGGCGGCCGCGGTGTCGATCCAGTTCACGCCGAGCTCGACAGCCCGGTGGATCGCCGCGATCGACTCCTCGTCCTCCTGCGGGCCCCAGCCGAATTCCCAGCCGCCACCCCCGATCGCCCAGGCGCCGAAGCCGACACGGGTGATCTCCAGGCCGGTGGCTCCGAGCTGCGTGGTCCTGACCTGTGTCTGTTGCGTGTGCGACATACCGTCCACGATCACGCACGGGCGTAGCGCGATCTACCCGGCAAGCCGCCAACCCGGCTACCGGCTAGCAAGAAACCCGGGACGGCGGCTAGCACCACCACACCTGTGCGTGCCGAGAATCTCGTCCGCGGCTGTGACCAGCAGGGTTGCCCTCTTGCCGTCCCGGTCGTGATGATCACTGGTCATGTGCCTGCGGTTCGTCTCCTCCTGATCACGCGGATGACCTCATGGCTGCGGCTGTCTCGGCGGGGAAGCCTGGGCCGCTGGCTTGCCAGCCGCGGGCTAGCGCGTCGGCGGGCCGCAGCGCTGGTCACTGAGCGAGATCGGTGAGCAGCGTGGCAATGAGTCGCTCCTCCATGACCGCGCGGCCGTGCTCGGCTAGCAGCACGGCGAGTTCCGGCTCCCACGGGCTGACCGTCGGCGATCCGGTCACCGGCGTGGACTCGCCCGCCTCGAGCCCGTGCCGGTAGTCGGCCGCTGTCATCCGCCACGGCCTGGCGCTGTGGGAAGTGATGCCGGCACTGACGATACGCAGTCCTGTCCAGTCGAAATCGGCTCGCCAGTGCAATCGGGCACCCTGCGCGACGGCGGAGCCGAGCAGCTTGTGGCACGCGGCGCTCGGCATGCCCTCGGTGCACACCAGCGGCGGGCAGTCCGCCCCGAGGTCAGCTGCCGCGACGCGGAGCACGGCGGGATTCTCGCAGACGAAGATGTCAGCGGGTTCGGGCCGGACGTCACCGGTGACCAGTTGCTGCAGGGTCAGCCGGAACGGGACGCCGAACTGGCTGGCGTCGTTCAGCCATCCCGAGACCAGGCCGAGGCTGTCACATGCCACGTTGAGCACCAGGACCTGGCTGGCCAGGTCGTCGGGGATGGCGTCGTGCATCTCCCACAGCGCCCGCTGCCCGGCGCGGTCACGCGGCACGGACTCGAGGCCAGAACGGATGGCCAGCGCCCGGAGCACGAGGCTGGCGAGCGAACCGCCCGCCAGCAATGCCTTGGTGTCCCCGGTGACCTGCTCGGCGAGCACCGGCAGCGGGACCGGGTTACCCGGCGCGCGGCTGTGCAGGTGCTCCAGGATACCCACCGCATGTTCGAGCAGCCGGTCATCGCCGCGGCGCAGCAGCCTGGTGATCGTCCCGTCCTCCGCCAGGGCCGACCACCAGGAGCCGAACCATGCCTCGCTGGCGAGCCTGGACGCAGCGGCCGTCGAGATGGCGGCCGCGCGCTGCCGTTGTTCCCGTTCCCGTTCGGCGGGCCGGTCGCGCAGCGGGCCGCCGAGCAGGACCACGGCATCGTGCAGGCTGGTACCGTGCCGCTGGCGCAGGGCCGCATCCAGCGCGGCGAGTTCGATGGTGAGCCGTCTGGCCGTCTGCGGCCGGTAACTGCCGGTGATGCCGATGACCACCCGCCGTTCGGCATCGGTGGGCGAGATCAGCCCGATCGAGCGGTCCAGTGCGCCGCCGGTCCGTTCCAGGCTGCGCCGGGCCGCGGCGAGCAGCCGTTTCCAGCCTTCTCCGCGCAGCTCCGTCAGGTCCTGGACCACGGTAGCCTCACGCCGCGGCGGTGACCGTCCGCCGGGTGCCGGGCGAACCGAGTGCCGCGGTCAGGTCACCCGCCTCGTCGGCCAGGAGCTGCGCTCCGTCCCAGACCAGCAGCAGCGCGCTGACGGTGTGCTCGATGGGAGAGTGCGCCAGGTCGTAATGCGCGGCGGCGCGAACGGCGGCCTGGGTGGCCCACAGATCGTAGCCGGTCATGAACAGGTCCAGGTCGAACTGCGCGGCCAGGCTCATCAGCTCCCCGCGGCCGGTGTCGTCGACACCGGCGAAAGCCTCGTCGAGGGCTAGCAGGCGCGGTGCGTGCGGCTGGGCCGAGTTCAGCATCGCGTGCGCGGCGGCGAACAACGGCAGGTGCAAGGAGACCGACTGCTCGCCGCCGGACAGCCGGCTGTGCCGCGCCCGGGTCAGCTTCTCCTCGGTCCCGTCCGGGCTGACCATCTGGAACACGAACTGCCGCCAGCGACGGTAGTCAAGCACCTGGGCCAGCAGCTCCCGGTAGGGGAGTTCGCGATGCCGGGCGCGGGCGGTCTTGATCTGCGCGGCGAAGTGGCCGCGCATCCGGGCCAGGGAGTCCGGATTGAGCCGGGAGGCGTCGGCGTCGAGCAGCCCGCACACCGCGCGCTGCTCGTCATCGAGCCCGTCAGCCAGCAGCCATCTCACGCCGACGGTCTTGCCCGAGGACATCTTCCGTGACCGCATCTCGGTGTTCATCCGGCCGATCAGGTCCCTCGCGTCCACGGTCCGCTCGTGGATCTGCTGGGCCAGCCTGGCCAGCAGCGCATCCTCGAGGATGCGCTGCTCGGACTCGGTGAGCAGCAGTTCCTGGTCGCGGCGGGCCGCGGCGATCCGCAGCGAGAACGCGCCGACCGGAAGCGGGCCCTGCTCATCGGCGATGCGGACGACGATGACGCCGTCGGCGCCGTCCCACGCCGGGTGGTAGTCCTGGCCGGCCGCGGCCAGCTGGGCCTGCAGATCTTCCAGCGCCCGGGTCAGCCGGGTGGTGGACATCTTCAGTGACGTCTCCGTCGGCGTAAGGTCGCGGGTGACCTCGAGAATCGCCTCATGCACGTCGATGACCGGCTGCGGCAGGCCGTCACCAGTCCAGTCCGCCTCCTGCGCGGGCCAGGCCAGGCCCGGCCGGCACTTCAGGACCTCCAGCAGCTCCCGGGCGGCGAACGGCGCGAGGCCGCGCGCGGTGGCCCGCTCCTCCTGCCTGGCGACGTCGAGCGCGCGCCGGCCGCTGGAGACCCGCTCAGCCGCGGCGCTGGCTGCCTTGATCGCCTCGACCTCGGCGTTCCGGGCGGAATGCTCTGCCGACTGAGCGGCTGCCGTGGCCCGTTCGGTCTCTTCGATCTGCGTCATCACCTCCCTGGCCTCCTTGCCGACAGCGCCATGCAGTGCGGCGAGCTTGGCGGCCTCCTCGGTGTGCCGCCGGCGGGCCGCCAGCTCGGTCTCGGCGCAGGCGCGCTCCTCATCGGCGGCCTGCTCCAGCCGGCCGCGGGCGTCGGCGACCACGCCGCGCTGCTGCGTCTCCTCGCGGCGGCGACCGGTGAGGTCCCGGGCGGTGGTCTCGAACCGCCTGGTGGCGGCCTCCACCCGGTCGGCCTGGTCCGGGTCGATGGCATGGTCGATAGCGGTGCGGCGCAGCGCCCGCCCGGTGACGGTGCAGGCGGCTACCGACTCGTCGTAGCCGGACTGGGCGCTGTCGGCGCCCGCCCGGGCGGAGCGGAGCTCCCCGACGGCCTGGGAGTACGCGCGCAGGGCCGCGGTGATCGCGGTGATGCGGGGCAGCGTGGCGCGCGCCTGCGCGAGCGCGGCCAGCGTCTCGGCCAGTCCGGCAGCCGTCCGGGCGAGCGCGGCCAGCTGCTCGTCAAGCTCGGCGATCCGGGCCTCGCGCTCGGCGATGCGCGCGGCCCGGCGGCGGGCCCGGGCGGTTGCTCCGATGTATTCGGCGTGGTCCTTGTGATGCGCGCCGGCGGTGACCCCGTGGGAGTAGCGGCCGTCGGCTCCGATCACGGCGGCCGAGGAGAACAGCTCGCCGTCCAGGGCGATGGAGGCCAGCACGGCGCCGACCCGCGCGGCGGGCACCGGGGTATCGTCTTCAGGCACCAGCACGTCGGCCAGGCTGGTGCCCGGTACCCGCGCACCGGGCACCAGGTACCCGTCGCTGTCCCCAGCGGCGATCTCGCGGTCGCCCGGCGTGATCCAGGCGTCCAGCATCCCGGTAGCTTCCAGGGCCGCCTCGAGCGCGGCGGCTCGCGTTTCACCGACGTCGCCGGCGAAGCGGACCAGCCGCCACAACGGTGCGCCGTCCCGTCCCGGCCGGTCGGCCGTGCGCCCAGGGTGGGCCGGCGGTGCGTCGTCGCGTTCGGCGGCGATCCGGTCCCGCTCCGCGGCGACGCGATCCCGTTCGGCCTGCGCGGCGCCGCGTTCGGCGCGCAACCGCGCCTGCTGGTCACGGACGGCCTGCTCGGCGGCGGCGGTCGCGCCGGTGAACACCGACTCGAGGGTGGCGGCCTCCGGGTCGCCGAACGCCTCGATGGCCACGCTCAGGTTCTCCGTCAGCTCCCGCATAGCCGCCTCGTCCAGCACGTCGGCGTGGTCGGCCGCCCACCGCGCCAGGGCGGACTGCGCGTCGGCGCGGGCCGCCGCCACCGCCTCGGCGGCGGCCTGCTCGGCTCGCTCGGCCGCGGTCACCGCCGCCAGCGCCCGGTCGAGCGCGAGCCGGGCCAGATCGCGGGCGTGCTCGGCCCTGCGGTGCGACTCCAGGGCGGCCCTGACCGCGCGGACGGCTTCCAGCCGGGCGGTGACTCGGGCGCCGGCGCGTTCGGTGAACCCGTCCGCCTCGGCGTCGGCGGCCTGCCAGCCGATCCCGGCCGCGGCGGCGTGATCGGCGAGCTCGGCCGCGGTCCGCGAGACCGCCGCCTGACGGTCGGCGAGCATCCCCGCGGCTTGTTCGGTGTCGGCGCGGGCCCGGGCGGTCGCGGTGCTGCGCCGGGTGAGCTCCGCGGCGGCCTCGGCGGCGGCCTGCTCGTTGGTGCGGACGAGGCGTTCGAGGTCGGCGAGTTGCTCGACCGCCTGGTAGGCGCGGCTGGACTTGAGCTGGTCGTGCCGGGCGCGCAGTCCGGCGAGCGCATCCTCGGCCTCCTGGCTGCGGGCCCGCGCCAGCGCCTGCCCGGTTTCGGCGCTCGCCAGGGCCGTGATATCGCCGGCGAGCTCGGTATGACGCTGCGCGCTGGCCTCGCGGCGCCGGGTGAGCGCATCGGCGGCCGACCGGGCGTGGGTGCGCAGATACGTGGTGTAGGAGGCGAGGAAGGCGCGGGTGGCCTCGTCGGCCGCCGTCAGGCCCTCCAGGGTGGTGGCGACCGCCTCCATGTCGTCGAACGAGCGGGCCGCCTCGGCGATCAGGTCGTCGTCGACCGGGCGCAGCCCGTCGGTGAGCGTGTCCGACAGCTTCGCCGGGTCGAGGTTCTTGGCCAGCTGGGGTCGCCGCAGCGTCAGGATCAAGGTGAGCAGCTGCTCGTAGCGTTCCCGGCCGAGGCCGAACAAGCGCTGGTCGATGGCGGCCCGGTAATCGGTGGGGGAGGCGTACAGGCCCGCCTCCCCGATCTCCTCGGCCAGCTGCCTCCTGGTCATGGGCCGGTCGTCGCCGGTGATGAGCGAGAAGTCGTCGCCGACCCGGCCGTCGGCGACGAAGTGCCAGCGGACCGGGGTGTCGCGGTGCCTGGCGGCGTGCAGGCCGACCCCGACCGTGACGGCCTCGCCGGTGTCGCGATGCCGCAGCTCCAGCCATACATAGCCGACCGCGTTCTCGCCGCCGCGGAACAGGAGGTTGGACTTCATGGTCCGGTCCTCGGCGGCGAACGGGTTCAGCCGCTTAGGGTCGATCCGGCCATCCAGCACGAACGGGAACAGAACCTCCAGAGCCTTGGTCTTCCCTGAGCCGTTCGGGCCGCGCAGGACCAGCCAGCCATCGGCGAAGCAGAACTCCTCGTCCCGGTAGTCCCACATGTTGATGATCCCGGCCCGGGTGGGTTGGAAACGGGTCACGCGGAGCCTTCCTTCGCTGTCGTCCTGGTGCCGTCCCGCCGGTGTCAGTACGTGACCGGTGGCGGGTTTTTGATCTGTGCGGTGACGCTGCGGTAGCGGGCCAGCAGCGGCAGCACGAGCACGCCGCCGTCCACCTCCGCCACCAGGCCCATCGAGGCGAGCAGCCGCATCGCCTCGGCCAGCAGGTGACCCGGGTCGGCGGCCTGTTTCTCCGCCATGCCGGCGCCGAAGTCCTCGACCAGCTTGCGCAGCTCGGTGCGTAGCCATACCTCGGACAGGAACGGATAGGCGGCTTCGGCGGCATCGTCCTGCTCCGCCGATCCGGAGCCGGTTCCGGCGGCCGCCCCGGCGTCGCCGGCCTCCGGCCACCCCGCCTGGCCGGCGAGCAGGGCCTGGCCGGCGAGCGGGGTCTCGGCGGCGAGCAGGCCGGCGACCCGCCCCCGGTCCGGCAGGGCCGCGTCGATCCGCCGGGCCGCCTCGGCGAGCCGTTCCGCGGCCGTGGCCGCGGGCAGCCGTTCGATCCTGGCGCTGTGATGCCGCAGGTAGCCGGCGATCCGCGCGCACAGCAGCAGCGCGGCCTGCGCGACGGTGCCGGTCGACGGGAACGCCGCGTCGGTGAACCGCTGCCCGGCGCTGATCAGCGCCACGCCTTCGGCGCGCCGCTCCAGGCCGAGGCCGGTAAGCCGCTCGATGTCCTCGGCGAGCCCGGCCGAGCGGAGCTGGCCGCGCAGGTCCGCGTCCACGTCGGCGTAGTAGACGGCCGGATGCTCCAGGACGAGCCGCCGCGCCCGCCGTCCGTTCCCGCGCCGCCGCTGCTCCCGGCCCTGGGCTGGCGCCGTTCCGCCGGCCAGGCTGCCGCCGGGGACGTCCAGCAGTTCGGTGACCGAGCTCAGGTGCTGCAGCACCCGGCTCGGCGCGTAGATGGCGCCGACCACCTCGCGGTCGATGTCGTACAGCGCCTCGGCGCGTTCGGGGTCGTTGACCCACTCGACGGCCGAGCCGTCGGCCATCCGCAGGGCACCGCGCGCCTCTAGCCAGGCGACCGCGTCCACGAACGCGTCCCGGTCGGGTTTGCGGCCGGTGTCCATGCCCACGCCGTCGATGCGCCCGGCGTCGGCGGCGACCGCGCCGGCCAGCTCGCTGAGTGCGATCTGCGCGCCGGAGCGGCCCAGCGCGGACAAGGCCAGCACCAGGTAGGCGTAGCGGCGGCGGTCGAACGGCCGCCGCGCCCGGGTGACCGCCGGGCGGGTGCCGTCCAGCGTGTCCTGCACCCGGCGCAGCCGGATGGTGTCGCCGCTGCTCAGCAGCGTGTAGCCGAGAACCTCGCCGAAGTCGGTCCGCAGTTGCCTGACCCACCTGCGCACGAGGGGAAGCGCCGAGGAGTCCGGATAGGACGCGGTGATCAGCGGGTGGCGCAGCACCAGCCGCGCTGCCTTCTGGTATTCGGCGAGCTCGAGCGGGCTGACGTCGGCCGCGACCCTCATCCGGCCACCTCCACGGCCAGGCCGTCCAGATGCAGCCGGCCGCGGACCGTGTACACGGTCGTAGCGCCCGGGGCGGGCCGCAAGGTGAGCCGCACCCCGTGCGCCGACCCGCTCGCCGTCCGGCTGACCGGCACCCGGGCGGACAGCGCCACGTCGAGCAGGCTGAGCAGCGTCTGGGTCTCCGGCTCGTCAAGTACCCGGCCGTAGACGCCGTCGCCGGCCAGCGCCGCGGCCGCCGCGCGGCGCTGCGCGGTCGCCTTGAGCTGCTCGGCGCGCAGCCGCTGCTTCTCCTCGTCGTTGCGCTGGATCCGGCCCGGCCCGCGCAGTGCCGCCGCCTTGCCGTTGCGCACCAGCGTCCGGGACAGCTCCACCGGCTCGGCGTCCCACCAGGACAGCCGGCTGGCGATCGCCTCCGGGTCCTCGTGCACAGCGGAGACGTGCCGGGGTGCGCCCAGGCCGAACACCGCCTGGAACAGCGCGTGCGCGTCGTCGTCGGACGGGCACGCGGCGAACCACTGCGCCAGGTGGCGCAGCTGGCTCTCCCGGCTCACGCCGCCGCGGCGCGACTCGGTGACCCGGCGCAGCAGCGCCGTGACGTTGGCGATCGCGGTGACCGTGGCGTCCTGCAGGCGTTCGGCCTCGCTGTGCTGGCCGGCGCCGAACCACTGGGCCAGGCCGCCCCAGCGCGCCCGCCAGTCAGCGGCTTTTTCCTCGAGGCCGCGGAACAGCGACTCGTCGGCCTCTGCGGCCAGCCGGGCGAGCCGGCCGGTGCCGGTGGCCTCCACCTCGGCGACGGCGGCGGCCAGCAGCGGCGCGAACCGGGTCAGCTCGGTGTGGAACTCCCGCATGTGGGTGAGCAGCGCGTCCTTGTGCGCGAGGAACACCTCGGGCCGGGTGTCGTTGGTGCGCGCCAGATCGCCCAGCATCAGGTAGAAACGGGCGGCGCGCTGGGCCATGTCGGCCAGCACGCCGTCCAGCCGGGACAGCTTCCGGTACACCTCGGCGGCGTCGCAGGACCGCACCGCCCCGGCGAGCGCCAGCAGGTCGGCGAGGATGTCGGGGAATACCAGGCGGGATAGCTGGGCGTCTTCCAGGCTGGCCGCCAGCACCTCCTCGACGGCCCGGAAGGCCCGGTAACCGGCCTGGGTGAACTGGTAAACATAGTGCCGGTTGCGGTACTCGGCGAGGTTCGCGGCGCGGGTGCCGTCGTAGGAGCGGTCCAGCACCTGCCATTCGGCGAGGGCGTCCAGCAGCACCTGAACGTCGCCGACGGCCGTCGCCTCCGGGTGCTCGGCGGCTAGCTGGCCGAGTACCGCCCGGGCGTCGGACGCGTGCATCAGCACCTGGTAGTTGGCCCTGGCCCGGTCGAAGGCGCGCAGCAGCCACAGGTACTCGTGGCGTTTCTCGGCGGCCGCGAAGTGGAAGAGCCGCAGCCGGTCATCGAGAGTGAACGCGTCGATGCCGAACGCGGCGTCCCCGGCCGCGGCGGCACCGGAAGCAGGGAGCGGGACGACGGGTTCGCTACCAGTCACGGGTGGAACCTATCAGCGGCCTGTGACAAAACCGGCCGGCCAGGGAAAGTTCCTGGTCGGGCCGCTGATCACTCAGCGCACCTCGCCAGGCCGTGCAGGGACTCCAGCGCGGTCAGCGCGGCACCGCGGCTCAGGTCCTCGTGGTGCCGCTCGTTGCGCGGGGTACGCAGGCAGCCGTAACAGGACGTCTCCGGGCCGCAGTCACATGACGCTACCCGCCGTACCGCGGTGCGGATCACCGTGTCGAGCGCGCCGGCGATCCGCAGCACGCTGCCCGCACCGCCCGGCACGGTGTCGAACAGCACCAGGCCGCTGCGGCCGTCCGCGCCGGAGTGCACCAGACCGTCGATGTCGGCGTGGCTGATCTCCAGCCCGTCGGCGGCGCCCGCGAGCACCGCGTACAGCAGGGACTGCCACTGCGCCCTGGTGCCGAGCCCGGGTGCGTCGAGGCGCAGCCGCAGGATATCTGTCTCGTAGGTGTGCGCGAGCGAGCGCCAGCGCAGCGGCCCGGTGCACGGCTTGCCGCGTAGCGGGCTGGCGTGCGACCTGGCGGGCCGGCCGAGGTTGGGCGCGCCCCACCCGCACCAGTCGCAGATCAGGAACCCGGCGCCGCCCGGCCCCTCGGCCAGCGCCACGAGCCTGCCGCGCGCGCCGGAGTGGCACCACGCCAGCGCGCCCGTCCGGGCCTGCCAGCGGATCTCGGCGAGTTCCTCGCCGAGCGACACCACGTGCACGGCGCCGTTCCAGGATCGCTGCGGCGGCGCATGGCCCGGCTTGCCGGTGCGGGGGTCGGCGACGAAGCCGAATTCCGGCACGCAGTACTCGCGGACCGGGCCTTCGGCGGGCCGCCCGCAGGCGGAGCAGGCCGGTTCCAGGTCGGTACCGCCTTCGCGGTAGTGCTGGCAGCCCCGGCACACCGTGTAGCTGCGGGTGATCAGCTCCCGGCCGGGGAGCCGGTAAATTCCCCCCGAACGCCACAGCACCCCGCCGGCGATCAGCTCCGAGCCCGGTGCGTATTCGTGGATCGCCACCGACAGGTCCCGGTTCAGTTCCAGCCGGGCCCCGACCTGGCTGTCGCAGTGCGCGGTGCGCAGCTCCACGGTGTCGACGGGAAACCCGTATTTAGGCAGGACGTTCCGGTTGGCCAGGTAGCCGATCAGCGACCGCCGCGTGATGGTGGCAATGCTGCGCTCGAACCGGGCCGCCAGGTCGCTGCGGCGGGAGGCGAAGGCCTCCGCGCGGCGCTCCTCGAACGTCGCCACGTCGTGGGCGAGCTCGGCGCGGACCTGGTCCAGCAGCCCGCACAGCTCATCCACCCAGGTTCCGTCGGTCAGGCCGATCTGCGGCCACACGGACTCGGGCAGCACGGCGCGCAGTGCCTCCTCGACCTCGGCGGGCACCGGGGTGAGGTAGCCGCGGACCGCGCCGCACGGCGGCTCGTCTCCGGCAGGCAAGAAGAAGTCCCCGGCGGTCTTCCACGCCCGGCCCCCGGTGTCCCTGGCGTCGCGGAAGAAGGCAGCGAGCGCGACCGAATGCGCGTGCCGCCGGTCGATGCGGGGATTTCCCAGCGGCACGTAGGGGGCGCGGACCTGCCCGGTCAGCATCGACTCCGGCTCGGCGTAGCGGGACAGGTCGTGGGAGCGGCGCTGGGCATAGGTGACGACCAGCGCCGCGGTACCGCTGCGGCGTCCGGCCCGCCCGGCCCGCTGGATGTAGTTGGCGGTGGTGGGCGGCATGTTCCGCAGCAGCACCGCGGAAAGCGCTCCGACGTCGACGCCGAGCTCGAACGTGGTGGAACAGCTCAGCACGTTGACCTGGCCGGCGAGGAAGCGCTGCTGGATGTCGGAGGCCTCCAGGCCGGTCCACTGCGCGGTGTGCTCGCGGGCGACCAGCGGGACCGGCGCGGTCTGCCGGTACAGGGCACGGTAGTGGCTGTCGTCGTCGGCCCGGCCGGCGACCAGCTCGCCGGCGCAGCCCAGGGTCGGGCACACGCCCCGCAGCGCGGCCGTGGTGACCCGCCGGCACAGCGTGCACCGCCACAGGTCGCTGCCGCCTTCGCAGAGCGTGAGCCAGGTGTGATCGACCTGATGCACCTGGCCCAGCCTGGGCAGGGCCGTGGCGTGCAGCCAGCCGTCCGGTGCCGCGCACAGCGCCCGCCAGCAGCCGGCCAGCACGTCGCGCGCGTCCATCCGGGATCCGGGCTCGCCGACGGCGGCCAGCAGGCGGCGCAGGTAGTCGAGCCGCTTGTTGACACCGCGGGTGGGCAGCCAGCTGAGCACCCTGAGCCTGGCCTCGGCGCCGTCGCCGCGGACGTAGATCGGGCCGCGCCGCGGGTCGAACATCTCGTCGGCCGGGTCGACCTCCTCCGGCATGGTGAGCGCGCCCTGCAGCCGCACCGTGCGGAGCAGTTCGGTGAGCAGCAGCACGCACTCCTGCGCGGACAGGCCGAGATCGAGCAGCGGGCCGGGCGGCCGCCACGACGGGTCGGCGCCCAGCCCGACCCGCAGCAGCCCGAGGCCTTCCAGGGACTGGCGCTCGTCGAGGGCGACCAGCTCGCGCAGCACCCAGCGGGCCGCCTCCCGGCGGCGGCCCTGTCGCGACTCCCGGCGGGAGAACACCCCGGCGCGGCCGGCCGCGGCCGCGGTCTCCTCGATCAGGTCGTCCACCGTGGCCTCCGGGTCGCGGGCGGTGGCCCGCGCCAGGCCGTCCAGGATCAGCCGCCGCTGCCGCACGAGAGCGTGGCTGGACTCCAGGTAGGGGGCGAAGTACGCGGCCGCCTGCCGGCTGTCGCTGAACGTGAGCAGCTTCCGGCCGCCGCCCGGCCGGTCGGCCAGCTCCTCATCGGGGGGCAGCGCCTGGTACAGCGCGGTGGCGAGCACCGCCGCGGCCGCCTCGTTGCCGCTCTCCAGCAGCCGCACCATCCCGGTGCCGCGCGCCCCGCAGGCCAGGCACCCGTTCGGGGTGCCGGACGCGGCGGCCAGCCGCCGCGCCGGCCGCAGGCCGGCGGCGGGACATCCGCACGGCGCCGCCCCCGTGGCCGTGGCCGCCGTGTGCCCCGTGGCCGTGGCCACCATGTGTAGCGCCCCGCAGTGCCCGCACAGCACGGCGTCCCTGGCGGTGGCGGTCGCGGCCTGCTCGAGGATCTCGTCGTCCTCGTCCGCGGCCTCGGCGGGGGCGTCGAGCAGCAGCCAGGTACGGCGGTCGGGCCGTACCGCGCGCGACGTGAAGCGCTCGCCGGCGGCGCCGCGCTCCACCGAGCCGGCCAGGTGGACCGCCCCGCACCGCTTGCAGCAGCCGAACTCGAACACGGCGCCTGAGCAGTCCGGGCAGATCTCGTGCCGGGCCAGCGACACGTGCGGGCGGCCCGCGGCCAGGCAGGTGAACGCGCCCTCGGTGGCCCGGGCGAACAGGTGGTAGCGGGCCGAAAGGACCGGGCTGCCGGTGTCGTCACGGATCTTCGCGCCCGCCGAGACCAGCGCGGCAAGCGCCGCCTCGGCGCGGGGACCGTCCGTGCCGGTGAACACCTCGGCGGCCAGCTCGGTGAACGGCCTGGGTGCGGCGGCCAGCAGGATGCGCAGCCGTACCATCGCCTGCTCGTGCGCGAGCAGCAGCGCGGCGTCGCCGCTACCCGCGGAGCTTGCTCCGAGACCGGCGGCCACCGGATCGTGCGCGGCGCGGCCCGGCAGTTCCGCGGCGGGATCGGCCGCGGCGGCCAGGGCGAGGTAGCCGGCCGGGCCGAGCGGCCCCCACAGCGGCCCGGCCGGGATGCCCACCCGTTGCGCGCCGACCAGGTCCTGGCGCGCCGGGTCGCCGTCCACCCACTCGAAGGGGAGATCGAACAGCTTGGCGGCGAAGTCGATCACGGCGCGCGGATGGCCGCCGACGGTGGCGCTCGTGGCGATCGCCTGGAACGCCGCGTCGTCCCGGCCGCGCCCGACGCGTTCGCGGAGCCGCCGCAGCAGCATGCCGACCTCCTCGGCCTTGGCCCCGTCGTAGACGTGCGCCTCGTCCAGCACGACGAACCGCCAGTGCCCGCCGTGCTTGCCCTCGAACAGTTCCATGTCGGCCGGCCGGAGCAGCAGGTACTCGAGCATCGCGTAGTTGGTGAGCAGCAGGTGCGGCGGGTCGTCGCGCATCTCCTGGCGGCTGAGCAGCTCGTTCGGCAGCCGTGGTTCGCCCGGGTTCAGCGACTCATACAGCGACGCGCCCTCGGCCGCGCGCTCCGGGGTGTCCCCGGTATAGCGGCCGAAGGTGATGTGCGGCGCGTCGGCCAGCAGCCGGCGCAGCCGGCGGAGCTGGTCGTTGGCCAGTGCGTTCATCGGATACAGCAGCAGCGCCCGCACCCCGGGTCCGAGCGTGCCCGCCGCGTGCCCGGCGGTCAGCGCGGACAGCACCGGTAGCAGGAAGCTCTCCGTCTTGCCCGACCCGGTGCCGGTGGCCACCACCAGGTTCCGGCTCGCGGCCGCCTTCCGCAGCGCCTGCTCCTGATGGAGGTACAGAGGCCGGTCCAGGGGCAGCGCCGGGCCGCCCAGCCGGGCGAACGCCGGATCAAGCACCCCCTCGCCGATCAGGTCACGCAGGGTCGCCCCGGTCCGGTACGGCGGCGTGGCCTCGAGCAGTGGCCCCTTGGTCAGCAGCGGGCTGGCCGCGATGCAGTCGGCCAGCGCGGCCGCAAGCGCCGGGTCACGGACCGGCAGCAGCGACCGCAGGTAACGCCGGTAGGTGGCGCTCAGCAGAGCGCTGGTGCCGATCACGTCCACGCCGAGCCGCTCCCGGAGAAGGAAATGCCTGCCGTCACCCAGGGTGTCACGGGCGGCGCGGCCGCGCCCTGCTAACCGGGCAGCGCTAACCGGGCAGCCACGGGTCGCCGGCCGCGGCCGGGGCGCTGATCCGCGCGACCACCGCGGTTCGTGCGCCTACGGTGATCCGCAGTTCCGCGCCGCCGTGGGCGCTCACCGTGTCCAGCATCCGCCGCAGCGGGTACCGGCCTCGTTTCGTGGGCATCAGGACCTGAACCGTCCCGCCCGCGGCGACCACGTCGACGGGCGGGTCAGCCGCGGTCCCGGGCAGGTCCAGGTGCAGCGCGCCGCCGCGGATCAGGTCCGCCGCCCGCAGCGGCAGCGGCCCGAGGCTGTGCCAGGCCGTGGGGGCATCCCCGCTGCCCGGTTCGGGCTCGATCCGTACCCGGCAGTGCGGCGGGGTGACCCGCAGCGGCAGCACTACCGGGCCGGCCACGCACGCCGCCTCGACGCCGGTGACTTCGCCCGGGATCATCGCCGCGCGGGGCGAGGCGGTCATCCCGGGCGCGGGCGAGAGCACCGCCTCGGCTGGCTCCAGGCCCCGCGCATCGGTCAGCCGCAGCGCCGGGGAGTAGCTGACGGCCAGGCCCTCGGCCACCGCCACCAGCCGGCGCAGCCCGGTGGCCTGCGGGGCACCCAGCGGAGTCACGGTGACGGCCAGTTCGCCGAGCACGGGGCGGGGCACCCGGTCCCACAGGCGCTCCGGCTCCCAGCGATCCCCGCTCGCCTCGACCGCCGCCAGCACCTGGCCGGAACCGGACCGCCGCACCTCGACCTGCCACCGGATCTCGCCGGAAGGCAGCTGCACCACCGGAAGCGTCCCGGACACCGGCAGGCCGTCCGGCGTGTGAACGCCCGGTACCGGGACACCCGTCACCAGCCGCGGTCTCGACCGGCCGCGGACCGGGTGCCGCCGGGGCGCATTCCCCGGCGCGGGCTGCAGTGCCAGCCAGGCGACTGCGGCCAGGTCCAGCTGGACCAGCCGCCAGCCGTTCCAGGCGAGCGGCAGCCTGCTCTCCACCAGGACCCGTGGCGTCCTGTCGGCGCGCAGCGCCCGGTCCTGCGGGTATGCCAGCCACACCGCCTCGGGCGGCAGCATGGCCGCGATCTGCTCGCCGTCGGCGTCGAAGGCCAGCAGCGGATCCTCGGGATCGGTGACCTCGGCCGGAGACATCGCGGTCCAGGACCCGGCATCGTCCTGGCCGGGTCCGGCGTCGGGATCCGCGTCACGGGCCAGCACGCCCCGCCCGAACGGATCGAGCCGCAGCGGCCCCCGGCCGCCCGCCCCTGGGTGGGCGGCCGCGACCGCCCGGGCCGGGTCGGTCACCGCCGCGTGGGCGAGCACCGTCTCCAGCGGGTCGCCCGCCGGGGTCGGCACGCCCAGCGTCGCGAGCGAGCCGAGGAACGCCTCGGCCCAGTCGGCGGCGGAGTGACTGGCCGCGCGCGTCCGGGTCGCCCGGAACCAGGTCGGCCAGACCTTCCCGGTCTTGTCGTATCGGGCCGTGATCTGCGCCACGGCGACCACGATGCAGGCCGGCCACCGGCGGTTCAGCACCGCCGGCGGCTCGGACCGGGAAAGGTCTCCCAGCGCCAGTGCCACCGCGTCCAGCATCTCGGGTTCCACGTCGAGTGTCCCGGCCAGCTCGCCGGCCGCGAGGTGCCGGCGCCATCGGTGTTCGAGCAGGTCGAGCAGTCTGCTGCCGGCCGGCGGCCCGATCATGACGGCCTGCCTAGTCGAGTTCGGTGAGTGTTCCCGGGTCGAAGCTGATGGTGTACGGCTGGCTGGCGGTGAGCGTGTGCCCGGCGCGTATCTCGGTTTCCAGGGCGTAGAGGGGGATTCCGGCCCGGGCGTACTCGCGGACTTTGCGCACCCGGTCCACCTGCTCGCTGCCGCTGCGGGGGGAGATCACTTCCGCGACCAGGAGCAGGTCACCCGCGTAGTAGGTGCGGACTTTCCCGCTGATGGCGGTGCGCGCGACGTCGCGGGGGATGACGAAGACGTCGGGCTTGCGGACTCCTGCCGGGGTGGCGATGTCGTTCGGGCCGCCGGCCACGTAGACCTGTGCCCCGGCCAGCCTGGCCGCGTCCTTGAGGATGTCCTTGAGCCGGTCAGCCGCGTGGTCGTGCCAGGGGCTGGAGGACAACTCGGTCAACCACCCATCGGCAAGCTCGTAGCGCTTGCCGTCTTCGGGCAGCGCGTCAAGGTCATAGAGAGTGTAGGGACCGTACTCATGCACCGTCGGGACGCTCACAGGGTCCTGCCTCCCTCCAGCGAGAGAAACGAACGGTGGGCCCGGTCGGGACGCACCGGCCATATGACCAATGGTAGCGGCGGCCTTCCGGCAACCGGCATCACCGTTCCCCGCCGCTGCTCATGTCCGGCTGGCTCTTGCTGCGTCGTGGACCGCGGCGCCGCCGAGGGCACACGGAAGCTGACCGGTGTGGCCCGGCGACGACGGCGGGCAGTCCGGGCAGCCGGCTAGCTGACCTGGCCTGCCTGGTGCTGGCCGCGGCCGCGACAGCGCTGCTGCTGGGGCCAGTCGCCTACCACCGGCTGGTGTTCCGCCGCGGCCAGAATGGCTGAATGACGAACCAGCAGGTCGAACGCTATTTATCAGCCGGCCGGGTGGCGTACCGCCGATCATCAGCCGGCCGGGTGGCGTACAGCCGATCATATTCCCCTTTCTGGATCGGACAAGTAGATTTTTGTGCCATGTCGTCTACGAGTCCCGGCCGTGCCGGGCCGGCACCGGAGGTGCTCGCTGATACGCGGCGCCGGCGAGCCGACTGGGCCCGGCAGGTGGCTGACAGTCTTCGCCGTCAGATGCTGCAAGGCGCTTTCCCGGACGGCCTGCTGCCGGGCGGAAGTACCCGCATGGCCTGGACCGGCTGCTTGGCCTCGCCGAGACCCTGCGCGAGCACGGGGAGGTCGTCAATGAGGTCCGCACCGCCGGAATGATTGTCCCGACAGAACAGGAGTTCATCATGCCCCTCGTGGAGACGAGAGCCGACGTCCCGGTGACCATCGACGCGTCCCTGTGCGTCGAGGGCTGCACGCTGTGCGTCGACATCTGCCCCCTCGACTCGCTGGCCATCAGCCCCGATAACGGCAAGGCGTACATGCACGTGGACGAGTGCTGGTACTGCGGTCCCTGCGCGGCCCGCTGCCCCACCGGCGCCGTGACCGTCAACATGCCGTACCTGCTGCGATGACCGAGCCCATAGACATCCCGCCGCCCGGGCAGCGGCAGGAACTGAGCTGCGACGTCGCGGTGGTCGGCGGCGGCACGGCGGGAACGATGGCGGCGATCACGGCGGCCGAGATGGGCGCCTCGGTCCTGCTCCTGGACAAGGCGCACGTCCGCCATTCCGGTGCCCTGGCCATGGGCATGGACGGGGTCAACAACGCCGTCATCCCGGGCAAGGCCACGCCGGAGGACTACGTCGCGGAGATCACCCGCGCCAACGAAGGCATCATCAACCAGCGCACGGTGTACCAGACCGCCTCCCGTGGCTATGACATGGTGCGGCGCCTGGAGCAGTACGGGGTGAAATTCGCCAAGGACGCCCACGGTGACTACGACGTGCGGCGGGTGCACCGGTCCGGCAGCTACGTGCTCCCCATGCCCGAGGGCAAGGACATCAAGAAGGTGCTGTACCGCGTGCTGCGGCAGCGCTCGATACGCGAGCGGGTGCGCATCGAGAACCGGGTCATGCCGGTCCGGGTGCTGACGGCGGCCGGACGCGCCGTCGGCGTGGCCGGGTTCAACACCCGCACGGGCGAGTTCGTGACGGTGTCGGCGGGCGCGGTTATCCTCGCCACCGGTGCCTGCGGCCGGCTGGGCCTGCCCGCCAGCGGTTACCTGTACGGGACCTACGAGAACCCCGCGAACGCCGGGGACGGGCACGCGATGGCTTACCACGCGGGCGCCGAGCTCAGCGGCCTGGAGTGCTTCCAGATCAATCCGCTGATCAAGGACTACAACGGCCCGGCGTGCGCCTATGTCGCCAACCCCTTCGGCGGCTACCAGGTCAACCACCGCGGGGAACGGTTCGTGGACTGCGATTACTGGTCCGGGCAGATGATGGCCGAGGTCGCCCGCGAGATCGCCTCGGCCCGCGGGCCGATCTATCTCAAGCTGACCCATCTGCCCGAGGAGACCATCTCCGCGCTCGAGGGCATCCTGCACACCACCGAACGGCCCACTCGCGGTACCTTTCACGCCGGCCGGGGCCACGACTACCGGACCCACGACGTGGAGATGCACATCTCGGAGATCGGCCTGTGCGGCGGGCACTCCTCCTCGGGCGTATGGGTAGACGAGAATGCCGTCACCACCGTGCCCGGCCTGTACGCGGCCGGCGACCTGGCCTGCGTGCCGCACAACTACATGATCGGCGCGTTCGTGTTCGGTGACCTGGCCGGCGCGCATGCCAGCGGATTCGCGCGCGGCCCGGGAGCAGCGGGCCCGGCCGGACCTGACGCGGGCCCGGCGAGCCTGCCAGCGGACCAGATCGAGGCGGCCCACGAGCTGATCTACCGGCCCCTGCGGAACCCGGACGGGCCGCCGCAGGCCCAGGTCGAGTACAAGCTGCGGCGCTTCGTGAACGACTACGTCGCGCCGCCGAAGACGCAAGCCCGGCTGGCCATCGCGCTGGAGACCTTCGGGCGGATGACCACGGAGATCGCCCGGATGGGGGCCCGGACACCGCACGAGCTAACGCCGGCCCGCCGCTGCCGCGACGTCGGCGCGGCCGCCGGAGATCCTGGAACTGCTGCGGCTCGCGGAGCTGCAGCCGTCCGTGCCGCAGCTCGAGCCGTACCTGGCCGACTCCGACGCGCGGGTCCGCCGGGCGGCGATCGCCGCGCTGACCGAGACCGCGCCGCCCGGCGCCGGGCGGGCGCTGGCCCAGGCGGCCGGCGATGACAACGGCACCGTCCGGCACGCGGCCGTGGCGGGCCTGCGCGAGCTGGTAGCGATCCTGCCTGCCGATGACGAGGCGCTGCTCGACAGCCTGCGCCGTCGGCTGGGTAGTCCCGACCCGGTCGTCCGGTCCGCGGTCCTCGATCTGCTCAGGGAGATGCGCGCCGCAGACGCCGGGCCGTTCGCGGCCGCGCTGTCCGACGCCGACCACCGGGTGCGGCTGCATGCGGTCAGCGGGCTGGTCTCCACCGGAGAGGCCCGCCTCGTAGCGGGGGCGGCCGCAGACCGCTCGCGAGAGGTACGCATCGCCGTCGCTGACGGGCTGGCGGCGCTAGCCGCCGAGCTGACCGAACCCGGGCCCGCGGACGCCCGCGAGGCGCTGGAGCGGCTGGCGGGCGATCCCGACGTCCTGGTCCGGGCGGCCGCCTTCAGGGCGGCCGGAGCGCTCGGCTGCCCGCCCCCGCTGGACACCCTGGCTGCCCGCGTGCTGCGAGGGACGGCAGCCGGATGGGAGGTTCGCGTCGGCGCGGCTCAGGCGCTGGCGGCGGCCAGCCCCGTCGTAGCCGTCGGGCCCCTGGTGGCCGCGGTGTCCGACCCGCATGCCAACGTCAGGAAGGCGGCCGTCACCGCGCTGGCGCCGATGCGCGCATATCCAGGGGCGGTGGAAGCGCTGCACGCGGCGGCTTCCGATGGCGACGCTGATGTACGCGCCTATGCCCGGCACGCCGTGATTGTGCGGGCCGCGTCGTCCCGGCCGATGTAGCGGACGACGGGATAGGAAGTGAGGGCCCGTGACCGGCGGGGCTGAAGGACGGCGGCAGCTGGATCCAGAGGGCGTGGGCACGCGGCCCGAGGGGTTCGATCGCGGCCAGGAAGGCGTGGAGCGGGTCGTCGACGTCGGCGAGGCGGCGCTCATGGGTGATCGGTTTCGGCAGTCTGAGGACGAACCGGAAGTCAGGGATGGTCTGCCCGGCCCACGATTTCACCGTGTCGAGGGCGGGTGTCGCGGTCACTGGCTGGCTGAGGCGCCAGCCGTTCAGGGCAGGCAGCGGCAGCAGTCGTAGCACCACGGCCGTTCGGGGGAAAAAGATCTTTCCTACCGAACGGGCCGTGGTGCACGCCCCGGATCTGCTTCAGCCCTCGTCGATGACTGTCGCCGCCCGGCATGCAGTCTTCGCGGTCACCTGCGTCGTGAGTCGGAGCGCCGCTGGCGGATCCGGACGGAACACGGTGGACGGGGACCCTTGAGGGCTTCCGCTTATGCTTTCCCGTCCGGCTGGCTGTTCTGGCCGAGTGCCACGTGGATGCTGCGCTCGTCGGTGCCACGTAGGACGTTCAGCTCGATGGTGTCGCCGGCCGCCTGGAGCGCGCCGGACAGGTCGTCGACGGTGCGGACCGGCTGGCCGCCGACCGCCACGATGAGATCACCGGATGCCAGGCCAGCCCGAGCGGCCGGGCTGTCCTCGGCTACATCGCGGATGAGCAGGCCCTCGACGTCGGGGAGTCCGACGGCGCGCCGCAGCCGCTTGGCCACGTGGCGGGGAGTGATCGTGACGCCGAGCTGCGGCCGCCTGACCGATTCTCCGCGGCCGAGCGCGTCGACCCGGCGGCGCAGCGCCTCGTCGGCGGGTATGGCCAGGTAGAAGCCCTCGCCGAGGCGGCTGGTGTTGATCCCGAGCAGCTGTCCGGCCGCATCAAGGACCGGGCCACCCGAGGAACCGGGCAGCAGCGGGGCGGTGTGCTCGAGGCTGCCGGTGATGCGCAGGCCGCGAGGGCCGCGGAAAGTCCGGTCGATACCGGAGATGGATCCGAACGTCACCCGCAGCCCGCGCCCGCCCGGGTTAGCCAGGGCGAAGACGGGCATCCCGATGCCGGGCGCTCCGGTGGCCCACGGCAGCGCCGGAACCTGACCGGTGTCGGCCTCGATGACGGCGAGGTCGCCGTCGATGTCGTGCCCGGCCACGTTCCCCTCGACCGTGCGCCCGTCGGCGAAGGTGACCGTCACCTGACTGCCTCGCACGTTGTGCGCGTTGGTAAGCACCCGGCCCGCGCCGAGCACGATGCCCGAGCCGATACCCCACCGTTGCCCGATGCCCGCCACCGAGGAGCCGGCGTCCTCCGCCAGCCGTGCGATGCTGGCCTGAATCTCGTCGAAGATCGTCATCGTTACCTCCGAGTTAGTAGTAACTTGCAAACTACTACTAACTATGGAGATGTCAACGCGGCGGCTACGATCGTTTTATGGCCCAGAGCGAACATGTCTCCTCACCACTGGCTGAGGCGCTGGCCAGGGTCGGTGACCGGTGGACCCTGCTGGTGGTGGAGGCGTTGCTCGCCGGGCCGCGCCGGTTCAACGATCTGCTCGACCAGCTCCCCGGTATCGCAGCGAACATCTTGTCCGAGCGCCTCAAGCGGCTCGAACGGGAAGCGCTGCTAGTGACCCGCCCTTACTCTGAGCGGCCGCCCCGCGTCGCCTACCAGCTGACCGCCGAGGGCCGGGAACTCGCTGGGGCGCTCCGCCTGCTGGCGTACTGGGGGTCCGGGCATGCCGACCCGGCGCAAGCACCCAGGCACCCCGCGTGCGGCACCCCGATCGAGGCCCGTTGGTACTGCCCGACCTGCGACCGTCTCGTTGACCACGAGCCGGACCACGCCGAGGTGGATTTCGTCTAGAGTCGCCGGCGACGGTCGTCAGCCAGGCGCCGGGGGATCCGATGGCGTCCTGCTGCTGCCGGGACAGGGCGTACCAGCGGGCGTAGGTCTCCAGCACGGCATCTTCGGACTCCGCCAGGGAGCCCAGCAGCCGGTAGGCGAGAACGGCAAGGAGATGACGATGGACGCCCGTCTGGATTACCTCGGCAGCCCACCGGCTGCGTGCGCTCCTACTTGGTCACCAGCCGCAACCACGGCATTCAGCCCATCGACGCCATCCACGCCGCGCTCGCCGGGCCGCCCTGGCTACCCACTCCGGTGATCGCCTGCCGCCGCACCCCTGGACGGACACTACGGAACCCCTACCGGTGGTGGCGCCTAAGCGTTCCGTCCCCCGAGCTGATCGAGGCCGAACGCCGGCGGATGGATCGAGAAGGCGGGGTATCGCGATCTGATGTAAGCGTTCATGGCGTCCACGGAACTGGCCGACCGGTGAATGCCGCCAGCCGGTCGATGGCGGGTGCGTTGTCTCGTATCGGCTGCGGATCGGCGAATCGTCCGGCGCGCGGTTGGCCGGGCAACTGGGCGCGAGCGAACGTGAGCGCCTGCTCTGCGAGATCGTCGGGCAGTTCGGCCGCAACGCCGGTGGCCTGGACAAGGTCCCACCCATGCGCGACCAGATCCGCGATGCGCCACTGCAGCCGCTCGGCGCCGGTGGCAACGCCCACCGGCGTCGCCTGGCGTCGCTCCAGAACCCCCGGGCGGGCGGCGGCGGCCTGCAACGCCGCGGCGGATCGATGGTAGGCCCCGGCCGGATCGGCGCCGAGGCTGTCAGCCCTGCGTTCGGGCATCGGGCTCCCCTCGAACAGCGCCACGAACACGAGGTTCATCCCGACGAGATGATTGACCAGATCTCGCACGTTCCACTCCGTACACGGGGTCGGCGCCGTCCACTGGTCGGCAGCTATACGGTCGATCAGGTCGGCCATGACTGCAGATGCACGTGCGAGACCATCAACGATCGCGGAGTTCGCCACTCGGCGAGGTTACGACACGACCCACCCGACGCCACACTGGTTTTCGGCAGGTGACCAGGCGGTCGTCGTCGCGCGGTCGACGCGTCCGGACCGGCATGCCGGGCGACGACATGCCGGGAGGGCGCGCCCCGCGGTCGGCGGCCCGCGCTCCCGCCGCCCAGAGCCGAGGATTCCGGTAAAGTGCGGCAAGTGGACGGATCCGCCCGGCTGACCGGGCCGGTCGAGGGGCAGCCGGGGATCATCATGGCGGGCTTCGACCTCGGCCAGGTCGGTTACACGCTGGAAGAGTTCTTCCTCGAGTCCGCGGCCACCTGCTTCGAGCCCGCGGGACCTGCGGGAGCCGACGGATACTGGCAGGTCACCCCGTCGGGCCAGGCGCCGTTCGCCACCCGGCTGGTGGTATGCCGGCCGTCTGACCCGGGGGCGTTCACCGGCACGGTGATCCTGGAATGGCTCAACGTCAGCGCCGGCTTCGACGCGCCCGCGCACTGGATGCTGACCCACCGCCAGGTAGTCCGGGCCGGGTGGGCGTGGGTCGGGGTTTCGGCGCAACGGGCCGGCATCGAGGGCGGCAGCATCTTCGAAACGGCCGGCGAGGAGCCCGGCGATGCGTCGCGGCGCGCCATGGTGCTGCCCGCGCTGAAGGAAAGCGATCCGGTCCGGTACGGGGCGCTGCACCACCCGGGCGACGCGTTCTGCTTCGACATCTTCTCCCAGGCCGCGCGCGCGGTCCGCGACGGCGGCGTGCTCGGGCCGCTGTCAGCCGAGTGCCTGCTCGCGGCGGGCCAGTCCCAGTCAGCGATCCACCTGGTCACCTACGTCAATGCGGTGGCACCGACGGTGCCGTCGGCGGTGGCCTGCGACGGCTACCTGATCGGCAGCCGCACCGGGTTCGCGGCCCCGCTGACCGGGTGGGGCGGCCGGATCCGGAGCGAGGGGCCGGACGGCGCCCGGGTGCGCACGGACGGCCGCGCCCCGGTGCTGACCGTGCAGACGGAGAGCGACGTGACCGGCGTGCTGGCCGGGGTGACGGCGCGGCAGCCGGACAGCAGCCGGTTCCGGTGGTGGGAGATCGCCGGCGCCGCGCACGCCGACACCTACGTGCTCGGCGCCGCCTTCAGCGATTCCGGTGACCTGCCGCCCGCCGAACTGGCCCGGCTGATGGCGCCGACCGCCGAGCCGCTCGGCATTGTATGCCCGGCGCCGGTGAACTCCGGGCCGCAGCACCACTACGTGGCCCAGGCCGCGATCGCGCACCTGGACCGCTGGGCGCGCGGCGGCCCGCCGCCGCCCCGCTCTTCCCGGCTGGAGACCGATCCAGACGACCACATGCGGCTGGTCACCGACGACGCGGGCATCGCGCGCGGCGGCATCAGGACGGGCTGGGTCGATGTACCGGTTGCCGCGCTGTCCGGGCTCACCCCGCCCGGCGCCACCGGGATCGGCATCCTCCTCGGCTCCACGCGCGTGTTCGACGCCGCCGAACTGGCGCGCCGCTACCCCGCCGGGCCGGGCGAGTACGCCGCCGCGTTCCGTGCGGCCACCAGGCACGCCGCAGCCGCGGGTTTCGTGCTGGAGCAGGACCTCGAGGAGATGGTCGCCATCGCCACGGCCGACTACCCGGCCTAGCCTCCCGGCTCCCGGCCGGGGCCAAAGCATTTTCCTTGATAGCCGCTGGCCGGCCATGGCCCGGATAGGCAACCCATACACCAAGCCGGGAACAGCGGGCGCAGGCTCGGCAGCGACGTCGGGTCGTGAGCCTGTCCGATTGTCGCCGGCGGCCTCGGCGAGCATGGTTAGGGCCGCGGCCAACCCACGGGAACGTGGTGAGCTAACTTACTCATCCGCTGCGCGGCCGTCATGGCCCGGCCTGAGCCGTCGACTGCCCTGGGATTATCGTGAGTAACTGGACGAGAAGCAGCTAGAGCCGGTCCGGGAACGGAAATAGTCGCGGCAGCGAAGCCGGAGGGATGTCAGCGTGAGCGAGTCCGGAGGGACGTCGGCAGTGAGCGAGTTCAAGGTCGTCAACCCGGCCACGAACCAGACCGAGCGTGAGTTCGCCACCGCGACTGATGCGGAGGTCGGGCAGGTGCTGCAGCGCTCTGCCCGCGCCTACCAGTCCTGGCGGACCACCGCGAAAGACGAGCGGGCCAAGGTCCTGCTGCAGGTGGCCGGGCTGTACAAGGAGCGGATCGACGACCTGGCCGCGCTGATCACCCGGGAGATGGGCAAGCCCACCCGGGAGGCCAAGGGCGAGATCCTGCTGGTGGTCAGCATCTACCGGTACTACGCCAACCAGGGACCAGCGCTCCTCGCGGACACCCCGCTCAGCCCGCGGGCCGGGGGGGAGGCGCTGGTCCGCAAGGAGCCGATCGGCCCGCTGCTCGGCATCATGCCGTGGAACTTCCCCTACTACCAGGTGGCCCGTTTCGCCGCCCCGAACCTGATGGCCGGCAACACGATCATCTTGAAGCACGCGCCGCAGTGCCCAGAGTCGGCCCTGGCTATAGAGCAGGTCTTCCGCGACGCTGGCCTGGCGGAGGACGCCTACATCAACATATTCGCTGCCAACAGCCAGATCGCGGATATGATCGCCGACCCGCGGGTGGCCGGCGTGTCAGTGACGGGCAGCGAGCGGGCCGGCGCCGCCGTCGCCGAGGTGGCGGGCCGCAATCTCAAGAAGGTCGTCCTCGAGCTCGGCGGATCGGACCCCTTCATCGTGCTGGACAGCGACGACGTCACCAAGACCGTGAAAGCGGCGGTCGCCGGCCGGATGGGCAATGCCGGCCAGGCCTGCAACGCGGCCAAGCGGATCATCGTCGTCGGTGATCTCTACGACGAGTTCGCCGGCCAGTTCACCGCCGCGATGGCCGCCCTGCGTCCGGGCGATCCCGCCGACCCCGCCTCGGACTTGGGGCCGCTCTCGTCAGAGGCGGCCGCCGAACGCCTGATGGGCCAGATCAGCGACGCTGTGGACAAGGGCGCCACGCTGCGTACCGGCGGCAAGCGGGTCGACCGGCCGGGAGCGTTCGTCGAGCCTACCGTCCTGACCGACGTCACCCCGCAGATGCGGGCGTATCACGAGGAGCTGTTCGGTCCCGCGGCGGTCATCTACCGGGTCGCGGACGCCTCGGAGGCGGTGGAGCTGGCCAATTCCTCGCCGTTCGGGCTCGGCGGCGTCGTCTACAGCGCGGACCCCGGCCGGGCCCAGGAGGTCGCCGGCCTGCTCGAGACCGGCATGGTGTGGATCAATAGCCCTCAGGGCTCGATGGCCGACCTGCCGTTCGGCGGGACCAAGCGCTCCGGCACCGGCCGGGAACTAGGCCCCTACGGCATCGACGAGTTCGTGAACAAGAAGCTGATCTACACCCCGGCCCCACGCTGACCCAGCACGCGCGGAAGACGTCGGTCTTCTCCCCGAACCTGCTGGCCTCCATCCTCATGCGGTGCGCAGTGAGTGGCCGTCGCGCGATCCAGATAAGCTGACCGGCCAGCGTCCTGCGCGGGCGCCCGCCGCGGTACTGGCGGCCAGCGCGGTGACGGCAAGCATGGCCGGGGGGCGACTGGGGGTCGCACCGATGAGTTCTGTTGCGCCGAGGCGTCTGACAGAGTGTGAGCAGCTCCCGCCCACGAGGCAGCGCTGCTGGTCCGAAGTCCTTTCAACCGCAGGATCGCCGACGACCGTAGGAGTGAAAGATGACCAATATGCCGGAGATCGTTTCAGCCGAGAAGTGGCAGCAGGATCGCGACGAGTTGCTCAAGGCCGAGAAGGAGGCGACTCGCGCGCTTGACGGGCTCGCCGCGCGTCGCCGCCGGCTCCCGATGGTCAAGTTCGACAACAACAGGTACGTGTTCGACACTTCAGCCGGCCCCAGAACGCTGCTCGACTTGTTCGCCGGACAGCGACAGCTCGTCGTCTACCAGTTCATGGACAACGGGCCCGACGACTACTGCCCGGGCTGCACCCACTTCACCAGCAACGTCGTGGACCTAGCCGCGCTGGCCGACGGCGGAGTCAGCTGGGCGACAGTGTCCAACATGCCGCGCGCCCAGATCGAGGCCTACAAGGCGCGGATGGGCTGGACCATGCCGTTCGTGTCGTCGTACGGCACGACGTTCGCTGATGACTGCGGCGCGGGTGGCGGCTTCATGCTCAGCGTGTTCCTGCGCGACGGCCAGGACGTCTACCGGACCTACTGCACCACCGCTCGCGGCGTGGACCGGCTCTTGTTCGTCAACAACATCCTCGACCTCACCCCGTATGGACGCCAGGAGGACTGGGAAGATTCCCCGCCTGGCTGGCCGCAGCACCCTACGTACGGGTAGGTGAGGCGGCATGTAGTGAGAACTGACTTAGAGGTCGGGCGAATAGGTGAGCGATCACGGTCGTCGCGCTGGGCGGGTGTCCCACCGGTAAGTGGTCCACGTTCAGGTCAGGCCAGGGTCGTGTAGTCGCCCTGTTGCCATTTGCCCCAGTCCCATTTCCCGAGGAACTTCTGGCCGGCCGCGAGCCCGCTGTTAAACAGCTTCTGCTTGTCCGCGGACGTAAGGTGGAAATCGGTCGCGTTGTAACCCGTCGTGTCCACGAAAATCGTCCGTGACGCTACTGACGCCTGATCCACGTATACCTGGTCGTGGGCCTTTTGCATGGTGGTTAGCAGCGACTTGGCGAGCTGGAGCGAGTCAGCGTCCGGGTCCCACGTGCCCTGGGCAAGCGTGAGCTGGGCCGACAGCTTGACACCAAACGTGGGCCACCTGGGCGGCTTGTCGTCAGTGCGGTCGAAGATGCTGACCGGGAAGTTTGAGAGCATGCCGCCGTCGGTGCACAGGATTTCCCCATGTCCGCCGGTAACGCCCGGGTCGGCCGTCATGTGGAACGGCCGGAAGAAGAACGGTATGCCCGCGGAGGCCCGCACCGCGTCCGCCACCGGCTGGGTGTCGGGATCCACGCCCAGCAACGGCTGGTAGTCCCAGGGTAGCCGCAACATTCGGCCACGCGACACGTCTGAGACGATCACGACCAGCTTGTATTGCTGTCCGGGGGGCAGGGAACTGTCCGGGTCGTCGTCTTTCAGGTCACCCCAGGTGCGCACGTTCCTAGCCGCAAGGGTCTGCCTGATCCAGTCGTGCAGGAACTGGCCCTGGAACAGCCCCTCGTGCATGATCAGGCCGAGGCCCTCGCCGATCTGCTCGAAATGCCGCGCGAAGATCCCGGGATTGTCCTCGAATTGCGAGAATTCCAGATCCGTCATGATCGTGTTCATCTCCGCTGCGGTGTAGCCAGCAGCGAGCATTGACGCCACGATGGCCCCCGCGGACGTACCGGCCACGCGATGGAATGTATACGGTTCTGCCGCCGAGGTAAGCGCGGTGATGGCGCCTACCAGGCCCGTACCCTTGACCCCGCCCCCCTCAAGAACAAGATCCGCATCAGCCATGGTGAGGTCCCCCAGTAAGCGTTCGGTCAGTTGCCGTTCACACTCAAGTGTGACCCACTACCACTGGGTATTGCAATGGGCCTAGCCCAGCATCCTCCAAGACGCTTATGCCAGTCGCGGGCAGCGGACTCCGAACTTTCTCAGAAAGGCATTCCTGGCGGTTGACTACCGGCCTTAAGCGTATAGATTTGCGCGCGTCCGCGTAACCATAACAGTCGTCGGCTGCTTGCATAAGCATGCATCGTCGCCGTCCGCGGAGAACACTCGCTCATACCGCGATGATTGACGATCAGCGCTGCAGAACTAGCCGCTCCGGGCTGACCTCTCGCCATCGCCGCCGTCATGCCACGATGGGGGTCATGGGTTCGCAGCGTTTCCGCGCCGTCATCGCCGCTGGTCCCCGCGACAGCGCGGTCATCACGATGCCGTTTGACCCAGATGAGGCGTGGGGTGCTAAGGCCGACCATCCCGTCAGCGGCACCATCGGCAGTTGCCGGATCCGCACCAGACTCGTGCCTGCCGATAGCGGATGGGTGCTGACCCTGGCCCCGAAGCGCCTGCTCAGCATGGGGATCGCGATCGGCGATGACGTGACCGTCGAGCTGGCCCCGGAAGGTCCGCAGCGCGGCGATCTCGCCGATGATATCGCCGCGGCGCTCGCGGCCAACCCGGCGGCGGGCGCATTCTTCGATACGCTGGCGCAGTTCTACCGCAAGGCCTACCTACGCTGGATCGACGCGACCACCCGCCAACCGGATCTGCGGGCGGCCCGCATCGCTGAAGTCGTCGGCCTGCTCGCGGCGGGGATCAAAGAGCGGCCACGATCGTGAGGGCAGCTCAGAGCAAAGTCGGGTAAGCGAGGCGCGTTGCCGCTAATGCTCCCCTTAGAACCGGACTTGCGGTTGCTGACCGCATCCGGCTCTGGCAAGCCCCGGAGGGCGGTTGAGGTGCGTGGAGACGCCGGTTCCTGGCTGCCGGTGCCGTCCTGGGCGCCGCCCGCGATCGCGCTCAGCTTGTGCCGCATGCTCCAGGCCCGAGGAATCGGCTACGCGCCCGCAAGGTGGACCGCGGTCACCGATCATCTGCGAGGCCTCGGACACCGAGTCGGACGCGGTCGTCAGGGGCGGTCTCAACTACGTCGGTGAGGTCCCAAGGACTGATCCAGCTCCTGCCAGGAGAGGCGGGGATGTGCCAGCCGGCGGTGACGCTGCCTGGTGGTACCGTCGGCGACGTTACGGGTCAGCATAAGGAGGCAACGATGACCGCACCGCTTCAGGTGATCGCCTTGAGCTTCAGCCGCGGCGCCGGTTCGGAGGACAGGATCCTGGCCGAGGTGGACCGTCTGCGCGGCCGGGGAGTTCTCCGGCTGCTCGACATGCTCTTCGTGGCCAAAAGCCAGGACGGCATCATCGAACGGCTGACCATCGGTGATGACGAGGACTTCGGCTCGCTCCTGGCGGCAGTGGTTCCCGTCTCGGACGGCGGTCCGGCTGGGCCGGCGTCAGCTGACGGTTCCGCGGCCTTTGACCGCGCCGATGCGGGGGCTCTGGCCGATTCTCTGGAGCCAGGGACCGCCCTGGCCTTCCTGCTCGTCGAGCACCACTGGGCGGCTCCGCTTTTCGACGCCATCGCCGAGACCGGCGGCGCGCTAATCGGCGAGGGCTTCTTGACCGCCGAGACCGGGCTGGTGGTGGGAGCCGAGGTCGCCGCCATGGAGGAGGCAGCTGAGGTGATCGCCCAGGCCCAGGCCGACGAGGCCAGTGCCTTGCTCGCGACGGCCGCGGCCCAGGCCGAGGCGGCCCGGGCAGTGGCCGATTCGCAGCAGATCCAGTCCGCCGCTGCCGCCGGCGCCGTCCGGGCGCTGATCACGGCCGGGCTGGTGGAAGAGGCGGCCGCCCACGAGGCGGTCACGGCGCTGGCCGCCGCCGGCCTCATCGTGGCCGCCGCCGACCAGGCTGCCGCTGACGCCGTAGCCGAAGACATCGCCACCATAGAAGCCGCCGACGAGGTGGCCGCCGAGTCCGTGGCGGAATCCCTGGTCACCATAGCCGCCGCCGACGAGGTGGCCGCCGAAGCGACCAGCCAAGCCGGGGCACGAGTCAGGGCGGCGTCGATCACCATGGCCGAGGCCCAGGTCCTGCGATACCTTTCCACACCACTGCCCTTCTCCGTTATCGCCGGCAAGCTGGGTATCTCCCGGTCCGCAGCCAAGGAGCGAGCGGCACGCCTGTATCACAGGCTCGGCGTCCACAGCCGGGACGAGGCGGTCAGCCGGGCCCGCTCCCTGGGCCTCATCAGCACCAGGTGAACGGGCGCGGACGCTCCGGCTGCTGCCGTCATGATCAGTGACCGCGATCAACTGGCCCGCGCTGGGCTGCTGCTGTGGGGCCGCCAGGTTGACAGCGGGATCATCGGCTGTATCTTTGTCTTATGGATATAGATAAAGGCGACGGTGCGCGGGGCAGTGGGGCTGGTGCTTCGCCTGCGATCGGCGGCATGTATTCCGACCAGCACCTGCGCGTCTCCGACGCCGAGCGCCAGGCGGTCACTGACCGGCTGGCCGAGCACTTCGCCGACGGTCGGCTGGACCAGGCCGAGTTCGACGACCGGGTCGGGCGGGCCATGAGCGCCAAGACCCGGGCCGACCTGAGCGGGCTGTTCGCCGGCCTGTCGGAAACAGGGGCTCCGGCAGTCCCAGAGCTTCCGCGGGGTGGCGACGGCAGGCCGGGGGCCGGGCCGCGGGGGCCGGGGTCGCCGATCGAGTTCCGGCTGGATGCCGCCTCGGGGGTGCCGACCTACCTGCAGCTGGTGCATCAGGTCGAGCACGCGCTGCGGCTGGGCTACCTCACGCTGGGCGACCAGCTGCCCAAGGTCAGGGACGTGGTCGCCTCGCTGGCGATCAACCCGAACACGGTGCTGAAGGCCTACAAGGAGCTGGAGACCAAGGGACTGACGGCGGGGCGGCCCGGCCAGGGCACGTTCGTCCAGGCCGGGCTGAGCCAGGTCGCGCTACCGGAGCTGACCGCGCTGCGCCGGTCGCTGTCGGGCTGGCTGACCGCCGCGGACGGGGCCGGGCTGGACGAGGACGGGATCGTGGCACTGTTCACCAGCGCGCTGCGGGATTTCTTTGACCGCCGCGGCGGGTCACGCACCCGCGGCGGCGCGGCGGACGGCGGAACGGAGGGCGTCGCATGAGCATGAACGTTGTCGAGGCCAGTGGCCTGGGCAAGCGGTACGGCCGCACGTGGGCGCTGCGCGAGTGCTCGCTGGCGGTCCCGGCCGGGCACGTCGCGGCGCTGGTCGGGCCGAACGGCGCCGGCAAGACCACGCTGCTGAACCTGGCTGTCGGCCTGGCGGCGCCGACCGCGGGCGCCGTCACGGTATTGGGCGGCCGGCCGCCCGGGTCGCCGGCCGCGCTGGACGGCATCGCGTTCGTCGCCCAGGACACGCCGCTGTACAAGAACCTGCCGGCCGCGGACATGCTGCACCTGACGGCCAACCTGAACCGGCGTTTCGACCAGGAATACGCGAAAACCCGGCTGGCCGAGCTGGGCATCCCGCTGCAGCGGAAGGCGGGCAGGCTGTCTGGCGGCCAGCAGGCGCAGCTGGCGCTGACGCTGGCGCTGGCCCGGCGGCCGCGGCTGCTGGTGCTCGATGAGCCGATGGCGATGCTCGACCCGGTGGCCCGGCACGACTTCATGGCCTTGGTAATGACAGCGATAGCCGACGACGGCGTGTCGGTGCTGCTGTCCTCGCATGTGCTCACCGAGCTGGAGCGGGTGGCCGACTACCTCATCCTGATGTCGCGGGGCCGGGTGCAGGTGGCCGGGGAGGTCGATGACCTGCTCGCCGGCCACCGCGTGCTGACCGGCCCGGCCGCCGAGGCCGGCCGGTACGCGCAGCGGCCGGTGGTGCATGTGCGCCGCGGTGAGGCACAGGCCCACCTGCTGGTCCGGGCCGCCGCGGACGATCCGGTCCCGCCGGGCTGGGAGGCGCACCCGGTCGGCCTGGAAGAACTCGCCCTGGCCTACCTGCGCGAGCCCGGCGCCGCGGCGCTGCCCGGGCCGGCCCGCGGCCGGGCTCTGCCGCTCGAAACTGGCGAACCGTCGGAGGTGACGCGATGACCGCGCTGAGGGTGCCCGCCCGCCCGGAGCAGGACGCGAGCCCGCGGCCGGTGCCGTGGCGGCGGATGGCCTGGGTCACCTGGCGGCAGCACCGGATCGCGTTGGCCGGGGTGGCCGTGTTCCTCGGCGTGCTGGCGGTGTGCCTGTGGCTCGCCGGCCTTAAAACGCACCACGTCTTCGCCGCCGCGGTCGCCGCCTGCCGCCCGGGAGCCTCAGACGCTTGCGCTGCCATGAGCACCAGCCTCATTGGCACGAACGGCTTCCTGTCGAATGGCTTCATACTGCAGGCGGTGCCGGTGCTGATCGGGGCGTTTGCCGGGGCGCCGGTGCTGGCCCGGGAGCTGGAGACCGGCACGTTCCGGTACGCCTGGACCCAGGGCTTCGGGCGGTGGCGCTGGGCGCTCGCCAAGCTGGTGCTGCTCGCGGTCACGGTGGCGGCCGCCGCCGGGGTGTTCAGCCTGCTGTTGTCCTGGTACTACCAGCCGTACTTCGCCGCGGGCAACCAGTCCCTGGGCCTTTCGGAGCTGACACCATTCTTTCCCGGCGTGTTCGACCTGCGCGGGATCGGGTTCGCCGCCTGGACGCTGGCCGCCTTCGCGATCGGCGCCCTGGCCGGCATGCTCATCCGCCGGGTCGTCCCCGCGATTGTCGCCACCATGGTCGCCTACGCCGGGCTCGCCTTCGCCACCGGCGGGTGGCTGCGCCCGGCCTACATGACGCCGGTGGTCACCAGCAACCTGAACGTGCCCGGCTCCGCGTGGATCCTCAGCCAGTGGTGGACCAAGGGCGGCAGGTTCGCCTTCGCCGGCTTTCCCCCCGACCGCCTCCTTGAGCAGTTCTGCCCAGCGGGCCCTCCGGGCGCGGTGGGACCTGGCGGCAAGCCGAAGGCGGTAGCCCTCGCGCAGTGCCTCACCCCGCACGGCTACACGCAATGGACCAGCTACCAGCCGGCCAGCCGGTTCTGGGCATTCCAGTGGATCGAGAGCGGATGGCTGCTCGCGCTGTCAGTGCTGCTCATCGCCGTGACCGTCTGGCTGGTCCGCCGTCGCGCCGCCTGAGCCACCTGGCAACCGCGGCTCAACCCGCCAGCAGCCATAGTCCTGACGACCGCGGCAACCAGGGCCAACCACGGCCCCCTGGTACAAGACCAAGACCCAGCCGTCCACCGCGGACATGGCCGCCAAGCTCCGCCGCGTCGTCATCGCCGCCAGATTTAAGCCACTTCGCCCCCGACCAGCCAACACCCGAAGAAATCCGAGTCATCCGCCTGGCCGGGGAAGACCTGGCCGCATAACCGCAAGAGTCGAGTTCCCGGCAGACCGCATGAATACGCGCATCAGGGACTTCCTCGCCAGGCGCCTTGCCTGGATCGCGAGGGCTGTAGTCAGCGGCAGTTCGTCAGCCACATGCGGAACGGCATCTTCGTCGGCGTGAAACCGTTCATCCGGACAGCGGTCCGGGTCAGGTGCGCGCTGTCGGCGAAGCCGGCTGCGTGCGCGGCGCGTGTCACGGACGCGCCGTCGGCGAGCAGGCTCAACGCAGTCAGGTACCGGTGCCATAGCAGGTACCGGCGGATCGGGACGCCAACCTGGTCGCGGAACAGGTGCTGGAGCCGGCTCTGTGACAGGTGCGCGATACGGGTGAGGTCCTCGACCGACGGCGGCGGTGACGGTGTGGCGCGCAGATGGTCCAGCACAGCCGCGATGCGGTCGTCGTACTCAGGCTCGGGCGTCACGTCGACGGTGAGCCAGCCGAGCGCATCGCGCCATCGCTTATACGCCTCCGGGCAGCCGGTCGTCTTGCCGAACGCGGGACCTAGCCCGTCCGCGAGGTGGCCGCACAGCGGCTCATCGAGCAGGGCATACGGCCGGCCTTCCAGGACGCGGTCGCGAAGCTGCCCGGCTAGCCGGCTCTCGCCTTCGATCCAGCCGATCGCGGTCAGCTGCCCGTCGCAGTCGAACGCGTGCGCGACATCGGTATCGATGAGGACGCCGCGGGCCCTGCGCCAGGCGCCGTCGAGCCGGACGCGCGGACTCCCGTCGATCCCGACGGACAGTTGCAGCGCGCCGTGCGCGTGCGGGTCGGCGGCCAGGAAGTCCGAGAACACCAGGAACTCGGTCGGCCATAGGAAGCCGCGCATCATGCCCGGCAGCCCCCGGCGTCCGCCCGCCCGGCGATGCTCAGATCCGGACCCTGTCGTGGCCATGCCCCACCCAGACCCTTCGCGGCCATCACCCGAATCCTACTGCAGGCCGGATCCAGCAGGTTCGTTCAACGGCTGAGCAGATTCGTTCAAGGGCTCCGCCGCCCGCGCAGTCGATCCTTCCTATAGAGGCAACCACGACCGCCCCGAGCCGCAGGCACCGGGACCGGTCAACGACCACAGGTCCAAACAGACAGGAGAACACCATGTTCGCACACCCAACCCGCCAGAGGACTCATCCGCGCACGGCAGCGCCCAAGGCGGGCACCCGACTGCGGCGGCTCGCCACGGCCCTGGCCGCCGTCACCATTGGCCTGCTGGCCTCGGCCGCCGCCATCCCGGCCGCCTTCGCGAGGGTCATCCTTATCCCGGACCCGGGCGGGCAAGGCGGGCCCGCCCGCCCGTTGCCCGTCCCGGCCAGCACCGTCCACGTGGTCACCACGGGCGGCATGGCGGGCTGGCAGATCACCGTGATTGCCCTCGGCGCCGTCCTGGTCGCGGCGGCCGTAACCGTCCGACTGGTCCGGGCGCGGGCCTCCCGCCGGGCCGCTCCCTCGCCGGCCGCCTGACCCGCCGCCCGGCTGGTGCACTACACCAGTCGCGGGTCCAGATCCCAGCAACACGCCCGGCGCGGGCCTGGCCGGCCAGGCGGCGGTCAGGTCCGCGGGCACACACTTCCCGCCCGCCGTCCGGGACTACACGGCGGATCGCTCGGTTGACAGCCAGAACCTCAGGTCCAAGCAGACAGGAGAAGACCATGATGATGTCCCGGGAGGCCAGCCGGCTCGCCGGCGACTTCGGCGCCCTGGTGGCGAATGCTAACCGTCACCGGCTGTTTACGTTCGACGGGCAGGCCGCGATATGGCTTCCTTGACATTCGCCATTGAGCCAGATGAGTTCCTGGGGCTTAGCGCTCTCGTCGAGCTGGACAGGGCGGCCGATGGCGGCGATACCGGCACCAACGCGGTCAGCAAGGCGAAGGTGCTGATGTGCACAGCGCTGGCGGACAAGCTGGAAGACGCCGGCCTGCCCTGGGCTCCGTCCGCCGAAGCAGCCAGGAAGCGCGCCGCCGAGGCGGCGAGCGCCCTGCGCGGGATCACGAGAAACGACAACGGGCGGAAAGGCGCCGCGTACATGGCAGCTGCCGCCCTGGCGGTCGCGCTGTGGGGCGGCTACATCCGGGGATGGCAGTGGACAGGTTTCCGGGTCAACGGCCAGCTGTGGGATTGGCTCAACCTCCTGCTGCTCCCGGTCGTCCTCGGCACGATCCCGTTGTGGATCCAGGACAAGGACTACATCGGGAAGGGCAGGCGCGTCATCTACGCCGCCGCCATCACCGCCTGGACCGGATTCGTGATCGCCGGCTACCTGATCCCGCTCAACTGGACCGGCTTCGGTGACCAGAAGCTATGGGGCTGGCTCAACCTGCTCGTGCTGCCGGCCGCGATCACGACCGTGATGGCGCTGACCAGCATGCGAGCCCGGCGGCCCGAGGTCCGTCTGCGCCCGTACCACAGGGCCATCATCGCCGCCCTGGCCACCGGGTGGATCGTGACCGTGATCGGCGGTTACGCTCTGCGGTGGACGTGGACCGGCTATCCAGGACACACCCTCTGGGACTGGCTCGGGATGCTCCTGCCGCTGGTATTTCCGGCCATCCTGCTTCCGCCCTTGCTCAAATGGGTCTCGGGCAATGCGGCCGGGCGTGCCAGCGCGGCATCCCAGGCGGCCATGGCCAGGACGGTCATCGCCGCAGTCCAAACATCGCCTTGAGGTGGCCGCCGACGATGGCCTCCTGCATGTGTGCGGAGAACGCGGTGCTTCGCTGCCAGGTCAGCCGGGTCCGCTATCAGTCAGGACCGGGCGCGCTGGGAAGCCTGCTGTCTGTGGACTGTCTGGTTAGCGGACCCGGGCTCGCAGGAACGTCCCGATCTGCTCGGTGGCCTGGGCTGCCTCGGGGGTGCCGAGCAGGAGCTGGTAGACGTGGGGCAGGCCCTCGCCGATCTGCAGGGTGACGTCGACCCCGGCTTGGGCTGCTGCTGCGGCCAGGCGCTCGGAATCACTCAGCAGCAGGTCGGCCGTGCCGACCTGGATGAGCAGCGGCGGGAGCCCGGCCAGGGAGGCGAACAGCGGCGACGCCAGGGGCGTCTTAGGGTCAGCCCCGGCCAGGTAGCCGGCGGCGAACTGACCGAGCATGGCGGGGGTCGAGATCGGATCCTGATCGGCGCGCTCGGTCATCGAGGCCCCCGAGCTGGTCAGGTCCACCGTCGGGGACATCAGCGCGGCGGCCGCGGGCAAGGCCTGCCCGGCGTCACGGGTGGCCACGAGCAGGGCGACGGCGAGCCCGCCGCCGGCCGAGTCGCCGGCCACCGCCAGTGATGTCGCGCTCAGGTCCTGGCCGGCGCGGAGCCAGCGCCACGCGGCCAGGACGTCGTCGATGGCGGCGGGGAAGGGATGCTCGGGGGCCAGCCGGTATTCGGGGAACAGCACCCGCATCCCGCTGGCCCGGCCCAGCCGGGCGGCCAGCTCGCCGTCGCTGCGAACCGACCCGAGCTCATACCCTCCGCCGTGCAGGAACAGCAGCACCCGGCCGGGGTCGGTTCCCGGGGCGGCCAGCCAGTGGGCGGGCACCCCGCCCGCGGTCACCTCCGTCACCAGCACGTCGTCAGGCACCGGATGCAGGCGGTCCCCGGGGATGAAAGCGGCGCGGCGCTGTTCCAGCGTCGGCGGGGGCTGGCCGGCACTGGCCTTCCGCCGGTCCCGGAGGGCCTCGATCACGTTCTGCATGGCCTGGCTCGGCATGTCGGCATCTCCTTCGGCATGGGCTGCCTGCCTGATACGGCGTGGATGGCGCTTCAGCGGCCGGGCCAGTTGGACGTGCCTGTTGCTGGCCGAGAACAATAGCGCCGGTGGTCGCGGGGCAAGCGCCTCCTTCCCGGTTACAGGCGGGCGGTGAGCTCGGTCACGATGTCCGCCGCTGACTGTGGCTCCCTCGCGAGGGCAACGCCCTGTCCAGCCCACATCGAGAGCGCCTCGATCTCACCGGTGGTCCCGGCCATCGGTGGCGCTGGCTCGTAACGAACGATTGCTTCGCCCGAGGCGAAGTGCGCGATCACGTCGCCCTGTCCTGGCCGCTGCGCGAGTGGGGGGCGGCCCGCGGCCTCCCACGCCTTGGCCGTTGAGTTGCGGAGCGCGCGGTGGGGAGAGTCGGGCCACCCGACCTCGTACAGGTTCGGGTACAACTGCGGATCGGTCTCGGCCGCGGCTATCAGCCGGCGCCGGTAGTCCTCGTGGATCGGCATCTCCTCGGCCAGCAGGAACCGCGTGCCCAGCCACGCGGCCTGGGCGCCCAGGGCGAGCACCGCGGCGACTCCGCGAGCGTCACCGATCCCGCCAGCCGCGATCACCGGCACCGGCGCCACCGCGTCCACCACAGCGGGTACCAACGGCAGTGTCGCGACGGTACTCCAGACGTGCCCGCCGGCCTCCCAGCCCTGCGCAACAACCACGTCCACGCCGGATGCGACCGCCCGCCGTGCCTCCTCGGCACTGCCGACCGTGTGCATGACAACTCCGCCGGCGTCGTGCACAGGCTCGACGTAGCCGCTGGGATCCCCCCACATGAACGAGACGATCCGCAAGCCGGCGTCGAGGGCCTGGTCAAGGCGACTGTGGTGATCTTCGGTGAGAACGAGGTTCCCGCCGAACGGCCGCGCGGTCAGCGCCGCCGTCTCACGGACAACGGCTCCGGCGTCATCAGAACCAGGTCAGCGTCACCATGCCGAGCGCGCCGGCATTCGAGACCGCCGCGGCCAGTTGGGGAATCGCGGCCATGGGTGCCTGGACGATCGGTCGTTCAATCCCGAGCATTTCGCATACCGGCGTGGTCACTGCCTTCGCCCCTTCCGTGATCTTTGCCGACCACCAAGTGGCTCACCTTGCATGTCTCGCCGCGGCCTAGCCAAGCGCGGCAAAGCAAGCCCGGTGAGCGTGCAGCACCTGCCCCACCCTGGTCATTCGCCGCGGCCGCCGCGCCGCGGGCAGCACACAAGAGCGGGACGCGACTTGTCTGGTCCCCGGCCTGACGAGTTACCTGGGCCACTATGTGCGGCAACAATCGTTTCCCTATCACTCATACGATGTCGGCGTCGACTCGGGAGACCGCAGGTCCCAGCCGTGAAAGTGCGAGTAGTCGCCCGCGTCCCAGGCTTCGCGGAGCCCCGTGGTGCTCAGATCCCAGTCCGGGCGGATCTCGCTCGTGGCGGCACGCAGGTCATGCCACAGGTCGTAGAACGACGGGCGGCCCCAGAACCAGTAGCCGTTATAGACACTGTGAATGACCAGCCCCGGCTTCAGCACGAGCGTGTGCGGGATCATGGGGTTGTGCTCGGGGTCGGTGTACTCGGCGATGTCGAGGTCCTGCTGGACGGTCCGACCGGGATCGGACAGGAAGGTCCACTGGGCGCCCACCGACGCGCGGAACTCTTGCAGGCTGTGATGGTCGTCGGTGGCGATCGTGGCGATCTGGGTGTAGGCCACCGCGACCTTCGGGTAGTTGGCCGCCAGTTCGAGGTGCTGCTGGTGCTCTTTGGGGCAGTAGTTGCCGCGCGCCAAGGTGAGGATGAGCGGATCGCGGCCCTGAAGCTCGCTGAGCGTGCGGACCGTGCCGGTGTGGTCCGGGAGAGCGTAATCAGGGAAGATGCCGCCAGGTCTGATGTCAGGACGCATCGGATGACCGCCTCTCACAGCCTCGAATGCCCAACCTACATAGTGCCACTGTCAACTGCGTCACAACATCCCCGTTGTAGCCAGAAGCACTGTCAAGGGCCGATACCCGCGGGGCTCCCGCGCGGCAGCGACAACCAGAGCGGGCGACGGTACTCCTTCCGGTTCCACGGGGTGGGCCTCATCCCCTGGCTCTGCTCAGGGTTGCTCGGCATAGCGGGCGCTCTGCCGCCGGCCCGGGTGTGCGCGCGACAGGCAGTCAGGACGCGCGCCAGTCTCGGGCAGTAGTACCGGGCAGGGCTCGTGCTGCCAGCGCTCGGCGCGGGCCGGCTCGCAGCGAGCCAGGGGGTAGCGCGGGCGGGCCGCGCCGGTCGCCGTCTGGGGCTATCTGCAGCAGCCCCTGCGGGCCCGCTCTCGCTCGAGCCGCCACGTAGTGTGCAGTCGGTCGGGCGCGGGAAGGAACAGTGCGCGGCGCGTCCGCAGCGCGGCCGTGATCCCGGTATCACCCAGTAGATGACCAGTCCTGCCGGGGGAGGAAATGAGGAAATAATGAGACAGCCCGCAGCCCCGCGGGTCTGGGTCCGGCAGGACCCAGCAGCGCGGCCGAACCCCGATCAGACGAGATCTGAGCCGCGCAGCAGCGAGATTCCTGCTGCTAATGAGGCCTAGGTGAACAGGACAATGGATCGTGACGCCAGGACCCGAGCCCGGCTAGAGCAGCACTGGGAGGCCTCCGAGAGCGGGGACATCGACATTGAGCACGCGATCTACGCCGCAGACGCGATCCTGGACTACCCGCAGTCCGGGGAGCGCTTCCGGGGCCGGCCAAAGATCCAGGCGCAACGCGGCGGGCACCCGGCCGAACGCCACTTCACCATCCTGCGGATCCGAGGCGGTGGCGACCTTTGGGTGAGCGAATGCGTGATCACCTATGACGGCGTGCCCACCTACGCGGTGAGCGTCATGGAGTTCACCGGCGATCTGGTCACCCACGAGACCCAGTACTTCGCCGACCCCTTCCAGGCGCCCGCCTGGCGGGCGGCGCTAGCCGAGCCGATCCAGGGCCGCGACCGATGAACCCATGCGACTGCAGGGCGGCGGGCAATATCGACAGCCAGGGATGACCGAACAGGTGGCGCTGGTCCGGCTCGCCACCGAGCATAGGCACAGAATGCTCGGATCCGGACGGCCATTGTCTTGACCGAAAACCCGGCCGAAGTCCGTACAGATCGGAGGGACTGAGCGCGTTCTCCTGACCTCCCGCCAGCCGTGACCTCGTACCGCTACCCGGACCATGGAGGTACAAGATGCCTGAAGGCAGCCAACCCACATATGAGATCGCACTGACCCACTTCATCGTTTCTGACGACGTAGAGCGCTCCCGTCGCTTCTATACGGAGGTGCTCGGCGGCGAGACCATCCGCTCGGGTGAGCCGACGTACGTGGCGCTCGCCAACAGCTGGATCATCATCAACGTCGGTGGCGGCCCGACCGACGACAAGCCGGCAGTCAGACTCGAGACACCGCGCGATCCGGACCTGGCCAGCAGCTTCCTCAACATCCGGGTATCGGACATCCAAGCTGTGTATGCGGAGTGGAGCGCGCGAGGCGCCGAGTTCCTCACGCCACCGAAACAGCACAAGACCGAGATCCGCTGCTACATGCGTGACCCCGACGGGCACCTGATCGAGGTAGGCCAGACCACCCTGCCAGGCGGCTGGCGCCAGTTCCTGAACCCGTGAAGGAAGGTGTCACGCGGATCTGGCCGTGCCGCGCTGCCGCCATCGCAGGCCGTGCCAACCGAAACACTCCAGGCATGATCACCCGGGCCAGGGCTGGCCGAGTTTCCCGGATAGTCGACCGGTTTGGTGCAGTCGTTGTCGTTTCCTGCCGGGTCCGGTCGCCGGGTATGTCTTTGGATGCGAAGTGCTGCCGATCTGCGCCTGACCCTCGGTGCGGTGGTTGATCCCTGGGCTGACGGCCTGTCTGGCGTCGGGAAGTACCCTTGGGCGATGTTCTCGCCCCGGGGCCCGTCTCTGCGTGAACTGGCGATGCAGGCGCTGTCCTCGGTCGAGGGCGGCTACGACCTGCTTGCTCCGAAGTTCGACTACACCCCTTTCCGCACCCCCGATGGCGTGCTTGACGCGACCGCCGGCGCGTTGCGCCCGCTCGGCCCGTTCGGCCGGGGATTGGACGTGTGTTCCGGCACCGGCGCGGGCATGCGGGTCCTCCGATCGGTGCGCCGCAGCCCATCACCTCACGCTGGTACTGGGCACTGGCCGGGTTCGACCTGGCTATGCGGGTCCGCAATGCCGTGTGGCGTCCCCCGTTCGTCATGTACTACCGCACCTGCCCGCTGCGCGCGGCCCGCAAAGACCTGACAACATCCGGATTCACCGTGACGACAGTCCCCTTGACGGCTCTAGGCCGACGCGAGGACGGTAGCCCGCGGTGCCGGCTTGTCCTCGCGCGCAGAGCCAGCACGCCCGGACTGCTGCGTACGCCGGACTGCCTCTGATCGCGGTCTCAGTCCTGCCTCGCAGGACCGCCGGTCAGGACCGTCGATCGTGCGTTCTGACACCCGCGTTAGTCAGACAACGGTTCGGCCTGGCCCACCTGTTCATGGACCGGCCGCACACCGAGCAGATCATTGACCTGATCGCCCGGTCCGTGACGTTAGTGGTGCCCTACGTCGTCCTGGACGCATCGATGATGGGGATCACTGGCGCGGCCTTCGGCGAAGACCAGCCTGCCGACGTCTTCGGCCGGGCTAACCTGCGTCAGGAGCGGGAATCTCACCATCCGTTCGGTGCCCCCGATCGCCGCAGCTCGTTCAGCCCGCAGCGTGTCGCCATCGAGACCGCCCGTCGACCTCATCTGGTTGTTATGCCGAAATGAGTACTTTATTCGCGCTCATATCTATAAATGAACTGGAATACTCACTCATACTCTCTCGACCTTGCCGACGATCGTCGAGCGGCATTTCCTTCGTCCCGATAGGGGAAATCAGATCGCCGACTATTAGCGGCCGATCGGTCCAGCAGTCACGTTTATGGTCGCACGCAGAATATCTATTCGGCCTGGATGCCGGCAGAGAGCTGCGGACCGCCCGTGGGCTACGAACACCGCCGGGAACCTGGTGCGCACCTGGCGGTCCAGGATGACGGCAACATGGTCATCTACCAGGGCAGTAGCCCGCTGTGGGCCACCAACACCGGCGACTGACCGCCACCAGCCGGGCGCCGGACCGCCTCCTCGAGGTCTTCACCCGGCCCGACTGCGGTCGCTCCAAGGTCGTGAGGGCGGGTTGAGCTGCGGCGCCGGCTGAGATGCCGCGATGTGATCCCGTGTGGCGTAGCACGGGATTGGGACAAGCTCCAGGCATGACGCGGGTCCGTCCACAGATCCGCGTCATGCCCGGAGGTTCGCAATGGTCCCGTCTGTCATTGTTCCCGTAGGACCGCTGGGCTGGCCTGCCGTTAGCCGGACCTGGAGTTCCGGACCTTCTGCACCTGGCTGCGGTCGCCTGCTTCTCAACCCGCAACTCGAGCGAGCCTGGGATGCCTCGCGGGCCGAGCGATACCAGGGCGGCGAGATCAGCCAACGGCCCGGCTACAGCAACAACCCGTTCCGGCCACGCTAACGACCACTCCTGCCACAGAAGGCACCAGTTCAGGAAACTGGACACTATAGCGGTGCTGACCGGTCTATTGTTACCGCACCCAGATACTGGGATCGCCTGCGCAGTGCATCGCCGGCGGGCGCCGAGGGCTTTAAAGGGCAGTCCGGCGATGAGGGGAGGGGTGTTGAGCGAAGAATTCCGGGCGGGCTCGCTGCTGGCGGGGTACCGACTGGAGGAGCGGATCGGCGCGGGCGGGATGGCGGTGGTGTTCCGGGCCCGCGATGAGCGGCTGGGCCGGCTGGTGGCGCTGAAGATCCTCGCGCCGGGGCTGGCGGAGGACCAGGAGTTCCGGCGGCGGTTCATCGCCGAGTCGCGGGCGGCGGCGAAGGTGGAGGACCCGCACATCATCCCGATATATGAGGCCGGCGAGGCCGACGGCGTGCTGTTCATCGCGATGCGGTTTGTGGCCGGCGGTGACCTGCGGCGGGTGCTGGAGCGGGAGCGGGTGCTGGCGCCGGGCCGGGCTGTGGAGTTCATTTCCCCGGTGGCTTCGGCGCTGGATGCCGCGCACCGGGCCGGGCTTGTGCACCGCGATGTCAAGCCGGCGAACATCCTGGTCGATGCGAGCCCGGACCGGCCCGATCATGTGTACCTGTCGGACTTCGGCGTGAGCAAGGGGGCGGTGTCGTCGGCGAGCGTGACCGGGCAGTTCCTGGGCACCCCGAATTACTCGGCGCCGGAGCAGATCCAGTGCCTGGCGGTCGACGGGCGGGTCGATCAGTACGCGCTGGCGTGCGTGGCCTACCAGTTGCTGACCAGAAAGGTGCCGTTCGAGCGGGACAAGCCTATGGCGGTGCTGTATGCGCACGTGTCCGAGCCGCCGCCGTCCCTGGTCGCGCGGCGGCCGGACCTGCCCAGTGCCGCGGACCGGGTCCTGGCCCGGGCCATGGCCAAGGCCCCGGAGAACCGGTACGGGTGCTGCCGGGACTTCGCCGACGCGCTGCGGGAGGCGCTCGACCTGTCCCCTTACCATTCCCGGAGCCCCGCGTCTGCGCTCGATTACCAGCTAACTCAGCCCGTCTCACCGCCGCCCGGGTCTAACGGGCTGGCTGTGGCCAGGGCTGCGACGGCGGCCGTAACCCCATCCGTTACGGCGAAAAGAAAGCGGTGGCTGACCCTGGTCATGTCAGTGACAGTCATGCTCGGCATCGCGGCCGTGGCACTAGCGGTTGCCCCCGGACATTCCACCGCGTCGTCGCATCTGCGGCCAGCCACGCGACCAGGGATGCCTGGGGCCTCGTGCCAGGCCTTTGGCCCGGCCACCGGTCAGACCAGGATCATCGTCTGGAAGCCCTCCCCGCAAGATGTCGAGTGCGTGGGCTACAGCGACTCGGGGTTCGTCTTCACCAATCACGCACCCGGCGGCGAGGATCCGCAGCAGGCACTCCAGGACGAGCGCCTGCAGTTTGACCAGCAGCAGGTCTTCCAGCTGAACCAAAGGGCAGACCAGGCGGCCCAGAATGGCCAGACAGAATTTAGCCTCGTCTACTTCGCGGGAATCACCGCTGGCCCCGACGAAAACTACGATTCCGGCCAGGCCGAAGAACTGGAAGGCCTGATGGTCGCCCAGGAGAACGCGCTCCAGGGGTCGGGCGCGGTGTTCAAGGTGATCATAGCCAACGGCGGCTCGAAGATGCAGGACGCCGTCCCCGTCGCCCGGATGATCATCGCGCTGGCCGCTCATGACCTTGGCCTGCTCGGCGTCGTGGGACTCGACCGCAGCATCCAGCGGGTCAAGCAGGCCATCGGGCTGTTCAATGCCAGCGGAATCCCAGTAGTGGCGACGACCCTGACTGCCGACGGCATCGGCGGCACTTATCCCCATAACGATCACTATTACTTCCAGCTTCCACCGAGCAACAGCACGGAAGCCGACCTGATCTTGCACTACATTCAGGAAATCGTCCCGCTGTATTTCAAGCAATCCCGCAAAGAGTACGACTCCGCCGGGCAGATCCAGGCGCAGAAGATCCTCATCTTCGAGCCGTCGGCCAATCCGGGCGACCTCTTCACCAGCACCCTCGTTGGTGACCTGAAAAGGGAGGCGCCCCTGTTCCAGGGCTTGCCAACTCCCCAGGTCACGCAGCAGCTACTCGGCAGCCAGCTCTGCGGTGCCGCCACCGTAGACATCTACGCGGGACGGCACGACCGGCCGCTGGTCGGCAACGGTCAGTTCTCCGCGTTCCTGCAGCTCATCGAAGATGACTGCCACGGCCAAAAGCCGTTTATCATCGCCGACGACGGAGTGAGCCGGTTCATTGCCGACCCCGCTGCGCGCGATCAGTCGGGGCTTGGGGAACCCGAGATCTCGTATGTCACCGAGGGCATCGCGCTGCTGAATACGCGCAGCGAGTGCCTGCACCCGGCCACAGCTGCGGCGGCGCAGGCTTCCGGGGAACCGGTCAGCTTCTGCACCATCTACGCGGCAATCGTCCAGAAGCTGTTCAACCTGCCGAAAGTGCACGGACAGGGTTTGGATTTCCTCTGGACCGGCGAGCGGGTTGGGCTCGCATTCGATGCTGCGGACTTGTTCATCGACGCTGAGACTAACTACCAGGGTTCGCATCCCGGCGCGATCGGCCGCGCCGAGATCCCCGGCCAGTTCATCAGCGACCCATCATGGCAGGGGGTGACCGGGCAGATTGACTTCACCGCGAGCCAGCACATCGCCAGCCTGCCGCTGGCCATCGTCCGCATCAAGATCTCCTCGCCCACGGCCACGCCAACCTGCGGGTACCTCGGGCAGGGACAGGTCTTCGGCCCCGGACCAGGCACCGGACCGTGCCCCGGTGGGTCGGACTAAGGTCGGCTAAAGCGCATTCGCCTCCCGCTCCCGGAGCAGCCTGCGCAGGACCGTCACCAGCGCGTTCGCCCGGCACGGCAGTCCGGTCCCGCGTTCAGTGACCGGCCCGTAAAGCACTTCTCGGGTAACTCGGTGCGTCTTCCGGACCGCGAGTAGCTTGGCGGGCGTGCCGGTGCGCCAGGCATGCCAGGACCTGGCCCAGCGCCCTGACCGCCCGGCGCCATAACGACCAGGTCGGGACGCAGCGGAAGCGGAATTCCCGCCCTCGGGTACCAGGTCGCGGTCGTGCGTCGCGCCGGTCCGCAACGCCAGGAACGCACCGGATGGCCGGCTGCAGGTCCCAGCTCCCTCAGCCCGGGATCACCCGGCAAGCGCGCGCAGGTGTACGATTTCGTCACCCGCAACCAGCCACCTCCCCGCTCACAATGCGAAGGGAGCTGAGATGGCCCGTCAAGGCAGCCTGGAGCTGCTTGAAGATCCTGTCGCCACAGCGCTTTTCGGCTCGGCCAACCCGGCGAGGCTGGCCTACACCTGGATGGATGGCAGCCCGAGAGTCGTGCCGATCTGGTTCCACTGGAATGGTGATCAATTCATCCTCGGATCTCCGCAGAAGGCTCCCAAGCTCAAGGCACTCGCCGCAGACCCCAGAGTGGCGCTCACCATCGACGACAACTCCTTCCCGCACAAGGTGCTGCTCGTGCGGGGACGTTCGAGCATCGAGCTGCTGGATGATGTGGTCCCTGAGTATGCGCTATCGGCGACGCGGTATTTCGGGCCAGAACAGGGTCCGGCCTGGGTCAGCACGCTCCGCGGGAAGCCCATGGCGCGCATCGCCATCACGCCGGGCTGGGCCGGGATACTGGATTTCCAGACTCGCTTCCCTAGCGCCATGGGCCTGTAGCGCCGCATAGAAGTCGGCTCCTCTAACGCGGCGAGCTGAAGCGTCCCCGGCCCCGGCACGGGGTCTGCGGACCCATCCGCTCCTGCCGCGCTTGGTACGGCTCGCGCTGGCAAGGAGTGGGCGCGGTGTCGGAGCATGATGACCTTCACCGAGCTGGCCTCAGTTCCGTCCGATCGTCCCGCGGCGCGCGACGTGAGAGGCCTAGACGTGTCGGCGGTCCCGCGATCCCGGGTTCGATCCGACCGACGCTGACCGGCTTGCATAATAATGCATAGCCGCCGTGCGCGAAGAACGCCCGCTTCTTCCGCTTTGGGTGCGATGAGGTGTTATGCCATCCCCGTCAGGGCTGACCGTCGCGGCCCCGCCGCGTTGGACAATGGACTGGTGATCGAGGTTGAACCCAACGTCGCGGTGACGGTCGAGCACCGGCCGGGACCTCCTGGCCTGCTCGGCCTCTACGAGGGCATCCCGCTGACCAGCCGCACCACGCAGTGCGGGGGAGTGCTGCCCGACCGCATCACCATCTACCGCCAGGCGACCTGCGCGATCTGCCATACCGAGCAGGAAGTCGCCAACCAGGTCCGCCGTACCGTCATCCACGAGATCGCCCATCATTTCGGCATCGACGACAACCGGCTCAGCGAACTCGGCTGGTAAGACCTGGATACGATCCGCCCGAATGCACACATCTGGCGCATGGGGCGCGTGCCGAGGTCTGAGTTCGCCGGCGTGTCGCCGCCGCAGAGACCCTGATTCCGGCCGTGGTCAGCAGGAAGCTCCGCAGTTCCTCGGCAACGAACCCGCCGTCAATTGTCCTGCTGGACCCGCGGGCAGGGACTTCAGGGTGATGTCGCGGATAGCCCGTGGCCCCGCTGCCAGCCAGGGGTGCCAGGCCCCTCGCGCCGGATGACCATGGCTGGGTCATTGCGCGGTGTCCCGGTCGTTGACGAGAACAGCCGCCCCGTCGAAAAGGCCGGCCTTGAGGTCCTGCAGCGCCTGTTGTGCTCGTGACATCGGGTACACATGGGTGGTGGCCCGGACGTGGTGACGGATGGCGAATGCGAGGAACTCCCGGCCATCGTGACGGGTGTTGGAGGTGACGCTGCGTAGTTCCTTCTCATAGAACAGCTCGTGCTCATAGTTCAGCGGCGGTGTGTCGGTCAGATGGATCCCGGCAACGGCGAGGACTCCCCCACGGTCGAGTGCCCGCATCGCGACTGGCACGAGATCCCCGACTGGCGCGAACAGGATCGCGCTGTCCAGGGGTTCCGGCGGGGAGTCATACGCGCCCCTCGCCGACGCAGCGCCTAGCTCGAGCGCCAGCCGCTGGGACGCCTCGCCGCGGGTCAGGGCATGGACAGTCGCACCTTGCGCCAGCGCTACCTGAGCGACCAGGTGGGCGCTGTCGCCGAATCCGTACAATCCGAGCTTGCCGCGGGCCGGCAGCGATGCGCGCAGCAGCGCCCGGTAGCCGATGATCCCGGCGCACAGCAGCGGCGCCAGCTCGACGTCAGCGACGTCGGCGGGCAGCCGGTAGGCGAACGCCGCCGGCACGGTGGTGTACTCTGCGTAGCCACCGTCGGCATCCCAGCCGGTGTAGAGCGAGTCAGGGCACAGATTCTCGTTGCCGCGGCGGCAGTAGACGCAGGTCCCGTCGGTGTACCGCAGCCACGCGACGCCAACCCGGTCCCCGACGACGTAATCGGTAACGCCGTCGCCCAGTGCCGCTACCGGGCCCACGACCATGTGACCGGGTGTGACGTGCTCACGGTGCACCGGCAGATCGCCCTCGCTGACGTGCAGGTCAGTGCGGCAGACGGCGCAGGCTAGGACCTGAACCAGCAGTTCGCCGGGAGCTGGGCCGGCACAGGTTTCTCCACGTACCTCAGCGGGCTGGTCTCGATCGGTCCTGGCTGGCTGACCACCCACGCCTGCATCGTTTTCGAGCTGCCAACAGTCATCCCTTACCCCTATCATGATCGTCCGGGCGGCCATCGGGCAGTGGCCGGAACGGGCGAGCGCGTAGGCCCTGGACTTGCCGGGCGGTCCTCTGCTCACAAGCGATACGGGCAGCGATCGTCCGTCCCCCGGTCAGCTCCTCGGCGCAGGCAACCGCGGCGCGCCGGATCGAGCCGGCCATCAACGGGGGGCCAGCCGTGCGATCCCATCCCTGGCCGTCACGCTCACGCCCGCAGGGACCTTGCGGGCGATCCCCATGCAGGCCCTCCCCGCCTTGCTCCCCTGCCGGGCTCGTGCACGGCGCGCTTAGCCAGCCAGGGCTCCGGTCATTCTCGGAATGTGAGATTCAGGGTGGCTATGGGACGGGCGGGGTTTCGTGCGGCTCAGCGCCGTCCGGGCGCAGTGCCGGTGAACCCGGCGAGACGGAGGACGGCGACGGCTGTATTGCGGGCGGCGGCCATATATTGAGTCGTTCAAGCTGTGACATTTTCATCTCGCGGGCTTGCTACCACCTCACCGGTACGGCTGGTGCGGCCAAAACCAATATTCGTCGCTGCCGATTCCGGGCGCCTGCGGCCTTTCCGATTGGCTGCCATGTGGATGGCATATCGACCATTCTCGGCCGGAGTGTCGCCGCCCCCACCTGTGTGAGGCTGACTGCGGCGTACCCTTGTCTGACGGCGGCCTGTCACGTCTTCGGGCCGAATATCCCTAGTGGCTGTGCCACGAGCCGGACGACTATGCCGGTCTCGTCCAGCTCGAATTCGGCGGTGATGCCGGGCTGGCCCTTCACTTCGAACCGCAGGCCCCGCCCAGCCGCAGCTCGAAGGGCGGGGCGCCGGGCGTGGCGACGGTCAGCAACCGGTCGCCCTTCTGGGCGACCACTACCTCGACCGGGCCCATGGTGTAGGTGCCGCACAGGCGGCGAAGAACCTCCGGGTCCTGCGCCCGGGCGTCCGGCAGCCGGCCGAACCGCAGCGGTTCGACCGACTCAGTGTGATGCCTAGGCCAGGGTAGCCTCTGGGGTCAAGTTAGCGCACGACACGCGGCATGAGAGTGAGCCGCTTCGGACGTTAGTTGATCGTCCGAGAGGTGTCCGGGCAGTCGGTCACTTGTAGATATCGATGAGGGTAAGCAAGGCTGTAGCTATGCGCTTCGATGCTAATGATGTCGGCGATCTGCGCAACGAGGTGGACCGGTCGTCTTCCCGCTCGGTGGCGATGACGCGAGGTATTCTTTCGCCCGGATGACTAACCGCACTTCGGCTACCCAGCCTCGCGCGGAGGCAGGTTGCAGGCCAGTCCCGGGTTGAACGGCAGTGTGCGTAGGCCGGCCGCAGGGCTTGGATCGGGAGCGACTCTTGACAATCGGGCCACGGAGCGTCAACGTGACAGTGGGCAAAAGCCCGGGTGGGGGGCCGATGAAGCGCCTTATCGCATTCTGGCTTGACCGGGGGCACCGCCCTGGTCCAGCGTAGCCAGCCACCTTGCCGTAAAGAGTTCTGTCTTGTGCCGGAATCCATGGTCCCGGTAATTGTCCGGCTACTGGACTCGCATGTGACCAGCTGACCTGGGCCCGCGGGACGCAAAGGGGATGGCTAGTTCGGAGGGGACAGCATGCATTCGTGGCTCGTATGGCTGGTAGTCGCGGTCGTTTGCGTAGTGCTGGGGTTTGTCGGCTACCACTTCTCCGTGCGCACGCTGCGGTTCGTCGCGGCGTTCTTCGCGCTGGCTGTCGTGGTGGTGGTCACCCGATATGGGGTAGCGCATAAAGGCGCCGGGGAGCACGCCGACCTTGTGAACTCGTTCACGCAAGGGTTCGATGCGCTCAGCCAAGCCTTCTTCCAGCCACTGCTCGGTCACAATAATCCCATGCCCGGGCGGATCGGATGGCTCGTCGTCATTGGCTTGCTCGTTTTCGGGTACCGAGAACTCGAGGTATGGGCGATGTGCTGGCAGCCGCCCACCGTAGATCTGTCGGCCCTTGGCGGCGACCAGCAGGGCAAGCAGAACGGCAGTGCGTCAGGCGGACAAGACAAAGCCGCGACAGATCAGCGCCATGACGAAGTCGCGAACGAACTCAGATTCCGGCTGCCCGCGGTCGCGGTCAAAGCGCCAGCGATCCTACCCGGCGGCACCAAGGTAGCCGGACTCGTTTCCATCGCCGAGAGCACCGGCAACAATGCCGGCGGCCTCGCGGGTGCGATCATCGATTTTGTCGGGACGCTGTGGCCGAACCCGCGGCAGTATCAGGTTCGGATCCGGGTTGAGCCCGGTAACAAGCGCCAAGCCGCCGGTAGCGTGATCGTGACGGTCGACCTCGAGGACTCCCGGACCGGAGAGAGCATCGCGACTAAGACCTTGCCCGCGGGCCAGGATGAAGCCGCCTGCGTGGTCGCGGGCTACGTCGCTCGGCAGATCTTCAGCGCGGATCCCACAGCACCACCCTGGTGTTATGGCTCATCCGACGGCAACGATCTCGCCGCCTTGCTGATGGCGTGGCAGGAGCGAGTCTACCCTAAGTCCTCGCGCGAGGTCCATGAGGCCAGGTCCAGGCAAATGGAGATTCTCGAGAGGGGAGCATCCGGTAGCTGCTGTGCTGGTGTCAGCAGATATGAGCTTGCCCAGCTCTACGATATCGAGGGCTATCATGTGGAGGCGCTTCGGCTGCACGCGATGAACCGGGAGCAGTATCCCCGCTTCTACCGCGGCCGGTACCGGCTTGGCATGTCTCTTGAAATGATAGCCAATCCAAAATTCGAGCTGAAAGGTGAGAAAACTAGGGTAATCCTTGGTGAGTGCCTGGATATCCTCGACCGATGTCGCGTTACGCACGGCCGCCAAGGCAGGGTCGACATTAAGCACATTGAACTTGGAAAGCCGTTGCCGCGCCCCCTAAGGATGGAGCTCCTGACGGCCGCGCAGGACGAGCTGTGCGCCGTCCGACGGCAACTGACCCTCTGGCGCGTCATTGGGGCAGCGTTCGTGCACCGTGATGAGCGGGCGATATGGAAGCACTACTGGCGGCGCGCAGAGCGCGAGCGCTTTCACGACGGTGCGCGTGTCGCCGAGTTGCTTGTCGCCGTTCGCCAGAGCTTGAATGGAAAGAAAGGCGCCGGGCCCGTCGGCCGAGGCCCGTCGGCAGCCGCGCGCAGGGTCATTAATGAATATAACCGGTTGAGAGGCATGTGGATAGCGGCCGTCATTACAGGTGACAGGGCAACGATCAGAGCGGTGTTGAAATCTGATGGTAATTACCGGCCTGGCAAGCATACGGAGCCGCGCCCGCGTGCACAGGGAACGCGGTGGGTGCCGTGGCAGCACAGCACACCATCCTGGCAGGCCGCATATAATACTGCATGCCTGTACGCCGCGCTGACAGGAAAGTACGGCGAAAAAAGGATGGGTGAACGAGTAGTTACTAGCCTAATACGTTGCGTTAACGATCCTCATTGCGAGATGGGGCGGCCATCGGATTGGATCAAAAAAGACCCAGATTTCTCGTCTGTCCGGTCGTCGGAACCATTCAAAACATTCTTCGATGACCTCTGGGAAAGAGATCACCAGGACGTAAACCCCGTACCGGCTCACCATTGACACTGGTGCCTCATTCAATAAAGTTGACCTCTCTACCGGCTTGAGCGAGCCGAGGTGCGCGGTGCTGTGACCAGCAGGTCGCGGATGGCTGCCCTAGCAGGCGCGGCAGTCGTCCCCCTCGACCTCCTGCCTCCCCGGCCAGCCGGGACGAGACCGAGAAGCGCGCGTTCCGCATGCTGGGGCTACTCGGCGCCGACTTCCCGGCCTGGAACCTCGCCGCCCTCATCGGCACCGATGTCAATGACGCCGAGCAACTGCTCAAGCAGTTCGTAGACGCGGTCCTCGTCGATATCGCCGGCGTCGACGCGACCGGACTCATCCGGTACCGGCTCCATGACCTGCTGCGCGACTTCGCCAGGGACATTCGGGGGCGTCAGGCTGTTGTGCCGCCGCTCTTTCGAGCACTCGACGCCAGTGCGTGGCGGCGGCGACTGCCTCGGGCCCTGTGCTTCCCGGCTTGAGCCGACGGGCGGCCGTCGTGGTCCAGTCCACGATTGTGCCGACGTTCGGCACAGCGAGGACGGCCTGCACCCCTGCGTTACGGAGTGAGTGTCCTGCCTGGGGCAGATCCTCGCCCGTGAAGGAGACGATCCGATCCACTCCGTTAACGCGCAGCACCATGCTCCGCTCGCGGACGCGGTACATCCGGAGACCGCGGACTATCTCAAAACCGTGAGGAACCGGCCCCGGGAGGCCGAGCTCCGCGATCGGCCCGACCCACTCCGTGGTGCGCCAGAGCCTCCAGCCCACTCGCCAGTACTCGACGTAGGCCGCTCGGCCGTCGTCACACTCGCAGAGGATCGCCCGCCGCACACTCGACGTATAGCCGGGCAGGTTCTGCATGACATAGATGTGCCGCGCCCACGCCTCGACCACGTCGACGCGTACCAGTTTCACAGAGGGGTCCTCGAGCACCCCGCGTCCCTTCATCGGGAACCTCCGTTCCGGCCAGTCAGATGTAAGAGTGGGCACAGGGCGGTGTGATACACCAGCGCGACGTCGACTTGCCCGTCCGCGGTCGGGGTCGTCAGGTTGGCTCTGAGCGCACGCGCACCGCGAGCTGGTCCAGGGCACCGTCACGCGCCACGTGTACCGGTCGCCGGGTGAAGGTCACGGTAACGGGCCGGAACGCCGCAATGTCCGGGCTGACATCGGCTGGTGGCCCCGGCACCTATCAGGAGGACGGGGGACGAAGCGCGGAAGCTAGTAATCGCAGCCGGGAGCGGTCGCGGTGACGGCGACCCGGTGCATGAGGTCTGCCACGGGGAGCCGGTGCCGGGCCTCGTCTTGCAGGTCGGCGAGCAGGGCGTCGTCGCCGGGATCGCCGAGGTCGAGGGCGACCTGGTAGACGCGGGTGAAGGCGTTGTGCCACTCGGGCCGGGCTTGCATCGCGATGCCGGTGAAACCCGCGCTGCGAAGTAGCGGCGGCCAGTCGATTCGTGATCTGCCCGGCAACCGGGGGTCGTCCGGGATCTTGGGCTGCCAGTTGGTCAGGACCAGCCGCCGGCCCGGCCGAAGCACCCGGCGCGCTTCGCCGGCGGCTGCAGCAGGATCGGCCGCGAAATGGAAGGCGTCGATCGACACGGCGGCGTCGGCGCTTGCTTGCGGGAGCCCGGTATGGGTGAGATCGCCGACGGCGAACCGGGCCCGGCCGGCCATCCCGGACAGCGTCGCCCGCTGCGCGGCCTGGTCTACCGCGACGGGTGAGAAGTCCACCCCCACCAGCGAGACATCTGCTTCCCGCGCGAGCCATAGCCCGGGGCCGCCGCGCCCGCACCCCAGATCGGCAAGCGTCTGTCCCGGCGAGAGGTTCAGGGCCTGCGCCACGTGGCGGAGCAGGCCGACCGTGACAAAGGAGAACGGCTCGATCTGGGGCGGCAGCTCGGGCTCGGCCAGCTCCCAGACCCGCCGGATGCCGGGAGACGCCGCTGCTGCGGTAAAGGCCTGGTCGAAGTCGGCAGCCGTCGGCGCGGCTCTGTCGGCGGCGGCCGGGAGATCGTCGTGGTCCTGCGGCACCGTTTATCTCCCGAGCATCTGTACGTCCAGTAAGTCTGTCACTTCTGCACGGGCACAGGGCACAGGGCACAGGGCACAGGGCAGGCTGCCCCCGGCATAACCAGCTGCGCCTCTAGTCCGAAGTTCTCCCTAGGCTCATGGAGCCCATCATTGTCTGCGCTGGTTATTGAGCGGGTGCAAATGACATCTAATCCAACTAACCGCGGCTCGACGGTGGTGTTCCGAGGCGAGTTCCGCGTCCAGGCGGATACCCCCGGACGCGCCGGGCTGTTCCTCCGGGTCAGCGAGGGGCATGCCATCACGGGCCCGATGACCAAACGGTCCGTGTTCGCCGACCCCGACAACAACATCACCCGATCCCGGACGCCGGCGACTGGACGCGGCATGAGATCACCGCGCGGGTACTGATCGCGTTATCAGGTGGTCGACTGTGGGGCGGTGGCCGGTGTCGCTGCTGTCGCGGCGTTCGTTCCTACGAGCACGCGAGTGCTCTGGTCCGGGCGCACGGCGGGTCGGGGTGGACGGCCCGCCTGGTCCCGCTGACGGTGGACGGGCTGATCTACGCGAGTGAACTGGACGCGTTTCCCGGAGACGCGCACCTCGCACGTCGCTATAAATTGGGGTTGTCCGGGCAGTACGTGGCAGTTCGGTCTGGCGCTTGGGTAGTCGCGGGGCGCAAATACGAGAGCTGGAGGACGGACTCGGATGCTCCCAGTCTCCTTGATCTTCACCAGTGGTGTTGCCAGCGGTGTCAACAGCTACGCGGCGGTGCTCGTACTCGGCCTGCTGGGCAGGTTCGGGCACATCGCCGCGATTCCGGCGGTGCTGGATCGCCCGTCGGTTCTGGCGGCTGCGGCTGTGCTGTACACCGGCCAGTTTGTGGTAGGCAAGGTCCCGATGCTGGACTCGGTGTGGGACGTCGTTCACACGCCTCTGCGGCCAGTAGTCGGCGGGGCGATTGGCGTCGTCATGGCCCAGCAGGCGCACGCTAGCCCGGCCGCGATGATCGCGGGAGCCGCGCTCGGTGGTGGGTCGGCGCTCGCCTCGCATGTCGTCAAGACCGGCACGCGGCTTGGCGTCAACGCTAGCCCCGAACCGTTCAGCAACATTATCGCCAGCTTGCTCGAGGATCTGGGCGTGGCCAGCCTCGTCTCTTTCGCCGTATTCCACCCGGTCTCCGCGGCAATCGTCACAGCCGCGGTCCTGGCTGCCGGCATCGCTTTGTTCGCACTACTGGCCTCGCGGATCCGCCGGGTCTGGCAGCGCCGCCGCGATGCCCGCCCGCAGCGGCGGTCGTCCGGCGGTCCCAGGGCCATAGCTCCGTCGCCGCTGCGCTAGGACGGCCCTCGACCCTGCCCGGGTATCTCGCCGCAGTCTACGGCGCGTGACCACATAGATGATCCAGCGGACCGTGGTGAAATGGTGCGCAAGTGACCAAGTATCCAGGGCAGCGACGCCAGGCCACGTGCGCGGCGTGGGGATGGTGACAGCCAGGGAGGCAGCGACATGTCCAGCGCGCAGTTGTATGACACCATCGGAGCCACTTACACCGTGACGCGGCGCACCGAGCCGCGGATCGCCGCAAGGATCTGGGCTGCGCTCGGCGATGCGCGGACGGTATTGAATGTCGGGGCTGGCACCGGCTCCTACGAGCCCCCCGGCCGTGACGTCACCGCGGTGGAACCGTCGGCGCTCATGCGTGCGCAGCGGCTCGCAGGCGCGGCGCCGTGCGTGGCTGCCGTCGCGGAGAGCCTTCCGTTCGAGGACCAGTCCTTCGACGCCGCGATGGCTTTTAGCACCGTTCATCACTGGCAGGACCCGATCGCGGGCCTGCGCGAGATGCGGCGCGTGGCCCGCCGCGTGGTGGTGTTCACGTTCGATGCCAGTGACGCCGGATGGCGTCGCCGGTTCTGGCTTACTCGCGACTACCTGCCTGAGGTCGCTGACCTCCTCGTCGGCAGGCCTTCGCTGACCGAGCAGGCCCGCGCGATCGGAGCCCGGATGGAGCCGGTGCTCATTCCGTGGGACTGCGCTGACGGCTTCTTCGAGGCCTACTGGCGCCGGCCCGAGGCATACCTGGACGATCATGTACGTCGCGGAGTATCGGTGTGGGCCAGAGTCGGGCCGGAGCCCGAGCAGCGGGCAGTGCGCAGCCTCCGTGATGACCTTGTCTCAGGCCGGTGGGCCGAACGCAACCGCGACCTCGTCGCTCTCGACGCAGCAGAGCTTGGCCTTCGCCTGCTCGTAACCTGAACCCCCGCCGCAGACTTTCGCTAACGTATGCCCGGTGCGCGTCGCGACCTGGAACGTCAACTCGGCCAAGCAGCGGCTCCCGCGCCTGCTGCCGTGGCTCGACGAGCGCCGGCCCGACGTCGTCTGCCTGCAGGAAACCAAGCTCGCCGACGCGGCGTTCGGCGAACTGCTCGCCGACGAGGGCCATGCCCGTTGGTGAGGAGATGCGGTCGGGCGGCGGTGCGTTCACCGGCGGGCCGACGGCGCAGGCGCGAGTTCAGCAGGGCCGGTGGCAGGTAGGCCTGGTCGAGCCTGCCGACGTCGGTGCCGGGCGGGACGATCTCGTCGATCTGGTCGAGGATCTCGTCGGTGAGCGTGACGTCGGCGCCGGCGAGCAGGTCGTCGAGTTGCTCCATCGTGTGCGGCCCGATGATCGCGCTGGTCACGCCGGGATGGGCGATCGCGAACGCCAACGCGAGGTGCGTCATCCGCAAGCCGGCCTTTTCGGCGAGCGGGATGAGCTGCTCGACGGCGTCGATCCGGCGCTCGTCGTTGAGGTGCCTGAAGATGTGCGCTCGGCGCAGGTCGGTCTGCTGGCCCTTGCGGACGCGGCCGGTGAGCATTCCCTGCCCGAGCGGCCCCCACACGAGGATGCCCATCCCGTAACGCTGCGCGACCGGCAGCACCTCGCGTTCGATACCGCGGCTGAGGATCGAGTAGGCCGGCTGATCGGTGCGGAACCGTTCCAGGCCGCGCCGCTCGGCGACCCACTGGGCTTCGATGATGTCGGACGCGGGCATCGCGGACGTGCCGACCGCACGGACTTTCCCGCTGTGGATCAGGTCAGAGAGCGCGGACAGCGTTTCCTCGATGTCGGTGGAAGGGTCCGGCCGGTGGACCTGGTAGAGGTCGATGTAGTCGGTCTGCAGGCGGTGCAGCGAGTTCTCGACCGCGGTCATGATCCAGCGCCGCGAGGCTCCCTGGTGGTTGGGATCATCGCCTATCGGGCGGCTGAACTTGGTCGCGAGGACAACGCTGTCGCGGCGCCCCTTGAGCGCTTTGCCCACGGCCACTTCGGAAAGCAAGTTGAAGGAGTGTCGTGACGGACAACACGGCGCCAACTCAGGCCAGCCCGGCGGGCCTGGGCGCACCTGGACGCGCGCCTCGCCGGCTGCGTGCCGCCGCGCAGCGCAACGCCGGCTCCCTGCTTGCGGCGGCGAAGGCCGTCTTCGGCACCTCGGGCGTGGACGCGCCCGCGAAGGAGATCGCCGACCTGGCCGGCGTCGGAGTCGGGACGCTGTACCGGCACTTCCCGCAGCGCTCGGACCTGGTCAAGGCCGTGCTCCAGCACGAGATAGACGCCTGCGCCGACGCGGCCCCTGCACTGGCCGCAGCGCACGAGCCGGGGGCGGCACTAGCGCACTGGCTCCACCGGTACACCGAGTTCCTCACGACCAAACGAGGACTGGCCACCGCCCTTCACTCGGACGACCCTGCGTTCGACGCCCTGCCCGGCTACTTCTACCAGCGACTCGAACCCGCCCTCGGCTCGCTGCTCGACGCCGCGGCGGCGACCGGTGAAATCCGTGCCGACATCAGCGCCAGAGACCTGCTGCGCGCCGTCGCCCCGCTGTGCACGCCCGTATCGAACGAGGGAATCGCATACAGCCAGCGTATGGTCACCCTCCTCATCGACGGATTGCGCTACCCCGCCGAACTTCAGCGGTCCTCCCAATCCGCAGGTTCGAGGTTCGACAAGCGCCGAAATTCTCATGCTCCTTCATAGTCACCCCGAACGATCCCTTGGTCCATACCGAGACCGGCGACCGGGTGTTGGCAACCGGTGCGGTGAGGACATGACCTGCAGCTTTCCGGTCGCCGTCGTGGCGAGACTATCCACGAAGACGATCCGCTTGGGCACTTATATCCGGCCAGGCGTGTCCGGCAGTGCGCGATCAGCTCGGGCGGTCGGTTGAGCGGCCCCGGGGCAACGTCGGGCCAGACCGCCGGGGCCGAACGGTGCAAGGACTTGGCCGGAAAGGATGCGGGAAGGGCGCGGCGCTGGATGCCCGCCAGCACCAGCGCGACGGCGTACGCCGGCATACCTACCTACCGCGGGCTACCAGCGGCCTCGCCGCCGCGGGCGCGAACCGCACCGACCATCCCGCCACCGGGCCGGCCTGACGGGCGGATCCTGGCGGTCTCGTCAGGGTTCCCTGCATCAGGTCGTCAACGTGGAGCACGAGATACGAGTCAAGCGCCGCCGCGCTGCGAGATCCTCAAGCCACTATGCGCTTGCGATCGACGTTAGGCGTGCCTCAACGGAGTTAGCCCGGGACTGGCCGCATCGTAGTATGCGCAAAGGGTTGATGTCCGAGAGAGACTTGAACTCTCATGTCTGTGACCTGCGGCTTTGCCTGTCTGGCTCAGGCTGGGAGAGCATAAGTGCAGGGATGGGGGCTTAACGCCCTGATCACCATTTCCTTGCTGCCGTCTCTGCCAGCTCATCTCCGGCAGGTGGATCCGGTCTTTTCAGGAACTGGTGGTTCCGAGCGCCGCTGTGATCTCCTGGATGGCCTCGGCCTCGGCGGGGCTCACGCTCTGTCCTTCCTCCTTGTGTGCTTCCGCGACCTTGCTGGCGAGAGCGAGGACGAAGCGCCGGTAATCGTCGAGTTCCCCGGTCGTTGCCTTGATCTCGAGCAGTGCCACCGCGTCGCGGAGGTGCTTCAGTCCGTTCTCCTTGAGTTCTGCGGCAGAGTGATACCTAGTGTGGTCCGTCTCGGGCTTCGCCGCGACGATCTCGTCGAGGAGTTCGCTCTCGCCGTGCTGCGCGCGCGCTTCGACGTAGGCCTTCGACATCGCGATTGACTCGCGGATCATTCCCCCGCGAGCCGCGGTGACCACGATCATGCCGGCGCTCGGCGGGCCCTCGAGCACCACCTTCCATTCCTCGGGTGAGAAAGCCGCCTTTGACGTCATCCGAAGCTTCCTTTCCTATCGATACGACACCAGGAACTGCTTACGCGCGGAGAAGAAACGCACGTTCGCGATCATCCCCGGCTGGAGCCTGCCGACACCAGCCCAGGACGACAGATGTGCTCAGGTCCGCCGGACCCGCCGGGCTGGGAACGGAGCACAGCGGGCTTGACCTTGACCTTACGAACGCGCGCTCATGCCGCAGCTGTACCGCGCGATGGTCAATCAGCGGATTCAAGACCGGTCCCCCGGCACCTCGCTCAGGCTCTGCGCGGCTGCTGGCTGTCCCGGGACGTTAACCGGCCTGTCACGTGACGAGCAGATCCTGCTCTTGGTGCCTCACGTGTTCGCCTCTCGGGCAAGGCGCGCCTTCGCCATCATTTCAGAGTTGACCGCCATGACACTCTCGGACAGCGCCGCCAGCAGTGTCCCTAGCTCCACAAGATCGTCCAGGTCGGGGGTGGCATCCCCGTCCTCGAGGCGATGCCGGGCTTCCCTCGCCGAGTTAAGCGCTTCGTGCAGAGCGCGATGTACGCCGATCGTCGTCGGGTCGGTGCTGCTCATTTCGCTCCTCAGCTAGCTGAACGGCCGTGTCCGCCGCGCTCGTCCTCATGATCACTGACGGCCAGGATACGCAGAAACGAACCGAAGACCTCCAACAGGCCGGTTATGCTATCGGCCCGGCGTGGCGCCATCGGGCACATCGTCGCAGGAAGCAAGCGATCAACGGCACGGCCACGCGCGCACTCCCGCCGATCTGTAACGGATCGGCAACTCCATAGTTGTTGGGTCCGGGAGCGCAGAACCAGGTGGTCGGAGCTATCCCGGCGATCGCTGCCTGGCCTCTCAACGGTCGCGCCGTGGTCGTGGACCGGGGGACACTGGTGCGGTGCCGTATGACCCGACCATCTACCTCGGCTCTGCTGCCCACTATCGCTACGGCCGCCCCGCGTACTCACCGGAGCCTGAGGCCGTCCTGACGCAGGAGACGGGTCTCGATGGGAACGGCCGGCTTCTGGATGCCGGCTGCGGCCCTGGCGTACTTACCGTCCGCCTCGCTCATCTGTTCGCGCAGGCCGTCGGTCTGGACCCTGACGCCGGCATGCTTGCGGAGGGCTGTCGCGCCGGGGCCGTACAGGCTGGTGACCTTCGGCCAGTCCTTCCACTGGACCGACAAGCAGCAAGTGGCCGAGACCGTCTACGACATGCTGGAGCCCGGCGGTGCGCTGGCACTGATCGTCCACACGGTGAGGGGGCGGCCCCGGCCGCCAGACCCTGGGGTGCCGCCGATCCCTCACGATGAGATCAAGGCGCTGGTGGAGAAATATCTCGGATCTGTCCGGCGCGCCGGCCAGGGCACCGCCCCAGAACGAACTCACCGCTTCGAGGATGTGCTGGCCCGGACTCGCTTTGGTGTTCCGCAGCAGTTCTTCGTCCCGGGCACCCCCGATCTGCTGCGAGACAGCGAGAGCGTCCTGTCCGGCTACTTTTCCCTCTCATCCTCGGCGCCGCACCTGTTTGGTGATCGTCTTGACGACTTCGCCGGGGAAGTGCGGGCGCTGCTCGCGAACCGTTCCGCCGAGGGCATTTTCTGGGACTGGCCGGGCGACACCGAGGTGGTAATGGCCGCAAACCCGGCTGAACAAGTGGCGGTGGCATCTCCATGTGCTGCGACTGCGATGCTGGCGCCAGCGCCGGTGGCGAGGAGCGGCGGCGCTTCGCGGGAGGGAGGGTGTGCCCGGGCAGATCCCGGCCGGTGAGATCCATTATCTGCGGCTCACGGTGACCGACATGCAGCGCAGCCGCGAGTTCTACCCCAGCCTGCTCGGCTCCCAGGTCGCGGTGGAATCCCCGCCGCCTGGCGACCCGGCCGCGGACGAGGCGTTCAGCATCTTGTTCGGCGGTGTGGTCATGATCCGCGGCAACGTGACGAAGGGGCGGCGGCCGGCGGCGCCGGCCGGTGACCGGTTCGACCCGGACCGGGTGGGCCTGGATCATCTCAGCTTCGGCGTGGCCAGCCGCGAAGACCTGGAGCAGGCGCTCCGGCTGTTCGATAAGCACGGCCTGCGGCGCGGCGCGATCACGCGTTTGCTGTCGTTCGGCATCGACGTGATCTCCTTCGAAGACCCTGGCGGTATCCAGCTGGAGCTCACCACGCCGGTAGCCGCGTCCGCAGACGGCAGCTGACCTTGCCAGCCCCTGGTGGTGCCTGTCCGGTTGCGGTCGCTCACGGCTACGGCCATGCCAGCTGCCGCCACCTGGTGCCCAGCTGAGGGTACCCGCCCCACCGGGCACCGACTGGGAGGCCACGCGGGAAACAGGCCGTGCCGGACGATGATGTCCAGGCACCAGTGACTGAACCGCAATATCAACGGCGCACGTGAACCGCCGTTCGGAGCGGCTGCGGAACAGGCGGCGTCCGTCAGCTGAGGCGTGCTGGTCATCGGGGTCGAGGAGCGCGAGCAGCACGGGGGGACCATCTACAACGCCGTGCTGTACTTCTCCCCCGGCGGAGCACTCGCCGGCCGTCACCGCAAGCTCGTCCCCACCGGATCGGAGCGGACGGTATGGGGCATGGGCGACGGGTCGACGCTCCGCGTCGTGGACACGCCTTTCGGCCGGGTCGGGGGGCTGATCTGCTGGGAGAACTACATGCCCCTGGCCCGGTTCCACATGTATGCCCAGGGCGTGGACCTGTGGATTGCGCCCACCCTGGCGATCGGCGACGGCTGGATCGCGACGCTGCAGCACCTGGCCCGGGAGAACCGGATGTTCGTCGCCGGGGTCAACCCGGTGCTGCATGCCGACCAGATCCCGGCTGACTTCCCGCACCGCGACCGGCTGGTCCCGCCGGGCTATCTGGAGGACAACGGCCCCTGGCTGGAGGAAGGCAACACGGTAATCATCGGCCGGACGGCGGCATCCTTGCCGGACCGGTGCGCGAGAAAGAAAAGCGCTCATCGCCAACCTTGACCTGGGAGCCGCGCTAACCGGGCGCCGCCATATGGACCCAGTCGGCCACTACAATCGCCCGGATGTCTGACCTGCCGGTCGGCGGCGCTCTTGCAGGAGTCGGCGCCGACGCTCTCCAAACGTCAACCGCCCATGCGGCCGGTGACGGAACGTGACAGTGTGATCGGGTCACAACACGCGCTAGTTGACGTCCGGGTTCTGGCGGCCCCGGCTCAGGGCCAGCGCTTGGTGATGATAGTCGTGACAGGCAGCCCGAACCGGCGCTCGGCCCTGTGGGGCAGGTCGGCCCGCAGCCAGCGCGAGACGGGCCGGGGCAGCGCGGCCACGATGATCTCGTCGAACTGGTGATCGGCGAACACCTTCTCCATGGCCTCCAGAGGCTGGGCACTGCCCAGGTCACCCTCGACCGGGACGCCGCCCAGCGCACCCAGGTCAGCCAACATCTGGCCGAGCCGTTGCCGGGCCTGCGTGCTAGCCTCCTCATCGGTGCCGGGACTCCGGTAGTCCGTCATCCACCATGTCATGCTGGGCTGCAGGACACCAGCCGCGGCGGCCACGTCCGGATAGTCTGCCGCCCCGGTGTCCGGGACGAGCAGGTAGAACGAACTCGGTCCTTCCTCGATCCGCTTGCGGAGCTCGTCTCGTAGCTCGGCACGCTGCAGGGTCTGGTTCGCGACGACAATGTACCTGCGCATGACGACCACCCGCTTGGTCTTGGCCAGGACCAGACGTCCGGTATAGCTCACGGTATCCCGCCGCGGGACTGCGGTCTACGGGCCCAACGGCCGCTCCGCCCAGTTCCCGGCTCCTGCGGCGCTGGCCTCAGACTGCCGCCCGGCGACGACGGTGCATAACGGCCAGATCTGCATGGACGGGACTGAAGGCACTTGACCCGGGGAAGCCGCCCAGAGGCGGTTATTGGTCGCGAGCCGTCGACCAGCATTAATCAAGGAACGTGACCACGCAACGATCCTCTCGGGCGACGGGCCGATCATACGCACTGTCTATCGATAGCGAGCTCAGCTGGACGGTGCAGCACAGAACTGCGAGTTCTGGGCGTTGTGCAGCCTCGAGAGCGAAGGGCTGGTCACCACGCGACCCCAGTGCACCGTCACGCCGCGCACAGCACGCCCGTGACACCTGACGGTCAGGCACCCGGGGCGTCGCCATGTCGGAAAGACGCCCGCAGCGCATCGATCAGCAATGCGGCCAGCGCCTCGAGCTGCACGTCGCCCGGCGGGGAGGCCTCCTGGTCCGCCCCGTCCAGCGCCCGGGCGGCAAGCCCCGCCTTGCTGTCGATCAGCCCGGCGATCCGGGCGTCGATGGTCTGCGCGGCGATGATGCGCCACGCGGTGACCGGTTCGGCCTGCCCAATGCGGTGGCTGCGGTCGATGGCCTGGGTCTGCTCTGCGTCGGTCCAGGACAGCTCGGCCAGCACGATGTTCGAGGCGACCTGCAGATTCAGGCCCACGCCAGCCGCGGTCAGGGAGCACACCGCGACCGCGACGTCCGGGTCGTTCACGAAGGCGTCGAGGTTCGCCTGCCGCGCCGTGGGCGTCTGGCCGCCGCGGATCGACGAGAAGCGCACCCCCTGCCGGGCGAAGGTCTCTTCGGCGGCGTCCATCACGTCGATGTGCTTGGCGAAGAAGACGACCTTGCCGGCGCTGCGGGCCAGCTGCGCCGCGTAGTCCGCCGCCAGTTCGGCTTTCGCCTGGCCGATGCGCCGCATTATGGTGAACACGTTCTCGCCGGACTGCGCGGTCGTCGCGTCCTTCAGCTCCGACCGGGCCACCCGGCGGACGAGGTCGTGGTCGATGCCCTCGACGCCGGCGTCGGAGGATTGGTTCGCCAGCGCGGTCTCGTACCGCGCCACCATCCGGCCGGCGAGGTCCCGTTCTGCCGCCCGGATCGACCGGCCGGCCCGTCCGTTCAGCTCAACGGGGAGGTCGGCGATGCGGCGGGCGGGGATGTCGGCGGCCACGTCGAGCTTGCGGCGGCGCACGATGCCGCGGTCGATCACGCACTGGCGCGCCGCGGCGGAAAAGCCCCGGTCGGCGGGCGTGAGGCCGGTGTCCTCAAGCGCGTCCATCAGCTCGGCCAGGGGCTTGCTGTCGTCGATCCAGCCGAGGAACTGCCAGATCGCCCAGAAGTCCTCGATGTCGTTGATCAGCGGGGTGCCGGTCAGCGCCATCAGCAGGGGCCGGTCTGTACGGGACCGGATGCGGTCCGAGAGCGCCAGGACGTGCTGCGAACGCTGCGAGGTCTTGTTCTTGATGAAGTGGGCCTCGTCCACGACCATGCCGCGGAAGCCGAAGTCGCCGAGCCAGCCTGTGTGACGGTCGAGCACCTCGTAGTTGAGCACGACGATATCGGCGAAGCCGTCGACAGCCTCGCCGTCGCCCTGTACCACGGTGGCCGGGCGGCGGGAAGTCCAGCGGGCCGCCTCACGGGCCCAGTTGGTCTTGACGACGTTCGGCACGACGACGAGCAGCGGGTAGGCGTTCGCCGCTTCCGCGGCGAGCAGCGCCTGGGCCGTCTTGCCCAGACCCGGCTCATCGGCGAGCAGGAACGTCCGGTGACCAGCAGCGGCCGCAGCGACCAGCTGCCCCTGGTGCGGCATCAGTTCCAGGCCCGCCGGGGTGAACCGTGCCGTCGGCGCCGGGAGCGCCATGCACGCCGGGGCTCCCCCGCCGGCACGCTCGAAGGAACTCAGCAGCGGGCCGAGCAGCTCCCAGTCGGCCAGGCGGCGCGGACGGGAGGTGAGCTGCGGAACGGCGGAGAAGTCCGGGGCGAGAAAGGGGTTCGCCAGCTGCCGGGAGATCACCGACTGCGGCACGACCCGCCGCTCCGGGCCGGCGGAAGCGGTAGCGGTCTCCGCCGGCGCGATCTGTTCGGGCGCCGGCTCGATGCCGAGGTCCCGCGCCATCTCCCGCTTGAGCGACCGGGCCGCGTCGGAGACGCCGGAGCCCTCGGCGAGCAGCGCCAGTAGCCCAGCGTCCTGGACAGCGGTCGTCGCGAGGATGGCCGCGATGCCGTCCAGGCGCTTGAGCTGCTCAGCCCGACGACTGTCGGTTCCGGCCGCCGCCCGGACGCGGGCGCGCTCGTCCCGCAGCAGCAGGGCGACGGCCTGGAACTTCGTGCGCACGGCAGGCGTCACGCGGCCGCGCCGGGCAGCCGCCTCGACCTCACGGACGGTCCGGGCGAGCACCGAGACGACGTCGCCGCGGTGGCGGACGCGCTGCTGCTTCCGCGGGGCGGTACGGCGAGCGCCCGCCTGGCGCTGGCCTGGTCGAGCCACAGACTCCTCCTCTGGAATGCCGGGGCACGGTGGCCACGGCAGCATGCCGCACAGGCCCGCGGCCGGGGCGAGGAACCCCCGAGGACAGGGCCTAGTGCTCCGAACGCCGAGCCGGCCTGCGGATCTCCGAGGATCAACGCAGCAGGCCCCGGCGAGCGTCTCACGCGGACCCGGAACCGCCGGTGGGGGCCTGGTGACCACGGCACGGGGAAAGCCGTCGTCGGACGACCGGCCCGATTCTCGGGTACCGCTCATGTTAACGCATGCGAGGACGCATAATTCCCGGCCGCACTGTGGGTGAACGTTCTCAATTGCCGCGTTCCGCGCGTCTGCGTAGGTCAGTCGAGCTGGCGGTCGGTCATTGTGGCTGCGGGCGGGCTCGTCCGCGCGGATCGAATTGCTCGACGACATCCGGCAACGGGCGGAGCGAGGCGGAACCTGACCAGCGAATCGAGGCTAGATCCGCCGACGGCGCCCAGGTGTGACGGCCGCAGCCACGACCGCGGTCTTCGCTACGGGTGCGGGGCCCGGTGTGACGGCTTTGGCCACGACCGCGGTCTTCGCTACGGGCGCGCCGATGACACCGACTCTTCCTACGCGTGCTGGTCTGAGGGGCATTGTCAGTCTCCTTCCGTAAGTGCTTCATCAGCCTCGATCGAGGCGATGATCGCCTGGATCGGAATCCGTCCGTTGGCGATCAGCTGGCCACCTGAGCGCCGCGCCGCTGCTGCGAATGGCGCTGCCCACAGGTTCTCCCAGATCAGGACTCCGGCAGTGCTTCCTGGCTCCATCGCGGCGGCGAGGTGCTCGACGTCTTCTTCGGCCAGCAGCTCCGCGAGCTGGGCCTCGAGTGCCTGTAGCTCTCCGAGTTCGCCGACGTCGGAAAGCTCTGTCGCCTCGACGGCACCATCGTCGTCCTTGGTGAGGATCAGGACATCGATCACGCGGATCGTTCCGGCGTTGACCAGTGCGAGCAGCTCTTTCACCATCTCGCCGGTGAAATTGCTGACGCCCGCCGGAAACTCGACGACGACGTAATCAACGGGGCCGAGTTCATCTAGGGATGTGTCTGTCATCGATTCTTGCCTTTTCCGTTGGCCTGCTGACTGGTGCTACTTCAAAGCCGGTGCCCGTCCCACGGTCGTGTCGCGTGGGACGAGTCGCGCCTTGATCGGGTCGCGGGCCATGAACTCGGCCGTCTCGATAGCCGTCGGCTTGACGGCGCAGGTACGAGAACCGTCGCCAAGCGCCCGACTTCAGGCTACGCCCGCCTGCTCTGGCGGTCCTCACCCAGTTCGGGTGAGGCACACGGATGCTATTCAGCCGACACGCGCCGCGCCTGAACCACGCTGCATCTGGTCAACCGCCCCGGCCAGCGCCCAGTCCGCGGTGGAGAGACCGCCGAAAGCGCGGGCGATGGCGGTCACGCTGACGCCGGGCGGAACGCCGCCACCTGGGTGCGCCTGCCGAATTCGCCGCGTCACCACGCAGGGACGAGCGTTGCGGGCATGCGGCCCAGTACTGGTCGTTATGGCCGCGGGCGCGGTCGTGTGTCTCCCCTTCGAGGACGACGTGGAGTCGCCGGTGGCTGGGCGGATGGCAAAGTGCCGGTCCACGCGGGCCAGGCGGCCGCGAGGCGATCACGCTGGCGTGGCGCGCTGCTCGGTGATCGAGTTGCCGCCGTCCACGACCAGGTATTGCCCGGTGATGTAGGACGCGCCGGGGCTGGCCAGCCAGGCAATGGCGGCGGCGATCTCGTCGGGTGAGCCGCTCCGGCCAGCTGGGGTGGCCTGCCCTTGGCCGCGCTCTTCCGGGGTCTGGGACGCGGTCGCTATCCAGCCTGGGGCGACGGCATTGACGGTGATTCCGTGCCTTGCGGTGTCGACCGCGGCTGCGCGGGTGAGGCCGACCATGCCCGCCTTGGCGGTGGCGTAGCCGACGTCCGCGCGGATCGCCATCACCGGGCCGGTCACGCTGGCCACCATGATGATCCGCCCCCAGCCGCGGCTGGTCATGGCCGGCACCGCCGCCTTGGTGACCAGGAAGGCGGTCGTCAGGTTGCGGGCGAGCGCAGCCTGCCAGGTCGCCAGGTCCATGGACTCCACGGTGCCGGACTCGAACACGGGGACAGCGGCGGAGATCATGCCGGCGTTGTTGACTACGATGTCCAGCCGGCCCCATTGCTCCAGCGCAGCCGACACAAGCCCGGACGCCACGTCAGCATCGGTGAGATCGCCGGTGATCCCCGCCGCGTCGAAGCCAGCGCTGCGCAGTTCGCTGACCCTGTCCTGGATCCGTGCCGTGGTGGCGCTGATCATCACGGCGGCACCGAGTTCGGCGAGCAGCCTGGCGGTGGCGAAACCGATGCCGTCGGGACCGCCCGCCCCGGTGACCACCGCTACCCGGCCGGACAGGTCAAACGCCGCTGGGATGGGCATTGTCCGATCCTAGTAGGGCTGGATGCCAGATCCCCCGGCCCGCGGGAAGGCGGCAGCGCGGCCGGGCGTGGCCGGCCGGCGGGCCGCAGGATTAACCTTCGGGCCTATGGTGAAGCGCCCTGACCCCTTGGAGAGCACGCCGCCTGCCTTCGGCGAGCAGGCAGCCAGGCAGATCCTGCGGGAAGGCTTCAGGGTGGAATCGTCGTCCCTCAAGCCCCTCGCGGGCGAACGGGGCCAGAACTTCCGGGTGGACACGGCCGCCGGGCAGCGCCTGTTGTTCAAGATCTCTAATCCGGCCGACGACGGGCCCGCCCTGGCGATGCAGGCTGCCGCGCTTTGCCACATCGAGCGGGTGGATCCGGGCCTGCCGGTGATGCATGCCCGCCGGCCGGGGCGGGGGAACCCTGGGTCGAGGTGCCGGGGCGGGACGGCCGGACCTACCCTGCCCGGCTTTTCACGTTCCTACCCGGGCAGGTGACCGCGAACACGGCCCTGACCACCGAGGCGATCTGGTCCCATAGGCAGATCACGGCCCGCCCGGGGCGGGCGCTGCTTGGCTTTTTCCACCCCGCGGCCGACTACGAGATCTTGTGGGACATCACCCGCTTGCCCACGCTCCGCCCACTGCTCACCCATGTCTCCGACGGCCCCCGCAAGGCTCAGGTGGAATGGGTTCTGGACCGGTTCGAGGCCCGGGTCGCGCCGGCGCTGCCCGGGCTGCGCGTACAGGTGACCCACGGTGATATGGGCCTGGACAACGTGCTGTTGGGAGATGACCTTCGGGTCAGCGGGATCGTGGACTTCGGGGACATGACTCATGCGCCGCTGGTCTGCGATCTCGCCGTCGCCGTCGCCGATGTGCTCCACGGCCGTGACGACGCCATCGAGGCGGCCGACGCGCTGATCGGCGGCTACGTGTCGGTGACGCCGCTCGACGACGAGGAGGCCGGGCTGCTCGCGGACCTGGTCGCGGCGAGGCTTGCCACTGAGGTCGCGGTCACCGCCTGGCGGCAGCGGCTCTATCCGGACAACGTCGCCTACGCTGCGAGCGGCGAGCCGGGGGCCGCGCTTCCCCTACCGAAAGTCTGCTACCAGCGATCTGCTCGAGCGCCGCCGTCGGGCGCTGCCCCGATCGCCGCTGTTCTACTCCCGCCCGGTGCATCTGGTCCGCGGCGAGGGTGTCTGGTTGTTCGACCCCGACGACCGGCGGTACCTCGACTGCTACAACAACGTGGCCGTGGCCGGGCACAGCCACCCAAGGGTCGTGCAGGCGGTGACGCAGCAGCAGCGGCTGCTCGCGACCCACAGCCGCTATCTGCACGAGGCGATCGTCGAGCTCGCCGAACGGCTCCAATCCACCCTGCCGCCGGAGCTGGACGCCGTCATGGTCGTGAACTCCGGCAGCGAGGCCAACGACTTCGCCTGGCGGATCGCCCGCGCGGCCACCGGGTGGGCCGGCGCGATCGTGACCGCCTGCGCCTACCACGGGCGGCGCCGGGTTCGCCTTCCGCAAGGAAATCACCCGGCTGGACGGACAGCAAAGCGAAACCGACGAGATGCGCACCGTCCTCGCGGCGCTGCGGCTCGCCCAGGACGGACCCGCAAGGCGCGGCGGATGCGCTTGCGCTCGTCCTCGACGGCTTCATCCCCGTGCTGAACCGGCGTAGGGGGCTGGTCCTTTTCCTGCTGGAGGCGATCACCCGCGACGCGCTCGGCCAGACGGTCGCCGCCTGGGCGCGCCCTCGAGCGCGCGCTGGATATCGCGGAGGCCGAGGGTGCGCTCTTGCCGTTCCTCCTCTACGGCGCGCCGACGTTGCTCGAGCGGCATCGCCGGGATCACACTGCGCACCCAGTCCTGATCTCCCAGATCCTGGGCTTGCTGGCCCTGACGGCACGGCCCGCGTCACCGCCCGGCAATGACGGTGGACGGGCAGGCGGGCTGGGCTTGGACAAGCCGCTCACCGACTGCGAGGCCCGCGTTCTGCGCTACCTGCCGACCAACCTCACAGCGCGGGAAATCGCCTGCCAGCTGCACCTCTCGGTGCACACTGTCACCACCCACATGCGGCACGTTTATGTCAAGCTGGGCCTCCACCGCCGCCAGGAGGCCGTGGACCGGGCCCGCGCCCTCGGCCTGCTCACGCTCATCGTGTCGCGCTTAAGGTGCGGTCGTACGGCAGTCCGGGCGGAGCCGGGATCAAGCCGGCAGGAACCTCCTGACCCGTATGCCGGTCCAGGCGGCCATCGCGCCGACGGCGACGCCGACGACGGTGTCGGCCAGGCGGAGAATGGGCTGCTGCCACGCGTGCTGGCGGCTGACGGCGACGACCAGGATCACCGCGGTGGTGATCCCCGCCGTGACCGCGTTGCCGGGCCGGCCCAGCAGCGTGACCGCGAGGGCGCCAGCAGGAACAGCGGGACGGCAGGTGCGGCCGGGCGCAGACCGTGCAGGACCACGCCGGCCAGTACGGCCCGGCCAGCAGGGCGCCGAGCTGGCGGAGGCGGGTGCCGCCGCCGGCGTTCGCGCTGACTGCCGTGTTGATTGTCTTGGTCAGCATCCCGGTGAAGTAGGTGGTGGTCTGGTGGATACGAAGAGCCCAGATGCTCTGGCCGCCGAGCGCCACCGACACCAGCGCCAGCAGGGCCAGCGCGCTGATGCCTGCGGGATGTGACCCGGCGGCCAGCCATCCGGCCAGGACGAGCAGGAACAGGGTGAGTTCGGTGATCAGCAGCCCGTTCGCGGCGCCTGGTCGGCGTAGGAGCCGGGCCCAGGTGATCTCGCCGGCCACCGAGCCGGCCACCGCCGTAACGGTCGGCTTGACCAGCGACGGGTTGCCGGTCGCGATGCCATAGCCGGCCGTCACCAGGTTGCCGGTCACGATGCCCGCGAAGGCCTTGCCCAGGCCGAAGAACGCCAGCGCGTCAGTGGCGCCCGCGCACGCGGCGAGCATGACCGCGATCGCCGGTACCGCATAGTGGCCGGAGCGGACGCAGAGCCCGGAGACGGGCCTATCTCCGGGCCCAGAGCTGCCAGTCACTAGGGCTGGAGCTGATCTACCAGCCGAGCCGTGGGGCGGCTGGTAGATCAGCGCCCCTGATCGTTGGCGACTCGATCGCTGGGTTGCCGCCGCGGGCTCGGCGATCGGGGCGGCGAGGAACAAGGTGTCGAGGGCCGGGCAGTCGAAGCCTTCGCCGGCGTATGGCCCGGTGGCGACGACTAGGAGCGGCGGTCCGCCGAGCTGGGGCTGCAGGCGGCGCAGCGCGTGCGCCCGGCTCTTGGCGCCCATCCCGCCGCGGAGAACGACCGGGTCGTGCCCTACGTCGCGCAGCAAGCTGGCGATCTGTTCTAGATGGCTGGTCCAGTTGGTGAGGACCAGGCAGTTGCCGTGCTTACCGAGTGTGGTGAAGACGTCCGCGATGATCTGCCGGTTGCGCTGCTCATCGGTGGCCAGGTGGCGGTAGATGGCCATGATGCCGCCCGGGCGGGACGAGTTGGCGTCGCCGTTGTACCGGTACGCGGTTGGGTGGACGTACAGGACAGGGATAGGACGGCCGGTGCCTGGCAGCGTCAGCGCATCGGGGTTGGCCGTTTCGCGGGAAAGGGTAATGGTGTGCTGTACCGGACCTACCTGCATGGTGATCAGCTCGTCGAGCTTGTCACGGCGGTACGGGGTCGCGGTCAGTCCGAGCCAGTGGCACGCTGGGATCTGCTTGACGGCGTGCTCGAAAGCAGCGGCCGGGACATGATGGCATTCGTCGGCGATGACCAGGCCGTACCCGGCGGTCAGCTCCGCGATGTCGTCGCGGAACCGGGGGATGTTCCAGGTAGAGGCACGTATCCGCTGTGGCTCATAGAACAGCGGGTTATGCATCGAGGCGGCGTGCCGCAGCGAAGCGGCGAGCGCGGGTGTCAGATCGCTCAGTTCGACCCGGATGCCTGCGCCGAGCCGGGCACGAACGACCGTCGCTGCCTGCGGCCGGATCTCGGTCGAGACCGGACTGGCTAGCTTCGTGACCTCGCTGCCTGCCGGGACTCGCCCCGCCTTGTCTGCGGCCCGGCTCACCTCCCTAGGCGTCATGCGGCCTAGAGTGGACAGATACGCCCATTGGTCCTTGTGCGGCTCAAGCGTCTCCAGGTCCAGGAACAATGTCGCGCCGCGGTTCCGTGCTGGCCGGTACAGCGGCAAGGCGATCAGGTTCCCGACTCCGCCGGAGGGGAGCAGGTCCTGGGACGGGAACAGCCGGTCATAACTGGCCAGGTTCACCTTCCCGCGCAGCGCCATCGCCTCGCGGAGCAGGCCGGTGCCCAGCCGCCGGGCGGTCTCAGCGGGAACCGGCGCGGTAAAGAACACCCACGCGTGCGCGCCCACCCCCGAACGCGACACTTCCAGCGCCACCGGCACCTGAAACGACGCAGCAGCAGGCGGCCGTCGTCGATCTCGATGACCCGCCGGTACAGCCGGAACGCTAGGTTCCACTGCCCGTCCGGCTTTTCGGTCGGGAGGTCTTCGGAACGCCAGGTCGTCCGGCCTGATCGGCGGAGGAAGTCTTACGTACATTATTTTTGTGCGAACGAACATGAATGATGTAAGTTCAGAATCATGGACGCAGCAGCACGGATCAACCAGCTCGTCGAGGCACTGCGACTGCATGGCCGGGTCGACGTGGCGACGGCGGCCGCTGAGTTCGGTACCGCCGAGATGACGGTTCGGCGAGACCTTGATGTCCTGGTCGAGCGCGGAGTCGCACGACGGGTACGTGGCGGTGCGGTCAACCTGATGATGCGCGGCGAGGAGTTGCCGTTCGCCATGAGGGAGCTCGACGCCCTCGACACGAAGAAGCGCATCGCCAGCGATGTCGCGGGCCTGATTGCTGATGGCGAGGCGGTCGGTCTGGACAGCGGCACCACCGTCCTGGAAATCGCCCGCGTGCTGGCTGGCCGGCGGCTTACGGCCATGCCGCTGTCACTTCATGCCGCGATGGCGCTGGCTGGCTCGGCCTCTGTCCGCCTGATGATGCCGGGCGGCGAAACCCGCCCGGGCGAGCTGGCGATGGTCGGCCCGCTCGCCCTGGCCAGCATCGCGACACTGCGGTTCGACACGGTAGTGCTGGGCTGCTGCGGAATCTCTGCCGATGGACACGTCATGGCTCACGATCTTGGTGATGCCGCGGTGAAGCAGGCGCTGTTCGCGGCGGGCGGGCGAAGGATCCTCGTCGCAGACGCGGCGAAGTTCGGGCGATCGGCCCTGGCGGTGGCCGGCAAGCTGTCAGCGTTCGACATCCTGGTGACCGACTCGTCCGCCCCGGGCGAGCCGCTGGCGGAGCTCGAGGCCGCCGCGGTGGAGGTTCGGCGTGTCTAGTCGTGCGCTGGTGATTGAGCACCGCGCCCGGTCGGCCCGAAGCCGATCGCCGCGCGTCGCGGTAACGGCCGTGTTCGTGGCGCACGGACTGTTGTTCGCCTCGTGGACGGCGCATATCCCGCACATCATGCGGCACCTCGGGCTGACTGACGGAACACTGGGCATCGCCCTGCTCGGGGCGCCGGTCGGATCGGTCGCCGCGATGCTGCTGGCGTCGTACCTGATTCCGAAGCTAGGCAGCCGCCGGGTTGTCCAGCTCGCCCTCGTTGGCTACTGCGCGTCCGGGCCGCTGGTCGGTCTCACGGGCAGCCTGGCCGCCCTGTTCGGCGTACTTTGCATCTGGGGCGCGTTCCAGGGAACGCTTGACGTGGCCATGAACACCCAGGCGATCGCGGTGGAGCGAGCCGGCCGGTGCGTACTGATGTCGGGCCTGCACGGAAGCTGGAGCATCGGCTCATTTGCCGGAGCCGGGATCGGCGCGCTGGCCGTGGGCGCCGGGCTGGGCCTGACCCCGCAGCTCCTCATCCTCGGCACGATCGCCTTGCTCGGGGCCGGCCTGCTCACATCACGAATGCTCCCGGATGCGATCGAGCGTCCGGGCGCTGACGAGCGGCCGAAGACCGACACGCTGTCTGCCTCCCGCTGGTCCGGCGGAATGATTTCGCTCGGGGCGATCGCGTTCGCTGGGATGCTCTGCGAGGGGGCCAGCGCCGATTGGGCGTCGGTCTATCTATCGGGACCGCTTCATGCCACTGGCGCTGTGCCGGGCCTGGGCTATGCTGCCTTCGCGCTCGCGATGGTCACCGTGCGGCTGTCGGGCAACCGGCTGCTCAGGCGCTTCAGGCCGTCACGCCTTCTTCCGGTGCTGGCGGCCGCGGCGACAGCCGGATTTGCGGCCGGACTCGCGATCGGCCGTCCGGCTGCCGCGATCGCGGGCTTCGTCTTCCTCGGAATTGGCCTGGCCTCAGTGATACCCGCCGTGTTCAGTGCCGCGGGCCGCATTGCGGGAGTGCACCCTGGCACGGCCGTCGCGACCGTGTCGGCCTGCGGCTGGACGGGTTTCGTATGCGGCCCACCATTGATCGGTCACCTTGCGTCACTCGCCTCCCTGTCTCTGGCACTCGGTCTCCTGCCCTTCCTGACCGCGTTCGTGGCCGTCGGCACCCTTCTGTCCCGTGCGTTGCGTGACGCTCCGCAAGGACCAGCCTCTCCAGCCAGATCTGACGGCACGCCATGACGCGCTGGGTCCTGGCTGACTACGGCGAGGTGATCTCGGATCCTATGCCTGCTGAGACCATCCTGGAACTGGCGGATCTCGCCGGACAGCAGGCGGACGAGTTTCGCGATCGGTACTGGGAATTCCGCCCGCCCTATGACCTCGGCCAGTCCGACCGTGCTTACTGGTCAGCTGTCCTTGGCCACGAGCTCCAGGCTGAGCTGCAACTAGTGGAGGCGATGGTCCGGGTGGACGTCGCCGGGTGGATGACGCTCAACCCGCGGACGCTTCCGGCGCTGATCAAGTTCGGGACTCACGCAGGCGTGCGGCTCGCCTTGCTCTCGAATGCCCCGGAACCGCTCGCCACCGCAATCGACCACAGCGGATGGTCTCCCAGCTTCGATCGTCGTTTCTATAGCTGCCGGCTAGGACTTGCCAAGCCCGACTCTGCGGTATACGAAGCAGTGCTCGATGACCTAGGCGCAATGCCCCAGTCCGTACTGTTTATCGACGACCGCGCCGAGAACGCGCTAGCGGCCGCGGCGCTGGGGCTGCGGGCAGTTCGGTTCACGTCGGCGGAGGAGTTGCCGGGCCAGCTCGAAGACTGGGAAGCAAATACGCGATAAAAGGCTCTGTCTGCGCCCATTCACGGGGTGTTGGTGCGACACGCCGGTGCGGGAGCGGCGGCTGGAACGGCGGGTTGCGGAGCTGGAGCGGCGGCTGTCGATGGACAGCACGGATTCGGGAGCGCCCAGCTCGAAGGAGCGGATCGGGGCGAAGGAAACTCGGCGGGCGCGGCCGGAGTCCGAGCGGGAGCGCCGCAAGGACGGCAGAAGGAGCGGGCAGCCCGGCCACCAGGGGAAGGGCCTGAAACGGGATCCGGATGACCGCAGGGTGGCGGAGCCGCCGGCGGGGTGCCGTTCCTGCCAGGCGTCCCTGGACCGGGCGGAGGCCGTGGAGCCGCAGTGGGCGCAGGCCATCGACGCGGTGATCACCCGGAAGGTGACCGAGTGGCTGCTGCCCGGCCTTTGGTGCCCGTACTGCGGGACGGTCACGTTCGCAGACCCGCCGCCGGGCCTCATCCGGGGTCGGTGTCCTACGGCCCGGTGCTGAACGCGGCGGCGGTGCTGTCCGCGTATGCCAACGTGCCGTCGGAACGGTCCGCGCAGGTTATCGGCATGCTGCTCGGTACCGGGCCGAGATCACGACCTGAGGCCGCTCGGAGAACAGCACCGGAATAGGCGTGACGTCAAGAAAGGTGCTTCCGGCCGGCCAGCCGGGCAGGCAGGAGCCGCGCACCCTCCAGGGCATGCCCCAGGGGGAAAGCCGACATGGTAACCCGGCACAGTTCATCCCACACGGCCGCAGGCGGGGCGCTGACGGTGCGGCACTGAGTCATCCGATACTGCGGATGTGGGACCACCTCGTCAAGAGTCATTATGTGTGGCGGCACCGGGACCCCTTGGTTTGTTGTCCCCTGCGGGAGGAGCGGGTGAACCCGCCGAGATGTTCGGGCAGGACGGTCATCGGTACTCCTGACCCGGCGGCCTTACTTAGCATGTCCAGGATCGCCTGGCTGGGGTGCCGTAGATCCGGATGTTCGTGGTGCCTTCCAGGGTCTGTGTATAAGCGCGGCCGGAGCGTTCGACTACTCGCATGTGAGTCTCGAAGGAGTCAGTGTCGGGGTGGACCTGGACGTATTCCACCTCCGTGCCGTCCTCGCTCAGGTACTCGTGGAACGCGATCAGACGCGGCTCGTTCGAGTGAATGAACTCGATCCAGCCTGGCACGCGCTGCTTCTCGCCTTCGAGTCTGCCTTCTTTGACCTTGTTGGTCGCGATGAAGATGAATGGACCGGGCATGTGATCAGACCTCCATGTCGACGGGTGTGCTGCCGGGCTTTTCCATCAGCGTTTTCTACAGGTCGCTAGGGTGGCCGAGGACCGCGCGGCGGAACTCCCGCCAGTAACCGTCCGCACCGAGGATCCGCTTGGCCCGGGGGATGGACGTCGAGTCGGGGGCCGAGTAGTACCGAGCGATGACGGCCCGGTAGATCACGTCAGCGGTCACCGCCGGGTCGGATCCAGTGGAAGAGTTGCTGGCGAAGAAGCGGGCGATGCCAGCCTGGTAGGCGTCCGGGATGCTGTCGCCCCGGTCGATCTTGGTGAAGATCCGCGTCGCGCTCATTCCCGGTAGGACCGCGCGCACGATGCCCCGAACTCGGCGAGCTCGATGTTCAGCGACTCGCTCAGCACAGCGACCGCGGCCTTGGACGACGCGTAGACCGAGGTGTACGGGTGCCCCTGCTCGGCCGAAAAAGTGTCCGAGGGAGGACACGACACTTACGTACATGCCTGCGATTATCGGTGAGCTGGTGCTGGGGGCGCAGCGGTGAGCGGGCGGACGGATCGCCGGATCAAGCGCACCACGATCTGCTGCGTCGGGATGCTCGCACTGATCGCCGGGACGGTCTCCTACCTGCACATGCGCCGGGCATGTGAATCGGACGGCAACGTTTCGGAGTCCCCTCGCACACGTGCGTCATCGCAGCTGAATCGCGCTTAACCCTGCAACGGCACTTGTGCTGGGCGGTCTCTGAATCTGGAGTCAGGGCGCGGAGGCCCGCGACTGCTCTCTCACCTGGAGCTGCGTTCTCGCAGCTCAAGCCGTCGGCACGAGATGGGTACCGACGTAGGGTTAATACCGGCAGCGATCGATGCGCCGACGTCTGACCCAGCGCAGAACGTTTGCGCTGCGCGGACGGTTCCGCAGGCCGTCCACCTGTCAAGCAGCGGGTCGCGGGCCCTTACCTCGCCGCCGTCGAAGTCGTACTATCGCATAGACGCGCTCACCTGCCAGTCATCGGCATCTCAGGGCAAGGGGAGAACCCTTTGAGCGCTGAGCGCCGGGTCTGCTCCGGGGGGCGGTAGCGGATGCCGGTACGACCGGCGCGACAAGGGGGTGTACCTGATGGTCACCGTAGATGGCCTGCCGACGCAGTCTGCTGTCGATCAGGTTCTGAGTACTACTCGCTGCGTCCGGAAAGGACTCGACACGACTCGCGAGGTCCCCCGCGAGCTGCTTGAGGACTGCCTGCGCGTGGCGATGCACGCGCCCATCGGGTCGAATGGGCTGTATCCCCACTTCATGGTGGTGACCGACCCGGCCAAGCGGGCTGCTGTCGCCGGGTTCTACAAGCAGGCGTGGGATGCTTACCTGCCGCTGCCTTTTTCGGCGGCCAATCTCCATTTCGACGACCCGGTTCACGAGGCCCAGCAGGCCCCTGTCGTCTCTTCCGCGGCCTACCTGGCCGAGCACATGGCGGAGGTGCCCGCGCTGGTGATCCCGTGTATCAGCCCGCGGGTAGATGGGATGCCCATGTGGGTCCAGGCGTGCATCTGGGGCTCTGTCCTGCCGCAATCGTGGGGCTTCATGCTCGCGGCGCGTGCGCGTGGACTGGCCTCAGCCTGGACGCAGATCCACCTCCAGTTCGAGGAAGAGGTGGCGGCGGTCCTGGGCATCAATCACGCCGAGGTGCAGCAGGCGGCGCTGATCGCAGTGGCGTATCCGAAGCGAGAGGATTTCAAGCCCGCCTATCGTGAGCCGATCCAGAAGTTCACGCACTGGGACAGCTGGTAGCCCGGGTGTACGGCCGGCCTGGGATGAACCGGTCACCTGTGCGGCAGCTATTACCCGGCCGGCCTGGCGCAGGGAACGCCGATCGCGCAGGACCGCAGGATCCGGGGCAGAGGTGGACGCGGTGATCAAGGACCCGGCCGGCCGGTGCGCCGCCGCATCGGCCGCTCGGCCGATGACCTGACCAGCCGGATGCTCACACCGCCGGAGGCAGCCGCGCTGCAGCTCCCAGGGTGTCCCCGTCATCGGGGTGCTGCGGACGGTGTCCGGCACTGGTGATGTGCCGGTGGAGGTGCAGGACACGGCGCCGGGAGACCGGCACGAGTCCCGCTACGAGGTGAGCATGGATGGCGATAGGCGGCCGGGACACCGCTAGCGACGCGCTGCGCGTGGGCGCGTGCCTGTCGCTATCGGGCCGGTATGCGCGGTTCGGGTCGCAGGCCGCGCGGGCTCTGCAGGCATGGGCGGTGCTGGACGGGGACGCCGGGCTAGTCATCGAGGATGATCGCAGCGACCCCGGGATGCTGCGGGCCTTGTTGCCGAAGGTGGCGGCCGGGTGCGATGTGCTGCTGGGCCCGTATTCCACCCAGCTGGCCCGGGTCGCGGGGAAGATGGCCGCGGGCGCCGGGTGGCTGGTATGGAACCACGGGGGGGCAGGGGATGACGTGCAGGCCGCCTGCCCCGGCCACGCGGTGTCGCTGCTGACGCCTGCGAGCCGGTACGCGGAACAGTTCATCCGCGATGTGGTAGATGGCACCGGTCTGGAACTGTGGATCGGGCACGGGAAGGGCTCGTTCGGCCGGCAGGTCGCCGATGGCGCGCAGAAGATCGCCGAACAGGCAGGTGCCTGCACGCGGCGGCTGGGGAACGGTGATTCATGGGCGTGCCCGTCGGGGCCCTGGGCGCTGGTGTCCGCGGGCACGTTCGAGGATGACGTGCAGGCGGTCAACCGCGCCCGGCGCCGGCCAGACCCGCCCCGGCTGATCTTCAGCGTGGCCGCGGGCGTGCGCGAGTTCGCTGGTCAGGTGGACGACCCGGAGGGTATCTACGGTGTCGGGCAGTGGTTTCCCGGCAGCGCGACCCGGGCTGAGCTCGGGCCGCAGGAGGACGCGTTCCTGGCTGCATACGTGTCGGCGCCGTGACCGATCAGCAGGTGGACTACCCCGGCGTGCAAGCGGCCGCGGCCGCGGTCGTTGCGGCGCACTGTGCCCGGCAGGCACGCTCGACGGCGTGTGGACAGTTGTGGGGGCAGGCCGCCGCGCTGGACACCGCGACGTTGTTCGGCGGGTTCCGGATTAATCCGGTGACCGGCGCCCAGGTCAAGCACGAGGCCGCCCTGGTCCGCTGGACGTCTGGTGGGCTCGCGCTTGCCTGAGGACCCCCTGAAGGCAGCAGCAACCGAGAACCTGTCATTAATACCGCGTCGGCACGCATCTCATGCCGACGGCTTGAGCTGCGGGAACGCGGCTCCAGGTGAGAGAGCAGTCGCGGGCCTCGGCGTCCTGACATCCAGATTCAGAGGCCGCCCCAGCACAAGTGCCGTTGCAGGGTTAACTTTCGACACCGCGGAGACAGCACCGCCTCTGCCGCCGCCTGCGGTCCGGATCCCCACGCGGACGTGGAAGGAGATCGAACGCTTAACGTGTAGTAACGTCGGCTGCGGCCCCGTCGCAAAGCGGGGTGTGAGACCTAGCCAGCGGAGGTGCCCGGATGGCCGAGCTCCCATCGCCCCCAGAGGGAATTGTGCTGACCCACTTCATCGTCTCGGACGATGTTCGAGCGCTCTCGGCGCTTCTACACCGAAGTACTCGGCGGCAGGGTGGCCTTTCCCGGAGATCCAGTCAATGTTGCGCTAGCCAACAGCTGGATCGTCATCAATGGCGGCGGAGGACCGACCGACGACAAGCCTACGGTCATCCTGGAGACGCCGCGTGATCCCGACCGGGTCAGCAGCTTCCTTAATATCCGGGTTAAAGACATCGAGGCCGTGTACGCCGAATGGAGCGCCCGGGGTGCTGAATTCCTGACGCCGCCGAAACAGCACCAGTTCGAGAAGCGCTGCTACATCCGCGATCCCGACGGTCATCTGATCGAAGTGGGGCAAACCACGGACCCAGAGGGTGACTGGTCGCCCGGTCACTGGCCGTCGAGTACGCCCGCCGAGGAGTCCGAGTGAATGCCGAGATCACCGGCGAAATCGCTCACATCGACGGCGGCCAGTCCCCGGACACGAGCCTCGATCCACCGCGTGACGCTGAGGAGGTTCGGTCATGGCGTAATGGGGGCCTGGACGGCCCTGCTAACGGGCTGGCGGGGCCGACCCGTGACGGCCGCGCAGCCGCGCGGCGATTTCAGGGACCTGCTGGAGGCCTGTGCGCCCTGATGACGGCATCAGAATAGGTACCAAAAAAATTTGGTACCAATTTGCGCCGACTTGCACCCGGTAACTCCGTCGGCGTCAAAGAGCTTGCGCGTCTGATCAGCAGGATCAACTACCAGTCCGAGCATGATGAGAAGACGATGACGGTGCTGGGCTTTTCGTCCAAGCGGGAGATCACCCGGACCAGTATCCGGGTGCGGACCGCGATGGCTGCCCAGACCCGGGAGCAGGGCCGGTATCTCAGCGGGCGTCCGCCGTACGGGTACCGGCTGGCTGAAGCGGGGCCGCACCCGAACATGGCGCGCGCCGCGTGGGGCCGGCGGGCGCACAAGCTTGAGCCCGACCCGGCGACCGCGCCCGTGGTGCGGTGGATATTCGCCCAGCGCCTGGCCGGGCATTCGGTGGCGCGGATTGCCCGCGCACTGAACGAGGCGGGCGTGCCGTGCCCGTCCGCGGCCGACCCGGCCAGGAACCCGCACCGCGCCGCGGCGGGGTGGACGCTGGGCACGGTCACCACCATCTTGTCCAACCCGCGGTACACGGGCCGTCAGGTGTGGAACCGGCAGCGCACCCGCACTAAGCTGGCCGACCTCGGCGGCGTCACCCTCGGCCACAAGAGCGTGCAGCGGTGGAATCTCCCGGACGGGTGGGTCATCTCCAACCGGCCCGCGCATCCGGCGTTGGTCAGCGAAGTGGACTTCATCGCCGCGCAGGACGTGAACGCCGCGCGCGGCCGGTCGCATGACGGCCCGGTACTGCGCAGGTACCAGCTGGCCGGTCTGCTGGCATGCGGCCTGTGCGGGCGGCGGATGGAATCAGCCTGGTCCAACGGCAAGGCCGCGTACCGGTGCCGGCATGGCCGTACCAGCGCGATGGCGCCGGACCCGGCCCGGCCGAAGAACACCTACGTCCGCGAGGACGTCCCCTGTACGTGCTGTTCTTTATGAGCACGGCACGCGGCGCGTGCACCTTGCCGGGATCACCGCCCACCCCGCGGGGGAGTGGGTGACCCAGCAGGCGGCCGCGAGTACAGCGAGTATGTGCTCTTGGTAGGTGGCTTCAAGTTCATCCTGTCCGCGGTAGGCGTGAGGCCAACGGCCGGCCCGGCCCTTGACCCCTGCTAAGCGCCACCGTATGGTTTAACCATGGTTACCGATAAACCAGACAACTTCGATGACGAGGTGTCGCCGATCGCGTTCTACCTGGACCGGGGGCTGGGGGTGCCGACCTACCTGCAGTTGGTGCACCAGGTCGACTATGCGCTGCGGCTCGGCTTCCTGCGTGCGGGTGACCAGTTGCCGAGGATCAAGGACGTGACCCGCTCGCTGGCGGTGAACCCGGACACGGTGATGAAGGCATACCGCGAGCTGGAGTTGCGCGGCATCGCGGCCGGCCGCCCCGGCGTCGGCACGTTCATCACGCAGGCACCAGCCGTCGTCGGCCTCAAGCAGATGGCCGCGCTGCAGAAGAAGCTCACCACGTGGCTGGCCGAGGCGGCCGAGGCCGGAGTGGACGAGCTTGGCATGAAGGCGCTGTTCACGGTGGCGCTACGGGATTTTAGCGGCGGGGGCGCCGCGTCCCGCCTTCCCGGCCGCGCCGAAGCGCGCCGGGAAGGCGGGGCGGCATGAACGTCATCGAGACGGACGGCCTCGGCAAGCGTTACCGGCAGACCTGGGCCCTGCGAGACTGCCGTCTCACCGTTCCGGCCGGCCACGTGGCTGCCCTGGTGGGACACAATGGCGCAGGCAAGACCACCCTGCTGCGCATCCTGGCTGGTGTAGTGACCCCGACGGCGGGCACGGCCACCGTACTTGGCTTTACACCTGGCAGCCAGCAGGCCCGCGACGCGGTGTCCGCCATCGACCAGACGGTGCCGCTCTACCGCCACCTGCGGGTCCGCGACCAGCTCGCCGCCGCACGGGAACTCAACGACCAGTGGGACACCGATCTCGCCGTACAACGGTTGTCCTCGTTGAACCTGATGACGTCCGGCAAGGTCGGCAAGCTCTCTGGCGGCCAGCAAGCCCAGCTCGCGCTCACCCTCGCCCTGGCCCGCCGCCCCCGGCTGCTGTTGCTGGATGAGCCGCTGGCCAGCCTGGACCCGCTGGCCCGGCAGGAGGTGCTGGGCTGGCTGATGACCTGCGTGGCCGAGGACGGCCTGTCCGTCGTGTTCTCCTCGCACGTCATCACGGAACTTGAACGCGTCGCGACGTACCTGGTGGTGCTGTCCCGGGGACAGGTGCAGGTCGCCGCGACGGTCGACAGCCTGCTCGAATCGCATCTGGCGCTGACCGGCCCGGCCGCCGCCGCCGGCTGGCTGGCTGACCAGGTGCCCGTCATTACCGCGCAGCAGGCCGGGCGGCAGGCCCGGGTGCTGGCCAGGACCGACGTGGCGCCGCCCGGCTGGGCGGCCCGGCCGGTCACGATGGAGGAACTCGTGCTCGGTTACCTGCGGGAGCCGTCCGCCCGGGTGCTGCCCCGGCTGGGGGTAGCGCGATGACCGTGGCGATGCCCAAGGCGATCAACGTGCCGAGGATGACACGGGTCACCTGGTACAAGCACCGGACCTTGGTACTCGGGATCCCCGGCATGTTCCTGCTCGCCGCCGCGCTGCTGGTCATCGACAGCCTGCTGCAGCGCCACTGGATCAGCTCGCACCACTTCACCTACTGCCTGACCTACGGGGACAACTCCACCTCGAGCCGGTGCCTGACCCAGAACGCGCCGTACCAGCTGGGGATCTTCGCGGAGTTCGTCAACTACTGGCGGACGGAAGGCACCGTGCTGGCGGTATTCCTGCTGGCCGCGGCGGCAGGCCTGTTCGCCGGAGTGCCGTGGGTAGCCCGCGAGTTCGAGGGCGGCGGCTTCCGGTTCACCTGGACCCAGAGTGTCAGTCCGCGTCGCTGGCTGCTCGGCACGTTCGGGCCGCTCACCCTGCTCGCCGCGGCAACCGCCGCCATCTGCGGTGTGGCCGCGCACTGGTGGTTTCAGGTGGCGCAGTTCCGGCTTGACGGCGGAACCAGCCCGTGGGGCTGGGAATCATTCGAGATGACCCCGCTGTCCATGGCGAGCTGGGCGCTGCTGGCTATGGCGCTCGCCCTGCTGCTCGGGGTGACGATCCGCCGTGTGCTGCCAGCCATGATCACCTTCGCCGTGATCTTCGGCGGGTGCCTGGTGCTCGCCCAGACCTGGCTGTCCACGTTCCTGTTCAGGGTCGGCGACATCCCGTTGCGGGTCAACTACGGCAACCCCGACCCCAGCGGCAGCTACGTCGCGCAGACGTGGTTCGCCCGTCCGGGCGGCCCCAAGCTCGACCTGATGACCGTGTACGCGCAGATGCCAAACGTCCCGCAGCCGCAGCAGGCTCGCTGGCTCACGCAGCATCATCTCACCGAATGGATCGCCTACCAGCCGCACAGCCACCTAGTCTGGCTCGGGCTCGCCCGCAACGGCATCCTCGCCGCGATCGCCGCCCTCGCCGTCCTCGCCTCGGTCTGGTGGCTCCGCAAGCACCCGGCCGAATGAAATCCGGCTCGGCAGACGCTCTACGGAGATAACACGGATCACAATCGGCACCATGGATGTGCACCTCGCAGAGCCCGGCACCGAGGTCAGGCATCCAGCGTCATCCTGGCGCACCACCTTTTCGGCGTGACCAGCGACGTGCGCGCGGGCCCTGCCCGGGAAAACCGGCTCCGGCATAAATAGTCTGAGCTGTGCTCGCGCCAGAGCAGTCTGGCATCTGGTACGAAGCGGTCCCGTAGTGACGCCACTGCGGAGCGAATGTACGTAGGGCAGTGTCCGGGAGGGACTTGAACCCGCATGCCTGTGACCTGCGATGTTGCACATCTGACTGATGCTTGGAATGAATATGGCCAGGTCAGAGACTTGCATGGGTGTCCGAGGGACTTGATCCCCGGTCGTGGCGGTACATCACCAAAACGGTGATCTATCACCAGTCCAAGCTAACACGACAAGGGCCGCGCGGGCCGGCATTCCGCAGGCGAAAAGAGGCGGCAGCACCGGCCTGCCCGACCGGTCCAGGCATGTGACCTGCGGAAACGACGAGGGTGGTGAGCCGGGATCGGGCCGCACGCAGGGCCGGACCGCGGCAGCCGCAGCACGACGCTTAATCATCAGGGAAGCACAGTGACAGCCTCCCGCTGCTGCTCACCAGTCCCCGCACCGCAGCCGCAGCCCAGTAAACCGGCCCAGATGACCTTGCCACCGAGTTGAACCCCCATGAGGCAGTCCCCGGCGGCTAGCCGCGCCGGAGCAGATCAAAAGCGGCGCCTTTCCGCGCACGGCGCATAGCTCACCAGCACGCAGCTGACAAGGGCAGAGCCGGCGGTCACGTCGCCTGCGATCCGCGGCACCCGTGACGCACCGCCACCGCCGCTGGCGTAGCTTGCGCGCGCGTACCCGCCGATCTGGATGGTGATCTCGCTCGTCACCGGGGTCTGTTGAGCTGTACCGAGCCGGGTGTTTTGTGCTGTCCGGTGCGTGCGCCTGGAACGGGCCGGGCGCGGGGTGCCTCGGGCGCCCTGGGTGCGCAGATTAGACGCTGAGCACGGCTGGGGTGCCTGTGGGCGGCGGGCCGAGCGCCTTGGACATGCTGGGCCGGACTCCACGGTCGGTCTGCTGGGCGGCGTCCACACGGAGCTCGCGTGGCTAGGCAGGGCCGAGGAGACCTGTCAGGACGCGGGCGATGAGATCTGGGAAGCGGTCCGCGAGTTCCTCGGGGCGTGGTAGCGCCGCTGGTGCCCGGGTACAAGGTGGCCTTCCGGAAACGGGTCGGCTACCTCGAGAACTGGCTGGCACACCCGGCCGCCGGCGATCGGTACTGGGGACCGCGGCGTGCCGATCCGGACATCAACTCCCTGCCACCGGTCCACCTGCTCGGCGGCTGGTATGACGTCGTCATCGACGGGACACTGGACAGTTACCGGCGGCTTCGTGAGGCCGGCCGCACGGTGCGGCTGGTCATCGGCCCGTGGAACCACACCTCCGGGTTCAGCAAGGACATGCCGATCATCGCCGGAGAGGCACTCGCGTGGCTGCGCGCGCACCTGACCGGGAACGGGGACGCTCCCGGCCCGACCCCCGTGCGCGTCCACGTCAGCGAGACCGGCGGCAACGGACAGTGGCGTGACCTCGCCGACTGGCCGCCGCCAGACGCCATCGCGCAGTCATGGCACCTGCACCCCGGGGGAACCCTCGCGGACTCACCTGGCGAGGGCACGTCATCGTTCCGCTACGAGCCGCACGATCCGACGCCCTCGGTCGGCGGGCCGCGCATGGACCGCAACGGCTTCGGCCCGAAGAACAACGCCAAGCTGGAGGCACGCGACGACGTCCTCGTCTTCACCGGCCCGGTCATCAGTGAACCGCAAGAGGTTATCGGCCCGGTCAGCCTCCGGCTGCGGGTCCGCGGCAGCAGTCCGGACTTCGACGTCTTCGCCCGGCTGTGCGACGTGGACACTACGGGCACGTCGTGGAACATCTGCGACGGGCTGCTGCGGCTGGACGCTACGCCGCCAGCCGACGCGGACGGCTGGACCGAGATCAAGGTTTCCGATGAGCGCGACCGCCCACCGCTTCGCACCCGGCCACCGCCTCCGCGTCCAGGTCTCCGGCGGCGCCCACCCCCGCTGGGCCCGCAACACCGGCACCTCCGAGCGGATCGCGACGCCACGACCCTCGTGCCGGCAGCCATCGAGATCAGCCACCGCGAGACCGTGCTCTCGCTACCAGCGCTGCTCCGGTAGCGATCGCCCGCGTCGCGAGACAGCCAGGCCACACTCGCGGCAATTTCAGCACACAGACCCCTGGTCGTTGCCTGCAAACGGGGGGCGGATCAGGGGCGGATCGACCAGCACCTGACGCGAGTACTCGCCCATGCCGCGACAGAGCGTCTCCGAGTAAGCCGCCGACTCGGTTGGCCCGGCCTTCGCCTTCGAAGCGAGGCCGCGGGCATTGGCGGAGATCTTGGAGTCAGTTAATTTGACGCTGGCGGTCGGGCCAGTACTGGCGGCGGAGTGCTTTCTTGTCGATTTTCCCGGCTGGGGTCTTGGGCAGGTCGGGCACGACCTGGATCTTTTTCGGGGCCTGGTGCGGTCCTTTTTGGTCGCGCACGGTTTTTTCGATCTCGTCCAGGTTGACTTGTTCGCCTGGGCGCACGGTGATGAGTGCGGTGACGGCCTCGCCCCATTTATCGTCGGGAATGCCGATGACCGCGACGGTGGATACGCCGGCGCAGGTGGCGATCACGTCCTCGATCTCGCGCGGGTACACGTTGAACGCGCCCGAGACGATGACGTCTTTCTTCCGGTCGACCAGGTGGAAGAAGCCGTCCTGGTCGCGGACGGCGAGATCGCCGGTGTGCAGCCAGCCGCCTTCGAGCGCCGCGGCGGTCTGCTCGGGCTGGTTGCGGTAGCCGGTCATTACCACCCGGGAGCGCAGGCACACCTCACCGACTTCCCCGTGCGGCACGGGCGTCCCGTCCTCGCTGAGGATCTCGGCCCGGACGCCGGCCACCGTCCGGCCGCAGGAGGCGAGCAGGCCGGGCCGCCGTACCGGGTCGTGCTCGTCCTTACGCAGGCTGGTGCACATGCCGAGGCATTCTGTCTGCCCGTATCCCTGCATCAGGACTGGGCCGAAGGCGTCCAGGGCTTCGGCGATTCTGGCCCGGGGTCATGGGTGCGGCGCCGTAGAGGATGGTTTCCAGTGCAGACAGGTCGTGCCGGTGCGGCGAGCCGTGATCGAGCAGGGTGTACAGCATGGTTGGCACGACGAAGGCGTAGTTGATCCGTTCCCGTGCCGCCGTGTCCAGCCACGCGTCCGGATCGAATGCGGGCTGGAGCACCACGGTGCCGCCGCGGCACAGGGTGGGCAGTACTGGCAGCGACCCGGCATGCGTGATCGGCGAGGACAGCAGGAAACGCGGGCTCTCGGGAAGGCCCCAGGAGACGGTCAGGGTGTGAGTCTGCTGGACGAGCGCGCGGTGCGGGACCATCACGCCCTTGGGCTTCCCGGTCGTACCGCCGGTGTACTGCAGCCAGGCGGTGTCGTCCTCGCCTGCTGGTCCTCGTTCGAGCCTGCGGGCCGGGGTCTTCTCACAGAGCGCCAGCAGGTCTTCACCTGCCTCGGCCGGGCCGAGGGTCAGGAGATGCTCGATACCAGCGCACCGGGCGGTGAGCTGGGCGCCGGTCTCCGCGAACTTCGGGTGCACGATGAGGACGGTGATACCGGCGTCGTCGCAGACGTAGGCGTGATCGCTGAGCGAGCCCAGGGGATGCAGCCCGGTATAGGTGCCGCCGAGCAGGTAGGCCGCGGCCTGGGCCAGCCATACCTCGGGCGTGTTCGGGCTCAGCGCCGCCACGGCCCGACCAGGGCTGATCCCGCGGGCGGCGAGTAGCGTCACGATGCGGCTGATCGCCGCCGCGGCGTCGGCGTAGTTATGCGCCGGTCTCCCAGCACGAACGCCTCGCGGTCCGGGAAGCGCCCCAGTGCCTCGATGACCAGGTCAGCTGAGGTCAGTTCGGCGGAGCTGTGGTGAACCACGGTGTCCTCCTCGCTAGTGATGGAATGGCCGTGGTGGCTCACCGGCTGTTGTCCTGGATAGGCGCGGCGGGCTGGGCGGAACCACGCTGCCCGGCGGTGGCGCGCTCTGGAACATCACCCGGTCGGTGATGCCCTGGTAGCGGCGGGCGGCGAGGTCGATGGCGTCGTCCCAGGTTCGGGCGGCGACGCAGAACGTGTCCAGGATCTCATCGGGCACCTGCGCGGCCATCGCGTCGTGCTCACCGCGGCGGACGAGTCCGCGCAGCCGGTCGCCGAGGGATCCCAAGCCGTGCAGCTCCAGCACCGGCCGGTAGGCGGGTGTTGAGGCGTAGAAGGCGAACTGCCGGCGAACTGCCTCACGGGCGGCGTCGCCGGCGTCCTCGTCAATGATGCACAGCACGGTGGCTGACAGCGTGAATTCCTCGCGTGACCGGCTGGATTCGGCCAGGCCTCGGGCGATGGCGGGCTCAGCGACCGTGCGCAGGTATTCCTGGGTGTGAATGGGGTGGATCAGTGCGCCGTCGGCGACGGCTGCGGCGGCCTGGAACATGACAGGGCCCAGGGCGGCGAGGTAGATGGGCGGCGGGCCGGCCGCGAGCGGTCCCGGGTTCATCGCATCGGGCAGGTAGTCCAGCGTGTAGTAGTCGCCGTTGGAAGCCGAGGGGGTGCACGCCCTGGAACGCGCCCCAGATATGGCGGACGGCCCGGGCGTACTCTCGCAGCCGGGCGGCGGGCGGCGTGAACGGCGCGGAGAACCGTCGCTCTATATGGCGGCGTACTTGGGACCCGAGGCCGAGGATGTGGCGTCCGTTCCTGGCCCGTTGCAGTTCCCATGCCGAAACAGCGGTGAGCACCGGGCTGCGCGGGAATGCGAGGGCCACGGATGTGCCGAGCATCACCCGGCTGGTGTGCTGGCTGGCGACGGCCAGGTTCTGGAACGGGTCCCCGGTGGACTCGGCGACGAACAGCCCGTCGAAGCCGCCCTGCTCGGCCTGGCGGCCGCGGCCGGGCATCTCGTCCAGCGCGGGACGGTAGAGATACAGATCGACTTTCATTAGCGGCACCTCTTGGCATTCAGACGGCGAAGGAGTAGCCGCCGTTGACGGGATAGGTCTGCCCGGTGATCCACGCCGCCGCGTCCGAGGCAAGAAACAGGATCAGGTTCGCGGCGTCGCTGGGTTCTCCGGGCCGGCGGATGACGTAGCTGCGCAGCATGGATTTCACCAGGTCGGGGTTGCCGGTGGCGGTGGCGACACCCGGTGTCCGGATGGACGCGAGGGCCACGCAGTTGACGGTGATGTTGTACCGGCCGACGGCTTTGGCCAGGGCCCGGGAGAAACCCGCCGCGCCGGCCTTCGCGCCGCTGTAGACCGGCAGGCCCGGCTCGCCTACCCGGCCGGCATCGGAGATCACGGTGATGACGCGGCCCGAACAGCGCTCGACCATGGCGGGCAGGGTGGCGCGCGCGCAGTTAAGCACTCCGTAGAAATTCGCGCCCATCCACGGGCCCCATTCCTTGGGGCGGGTCTCCCAGAACGGGGGTGCCGGGCTCATCGGGTCCTGGACCGGCCCGGCGTTGCCGGCGTTGTTAACCAGGACGTCGATCCCGCCCGCCTCCTGCTCGACGCGGGCGATCATGTCCATGACGTCGTCGAAGTCGGTGACGTCACATCGGCTGGCCACCGCAGACCCGCCTGCCGCGCGTATCTCAGATGCCACGGCGTGAGCGCGGTCCAGGTGGAAGTCGTTGACGACGACGCGCGCGCCGTGACCGGCGCAGTGCAGGGCGACCTGGCGGCCGACTCCCTGGCCGGCGCCGGTGACCAGGACGGTCTTGCCGTCCAGGCGAAGCAGGTTCTCCATGCTGGTCTCGCTTTCGCGGGCTGTTGTCAGCGTCCGGTGAACTTCGGTGTGCGCTTTTCGGTGAAGGCGCTGAGGCCTTCACCGAAGTCGCGGGTATGGGTGTGCGCGGCGGCTCGCTGCCGTTCCATGCGCAGGCCTGCCTCGCGGGTGAGCTGGAGGCCGTCGTCAATGAGTGCTTTCATGGCCGCGATCCCGAGCGGGCTCTTGCCGGCGATGGCCGCGACGAGGTTGTCCACCTCGCTGGTCAGCTGCCCGCTGCCGACTAGCGCGGTGATCAGATCGGTGCCGGCCAGGTCCTCGGCGGGCACGGTCACGCCGGTGAACATCAGGTGCTTGGCGCGGGCGGGACCGACCCGGCGGGGCAGCCTGATCGAGCCCCCGCCTGCGGGCAGCAGGCCGTAGTTCGCGTGGGCGTCACCGAAGGACGCTGACCTGCTGGCTACGACGAGATCGCAGCACAGCACCAGCTCCAGGCCGCCAGCGACGGCCAGGCCATGCACGGCGGCGATCACGGGCTTGCCGAAGGCTTCCAGCCGGTCGAACGCCGCGCCGACCTGCTGCAGGAAATCGTCCTCCGCAGCGGGCTCCGCGTCCCCGCTGACCCGGCCCAGTACCTGGCTGAGATCGGCGCCGGCGCAGAAGGCCCGGCCCTTGCCCGCGATCACCACGACCCGCACGCCGGGGTCCGCGGCCAGGTCCAGGCCCCGGTGAAGGCCGCGGACCATCTGCAGGGTGAGGCTGTTGAGCGCGTTCGGCCGGTTCAGCCACAGCCACAGGGCGGCACCGCGGCGCTCGGTCCGGACGGGACCGTCAGCTTCGGTCCTCATGGCTGCCTCAGCCGCGGCTCAGGATCGTCACCACGCATGCCGCGGCGTCAGGGTGCAGGTAGCCGCCCGCGTTCTCCGCCAGCCCTATCCGGGCCCGGCGTACCTGCCGGGCGCCTGCCCGCCCGCGCAGCTGCGTGACGAGCTCGACCAGCTGGGCGCATCCTGTCGCGCCGACCGGGTGGCCACGGGAAACCAGGCCGCCGTCCGGGTTCACCGGGACCCGCCCGCCCAGCGCGGTGGCCCCCGAGGCAAGCAGCTTCGGGCCCTCGCCTGGGCCGCACAATCCCAGTTCCTCGTACATGATCAGCTCGTTCGGGGAGGCCGCGTCATGCACCTCGACGACGTCCAGATCGCCCGGTCCGAGCCCGGCCTGCGCGTACGCCGCTGCTGCGGTGCGCTGCTCCAGCGGCATCCCGGACCCGCCTGCCCGCCCGGAACCAAGTGCGCATGCACGAATCCGGACCGCGCCGTCGGAGGAGCTGACGCGATCTGCCGTCCGCAGGACAAGGGCCGCGGCGCCATCAGCGATCGGCGAGCACATCAGCATGGTCATCGGAGCCGCCACCACCCGGCTGGCCAGCACCTCGGACCGGGTGAGGGCACGCTGATACTGGGCCTTCGGGTTCAGCGCCCCCTGCGCGGAGTTCTTCGCGGCGACATCGGCGAAATCCCCGGCTGTCGCGCCCGAGCGAGCCTGGTAGCCGCGGGCGATCCCCGCGTACACGTCCATGAAGAACGAGGCCGTGGGCTCCTCGCTGCCGGTTAGCTCGCGGGTGATCTCGCCGATCCTC